>NZ_JHXH01000033.1 GCF_000621805.1 Ruminococcus sp. FC2018 | reverse complement strand
GAAGCAGTATCCAGCAAGGACGCAGGATCCGTATTCGAGCTTTCACTTCCAAACGGCAAGTATGTTCTTAAGGAAACAGGTACAACTGTAGTTGATAAAGACAATAACGAGTACGATGTAATCAAAACAACTCTCACCTTTGAGGTAAACAACGGAGTTGTCACCACAGGTGATGATGCAAAGTCCACTTATGACAGCAATGCAACCGCAGGTTACTTCTATCAGAAAGGTACGACCATCGAGATCTGTGATGCAAAGAAGGTCGTAGTTCCTGATAAGCTGACAGTAAAGGTAGACAAGACAGCCGTAACAGGTGAGGCAGTTATTGAAAATGCACACCTGAAGATAGTAGATTCCAATAACGTTGTCAAGGGCGAAGTTACTACCACCAAAACAAAAACCAGCTTTGAAGTTGAGCTTGAAGACGGCACCTATACCCTTACTGAGGAGCCTGTAGATGGTAAGGACATCGTTGATGCACAGGGCAACAAGTATAATGTGATCCCAAGTGCAGTTACATTCACCATCGAGAACGGACAGATCACCTCAACAACAAATACAGTTGATTCAAAGGATAAGGTTGATCAGGACAATGGCGGCGTAGTATACAGCGGAACTACCTTCACAGTTTGTGATGCACAGTATTCAAAGGTATACATCCATCTGAGCAAGAAGGATATAACCGGTGCTAACGAAGTCAAAGACGCAGTTATTACTCTTTACAATGCTAAATCTGACGGCACCAAGGGCGATAAGGTACAGATCTCCGGCGTGGATAACCCATGGACATCCAACGGATCTACATTGTCGTTCCAGCTTGAAAAGGGCAATTATATCCTTGAAGAGTCCGGCGACGAAGTTGTAAGCAACAACATCAAGTATAAAGTTCTCAGCTCAACAGTTAACTTTACTGTTGACGAAAACGGCAAGGTAACCGTTACATCCAATAACACCAAGCCTGATTTTGTAAGTGACAGTACTCTGGCAGATGGTTATGCAGTTCTTAAGCAGGACAAAGACTCTCTCGATGCATACCTGACTATCTGCGACGCTATTAAGCCAAAGACCGTCGTAACGATCAACAAGAAAGACGTTACAGGCAAAGAAGAGCTTGAAGGTGCTACACTGACACTCACAAA
>NZ_JHXH01000032.1 GCF_000621805.1 Ruminococcus sp. FC2018 | reverse complement strand
GGGGATCTCGCCTCAACAGGCGTAGGCATTGTTTTCACACGAGAGGTCGGAGCTATGAGAAAACGCCGTGCCGACGAGATATTCGGGCAGGGGCTCATAATCAGCATTGGTCTCGGACTGATCTCCGCGCTTTTGATTCTTGTGTTCCAAAACGCCTATTTCAGCGTGAGCGGCATCACGGGAGAAACTCTGGAACAGGCGACCAAGTATTACCGACTCGTACCTATCAACGCTTTTCTGACCATTGTGATATTCTATCTTGAGCAGATGGTCTACAGTGACGGAGACGAGCTTTGCAACAACATCTGTTACGGCTTCCAGATAGGCGGAAACATCATCTGCTCGATCATTCTGACAAAATTCTTCGGAATGACGGGTATCATCTTAGGCTCGGTAATAGGCAACGGTCTCGGTATCCTCACCTGCCTGTGGCACTTTTTCCGCAAGAACAACACACTGCATTTTGTGTGGCACCTGTCCTTTAAGGATTTTCTGCTTACATCGAGGTACAGCATCGTGGATTCCTCGGTATATATCTGCTGGGGCTTGATGGACTATGTAATGATAGGTTTCATTTCACGCAGCTACGGCAATTCAGGCTTGATTGCGCTTGCCGTGGTCGTCAGCCTGATAGAGTTTGGTGTCGTTCTTGACGGCGTAGGAATGGCGATGCAGCCGCTTGTTGGCACTTATTACGGAGAAAAGAATCACAGGCTCATAAAAAGAGTTACGAGGGCAGGAATCAAAGCTGCGATCATAGAAGGCGCTGTGGCGACCTCGCTGATCATGATCTTTGCAAAGCAGTTCTGCGCACTGTTCGGAGTTACCGAGGGAGCGTCGCTCACTTCGTCGATAACAGCCATTCGGATAGTCTGTCTCGGATTTGTGTTCTGCAGTATGGTGTCGCTCACCACTTCTTACTATATGCTGATCGACCGCATAGGTATGGCGACCTGCATAGCGTGCTTTCAGAACGGTTTGTTATATATTCTCCTGCCGATACTCGGATCTGCCGTTTTCGGCATAAACGGTCTGTGGGCGGGATTTGTCGCTGCTCCGATACTGACGCTTGTTTGCGCTATGCTTTTTGTGTATCTGAGGTTCGGCAAAAACGACTTCCCGTTTTTGCTGGGCGATATGGATACCGAGATCGTTGTTCTTGACGATACACTTAGTCCTCAGTCCGCAACCGCACTCTCCGTACAGGTCGCAGACTTG
>NZ_JHXH01000031.1 GCF_000621805.1 Ruminococcus sp. FC2018 | reverse complement strand
AAGGACGGCGAGAACACTGCTGCGCTTGATCAGGTCAGCGGCAGACCGCTTACACCGACCGAGAAAAGCCAGCGTTCACAGCTCATCGCAAGGATAAACGAAAAGGGCTTTGACAATGTGATGGAGGAGGCTGCGTACACCTGGTTCAACAGGTTCACAGCTCTGCGTTACATGGAGGTCAATGGCTACCTGCCAACGAGGATAAAGGTTTTCTCGAACGAAAGCGATGAGTTCAAACCGGAAATACTTTCGCAGGCTCTCGATGTTGAGATCGAAGGGCTTGATAAGTCGTACATAGTTGATCTGATAGATGCACAGGATAACGAAACGCTTTACAAGTATCTGCTGATAGCGCAGTGCAATGCTCTGAATAAGGGGCTGCCCGAGCTTTTTGAGCAGATAGGCGGCTGGACGGAGCTTTTGTTCCCGAGAAATCTGCTGCGTGAGGACAGCGTAATTGCACGAATGGTAAAGGATATTCCGCAGCAGGATTGGCAGGATCAGGTGCAGATCATCGGGTGGCTGTATCAGTATTACAACAGCGAGCCCAAGGACAAGGTTTTTGCAAATCTGAAAAAGAATATCAAGATCAGTAAGGACGACATACCAGCGGCAACACAGCTTTTCACTCCCGACTGGATAGTTCGGTATATGGTGGAAAACTCCCTCGGTCGGCTGTGGGCAGAGGGTCACGGCAAGATTGATTCTGCCGACTGGAAATACTATCTTGAAGAAGCACAGCAGGAGGAATCTGTAAAGGCAGAGCTTGAAAAGCTGCGGGCGGAGTATGCGCAGATAAAGCCCGAGCAGATCAAGTTCCTTGACCCGTGTATGGGGTCGGGGCATATCCTCGTGTATGCGTTTGACCTGCTGATGAGCATTTACACGCAGCAGGGCTGGAGCGAGCGTGATGCAGCGGTTAGTATAATCACAAAGAACCTGTACGGGCTGGACATTGACCGCCGTGCGTATCAGCTGGCGTATTTCTCGCTGATGATGAAAGCAAGGCAGTACAACCGCAGGCTGCTGAGTCTGTCGGCAGAGGGTGCCTGCACGCCGAATCTTGCGAATTTTCAGGACATCGGCAGATTCAGCACAGATATGCTGACGGGGGAGATAGCGCAGCTTGCAGGGCAGTTTGAGAACTGCGACACCTACGGCTCGCTGATAGACGTGCAGGAAATACAGGGACTTGACGAGGCGATCGACGAGTTTCACGGGGTGATCGGGTTCAACGCACAGCAGCTTGAGCGAATGATGCAGCTTTACAAGATACTTTCGCAGCGGTACGATGTGGTGTGCACCAATCCGCCGTATATGGGCGGCTC
>NZ_JHXH01000030.1 GCF_000621805.1 Ruminococcus sp. FC2018 | reverse complement strand
AACGCACAGCAGCTTGAGCGAATGATGCAGCTTTACAAGATACTTTCGCAGCGGTACGATGTGGTGTGCACCAATCCGCCGTATATGGGCGGCTCGGGAATGAACAGCACGTTGTCGGGGTATGTGAAGAAGTATTTTCCGGACAGCAAGAGCGACCTGTTTGCGTGCTTTATTGAAAAGTGCGGACGGCTCGTAAAGCAGAACGGCTTTTATGCTATGATAACACAACCGTCACTGCTTTTCCTGTCATCATTTGAAAAACTGAGGTCAAAAATAGTTGTAAATAACATAATTTCGAGTTTGGTACATATGGGCAGAGGTATATTTGGAATTGATTTTGGTTCGACTGCTTTTGTTATCAATAAAAATAAAATTTCAGATTACTATGGTTGTTATTTCAGACTGCACGAAAGAACTTTCCAGTATATCGACCCTGATGATATAGCTAAATTGTACTTGATGTCAAAGGGCGATAAAACTGTAAAATACGATTTCTCAACCTATGACACTAAGAATGAATCTTTAGAGCAAGAAGAATTATCCGGCAAGTCTTTGCAACTGTATTATGAAGCCAAACAAGAAAACTTCTCCAAGATTCCGGGTATGCCGGTGGCTTATTGGGTGAGTGAGAATTTTGTTAGGGCGTTTGAGAATGAGAAGTTAGGGAATATTGCAAATCCGAAAGTTGGTTTACAAACAGGTTGCAATGATGAGTTTACAAGACTTTGGTTTGAAACGCCAATTATGAATATATGCTTTAATGCTACAAATAGACAAGAAGCATTAGAAACAAAAGTTAGATGGTTCCCATACAATAAAGGCGGAGATTTCCGAAAATGGTATGGCAACAACGATGTTGTTGTCAATTGGGAAAATGACGGATTTGAGATTAGAAACTTTAAAGATGAAAAAGGAAAACTGAGATCAAGACCTCAAAACGTAGATTGCTATTTTAAGCAAAGTATTACATGGTCTAAAATTTCAAGTGGTTCTATTGCATTTAGATATAAACCGAAAGGTCATATTTTTGATGTTGCTGGTACAAGTGTTTTTGCATCTGATAATCAATTGTTCTATCTTGAAGGATTTTGTAATAGTAAGGTGACGCTTGCAATTGTTAATGCTATTTCACCAACTTTGAATTATGAGGTTGGACATATCGCAAGTTTACCGATTATATTTGACGATAAACAAAAAGATGTAGTTGATGAACTTGTAAAAGAAAACATTTCTCTATCAAAAAATGATTGGGACAGCTTTGAAACAAGCTGGGATTTTGAGGGGCACCCGTTGGTGTGAGGAGGAGTTTTACTTGAGAGTTGAGGTACAGGGCTATAAAAAATCAATAAATGAAACTGATTTTACCGATGAACAAATCAAAATAATATGGGATTTCTATGTTACAAAGTCGGTAGCTGAAAGTGTATCGCAAAAAAGACGAATTTCGGATTATGGTAAAACACAATTTCCGTGGAAAGAGATGCTGAAAGTTGCAGAGGTTAATCCTGAAAACTGTAAAATCCTTCTTGCGAATTCTATCAATCAGTCTTTGATAAATTACGATTTGGACATTACAGAGGGAAAAGGTGATAATAAGCATAATAAAGCTATTGAAGTAGGTGTACCCAAAATAGTATGTTTAACACCTTTTTCAATTGCTGATGAAGAACCACCTAAGGCGAGAGTTGGCGAAGCAGAAAGTGTACTAACGCATATAAGAAATGCCTTTGCTCATAGTAATACATATTTCTTCGATAACAATTATGTAATGTTTGAAGATAAAGATAGTAGAGGAGCTATCACAGCTCGAATTATTATCAAACAACAAACTATACTGGATTGGATATCCACAGTTGATAGTGAACAGAAGTATTATGTATTAAGAAATGTGGGAGAAGGAAATGCCTAAGCAGAAAATTGACACCAACAATACCCAAGGGAGCAAACTATGAACAAAACAGCGATAAAGAATTTTGCAGTAGGAGCGAGAGTCAGCCTGATCTCAGCGGTTACGCAGAAGGCTTACGAGTACGAGATCACCAAGGACGGCGAGAACACTGCTGCGCTTGATCAGGTCAGCGGCAGACCGCTTACACCGACCGAGAAAAGCCAGCGTTCACAGCTCATCGCAAGGAT
>NZ_JHXH01000029.1 GCF_000621805.1 Ruminococcus sp. FC2018 | reverse complement strand
ATTCCATATAGTCTTTAATAAGTGTCCTGATGATCATCTCTGACTGTTTATCGTCCCCGACATACTCAAATGTCACCTTTTTTATAACAGGTATTGAAAAACGAAATGCTGTGTGGTATAATTAAACAGAATTCTGTCAAACACGAAAAAACACAAATGAAAAGGTGAAGAACTAATGAAGATACTTGATATGGAATTTACGGGCGCACCTGTGCCTGCCGAGGCGTACAAACAGTTCGTACAGCAGCTTTCGGGCTGGTACGGCGGCGGTGAGATGCCGCAGCTTGCAAGTCAGGACTTGCGCTTTGCGCTGGAGCTGCAAAAGCAGAAGATGAACTCGCTGGGGCTTGGTATGCAGTGCGCAATGAAAGGGTCGTCGGGCACGGACAAGAACAACGCGGTGGGCATTTCTTACAGCGACAGGGTGTTTGCCAACAGCATAGTCAGCGGAAATCTGAACATGACAAGAAGCATAGGCAGCAAGCAGTATCAGGCGTACAAGGACACCAATGAGATAGGTCTTACTGCGGTGATACAGGACTTAAAGGGCGGCACGCAGCCCGACAAGAGTATGCCGCTGTGCTGTCCGCACTGCGGTGCGGCGTCGACGCTGGGTGAGCTTGAAGACGGATGCGAATACTGCGGTACAAAGTTTGTTATGAGCGAGCTTTACCCCAAGGTCAGCAACTTTTTTATCACAAGGCATGAGGACAGGACAGATCGCTATAATAAGAATAAACGTGAGGCTGCAATATTTATGGCGGCGTGCATTATCCCGCTGATAATAATGTCTTTTATCCTCGGCGACCAATTAGTGATGAGAATTATAGCCGCTTTCTTTGCAGGCGGTATTGTCGGCTTTATTCTGTTTTGTATGAAAAAGCTGTTTGAGACTTTCGTTCTTATAGGCAAGACTGCAAGGGGCGGCAGCGGAACGGTAACGACGCTTTACCGCCTTAACAAGATAAAAAAGCACGACCCCGAATTTTCGGGCGAGTATTTCCGCGACAAAGCGATAGCGCTGTTTCGTATGGCTGTTTACAGCAGCGACCCGACACAGCTTGCCTGCTGCAAGTGTGAGTGCCCCGAAAAAGCGGCTGATATAATCGAGGCGGATATATACAACCTCAATGTCAACAGCTGCGAGATAAACGGCGATGTGTGCGAGGTTCAGACCACGCTGTTTCTTGACTGTCTGCATTTCAACAAAAAGGGCAAGATAGTACTCAAGTGCGACAAGTTCCGTATGAGTATGAGAAAGCGGCTGAAAAAGGCTACCGAGCTTGGTTTTTCGATGAGGGCGGTAAGCTGTCCGTCGTGCGGCGCAAGCTTTGATGCGTACAATGTGAAGGAGTGTCCCTACTGCCGCACGCCGTACGAGCTGGAGGACGACGACTGGGTAATGACGGCACTTTATTGATATGGCTAACAAAATGTGCGCTGTTTTGGCGGAAGCGGCGCGCATTATTTTTACAATCTCGCTCTTGAAAAATGCATGCGGGTGTGGAATAATAATTGGGTAAGATTTTTAAATTTGGAGGTATATCAAAATGGGAATGTTTGATAAGCTTATCGACAATCTGAAAGCAAGCAAAAAGACCATCGTTTTCACAGAGGGCACAGACGAGCGTATCCTGTGGGCTGCTGACAAGCTGCTCTCCTCAAAGTTCATAAAGGTCAGAGGACTTGCTTCCTTGAGTTGAAACACCCTTATCTTCATACTCGGCTTTTCGAGCAGTTCAAGTCGGTTGGCTGCCCAGATTGGAAGCTGCGACTTATCGGCTATACCAAGAAAGTCGGAGCGCTCAAGCCTTGCTTTTTGACCGTTTGCAAGGAAATGTCCGAACACAGCAGTACCGAGACTGTTCGGATCACACCCGAAGCCGTTTTGTGCAAAGAAATACTGAGCCTCCTTCTGCCGAAACGGCGGCTCAAGCACCTGCGGCTTAATGATCAGCAGTTTTCCTTTGTAGTCCTGCGGCTCTTTATGATTCTCACAGTGAACTTTTGTCAAGCACATTTTCATCACCCCCCTTTAATCATCATTTTCAAACATTGATTCACAGCAATGGCTTATCGGGCAGTCATCGCAGTTATCGTGCTTGGAACACTCTTCACGAAGACAATCTTCGCAGATGCTGCACGAATCTATGTCATCATAGTCCTCATCTTCGTCATCGTATTCATCCTCATCGTCTATGTCCTTGTAGATAACGATGTATACACCGTCATCATTCTTGTCAACTACAACAGTAACGGGATCATCGTCAATATCATAAAGTCCCTCAAATGTAGCCTTTCCTGTGCCTTTTATGTTCTGTGCAAGTATTATCTTATCGTTCATAGTAAAGTCCTCCTTCAGTAAAGTCATCAAACAGATTGAGCTGTCTGGTCATATTTTGTCGTTCTTTCGTATCGTAATTTGAGATAAAGACCTCGGGGTACACGCTGCCGCCTTCATATCTCTGTGCGAGATTGTTTATGCGTGTTATGGCTTCTATGCGTATGCCCGGCTGATCCCATATCTCTCTTATCTCAGGGCAGTCGTTGTATGAAACAAGGAACTTACCCTTGATAGCTACAAGTGAATCCCTGAGCCTTAGGTGATCCTGCCTTGTAAAGCCTACATCCTTGTAGTAGCTTTCGGTATTGAAATATGGCGGATCACAATAGAAAAAGCTCACAGGGCGGTCATACTGCCTGATGAGCTTTTCAAAGTCTTTGTTTTCGATCACCACTTTCTGCAGTCTCCTTGCAGCGAGATCTATCATCGGAAAGTCCGACCACAGGGAGTGCGGCTGGCTGCCGAAGCTGTCAAGACCGCTTGCATAGCTGAATCTTACAAGCTGATAGAATTTTGCTGCACGGTCAAAGTCTTTAAACCTGTGAAACAGACCACGCTTGTGCAGCATAGCTACAATGTCAAAATCCTCACGGCTGTTGAGCACATACCGCAGCTTGTATTTTGGACTTGTCAAGAAATGTGCAGTCATAAAATACCCAAAATCTTGGATAGGCAGATATCAGGCGGCGTGATGAGAGAGCTGCTTTGAAGTTCTTA
>NZ_JHXH01000028.1 GCF_000621805.1 Ruminococcus sp. FC2018 | reverse complement strand
TATGCACAATGGTGCGGCGAGCATGCACGGTTTAAGCGTTTTGTATGCACAATTCGTGCGGTTTTAACGCTCGTTTTTATGCGGAATATTCATAAACAAAGCACAAGAACAGACTCAGAGGAAACTCCGAGTCTGTTCTTTCATAAATAGTAAAGAGTTGAATAAGTCGATTTCTTGACATTGTTTCTAATTTGTGATATAATTACAGAAAAGGGCACAATGCGCTTTGATTTTTGTTGAATTTGTTCAAGGAGATCGAAAAAATGGCCAATTTTATATGCGATATATGCGGTGGAAACATCAAAATGCAGGGCAGTCAGGGCGGCGTGTGCCAGAACTGCGGTATGGAATACGATATTGAAGCTATAAGAGCAAAAGTCAACGCACCGCAGCCAAAGGTTGAGGCACCTGTTACGGCTCAGTCGGCGCCGCATAAAGCTCGACAGGATGAAATTGAACGGCAGGCTTTGTTAATACATCTTAACGACTTAAGAACAATGGAAACCATGCTTTTTGAATCAAAAAAAGAGAGGGAAAAGCTGGACAATAAAGACGCTGAAATGCGTAAGAATGTTGGACAAGTTCAGGCTGATTATAATAAAATCAAAAAGAAAGCAGATGATATAAACAATCAATCGGAAAACAGCTTCTTATTGAGCGAAAAGGTAAAAAAGTATAGAAATGGTGCTATTGTAATGATTGCTTTAGGAGTTATTTCAATTGCACTAATTACCTATGCTTGTATTAGTTCGTCAAATATGGAGTTAAATCCTGCGGGTTATTTGCCTACTACTCCATTTTTTCTGTTAGGAATAAGCGATATAGTAAAGTATAAGAATGAGAAGAAGGAGGGAAAGAACCGCTATATTAAAAAGCGAGAAGATTTAAACAGCTCAGAAGCATCAGCGTTAGCAACAAAAGAAAAGTATGAGTCAGAGTATAATAAATGGAAAGAAGAAACAAGTGCGATAACTACAGAAATACTATCAGAGGAACAATACACAAGAGAAATACTCAAGAATGCTTACAATGCCAATATCATTCCTTTGCAGTTTAGAACGATAGAGGGCGTTTATTATCTCTATGATTATCTTTCGACCTCAAATCAGAGCCTTGCCGAAGCGCTTATGCAGGCAAACCTTGAATCTATAAAACAAAGGTTGGAACAGGTAATTGCTGTTCAAGGAAAAATGGTTATTGAACAACAGCAGGCAAATGCTAAACTTGCAAATATACAGCAGACAAATCAGCAGATACTTGAAAATGCAAAGCGCACGGTTATCAACACTGCACAGGCGGCAAAGTACGCACAGATAGCGGCAACAAACACCGAACTGCTCACAAAGCTGAACAAGAAACAGCTCGCTTATCAAAGAGCAGATTTCTGGCTAAAATAGGATATCATAAGTAATCCACGGTGTTAGTTTAATTGATTTGTATCAAATGATGTAGTTGTAATAACAAGTTTAGCTAAAGGTGATATTGTTATGAGTGATTTCGATAAACTGATTGATTCCCTAAGTGAGCAATCTGTTAGATTGTTGATAGACAATATTTATGATGTGTTAAACTTCAGTAATATTTCTAAAGACTTGGTACGAGATATTGATTTAAAGGAAAAGCTAAATTCACTGAGTTGGTGTAGCGCTAGTAGTAAAGCGCGCATGTATTATAGAAACAAAGAGAAGAAAATAGAAAAGGTGGGAATTGAAACCATACTAGACTATTTGTCTTTGGCGATGAACTATATGAATAGCGATGTTTTTCAGTGTACCAGCAACTCAAGAGCAGAAAAATATAAAAAATATGCTATAGACATGTATAATCAGAATAAGACACTTAGTTGGGATTTGATTGATGATATTGTAAATATATTTGTTTTGTTTTTGAATCGTACAGATGATCATTTTAATAACCCTACGGACTATTCGAAAAATGATATTTCTGATTTTGTCTTTGGTAAAAGTGCCTTTGGAAATGTAAGAAAATTCTTTTTACAGTATAAAACGATTCCGAAGGAACTTAAGAAACGGTTGTGTGAAAAGAAATTACTGCATAAGGCAAAAGACTTTGTTTTATGGGAAAATCCGATTGATTTGTTGTATAACAATGACGATATTGATTCTGTACTAAAATTTATGTACATCTATAGTGCTATATATATTTGCAGGATTATTCAAAAGTCAGGAGTTCGGGTAGATTGAGGGGCTAAATTTATGACTAAAATGGAACAAATATCGTTGCTTGTTAATAGCGCGATTAGTAAAAGCATAACGAAAAAAGAATGCGCTGAAATAGTAACTAGAAGATCAGATGGTAAAATTGATTCCATAACAAAATGTAAACTGGTGTCAGATCCAGGCGATAATTCAAGCAAAATTGCTAATAGTATACTGAATCATAATGCTACTTCTATAGATACCGCAAGAAGTATTATGAATAATGCAAACATAAATTCAAAAACCATTAGTAGGGATTTGCGAAATTTATCAGTTAAATTTGATTCTGCGTTTAGATCATTGACCACTCTTTCTTACATTAATACTGGTTTGTCGCTTGTAAATACTGCTGTAAACATAGTCGGATTTGTTGTCATTTCTAAAAAACTTAATTCAATAAAGGATCAATTAACTGCTATAGAGAATAAGGCTGAAATTATAATAGGAATAAAAAAGACTGAACTTATTCAAGAGTTTCAGCAATATATAATGAGGATTAATTCGGTATATGACTGTATTAATAATCATGATCAGTTTGACTTTAAAGCAACTGACGATTTGATTATTGGATTGAAGTCGTTTATATCTAAGTTGATAAACAATCTAGTAGCACACCTATTTGAATCAGATTTATTGATAGAAATGATTTATGCATTACTTCCTGCATATACCTTAATCTTGAATGAGTATCTTAAGCGATACTTTGTAAAGTATAATGGTGTTCCATCTAATTATAAAATTTTCATGAGCTTGTATGATGAACTGTATAATTGCGGTTATAGAACAAAAATGATTGATCACCTTATACTGAATAAGAAATTGCATATAGTTCAGGCACTTGATATTGTTAATTCTCAATTATTGTGTGTGTTAAATAACAAAATTCAAATTGAAGATAATATGAGAATGATTGAAGTGTTGCAGACGAAAGAAAAAATAGCAGAATATGATTGCTTGATTGATAATATTGCAAAGGACTCGCTATTACGAAAAGCTTCCAGCATTTCAAAAGACACAGGATTATCAAAAGAAGAATGTCTGAAAGTGATTAATGGTTGGTTTTAGTTAGTAGATATTTAAGTAAGTGGATACAATTTGAATAGATTCCCTTTGTATCAAACTAAGAATTCAGTGAATCTACGCTAGTTTCTAAACATCACACAATAGAATAACTGTTCA
>NZ_JHXH01000027.1 GCF_000621805.1 Ruminococcus sp. FC2018 | reverse complement strand
TTTAACAATGGACTCGCAGCAAGCCCTCAGAAGCTTATACCAGCCTCCGCCGCATTCAAAGCCCCATTTTCTGTAGATATTGGAGCCGTCACTATTCGAATCCTGTCTCATAAAGGGGAACTCACGCTCTAAAAGCAGTTGCCATTTCGGGGTACTAACTAATTCCCCATTCCTAACAAGCAGCAAAAAAATCAATCCCTTCTTTATAAACAAATTCTGTTCAGTTTCTACAACTTAAAGAACAGTATAACCATCGCGTGATTTATTTCCAGCCTTGCAAATGTTGGGATAAAGACCAGCCGAAACATCCTCGAAAAATTTCCTACTTATTAACCCTGACCACCCCGCCCCACACTCAAGCTTCCTGTAAGCAGTTTCATCACCGATCTCATAGCGCCGCATAAACGTGAAATCCTTCTGGATCAGCACCGCCCATCGGGGTATGCTATGAAGCTCCCCGTGTATAATTACCAACATGATCAGATCGTCTCTAATGTGATAATACCATGATCTGAGAGCCACTTTAGGGGTTTCTTATCATACTCGATGCTCAACGGAAGGAAGTTGGACCATGCCTGGGAATTTAAGAAGAAATGGTCGATGCCTTCAGCGTTCCAGTTCTTTCTGAAAGGAATCGTTTCAGCAGCTTCGCAAATTGCTCCAAGCCGTTTAGTATGCTCCCCATCCAAATTCTCCTGAAAGTCACCAGCCAGTATTAATGGCTGCTCAGTAGTATTATTTACCGCATTGATAACCTCATCAAAGAGCTTCTCCCTAAGCTCAATTCTTTTATTTACATACCAATTTGGTTTATGACCATGAATCGCCGTTTGGACCATATAGCAATTCATTATAGTCAGCTGCGGCAAAAATCTGTTGTTAAAAATTCTGACATAGCTAACCCGATTGGGCAGGCAGCAAGGAAACTCAAGGACTTTGTATGCAATTGAATTTTTTACCAATGTCACACAAATTAAACTTTTAAAGTGTGTAAGATGATCGAAGCCTGCAGGTGTGATAATGCTGTAATTAGGAAAGAATTCCTGTATTGTTTTAAGATGTTTTTCATTCTGCCCAGCAATAACCTCCTGCAGAGCTATAATCTCCGGCTCGTTATATTTATGGGATATATATTGAGCCAGCTCCTCAATTTTCTGTTTCTGAGTGAGTGGAACTGTTGAACACCAGCTATTCAGATTAAACGATACTATTCTCATATTTTAAGCTCCTTTCTTTTTTTAGTCGGGATTGTATGCATCTAAAAAATCTTCGAGCGTCCAATCTTCATCAAGCCCCAAAAAGTCTTCCAAGAAGTCATAATCAATATCTTCCATGTCGTCACCTCCCTTCAATAATACTAAAGCACATTCCATACGGAAAGCTTGTGTACTTTGCTTTAGTATATCACATCAGCCTAAAGCTGTCAAGGGGTTTTATCATTTTTTTATTATAACACTTCAGATTCTGTCCATATTCACTGCGACCCGCCGCTGTGAGCATTGAAACAAGAGCACAGATTCTAAGCCACAATGAGCGCTCTGGCACAGTGGTACCCCACTTGACGTATTAGAAGTAACATGATATTATATAAATAAAGCATTTGATATATGCTTTATTTATTGTGAGGTGAATTTAATGGGTAAAAAAATCAAATTACAGTTATGCTTAACAGAAGCTCTTTATGCTGAATTGCTTACAGAAGCACAGCAGAAAGGCATCTCCTGCCCGGCGGTGTTGATTGAACTCCTTGCAGAGCGCTATGGCAAGACCGACAAGGACTTTGAATCTGATATAACCAAAAAGGTTCTGGACGAATTCAGAGCATTTTCTGAAAAGGTCGAATTTGATAAAGAGTTTTCGATATTTGATGCATCGCCTACGTTTGCCGAGAGCAGAGACTATCGTTCTCTCCTTGGCAAAAAAATTGCGATATATGTAGCAGACGAATTCTTTCCAGGAGTGACCGCATCGAGATCTCGCACAGGAAATATACGAAGACGCTCAAATGGGGCAGCACTTTATATTAAGAGATCGAATGACAGTAAAGACTAGGACTATTTTGACAAATTATCTAATGAATTAATACAACTCCAACCTGTCTAAATTTCTGACAAATGGAGTTGTGCTTTTCATTTACTTTATTATATAATGATGTAGAACTATGTTATCTACATCATAATTTTACACTGTCGTTTCACCACCCTCAGGTGCTAGTGTTCGCAAGGACGTGTGGGTTCAAGTCCCTTCACCTGCACCATCATCTGTTAACAAAAAAGATGACAAGGGCTCAAATGACGTAGATGCGTCGTTTGAGCCTCTTGCTTTGTCAAATTTTTTTTATATCTTAACCGAGGATGACATTTTAATAAAAACGCAGTCCAACGGGACTTGAACCCATACATCACCGAATATTATCAAACAAATTACCGTTATGGGCTTCGGCTTCTTTATGATGGCAAGGAAGAGCATATGGGTGCCCTGTGTTATCCTTGCGGCGGTATGGCTGTGCCATATCATTTATTTCTGTTTCAGGGTCAGGACAATACAGCCCGGTGAAGATCAATAAGCACAAAGCCTAAAAACGGCGTATCTCTTACCCTCCCTTCGGCAGGAGAGATACACCGTTCTTTTTTCCGGTATTTCTGGATTATAACGAGCACATCCGGTCAGGTCTCTGCTGCTTATCTCACCTGACTTTGAGGCTTGCTTTTCCTCGCTCTTTATAAAAGCGCTCTTTCATGGCATACATCATCATATCAGACTCTTTGAGCATATCATCCACAGGCTTTTTACCGTCCGGTGAATAGCTATATCCTACAGAGCAATGATATTTTGTTTCGCTGACATTTGTCTCGATGCGCCGGATCAGATCCATCATTTCGTCTTGCCGGGCTTTCCGGCAAAGAATAACGAACTCGTCACCGCCTATCCTGTAGCCGAACTGTCTGCTTTTCAGCGCTCTGCGAAAGCAAAGTGCCAGCGTTACCAGCGCTTCATCTCCGGCAGCATGACCCTGAGTGTCGTTTATGACCTTCAGTCCGTTCATATCAATAGATATCATGGCTGTGATCTCCTCAGGATTCTTGCAGATATCTGCATTGTAGGCGTGCCGGTTGAGGAGCCCTGTCAGAGAGTCTTTTTTTGTCTGCTGCAGGATCTCGAAAACGTAATATACGAACAGCGCTATGGCGATAGTAGAGCAGAAGATCTTGGAGAAATCGCTTCCGAATACAAATGGGAAGATTAGATCAGAAAGCAGGGCGAGGCTGAGGAAGGCAATGGGAACGATCTCCATCAATTTCATGTTGCATCTTTTGAAAAGGAAATAGACCAGAGCAGCGCAATACGCCCCGGCAACAATGAAAGGCAGATATCCCAGCGGGCCGCGGGAAAAGGTGTTATTCTCGTCTATCCTTAAGACGATCCCTGTAAATATCGAAACGAAGTCGATGACAGTGAGTATGATCGAGGGGATGAAGATATACAAAGTCTGTTTCTTCACAAGTGTATAGATGATCTGCGAAATAATAAAGGGCGTCGCACTGTATCTAATCGCCATCAGAATGCTGCGTAGGGTCCTGTATTCGACCTGCGCTGTGCAGTTGAACTCTACAAATACGACAAGAGAGAGCAAATACACGCCGATTATCAGAACATACATACGCTTGATCGTTTTTTCATCCCAGAAGACCGTGATCCGGAGCGCTATCGCAAACGCCGCCAAAACCAGTATCAAAGACCAGTTCTGAAGCAAATATTCTTTTATCATGAGATATCCTTTCACAATAATGTGATCAGTTTATTATACTGTTAGTTATTCACATAGCCTTCTTATGAGAGCAGGCCGAGTGTATCCTGTATAATTATAGTATAGCATATATATCCGCAAATTGCAATAGGCCTGTGCCATTATATATGGGCACTT
The DNA here is from genome assembly GCF_000621805.1 of Ruminococcus sp. FC2018. Lineage (GTDB taxonomy): Bacteria > Bacillota > Clostridia > Oscillospirales > Ruminococcaceae > Hominimerdicola. The sequence continues at coordinate 3,261 of NZ_JHXH01000027.1, read as the reverse complement.
TCTGATCCTCCGGATGCTGCTGAAGAGTCACTCGCTCCAGAGGAGCTTTATGTTCGGAAGGGTCAGTTTCATAACATCCTGTATCTCGTAGGCGACTCCGTTATCTTTCAACTCCTGCAAAAAGCCGTTTACATAGACAGGATCGGAAAAAGGCTGGATAATATCAAAGATGAACCTCCCGTTCACAGCAGAGATCTCAATGATTATACCCCTGTCAGGGCATCGTGTCCATGTTCTGAAATCGCGGATATACTTCTCCGCATCGCCGAATCCGGCCTTACCGACATAGCTTATCACAGCTGTCATGTTCCTGTTCAGCATTTCATCGGCAGCAGACATTGCATCAAGGCGCTGCTGATCTGTCTCCATATTTTCCAGCATCTCTATGATCGAGACAGCAGCCTTCGCCCCGGAAAGGATCGTTTCGTCACAGGACTGTTCAAAACCCCTCCTGCGGAATTCCTGCACCTGCCGGTCTATGGGGAGGCTTCGCAATCCATCATCGTATTCCAGCATTGAAAATCCCACAAGGCTTTGGTGCGCTGCGGGAGCCCTGAAGGCTTTTCTCTGATTTACACACAGGATGCTCCTGATCGGTGCATCCGCATCCGGATTTAATTTTGCAACAGCACGGCTCAGCAGCAGCGCTGTCATCGTCCCCGGGCTGCCCTTATGCTTTGCGTTGAAGCTCATGAACTCCGCCTCGGAGAGGGCTATGCTGTAAACAGTTTTACTGCGGTCGTTCCGAAGCTGGAGAACCCCGGTCAGATCGAGAGCCGGAGCCATTTCCGACGGCTGAGGAGCAGGAAATTCTCTCACTGCTGCAACAGGATCATCCCATTCCTCGGCAGAGATAACATCCCCCGCAAGACGAATGCCCTCTCTGCTCAGCTTCTCATCATATCTGGCTGAGCAATAATAGTAAAGCAGCGTGCGAATGACCTCGTATGCACCTATACCGTCTGTAAGGCCGTGAAACAGGTCCAGAACTATCCGGTCACCCTCGGCGGAGAACGCGATCATGTGGTAGTTCGAGCTTTCAGAATTCAGCTCCGTACCCTTAAGGGTATCGCTGATAACGACAGGCTGAGTGTTCTCCGCAAATACATACTGCCTGCCCTTTTTCCTTAGCCGGACGCAGAAATAGGGGTAACGCTGCATGGTCATATCCACAGCCTTCCGCAATACAGAACGGTCGATCGGGTCGCGCAACCGTATCATCATTCTTATCGCGTGAGGGTCATCTCTCCTTGTGGAATAAAGCGTCTGTAATGCTATGGATAGTTTCTGTTCCATACGTCACTTCTTCTTTCGTTTGTTCCTGCCGCTCGGGAAATGGCTTGCTTATATTTATTATATCACAGATCTTCCTGTTTTTCAACCCATAGGAAAAAAGCGCCCGCACTCTGACGGACGCTCCATGCGTTACTATATATCTTCTTATAGCTCCTCTTTACTGAAAGCGGAAAGCCTGATATGATCTGAAATGGTCTGTTCTCATTTTTGCAGTTGCTTTTTTACATACTCCCTTATGCTGCTTTCCTCGCCTGTAACAGAGCCGCCTCTTACAGACAGAGCCTTGACAACCTTGGCATCCGGCTCAAGCTCTCTGATAGTATTAACTGTCGATGAGAAACCGCTGCCCTCGTGAGTCACGAATACATAGATATTCTTCCCTGCGAGATCGTATTTCTCGAAGAAGGTGTATACTGGCACAGGCAGGTCTGTCCACCAATTCGGAAAGGCAAGCCAGATAGTGTCACATTCCTTGAGATCAGTAAAATCGCTTTTCAGTTCAGGGCGCTTGCTGTCCGCCTGTTCCTGCTTTGCCAGATCAACTGTGGCATTGTAATCAACAGGATAGCTTTCCTCCGAAACTATCTCATAAGCTTTGCAAGGTAAGTGGAGATGGTAAATAAAAAAACTCGTCAATATTTTCGTTAATAAGTCACACGAAAGCCCGTATTTACGGGCTTTTTTTCATTTATATACCAATGGCCAAAGGGCAGATCACTTGTAACAATTACATCAGCTATGTTTGTGCGTCTGCCAAGACTTAACGTATTTACGCGGTTTGCGGGACGTTGGTATTGACGTATCAGGGTTGAGCACCGATGCGTCTGCCGAGTTTAATATTTCGATATACACAAAACGGGCGATGAATTATATCATCGCCCATTGCTATTAGTTTGGTAAATAGTTTCTTTGAAATCAACTGAACCTAAACATAGACAAGCAATATAACCAATGCAGGCTGACCGCTCGCTTTTATTCTTCAATCGCCAAAAATCCCTGCTCAAAAGCTCCCGGGAACTGGAATTTCTTATCAATGCCATTGAACACAACAACGATCATTCCGCCGTCTATTCTCTTGACCTGACCGAGCCCGAAGGCTGATGTCAGATATGGTATCCTGGGCTAGTACATCTTTCAGGAACTCAGTGAAGTTATCAAGTGCCTCCTGTCTCTTTTTGCAGACTAGGTTATATTGCTTAAGCTCCTTATTCTTCTTGTCCAGCTCTTTGACCTCTTTTTCCTTCTTGTTGATCATCTTGTCATAGAGCTCTTTCCTGCCGAGGTCGTTAAGTCTCTCCATTATCAGATTCTCAATATCCTCGTTTAGCTTTTCTATCTTTTGCTCATTTTCTTGTATCTTCTTATCGTATGCCGGCTTTTTTCTTTGCCATTCTCTGACGATATGCTCATACTTCTTACTCTCACCTAGAATATGCTTATACCATGAATTCATCACGCCTGTGCAGATGATTATGAAGTCCCGAATGTTCCAGAACCACAGCTTAACATTGGCTCTCAGGTTTCAGAGCAGAAATATTTTTTCAATTTGCACCTCCAAAACAAAAACAGCCGGGTTTTATCCCGACTGTAGCTACATAGTCTAAATTTACGGCATTGTGATCTCACCTTACAGATCCTCGTATCTGAGACCGCACAGATGATACTCCTCATCTCTCATGATCTCAAATGGAATGTTGGCTTGTTCAAGCTCGCACAGCAGTGCTTCAAAAAGCTCCCTTGAAGAATTGTGCTGACCTAATGCGACAAAGAAGCTGTGATTTATGCATGCGATCTCGGACATAACATCAACTGCGCATACTTCCGCAAGGAAATAAAGCTCTTTGATATAGGGGTCAAGAGGACCAAAGCTGCGGCTGTTCACATAGGATACCGACGCAGTCCAGCGGCTTGCTGATGCGGCTTTAGGAAGAATATCCAGTTTCATTTGCAGCGGCATCGCCTTCA
>NZ_JHXH01000026.1 GCF_000621805.1 Ruminococcus sp. FC2018 | reverse complement strand
CTTACTATATGCTGATCGACCGCATAGGTATGGCGACCTGCATAGCGTGCTTTCAGAACGGTTTGTTATATATTCTCCTGCCGATACTCGGATCTGCCGTTTTCGGCATAAACGGTCTGTGGGCGGGATTTGTCGCTGCTCCGATACTGACGCTTGTTTGCGCTATGCTTTTTGTGTATCTGAGGTTCGGCAAAAACGACTTCCCGTTTTTGCTGGGCGATATGGATACCGAGATCGTTGTTCTTGACGATACACTTAGTCCTCAGTCCGCAACCGCACTCTCCGTACAGGTCGCAGACTTGCTGCTTTCACATCAGTACCCTAAAGAGACGGCAAACCGTGCTGGGTTGTTTGCGGAGGAGATAGGGCTCACCGTTCTGGGCATCAACAAGCGGTCAAAGAAGCCGATATTGGTCGAGCTTTCGCTTTTCTTTGAAGACGATAGCGTTCTTATCGTAGAACGTGACTCGGGAGAGCTTTTCGATCTGACCGATCCTGATGCGCGGATCAACGGACTGAGCGGATTTGTGTTAAGCGGTCTGATGCAAGCGCACAAAGAAAAAGCGTATCTCGTTACTACGGGCTATAACCGTAATATGATACGCTTTGCCAAATCTCAGGGAGAAAAAGCAGTTTCAGCAGCTGACAGTTGATATGATCTATTCTGTTACGTTTTTTTTGACGGCTCTGGTCTTAAACAGGTATGCCGCTTTGAACACGCCGACAGATGCAAGCAGGAGCGTGTTTCCCATCAGCACTATCGCAAGGCCTTTGGTGAACAGCCACAGCACAAAGTAAGGCGTTCCCATTATCTAGGCAGATACATAATATAAAAAGTTTTTATAATAACGGAATTGTAATATATGGTTAATGGTATTATGTCTATTACTCATATTGATTATCATTGAATGATCAACAAGAAAGAAAAGGAAATAAAAGAGCTTAATAAGAAAAATAAGGAACTTAAGCAGTATAACATAGCCTGCAAGCAAAGACTAGCCGAGCTTGACAACTTTGCGGAGTTCTTAAAAGATGTATACCGAAGGCTTCCAAAGTTGGTGCAAGCAGGTCATAGCAACTTGCATCACGGCATTTTTGAAGACAACGATATTGTATCTTGGACTTCTGACCTACTCACAGCATCCGCTTATGGCAATGGGCTTATGTTTGTCATCAACCGAAGTGCCAAAGGTTGCACAGATGTTCGGACTTGATACATCGGTCAGAATTAATATGATGAGTGTCAGCCATACGCTGAGTATGGGAAGTAAGCTGCTTGGAAAGGTGAAATAAAGCTGGAACTATAATGCTTTGAGCTTGAAAATGAGTGGGAGGTATGATATAATAAAAAAAGATCGGAGGAATATAAATGGCTGAACATTACTACGACCCTATGCTGTGTTCGTGCTCGCCGGAAAACCCGATGACAATGGGCGTTACAGCAGTGCTTGCCGAGGATATAGATGGAAATCTGCTGAAAGAAGCTGCAGAGGAGCTTCGTGAGCGTTTTGCGTATTTTTATGTAAGAGCGAAGATCGAGGGTAACGATATCGTCGTTATACCCAATCCACTGCCTATGACCGTGCGGAATACCTGGGCACCGATAGAGCTTGCTTCAAAAGAGGCTAACTATCACCTTGCAGCAATTAAATATGAGGGTGACCGTATCTGCCTTGAAATAAACCATACTCTGTCTGACGGTGCAGGTGTATTGCCGTTTTTCAAGAGCTTGCTATTTGTCTATCTTTCCAAAAAAACAGGTGTTTCTTTCTCCACTCAGGGCTTTCGTCTGCCCGGAAGCGAGATCCCCGGATCTGAAACGGGCGATCCTTTTGCAGCTGTGGATACCGACAGCATACAAGAACCATTTTACCGGAAAGAACCAACTCAGGACTTTTACCGTCTGCCGTCACGAAACGGTGAAGCGGATCATATCTATTACCTGAAACTGCCCGAAAATGCCGTAATGAAATATTGTAAGGAGAATGACGGAAGCCCGAACGTGCTTTTGGCTGTGCTCATTTCAAAGGCAATAAGACGTGCTGATCCCGAAAGTGAAAAAACTGTCACCGTGTCCGTAGCGATAGACCATAAATCCATGTTTGGCAATTTCGATAATTACAGAATGTTTGCCAATGCCTATGAGCTTGATTTCCCGAAAGAACATCAGCTTGATGACATTATGAAGTCGTGTACCATTACAAGAGGTCAGCTTATGCTCCAGGCACAGTCCGAAAATTCAGCGTGGTATATAAAAACGAGAAAAATTGGATTTGAAAAATTGAAGGCGATGCCGCTGCAAATGAAACTGGATATTCTTCCTAAAGCCGCATCAGCAAGCCGCTGGACTGCGTCGGTATCCTATGTGAACAGCCGCAGCTTTGGTCCTCTTGACCCCTATATCAAAGAGCTTTATTTCCTTGCGGAAGTATGCGCAGTTGATGTTATGTCCGAGATCGCATGCATAAATCACAGCTTCTTTGTCGCATTAGGTCAGCACAATTCTTCAAGGGAGCTTTTTGAAGCACTGCTGTGCGAGCTTGAACAAGCCAACATTCCATTTGAGATCATGAGAGATGAGGAGTATCATCTGTGCGGTCTCAGATACGAGGATCTGTAAGGTGAGATCACAATGCCGTAAATTTAGACTATGTAGCTACAGTCGGGATAAAACCCGGCTGTTTTTGTTTTGGAGGTGCAAATTGAAAAAATATTTCTGCTCTGAAACCTGAGAGCCAATGTTAAGCTGTGGTTCTGGAACATTCGGGACTTCATAATCATCTGCACAGGCGTGATGAATTCATGGTATAAGCATATTCTAGGTGAGAGTAAGAAGTATGAGCATATCGTCAGAGAATGGCAAAGAAAAAAGCCGGCATACGATAAGAAGATACAAGAAAATGAGCAAAAGATAGAAAAGCTAAACGAGGATATTGAGAATCTGATAATGGAGAGACTTAACGACCTCGGCAGGAAAGAGCTCTATGACAAGATGATCAACAAGAAGGAAAAAGAGGTCAAAGAGCTGGACAAGAAGAATAAGGAGCTTAAGCAATATAACCTAGTCTGCAAAAAGAGACAGGAGGCACTTGATAACTTCACTGAGTTCCTGAAAGATGTACTAGCCCAGGATACCATATCTGACATCAGCCTTCGGGCTCGGTCAGGTCAAGAGAATAGACGGCGGAATGATCGTTGTTGTGTTCAATGGCATTGATAAGAAATTCCAGTTCCCGGGAGCTTTTGAGCAGGGATTTTTGGCGATTGAAGAATAAAAGCGAGCGGTCAGCCTGCATTGGTTATATTGCTTGTCTATGTTTAGGTTCAGTTGATTTCAAAGAAACTATTTACCAAACTAATAGCAATGGGCGATGATATAATTCATCGCCCGTTTTGTGTATATCGAAATATTAAACTCGGCAGACGCATCGGTGCTCAACCCTGATACGTCAATACCAACGTCCCGCAAACCGCGTAAATACGTTAAGTCTTGGCAGACGCACAAACATAGCTGATGTAATTGTTACAAGTGATCTGCCCTTTGGCCATTGGTATATAAATGAAAAAAAGCCCGTAAATACGGGCTTTCGTGTGACTTATTAACGAAAATATTGACGAGTTTTTTTATTTACCATCTCCACTTACCTTGCAAAGCTTATGAGATAGTTTCGGAGGAAAGCTATCCTGTTGATTACAATGCCACAGTTGATCTGGCAAAGCAGGAACAGGCGGACAGCAAGCGCCCTGAACTGAAAAGCGATTTTACTGATCTCAAGGAATGTGACACTATCTGGCTTGCCTTTCCGAATTGGTGGACAGACCTGCCTGTGCCAGTATACACCTTCTTCGAGAAATACGATCTCGCAGGGAAGAATATCTATGTATTCGTGACTCACGAGGGCAGCGGTTTCTCATCGACAGTTAATACTATCAGAGAGCTTGAGCCGGATGCCAAGGTTGTCAAGGCTCTGTCTGTAAGAGGCGGCTCTGTTACAGGCGAGGAAAGCAGCATAAGGGAGTATGTAAAAAAGCAACTGCAAAAATGAGAACAGACCATTTCAGATCATATCAGGCTTTCCGCTTTCAGTAAAGAGGAGCTATAAGAAGATATATAGTAACGCATGGAGCGTCCGTCAGAGTGCGGGCGCTTTTTTCCTATGGGTTGAAAAACAGGAAGATCTGTGATATAATAAATATAAGCAAGCCATTTCCCGAGCGGCAGGAACAAACGAAAGAAGAAGTGACGTATGGAACAGAAACTATCCATAGCATTACAGACGCTTTATTCCACAAGGAGAGATGACCCTCACGCGATAAGAATGATGATACGGTTGCGCGACCCGATCGACCGTTCTGTATTGCGGAAGGCTGTGGATATGACCATGCAGCGTTACCCCTATTTCTGCGTCCGGCTAAGGAAAAAGGGCAGGCAGTATGTATTTGCGGAGAACACTCAGCCTGTCGTTATCAGCGATACCCTTAAGGGTACGGAGCTGAATTCTGAAAGCTCGAACTACCACATGATCGCGTTCTCCGCCGAGGGTGACCGGATAGTTCTGGACCTGTTTCACGGCCTTACAGACGGTATAGGTGCATACGAGGTCATTCGCACGCTGCTTTACTATTATTGCTCAGCCAGATATGATGAGAAGCTGAGCAGAGAGGGCATTCGTCTTGCGGGGGATGTTATCTCTGCCGAGGAATGGGATGATCCTGTTGCAGCAGTGAGAGAATTTCCTGCTCCTCAGCCGTCGGAAATGGCTCCGGCTCTCGATCTGACCGGGGTTCTCCAGCTTCGGAACGACCGCAGTAAAACTGTTTACAGCATAGCCCTCTCCGAGGCGGAGTTCATGAGCTTCAACGCAAAGCATAAGGGCAGCCCGGGGACGATGACAGCGCTGCTGCTGAGCCGTGCTGTTGCAAAATTAAATCCGGATGCGGATGCACCGATCAGGAGCATCCTGTGTGTAAATCAGAGAAAAGCCTTCAGGGCTCCCGCAGCGCACCAAAGCCTTGTGGGATTTTCAATGCTGGAATACGATGATGGATTGCGAAGCCTCCCCATAGACCGGCAGGTGCAGGAATTCCGCAGGAGGGTTTTTGAACAGTCCTGTGACGAAACGATCCTTTCCGGGGCGAAGGCTGCTGTCTCGATCATAGAGATGCTGGAAAATATGGAGACAGATCAGCAGCGCCTTGATGCAATGTCTGCTGCCGATGAAATGCTGAACAGGAACATGACAGCTGTGATAAGCTATGTCGGTAAGGCCGGATTCGGCGATGCGGAGAAGTATATCCGCGATTTCAGAACATGGACACGATGCCCTGACAGGGGTATAATCATTGAGATCTCTGCTGTGAACGGGAGGTTCATCTTTGATATTATCCAGCCTTTTTCCGATCCTGTCTATGTAAACGGCTTTTTGCAGGAGTTGAAAGATAACGGAGTCGCCTACGAGATACAGGATGTTATGAAACTGACCCTTCCGAACATAAAGCTCCTCTGGAGCGAGTGACTCTTCAGCAGCATCCGGAGGATCAGAAAGTGCCCATATATAATGGCACAGGCCTATTGCAATTTGCGGATATATATGCTATACTATAATTATACAGGATACACTCGGCCTGCTCTCATAAGAAGGCTATGTGAATAACTAACAGTATAATAAACTGATCACATTATTGTGAAAGGATATCTCATGATAAAAGAATATTTGCTTCAGAACTGGTCTTTGATACTGGTTTTGGCGGCGTTTGCGATAGCGCTCCGGATCACGGTCTTCTGGGATGAAAAAACGATCAAGCGTATGTATGTTCTGATAATCGGCGTGTATTTGCTCTCTCTTGTCGTATTTGTAGAGTTCAACTGCACAGCGCAGGTCGAATACAGGACCCTACGCAGCATTCTGATGGCGATTAGATACAGTGCGACGCCCTTTATTATTTCGCAGATCATCTATACACTTGTGAAGAAACAGACTTTGTATATCTTCATCCCCTCGATCATACTCACTGTCATCGACTTCGTTTCGATATTTACAGGGATCGTCTTAAGGATAGACGAGAATAACACCTTTTCCCGCGGCCCGCTGGGATATCTGCCTTTCATTGTTGCCGGGGCGTATTGCGCTGCTCTGGTCTATTTCCTTTTCAAAAGATGCAACATGAAATTGATGGAGATCGTTCCCATTGCCTTCCTCAGCCTCGCCCTGCTTTCTGATCTAATCTTCCCATTTGTATTCGGAAGCGATTTCTCCAAGATCTTCTGCTCTACTATCGCCATAGCGCTGTTCGTATATTACGTTTTCGAGATCCTGCAGCAGACAAAAAAAGACTCTCTGACAGGGCTCCTCAACCGGCACGCCTACAATGCAGATATCTGCAAGAATCCTGAGGAGATCACAGCCATGATATCTATTGATATGAACGGACTGAAGGTCATAAACGACACTCAGGGTCATGCTGCCGGAGATGAAGCGCTGGTAACGCTGGCACTTTGCTTTCGCAGAGCGCTGAAAAGCAGACAGTTCGGCTACAGGATAGGCGGTGACGAGTTCGTTATTCTTTGCCGGAAAGCCCGGCAAGACGAAATGATGGATCTGATCCGGCGCATCGAGACAAATGTCAGCGAAACAAAATATCATTGCTCTGTAGGATATAGCTATTCACCGGACGGTAAAAAGCCTGTGGATGATATGCTCAAAGAGTCTGATATGATGATGTATGCCATGAAAGAGCGCTTTTATAAAGAGCGAGGAAAAGCAAGCCTCAAAGTCAGGTGAGATAAGCAGCAGAGACCTGACCGGATGTGCTCGTTATAATCCAGAAATACCGGAAAAAAGAACGGTGTATCTCTCCTGCCGAAGGGAGGGTAAGAGATACGCCGTTTTTAGGCTTTGTGCTTATTGATCTTCACCGGGCTGTATTGTCCTGACCCTGAAACAGAAATAAATGATATGGCACAGCCATACCGCCGCAAGGATAACACAGGGCACCCATATGCTCTTCCTTGCCATCATAAAGAAGCCGAAGCCCATAACGGTAATTTGTTTGATAATATTCGGTGATGTATGGGTTCAAGTCCCGTTGGACTGCGTTTTTATTAAAATGTCATCCTCGGTTAAGATATAAAAAAAATTTGACAAAGCAAGAGGCTCAAACGACGCATCTACGTCATTTGAGCCCTTGTCATCTTTTTTGTTAACAGATGATGGTGCAGGTGAAGGGACTTGAACCCACACGTCCTTGCGAACACTAGCACCTGAGGGTGGTGAAACGACAGTGTAAAATTATGATGTAGATAACATAGTTCTACATCATTATATAATAAAGTAAATGAAAAGCACAACTCCATTTGTCAGAAATTTAGACAGGTTGGAGTTGTATTAATTCATTAGATAATTTGTCAAAATAGTCCTAGTCTTTACTGTCATTCGATCTCTTAATATAAAGTGCTGCCCCATTTGAGCGTCTTCGTATATTTCCTGTGCGAGATCTCGATGCGGTCACTCCTGGAAAGAATTCGTCTGCTACATATATCGCAATTTTTTTGCCAAGGAGAGAACGATAGTCTCTGCTCTCGGCAAACGTAGGCGATGCATCAAATATCGAAAACTCTTTATCAAATTCGACCTTTTCAGAAAATGCTCTGAATTCGTCCAGAACCTTTTTGGTTATATCAGATTCAAAGTCCTTGTCGGTCTTGCCATAGCGCTCTGCAAGGAGTTCAATCAACACCGCCGGGCAGGAGATGCCTTTCTGCTGTGCTTCTGTAAGCAATTCAGCATAAAGAGCTTCTGTTAAGCATAACTGTAATTTGATTTTTTTACCCATTAAATTCACCTCACAATAAATAAAGCATATATCAAATGCTTTATTTATATAATATCATGTTACTTCTAATACGTCAAGTGGGGTACCACTGTGCCAGAGCGCTCATTGTGGCTTAGAATCTGTGCTCTTGTTTCAATGCTCACAGCGGCGGGTCGCAGTGAATATGGACAGAATCTGAAGTGTTATAATAAAAAAATGATAAAACCCCTTGACAGCTTTAGGCTGATGTGATATACTAAAGCAAAGTACACAAGCTTTCCGTATGGAATGTGCTTTAGTATTATTGAAGGGAGGTGACGACATGGAAGATATTGATTATGACTTCTTGGAAGACTTTTTGGGGCTTGATGAAGATTGGACGCTCGAAGATTTTTTAGATGCATACAATCCCGACTAAAAAAAGAAAGGAGCTTAAAATATGAGAATAGTATCGTTTAATCTGAATAGCTGGTGTTCAACAGTTCCACTCACTCAGAAACAGAAAATTGAGGAGCTGGCTCAATATATATCCCATAAATATAACGAGCCGGAGATTATAGCTCTGCAGGAGGTTATTGCTGGGCAGAATGAAAAACATCTTAAAACAATACAGGAATTCTTTCCTAATTACAGCATTATCACACCTGCAGGCTTCGATCATCTTACACACTTTAAAAGTTTAATTTGTGTGACATTGGTAAAAAATTCAATTGCATACAAAGTCCTTGAGTTTCCTTGCTGCCTGCCCAATCGGGTTAGCTATGTCAGAATTTTTAACAACAGATTTTTGCCGCAGCTGACTATAATGAATTGCTATATGGTCCAAACGGCGATTCATGGTCATAAACCAAATTGGTATGTAAATAAAAGAATTGAGCTTAGGGAGAAGCTCTTTGATGAGGTTATCAATGCGGTAAATAATACTACTGAGCAGCCATTAATACTGGCTGGTGACTTTCAGGAGAATTTGGATGGGGAGCATACTAAACGGCTTGGAGCAATTTGCGAAGCTGCTGAAACGATTCCTTTCAGAAAGAACTGGAACGCTGAAGGCATCGACCATTTCTTCTTAAATTCCCAGGCATGGTCCAACTTCCTTCCGTTGAGCATCGAGTATGATAAGAAACCCCTAAAGTGGCTCTCAGATCATGGTATTATCACATTAGAGACGATCTGATCATGTTGGTAATTATACACGGGGAGCTTCATAGCATACCCCGATGGGCGGTGCTGATCCAGAAGGATTTCACGTTTATGCGGCGCTATGAGATCGGTGATGAAACTGCTTACAGGAAGCTTGAGTGTGGGGCGGGGTGGTCAGGGTTAATAAGTAGGAAATTTTTCGAGGATGTTTCGGCTGGTCTTTATCCCAACATTTGCAAGGCTGGAAATAAATCACGCGATGGTTATACTGTTCTTTAAGTTGTAGAAACTGAACAGAATTTGTTTATAAAGAAGGGATTGATTTTTTTGCTGCTTGTTAGGAATGGGGAATTAGTTAGTACCCCGAAATGGCAACTGCTTTTAGAGCGTGAGTTCCCCTTTATGAGACAGGATTCGAATAGTGACGGCTCCAATATCTACAGAAAATGGGGCTTTGAATGCGGCGGAGGCTGGTATAAGCTTCTGAGGGCTTGCTGCGAGTCCATTGTTAAACGATACGCAGAAGACGGGATTGGAATAGGGGAGATTGACTTTGAACCCGCCCAGATCAAAGAAAAATTCGGAACGCTGCGCTTTTATTATAGTTATACGGATGCTCCTTGTGGAATAGCTGCATTTGATAACCTTGCTACAGGAGAAAGTATTCGTTTTGAACCAAAATCGAATGCGGATATAGATGATGCTAAGGCAAAGCTTAGACATGACATCCGCGCTATAGTAAGAGCTGCGGAAGAAGAGAGCAGCCACACTTGTGAGATTTGTGGCGCTGAAGGAAAACTGAGAAACGATTCTGATTTGGGCATCCATTGGGTACGGACATTATGTGATCACTGCCACGAAAATCGCATTAAAAAGGCTATAGAAGCACGAGAAAAGCGAAAGAAGATGGATGATAACAGCGGGATATAGCTTTAGATTCTTACTGCTCAATAATTAAACAACCATTGAGGTACAAACCCGATGGTCGTAAGATTATTCCGAATAACAAGAATACTAAACTGCATATTCCGCTCCGTGAGTGCACATAAACCGTTCGTTTTGTGCATGGTTTCCGCTGAAACCGTGCACGGAGAACGCTTGAATTGTGCATGGATTCCGCGCGGTTGAGTATTGACAATATACATTGTGCCATGGTATCATTAGTATGCTTTTAGCCGTACAGGAGGATAAGGCAACGCAGGAGTGCGACCTGAGCGCCTGATACGGGGTTTAGCAAGGAGAGTGATGCCGGGTGCGTCACTCTTTTTTTATGCTTAAGCATAGACCCACTCTCCTTGGAAAACCTTAATGCGTTAAACTCATGACCGACGCAAGTCGGTCTGTTTGATGCAACGCAGGTGCCATATCAACCCTCTTCGTTCACACCTTTTCTCTTTCTCATCGATTCCTTGCAGTCGATAACTATCGTGTAAGAGTCGTGAACAATGCGGTCACATATCGCATCAGCCATTATTGGATCACCGATCTTTTCTCTCCAGCCCGGGATATCAAATTGAGAACAGAATATCGTAGATGCTTTCTTGTATCTGGTCTCA
>NZ_JHXH01000025.1 GCF_000621805.1 Ruminococcus sp. FC2018 | reverse complement strand
GAATTTATCATCATACGCATGGTGAATACTGGGGAGGACCCTTTTGAAAAAGGGTCTCTCCCCAAACCCCACCCCTAAAACTTTTATTGCTTTTTCTGCACAAGATGTCTGCGACATCTTGCACCGAAAAAGTAGTGAGAGTTCAGGAGGAGAGATTAAGAGGAAACACTTTCAAGAGGTCACCTCAATTATTTACCAAACATACGATGATAATTCGGATTTACCACAATATCCTTGCATAGCAGTTGGAGATATTCTCTTGGGAAAAGTTTTCCTCAAACTCTCCTTTTGAACTTCTACATATTTTCGGCAATCGGGAGGCATGGCTCCCGATTGCCGAAAATCTATAAAAGGTTTAGGAAGGGGGTCTGGGGGAGAACCCTTCTCCAAAAGGGTTTCCCCCGGCTGCCACGCAGGGATGATGCGGCAAATTCTGATTTGTAAATATGTAAAGGAGAGCAAGAGGCTCTCCTTTTTTTGCTTATCAGTTACAGCCGCAGCCGCATCCGCCGTTGTTATTTCCGCAGCCGCATCCGCAGTTACCGGAGCAGGAAATGATGAGAATGAGGATGATTATCCACCAGCAGCCATTGTTTCCGCACATAAGAACAGTTCTCCTTTTGTTAAGATTTAAAGCACTTTGTTCTGCGCTTTATGTTACATTATATGTCCGCTTTGGTTTTGTGTTACAGACTTGGGTCGGGATCATTTCAGGGCACAAAAAAAGAGAGCCTTTATTATAAAGTGCTCCCTTTGATTTGCCGTATATTATTTTTTGCCGTAGAAGTTACAGAAGCTTGCAAAGTTGGGCTCCTGGTAGGCGAGCTTTTTCTCCCTGGTCAGCACTTGCAGGTCATACTGCGGTGCATTTGCAAGCTTGATGATAACGTGCTTGATTGCGCTGTTCAAGCCTGCTCTTTTTATTTTTACCTCCACAAGCTGCTGATACGGTATATAGGTGAACTCGTCGTAGCGTGGTGTCAGATCCTCAATAAGCACACGCAGCTTATGCTGTGTTCTGTCAAGCGGCAGAATGCCAAAGCCGTTTTCGTTTACGTTGACAAGATAGCCTGCCCATGCACGCCCGTTCTGTGCCTGTTCCATACCTCCCACAAAACCACCGCCTGTGAGAAATGTCGTGGCATAAAAAATGCAGTTATTCTGTCCCACATATCCGACCTGCGAAAAGCAAGCCACAGCCCCTTCAAGTGTTTCAAATTCAAACATTTTGTTTTCCCCCTGTTTTGTTTTTGTTAAGCGGTATTTCCGCTTGCATGCTATATCTATCTGCTGCCGTAAAAATCACAGAACGCTTTGAAACAGCCCTGGTGATACGGCATTTTGTTTTCCTTGACTTGCACAAGAAGGTCAAATTTCGGTGCGTTGGCTATCTCGATGATAAGGTGCTTTATCGATGAACCGATGGTGTATTTTTTGACTGTTACGGACGCAAGCTGCTGATAAGGAATGTAGAAAAACTGGTCAAATCTCGGTGCAAGATTTTCTGGCTTGATGCCAAGACCCTTTGTGCTTTCCAACGGAAGGATTCCAAAGCCCATTTCGTTCACGTTGAGCAGATAGGCTGCCCAGTTTCTGTTGTTGGCTGCTATTGATGCGCCATAAACTGCTCCGCCGACTGCGCCAAACATAAGTGCTGTGGTCGGTACGGCATTTGTCGCATAGAAAATGCAGTTATTCTGCCCGACGTAATTGAGCTGCGCAAAACAGTTTATTGCGCCCTGATAGGTTTCAAATGCAAACATTCGTTGATCCCCCTCGATCATTTTTCCTGCGTTTACCCCCCAAAGATACACAAATTATAACATCTTTCTCACAGGGTGTCAAGCATGACAGGCATTTGAAAACCGGCTTTATGGGAATTTTGTGAAAGTGGATTTTGTCCTTTGCATAACATAAAGTATGCTGTTGTTGAGCAGGGACAGAGAGTATAAAACTCCACGGTACGGTCAATACTTTTTGAAAAGTGAAAAGCGGTAAAGCGAATAATCAGAAAGGGCGTGGAACATATATGGATAAGTTCGAGACCGAAGGCTTCACTAAAGAGGGGCAGAGGCTTATCAGACAGGCAGCCGCTGCGGCAGGAGAAATGGGTC
Organism: Ruminococcus sp. FC2018; assembly: GCF_000621805.1. Taxonomy (GTDB): domain Bacteria; phylum Bacillota; class Clostridia; order Oscillospirales; family Ruminococcaceae; genus Hominimerdicola. Next base: position 8,598 of record NZ_JHXH01000025.1, on the reverse strand, counting down.
ACACATATGTGGGTACGGAGCACCTGCTGCTGGGGGCGGCAAGCCTTGACAGATGTGCGGCGAGTGCGGTGCTTTTAAAGTTCAGTATCTTGCCGTCAGTCATTGAAAGAGAGATAGTAAGGTCTATCGGCAGGGGCACACCTTGCAGGGTGGGTACAAGCGAGATGACGGCAAACGCAAAAAACGTTATACAAAGCGCAATGCGCACCGCTCGGCTTTTCAGAGAGGATAAGACGGGGACGGAATACATCCTTGGGGCTATGGCTGCAAACAGACATTGCAGCGCATACAGGATAATATCTGCCTGCGGAGTAAAGCCGGAGCTGATCTGCAGGGAGTGCTCGTCGGCAGACCTTTTAAAGGCGGCGGCAAGGAGCGAGGTCAAGCTGAAGACTTTGGAAAAATACTCAAGGGAGCTGACGGGACACAAGAACTGTCAGGATTTTGACCCTGTACTTTGCCGTGATAAGGAAATAAGACGGATAATAGAGATACTTTGCAGGCGGACCAAAAACAATCCATGCCTTGTGGGAGAGGCAGGAGTGGGAAAGACTGCTGTGGTGGAGGGTCTGGCAAGGCGCATGACCAACGGCGAGGTTCCGGATATTCTTTGCGGCAGGCGTATATTTGCTCTGGACATCACTCTTTTGCTGGCGGGGGCAAAGTACAGGGGAGATTTTGAGGAGCGTCTGAAGGAATGTCTTTCAGAGGCGGAAAAGGCAGGTAACTGTATTCTGTTCATTGACGAGCTGCACAATATTATGGGTGCAGGTGCGGCAGAGGGGGCTATTGATGCGGCAAACATTTTAAAGCCCGGGCTTGCACGCAGAGGCATACAGATCATAGGCGCAACCACCTTTGAAGAATACCGCAGCAGGGTGGAAAAGGACAGCGCAATGGACAGACGGTTCCAGAAGGTGGTCATCGACGAGCCGGGCAGGGAGCAGACGGCGGAGATACTCAACGGCTTGAAGCAGCGTTACGAGCAGCACCACGGGGTAAGCATACCACGGGAGGTCATTGACCGCACGGTGGAGCTGTCGGCACGGTATATAACCGGCAGGGCTTTTCCCGACAAGGCGATAGATGTTCTTGACGAAGCCTGCGCCTGTGCAGTTATAAACGCTGACAGCGAGGGAGCAAGGGCGGTGGAAGGCTCGGCTTTTGAGGATTATATAAGCGGGCGGATCGACAGACAGAAATATCTTTCCCTTGTAACGGGCAAGGCAGGGAAGCGCAGGATAAGCATAACAACGGACGATGTGGCTCAGGTGGTCACAAGGTGGACGGGGATAGACTGCACCAAGGACCCGGCAGACGAGATGCAGCGGATAGAGCATCTGGAAAGTGTACTGAGTCAGAGGGTCGTGGGACAAAGCAGGGCGGTGGAGGCTCTTTGCGGCGGCATAAGGAGGTGCTGCGCTGGGCTGAAGGACCCTGCAAGACCCATGGGCAGCTTTATATTTCTCGGTTCCACGGGAGTGGGCAAAAGTCTTCTTGCAAAGGAGCTTGCAAAGGAATTTTTCGGGGACGAAAAGGCTCTCATAAGGCTGGATATGTCCGAATACATGGAGCGGCACAGCGTTTCAAAGCTTATCGGTCCGCCTCCGGGATATGTGGGATTTGAGCAGGGTGGACAGCTGACGGCAAGGGTGAAAAACAAGCCCTACTGTCTGCTTTTGCTGGACGAGATAGAAAAGGCTCACCCGGATATTTTCAATCTGCTTTTGCAGATACTGGAGGAGGGGGAGCTTACGGACAGCAGCGGAAGAAGGGTGAGCTTTGCAAACGTTATGATGATCATGACCTCAAATATCGGTGTGAAAGAGCTTGCCATGAAAAAAGAGGTGGGATTCTCACGCAGCGGCGGCGACAGGGAACGCACACTTATGAAAGAGCTTGAAAAATTCATGTCCCCGGAACTCCTTGGCAGGATAGACAGGGTGATCGTTTTTGAACAGCTGGGACGTGAGGAGCTTGAAAAGGTGGCAAAGATCGAGCTTGATGCGCTGGCTTTACGGCTCAAGGAAATGGGGCGTGAGTTTGGATACGACAAGAGCGTTATCGAATGTGCGGCGGAGCTTGCGCTTAAAAAGGGCGGCTCGGCAAGAGAGGTACGAAGGACGGTAACGGGACAGATAGAGGACATTATCAGCCGTGGGCTGCTTTCGGACACAAAGGGCATTGTATACCTTACCACGGATCGGCAAGACGGCGGTTTCTGTCTTAAACAGGGGGAGGCTGTGGCTAACGGAGCAAAGTAAAATATGGCAGGTGAATTAACAAAAAATTTACTTTTTTTGTGGAAAAACAAGTGACAACCGCACGCTACTATGTTATAATTAGTAAAATATATACAGAATTATCAGGTAGGAGCGTGATGCAAATGGCTGAAAACAGACCTTACAAGCTTTATTCGGATTCCACCGCAGACCTTTCGGAGGAACTGCTGCATGACATGGATGTGAGCATTGTAAAGCTTTCCTTTGAGATGAACGGAAAGAATTACTGCGACGGCGATATGTCAATGGAAACTTTCTATAAAAAACTCCGTGAGGGCGCTGTGTCCAAGACGGCACAGATACCTCCGTCCACTTATGAGGAAGTATTTGAAAAAGAGGTCCAGGCAGGATATGATATTCTGTATCTGGGGTTTTCTTCGGGTCTGAGCGGAAGCTTCAACAGCTCCTGCATCGCAAGGGATAATCTTATGGAAAAGTACCCAGAGGCAAAGATAATCTGCATCGACTCCCTTTGCGCTTCCACGGGAGAAGGTCTGCTGCTTTACAAGGCAGATGAGAAGAAAAAGGGCGGTATGGACATTGATGAGCTTGCCAAGTGGATAGAGGCAACTAAGCTGCATCTTTGCCATGTGTTCACGGTGGATGACCTCAAATTCCTGCGCAGAGGCGGCAGAGTCAGTGCTACGGCTGCGTTTGCAGGTACTCTTCTGGGGATCAAGCCGCTTTTGCACGTTGACAACGAGGGACATCTTATCCCTCTGGGAAAGGTCAGAGGCAGAAATCAGTCGCTCAACAAGCTTGTGGACATGATGGAGGAAAGAGTCGGCGGCTGGGAGAACTCTGTGGTGATGATCTGCCACGGAGATACTCTCAAGGACGCAGAATATGTGGAACGCCTTGTGAAGGAGCGTTTCGGCAAGCAGACCGAGGTAAAGATCTGCTACACGGGAACGGTCATCGGTTCACACTCCGGTCCGGGCACACTGGCTTTGTTCTTTATGGGCGAAGAAAGATAAACAGCTTTTTGGTATATCTTCCGCAATCAGGGTGCGGAAGGTATACTTTTTTTGCGGCGTTTTGTTTGACAATACACTAATGATATGGTATAATGTGCTAATATGGAATGATGCGCTGTTGTTTTGAAAGGATAGTTTCAATGGATCAGAACAGGATAAGAAATTTTTGCATAATCGCACACATAGATCACGGAAAATCCACACTTGCGGACAGGATACTGGAGCTTACCGATTCGGTGGAGCTGCGTGAGATGGAGGATCAGCTGCTGGATAACATGGACATCGAGCGTGAGAGAGGTATAACCATCAAGGCTCGTGCTGTGCGGCTGAAATATCATGCCGATGACGGGGAGGACTATATCTTCAACCTTATCGATACCCCGGGTCACGTGGATTTCAACTACGAGGTATCACGCTCGCTGGTTGCCTGCGAGGGTGCGATACTTATTGTTGACGCTTCACAGGGGATCGAGGCGCAGACGCTGGCTAACACATACCTTGCCATAGAAAACGACCTTGAGGTGGTGCCGGTCATAAACAAGATAGACCTGCCAAGCGCAGACCCGGACAGGGCTTGCGGCGAGGTGGAGAATATTATCGGTATACCTGCCATGGACTCACCACGTATTTCGGCAAAAATGGGAACCAACATCAAAGAGGTGCTTGAAAGGGTGGTAACTGACATCCCGGCTCCTAAGGGCGACGAGCAGGCTCCTTTGAAGGCGCTTATCTTTGACAGCTACTACGACCAGTACAAGGGAGTTATCATATACTGCCGTGTGAAGGACGGTCACATAAAGGTGGGGGACACCATTCGCCTTATGGCTACGGGTGCGCAGTTCCAGACGGTGGAGATAGGATACATGGGGGCAAAGGACCTGGTGCCTGTGGGAGAGCTCCATGCAGGCGAGGTAGGTTACATTGCCGCTTCAATAAAGGACATCGGGGACACCCGTGTGGGCGACACGGTGACAAATGCGGATAACCCTTGTGCAGAGGCGCTGCCGGGTTACAAGAAGGTAAACCCTATGGTGTACTGCGGTATATATCCTGCGGACGGGTCAAAATACGGGGACCTGCGGGATGCTCTGGAAAAGCTTTTGCTCAACGACGCTTCACTTTCCTTTGAGCCGGAGACGTCGGTGGCTCTCGGATTCGGGTTCAGATGCGGCTTCCTGGGTCTTCTGCACATGGAGATAATCCAGGAGAGGCTTGAAAGGGAGTATAATCTCGACCTTATAACCACCGCCCCCAGCGTAACTTACAAGGTCACTCTCACAAGCGGTGAGACAGTGATGATATATAACCCCACAAATTATCCTGACCCGGGGCTTATCGCTTCGGCACAGGAGCCTGTGGTGAACGCTCATATTTACACCCCCAGTGAGTTTGTGGGCAACATTATGGAGCTTTGTCAGGACAGGCGGGGCACCTTCAAGGATATGAAGTACATTGACACTAACAGGGTAGACCTGCATTATATCCTGCCGCTTAACGAGATAGTTTACGATTTCTTCGATGCCCTCAAATCCAAGACAAGGGGCTATGCTTCCTTTGATTACGAGATGAAGGGATATGAGCCGTCAAAGCTGGTTAAGCTGGACGTGCTGCTCAACGGGGAGATAGTGGACGCACTTTCATTTATCGTTCACGAGGAAAAGGCGTACGCCCGTGGCAGAAGGCTGACGGAAAAGCTGAAGGAAAATATCCCCCGCCAGCTTTTCGAGGTGCCTGTTCAGGCGGCTATCGGCGGAAAAATAATCGCAAGAGAGACAATAAAGGCTCTGCGCAAGGATGTGCTTGCAAAGTGCTACGGAGGAGATATAACCAGAAAGAAAAAGCTGCTTGAAAAGCAAAAGGAAGGTAAAAAGCGTATGAGACAGCTCGGCTCGGTGGCGGTGCCCCAGGAGGCATTCATGTCGGTGCTGAAGCTTGACGAATGATATGAAAGGGAAAGTTATGAGCAGGGAAAAAAAGAAACAGTTTTATAACGATCAGGTGGCAAATATGCTCAAACCAAACGGCGGCGATATTGTAATGGGGATACTGCTGTTTGTTTTTGCGATCACTATGGCGGTGATCTTTTTAGCCGCACCTGAGACACTGGTGGCGGATAAGCCTTATTACAGGTCCTGCATCGTTTTCACGTTAGCGGATCTGGCGGTGGCGTTTGCGGTTTTGTGCAAGGGACTGTTTTACAGGTGGTTCACTCTCACTTCTATTATCGCAAGGTCAAAGGGCATTGAAAGAAACAGAGTGTACCCGTCTCAGATGTATATTACGTCGCTGAGGGTATTTACGCTGATGTTCTGCCTGGTGAACGTTATTGTTTTGATACTGGTGATAAAGAGGATAATCTGATATTACGATCAACAGGACAAAGGAGAACAAAATGGAGGAAATGAAAAAGGCGATGAAATACTCGCTTATTTTCGGGATCTGCGGCGCTGTGGTCATACCGGTGATATACGAGATATATGCAAATGTTTCCAAAGATGCGGCGCTGGGACTTCTGGCTGCATATGTTATTTTTGCAGGTGTGAAGTTTTCCCCTCTGAAGGCAAAGGAAGCAATGCTGGGTATGGTGTGCACGGCGGCGTACAGCGGCGTGCTGGCTATACCTGTGTACCTTGTGATACACCCGGCAGTCAAAAGCTGGCTGGAGAAAAAGTCAAAGTATTTTCAGCTCGACCTCGGTGCACAACTCAGGTTCCTTGCAGCTGTGGGGCTGATATTCCTGCTTATGTTCATGGTGTGGATTGCCCGTGCAGGTGTGAGCAGGGCGGTGAAAAAGCTGCGCTCCAACGGCGAAAAGGCAGGCAGCTATATAGAAAACGCTTTCAACGAAAACGGTGAGGAACAATGACGGGAATATATATCCATGTTCCTTTCTGCGCTAAAAAGTGTCCGTACTGCGACTTTTACTCGGTAGGCTATCGCAAGGACACGGTGCAGGGATATGTGCAGGCTGTTGTGAGAAACATTGACAGCTTCGGCGGCAGGGGGATAAAGGCGGACAGCATTTATCTGGGCGGCGGCACTCCCTCGCTGCTTTCACCGTCACAGGTGGGGGATATTCTGAACGCAGCGCACAGGGCGTTTGAGCTTTCACAGTGTGAGATAACCCTTGAGGTCAACCCCTCAACGGTTGATAAACAAAAGCTTGAGGGCTATCGCAAAGCCGGTGTGAACAGGCTTTCCATAGGTGTTCAGTCGGCTGATAAGAAAGAACTGGAGCTGCTGGGGCGGCTGCACGACTTCTCCCGGGCTGAGAGGGCGGTAGTGGATGCTGTCAGCGCAGGCTTTGACAATATATCCTGTGATATTATGGCAGGGACTCCGGGGCAGAGCCTTGAGAGCCTTGAACGGACGCTGGACAGACTTACGGCTTTGCCCATACAGCATATTTCCGCTTACCTGCTTAGGATAGAGCAGGGCACAGAGTTTGACTGCGATAAAATACGAAACAGCGTCGCCGGTGAGGAGCTTATGAGCCGGATGTATCTTTGCATGGCACAAAAGCTGGAAAAAGCAGGCTTTGAGCAGTACGAGATATCAAATTTCGCAAAAAAAGGCTTTGAGTCAAGGCACAATATGAAATACTGGACAGGGGAACAGTATATAGGGATAGGTCCCTCGGCATACTCGTTTTTCGGGGGGAAAAGATACCATTGTCCACGGGACATACAGGACTTTATACGCAAAGACACCCAGGCGATAGTGGTGGACGAGGAGTCGCCGGACAGGCTTGAGGAGTACATAATGCTGGGGCTGAGGCTCGCAAGGGGCATAAGCCTTGGAAAGCTTCAAGAGCTTGGAGCACAGGTGGGGGCTATTGCCCAAAGGGCACAGCTTTACGACAAAGCGGGGCTTTGCAGGTTTGACGGGGAAAGCATTTGCCTGACACCAAAGGGGTGGCTGGTCTCAAACAGCATTATTGCCGAGCTTGAACAGCTTGCAGCGGGGCAATGATATGCTGTGTGGAGCGCCTTTGGCAGGACGTTAAAAATAAAAATTGCGTGGGCACTTGATTTTTTGCCCGATATGTTATAAAATAAGAAACAGTGATATAATGACAGGGCAATGCCCCGTATTTGATAAAACAAAATGATTTTCAATGATCTCATATTGAAAAAGGAGACAGTAAAATGAAGGACTTTATTTCAAATCCTTGGGTAAAAAGGGCAGTCTCGATATTCAATCTTGCCTATTTTGCCGTTATTTGTATGTTTACTTTTGCCACGTTCATATATGACATTCAGTTCGTTGAGGGCAAAGAGGTATCGTTCTTTGTGATATATTTCTTTGCAAGCGTGCTTTTTATGACACTTATGGTATATTCCAGACGAGAGATAATCACAAGCCTGGTAAGCGTGGCGCTTCCGCCGGTATGCTTCTGTCTGATACTTTTCAACTGGGGCAACTGGATACTTATTATCCCGCCGTTTGTTGTGGCTCTGGTGATGTTCTTCGCTTCCGGTGTCCGTGAGACCACAAAGGTGGTGCTGGGCACTATCTACCTGCTGCTTTATGTGCTGGGTCTTGTGGGATTCTTCGTGCTGAGAATGCTCTTTGGCGGCTCAAGCGTTGAAACTCCGCTGGATCGTAACTTACAGGAAAACGAGGACGTTTACAATCTTTACAAGGGTCAGCAGTTCGCTAAGCTGGTGGAATACACCAAGGACGAGAATATTATCTCACCGGACGGAAAGTACAAGATAGTGCTTTACGATGTTCAGGACAACGATAAGGGAAGAATAAAGATCTGCGTTGTTCCTTACGGTCAGGATGTTGAGCTTAAATTCTTTACCCTCAAACAAAAGGGTATCGAAAAGACGGTGTCTAACAAGGGCACGAGAGGCACGGTGCCGGAGTTCGGCTGGGAAAAGGACGATAAGGGCAATCTCAGAGTTTATTACACTCTCACTCAGGGCGCAAAGAGGGGCTATTCCACGATCACGGAAAACACTATGCCGAAAAAACAGTATTTCGATTTTCTCGGTATCAAATAATAATCAGGCGAGGGCAAAGTTCCCTCGCTTTTTTATTATCCTGATAAAAAAACCACCTGCTATGCAGGTGGAATGTATAAACTTTAGTAAGAGCATAATCTGTCCCGCACAATAGACAAAAACGCCTCCTTGATATACAATGTAATAGGCTACCAACCGTATTACAAAAAACCAAGGAGGGATCACCAGATGGATAATAAATCTAATGATACGTATAGTTTAGCACATACGAGCTGGAAATGTCAATATCACATAGTATTTGCGCCAAAGTACAGACGAAAAGCTATCTACGGAAAGCTAAAACGAGATATTGGAGCAATACTGAGA
>NZ_JHXH01000024.1 GCF_000621805.1 Ruminococcus sp. FC2018 | reverse complement strand
AACTGTCTTGATAATGCCTGTGCAGAAAACTTCTTCGGATTACTCAAGACAGAATTGCTGTATTTACAAGAATTCACATCAATAGAACACTTCATATCCGAGCTTCACGCTTACATAGAGTGGTACAATACAAAACGCATAAAGCTTAAACTTAACGGTATGTCACCTATTGAATACAAATTCGCTGCCGCATAACAAAAGCGACCAAGATCTCTCTTAGTCGCTTTGCATATTTTTTCTTTAAAAAGTTTGTCTAACTTTTTGGGGTCAGTTCATGTGTGCCGAGCGGTCTGTCTTTTTGCGTTTACTATATTTTATTGAGGAGTTTTTCTGCGCTTGCAAGCTTAACTGCGGTGGTGAAGACCTCCACAGCCAGCTTCAGCTCTTCCACCGGCGGGTAGGAAGGAGCGATACGGATATTTTTGTCCTTGGGGTCCTTCTTGTAAGGGAATGTGGCACCTGCGCCGGTAAGCACAACCCCTGTTTGTTTGCAAAGCTCAACGATACGCTTTGCACAGCCGTCAAGGGCATCAAAGCTAATGAAATATCCGCCGTTTGGCTTTGTCCAGCTTCCTATCCCAAGGGGTGCGATCTCTTTTTCAAGTCCGCCCAGAACTGCGGCAAACTTAGGAGCAAGCATAGCCCGGTGCTTTTTCATATGCTCTTTTATGCCCTCAAAGCTTCCGAAGAATTTAACGTGGCGGAGCTGGTTTATCTTATCCGGACCGATAGTCTGAACGGTCATATGTGACCTGATATAATCGGCGTTTTCCTTGCTTGAAGCCATCATTGCCACACCTGCGCCTGCAAAGGTGACCTTTGAGGTGGAGGCAAACTCGATAGCTCTGTCCGGGTTGCCCGCTTTTTTACACTCTTCAAGCAGGTCGAGAAGCTTGTCGGGCGTATCGGTCAGGTGGTGGATACAGTAAGCGTTATCCCAGAAGATGCGGAAGTCGTCTGCCTTTGTTTTCATGCTTGCAAAGCGTTTGACCACTTCGTCGGAGAATGTGATGCCCGTAGGGTTGCCGTACATAGGTACGCACCACACGCCTTTAATGCTCTCGTCCTCAGCCACAAGCTTTTCGATCATATCCATATCAGGACCGTCGTCCTTCATGGGTACATTTATCATTTCAAATCCGAAAGTCTGGGTAACAAGGAAATGTCTGTCGTAACCCGGACAGGGGCACAGCCATTTCAGTTTGCCCTGATCCTTCCAGGGCGTTGAGTCTTTGCTTACGCCGAAAAGCATAAACTTTGCGATAGTATCATACATCATGTTAAGGCTTGAGGAGCCGCCAAGAATAAGCTGATCCCGCTCAACATTCAGCATTGGAGCAAACAGGTCCTTTGCCTGGGGCAGACCGTCAACACCGCCATAGTTACGGCAGTCTGTTCCGTCGTCAGCGATACAGTCCGCCGAGGTCACCACGGTGGTGAGCAGTCCCTGGGTAAGGTCAAGCTGCTCTGCCGACGGCTTTCCTCTTGCCATATTCAGCGAAAGTCCCATTGCCTTGTATTCATCAAGCTTAGCCTGAGCCTCATTTTTAAAGGCTTCAAGTTCAGCCTTTGACATTTGTGATAAGTTCATCCCAAACAGCCTCCAAATAATATTATCTTCCGATAATACATTGTACTCCACTTTTTAATATTTTGCAAGTCAAAACTGATGTTCTTGCAAAATTTCCGCATTTTACACGAAGCAGCGCACTTTTAAAAAATGATTATGGGCAATTTGGATAATTTTCATTCAAAAACCAGTCGTTTTGCCCGTGGCACGATCATAAAAAGGACACAAAAAAAGGACTCCCGGGTTTATCGGAAGTCCCTGTGTGTAACTTTTTACTTGGTGTTAGCCAGCGTCCAGCGGAAGGTGGATATCCTTCGAGCCTTGGTATTGTCTATGTTCCAGTTGCTGAAAGAAGCAGACGGATCAAAATACCTGTAATCTGTCTTCATCTTTCCCTTGTTGATCGTAAGGTTTATACTTGGGTTCTTCTGGATGACCGCACCGATACGATATCTCTTCTTTTCGTACTCGATTATCTCCGCAGCGGTGATCACCTTTGTGTCCGCAACGTTATATATACCCTCGTATCTTCCCGAAGGCACGTTTATGATACCGTTGATAAAGTCGATAAGATTGTAGATGCAGCAGAATGAGAAGCCGTATTCGCCCTCTTTGTAGATATATGCCACGCCTTCCTTCTGGTCAAAAACTCTGTCGTGAAGGTTCTGGGTGTATTCTGCATCATAAATAGGTGCAACTCTTGCAATAACAGGTACGGTGTTTGACTTCTTTGTTGCCTTCAAAAGAGCCTTTTCGCTTGCCAGCTTCAGATCACAGTAGTTTGTGCTGCCCTTTTCGGGGAAGGTCTCTCTGATAGGTTCACGACCCTTCTGGATGCCGTATACCTGTGTGGTGCTCAAAAGAACTATGCTTGTGCAGCCTGCCTTTTCAGCAAGATCATAGATGAACTTATCGCACATCTTGCTTCTCTTGATCTCCGTATCTGTAATGTAGGAGTCAAGGTCATTGTCAACAGAACAAGCCAGGTGAACAAGAACATCAACGTGCTCATTGGCAAGGATCCTTGAAATGGTGTCCTTGTTTGTAACGTCCGACTGAATAAAAGTATAGTTATCGTCGGAGCCTACAAGCTCGTTTGTCTTGTTGTCCACACCGTATACTTTATGTTTTTTTCCAAGCAGACTTGATACAAGGTAAGTACCTATCATTCCGCTCGCTCCGGTTACGAGTATTGTTGACATAGTGTCACTCCTTTCTGAAGTGCAGAGTTCTTATGATATTATATCACATTTCTCCGATTTTGCAAAGTTTTTTTGTAATTTTTCCAAAAATTTAGGATTTGTAAATAAATTAGCTTGCGCAGTTTTGTGAATTATGTTAAAATTGATTAAGCAAACCGACGGTCTTACGCCTGTAAAAGAGAAAATAAGGGTGGCGGACATTGTTTGTTAAACAACTAATTACATATTATTAAAACGAAAAGGGCAGGATAACTCCCCCAAAGGAGCATAAAATGAACACTATCGCAGACAATCCTTTTGAATATTCCGCTGATAACAAACGTTATCACACATACAATCACTATCTGAAAAAACGCTTCGGGCAGAAGGTTATGAAGATCTCTCTGAATGTGGATCTGGGCTGTCCCAACCGTGACGGGACAAAGGGCACAGGGGGGTGTAAATTCTGCTCGGCGTATCTCAGCGGCGAGTTTGCAGGGGACCCCTGCGACGATATCCGCACCCAGTTTGAAAGCGTCAGGGCAAAGATGAACGAAAAGTGGTCCCGGGGGCTTTATATCCCTTATTTTCAGGCAGGATCAAACACCTATGCTCCGGTGGAAAGGCTAAAGGTGATGTACGAAACGGCGCTGGGGCTTGAAAACTGCGTGGGGCTGAGCATTGCCACCAGGGCAGACTGTATAGACGAGGAAAAGGCGGAGCTGCTGGGGGATATTGCAAAGAAAACCTACCTCACCGTAGAGCTTGGCTTGCAGACCGTCCATGACGAAACTGCGCTGGCGATGAACCGCTGTCACACCTTTTCGGATTTTCTTGCAGGCTATGAGCTTCTGCGCAGGCATGGGGTAAACGTGTGCGTGCATATTATCGACGGACTGCCGCAGGAAACCCACGATATGATGCTTGAAACGGCACGGCAGCTTGCACAGCTTGACCTTCACAGCGTAAAGATACATCTTCTTCACGTGCTGAAAAACACGCCCCTGGCACAGATGTATGAGCAAGGGGAGTTTCGCACCCTTGAAATGCAGGAATATGTGGGTATCGTCTGCGACCAGCTGGAGCTGCTGCCAAAGGAATTTGTGATACAGCGTGTTACCGGGGACGGGGCAAGGGATGAGCTTATCGCACCGCTGTGGAGCTTAAAAAAGTTCTGCGTGATGAACGAGATAGACAAGGAGCTTGGCAGGCGGAATTCTTACCAGGGGATAAAGTTCGCAAAGTGAATTGACAGCGCAAATGCAAGGTGATATAATTATAGCTGAACGTGAGCGGCTTGCTCTTTCACACTTGTCAGAAGGGTATATTGTTTTGTGGATTTTTATTATCCCTTTTGTCAGTGCGAGATCGAGAGTGACTTTTTGAATAAGAGTTATTCCTTGATCCCTCTTTTGAAATCTTATCTCTTTTTCGGCGTTTGGGTTGTAAACCCAAATGGCGAAAAAGCAATGAAAGTTTTAGGAGGGGGAGTTTGAGGGGGTAACCCTTTTTCAAAAGGGTTACCCCTCAATTACATTGTCGAAAGGATGCGTTGAAAATGACTAAAGCGATGAATATTTCCTACGAGATAGGCAATAAGCTATACCTCAACATAACTAACAAATGCCCGTGCAACTGCACGTTCTGCATACGCAACAACGGCGACGGGGCTTACGGCTCTGATCCCTTGTGGCTGGAGCACCAGCCGAGTGCGGCGGAGGTCGCTGCCGACCTTAAAAAGCGTGATCTTGACAGCTATGAGGAGATAATCTTCTGCGGCTACGGCGAGCCGACAAACGAATTTGAGATACTCAAAGAAACGGCAAGGTACATCAAAAGCGTTACCCAAACGCCCCTGCGCCTTAACACCAACGGTCTTGGCAGCCTTATAAACAAGCGTGATATCGCTCCCGAGCTGGAGGGACTGATAGACACGGTATCGGTCAGCCTTAACGCCTCGGATGCGCAGGCTTATGACGCAGTCACCCGCCCGTCTTTCAAGGGTGTGAACTGCTTTGAGGAGATGCTCAGATTTGCAAAAGAGGCATCAAAGTATGTGCCAAACACAATGCTGACAGTTGTTGACGTTATCGGCGAGGAGGAGATAGCTAAGTCACAGGCTGTCGCCGACAAGGTGGGCATCAAGCTGAGAGTGCGCAGGTACGAGAGCTGAGCAATACTTTTTGGGGGAGAATAATGAAAAGAGAACTTGGTATCGCAAGGTGCGGTCTTGCGTGCTGCCTTTGCAGCGAGAACATCAAATGCAAGGGCTGCGGTGAAGACGGCTTTATGGAGCTTGACTGGTGCAAGGACGCGCAGTGGTGCGAAAACAGAAAATGCTGCATCGCCAAGGACATAACATCTTGCTTTGAGTGCGGCGAAAAAGACTGCAAAAAGGGGCTTTTCAAGGACAAGATAAAGGCGGTGGGCTTTACCGAGTTTGCACGCAGATACGGCAAAGAGGCTCTGCTTGACTGCCTTGAGAGAAACGAAAAAGCAGGTGTCGTCTATCATCGTGAGGGAATTATGGGCGATTACGACGACTTTGACGACCCGGAAGAGCTGATAAGCTTTATTCAAAGCGGCAAAAGACCAAAGGCTTGACAAGAGTGCGCAAATGTGCTATACTGTTTGCCGTGATAGCGTGTTAGCACTTTACTATGATAAAACGAACAAGGAGAATACGGTTATGGGGCTGTTCGGCAAAAAGAAAAAAGAACCCGAAAAGGCGCAGCAGGAAAAGCTTATGCTTAACTCTCCGCTGGGCACTTTTACCTATATCAACAACCCGAATGTAAACGAATTCGGTTACGAGGGTTACATTGACTGGTACGACGGCGGCATTGAAAGCGAGATCACAACGGCGTATATCGACACGGACTCCCCGGACATCACCCGGGCAGAGCTTTGCTATGCACGGCTGGAAGAGCTTTTTGCGGACAAGGACCGTGTTGAAAATGAAATCACCGAGCGTATTGCCGACCATTTTCTCCGTTCCCCCGATATGATAGCAAGCGGGTATAACAAGCAAATGATAATGGACGATATGCAGCTTATCTGGCTGGGCGTTTTCCGAAACGGTGATGTTCAGTTTTCGTTTGATGACGTCGGGATCTATGCGAGCGATATCTCTGTGACGATACACGCCGACGGCAGCAGAGAGATAGAGTATATTTATGAATATGAAAAACACATTGATAAAATGTAATAAATCAGAATTTGCCGCAGCACCCTTGCGGAGTAATCGGGGAAAACCCTTTTGAAAGAAGGTTGGAGAATGGCATCGCCATTCTCCCGAGTAACCGTGGTAACGGTTACTCCATCTCCCCCAAACCCCACCCCTAAAACTTTTATTGCTTTTTCTGCACAAGATGTCTGCGACATCTTGCACTGAAAAAGTAGTGAGGGTTCAGGAGGAGAGATTAAGGGAAACTCTTTCAATAGGTCAACCCAACTATTTACCAAACGTATGATGATAACTCGGATTTACCACATTATCCTTGCGTAGTAGTTGGGGATTTCTCTTAAGGGGGTTCTCATATCTCCTTAGGACTTATAGTTATTTTTTCCTGCCCCGTCGCAGACGGGGTGGGGAAAAATCATTAATAGGTTTCTGAGGGGGTCTGGGGGAACTCTTCTCTTAAAAGAGTTCCCCCGGCTGCCACGCAGGGATGATGCGGTAAATTCTGATTTATGAGAGGATGAGGTATAAGGATGAGCGAACAGCTTTGGAGAAAGAATTTAATAAACATAACACCCTATGTGGCAGGCGAACAGCCTAAGAGCGATAAGATAATCAAGCTCAACGCAAACGAGAACGCATATCCGCCGTCGCCGAGGGTAAGGGAGATACTTGAGGGATACAGGTGTGAAGATATGCGGCGTTACCCCAGTGCAGATGCGGGACCGCTGAGGGAAGCGCTTGCGAAAAGGGCGGGGTTAAGCATTGACAACGTGTTTGTATCAAACGGCTCGGACGACGTGCTGGCTACGGCATTCAGGGCGTTTTTCAACAGCGATAAGCCCATAGTTTACCCTGATATAACTTATTCGTTCTACCCTGTGTGGTGCGACCTTCTGAAGATACCCGGCAGGACAGTACCTGTGGGGGAGGACTTCCACATAGACGCACAGAGCCTTTACGGAGAGGGCAACGGGGGTGTTGTATTTGCAAACCCCAATGCGCCGACTTCGCTTGCTGAAAATCGGGAGTTCGTGCGTAACGTGCTGGAGCACAACAGGGACTGTATCGTGATAGTTGACCAGACCTATGTGGACTTTGCGGATAAGGGCATCGACTGCCTTGACCTTATAAAGGAGTACGACAACCTGGTCGTGACGCACACATTTTCCAAATCCCGTTCAATGGCAGGCATGAGATTGGGTGTCGCCTATGCAAGCAGTGAGCTTATCGGGTACATGATGGCAGTAAAGGATTCCTATAACAGCTATCCCGTGAACAGATTGTCCATTGAAACAGGCGTGGCAAGTGTGCAGGACGAGGAGTATTTCCAAAGCACGCTTAAAAAGATAATCAGCACCCGGGAAAAGGTCAGCGGACAGCTTAGAGAGCTTGGCTTTGAGGTTCTCGACAGTCAGACCAATTTTCTTTTTGTTACTCACCCCAAGTACAGCGCAAAGGATATTTTTGAGTACCTGCGTGACAATGGCATCTATATCAGGTATTTCAATAAGCCCCGTATCGACGACCGTTTGCGCATAACTATCGGCACAGATGATGAAATGGCACAGATGATCTCACAAATAAAAGCCTTTATGGGCAAATAACAAAGGAGGAAACTATGAAAAAATTTGCAGGCATTTTGACAGCAGCGGTATTGTGCGTAAGCATGCTTACGGCGTGCGGCGACTCAAGCTCAAAGGCAGACAGCAGCTCAGGTACCGAGAGCAAGAAAGACTCAAACTATCTGTACATCACCGACCAGAAAGTAGTTGATTCGCCTGAGTGGCTGACAAAGCTCGATGCGGTCAAGGACGCAGAGCAGATAATCGTTGTTGCGGGCGTCGGTGATACAACGGCTTATGTCAGCATGCACGAAAAGAACAAGGACGGCAAGTGGCAGATGCTGCTTCAGACACCGGGATATATCGGTCTTGAGGGCATGGGCAACGCAGACTGCGACCACGCAAGAACTCCGACAGGAACTTTCACTATCGACAAGGCATTCGGCATCGCAGATGACCCGGGCTGCCAGATGGAATACACAAAGGTCACCGAGGACCATTACTGGTCGGGCGACAACCGTGAGGGTATGCACTTCAACGAATTCGTCAATATCAAGGACGTTCCCGGTCTTGACCCCGACGAGTGCGAGCATATCGTTGACTATAAGTATCAGTACAAGTATTGCTTGAATATGGGCTACAACAAGGAGTGTATCCCGCAGAAAGGCTCCTGCTTCTTCTTCCACTGCACAGGTCTGATCAAGCCTTATACAGGCGGCTGCGTTGCAGTAAACGAGTCGATGATGAAGCTGATAATGCAAAAGGTCAAGGACGGCTGCAAGATAACTATCGACAAAGCCGACAAGCTCGGCATCGACCTGAACGAAAACGCAAAGTACAGCGACGAAAAGGGAGTTTGATCCCGAAAAAAAGAGACCAAAGCGGTCTCTTTTTTGTTACCATCGATATTTTGAAAGGTCAACTCTGCCGTCGTCAGTAACCTCTACCCCCTCGGCTCGCAGAAGCTGTATCTGCATATTTTCGCCCCCGAAGGCAAAGGCTTTGGACACCTGACCGTTTCGGTTTACCACACGAAAACATGGGATATGCTCCGGGTCCGGATTGGCGTGCAGAGCGTAGCCGACTACCCTTGCCCAGCGTGGATTTCCCGCCATTGCGGCGACCTGTCCGTAGGTCGCTACCTTGCCTTTGGGTATTCTTTTCACGACCTCGTATATGCGTTCAAAAACCTGACCTGACATGATTATCTCCTTGTTTTTTGTTATTTTACCCTTTGCCTTGCCAAATATACCACCAATAAATAATGTACTTATTGCGGGTGCTTTCTTGGAAAAGAATTCTCTTAGGCTCTCTTGGGTATCTCTTACTCATTTTCAGCGGTCGGGAGAAAGACTCCCGACCGCTGAAAATCAATAAAAGGTTTCTGAGGGGAGTTTGTAGGGGCAGAGTAACCGTGTCACGGTTACTCCAGGGAGAACGGCAAAGCCGTTCTCTAAACTCATTCTCCAAAAGAGTTCCCCTCAATAAAAACAGTTATTCATCTGTCGGCTTGTTCGGCAGGGTGAATATAAACTCTGTATATTCGCCTTTGACGCTGCGGACCATTATTTTACCGCCGTGGAGCCTGATGATAGAGCGCACGATATTAAGTCCAAGTCCCACACCTGTTTTGTCAAGACCTCTTGACTTATCGGTCTTATAAAATCTGTCGAACACCAGCGGCAGCTCGTCCTCGGACAGACCCTCGCCGCTGTTTTTGATAGAGATAACAGTCATATCTCCCGAAGGAGTGAACGTAAAGCGTATATATCCGCCATCGTCAACGAACTTTATTGCGTTCTCGATAAGGTTATACATGACCTGATGAACAAGGTCGTTGTCGGCGTAAAGGTTCACCCTGTCCACGTCAAGACCCTGTATGTCTATCCGCTTTTTTTCAAGCCTTGGCTCAAAGGTCACAAGGGTATCCACGATAGGCTCCAGCACCGAGAATGTGGTCAGATTGGGTTTGAGCTCTCCCGCCTCTATCTTGGCAAGGTTGAGCATGGAGCGCACAAGGCGGGCAAGGCGGTGGACCTCCGAGGAAATTATCTTCAGATAATGCCTTTCTTCCGACTTGGGGATAGTGCCGTCAAGCAGACCGTCCACAAAACCGCTCATGGATGTCATAGGTGTGCGAAGCTCGTGGGAAACGTTGGCAAGGAAGCTGTTTCGCATGGTGTCGTAGTTTTTAAGGCTGGCAGCCATTTCGTTGAAGGCGTTTGCCAGCTGGGCATATTCTTCCACGTCGTATTCGGGAACAGTTACGGAGAAATCGCCGTTTCCTATTTTTTTGGAGACCTCGGAGATCTCTTTGATAGGGTCGGTGAACTTCAGGGTAACTATATAGATCAGAAAGATCGCAACGGCAAGCACACCCAGCATGGATATAATGAACACCTCGGTGATGTTCCACATATAGTCTTCCTGCTGAGTTTTTGAGGAATATGAAAGCATATAATACACAGGACCGTTGCCTTTGAAGCTCATACCTGTGATGTGAAAATCCTGTCCGAATGCACCCGAACAGCTGCCGTAAGCGTAGCTGCACTCCTCGCCGAAGGGTTCAAGCCCTTCGTGGGCAATGGTGGTAGGGTTTGAAACAGGGTCGGAGGAGGTGTTGTAGATAACATCCCCCGAGGCAGAGCACATGATGTAGTCCGCATTGCTGCTTATGGAGTATTCATGCATCTTTGTGGTGACCGCACCCTTCCAGTGTGCAGGATCCTCGGTGAGTCTTTGCTGTGTAAATTCCACCAGAGCCTCGGTGTTTTTCACCATAAGGTTTTTCTTTTCGTCAATAAAATACCTTGAAGAAACAAGCAGTAATACTGCTCCTAAGCATATAAAGCTTATGAGTATTACTGCTGTGCATAATGCAAAGTATTTAAAGACAATACTTTTTCTCTTGTTCATATTATTACGATGATATTACTCGTGGTTCTCCGCTACCTCAAATTTGTATCCTACGCCCCATACGGTCTTGAGCGCCCACTGGTCTGAAACGCCCTCTAGCTTTTCACGAAGCCTTTTAACGTGAACGTCGATAGTTCTGGAGTCGCCGTAATACTCAAAGCCCCATACCTCGTCAAGAAGCTGGTCTCTGGTGTAAACTCTGTTAGGATTGGAAGCCAGGTGGAACAGCAGCTCAAGCTCCTTCGGCGGAGTATCCAGCACCTGTCCGTTTACCCTCAGCTCATATCTGGTCATGTTCACAGACAGCTTGTCATACTTGACTTCCTTTATCTCAGCCTCCGCAGAGGACTGACCTACACGTCTGTAAACCGCCTTGATGCGGGCAATTACCTCCTTGGTGTCAAACGGCTTTACAATGTAGTCGTCTGCGCCCAGCTCAAGTCCCAGCACCTTGTCAAAGGTCTCCACCTTTGCGGTTATCATTATAATAGGTACATTTGATTTCTTTCTTATCTCACGGCACACCTGCCAGCCGTCAAGTCCGGGCAGCATAATGTCCAGAAGGATTATATCAGGCTTGAGTGCGTTGAATTTTACAACCGCCTCCTCACCGTCATGTGCAAGGATAACTCCGTAACCTTCCTTTTCAAGATAAAGCCTTAAAAGCTCGCAAATATTCTTGTCGTCATCAACGACCAGAACTCTTCCCAATGACATACTTACCCATCCTTTCTGTTATTATCTTTTGTTTTAACTTCCCTTTTCACGCTTTTTCCCATTCAATACATTCCAAAATTTGAACAAATAAAAGTAAATATTTATATTGATAGTGATATTATAACAAATTTACAATTACGGTGTATGAACATACTATGAACAAATATTTAACTTTAGTAACAAGCCGCTAACAAAGAGTTAAAATATATACACAGTGATAACAAATTACAATAAAACGGCTTTGGCACATGATAAACAAAAACGCCCGATAGCCTTTATATCAGGGGGTTTGACAACCCCTGCTGAAAAGGGGGTGGGATAATTTTTCTTTGGTTATGTTTTGGTTTTTGTGCAAAGTGACAAAATTTCAGCATTTACCTTTAAATGACTTGAAATTTAGAAAAAATATGCTACAATATATTTAGCACTCAAAGAGCAAGAGTGCTAAACTCTTTTTGCCGTGACAAAAAAGCGGCACAAATCAAGTTTCAGATATACTTTAATATAAGGAGGAACAATTATGACTATCAAACCGTTACAGGACAGAGTAGTTATCAAAATGGTGGAAGCAGAGGAGACCACCAAGAGCGGGATCATCCTTGCAGGATCGGCTAAGGAAAAGCCGCAGATCGCTGAGGTCATCGCAGTAGGCGAGGGCAAAAAGGATGTTACCATGACCGTTAAGGTGGGCGACAAGGTGCTTATGAGCAAGTACAGCGGCACAGACGTTAAGATCGACGGACAGGAATACACCATTCTTAAAATGGATGACATACTTGCAGTTGTAGAATAATTTTTTGGAGGGATAGATTATGGCTAAACAGATCATTTACGGCGAGCAGGCAAGAAAGGCTCTTCAGAGCGGTATCGACCAGCTTGCCGACACAGTTAAGATAACCCTTGGACCTAAGGGAAGAAACGTTGTCCTTGACAAGAAGTTCGGCGCACCGCTTATCACAAACGACGGTGTTACCATTGCCAAGGAGATCGAGCTGGAAGACGCTTTTGAGAATATGGGCGCACAGCTTGTAAAGGAAGTTGCAACAAAGACTAACGACGCAGCAGGCGACGGTACGACCACCGCTACACTGCTTGCACAGGCTCTTGTAAGAGAGGGTATGAAGAATATTGCCGCAGGCGCAAACCCAATGGTGCTGAGAAAGGGTATGGCAAAGGCTGTTGACGCAGCAGTTGAGAGCATCGTTGCCAACTCCAAGAAGGTGGAAGGATCTGAGGACATCGCAAGAGTCGGCACAGTTTCCTCTGCTGACGAGACAGTGGGCAAGCTGATCGCAGAGGCTATGGAAAAGGTTTCCGCAGACGGCGTTATCACCATTGAGGAGTCAAAGACTGCCGAGACATACAGCGAGGTAGTCGAGGGAATGCAGTTTGACAGAGGATACCTGTCACCTTACATGGTAACGGATACAGATAAAATGGAAGCAGTGCTGGACGATCCTTATATCCTTATCACAGACAAGAAGATCGCAAGCATCCAGGAGATCCTGCCGCTGCTGGAGCAGATCGTAAAGGGCGGCTCTAAGCTGCTTATCATCGCCGAGGACGTTGAGGGCGAGGCTCTTTCCACACTTATCGTAAATAAGCTGAGAGGAACCTTCACCTGTGTTGCTGTCAAGGCTCCGGGCTTTGGCGACAGAAGAAAAGAGATGCTCCAGGATATCGCTGTTCTCACAGGGGGCGAGGTTATTTCCGCAGACCTGGGACTTGAGCTTTCCGAGACCACAATGGATCAGCTGGGAAGAGCAAGACAGATAGTTGTTCAGAAGGAAAACACCATTATCGTTGACGGCGCAGGCGACAAGGAAGCTATCAAGGACAGAGTAAATCAGATCAAAAACCAGATCGGCACCACCACTTCCGACTTTGACAAGGAAAAGCTCCAGGAAAGACTGGCTAAGCTTTCCGGCGGCGTTGCAGTCATCAAGGTAGGCGCAGCTACCGAGATAGAGATGAAGGAAAAGAAAATGCGTATCGAGGACGCTCTTGCAGCTACAAAGGCAGCTGTTGAAGAGGGTATCGTAGCAGGCGGCGGAACAGCCCTTATCAACGCTATGCCTAAGGTAAAGGAGCTTGTTGACCAGCTGGAAGGTGACGAAAAGACAGGCGCACAGATCGTGCTCAAGGCACTTGAGGAGCCTGTAAGACAGATCGCTGTGAACGCAGGTCTTGAGGGCAGCGTTATTATCGACAATATCGTTCGCTCAAGAAAGATAGGCTACGGCTTTAACGCATACACCCAGGAGTACGTTGATATGATACCTGAGGGTATCGTAGATCCTACAAAGGTTACACGTTCGGCACTTCAGAACGCTGCTTCGGTAGCTTCAATGGTACTCACCACAGAGAGCCTTGTTGCTGACAAGAAGGATCCCCAGGCTGATGCCGCACTTGCAGCTGCCGCAGCAGGCGCAGGCGGAATGGGCGGTATGTACTGATAGACCGCAGCTTGTGAATAATTAAAATATGCCGCATTCTCGTGAGTTGAGAGTGCGGCATTTTAGTTATGAAGATGTAGAGGTAAGAAGTAAAAGGTGCATCTTCGGCGCACTAAAAAGCTCCCATTTTTTTGAGGGACAGGGAGCAGAAGCAGATTTTGATGAACTGCTGAGGAGAGTCTTCTAAAGAGAGTTTTTCTTATGCTCCTTTTAGACTTTCAGTCAAAATAGCGGATATGGGTCTTGTGCCCATATCCGCTATTTTCATTAAGAGGTTTAGGAAGGGAGTGTAAGCTATCGTTAGGGTAGCTTTTGGATATGTAAGTTCCCGAAAGGTTTTTGAGCCTTTCGGGTTTTGTTTTAACCGGCGAGAAGCTGCGATCCTTCGCCGTTTCCTTCTCCGTCTATTATCATACCACTTTCGGGAGCAAATGTAAAGCAGATGTCAATCTTGTTGCCAATCGTCCGTGAGAATCTGTTCTCTTTCTCGTGGACTTCGATACGGCTGATAAATGTCCTCAGCAGCTCGGGCGTCAGTTTTGGCATGCTGACATACCTTTTTGCGCTTTTAATGAAGCTCCTGATGCAGCTTTCACGCAGTTTTTGACGATCAAGCTTTTGACTGATGACCTCAAGTTTCGCCTTGATTTCCGCCTGTTCTTTCTCATATTTAGCTGATAACTGATCGTACCTCTCGGGCGAGAGCCTGCCCACGACTCTATCCTCATAAAGCGTTGCTATGATGTTGTCAAGCTGCCCGATCCTCGCTGTCAGCTCGACTTGTTGCTTTTCAACGTCACGCAATAACTTTTTCGATTCTTCCTCGCCCTTTTGCATTGCCGCTTTGTAGAACTCCTCGCTGTGATTTCTTGCATAGCTTGTTACCTGCCGAAGTGCCGTAAGTACGACACTTTCCAGAGCAGATGCACGAATGTAATGTGCCGATCGGCAGTCGGTTGCTCGCTTGCTGTGACCGCTGCAGGAGTAGTTGTCGATCTTTCCTCGGCGCAGGTACATTCTCGCACCGCAGTCTGCGCAGTACAGATACCCTGCAAACTTGTCGATCTCGCCCTGCTTGTCGGGACGCTTCCTGCCCTCAAAATGCTTCTGCACAAGGTCGAAAGTCTTGCGGTCAACTATTGCTTCGTGTGTATCTCTGAATGTGAGTATCCTGTCGGGTGTGTTTTTCAGCCTTTTGCGCAGTTTGTTGGACTTGGTGTAGGTCTTGAAATTGACCGTATCGCCGCAGTAGACCTCGTTGAGCAGCATCTTTCTGACAGTCGCCTGTGCCCAGTGGTAAGGTCTGTCGGGGTTTGGGTTGCCCGAACGGCTGCCTGTCCTTCTGAACTCGTACATACTCGGTGACAGCACTTTCTCTTTTGACAACACATCGCAGATCTTAACAAAGCCGATGCCCGATGCATACATTTCAAAGATGCGCTTGACTGTCGGTGCAGTCTCGGGGTCGGGAACGATATGTTTAGCATCGTTCGGGTCTTTCATATAGCCGTACGGAATGTGCGCACCTATGCGTTCCCCACGTTCGCCTTTCGCACGCTGAACAGCTCGTATCTTCTTGCTCGTGTCACGGGCATACATATCGTTGAACAGATTTCGTATCCCCGACATTTCATTGAAGCCGTTGGCACTGTCAACACCGTCGGTGATCGCTATGAACCGTACATCATATGCCGGGAATATCAGCTCCATAAGCCTGTCGGTTTCCAGGTGGTCACGACCAAGTCTTGATTGGTCTTTTACGATGACCGTTCCTACTAATCCATTTTTGACATCTTCAAGCATTTCGACATAGGCAGGACGGGTGTTGTCCGTTCCGCTGAAACCGTCGTCGATGTATAGCTTTGCGTTCTTGAAGCCATTCTTCTCTGCGTACTCTGTCAGCATCAATCGCTGATTCTCAATCGACAGCGACTCGCCCGAACGCATATCTTCCTGACTCAATCTACAATAGAGAGCCGTTATCAAAGTGTTATTCGTGTTTGATCGTTTCATTTTATCCCTCCGTTTCCGAACAAGTTGTTCTGAATCAAACCGAATAGGACTACACAAAGTATACTCCCATTCGGCTTGTTTTTCCAGATAACTTTCTGTTAACTTTTCCTGCCGCTTATCAGATACAACAGCTTGTCCGTGACGGAGTCGGTCGGTGCGGTCGGGAAGCACAGCCTCACATCAAAGATCTTGCCCTCCACCGTCAGCTTTTTATCTGTAAACAGCATCGTTTCTTTCGCTTTCTTTTCTTGCATATTCTCCTCCTAGTTGTCTCAATCATCATTCTTCTGTCTGAATTAAAATTGTAGTTTGTCATTTTTGATCTTCCTTTCGTAATTGGATTTTTTGTCGTTAAGAATTACAACACATATTTTTAATTCCCTCTGAAACAGCCCGTGACTCCTGCACAACCCCTCGCACCACCGCCGAAAGAGGCTATATTTTTGATTTACGACCCCTGATTTTCAAAAGCCTTGGTTTTACGACTCCTTTTTTGTGAGTGGCTGAAAGTGCGTAGATTGCGGTCGGCTTTGCCGTTCGCTGTGACTGCTTTCGGGGCAACGACCCCGAAGCTTTAACTTGCAAAGCTATGAAAGCTCTGAAATCGAGCAGAGTTGGGCTGCACTCAAAACTGTCGGATTATCAGTTCAGACATATTCTTTTTCTGCCAATGAGACAGGGGGGTCACGGGGTCCACCCCGAGCCGGCAATGCGGGAGGCAAGTTCGCATTTGCGGACTGCCGCCTGCGATGCTGGCATTGACAGAATCCCTGCGGTTTTCGGACTGCCGTTTGATACTGATACTTGGAACAGTTTTAGTCTGCACCCGTGAGCCGCAAAGCGTTCAGACTTGGACTTTTCTCTTTTCTGCTATTTTAGGATTACTATACAGATAGTAAACTCCTGCGGCGAGAGTTCCTTGCTCTCCCATTCGCTCACACTTGCGCCATGTTGCCCTGTGCGGCGTTTTCGGGCAGCTGCTCGGGTAGTTTGTCCACCCAGGGCGAGAGTGGGCACAAATCGGCTCACGGTGTGGGGTCGAATTCGGGGACGACTATCCCTCGTTCTCTGAAAATCTTCTCCCGCAGTTTTGCTGCGCTTTGGTTGAGCAGTTCGTCAAGCGAGTAGCTTTTCACCTCGACTTTCTTTCCGCCAATGATGATGTACTCAGGGTCAGCTCCGCTGCGAAAAGGGACAGCTAACTGCCCGACAGGGTCAGCTGACTTTTCACAAGTGTTGCTGCCTGTCTTGTTCGCAGAGTCAATAGTATCAGCGGTTTGTGAGCTTTCGCTCTGCTCGGCAGTGACAGCAGGGTCAGCATTTTGTGACGGCTCGGGCATAAGAATTTTGCCGTCACTGGTGTCACTGTCACGGTCGTACTTCAGCATAATCAACCGCTGTCCATTGCTGCGCTTGTGAGAAAACTTCACGCCGTAGCTTTGCAGTTCGTAGCCGTGCAAGGTCAGGTCTTTCTTTATCATGTTCGGGAAAAAATCTTTTGAGTATTTCTCCGTCAGCAGACCGCACAGCTCTGTTGCCGAGCCTTTGAACGTGAGTTTTTCAAGCATCAGATCGTGTATCGCAAAAGAAAAAAGGTCGGGCGGCTTGTCCTCGCTCTCGTCGGTGACTGTCCACCTTGCGCCCTGCCGAGTGAGCAGCAGCTCGGTGTCCTCAATGTCCCTGCCTGTGCAGTGAAGCACAGCCTGATTTGCACTGCGTTTTGCCTTGATAAGTACCAGCAGACCGTCAACACAACCGTTCAGACCTGTGCTGCCCGAGACCATATTGTACGGATCTTTGTCGGCAGCCTTGCGAAGATGATGTACAAGCACGATGCAGATCCCAAGCTGCTGTGCGAGAGCTTTCAGCGGCAATAGCTCTGCGTAGTCGCTGCCGTATGTGGATTCTGTTTCACTCCTTACCATTTGCAAAGTGTCGATAACAACAAGATGTAAGTCATCGTGTGCAGACTTGAACTTGGTTATCTGCTCCTCAAGACCGCAGCCGATAGAGTCAGCCATTATCGAAAAGAACAGTTTGTCCGACGGTTCGTCTGTCAGTTCGTACAGCCGCTTTTGGATACGCTCGTAGCCATCTTCGAGGCACAGATAAAGAGCCGTTCCGTTTGCAGTTTCACGCTCTAACAGCTTTTCTCCCTTGGCGACTGCAAGGCAAAGCTGCAATGCCAGCCACGATTTCCCCGTCTTCGGGGAGCCTGCAAGGATGTACAAGCCTTGGGCAAGCAAGCCGTCAACGGCGAACTCTATCGGCTTGTACAGCGTGGTCATTATCTCCTCGCAGGACTTGATGATCAGTTTGTTCATGTGATTTCTCCTTTCTTTTTTTGTTTATTGAGAACGATCGCCCTCTATATACTTACCGATGGCAGAAGACAAAAAGCGACATTTTTCTGTCGTTCATAAAATCTTTACGTTTTACAAAGCAAAAAAAGACCGCACAGACTGCTCTGTGCGGCGGAATATCTACGCTGCTTTCTTTCGTTTCTTCTTGGGTTTCTCC
>NZ_JHXH01000023.1 GCF_000621805.1 Ruminococcus sp. FC2018 | reverse complement strand
TGGACTTGTCAAGAAATGTGCAGTCATAAAATACCCAAAATCTTGGATAGGCAGATATCAGGCGGCGTGATGAGAGAGCTGCTTTGAAGTTCTTAACGCCACAGGTGGGAGACCACCTTCATTGAAGCTGTTGATCCTTTGTGTGTTGTAATAACCGAAGATGTATCTGAAGATGACAGTCTTGACCTCTTCACGCTTCATTCTGTAGGTCGGGATCTGATACAGCTTTTCTTTTTTCAGCGTGGCGAAGAAACTCTCCATGCGAGCGTTGTCGAAGCAATGAGCGGTACCGCTGAGGCTCTGGATTAGCCCATTTGTTACAAGTTCCCTGCGGAAGGCATAGCTTGTATACTGGCAGCCACGGTCACTGTGAAGGACAGTTCCATCGAGCCTGCCGTACTTCTCACGAAGCTGTTTTACAGTGTCAATACAGAGTTCTTTCTTCATGTTATCACGCATTTCAAGAGCGACGATCTCGCCGTTATAACAATCAAAAATCGGCGAAACATAGAGCTTTCCGTCAGCGCACTGGGCCTCGGTGATATCAGTCAGCAGCTTTTTCAGCGGTGCGTTTGCAGTGAAATCTCTCTTGATCAGGTTTTCTCTGTCCTGAGTTTCGGAATCAGTCTTTGTGATACCGTGAGGTCTGCGGTTCTTGTGAATAAGCTCGGCTTCGCTCATAGTACGGTATACTGTTCTGAGGCTGACGTGAGTGCCTTTCTGGGCAAGAGCTGCCTGCATCCTTCTGACACCGTAATTCTTGTTGTCAGGATGCTCTGATAGTATTCCTTGTATTTTGACCAGAAGAAGCTGCCTTGCACCAGGCTTGCCCTGATTCCTGAGCCAGCGATAATAGCCTGATTCGCTGATTTTCAGAAATCTGCATATTGCTTTCGCTCCATACTTGCTGCGGAACTCATTAACGAACAGGTGACGTTCGCTTGTCTTTACTTCTTCCGGTCTTTTGCGAAAAAACCGAGTGCATCCTTGAGAATATCATTTGCTTTGCGAAGCTCGGCATTTTCTCGTTCAAGCTCAAGATTACGCTGTTTAAGTTCTTCATCTGACATCTGATATTTCTTAGCCTTGGCAGCGGCATTTCGTTTTGAGCGCCAGTCAGACAGTGTGTAATACTGGATGCCTAATTGCTGAGCAGCCTTTTTCAGTCCGATCTCATCAGAGAGCTTTAACGCTTCTTCTTTGAATTCTTTACTGTACTTCATAATCGTTTTCCCTTTCCGATTTTATCAATTTTATTCTACCAGATTTTTGGGTGTTTGTCGACTGCTATTTAAGTATAACACTTCACTTTTCGCCGTGACAATCTTGGCTTCGTTTTTCAGGATTTCAACCTTCTTGAAAACTTCTCGGTCAAGGATAACATACTTCTTCCGCTTGTGCTGATGGGTATGAGCTATGGCGAGATGGAAAAGCGCCTCACACCCATAGCCAGCCAGCTCGGGATAGACGGACTTATAGAAAAGTACCCATATGAGCTTTCGGGCGGTCAGAAGCAGAGGACTGCTATCGCAAGGGCAGTCATCACACTGCCCAAGCTTATTCTTGCCGACGAGCCGACGGGTGCGCTCGATTCAAGGTCAACAGACAGCGTGCTGGACATTTTCGATACGCTCAATAAGCAGGGACAGACTATCGTTATGGTGACACATTCCACCAAGGCGGCGAGCCGTGCGAGCAGAGTTCTTTTTATAAAGGACGGAACGCTTTTCAACCAGCTTTACAGAGAGGACAAGTCCTTTGAGGAGATGTACCAGACTATCTCCGATACTCTGACATCACTTATGAAAGGCGGGGATAAGCAGTGAACAGCCGTATCTTCCTGCGCCTTTCAAGGGACAACATAAAAAAGAACGCAAAGATGTATGTGCCATACATACTGACCTGCGTACTAATGACAGCGATGATATACATTATCCGTTCGCTGTCTGTAAACCCCGACCTTTCCAGTATCCCGCACGGTGGAGCAACGCTTCCGAAGCTGTTAAAGTACGGCTCTTACGTGACCTCCGCATTTGCTGTGGTCATAGTCTTTTATTAAACAGCTTTATTCTTCAAAGACGAAGCCGTGAGTTCGGCTTGCTCAACATTCTCGGAATGGAGAAACGGCATATCGCAAAGTTGTTGCTGATCGAAACGGTGATGATCGCAGCGATTACCTTTGTGCTCGGCATCGCTGTTGGCATCGGGCTTGAACAGCTCATCACGGGATTGCTTGCAAATCCGCTGGGCGAACATGCCTCAAAGCTGTCGGCGCATATATCCATGACGGGTATCTTAGATTCGGTCGCTGTAATGGCAGTTACCTTTGTGGGAGTGTTTTTGTTTGCTCTGCGCACACTTCACTTTTCAAACCCGATAGAGCTTCTTTCTGCAGCATGAAAGGGAGAGAAAGAGCCGAAAACAAAGCTTTTTATGACCATTGTTGGAGTGCTGATGCTTTTAGGCGGATATACTCTTTCGTTCTTTGTCGCCGACCCAAGGATGACTCTGCATATTCTTGCAGGCGCCGTATTGTTCGTTATCCTCGGGACATATTTCATATTTATCGCAGCTATCATAGCATTTCTCAGGCTGCTTAAAAAGAACAAGAGATTTTATTACAAGACAAAGCACTTTACGTCTGTTTCGGGGCTTATCTACCGAATGAAGCGAAACTGTGTCGGCCTTGCCAGCGTGACTATCCTGTCTACAATGGTGCTGATAAGCGTTTCGTCAACATCTTCACTGATGCTTGGTATCGACAGTCAGCTGACGGACGGCGATGCAGTCATCGTTACCTGTAATGACTATAATGGTGAAGTAGCTTTCGGAATAGAAAAGGATATCCTTGAAAGAGTTAAGCCCGATAGGATAGAAAAGTACCTTATGGCGAAAATGTATCTTAAGGGAAGAAAAGACCATAACTTTGTGCCGCTTGAAAAAGGTGAATATGAAGTTGGCGGCAGCTATATATATGTAATTCCTGGATATGATGGAGGAATAAAGTCTGAAGACAAGGTTACTCTGACCGTACAGGCATATGATTCGATAGACACCCGATATCTCGGAGACAGAGAAGAGGACGTTCTTTTCAAAAAGGATCCCGCTGATATCAAGAAGGAATACTACACAGAAAAAGGCGAGATAGTTATTGAGTCCAAAGACAGGAGCTTTGATAACGATCGCTTTGAGTTTTTCGGCAGTGAATATAAGGTGAGAAAATACGTATACAACAAAGATGGTACTGAGGATGGTGTAAGGATCACCGTAGCCACAAATGAAGAGGTGCAGGAATTTATAGATGCTTTCAACAAAGCTTCACTGTTCAGATCCAGCGAATTCCATACGATGGAGATTTACTACAAACAGCCTATACCCGACAGCGACAGAGAATTAAAGGACGTGCTTAAAGACAAGGATACCCACTCTCTTATCAACGGCAAGACCTATCTCGACCCGACCCGTTACCGTTCGGAGGAAAAAGCAGGCATGATGCTTGCGTTCGGTTCGCTTTTCTTCCTCGGAGTATTTCTCGGTACGCTGTTTGTGCTTGAAACGGTGCTTATAATCTACTATAAACAGCTCACCGAGGGCTATGAGGACGCAGGCAGGTTCAGGATAATGCAGAACGTCGGAATGAGCGAGGACGAGGTAAGATCAACTATACGTTCGCAGATACTCCTTGTTTTCTTCCTCCCGCTGGTGTTTGCAATGTTACACACCGTGATCGCATTCCCTATGGTAGGCAGACTTCTGGCTTATATCGGACTGGACAGCACCAAGACCTATCTGAAAAGCTGTGCCATAGGTTTTGCAGGTTATTTTGTGCTGTATACTGCTGTATATCTTCTGACCGCAAAGCTTTATTACCGCATAATCAGAAAGCAGAGATAGCCCGGCTTTCTGTCTGCTGAAAAAACGGATCGCTGCTGATGTTTCAGGCTCATTTCAGGGCGTCTGCCACGATAGACTCAAACGGCTGAAAGCTGTACGTCAGCGGCGAGCAGATTATGACAAATAAAACCGAACAGATACTGACACCGCCCGGGAGAATAACTCCCGGGCGGTCGTGTGTGATATGAAAAAGCGGCAGAGGAATTGCTCCTTTGCCGCTTTATCTGTTATGAGAACTGTTCTTTTCTTCGCCTGAGGTAAATGAACAAGCCTATCGGTACAGCTGCGATGAATATCATTACAGCTCCACGTTTAAGCGGTGTCATCACGCCCGTGGGAATGTGTCCGTTGAGCGTGTTTGTGACGACAAGCGTAGTCGGGTCTGTGAACTGGAACTCCTTGATGTTCTTGTTCTCGGCTTCTTCATCACCGAGTTGGAAGGTGGTGTTGTATTCTGTTTCCTCCTCCATCACGGTCACCGTCACGCCGGCAGGGAGTACGAATTCTGCCTTTTCGGCGTGCTTCAGCGTAAATTCGCCTCCGCTGTAGCTCAGATTATCCTGCTTTTCTCCGTTCTTTGCCCAGGTTATCTCGCTGCTGCTGTCAAGTCCGTTGACGGAAATGACAAAGCCGAAATCTCTGTTTTTGTTTCCCGCAGAGCCTTTGACCAGCTTTTCGACTGTGAGCGTGTTGAGCGCAGCGTTTTCCTTGGTGTTTGTGACGCTCAGCGTGTAGATGTAGCTGTCCTCCGTTTCGATAAGCTCACCCTCGCACGAATCGCTTATCAGCGACGGAACGCCAAGAGGTGAGATGTGGAACATAATATCGTGTTGGAGTCTTTTGTAATTGAACGGCGCCTGTTTTTCCGTCAGGAAGTAGACAGAGCCTTTTTCGCCGGGGTTGATGACCCTTGAGCTGTTTCCTCCGCAGACATCGACAACTCCGTTCACGGTAACGAGGTCTTCAAAGCCCTCCATAGGATAGGGGTACTTTACAAAACCGCTTATCGCCGTGTTTGACTGCTTATACAGTTCAAAATGTGCAGAGCCGAGCAGAATATTCGGATTCTCACTGTCCATTTTCATTATCTTGAAATTGAACTGTTTGTTGTAGATATCGACATATGCTGTGATACCGTTGCTTCCGGGCTTGCCGTTTGCCCATTTAAGGTCGGCGGGATCCTTTTCGCCCCAATTTCCCATATCGTCGTAGAACAGCGATACAGTTTCGTCGGCGTTGACCTTGAACTTAACGTCCTTCTGAAGACCGACATAGCCCTTTGGTGCGCTTGTCTGCGTCAGCGTGTATGTGTGCGACATATCAAAGTCGTACAGCATTTTTACGATGCCCTTTGAATCTGAGGTGTATGTGCCAACTGTTTTTCCTGTCGTGTCATCGACAAGCTTGAAAGTTCCGCCCGCAAGAGGAACAGTGCTGTCCCACTTGAACAGCCTTATCGCAATACCGCTTTCACGGGTATTGGTTATAGTGTCTGTTCTTGTTGAGCCTTCGTTGTTTCCGACGCTGTAAGAAACGATATAATTGAATTCCTTTTGTGCATCTTCTCCCTTGGGTATCGCATTGGATTTTCGTGTTGCGCAGAGCCTCAGCGAGCTGTCGCTCTCGACCGGAGTTACTGTTCCGTAGTCTGTCACCGTTCCGTCGTAGGCGACCGTCGGAGATGTACCGCTGATCGTGACCTCTTTAACAACATAGTCGTTCAGGTTTATCCTTTCCAAACCGTTCTTTTTTGGTTTGAGCGTTGACCAGAAATAGTATGCGGTCGTGCTCGGCGACTTTATCTGTTTTACGGAGCCTTCAAGAAGCTCGCCGTCGACATAGACTGCGGTGTAAACGGGTGCGTGCCCGACAGTTATATCCAGGTCGCTCCACACCTTGCGTACGCTCAGTCCGAAGCCTTTTTTGTTTATGACCTCCATCTGTGGGTTTTCTTCCGCAATGACACGGCCTACGTTCAGCGGACTATCGTTGAAATTGTGGTAAGAGGGGATATCCTCCTGTGTGTTGTCCTCGTTTATCTTTGAGCCCATTACACGTTCGTAGCCCATAAGACCGTAGCCTGTTTTAACGTCCTCTGTGACTTTGAACACAGAGCCTACGGGGAGTCCGGGTACACATATGGTATATCCTGATGGAATCCCGGATATCGCACCGAAGCCCGATGACCTGAACACAACGTCGTCGTAGTTCCAGCCCGATACTGCGCCCTTGCTCAGATCGTCAAGCAGCTGATGATTGAACGTGAGGTCTGTTTCAGCAAATTTACCCGTTTCGTGGTCAAATCTGCAAACCTTTTTATTAGGCGACAGAACGCAGTATTTTGCCATATTTGCAGCTGTCATATTATCAGCACTTTCAGGCTCGATAGATGAGAGATAGAGTCTGAAGCTGAATGTAGCGGGGTCGTTGGTTATCTCGTGGTCGTCTTCGTCGAGCAGCTTCTTGGTGATGTACAGGTCCTTTATGACGTTATCGTTCACCACGTTGTCAAAAGCAATGTTCGGCTTGTTTTCAGATGTGCCTATCTCTGAGGAGTAGCTTCTCAGGTCGCCCTTTATCTCTACTCTTTCTTCCGGTACTTCATTGCCGTTGATGAGTACTTTTCCGTAAATCGAGCTGTCTACGGCACATTCGACTATCCTGTAATTGATCGTGTTTTCGGGGAAGGATATCTCGGCTTTCTTGGTCGGGTTGATGAAATAAATGTTTTCATAAGCATCTTCATCCGAGACTCCGGGCGGTCGGTATTTTTTAACGTAAGTTACCGGCTGGTTGGAGTTCTGATAGGTGACACGGATATGCTCGTCATCGTTGGCAAGCAGGCGCTCCTCTCCGGGTTCACCATTAGGACCGTCGTTGAGCGAGTAGTAGATCTGGAAAGGATACTCGATAAACTCCTTGTCGATAGCATCCGAGCCCGTGCCGGTAACATTTTTTGATACAACTACGTGACCCGGTGTAACAGAAGCGATGTTGAAATGCATATACAGATTTGATGCACCCGCACCTCTTTCCATATAGAACACACGCATCTTGTGCTTGGTGTAATCCTTGAAGATGTACTGTCCGCTTCCGTTGTCCTCGAATATTTTATCGAGCTCCTCCTCAACGTTTTGAACGCCTCTGTCGGTGAGGTTCTTTCTGAAGATCTCCTTGAGAGTCGTATTCGTACCGTTCACGGTGACTTTTCCGGTACGGAAGTTTACCTTTCCTTCGAGTGCGGAGTGTATTCCGCCGAGGTCGATAACAAGCTCGCCGTCAACGTAAAGCCAGAAGTCGTCGTCACCCTTGAAGTCAAAGATGATGTCGTGACCCCATGCATCCAGACCGCTGACAGTCTGAACGAACTCGGCTTCCATTTCCAATCCGAAATAGTAATCCAGCTGATTTTTGTCGCCTGCGGAGTAGAGCTTTTCGTACTTTCTCGGATCTGTGTCCAAAAGCAGGCCTGTATTAGTCTGACCCGGTCGTGCATCGGAAGAGTATAGGTTTAGTGGGTTATCTTTTGAATAGACTCCTGCGGTTATGGTATTGTATGGGAAGAACTGACCGTGCTGAAGTGTATATTTGGGCTGGTTATAGCTCGTTCCAAGCTCACGGTATACTGTAAAATTGCCGTCGTCGGTAGGCACAAGCGTCGCAAAGTTCTGTGTGCTGTCGAACTCAAAATATCCGCTTGAATTATATACGCTTTCAATGAACAGGTGGTTTACTTCCTGCGCATTACTGTAAAGCCCACTCAGGCTGCTGTTTGAATAAGTTGCTATCGGATATTCGTTAGAGTCAAGATCTGTTGAAAGCAGTCCGGTCGTAGCAGAACCGGGAACATAACCATTGTTGCCAAGGTATCCTGTCTGCTGTGTACCGCCTGTTTCGCCATGATTTACATCACCGCTGAAGTCCACCATCTTCATCTTGATTCCGTGAACATCGTTGTCTACGGTTTTTACTGTGTGGAGCTTGTCGCCGAGGTTGAGATCTTCAAGCCTTGCAAAGTAAAACGGGAAGGAAACCGACTCAGAGCACGGCTCGAGCGCTGAATTATCGCTTTTCGGGCGCAGACCGATATAGGAGTATCTTGAATTGTCCCAGGCGATTATCTCGCTGTAAAATTCGCCGTTCCTTCGTCCGGGCAGGTTGATGCCTATCTTATCGTCCGAAAGCACCTGATTGCCGGTCATCTGCGGAGCGATATATTTTTCTGAATACGGATTGAGAAGTTCATAGTAATAGTTAGGCTGCTTAGTTACCTCGTCGAGGTACTCGGTGAATTCCCACTCCAAAGAGCTTGTTCCCTCGCCCAGCCAGAGTATCTTTCCGCCCGAGGCGTAGCAGGGGAAAAGCGAGCCGTCGTGGTTGACCGCATAAATGTCGTATTTCAGTTCGTTTTCGTTCCAGATCCTTATGTAAACGATGACCTTTTCTCCGTCCTTGACATCAGATATGCTGACTCTGTCTGCGGAGAATGTGATGAGGTCATCATCTGTCAAGTCAGCCTGGTCGAGCAGATAAAGCCAGGTACGCGGGTCGGTCTTGTCGGTCGTAACGCCAAAGCTGCCCGGTTCATCATCTTCACCGGAAGGAGAGTGGTTGATGTAGTATCCGCCCGAGCTGAGCTGAACAAGGCCATTACTGTCTTTGGTCACAGTAAATCTGCTTGCGCTGCTTTTGTCTGCGGTCACGCTCACTCCGTTTTCGCCGATGCAGAGGTACTTAGCCGACGAGCCCTTTCCGACAGATATAACATAGCTGCCGTTGGATTCACGGGTGAATGTCCACTTATCTATCTCCTTGTTTTCATCGACATAGAGTATCTTGTTGTTCTGCTTGGCGGTAAGGATGAGCTTTACCAGCGAGTGGTTCTTTCCGCCCGACATAAGAGCGTCGCCCGAGGTCGAACCGGACGAGTAGTGGAAAATGCCGTAGCTCTTTCCGTTATACTGGTCGTTTTGAGGCGGGGTATAGTTCCAGATGCTGAATCTGGCATTGGTATCATTGTCATTGTTAAAAGCTGCAATTCCGTTTCCGCCTTTGTTGCCCTGTTGGTTCCAGCAATATCTGCTTGGTTTGTTGCCGCTGCCTGCGATAAGAAAGCCGCCGCCTGTATGTGATTCAACGGAGAATGTGGTAGCCTTTGCTTTGTCTGTTTCAAAGCTCAGGCTTTTGACGTTTTGCTTAACGTATTGCTTGGCGCCTTTTGAGTCCTTGCACCATATCTTGGCTGTGATGGTGTGGCTGGTTTCATTGTAGGAGATGTCCTCAAAGTAGTATTCAGAAGAATTGCTCACTATTTCCGCAGGCTTCAGATTGACCGTGTTTTTACTTCTGTCGCCGTATTCTGTCCTGAATTTTTTTATTCCCGTACGGGAATTGTTGTCCACGTCGTACTGCTCGTTTTGCACGAAAAAGTAATACTGCCAGGTCGCAATATACACGCCGTTGCCCTTGCTGATATGCGTATAAAGGTCGGCAATAGTGCTTATTTCGTCGAGCGTGCCCGCTGCCTGGCTTTCCTGCTTTACTATCTCGTAAACACTGAAGCCCGTTGCGTAGAAGCTTATTTTCCCGTTTTTCACCGTGATATCTGTGACCTGCTCACGGCTGCCGTCGTCAAGGATATGCCACAGCTGTATATCTTCGGAGTCTTTTCCCGAGATAGACGGGTCGGTTATCTCGACCTTTATCGGGTGACCCTCTTCGGGCTGGAATTCTGTCTCGTCCTTGCTTATGGTTATATCGTATGCCGCAATTCCGCTGTGCTCGTCTGAAACGTCGACTGCTTCGGCTTTTGCGCCCTGAGGCATCATACCGTCGAGCTTTACGGTCTGCCCCGAGCCTTCGCCGTTGGGGTGAAGCTCAAAGCTCTGATGCTGAAGCTGTGTGCTTTGCTGTTCACAGCTCACTCCCTGCTCCTGTGCGGCGGCGCTGAGGGGAAGGCAGCAGCATATTGACGATATGAGCACGGCAAATGCACAGGCGGCGTTTGCGATGCGCTTTTTCAGACTACCTTTCATTGTTTTTGTCCTCCTTGCTGTTGTCCCGCTTTAAAAGGAGTGTAAGTAATATGATAACAACCGCTGCGAGCATTGTAAGCCCGACTGCGTGCGATGCGGCGGCGTTTATAAAGCCCGTGATCGGGTTTACGCCTCCGTCCGAGTCGTCAGAACTGCTTGCAGATGTTGTAGCTTTCTTGGTCGTTTGTTTCTTAGTTGTTTCCGTCTTGGCTGTTGTTTGTTTTGTGATCTTGCTTGTTGAATTTGGGTCGCCGATATTTTTAAAATGGACGTCGGGCGACTTCAGATCTGTCCCGGAACGCTTTGCGGAGACTGAGTATTTCAGTCCGTCAGCGCCGTCGTTTTCAACAAACACCGTTATCTCATAGACCTTGTCGTCATATGTGATGTTCGGGTCATTTCCCGGTATTTCGGAGACCTTGTAGATATAAGTCCCCGGTTCGCTGATGCTGATAGTGAAGTTTCCCTTGCCGTTTGCGGGTATATCGAGATCATTTGCACTCGGCGCAGGAGAATCGTTTTGTGGTTCAATGCTTATCTTATAGCTTCCGGAAGTCCCTCCCGAAGTATCAAGACAGCTTACGGGTATTTTCACAGTTGCAGTTTTGTATGCGCTTGCACTGATCGAGCTTATTGAAAAAACGAAAAGAGAGAGCAGACATACTGTCATAGCAAAAGCTGCTTTAACAAATTTTTTCATATGCCTGCCCTCCTTTCTATTCAACAATATAGCAAAAAACAACGGTTTTTGTCAGTGTGTTTGCGTCCGAACAGGTAGCCAGAGCAACGATGCGTTTGTCCTTATCGGCTATCTGCACATCGGCGCTGTTCCTGATGAACGCAGCTATTCTTGCACTGTCCATGTCAAACACGGTCTTTTCTGTGCTGCTCACCTTCATTGAGGCGAACACCTCCAGCTTATAGACCTTGTCGGCATTTCTGCCTGTCATAAGTGTACCTGTTCTGTGGCTTTTCATATACGGCTCGTTCAGAAAGTCGTCCAGCGAGCCGAACATTTTTCCGTAATCCATATGATGCCCGTAGATGACAGAGAAGCGGTCCGAGAAATCGGGACTGCACCTGCTGTCCAGGAAAATGCTGCCGGAGAGCGAGTAATTTCCGAACGGGTCGGTATTAAGGAAATAGGAATTATCCTTTCCCTGCATAACAGGGTAGTCTATGTTTGTGTCGTCGATAGTTATCCAGCCGACCTGTTCCTGCGTTATCGGTGAATCCGCAGAAGCGGCGGGGTCGTCCGGGTCGGGCTTATACCTGAGTATGCTCTTGTCAAGCGTGTGGTCAAAGGTATAGTAGCCGTCATAAGCCTGCCACAAGCCTATGAGAAGAACAACTACAAACACGGCGAATATGAACCAGCTGTACAGCTCGTTCATTTTTTTCCAGAATCTAAGCAATTCTTTCAGTCTTCCTCAGACTTTTTCTTTTTGATAATGATAAGGCTGACTGCTGCACCGACTGCTGCGACTGCGATAACGATTATCGAAAGTCCCATATTCGAGAAGATACCTGTGGGAACATCTCCGTTAAGTGTATTTGTGAATGTAGCTGTGGTGTTGCCCTTAAGACCGGTGGTCATATCGGTGATACCGTTTTTGTCATCGTTAACGGCAACATCTGCTTCATAGCCCGAGCCTTCCTTTACATTTTCAGAAACAGCAATGCTCGGTGTGTAGTTTTCCTCTGCTTCGGTGATGGTGTACTTTGCACCTGCCGGAACGCCCTCAAGCTTAATGCTCTGACCGTGCTTGAGATAGAAGGAAGCTGTGATAGCACCGTTTTCATTGGCAGTGAGCTGCTGACCGTCTCTGTCACCGTCGTCGTCTTTGGCGTTGGCGGTCTTCATATTAGCTTCGGTATAGATCGTGGTCGTGCTCTTTTTGGGCTCTGCAAGGAAAGTGTTTCCACAGCCGTTAACGGTTATCTGAGCGCCCTTGGCATTGCTGATGCTTATATCGAATTTGAAATACTTGTCCCTTGAACCCTGGTTACCGGCAATGGTCTTTGAAAACTCGATATCGTGGGTATTGTATGTATTGGTGAAACCTGTGGACTTATGTGCGATAGGTGCGGAATTACCTGTACCCTTTGTAGGGATATCATCAGCACTGTCGTGCAGAACATAGTTGTTGATCTTGAGCTTGTTGACGTTTTCTGCCGAAGCATCTACAACAACAACATCAAGAACTCTTGTGCTGTTTGTATCGTTCGTTACGCCTGCAGCCTGACTGGTTGCTGCTTCCTCAGTGATGACATAGCGATAGATTCCCGGCTCGGTAAATTCGACATGCGAGAAATCTATGTCTATCTTCTTCTGAGCGTACTTTTCGTCATTGTTCGGTGTTGCGGTCACAAACTTTACAGTCTTTCCCTCTCCCTTATGGCTCTCGGCGATGGTCGTTCCGCTGACATCGGTATCAGCAGGCGAGAAGCTGACGGTCGCTTCGGTCGCTGTATTTTCGTTATCGTTAGTGTGGTCGGTATCGGTTTTAAGAGTGAACTCCGGCGTGCCGATACCTGCGAGTACGGGAAGGGTAGAGCCGCCTGTTGCAGGGACAGCCGTACCGGGAGCGATGGTGAACGAGAAGCTTGCATTCGGAACGACTGCGTCGCTTTCCATTACCAGATACTTATCAAATGTCGTGTGCTTATCTCCTTCGATAGTTTTGTAGACCGAATCTGCGCTTGCGCTGAGGGAGAATGCAGACATCATGGAAACAGCAAGACCCAGCGAAGCGACTGCTGCCAAAAACCTTTTTGCTTTCATATTGTTTTCCTCCTTAAAAAATGTTGTTTTGCTATATTCCACGCATTCTCATCGTGAATACCACTGTTCCCTGTATCTCCTCCAGCGGGATACCGCCGAATGTCCTGCTGTCGGAGAGGTCACTTCGGTATTCGTTCAGAACGAACACGCAGTTATCGGGTACTTTGTAGGGAAAGCTTACAGCTGACCCTTCTGTCGGTGTGGGGTACACCGTGTTGTCGGGGATACCGTAGTCATTGACGGAGACATAGTCGTTTTTGATATTGACTGTTTCGCCGCCGATCGCCATAACACGTCCGAACCTTACTTCGCCGTCGTGCTTGTAAACTATCAGCTTCCCCGTTTCGGGCTTTGCAAGGCGATAGGTAACGCACAGGTCGCCGTCCTTTACAGACGGGTACGCTGTGTTAGTGTGACAGACGTTTATGCCTATCACGAATGTCAGCAAGCCCCACAGCACTGCCACCGTCACGCCTATCTTGATGAAAAAGGATATCGCATAGTCCTTTGCGGTGCGCTTTTTCTTTTTCTTCTTCGGCTTTTCCTTGTCGGCCTCGGCTGTTTCGGCTGCCTCGGTTGTCTGTTTGGTTTCGGGGGTTTGAGGAGCAGCCTGCTCGTTGTCCTCCCCGTCAGGCTCCTGTTCGGGAGTGATTTCGGCTGGTGTTTCTTCGATTTGCGGCATCTGCTCATCTCCTTGCCCGGACCGTTTTTATCTTGCCCGAAAGAGTCTACCATTTAAAACATATATGATATGGTTAAACCTTATAAAATTATACCACTTCTTTCAGATT
Organism: Ruminococcus sp. FC2018; assembly: GCF_000621805.1. Classification (GTDB taxonomy): domain Bacteria; phylum Bacillota; class Clostridia; order Oscillospirales; family Ruminococcaceae; genus Hominimerdicola. The sequence continues at coordinate 6,132 of NZ_JHXH01000023.1, read as the reverse complement.
TTTTCAAGAGCAAAAAGATAAAAAATGCACAAAAATACAGCAAATTGTTATCGAATATGCCATTATATCCGAACCGGACGAAGCAAGCCGACAAAAAATGCCGCCGGAGTTAATCTGTCCGGGGGCATATGTAAACATTTTCAAGCGGCTCGGAGCTCTATCTGCGTCGTCTGTCGTGGCCTTTTTGCCTGTAATAAGCCGACTTATCCTCGTACATAAACTTATCGGCAGTCTGGAACAGTCCCTCGGGGGAAAGGTCCTTATATTCGCTCCGACAGGCTGTGCCCACCGAGAGGAACACGCCCTGAACGAGCTTTCCCTTATGCTGTGCGGCAAATGCCTTCATCGCTTCGGCCTTTTTCATGGCTTCTTCGGCACTGTCGTATGTCACGACGGCAAACTCGTCTCCGCCCAGCCTTGCTATCAGCACGCTGTTGCCGAATGCTTTTCTTGCAAACAAAGGAACAACACATATCAGCTCATCGCCGGCAACGTGACCGAGAGTGTCGTTAGTCTCTTTCAGCCCGTTTACGTCTATCACCGATATACACAGGTCGTCTCTTAACACCTCGGGGCTCTCTATCCTCTCGATGAAATACTTTCGGTTGTAAACACCCGTCATATCGTCGGTATAGACCTGGAGCCTCGTGATCTTGTAGTAGTATTCCATACTCATCGCAAGAAACTGTGCGGTCGCAGAATCCGCAATGAAAAGCACGGGAAAGCGCTTCATGAAATTGTCGGTGTAAAGGTCGCTGATATATGTGTTCAGCGGAGTGTAGAACAGAACTATCACAAGCAGAGTGAAATACACATTCATACCTATTCCTATTTTCATACCGAAAAGGCTTATGCTGAACAGCGGGATAAGCAGCAGCCAAAGTACCGCAAAGCCCTCGTTTCCTCCCGATATCGGGAAAACGGTGAAAACGCCCGTGAGGATAAAAGCCATTATCACCGAGGAAGCCTTGTCCTTTCTGAAAACGTCCGCAAGTATCCCCGTAAAGGCGAACCCCGCAACGAGTATGATCGAGGTTATCGTCATAAGCGTCGCATGCCTGATGATGTTCATTATAAGCATTATCCCTGCCGATAAGCACACGATAACGGACATGGCGACGTTTTTGCTGCACTGTCTCCTGCCGTCTTCGGTTATATCCGTTGAGAGGACTCTGAAAAAAGTCGCTTATCCTTTTCAAGCGTGAAAAATCCCTTGAGACTGCCCAGATCTGCTATGCGGTACATTATCCCGAGTGCATCGCATAGCTCATAGGGATCTCTGGTTGAATACTTTTCGATCAATTCTTGAACCATATCATATATGTAGTTCAATCCTTTTACCCCCGTCACTTATCCTTGTTTTGTTTCGCTTTTACTTCCCAGTAGATGTTCTGGAGCGTCAGCATAACGGCATCTCTGTCCTCTTCACTGAGTTTGCCCCCTGCAAATAAGCCCTGAACATCTTTGATGATCCTGTCAGCCTCTGCTTTTCCGCTTTCACGATCAGCGTACTGTGCAAGCTTTTCAAAATCATCTTCTGATTCCTGCGTAAGAAACTCGGCAGGTACATTGAAATACTCGGATATAGAGGTTATAGTGCTTTTGCGTGGTGTTCGCTCGTTGGTTTCGTAGTAACCAAGTGACTTGTCGGATACACCGACCTTTTCAGCTAACTGTTTCTGAGTGAGTCCTGCTGATGTTCTCAATGCTTTCAGTTTTTCACCTAATGTCATATCAATTCCTCCGTGTTCTGTTCCACTATAATCACTGTTGAACCGAACTTTATAGTTTTACTGTATCACGGGTCTGCTACATTGTCAAGAGAAAACAGAATATTTTTTCACAAATCGAAACGAATTCAGCAAAATGAATAATCAAATGTTCGGTTTTATCACAGAACATACAAAATTACAAATGTTCTGTTGACAAATAGAACATTATGTGATATAACTGGAGTCAGCAAAAGCGTTTTGCATTTTCCTAAACGAACTAATCACCGACATTGAAAGGAGCTGCATATGAAACAGATCAAGACCAGACGTGAAATAGATGAACTGTGCGAGAGCATTGTTCAGAAATACGAGGGAGAAAACTACATCGAAAAGCCTGTGGATATTGCGGGACTTGCTTTGCAGTTCTTCAAGCTCAAGGTGTTTTATGTAAGATTCCCGACCGAAAAGCAGGACAGACTTGGCTGCCTAACCGATGGTAAGAGTATATATAAGATGATCAGGAACGGCAGGATCGGCAACTATTCATTCCCTAAGAACACGATACTGCTGGATATCTCGCTCAAGGGTGACAGCGAAAAAGCAAAAAGACGCTTTACGCTTGCTCACGAACTGTATCATTACATTGATAGTGTAATAAACGGCAACTCTTCATACGGCTTTAACAGTCAAATGCACGGAGATGAGCAGTATAACAAGGCAGAATTGTGTGAAATGATGTCACTTGACGAGTGGGCAGCCGATAGGGGAGCGGCAGCTCTTCTGATGCCGAGGCAGCTTGTATGCGCAACATCAAAGCTGATGTTCGGCAGCAGGGAGATCCCTATTTTCGGCAACAACATTCTTATGAATGATGATAAGCAGCGCATTATAGAGATGGCTGATTATCTGGGAGTGTCTTTCACATCTCTTTTGATACGAATGAAGGAACTCAAGCTGTTCAAGTATCACAGTATGGATCAGTATATATCGCTTACAATGGGCGATATGGAACAGGCGGTGGTATTTTGATCACGCCAAATGAAAAAAGAAAACTTGATCTCTCCAAGCAGGAAACCATTGACCTTGCACAGAGAGATCTGAGGTGTCCCAACTGTCACTTCCTTGTCTCCAAGGTCTATGGTGATGTAAGGGGACATATGGAGTTTAAGTGTCCAAAATGCAAGGACATTTATGTTATAAACTTCAATTACTTCAGAACACGATCCCGTAGCTTTTTAGTCACACTGATCAGAGTTATAGGGTGAGTGATAAAATACAAACCGAGCAATCGGAGAGAATAACATAAGTTATTCTGCTACCGGGGCCGCACGAAATTTAGTGGATACAGGATAGTTCCATCTTTACTTTAGCTATCCTTGATTAATTGTATCCATTTGTTTCTTGCGGTCTTTTTTTGCTTGGTAAAAAACTTAATAGATTTCGTGTAATTGCCTTCTTTTTCCGAAAGCTCGGAGAAAGAGGGCAATTATATTTACTGTATCAAAATGGCTGTGCATAGCAGCTAAATATCCTTGATCTTCGTTTTGTCTTTTCGCAATGAAAAAAACAGAACGGAGGTCAAAAAATGAACGATAACAGAGCGATTAAGGCAGAAAATGTACATAAGGCTATAAAAAAACAAGGATATTTCTATATTCTTGCAGAGAAATACTATGGTGAGGGCTACATCGGACCTAAGTATATCATAGCAACAGATGATCCCGATTTCAGAGAAAATCATCCGAAGCTCGCTGATATGGTTATAGTGCCTGTGGACAAATTTCTGAAAATGGCTGAAGCTATAAATTCGTCTCTCCTTAACGATCGCAGAGAGAAATTCAGACAGATGCATTTTCATAATGACGATGGTTTTTTTGAGGAAATGACAAATGACGAAGGGAACGATATTACTCTGACAGTTGCAGATATGTCTACAGATCCGGTAGCGGATGAGGTCGAAAACACAATGATAAGAGAACGGATCCTTAACGCCATGAATGCCCTGAAAGAATTGCAGAGAAAAAGACTGTATGATTACTATTTTAAAGGATTGACTTACAGGCAAATCGCTGTCAAAGAACATGTTGGTTACAAGAACATTCGGGAAAGCGTAGAAGGCGCAATTAAAAAAATCAAAAAAAATTTGTAAAATACCCCCTCAAAATGCTTCTCCCACTGCCTCTTAATTAGAGGGGTACGAAAAGGACTTCTCGAAGCATCTTGAAAATCGAATATCAGCTATACAGATACGTTAATCCTGCGGTCGGTAGAAGGTCGACAGCCAGACGAGAGATACGCCATGACGCACAAATGCAGAGCGAAAAATATCATCTCCAAGATCGGGACAGCTTCCCGAGGGCGATGAAACGCAGGAGGATAATGATACTTCCGTCCAGTCACAGCTAATAACAATGAGGACGGCTTTGTGAGACCCACAGAGGGATGAGACTCCCATGATATCGGTACGCTGCCGATAGTTTGTACAGTTCCGGTGCAACGGGTGTCGAGGACAAATATTGCAAAATAGGCAAAACGAAGTTACGGCGGTTTGTCAGATCAAAGATGAACCGCCGTTCATTTTACATATAACCTGAGTTTAATAAGTAGGAGGAAAATACAATGAGTAAAACTAAGAAAGAATACCTATCAGAGCCGATTAATGTTGAACTAGACTGGATAAATGATATACGAGATAGATATATCCGTTCCAATATGAGACAACTTGATCTTTCGATTTCAATCACATATACATACTTTATCTATCACGATTATACCGTTGCACAGCTTGCCAAAATAAACGAGACCACAGAGCGACAGGTGATTATTTGGATACTGATAGCTGCATATACACTTGACGGAGGAGAATACCGTTTTGGTGACGGAAGAAAATTGCTGAGAAACGAAATGGATATGCTTTTAAGAAGATACCCAAAAGCAAAGGAAACATTGCCGTGTCACCGCTGCGTATGGGCAGATCTTAGAACAGGCAGAGTGCTTTGCTTCCGTGACTGCAAAGGTTTTAACTGCTTTTTGGCAAAAAGAAAGGAGGGTTCGGTATGATTCACAGAGGACAAATCTACTACGCACAGCTTGAGGAAGGAGTCGGCTCCGAGCAGGAGGGGCATCGCCCTGTACTTGTGGTTCAGAACGATGTCGGAAATCTTCGTTCAAGAACAATAATAGTGATCCCGATAACATCACAGATCAAAAATATGCTGCCGACACATGTGGAGCTCGGCAGGAATTACGGATTGTTTCTTGAAAGCACCGCCCTTGCAGAGCAGATACTTACTCTTGACAGAGCAAGGTTTGGTGACTACATCGGCACAGTTGATGATATGAAAATGCTTGAGGTAGATCAGGCACTCAAGGTCAGCCTTGATTTACTGGAATAACGGAGGTGAATAATATGACTAACTTTATACTTGGATTTCTTGCAGGCGGTTTTATGGGTGCATTGACCATGTGCCTATGCGCAGCGGCGGGAAATGCTGATAGGAATGAAGAAGATAAGTGAGTAATTGCTAAACATAGAAAGCAAGGTCAAGGAAGGGGAAATTGAACAAATGGCAAGAACACTTGAAATACCTGTTATAAAAAAGGTGACATTTGAGTATGTCGGGGACGATAAACAGTCAGAGATGATCATCAGGACACTTATTAAAGACTATATGGAATCGAGCAGAGTGCACAATGATGAACGCTTGCAATCTGTTGGTTAGGTAGAATATTCTTAAATGTCGGCTAAATAGCTGGATAAGTGAACAGGATTGTGGTAGTGTCTGTTGTAGCGCAGGCGGTACCTTGCGTGCGTGTCAAATAATGAAAGGATGTGAAAAACTTGAAAGCGTGGCTTTACTACAGACTGTCCAGAGATGAAGACCAGGAAATGAACAGTCTGCAAAACCAAAGACAGATACTTGTCGACTATGCAAATCAAAATGGACATGACATAGTTGGAGAGAGCTTTGATGACAATGTGTCCGGAATGACATTCAACCGCAAGGGTTTGGGTGAACTCGAAAATGCGGTCGATGAGAAGAAAATCGAGATAGTGCTGGTCAAGGACCTTTCCAGACTCGGCAGACACAGAACGCAAACAGATCTGTTCATAGACCATCTCCGGCAGAACAAGGTAAAAGTGATCTCGGTGACTGAGGGAATCGATAGTTCAAACGAAAATGATGACCTGCTCATCGGCTTCAAGCAGATATTCAATGACTTTTATGCAAAGGATATCAGCCGCAAGGTCAAGGCGGGGATAAGACAGAAACAAAAGAGTTCAGGTGTTATCGAAAGCCTTCCGATCGGCTATGTGGCAGACAGGATCAATAAGAGGATACTTGTTGATCCTGAAGCAGCTGCAATAGTTCGGGATGTGTTTGATATGTTCCTCGAGGGATACGGATTGACAACGATA
>NZ_JHXH01000022.1 GCF_000621805.1 Ruminococcus sp. FC2018 | reverse complement strand
AAGCCGTAACAGATGTTGTTGCAAAGCTCGTCTCCGTCACTGTAGACCATCTGCTCAAGATAGAATATCACAATGGTCAGAAAAGCGTTGATAGGTACGAGTCGGTAATACTTGGTCGCCTGTTCCAGAGTTTCTCCCGTGATGCCGCTCACGCTGAAATAGGCGTTTTGGAACACAAGAATCAAAAGCGCGGAGATCAGTCCGAGACCAATGCTGATTATGAGCCCCTGCCCGAATATCTCGTCGGCACGGCGTTTTCTCATAGCTCCGACCTCTCGTGTGAAAACAATGCCTACGCCTGTTGAGGCGAGATCCCCAAAAAATGTGACGACAGCTGTTACGGGTGTGATCGCATTGATCCCGGCAACACCCTTCTCACCTATGAAGAACCCGGCAATGATGCTGTCGCTAAGCAGCATCAGATACATGACCGCCTTGGTGAATGTGCCTGATATAAGCATAGACCTGAATTTCTTTTCACAGAATCCTTTCATGATAAACCACCCCTTTGACGACCGCATTTGCGGCAATGTTCTTTCCGGAAGTATTATAGCTCTCTTTCAGCCCCCCTGTGATATTAATTCTATTTTATCACAGTTAGCTGATTTTTTACAGACTTTTTTTCAGAGGCTCCAAAAACACGCTATAAATCTACTATTTGCATATTCAGATATATCGACTCTTCCTTTTTCCATCGGATCATTTAGATTCACATATGACAAACTGCTATAAGGAGAGCTTGCCCTCTCGCAGATGTACTGCGCGGGGGTGCGCTTTTTCAAGGCATAGCACGTGCTCGTTCCCGCCAGGAGGAACAGCAGCGGCATAAAGAAGGGGCTCAAAAAAACTATAAGGCTCGCAGCAGGTCTGCTGCTTCTGAAGCGAATATAATTAGGCTCGTCCCATGTATTCCACGCCATAGCCACGTGGTAGGGTATGAGCATAAGGATATCGAGCCACCTGAGGTTGTCAATAAAATACTTTCTCACAGCTTCACCCGCTTTTTCGATCTATTTTCCGCCGGAAAGGACTGCCCCGGCAGACTGACGCACCGGTGCTGACTTTATCCCGGAAAAGCCGTCCGGATCTCTCCAGACGGCTGAAAATTATAAGTTATTTCTTCACGAAGGAATTTGAGCGCTTGATCTTTACAGCTTCGCTGCTGGCAGCACCAACGGTGTTTCTCTGCTTGGTTACTTTATTCTCTGCTGTCTTGTGAGCCTTGACCATTTCCTCGGCCGATGCTGTCTTGATCTCGTTTATGGCGATGGAATCAGCACGTCTCGGTTCAGGCAGAGCCATATCCTCCTCGGGCAGAGCGAGCCTTCTGGTGGTCTCGATATAATCAGTGTCCTTGACCTTTCTGAAATTTTCGACTCTCTGCAGGGCTGCCTGCTTGGCGTACTCGTCGCCCAGAGCCTTGCCGATCTTTGCCTTATCCACATAGTGGACGGTCTTTTCAATGTCGGAATCAATTACATATTCTTGACCGGAAAGGGCGTTGTTTCTTGCCTTAAATACCTTCTCTATCCTGAACAGAGCCTTGTATTTCAGGTCGATGCTGTTCTGCTTCTGACCGTCCTGCGCCTTGTGGATGAAGTAGGCATCGATGCTCTTCAAAGTCCTGCCGATAGCGTCGGCATAGGCTTCCTTTGCATCTTCGGCGGAAAGATAGGTCTTTCTCAATACCTTCTGAGCCGCCCTGATGTTCTTCATAACGTTCATATACTCTCTGGAATTTCTTGTCCAGCCGATGATCTCGGCAGGCTCCCTGAGCATCTCATAGCAGGTATCCAGCATTTTCAGCTCCCTGAACTTGGGCATCTGCTCTCTGAGGTCTGCCTTGGAGTCAAGTGCGTCAATGAACACGGGTTCCTTGTCGTCGCCCAGCTTGCTGACGGTCTTGTTCTGCTGCCCGATCTTGAACATCAGTTTGCGGAACTGGTTTATCGTTGCTATTTCTTCTTCGGTGTATTCCTCGTTGAGCGCCTCAAATGCATTGGAATTGCCGATGCCGGTTCCCTTGACTTCAATGTCAGCAGCATCGTTGAGGAAGCAGGTAAGGAGCGCCTTGTTCTTCTCGAACATATCCTTTGCTTTCTGGATATCTTCCTTGTTGAAGTTTATCAGCTTGTCCTGATCGAAATTCTCTGCCAGAAGATCGGAGCAGAACTCATAGCTGTTCGGGGTGCCTTCGATCACCTTTATCTTCACGATAGATTTGCTGTTCTCGCCCATATCCTCAAGGACATTGAATCTGCCCCAGTAACCCAGCATCTCTCTCGACGGCGAAGCCCAGAGCTCGCCCTTTTCCGCACGCATATGTCTGAAATCCTCAAGGCAATTGATCAGGAATTCCGCACGCTTGGCGGTGGTCTTCTTTCTGAACTCTCCGTCCTCATCCTCGGTAAACACCTTGCAGGCTTCCTCAATGATGTTTCTGGATATGGATTTCTTCTGGCAGTACTCGCTGTAAGCACCGGAGTCGATGAATTCTTCAAGATCCGTATCGTTCTCGTTCAGTTCAAAGAGGGTGTTCTGGATCTGCTCGATCTGTTCTTTGGAGATGATGCCAAGTCCGTAGTCCTGCCAGAACTCATCCTTGTAGTCCTTATCGGCGGGCATAAGCAGCTCGCCGACCGCGGCTCTCACGGGCTTGATCTCAGGTCTTGATTCTGCGACCTGAACAGCCTTGTCGATGATAGCATTCAGCTCTTCATAATCATTGTCGTCGTTGCCGACAAATATAGCGCCGTAGTTATTGAAATGTTTGCCTGCCGGATCGCCCTCCTTGATAGCTCTGATGTGTCCCGGGCCTACATCCTCCAGCGCGGTGATCCTTAAGCTCAGCAGTTTGAGAAACTTGTTAGCCTTCTGCAGCTTCTCGAACCGGATCTGCTCATTTTCGCTGAGCCCCTCGGGCATTTTCGAGAAATCGTTGAAATTGTACTTGTAGATCCCGGTGCGGATCATCTTCTCACATAACATGTCCATAAGATAACTGGTCATTTTTAAATACCTCATTTCCTTGTTTCAGCCTGTCAGGCCTGTTATTTTTGTGCCTTCGTAAGTAATACCCCCGGCAATATCCTCCGGGTGCAGAAACATTTTATTTTTTTTCAGGACGCAGGAGACTGCATCAAAAACGCCCGTGCTCATATCAAGTACGGACGCTATCATTATATCTGTTTTCAGCTTCGTCTCCGGCGCCTGTCCTTTTCGGGGTGGCGGCGGTAAAATTCCTCTTTGTCCTTGTACATAAGATCGTCTGCGGTCTACATAGCCTTGCAGATATCGTAATCCCCCTGTACATAAGCCGTGCCTACGGCAAAGCTGACATCGTGGGTGTTGTCGGCAAGAGAGCGCAGCTGGCGGACCTGCTGAGCCAGCTTTTTCTCAGAAATGCCGGGGCAGAACACCACGAACTCGTCACCGCCGGCACAGTAGATCACATGGTCGCCGAAAGCGATCTTCAGAAGCGCTGCGGCTCAGATTTTTATTGACAAAGGCACATAAGCCTAACTGGTAAGGCAGCAGTTTGCTAAACTGTGAGTAATCGGGATATTTTGATGTCTGAGTTCAAGTCTCAGTACGACCGCCAAAGAGAAAGCTCCGTCTGATTTATTGTCAGGCGGAGCTACTCTTTTATTCACCATTGTTTTTTCAATAGATCATCAAGTGTTTTGCATATGTTTTATCTGAATAATTCTTTTTTTACCTCATTAATACTGGGCAAAGTCTTTTTTCATTATAATCCTGTTTCTATAGTCAGATTGCTTCCTTCTCTTGCCTTTTTAACACGGATCTACTGAGGAATATTCTCCATTAATTCTTCTCTGTGGCTTATAATTCCCACCAGTTTATTGTTTCCGGACAGATTGATAAGAATATCCATTGCATTCTCTATCGACTTGCGGTCCAGTGTTCCAAAACCTTCATCAATAAGCAACGCATCCATCTGTACACCACCCAGATCCATTGAAACGGTATCAGACATTCCAAGTGCTAGGCTTAGAGAAGCCTTAAAGCTCTCACCTCCAGACAGGTTTCCGACAGGTCTTCTGTGACCGGTCAAATTATCGAGAACCTCCAGATCAAGGAATGTATTGCTTTTCTTTCCAAGCGAGTCTTCCTGACGGTATAATTCAAACTGACCTGACTGTAGCTTTCGGGATCTTCAAGCTGACGTTCAAGTTCGGAAGCCATAGCACTCATCTTCATTACACGAAGCTGTTCAATGGTGTTGTTGATCATTTTTCGCCACCTGCCTTTCTCCAGTAGGCAGCGCCTCGTGTAATGCCGTATTTGTTGCTGTTATCTGTCTTTTCCGCAGGTCTGTCAGGTTCTTTACTGTTCTTCAGCAGCGTTGTTATCGTGCGTATCGAAGGCATTGACGAGAATGCCAGCATACGCTCGCAGGCGGTTTCAAGCTTCTTCTTGCCGTAACGCTTGCCGAGCTTAGTAAGGCTCATACAAGCCTTGTAACCCTGTTCGGGAACACTGCCGGAGGTAAGGAAATATTTCACGACTTCTTCTGTAGATGTACCGACAGCATTTGCCCATTTCTTGAATTCATCGGCATTGCAGTTAAAATACTCACGGTGATTTGAGGGCATATGCTCCTGTTTCACAACAGGCTGAACGCTAAACTTTTCAAGTCGCTTGTGCGATGTCATACGGCTGCCTTTGAAATACGAAATAAAAGTGTTCTGCGGCTATCGTATGGACGGAAAACAAAAATATCAGTATAAAAGCTATTATCCCTCACCGGGAATGACGCAGAAACAAATTGAGAAGGAGGTTCAAAAACAAGCGTTCATATTTGAAGATGAATGCCAACGAGGACGAAAAACCGCTGCTATCAAGTTTGAACAGTTCACTGAACAATGGTTTGAAGAATATGCAAGCCTCAATCTCAGACCCACTTCCCTTCAGCGAATGAGACAGGCTACGCAGCGTGTCTATCCCGTCTTCGGCAAAATGAGAATGGATAAGATCACCTCTCGTGACATTCAGCTTTTCATCACCGAACTTCTGTCAACAGAAAAGAATAAACGCACAGGCAAGCCTCTTTCCCGCAAAACAGCAATACATCACCTGAATCTTATAAGTGATGTCTTCACCTATGCGATACGCATGGAAATGCTCACCGATAATCCATGTCGCAGAGTATTTGTTCCAAAAATGGAGCAGGAGGAAAAAGAGATATTTACAATAGATCAGGTCAAAACACTGTTTGATGAACTTCACAGCGAGCCAACCAAGTTTCAGGTCTATCTGCAGCTCGCAGTATACAGTGGCTTCCGCAGAAGTGAGATGCTGGGATTGGAGTGGAAAGACATCGACTTTGAAAACGAACTGATACATATTCGCAGAACTTCACAATACACATCTGCACTCGGTATCTATACCGACACCACAAAAACTAAAAAGTCCAAGCGAGTATCAAAGATGCCGAGAGAAATAATGGATCTGCTAAGCAGATTCAAAGAAGAACAAGAAGCAGAAGCAGCAAGACTCGGTTCAAAATGGGAAGACCATGACCGCCTGTTTACAAAATGGAATGGTGAGCCAATGAACACCGGCACACCTTACGAATGGCTAAAAGGTTATTGCGAGCGAATGAATGTCCCCTTTCATAATATCCACTCCCTGCGGCATCTGCACGCTTCCCTGCTGATCTTTGAAGGAGTCGATGTCGTAGCCGTCTCGGCAGACATGGGACACAGCATGGTCGGAACTACGTTAAATATGTATTCTCATATGTTCCAAGAGGCCAAAGCACGCAGCTGCGACGCTATCAGCAACGCTCTGAACTTCTCAACACCACCCAAAAAGCCAACATTGACAAAATGCAAGTGTTATGAACTGCCTTTCTCAGGTGCCCACGAGGCATAAAAAAACAGGGTCAATGCCCTGCCATGAACATATTTGCCCAACCAAATCTCAGTGGTTGCACAGTGGTTGGAGGGTATCCGGCAAAAAATAAAAGCCCTGAAACCACGCATTTACGCAGTTTCAGAGCTTCGTCAAGTATGACCCGTACGGGATTCGAACAAGTTTCCAGTATTTTACTGTTCTCTGGTAATTTGCGAAAACAAGCGATTTTACGCAATTTGCGAAGTCATAACTTCGAGCAATCTGAAGCAATTTCAAGCAATTTTTCACACAAATAAGTGGTAAACAAGTGGTTAACCCAGGCACATTTCCGCAGAATAACGACAGCAGCCCCGGACAATTGGTCAACGTCCGGGGCTGCGTTTTGGTATGCATTGAGTAATCTGCCCTGTGTTTACATCACCATTTCTCACTCAGCAGAAAATCTATGATGTTAACGATCTCTACTCCATTATCGTTTCCCGATGCAAGTCTGTCATAACAAACAACATACTTGTGATAATGATCCCTTATCTCCATAAGATTTGCGGTCTCTCTGTCGGAATCCTCAGGGATCTTTACACAAACCTGAACATAGATCCTCTCCTCACGCCTTTGTGCAATAAAGTCGATCTCTTTGTCTTTGTTCTTACCTATGAAGACCTCATATCCTCTGCGTTTCATTTCGAGGTACACCACATTCTCCATCATTGCAGAGAGCATCTTACTGTCAAAGCCCATCTGGCTGTATTTGAGTGAAATATCAGAAAGATAGTATTTTTCAAATGTTTTCAGCACAGCTTTGCCCTGCATATCATAACGCTGGCAGGGATAGATAATGAAAGCTTCTTCAAGCCATTTGATATAATTATACACCGTTTCAACTGACAGATCTCTCTTTTCACTTTTCAGAAATCTGACAATGGTATTGGCTGAAAAAGTCTTGCCGACATTCTCGATAATGTACTTTACGACTCTGTCAAAAAGTTCTTTGTTTCTTATCTTATGCCGCTTTGAAATATCTCTTGTGATGACAGAAGAATAAATACCATCGACCACCTGATATGCCGTCCTAGGTTCAAAGCTGCTTATTGCAATGACCGGGAATCCGCCGTATTTGATGTACTCATCAAACATATCCTTTCCGGCATAGACATCCTTTCCCTTGAAGTCAAGATACTCCCGCAGTGAAAGAGTGTAGGCAGGTATTGAAACATAACGCCCTGTCAGATATGTGGAGATCTCACCGGACATAAGTTTTGAATTTGAGCCTGTTACATAAATGTCAACATCAGCATTTTCGAGAAGATCGTTGAGCACCTTTTCCCAGCCCTTGATCTCCTGCACCTCATCAAGTATCAGATAGCATCTGCCCATGCCTGATATTGCAGCCTTGATATCGTTGTACATATCCTTTGCTGACATATCATCATATACCATTTCGCTGTACCTGCGGACAATGATATTGTCACTTGCAATACCTCTGGCAAGCAGCTCATCTCTGAACATTTCAAGTATAGTAGATTTCCCGCAGCGGCGCACACCCGAAACGATCTTTACAAGTGGTGTGTCGATGTACTTGAGTATTTCATTTACATAATCCGGACGAAGTATCATATTATCACCCACCAAAAGTTTTTCTTAATTATACCAAATAAGTTTCTCAAAGTCAAGAGTTTTTTCGATATAGAAGTAAAAAGTATCTGGAATTTGATATTTTTTCAAGCTGCAATTCCATAAAGCACTTTTATCGGTATCGGGTCGGTCTGTCAAAGACCTACATTTCCGCAGAATATAAACAACAGCCCCGGACAATCGGTCAACGTCCAGGGCTGCGTTTTGGCTTAGAATAGGTATGCAATATATCCTTGCTGTTGTCAAGATAATGCAATCGGATGACACTTGATTTTACGGCCAAAATGAAGTATAATATTAGCAGCACATTATTTCGTAATCGGAGGGATCCCATGCAAAAAACATCTATCAGATTTTTTGAGGATATACCCGTCAGAGCTGTCTGGGACGACGAAAGCTCAAAGTGGTGGTTCTGCGCTATGGATATTGCTGAGGCGATAACGAAAACGACCAATCCTCGTGTGTACTGGGCGACTGTAAAAAGAAGAACTCCTGAGTTGATTGCAATTTGCAAACAACTGAAATTGAAAGCAAGAGACGGCAAGTTTTACAACACAGATGTGGTCGATGAGTCAGGACTGAACACCGTCATAGCTCTCATCCCGAGCAAGAACGCCGATGTGTTCGCCAAGTGGATGAAGAGCATGGAGACTTCGCTTGACGAAAAGAGCAAGCTGAAAGCCTACGAGCTGTTTGAAAGTGGGTTTATCGACAATGTTGAGATCGGCACGGTCAAGGGCTTGCAGCAGATACACGGGTACATCTTCGGCGGACTTTACGACTTTGCAGGGCAGATACGCACGGTCAACATTTCAAAGGGCGGCTTTGCTTTTGCCAATGCACAGTTTCTCCCCGAAACGCTTGAAAGCATCGAGAAGATGCCCAGCGAGAGCTTTGAGGACATCGTCAGCAAGTATGTTGAGATGAATGTTGCACACCCGTTCAGAGAAGGCAACGGGCGCAGCACACGTATCTGGCTTGATTTGATGTTAAAAAGCAAGCTGAAAAAGTGTGTTGACTGGAGCAGGATCGACAAGTCCGATTATCTTTCTGCTATGAGAGAAAGCGTCAATGATGCGGGGAAAATACACGACCTTTTGCAGTCTGCTCTGACCAATGACATCAATGACCGTGAGATCATAATGAAAGGCATTGACTACTCTTATTATTACGAAACTGAAGAATAAAGCATAGGCTCTCTCAATCACGAGGGAGCCTATGTGTTTTATAATTGCAACCTTATCGTTTCAGCACCTCACGCACTTCCATCAGCGCAAAGCCGAGAATGTTCTTACCACGCCACTTACTTGCATCTTTTCACGGATCTCAGCCGCATTCATCTTCAGATAGTGATAATTCGATCCTTCAGCGAGTCTGAGATACTTATCAAGACAGGCGGATTTCACTCTATAAAGAACATGCAGAGCCATGATCTTCTGATATTCATCCTCATAGGATCCTTCAGCGTACTTTTCACGGTTCCAGAACAAAACAGCATATTTTTCCGCCTGCGCAGGTTCAATAACCGCTAAAGATTCCAAAGCCATTCTCTCGGTGTATTCATCTCCGGTCGAGAGAAAATCAAATATCAGTTCTTTAAGCTCATCGTTGTTTCTATGATTTTTCAATTCTTTTGCAAATTGCCATTTGGCGTTTGTATACGGCGATTGCAGGGATTTTCTGCATAACAATGAAAACCAATCGTTGAGTTTTCCCGTTTCTTGTACAAGGATCTCACATTCGTTATCTCTTGCAATTGCATACAGCAGATCATCGATCATCTGATCGTCAGCCGATGACGCAGAAGCCTTTTGGATCAGCTCCATAGCAGAGGAAAACATATCATCAAACTCTTTGCAGAAACACCATTCACCGTTATCATTATCTTCAGTTATATTAGGATAAGTTTTCTTTGCCCATTTTTTGAACAACTGAACTTTTTTATGCAGATCTCTGCCCAGCTCAATAATCATAATGTTCTCCAATCAAAAATAAAACACGATCAGTCTATGGTCAACGTCCGGGGCTGCGTTTTGTTGTTCATACATCACTATTTGGTTTGTCTGATCTTTTCAAAATGCAAAGCGTTTTTTGAGGGGTGATCTCAGGCATGGGGAGCACTTCCTTGTTGTAAACTATTCACCCATTCTTTAGCAGAACCAACACCTATCAATTGATCGTGGTGATTAAAACATATCAGATAACTGATACTTGAGTCAAAAACATAAAATTCAAAGCCATACATTTCACCAATCAAAGTTACAAGTTCATGCCCTGAGTTTATCACTGCAGCTTTCCATTTTTCCAGATCATAAAATAACAAAATGCACTGCTTATCGCCAATAAACCGATCCAGATATCGCCACCCCGAGCTATCAGTTACGACTGAATGATCGGATAATCCGTCCCATAGAAAAGAATGATAATTCTCTGATAAGTACTTCTTTTCGATCTTTGCAAAATAATCAGCTGTTATTTCCGGTGAAAGCATTTGAACTTCTATTTTCATTTCTTTTGAAACAGATAGTATCTCATTACATATTGACCACATATGATCTTTCCCATTTACCGTATACTCCAGCACTTACATTACACTTGCCCGCTTATGATAAGTTCTTTGGTAATCTCATAGCCTAAACCATATACTGTTGTTGCCCCGATCGTGAGGTATTCCGGGCGCTTATCTATCTTGTTATCATATTCGTCCCAATACGGATGATCATAACAGTATTTGTAAAAGCCGTAACTTGGAACATCGCCCAGATCCTCAATATGCATTATGTTTTTAAACCATCCTTTTGTCCACAATGCTCTTGAGATCATTTGCGGTTCAAGCAGAGTATTCTCATAGTCCGGCGTAAAATCAACTTTGTCAATACTGTCCGAATGGCTGTTGAAAATAAGAACAACGTACATATCGTCGCCGATCATATTTTTTATATGAGCATTCAAGACCACTCCGCAGTAATACAGATCATTGACAGGCTTACAAACAAAAACATCACCTGTTTCGGGCAGAACATATGACTTTTTGATGTATTGCAATTTATAATGATCACTTTCACCACGATCAAAGTGTCTGCTCAGATCGTCCAGTCTTTTTTGGATATCAGGCGCTAAGGCTTCATAGCGCTTTTTCCACGCTTGCGCCAATATGTTTCCTTCATTATTCATCGCACGTAAAAATCTCCTCGTGTAAATGTCTTCATCAACAGCAGCCACGGACAAACGGTCAGTGTTCTGGGTTGCTGTTTTTTGAAATGAAAACTCTATTTATCAGCTTCGCTAATGCGTTTAGCAGATACAAAACCTATTGCTTCTTTCAGATACTTGAACAACAAATTCAGATCCTTGCATTTCTTTTTTATTACAGGATCACTCCAATCATTATCTTTTATTACTGAAACATCAAACATTCCTTGCGGATCAAATTCCGGATACCATCCAACATCAATAAGATAATTGTTATCATAAGTGACCTGTAATAGATCTTCCTTCAATAAATCAACCTGTTCAATTAACGGAATATCAGTTTTCAAATCGAAATCATCGAACTTACAAATTACACCTTCGCCAAATTCTACACCATTGATCATTATAGCATCATCAACTCCTGATAGCACTTAATCCGAATCGATTTCATCATAAGCATATCATATTTTGCTGAAACCGTCAATGATATAGCCGCAGTATTTTGAACAAGTGGTTAATCCAAGCACATTTCCGCAGAATATAAACAACAGCCCCGGACAATTGATCAGCGTTCGGGGCTGCGTTATTATGCTTAGTTCGATTAGTTTAGGAACTTATTTATCAATATGGCAAGAGAATCGGCGTTTGAGTGTATGGTTTATATTTGAGATTAGACGGCTGTGCCTTCGGGTGCAGCTATTGGTTTTATACTCCAAACGAATCTATACAGTTTAAGCATTTTAATAACAGTTCGCATAATGATATATCACTATCCGCATATTCATTCATCTTTAAATCAAATGGGAATTTTTCTTTTATGTACTTAACAAAAAGATTTTTTAGCTTTGTTTGGTCTATAGAATCTGCATCCAAATGAGATAAATAGTCTCCTAATAGTTTCTGATATATATCATTAGCTTTGATCTTGATTACTGTATCAAAAATATAATCTTGGAAAAGCATATATTGATATAGAATATCATCATTGTTATCTGTATCTCCATATATATATTCTTTTTCATACTCCGTCATAACTTCGGCAAAAGCAGCTGAAAAATCAGAAACAGATCTAATGTTTTCATCATCTGGCAAGGATATGCACAAGTGTCCTCTATCATGTTGAAATTCTTTTAGTTTCCTTCCTTTTTCAACATCTTTTTTTCCTATTTTTGTTACTGTTGTAATGAAGCTACTCCTAAACCAAAACATATCATCTTTGAAATAAAACAATTCATTGAAAATAGACGCATCTTCACAAATGCTGCGTGCTTTTTGAATCTCATCACCATTAAAAGGAAATCCTGTAGATTGCTTATGTGCTGGTTCATTTATATTCAAATGGATAGTTTCTTCTCCTTGATGAGGAAGATCCAAACGGATACAATATCTATCTGAATTACTCATCGCAAAAAATATTTTTATTTTTGTTGACTTATGAAATTTCTTGTTGAATCCATTAAAATCCGTATCCACAATCATTTTGATGATTCTTTTATCATATAATACCTCACGCAATAATTGAATGAGCTTTTTGGCGATTTTATGCACGCCATCATTGTGTAATGGTGATATTTGAAGTATCGCTAATACATGAAACAGTTTTAAAACAGCTATTCCATTTCTAATATATTTACATGAGAGACAGTTTTCTAACTCGTCAAATTCTGAAATATATAATACATCATCACGAGAATAATCTTCCTCTGAAGTTGTGTGGATAATCATCATTGAATCATACATAGCCTTAGCCATTAGGTATAAATCATTAGCTAAAGAGTATTTTTTTGCAATAGAAAAATCACCGTCAATGTATATCATCGCATTAGTACTAACTGTACTTAAAAAACTACATAAGTTCATAAGCGCTTCTGCACGATTTAAGGTCAAGCCTTCACATAATATTTCATCTAAAACATTATCTAAATCATAAGTAAACTTAAATGAATTGTATATGTTACTATAGAAATCACGATAATACGGATTAGGCATATACGGATATGTAGAAATAAATTTCTCACGTTTTATCTTGAACTCTTCATCTATTACAAAATCACATATATCAGTATCATCTATGTATTCTTTGATGAAGTCTTTTTCGCTTACTGTATGATATGGATCCTCAAATACAAGTTTTTTTATGAACGTCAATAATTCCTTTAACACA
This sequence comes from Ruminococcus sp. FC2018, assembly GCF_000621805.1. Lineage (GTDB taxonomy): Bacteria > Bacillota > Clostridia > Oscillospirales > Ruminococcaceae > Hominimerdicola. The sequence goes on along the minus strand of NZ_JHXH01000022.1, from coordinate 15,313 downwards.
ATAAATGCTCCTATTATCAGTTTGAATTGCTAAACATTATATAATATTATGCTGATTCTTTTTACAATATCCACCACCAACGCATTCCCCATACAAAAATACCGCATCTTCTCAGGCATACCTGTATTCGTCCAGTTGTCGGGAAACCCGTTGAGCCTTTCGCACTCTATCGGTGTCAGCACTCTGAGCCTGCCTGTCTGCAAGTCGGTGACAACATGCGATGTCCTGCCGATTTGTGTTTCAGATGTCAGCATCGTGCGTGAAGGCTTATCAAGAGCATCGGGGAAACCGACTGCACCTTCATTGAACCAATACACACTGCCGTCACGTCTGCGACGTTGTTCGTGTTTTGCACCTTTGGCGTATATCCATTTCGGCATATCCTCTTCCCTGAGAAAATAACGTTCATCAACTGCTCCCTGTTCAAGTATATTTCCAAGTGGGATAAATGGCTCATATCTTGGTGTGACCTCCACCGAATAAACTCTGCCGTTCATCATCACACCGGCGTTATACAAATACACCTTTTGTATCATAGACAGCGACTCCATGTCCTCAAATCGTATCTCATCGATCCAATGGTCAACAAAGTTTCGCTTATGTGCAGCTATCGGGAACGCCTTTGGCATTATGCCATCATCCATGACTTGCTTGTGCATCGCTTTTATCCCATTGAGACAAACTCTTTCTGCAAACTCCTGAAAGAGCTTTGTACGGTTATGATACGCTATAATGAATGTTCTGCGCCTCCGCTGTGCTTGTCCATAATCTGCTGCGTTTATAACACGCCACTCGACAGCATACCCTTTCTGATAGAGGCACCTGAGAATGATGGAAAAATCACGCCCACATTGCTTTGCAGGCGAGCGTATCAGCCTGTCCACATTTTCGAGTATGACGTAGCTCGGGCGCTTATCACGCAGGATATCGTCTATCTGCCACCAGAGGACGCCTTTCTTGCCCTCGATGCCTGCGGAGTTTTTCTTCATTATTGAATAGTCCTGGCATGGGAACCCACCAACAAGCAGGTCATGATTGGGGATATCTTTCTTTGCAACGGCTATATCCTTGCAGACGTGGTTTGGGCTTTCCCCGAAGTGCGAGACATAGCAATCAAACGCCCACTGATCAGCCTTGTACGGCTCCCATTGGTTCGCCCATATCACTTTATATCTGTCCGATGCAGCTTCAAGCCCCAGCCGAAAACCGCCCACACCTGCGAATAGCTCTACAACTCGGATATCCCGCATAAATCCACCTTATCATAGCATAGACATAAGTCTTTCGACATCTTCTTTTGACTTGTCTAAAAGTTGGTAGTCAACAGGGGTTTTTATCATATCATTATATCCTTTGTTGGGATTATTTTCACGCCAATTCTTACAATACCATTTAAACAATAAAATATATTTCTTGATGATGTTTGATATGGATTCCTGAGTATCGAGCTTGGATGAAATCATTTCGGCTTTCCCATCACATTCATATCTTGCAAAAGAATTGATAACATAGAAAGGATTAGGCTTGATCTCATCTGTACTATTCTTTTTCTCCATTTCAGCCCTCAAATATAATAGATAGAGTTGGAACATATCGTTTGTTGTTGCTTTGTTCTTAATGAAATCTATAACTTGTGTATTTTGCGAACTTTTATCCTTAAGTAGCTTAGATTTGTTTTGTATTGCGTTATATGCATCTGAATCAAAAGCTAAGATAACCTGAAGGAATTTTTCAAGATCCACAAAAAAATCTTTGGGCTTTTTATAATCTGACAAGCCGAATCTCTCCAATATTCCACAGCATTTGTCAAGTAACGGGGTAACGGTTTTATATTTTTGAGAAAAGGAATTCTTGTCACTCTGCTTTATGCATAACAGCAATCCTTTCCATTCAAAATCAGTTTGTATATGCTTAAAAACATCCTTAATTGCCGTGAAATTCTTCTCATTAATGGAATTCTGAGAATTGTTGTAGGTAACTATATTATGATATAATACAGTTAAGTTATTATTACTAGCAGGTATCTTTAGAATTTTAACCATAACAAAAGAATCAGAGAAATCTCTCTCTAAAGTACCTTCTGGCAAACTGTTCAAAGTTTCATATATGGTACTTACTGTTTGACAGCCATTTACGATTTGTGGATCAATAACATCAAACACGCGCATATTATCATGAGGGGAATGTTCATCCTTCGTCATTTCATTTACAATCATTGTGATACCATTGTTGTAAAAGAAAAAGTTGTTTCTGTCATTAGGGTCTTTCAACGTTGTCATTATTTTTTTGTTCACAGCGCCATTAGAGCCCAAATAGTCGCGTATATTAGCATCAAACAACGGATATCCTGCTTTTTTGGCTTCATCATACATTTTATAAATTACAGTTACAGGAGTTAGAACGTATTTGGCATCTAATGCTAATGTCATTTTATACGCATCATTATCCACATTGAGGATAGTACCTTTGTTGATAGTTTTGATTGTATATTTGAACTTTTTTTTGCTAACGATAGGTTCCTGATAGTATGATTCTTTAATGTCATCTAATGAAAAGAGTTTGGCATCATATCTCTTGGAAGCATATTTTTCATTAAATTTCGCTATGGTGTCGATAATAGTCTGCGTTTTAGAAGTGTTACTGGTGACATATAAATAAAAATGCACCGAAAAATCTTCATTTCCTGAATACTTAGTAAAAATATCCTGCAAGGTTTTGCTGCGTGTATATGTACCTTTTTCTAAAGCACCAATAGCTCTAGTCAGGAAATCATTGTTTATATAGTCTACTGTCAGTTTTGTTTCATCTGAATAGAATTTGTTTTGGATAAGATAAAGATCTTGTTCTTCTTCATGCCAAACAAAGCAATCGATACCTTTATCGTTGTAATCAACAATATTGTCTTCAATTATGTCCTCATCTATGCTGAATAAATTATCTAATATCCAAAAATTGAACGCCCACTCATCTTTTTCAATATTTTGAATATTGGGGAATCTTTCTCTGTAATCCTGAAAATCTTCTAATAACTGTTCTTTAAAATCACGCATAATTACAACTCCTTTTAATTTGGTTTATTATAATATCAACACATTCATCAGTGTTCTTTAATACCTGCTTCTCCCAGAAATGTATAGTAATCCAGTCCATTTCTTGAAGTTGTGCATCAACACGCTTGTCCCTTGCCATATTTTCTTCTATCTTTTCTATCCAATACTCACGATTATGCTTGAGTTTGGCTTTACGTTCCTCCCAGTTCTCGCCGTGCCAAAATTCACCGTCCACAAAAACAGCCACACGGTATTTTGTCAATGCGATATCGGGAGAACCGGGGAGCTTTTTATAATTTCGCCTGTACCTATATCCTTCATGCCACAAACGCTTTGCAAGGATAGTCTCAGCTTTACCGTTTTTGAGACGCACCTTGCTCATGCGTTTTCTTATCTCTGGCGTGGAATCATAACTTTTAGGGTGTTTCATAATATATCACTTATGTCGAGTTCATCAATGATAGCTGTTCCCTTGATCCATATATATTGAGGGAGCATCTTTATTCCATTTACACATTCAGTCTTATTTTTGAGTGAGGAATCTTCGCCGCTACCACGGAAAAAGACAGAATTTTGAGAACTTTTCATAAAGTTTGGTGCTGAACTTACTTCTCCATTTGAGATAGTTTTTACAGATCCATCTTTTTTAGTTTGTATTACATCTACAAGAGTTCTATTCAACACTTTATCTCTTGTATCTTCCCACACATTTCGTACATACTTGTCAATAAATGCTTCAGAAAATACAAGGCGCTTGAATCCTTTGAAGATATTTGCGGCTAAAGGCGCATCATGTGATGGCTCTTCAAAGACGATACATAACAGTTCATTATCAGTAAAATACGAGTACATTTCTGAATCTTCAAAAGAAAAAAGCCTTGTTGTACCATCATCATCTGTGATAGTAGTTTGTTGAATATCATCAAAATGAACATGGAACAATTTCATATCCTCGGTTCTTCCACCTGAAGAAGTGACTGTTATCGACTTACCGATAAGTCCAAAACGCTGGAACAACTCTATTTGGTTCATTTTACTGGAATTACCACCAAACATCTTGATGATGATCTGCTCAGCGATACCTTTGTTTTCTTTGCCGTCCTTTGTTCTTTTAGGTACTCCAAATAAATCTGCCAATTCTCCGATAGTTTTTCCACGATACTGTTTTGTAAGTTCCATGATTTTTATCTCTATATCTGATATGGAGGTATATCTTCCAGGAAGTTGTTCCAATTCATAACCAAAGTGTTTGGCTATTATCGTGTTAACAGTCGGTTTCTTCAATCTGAAGCGAGGTGGAAACTTTGGAGCAAGATTTATGTAACTTAAAACATTTCTGAGTTGTCCGTGTTTTTCGATATATTCTTGCTTTATTCGTTCTTTCCATTCCTTATCTCTCGTTCCGGAATTATTCCTTATAATATCACAGATGAGGCTGTGTACTTTTCTCCAATCGTTTGCGAGCGTTTGTTTATCACTTTCTTCAAACTCATGGAATTCATAGCCCTTTACAGGGAAATTCTTGTAATCATAAGGCTTTACTGCTTCATCAGAATCATAAAGATAATAAACAATCAGCATATGTTCAAGCTTGTTCCAAAAATGAGATGTACAAAACGTCTGCTGATCCAACTCATAAATTCCAACTGCAGTTATTGACATGGGCTCTTTTGCGATAAAATGAGCTTTCCCGCCGTCGTTGCTTATACGCATTCCTGTGACTTTAAGCTCAGTATCTACATTTTTACCATTATCAACAACAATTAAATCTGCTTCTTGTTTTGTATCAGGAGGATACTTCAGGACACATTGTTCGATGACTGCACCTGCGATGCCCTTTTGAAGTTTGAAATCCTCATGTAAAACGTGTTCAAACATACCTATGTTGTCTATCTCTTCTAATGTCTTTTCAAGTATTGCATTAAATCGTTGGATCAAATCTGTTTTATCGAATTTGTGTTCAGCCATATTATTCACTCCTTATTATAACAAAACGGACCTCACGCACATAGCATAAGGTCCATAATAAGCTGTTATATCATTTTTCTGCAGCGACTACCGTGTCTAATACTCTGCCCATCCTCGTAATCATAGGCACGACAAGAGCATTGCCCATACAGAAATACCTCATCCTATCAGGCATACCCGTATTGGTCCAGTTATCATCAAATCCCTGCAAACGTTCAGCTTCAACAGGTGTCAGTAATCGAAGAGCACCCGTTGCTGGGTCCGCTACTACATGTGTTGAACGATTGAGAGTTGATTCACTGGTGAGCATCGTGCGTCCAGGTCTATCATATCTGTCAGGGAAAGCAACAGGTCCTTCGGAAAAAGTGTACTGATGTCCCGTGGCAGCTGTTCGCTCTATCTTCTTTGAGCCTTTGAGATATACCCACTTCTCCATTTTGTCAGATGTTATGTAATACTTATCATCTGTGCAATCCTGAAGAACATCTTTCAGCAGGATAGGATCCTCTTCAGCCTCGATGACTTTTGCTGTGGTTATCTCACCATTCGTCATATATCCTGCATTCTCAAAAGCAAAGCTGAAATGCTCGCTGACTTCAAAAATGTCAGTACCTATCGTAGTTATAGAAGTCTTTTCTACATCAGTTATCGGGAAAGCAGAAACCATAAAGCCTTTCGAGCCTATGATGTCTTCTGCCTTGACCTTGGACATCTTCTTGCCATACTTGGTCTTATTGTCATAAGCGAAGATGAATGTTCTTCTTCTGCGCTGTGCTGCGCCGTACTGTGCAGCATTGACAACTCGCCACTCTACACTATATCCGAGCTGTGCCAAGCACGCAAGGATAACACCGAAATCTCTTCCTCTCTGCTTTGCAGGAGATTTGAGCAATCTGTCAACGTTCTCAAGCAGGCAGAACGGAGGTCTCTTGGTCTCGATGATATCTCTTATCTGCCACCAAAGCACGCCCTTCTTTCCCTCGATACCTTTAGCAGATGCCAAGGTGTGAGCTACACTGTAGTCTTGACAAGGGAAACCGCCCACGAGCAAGGTATGATCAGGTATAGTTTTCTTATCAACTATGCTGATATCATCACAAGTATGATACTCTCCGTTGATGTCTTTGCTGTCGCCAAAATGCTCAACATAACACTGATGTGCCCACTGCGTCCTTGCTCTGGGTTCCCACTGAGAGAACCATGTCGTTGACCAGCCGGACGCAAGCCGATCAAACCCGAGTCGGAAACCACCGACTCCGGCAAACAACTCACATATCGTCTTTTTCATTTCAAGCCCTCCTATGACCTTAAAGGTCAGCTCGCTCATATTAGGATCATAATTATTAACACTGACAGACGCCAGTTCGATGATCCTTGTTATATCATACCACAAAACGAGTATAATTGCAACTATTTTTTGCTAATTTTGAACAAAAAATTGTTTTTTCTTACCCAAGCCTCTCTAACCTTCCTAGACAAGCTAAACACGACTGTATGCTGTTCTTGCTCCAACTGATGTATTTGTTCTCCTATGTGGATCTGAGCACCATGATAGTGTAGTATTTCATAATACCATCAAAGACATATCTGATTCCCGGTGGAAGACTATTATGGTCTTGCACGCTCAATTTCTCTTTTCCGCCATTTCCACAAACGACTGCTGTTCAAACAGTCACTTGTGTAGAACTTTCCGAAATGTCTGGATATTGCCGGGCGGTTGTGGTATGCTCCGTGTTGGAGGTGATACTATGCGAAAAGCATTCGTGATCGCAGTTGCAGCACTGCTGCTTACCGCTTGCAGCAGCATGGCAGAAAAAGAAAAACCACAGGTTGCATCAGCCGAAACAACTACCACAACAACGCAGTCAACCACTACGACGACATTTCATACCACAAGCACGACACAGGCAACAACAAGCTATTCATACTCTGCGAGAGTTGAATTAACAACCACAAACCAGACCACAACGCAGTCATCAACTACCACGACAAAGCCAACAGCAACGACTACCACTACAACAAAGGCAAGCAGCACGACAACAAGCAAAGCTGTGCAAACTACTGCTGTCACACATCCGACAACGGCAACATCAAAAGCTGTTCAGACCTCGGCTTCAACCGCCTCGAAAAAGGTCGTCTGGTCAGATCTTATGCTTGCCTGGCGGCACATCAGTGAACGCAAAAACATCACTCAAGCCGAGCAGGAACTGATACGCAATGACATACTGAACTACGGTCTCAAAAAGTTCAACGGCAAAACGAAGATTCACTGCCATGTGGGCAACGACCATTTCGACATAGCGTACCTCAAGCCGATAAAGATGACTGTTCAGAGAGAGCTAACCGACTGGACGCAGCACGCCCATCTCGACGCCTCTGTTGACACCGACTCGCTGGCGCTTATCAACTATGCCAAAAGCGAGCAGGAGATCTACGACATCGTTGCGTGGACCCGCAGCGACAGCCTGCGTCTCATCGACTTCGGTCTATACAGCAGATACGAACTATCGACCATGTACGGCGACCTTGAATACGCCAGCGACATTAATTTCAATGTCGGTTTCGACGGTACATATATCTGGTTCCTGAACGAGGACTACTATCTCTGAAAGCTGACATTTGCATTTTTCTGAGCATCCGAAAGGGTGCTCGTTTTTTCGTCACCCTGCACAAAAATGCACCCGTTGAAAAACCTGTCGTAATTTGTGCTGTATTGAAATGTTTTTTCGTATTGTATCATTTTATTAAAAATCCCCGTTGGACAAAAACATACTCAAATCCTTTACCTGCGCTGTTTGCTCTGCAATTGCTTCTGTTCGTAAACGCTCAGAACTTGACGCTTGTGCAGCTCTACAAACTTGCATTTACAGAGTACCAGAATTCTTGACATCAAATAATGAATGGCGTATAATAGGCATCAGAAAGAGGTGATAGATATCAGAATTCAAAATCGAAAACGAAAAAAACGAACTGAATATTTCAAACCCAAAAGGCTCTTTGCTTACCGCAAAACATAATGCGAGTAAGTAAGGAGCCTTTAGTGTTTCCCACCACAAATTAGCACAGGTCAGAACAGATCAGCAACAGCATCTTGAAAATTGAATAGTGCCGCAGCAGTTACGTTGCTTTCGATGGCGGGGTGGTGAGCCGTGCCAGCCAACAGTGAAGTTGTTCTGAACAGCGCAGATTCAGATTAGCGATGAAAGTCGGGAGCGGATACCTGCACTCAGCCACAGTCCGAGCGTGATAAAACCGTCGCAGGCAATGGGAGTGCACGAGATAGCTATGCAGGTTATCGGCTGCTGTGAAAAATTGCGCCCATACTCTCAACTTCGTCTTACACGCCTTACAGTCCACGGAAACGGCGTATCTTCGGGCTGAAAGCTGTAATGCGTGCGTTAGGCGTGTAATACCTGTAATGCGAGTGTATGCTGATGTAATGCGAGAGTAATGCCAAGAAAAAAGTCCGCAGAGCCTTTAGCTGCTTGCTTTGCGGCAGATGTAATGCGTGTAATGCGTAAAAAGAAATGGAGGATGATAGAATGAATGAAAATCAGATCACACAAGAATCAATTGAAACCGGCATAGACCGAAGTGTCTATGAGCAGCCTTACATTGTAAAAGACGGCTGCCTTTACGAGGAGGTGACGGTCAAGAACAAGACCGAGTATGTCAAGCTTGCCGACTTTGTACCCGTGCTGAAAGCCGAGATCACATACGATGACGGAACAGAAGAAAAAAAGAAGTTCCTCATATCCGCTGTTCACAAAAGCGGTGATGTTCTCTCCGAGCAGCTTGTGTCCGCAGACGAGATGATGTCAATGAAATGGCTGCTGCAAAGGTGGGGACAGCAGGGTGCTGCTCCGCCGAAACAGAACACTCTGGCAAGGATAAGCTATGCTATCATGCAGACCAAGGCTGAATACAAAAAGGAAACTGTGTACGCACAGACAGGCTGGAAGCTGATAGACGGAGAGTATGTGTTCCTGATGCCCAATGAGAACAGCAAGTATACAGTAGAGCTGCAAGGCAAGCTCAACAGGTACCGTTTTGTTTCAAAATGTTCGCCCGATGAGCCTGTTCTTGTTTCTGCTATGCTTGAAAAAAGTATAGCTCCCGACAGAGTTATGCTGCCGATGCTGGCTGTTACTTTTCTCTCTCCGCTGTGTCATTTTCTAAAAGAGGCAGGCTGTGAACCCAAGTTTGTTACCGCACTTATCGGAAAGACAGGCTCAAAGAAATCGACACTTGCAGCCTTGTTCCTTTCCTTCTTTGGAAGGTTTACGGCAAGCGACCTGCCCATGAGTTTTCACGACACAGCCAACAGCATACTCTCAAACATCTACTACCTTAAAGATGTACTGACCTGCATTGATGACTTTCACCCGTCAGGTTACTTTCAGGAGAAAGAGATGAAAGACATCGCACAGAACATCTCACGCTACTATGGTGACCGCATTGGGCGTGCCCGTCTGAACTCCAAAGCTGAGCTGCAGGCATCAAAGCCGCCCACAGGCAACGCTCTTATCACGGCGGAGTTCTCGCCGGAGATCTCCGAATCAGGCTGTGCAAGATATTTTACCATTGAGCTTGACGATGACGAGGTGGACCTTGACGAGCTGAGCAGATACCAGGGGTATGCAGAGCAGGATCTTCTGTCGGGAATCATGATGACATACATTGACTGGCTCAAGGAGAAATATCTGAACGACGCTGACCGCTTTGTGAAAAAGCTATCAGAGATGTTTCTGAAATACAGGACAGGCTTCATAACAAAGCTCACCGACAGAAAGATAAAGTTCCACAGCAGAGTTCCCGATATGCTTTCGCACTTGAAGTTAGGGCTTGTGATGCTGCTTGAGTTCCTGATCGATACGGAGTTCATCGGCAGCGATGATCAGAAGAGGTATCTTGACAACCTTGATGAGATACTCATTGAGAATGTTCAGAGCAGCGCCGAGCTTATCCTTGAGGAAGATCCAGTGACAAAGTTCTGTGACAAGCTCACGAGTCTGCTGGACAGCGGCAGGTGCTATGTTGAGACCAGAGGCTCTGACTGTTCCCCACGGCAGAAGAACTGCATCGGACTTCAGGACGACAGGTACTACTATCTGTTCATGGACAGTGCGCACTCTGAGGTCAGACAGCTGTGCAGCAATCAGGGTGAGCACTTCTCTATCAGCAAGAAAGAGCTGCTCAAACAGATGAGAAAGGACGGTATCCTTGTATCCAGGACAAGCCGCAACACGATCTCTATCCGTGACAGTGGCGGAGTTATCAATGTGACTATGCTTGACAAGGAAAAGATAGCCCAGCGGCTGTCGCGCGATTTGTGCCCACTCTCTCCCTCGGTGGACAAACTACCCGAGCCGCAACCCGAAAACGCCGCACAGGGCAACGTGGCGCAGATGTGAGCGAATGGCAAAGCAAAGAAATACTACTGTCGAAGTTTACTATCTGTATAGTAACTCAAAAATAGCAGAAAAGAGAAAAGCCCCTGACTGAACGCTTTGTGGCACAGAGGTGCTATGCAAAACTGTTCCAAGTTTAAGTCGGCAGGTCAAGCCACACAGCATATTTCTCTCTTCTGCGAATGATAGCGAAGAAAGAAACAGTCAAATTGAGGGGTGCAAACGGCAGTCCAAAAACCGCTCAACTTTGTGACCAGCCAGCATCGCAGGCGGCAGTCCACAACCCAGCAAGCTGGCTCGAACTTGCCTCCCGCATTGCCGGCTCGGGGTGGACCCCGGACCCCCCTGTCTCATTGGCAGAAAAAGAATATGTCTGAACTGATAACCCGGCAGTTTTGAGTACAGCCAAAATTTGCTCGATTTGAAGGCTTTTATAGCTTTGCAGGAAAAAGCACGGCGTCATTTGCCGCCGCACGCCTCACTTCGTCGAGCAAAGCTCGGCGTGTTTGCGAGAAAATCTGCGAAAGAAGAATTGGAGTCAAAAAGTGAAAAAGCAAAAACTATCGACGTCAAAAATTGAATAATCAGCCTTTTTCGGCGGTGGTGCGAGGGGTTGTGCAGGAGTCACGGGCAGTTTCAGAGTGGACTAAAAATATGTGTTGTAATTCTTAACGGCAAAAAAGATGACTCCCTGAAACAGGGCGTCATCGTGGGTCGGCAAATCACCGACTCAGCACAAGGGGTGTCCATTTCGTTCACCGTAGCTTCACTATGAAAAAGGGTATCACGAAACATGATACCCTGCAAAACTAAATTAAAAATAGATAGGACTGATAAAAATGAACAACGGCAAGTCAGGATCAAAAACAAATTTCAAAACAAGGAGGTGCAAAACGAATGGCTGAAACCAAGATCACTCTGCTCACGATCAAGCAGGCTGCCGAGCTGGTCAACGGTCTGACCGAATACAGAGTACGTCAGATGTGCGTGAACGATCAGCTGCCTCACATCAAGGCAGGCAAGAAATATCTCATCAACAAAGAGGTATTCCTTAAGTACATTTGCTGTGAAACGAGATAGAGAATTTATAAGGAAAGTAGAAAATATGAACAGCGGCACACCTTCGTATAGACATTTGAGATGCGATGTGGTATCATCGTCTTGCGGAAGTGTGCCGTATCGAAAACGGAGGTTTGATATGGCAACAATACGAAAAAGAAAAAACGGATCTTTCGAGATCAAGGTGTCGTGCGGCTACGATGTAAACGGCAGGCAGGTCAACCAGTACCGCAGCTACTACCCCGAGCCCGGCATGACAAAAAAGCAGATAGAAAAGGAGGTAAACAGACAGGCAGTTCTGTTTGAGGAGGACTGCAAGAGAGGTCAGATAACAGCGGCGGTGAAATTCCAGACACTGTGCGAGCAGTGGTTCGATGAGTATGCAAAGCTCAATCTCCGCCCGACATCTATCCAAAGACTTCGGGGTGCGACCGTGAGAGTCTACCCTGCCCTCGGTCACAAACGAATGGACAAGATAACCGCAAGGGATATCCAGAAGTTCATCACCGACCTTGTCACCAACGGAAAGAATATGCGCACAGGCAAACCGCTGTCAAAGAAAACGGCAGTGCACCACCTCAACCTGATAAGTGATGTGTTCCAGTACGCAATACGAATGGGAATGCTGTGCGACAACCCATGCAGACGAGTTTTCCTTCCGCCGATAGAACACACCGAGAAAGAGATATTCACTCTCGACGAGGTGCAGAAACTGTTTGAGAACATCACAGGCGAGCCGCTCAAGTATCAGCTGTTCTTCACCCTTGCGGTGTACGGCGGCTACCGGCGCAGCGAGCTGCTGGGGTTGGAGTGGAAAGACATCGACTTTGAAAATGACCTCATACACATACGCCGCACATCACAGTACACAGCCGAGCTTGGCATCTACACCGACACGACCAAGACGAGAAAGTCAAAGCGTGTTTCAAAAATGCCGAAATATATAATGGAACTGCTCGGACAGTTCAAGCAGGAGCAGGACGCAGAAATTGAGCGCATCGGTTCAAAGTGGGAGGACCACGACCGCCTGTTCACCAAGTGGAACGGCGCACCGATGAATCCGCAGACACCGTTTGAGTGGCTGCAAGGCTACTGCGAACGCATAGGAGTCCCTTTCAAAAACATTCACTCACTGCGTCACCTGCACGCAAGTCTGCTGATATTCCAGGGAGTCGATGTGGTTGCGGTATCCTCGGATATGGGACACAGCGAGATAAGCACAACGCTGAATATGTACTCGCATATGTTCCAGGAGGCAAGAGCCAGAAACTGCGAGGCGATAAGCACCGCACTTGAGTTCACCCGAAAGCCCAAAGAGCAGCCCGCTATCGTGCAGACTGCATCGGCATAAAAACAAGAGTTCAGGGCAAAAGCTCTGAACTCCCTACATAATTTGTGAAATTGTTTCGTACAAAAACAAGTGGTTGATAAGTGGTTGGAGGGTATCCGACAAAAAATAAAAGCCCTGAAATCACGCATCTGCGCAGTTTCAGAGCTTCGTTAACTATGACCCGTACGGGATTCGAACCCATGATGCCGCCGTGAAAGGGCGGAGTCTTAACCACTTGACCAACGGGCCAAAATGCTACGGGAAGTGGTAGCGGTAACTGGATTTGAACCAGTGACACCCTGGGTATGAACCAAGTGCTCTAGCCATCTGAGCTATACCGCCATATTCCCGTAGCAGCTATATTATTATACACTAATACGTTTTGTTTGTCAAGCTTTTTTTGAAAAAAACAGATAATTGCATATAAAATAAAAAAATCCTATCAAAATACGCAAAGCCCCTTGAAAAATGCCGCAAGATGTTGTATACTATATACAACGAAATTCGTATCTTTAGAGAAAGGAGTAAGTGCTTGCTGCGTCAGGCACGGTGAAGGTTATGGCAAGAGCACTCAAAATATGTTTTATCGTTTTCCTTTCTGTATTTGCGGCAGCTTTTGCTGCGAATATCGTAACGGAAATATTCAAGACCAAGCTTAACAAGTATTATTCGGTAACATGAAGACGACCCATCTGACCGCACCGTATGTGCGGTCTTTTTTTGAAATGGTTATAAAAGTGATATAAAGCGCAAAATTTTGATATAAAAAAAGTCTGACTGTGATAAAATATAGACAACAACGATACAGGAGGGAAAAGCTATGAGAAAACTTGAAGGATTTGACCACGGAATAGACCTTGGTGGCTGGCTGTCACAGTGCGATTATTCAAAGGACAGACTTGAAAACTTTATCTGTGAGGACGATATAAAGAAAATCAAAAGCTGGGGACTTGACCATGTGAGAGTCCCGGTGGATTATAACATCTTCCAGGCAGATGACTCAAGCTTTATTGAGTCAGGTTTCGGCTATGTACAAAGAGCTATCGACTGGTGCGAAAAGTACGGGCTTAACATGATCCTTGACCTGCACAAGACCAGAGGCTTCTCTTTCGATAAGGGCGAAAACGAAAGCAACTTCTTCAGCGATACAGCTCTCCAGCAGTCATTCTACGACCTGTGGGAGGAGTTTTCAAAGCGCTATGTCAGGTATTCTCATATGCTCGCCTTCGAGCTTCTCAATGAGGTGACCGACAAGGAGTACATAGACGAGTGGAACCGCATATCCGGTGAAGCTGTAAAAATAATAAGAGCTTACAGCAAGGATATAAAGATAATAATCGGCAGCTACTGGAACAATTCCCTTGATGCCATGAAGGATCTTGCCGCTCCTGCGGATAAAAACATCGTATACACCTTCCATTGCTATGACCCGCTTATCTTCACCCACCAGGGTGCATACTGGGTAGACAAGATGCCTTCGGACTTCCGTATTGCATATCCGGAAACGGTGACAGAATACAAAGCACAGTACGACAGAATAGGTCTGAACGAAATGTGCGACTTTTCTCACATCACCGTCGAAAAGCTCAGCGAAAAGTACTTTGAGGAACGTTTTGCAGAGGCAAAGCGTGTGGCAGAGGAAAGGAATGTGCCGGTTTACTGCGGCGAATACGGCGTTATCAACCTTGCACAGCCACAGGACACACTGAACTGGTACAAGGATATCCACGCAGCATTTGAAAAATACGGCTTCGGCAGAGCAGCCTGGAGCTACAAGGAAATGGACTACGGTCTAAGCGACGAGCACATTTCCGGCGTTATAGATGAGCTTATAAAATATCTTTGATACACACCATGACCGCTCCGCAGACAGGGGCGGTTTTTTTGTCCAAAAATTTGCCCTGCTATTTTTAACTGTCCAAAATATTTCCCCACAAATCAATATTTGTATGCTATAATACAAAAAACGACAAAGGGGAGGACAAGTATATGAACGAACACAATTTCACACAGACAGCGAATATTCCGCAAAGCTGCAAGTCATCCGCAGGCACATCCGGCTATATGCACCTTGCCCCGGGCGGCGAGCGCATCCTGGCGGTACTTTCCATAGCGGGCTGGATAACCTTCCTGCTGAAATTTGCTGTAATATGAAAAAACCACCCGTAAATGAAATGCTCCCCTTTTGTTAGACAATGTGGTATAATAAAAATATACCAATTAGAAATCTAACGGAAGGGGGCATTTTTATGCCTAAAGGAATACCAAATAAGAGATACACACCGGAATTCAAAATCAAGGTTGTTGAAACGATGCACAAAGAAAAGTTGAGCCACAGGGAAGCAGCACGGGAATTCGATGTGAGTAATCATAATAGAGTCTCAGACTGGGAGCGCATCTATCTTGAAGAAGGCAAAGAAGGTTTTTATGTTGAACGCCGAGGACGCAAGTCGACAGGCCGTCCTACAAAGCTAAAAAAGGAAGTCCAAGAAGAT
>NZ_JHXH01000021.1 GCF_000621805.1 Ruminococcus sp. FC2018 | reverse complement strand
TGCCTGCTCAAACCGATATGCGACGGACAAGCGTGCCGCCGCGGCGGCAAATTCTGATTTATGTTATGGTTTTCGCATTTTACAGGTTTTATTATAGGGACAATCGGAACAGGATTTAGCGCAGCCGAAGCGGCGTGCGTCATTTACCGGAGAATTTGACAGTCCTATTATAGCGGTTACGGATTTAAGTGGCAGCAGGGTATGGGCATTGGTAACTGTAAGACCGATCTTACGGGCTGCGTCCAGGACATTCAATATTTCCTTCTGGTGGGTGATAGGCAGGTCGCCATAGCCCGGGGAAAACCTTGCGGTATAGAACGGATATGGGTTGGCGTGCTTTATTTCCTTTTCAAGCTCGCCGCACACGAACTCTATTGCTGCGCCTGCGGCTGCGTCGTACATCAGTGCTTTGGTCATATCCCCATGCTGTGCACGCCGGATAAGGGTATCCACTGACGAAGACAGGGTAGCTGCCATAAGGACAGCTTTTTCGCAGCCTTCAAGGTGAAGGGCAATGTCTTTGCCTTCCAGGGGGATACCGCCAACAAGGACTCCGTTTGGTGTATGTTCAACATCAAGCACACGGTATACTGTCCGTGGCTGGGAGGCTTTGCAAAGCTGATCTGTACAGCTGTCAAGCATTTGTGAAAGCTTGTCGTCAAGCTTCGGGGTCCCCATATACATCATTATCTCGCTGCGGTCAAGGTCTGTCGATCTCATCTTTTATCTGCTCCATTATATACCGAGCAACGTCGGGATTATTCATTGTATAGATATGTATGCCGTCTGCGCCGTTTTCAAGCAGGTCGAGTATCTGCATTATAGCGTATTCCAGTCCTGCTGCTTTAAGGGACGCAGGGTCGGAGCTGTAGCGTGCCATAAGCTTTGCCAGACGCTTTGGGATAGAAGCACCGCAAAGGGAAACCATTCGTTCGATGGATTTTTTTGAGGTAACGGGCATAATGCCGGCTTCAACGGGGACGTTGATCCCTTTTTGAACCAACTTTTCACGGAAGTTATAAAAATCACGGTCGTTGTAGAAAAGCTGGGAGATAAGATGGGAAGCACCTGCGTCCACCTTTTCTTTCAGGTGGGCGATGTCGGTTTCAAGGTCGGGGGATTCGGGATGCCCCTCGGGATAGCAGGCAGCGGCAATATCAAAGTCGCCGTTTTGCGCTATAAAATCAATTATATCACTTGCATATTTAAAATCGTTCTGAGGTGGCAATTCGGGATTTTTATCCCCTCTCAGAGCCAGGATATTCTCTATACCCTTTTGGCGAAAGTCATCCAGCTTTTGCAGTACAGATTCCTTTGTTTCGTTGATACAGGGCAGGTGAGCGATAGACGGTATATTATGCTCACTTTGTATTCTCCGGCATATTTCCGCTGTGGACGCTCCGGGCTGGGAGCCGCCTGCGCCGTAGGTCACGCTGATAAAATCCGGGGTAAGGTCCTTCAGGTCGTCAAGGGTATTGTAAATGCTTTCAATGGGCACGTTCGGTCTTGGGGGAAAGACCTCAAAGGAAAATACAGGCTTATTTTCAAATAAAGCAGATGTTCTCATGCTTTGCACCTCGTTTTCATAATATCAGACAGAGGGTTGTACTGTTTGATTTTTGTTTGTTATTATACCACACTTATATTCAGCTGTCAATCGTGGGGACTTTGGCGACGGGACAGATGCTTTGTACAGAAAATTGTACACAAAATTTAAGGGTACAAAAAAACGCCCTACAAGAGGACGCTTTGGTTTTATTTTTCGTCGGTGCTTTTCTTTCCGTAAAGAGATGGCTTTATAAGCACCACCAGCAGGGTGGTCACGACGGCAATGAGCATTATCACATTGCACATAAAGTACATAGTCATCTGTTTTGTGGTATAGTTAGGGAATATTTTACGGCGATCGACTAAGGAATAAACTATGATCCCGATGTGCAGCATAATAGCCAGCATCTGGACTATACAGGAGCAGACGGCGATCTTGCGTGACATTTTATCTGCAAAAAAATGCAGGATAAAGATGTCGGAAAAAAGGCAGATCAGGAAAAACACCGTATAGAATAATGCAAGACTTCGGTCGGAAAAGTCACTTTCGTGGGAGCTTAGCTCCTTTATGCCATTTATAACACCTACAAAGGAACAGATCGCAAATGAGAACAGCGCAGGTCTGAAATACTCGAACTTTCCCGAGTTGGGCAGGGATATGCCTATCGCCGAATTAAGTGAGCCGGAAAGAATTATAAAAAAGGTTATGAAAAAGAATATGTAGCTGTCACGGTTGCCGGAATTGTTCAGGCTGAAGTAGATGAACGACACCACAGTGGCGAGAATAGTCAGCAGAGCCAGATAGGACAGCAGCTGGATAGCACGGATACTTTTAGGGTGCTTTGATGTTCTGATATAGTTACCCATACGGCTGCCTCCTATCAAAAAAAGTTTTAATAATATGTTAATATTATATCACAAAAATAATGCTTTGTCAACGGTAGAGGCTGACAAAGCACTAAAATCAAAAAGTATATTCCACCAGGGCGTAGCTTTTGCCCTGGGGTGAGCACAGGTCAACGGTAACAATTTCCTGTGCGGTGTAGACTTTGGGAATGACCACGCTGTCACGGCGAACGGGGAGCTTATACTCGCAGCGGATACGCTTTACGTCGGCGTCGTCGGGGAGAAACTCGTCGGTTATGTCGATATAGCGTGCGTTGTTGACGTGCTTATTCATGTCGATAAAGCAGCGGTTTATCTTCACCGGGTCAAATACCCGGGGCTGGGTATCGGGCAGAGCTATTTTCCTTGAAAGATACTCCATATCTTCAAGCTTAGGCTCCTTGATCACTCTGTCAATGGTTTCCTGAGGCACTTTGGTGGTGCGCATACTGCCTGCGTCGATAAAGCAGCCGCCTGCTATGCACTTGACAAGAATGTCCCCGTTTTCGGCATAAATAACGGTATTTCGGAAGCCGTAAAGCCTGTTAAGCTCATAGGTCCATGTTTTTACTGTGACGTTTTCGTCAAGCCGTGGTTTGCGCACTATGTCAAGCTGGCGGGAGATAAGAAACATTATACAGCCTGTTTCTCGGAAATAGGGCGTCATAACAGGCTCGTTGTCAAGGTGTTTTAAGCTGCAGTCCTGCATAAAGTCCACAAGGGCACTGTTTCGCATAGAGCCGTCCTCACCTATCTGACTGCACCGAACAGTTCTTTTCATTTCGTATATCATTTTTATCACTCTTTTCGCTGTTTTAGGTCCGAGATACAGCTGCTGCGACAGATGCGTAAGAATCATGCCAGGCAGGACGGACACTGCACAATAAAAGCCTTTTAGGATCATGGCACTTGTTCTCAGACAGCTTACCTTTACATTATACAATGAATCTTGCATAAAATCAAGTGCAGAAATTTGTATAGCAGGGTACTTGAAAAAGTTGTCGCACTGTGTTATAATAATTAGGTGCTTTAAAACGTTAAAGGAGAGTAGCGATTATGTTTTTCCAAAAAGAACTTGAAACAATGACAAGAGCGCAGATAGAGGAGATACAGCTGAAAAAGCTGAAACACCTTGTAAAATACTGCATGGACAATGTGCCTTTTTACAACAAGAGGCTCACCGAGGCAGGTGTGAACGAGGACAAGATCAAGCAGCTTTCGGACATTCAGTACATACCTTACACCACAAAGGCGGACATGAGGGATACCTACCCTTTCGGGCTGTTTGCTCAGCCCCTTAAAAATATAACACGTATACACGCATCATCGGGTACCACAGGAAAGCCTACTGTTGTGGGATATACCAAGGCTGACCTTGATATGTGGAGCGACTGTATGGCAAGGCTTGTTATGGCTGCGGGCGCAAGCGATGAGAGCATTGTACAGATATGCTTTGGCTACGGTCTTTTCACAGGTGCGCTGGGCTTGCATTACGCCCTTGAAAAGATAGGCGCAACGGTTATCCCGTCCTCCAGCGGAAACACCGAAAAACAGATAATGCTTATGCAGGATTTTGGCACAAACACGCTGGTTTCCACGCCGTCGTATGCACAGTACATAGGTGAGCTGGCAAAGGAAAAGGGCGTGCTTGACAAGATAAACCTCAAGCTGGGACTGCTCGGCTCTGAGGGCTGCACAGTTGAGATGAGAGACCAGATAGAAAAGACTCTGGGAATGTTTGTAACGGACAACTACGGTATGAGCGAGCTTATGGGACCGGGTGTATCGGGCGAGTGCGAGGAAAGATGCGGAATGCACATCAACGAGGACCATTTCCTTGCGGAAATCATCGACCCAAAGACGGGCGATGTGCTTGACAAGGGCAGCGAGGGAGAGCTTGTTGTTACCACCCTTTCAAAAGAGGGCATACCTATCCTGCGTTATCGTACCAAGGACATCACAGAGATAGATTATGAGCCTTGCAAGTGCGGAAGAACGTTTGCGAGAATGGCAAAGCCGAGAGGACGCTCGGACGATATGCTGAAGATCAGGGGAGTAAACGTATTCCCGTCACAGATCGAGTCGGTGCTTATGGGATTTGACGAGGTAGCACCGCACTATCAGCTGATACTGACAAGGTCTAACTTTGCGGATCATCTTGAAATAAAGGTGGAGCTTTCAAACACGCTTAGCCACGAGATGATAGAGAATTATCCAAAGCTTGAAGAGCTGCACGACCGCATCACCCATGACATGAAGACGGTGCTTGGCATTCAGACCAAGATAACCCTTGTGGATTTCAACTCTCTTGAAAGATTTGCAGGCAAGGCAAAGAGGATAGTTGACCTGCGCAGCGAGGGTAAATAAGTGTACAAAAAAGAGGACAGTTTAGGCTGTCCTCTTTCTTAATATTAGAACTCAAAAACGATTTTTGGGGCTTCGAGGAGTGGGTAGTTTGGATCAGAAACTCCTAATTCAAATCGTTTACCATTTGCAGTTTTTTGATCCTGTTCACCAACTTTTAAATATAATTCGATTTTCTTGATTTTATCTATGTCTATATCTGCATTTTCGATTTTTTCTTTTAGTATTCCTACATCGTCAATTTTTTTCTCATTTGGATCGAGTTTACCTTTGCAACTTTCATCCATATAATGTAATTCTAATGTTACGTCATCAACAATGAGCTTTTCTACATAGTATTCTATTTTTTTATCAGACTTGTTTTCTATTTTAAGTTTAAATTTATAACCGGCGGCATGGGGTTTGTCAATACCAACGCCAATATCTTTTTCAGCGTGACCATTGTAAGTTATTTTCAGATTATCGGTTTCAACCGTTGGGTTGTTCTCATTGTTGTTGCTTTTTTCACAACCTATCAGCATAAATAAACTGCTTACAACGCAAATTAGCAATATCCAAAATTTTATTTTTCTAGTATACATAATAAATCATCTCCTAATTAAACATTTACTGTAAGGGTATTCGTTTCTTCAACGCTTTTGTACCCATAAGTTAGTTTTAGATTTTGATTAACAGAAATGTCATTCTGCTGGAAATCCACGGAAAAAGAAACATCTTTAAGATTATCATTGTTAATTCTTGAGGATTTTAAGTCGCCACCCTCAATGAAGATATATGCTTGTTCGGAACTGTTTTTATCTACATTACCAATTATAGACGCACGTATGCTCATATTGTTAATATTTACACTATCAATACTGCCTAATTCAAGCTTTGTGAAATTATCAGTTTTATTATCAAATTTAAGATTTATTTTTACATAACTTGCATTTACATCATCGACAATATGGACATCACTGCCCCAGTAATATATACTGAATTTAGAGGAATCATATATTTTTTCATTGATCTCTTCTTTTTTTGTTGTAGTAGTAGTTTCCTGCCATGTTTCAGCTTTCTTTGTGCTGTTATTGTCAACATCTGCTGTTGATGAAGAGTCGCCGCAGGCGGTGAGGCAGGACGCTGTAAGCGTTAATGACAATAATATTGTTAATAACCTCTTTTTCATTGTGTTCAACTCCTTTGTCTAGCTAAGCATTTTACTTACATCAATTATTTTGTACCATTTCGTAATTTACTTATTTCCCAATCCCTTTCAGCGATAAGATCATCGATTTCCTCTTGGATTTCATTGATTTCTTGTTGATAGGACTTGTTTAATCGTGCTTGCTGAGCCAATTCCTCATAATAGTTTAACTGGCTTCTAACCCATGAAGCTTCTACTGCACCTCCTGGTGTACGTTCAAGAAGAGATAGTTTATTACGTAACTGTGATATTTCACTATCATATGTATACGATGAGCCACCGGTTATTAACGAGCGATAATAGTTAAGTGTTCCTTGTTTAATATCAATCATATCATTATAGTATCTCTGTATTTCCATAATTTTTGCGTTATTATCCTGTGTAACTTTAGTTGATTGTTTGTTTACTTTTGTTGTTGCCTTAGTTGTCGCTTTGGTGGTTGCCCGTGTGGTTGCTTTGGTCGTTACTCGTGTTGTTGCTCTGGTCGTTGCTCTTGTAGTCGCCTGTGCAGTGACTTGCGTGGTTGTCGTGGTGGTCTCGGGTTTTGTTTCCGATTTGCTCGTTGTTGTTTCCGCAGTTGTTGTAGTTGTTTCGGCAGTTGTAGTGGTCGTAGTTGTTTCCACTTCTGACGAGCAGTCAGAAATCGTTGTGGTGGTAGTTTCAACCTCTGATGACGAGTCCTCCGCCTTGCTCTCGTCTGCGTTGCTTGAACTATTGCCGCAGGCGGTGAGGCAGGACGCTGTAAGCGTTAATGACAATAATATTGTTAATAACCTCTTTTTCATTGTATTCAACTCCCTTGTCAAATTTTTGCATTTTTATTATAACATTATCTCTTGATTTGTGCAAGATAAATATATTATAAATATATTATAAAGCTATTGTTTATTTTCAACAAATTATAATACATAATAATTACAAGGAGTGTGATCGATATGTTTAAACTGCAAAAAGGCTACAATGAGTACGTTACCAAGACTTTCAGACTGCCAAAGGAGTTTGTTGAGCAGCTCGAAGAACTTGCATTTGAAAACAATCTATCACTCAATCAGCTTGTTATGCAATGCTTGAAATATGCTATTGACAATATGGAAGAAGATATATAAGAGTACAAAAAAGAGGACAGTTTGTGGCTGTCCTTTTTGTTTATCCTATGTAGGCTGCCAAGGGGGGGAGATTTATTCCCGGTGCGGGTAATAATTACAACAAAATTCAAGAAAATCATATTTCTTTGCACCCAAACGCACATAAAAGGGGTATTATTTACAGATAGCCGAAAACAAGATCAATTCAAACAGGAGTGATAAATATGCCGGCAAATGATAATCCAAAACCGTTTATACCGTTCACAAATATTGGAAATGCAGGCTATGCGCCTGTTTTAAGAGAGGGCGGTTTGACTGCCGAGGTAATAAACTCGGGCAATTTGCAGCTGCTTTTGAAGTTTTTTAACGAAAATGCTTCCAACCTCAATCGGGATGAGTTTGAATACCTCAAAGCAAGGATCGCCACAGCCCGTGAGATCGAAAGACTCAACAAGAAGGCTATGAAGGATCTTTCCCAGGGCAAGGATCACCCTATCCCTCAGACTGATGAGACCGGGGGTTACACAGGATTTTCAAATCTTACATACCCTGACCATCAGACAAGCTCAAACGGCTGCTGGTCCTGCGCATATTCCTTGCTCCTCAAGAGCAGAGGTGTAGACCTGTCCCAGGAGAAGATCCGTGCATGGAGACCTGACTACGCTGAGAGTGAAGATGCAAGGACGCCTGCGGCTCAGAATCTGTGGTATATGAGAAACGCCGACACTGCTATGGAGATACCATATAATGTGGATATGCTTTCTCAGGTGGTCCCAAACACCGCTATGGTAAGTCTGACACTGCCGCCGCTGGCGATGGATTCTATCGCACTTTCGGACCCAATGACAGGAAGTCCTGTGGAAATGACTGCGCAGCGAATTTCAGATATCAGGGATCATCACAAGAACGAGGTCATCAAGACACTTACCGAGACGATCAGCAACGCTGTCAAAGTTGACCATTCACCGGTAGCAGTAGTTGTTGACGGTCACTATATCACCATCACAGGTATTGATAAAAACGGCAGTCTGCGCTACGAGGATTCTGTTTACGAAAAGGGGAACACCACCCATTACATGACTGTTGAGCAGCTCTACCATTTAGGTCATGAGGTACATCAGAAGCAGGTGGATGCCACCACTTTTGTAAACGTTAACCCTATGGGTATATCACTTAACTGGCTGCAGGATCTGAATGTTCCTCAGTACAGTCAGGGCAGTATCTCAAAACCCGACTACAAGGACAACAACGACGTTATTTCGGTTGATGCTGAGGGAAACGTAAAGATCGATGTTCCTGTGTACGATACGTTCAGGATCACAGGCGGAAAACTCTCAGAGGGAAATGTGACGACCCAGGGCGTTATGAGCCTTTCTGTTATGGATACCAAGGCTCTGGAGAAAAAGCTTGGCTGTAATGTCACAAGCTACGGTCCTGACGGCGGTTACAACCTGGGAAATCTGGATACGTACTATCCTTCAAAGGTGTGCGCCAAGAACGATCCGAGACTGGTAAAGGATCAGTCACTTGAAGGCGACAGGTATATCAAGGATCTTGGCTATGAGCTTTCCAGACTTGCACAGATAGATTTCAACGGGAAGCCATGGGCATTGGAGCTTGAAAAACACGCAAACACCTTGATTGCACTGACAAAGAAGGGAATGTCTCCCCAGGGCCGGAAAGAGGCTGAGGAGTCGCTGAAGAGCCTTCCCGGGATACTTTGTCAGAAAGAGGGCGGAAAGAGCATTCTCAGAACCCTTTTTGACGAAGGCTATGTTCTGGATTCATGGGTGGAAAAAAGCGAGCTGATAAGGGATCTGAATGTGCTCAATGATAAGCTGGGTCTGGGAATGGACATTGCAGCGGCTATGGGCAAGCCGGCAGGAACAGTTTACACCCAGGGCGATGCCAGGACAGATGCAGAGATAGATTACTATATGTACTATCTCGATCCGCAGAAGATCTCAGATAATAAGATCCGCCGGGTGGCTGCAGAGTCTGCTCTTTCAAATCTTATCTCACTTATGCAGCTGCGTAAGGATAAGTATGCTGATGTTCACGCTTATCCCCCGGGGACAAGTGAGATTACTGTCCTTAAAAACACTATCGATAACACGGCTGCTATGGATGAGATCAGAAGAATGGGCGTGGAGAACTTCCTTGCAATGGGAACGACTCCTGAGGAGATATATAATTCGTTCAGAGCTATAAACGATGCAGTGTTCAAGAAGAATATGGGTGCTATTGCTGCAAACAGCAACAAGGTAGCATCTTTCAAGAATGTTCAGGATGATAAGGATGATAATGATTTCTCGCTGTTTGGTCAGGAGAAGAACGATGCGCTGAGGGCTAAGCTCAGCAGCTTTGACGAAGCAGGCAGAAGTCTTTTCCCTGTGGCAAAGGGAAATGGGGCAAAAGATGCAAAGACCATCGAGGGCACAGCTGCTCCCGACCGGGAACTTAAAACGCTCAGAATGGTACTAAATAATGGCAAGAACGCAAAGGTATCAAAAAAGGCGTACACAGATATTCTCAAGGCTCTTGATGACTTTGAAAACAGCTATAAGATGTGGAAGGCTGTGAATAATTCTCCCTATTCCAACCTTGAAAGCGAGACTCAGAATACTCCATATGATCTGGAAATGTCCAGATATTCCAATGTTACCGAGGCAATATCGGATGTTCAGCAAAAGACCAAGGTGCTGAGCGATACTATTGATAAGTACATGGCACAGAGTGCAGGTCTGAAGGGTAACGACGAATATAAGCTGGTTCTTGAGAGCGCAAAGGTAGCCGCTGACAATGCACGCATCTATATGGACGATAGACAGATGTGCAACGACCTTGACCATGTGAACAACATTAAGGGGATAGATATTGAAGTAGTGCGCAATAAGGTCAATAACGAGCGTGAAATGATCCAGGAGCAGATGCTCAGCTCAAGCTCTGACAGAGATAAGCTGTTCCTTTTCAACAAGTCGGAGGCTTTGTTCAACATCTCCGAGGTAGCTTTGAAAAATGGCGATAATACTCTTACAGAAGATGAGAAGCAGTTTGTTTCCGCAAGCGTCGGAAACCTT
Source organism: Ruminococcus sp. FC2018 (assembly GCF_000621805.1). Lineage (GTDB taxonomy): Bacteria > Bacillota > Clostridia > Oscillospirales > Ruminococcaceae > Hominimerdicola. The sequence continues at coordinate 22,050 of NZ_JHXH01000021.1, read as the reverse complement.
CTGTTTGATAAGATCTGCGAGAAGTTCCCCGAGATGAAAAACAAGGTAAACTCTCCCGAAACTCAGCAGCAGTACGATGAAGCTGTTGTGGACATTATGACATCAAACTCCTTTACAGAACTTATAAGATCCATGGACCGTGAAGGTCTGCGCCACATAATCTCCGAGAAGAAAGGCAGCGAGGATCTGTTCAAGAACTTCATCAAGGAGGAGTATATGACAGGTGACGAGATCAAAAAGCTCACCTCAAATAACCGCTCTAAGACAACCGAAGCTGATAAGACTGTTTCGGAAACCAAAGTAGAAGTTTCAAAGACAATAAAGAAATAAAATATAAAAGTACAAAAAAACGGACAATTAAAAGGCTTGGAGAGCAATATCAGCGGTACAAAAAAGAGGACAGTTGCTAAACTGTCCTCTGTGTTTTTATTACTGCTTTTATTTGTCCAGTGTCTTCATCGTCGGGAACAAAAGCACGTCTCTGATGGCGGGGGAGTTGGTAAGCAGCATTACAAGTCTGTCAATGCCGTAGCCGATACCGCCCGTAGGAGGCATTCCTATTTCCAACGCACGCAGGAAATCCTCATCGGTATGATTTGCTTCCTCGTCACCTGCTGCAAACTGCTCCTCCTGTGCCTTAAATCTTTCCCTCTGGTCGATAGGATCGTTCAGCTCGGAATAAGCGTTGCACATCTCTCTTCCGGTGATGAACAGCTCAAATCGTTCAACGTAGTCGGGAGCGTCGGGCTTTCTCTTGGTAAGAGGTGAGATCTCAACAGGGTGGTCCATAATAAATGTAGGCTGGATAAGGTGCTGTTCAACGAACTCTTCAAAGAACAGGTTGAGGATATCGCCTTTTTTATGCCTGTCCTCAAATTCCACGTGGTGCTCTTTGGCAAGCTTCTTTGCAGCCTCGTCGTCGGCAACTTCATTGAAATCAACGCCGGAGTATTTCTTCACTGCATCTATCATGGTCAGCCTTTCAAAGGGCTTACCCAGGTCTATCTCATACTCCCCGTAAGGAACACAGGTCTTTCCGCACACCTCCATGGCAACGTGTCTGAACATATTTTCTGTCAGATCCATCATGCCGTGGTAGTCGGTATAAGCCTGGTAAAGCTCCATAAGTGTGAACTCGGGGTTATGTCTTGCATCTACGCCTTCGTTTCTGAAAACCCTTCCTATTTCGTACACTTTTTCAAGTCCGCCGACAATAAGCCTTTTCAGGTAAAGCTCAAGGCTGATACGCAGCTTAACATCCTCATTGAGAGCATTGTAATGGGTCTCAAAGGGTCTTGCTGCGGCACCGCCGGCATTGGACACCAGCATTGGTGTTTCAACCTCCATAAAGCCCTGGTCGTCAAGATATCTTCTTATGGAAGATATGATCTTTGAACGCTTGATAAAGGTGTCCTTGACCTCGGGATTACAGATAAGGTCGGTATATCTCTGGCGGTATCTCACGTCCTGATTGGTGAGCCCGTGCCACTTTTCCGGAAGGGGCAGCAATGACTTGGACAGCAGTGTGATCTGTTGTGCATGGACAGATACCTCTCCCATTTTTGTTCTGAACAGGTAGCCCTTTATGCCTACGATATCACCGATGTCGCCTTTTTTGTAGTCCTGGAAAGACTCGGTGCCCACATCGTCACGTCTTACATAAGACTGGAGCTTGCCGGATTTGTCACGAAGATCGAGAAAGCCTGCTTTTCCCATAAGTCTGCGGGACATTACACGTCCTGCAATGCTGACGGTGATGCGGTTGTTTTCCAAAAGCTCCATGAGCTTTTCCTCGTCCTCGCCTGCCTGTGCTTTAAGCTCGGCTTCCAGCTTTTCATAGTCGTTCTTAGCGTCAAGGCAGCTTGTGGTCACGTCGTACTTTGTGATCTGAAACGGATCCTTTCCCGCAGCTTTAAGCTCATCAAGCTTTGCTATCCTTACCTGACGCAGGCTGCTGACCTGCTCGGCGGTAAGCTCTTCCTGCTCGGGGGCGTTATTTATCATTTCCTCACTCATGTGGATTTTCCTTTCCTATCAGCTTTTTACTGTCTTGTGATCTCCAGCACCTCGAACTTTATCAGTCCTGCGGGAGCTTCCACTTCAAAAATATCGCCAACCTTTTTCCGCAGAGCTGCTTTGCCGATAGGGGACTCGTCGGAGATCTTTCCGTTGTCCGGATCGGACTCGGTGGAACCGACGATCTGAAGTGTCTCCACCTCATCAAACTCAAGATCCTTGATCTTTACGATAGAGCCTACGCCGATCTCGTCTGTGGATACCTCGTGATCCTCAACTACGATGGCATTGGCAATGAGCAGTTCAAGCTCATTGATCCTTGATTCCAGGATAGCCTGTTCGTTCTTTGCCTCGTCGTACTCGGCGTTCTCGGAAAGGTCACCGAAAGAACGGGCTTCCTTCAGCTTCTGCGCTACCTCTTTACGCTTGACGGTAACAAGGTATTCTCTTTCTTCCTGAAGCTTCTCGTAACCGGCTCTTGAAACTGTCTTGGCATTTGCCATGATATATCACTCCTAAATCTAAAAAAACTTTTAACGACACGTTTAAAACAGGGATACTGTCAAAATGTAATTATACATTATTTTCCCCCATTTGTCAAGGCTTTCGGCTGCTCGCAGGTGCAAAAATAAAAGGGAAAAAGGCACTAAATTTGTCATATTTCCTATTGACTGAATCCTATTAACGTGGTATACTATACAAGACAGCAGGTCGGAACGGTCTGCAAAAGGCATATTTAAGGAGATGGAAAGTAAAAAATGCTCAGACTTGAAAATATAAGATGGAGTCTTGAGGACGGCAGAGAGATACTCAACAATGTCAGCCTTGAGATTCCGGACAACAAACTGGTAGTTATCACAGGTCCCAACGGAGGGGGAAAGACAACTCTTGCCAAGGTTGTGGCAGGTCTTATCACTCCCGAAGATGGCAGGATATTCTTTGACGGTGAGGACATCACCGGACTTGACATTACGCAGAGGGCTAAGCTTGGGATCAGCTATGCGTTCCAGCAGCCGGTAAGGTTCAAGGGGCTGACTGTGCGTGATCTTCTGGAGCTGGCGGCAGGAAAACCTTTGAAGCAGAACGAGATCTGCGAGCTGCTTGGCAAGGTGGGACTTTGCAAAAACGATTATATTGACCGTGAGGTGAACGCTTCACTGTCAGGCGGTGAGATAAAGAGAATAGAGATCGCCACGGTGCTTGCAAGAGGCACTAAGCTTTCCATTTTTGACGAACCCGAGGCAGGCATTGATCTTTGGAGCTTTGCAGGTCTGGTGGACGTATTCAAGGAAGTCAAAAACAAGATAAACGGCACTCTCATGATAATTTCCCACCAGGAGAGAATACTTGAGATCGCCGACGAGATAATCGTTATATCCAAGGGTCAGGTTGAAAACAGCGGCTCGGCGCAGGAGATACTTCCCACGCTTATAAAGGGCAGCAGGACACCCAGACCGTGTGAAAGGAGCTGAGGAAGATGAACGATACCACAAGACAGCTCCTTGAGATAATTTCCGATTTTGACGGGGAGTTCAAGGGAGCATACAATATCCGTGAGGACGGACAGTGCGCTGCAAGAGAATCTACCGAGAATATAAAGATCGAGTCCAAAAAGGACGCTCCCGGACTTGTTATCCACATCAAACCGCATACCAAGGGGGAAAAGGTGTATATCCCTGCCTGCGTTACAAAAAGCGGCATAGACGACCTGGTGTACAATGATTTTTACGTTGGCGAGGGTGCGGACGTTACTATCGTTGCAGGGTGCGGAGTGCATACAACAGGTGTTGAAGAGGCAAGGCACAACGGCATACACCGTTTTATTCTTGAAAAGGACGCTAATGTGCTGTATCAGGAAAAGCATATCGGTACAGGCAAGCAGGAGGGTATCCGCAGGATAGACCCCGTTACCGATGTAGAGCTTGGTGAGAATTCAAAGCTGACAATGGATACCGTACAGCTCAGCGGAGTTGATTATACAACAAGAACAACAAGGGGCGTGCTTGGCGACGGGGCAAGGCTTATTATCAAGGAAAGGATAATGACCGACGGCAAGGAGCAGGCAAAGACGGATTTTTATGTGGAGCTTAAAGGCGAAAACAGCGGCGTTGACCTTATGTCAAGGTCGGTGGCAAGGGACGAGTCTTATCAGGAGTACCACAGCGTTATCAAGGGCATGAATGTCTGCACGGGACATTCTGAGTGTGACGCCATACTTGTGGGCAACGGCAAGGTGTCCGCATCACCGCAGCTTGACGCAGAGCACCCGGATGCAGCGCTGATACACGAAGCAGCTATCGGAAAGATAGCAGGCGAGCAGATATTGAAGCTGCGCACCCTGGGACTTACCGAGGAAGAAGCGGAGCAGAAGATAATCTCGGGCTTTTTGAAATAATAGTACAAAAAATAGGACAGCTTGAAAGCTGTCCTTTTTTGTTAGGTGTAAACTACAAAGTTATTCATACCGAATAAATCCATGCGTGCGGTGATAATATGGCTTGTTTGATAGCTGTGGGAATTCTTCTGAAAAGTGTTTTCTTTGAACTCTCTCGGTGCCCTTACTCATTTTTCGCAGACAGAGTTCAGTCCCCTGCCTGTGAAAAATCAATATAAGGTTTCTGAAAGGGGGATAAGCGACCTGCGGTCGCTTGCGAGGATACTCAAAGAGTATCCTCGGGGGATAACAGAGTAACCGTTACTACGGTTACTCTCGAAAAAATGCTTCGCATTTTTTACTTCTCCAAAAGAGTTCTCCCCAATTATCAGACAAATCATACTGTTACAGCCCGTTTGGGTTTTTGCTGATGAAGTTCCAGCTGTGAGCGGTCATTTCATCAAGGCTGTACTTTGCTTCCCAGCCGAAAAGCTCCTTGGCTTTATCGGTCTTTGCGTAGTAGGCAGGCAGGTCTCCCGGTCTTCTCGGGAGCACCTTATAAGGCAGCTGCTTTCCGCAAGCCTTTTCAAAGCTGTGCAGCACATCAAATACGCTGGAACCCTTGCCTGTGCCGAGGTTCACCGCTTCAACGCCCTTGTGCTTCAGCACATATTTTACGGCGCACAGATGTCCGTCGGCAAGGTCGCAGACATGGATATAATCCCTTACGCCCGTTCCGTCGGGAGTATCGTAATCGTCCCCGAAGACTCCCAGCCTTTCCAGCTTGCCAACAGCCACCTGACAGATATAAGGCAGCAGGTTGTTCGGGATACCGTTGGGGTCCTCGCCGATAAGCCCGCTGGGGTGCGCACCGATAGGGTTGAAATACCGCAGCAAGGAGACAGACCACTCGTTATCGGAGGTGTAGACGTCCTTGAGTATCTGCTCGATAAACAGCTTTGTATAGCCATACGGGTTCGTCGCACTTGTCGGCATATCCTCCACGTAGGGGATAGGGTTCACAGGTCCGTAGACGGTTGCGGAGGACGAGAAAACGATCTTTTTGCAGCCGTACTTCTGCATTGCTTTTATAAGCATGAGGGTACCTGTGATGTTATTGTGGTAATATTTCACAGGCTGAGCCACCGACTCGCCGACTGCTTTGTAGCCTGCAAAATGTATCACGGCATCAATTTTATTTTCGGCAAATATCTTTTCCACCGCCTCAAGCTCCAGCAGGTCGGTCTTGTAGAACTTCAAGTCCTTGCCTGTAATGGTTTTTATGCGGTTGAGCGCCTCGGGCTTGGAGTTTGAAAAGTTATCGGCGACGATGATATCATAGCCTGCTTCAAGCAGGGCAACGCAGGTGTGGCTGCCGATAAAGCCTGCACCGCCTGTTACAAGTATATTTGGCATAACGCTCATTTCCTTTCGGTTTATTCACAAAGTCATTATACCACATCATGCAGGCAGATTTCAAGTACCTTGGGAAGATATTTCGCCAAGCTTTGTCCCGGGGAAATAATGGGTGAGTATATCATCGCAGCTTTTGCCCTGCTTTGCCATTTCATTTGCGCCGAACTGGCTCATTCCCACCATATGTCCCACGCCTTTTGTGGTAAAGACAAATTTTCCGTCGGAATGCTGCACGGTGAAGACCGGGGAATTAAGTCCCAGCAGCTGGCAAACACTTGTGCCGGTAAAGGTTTTACCGAAGACCTGTGCAGACAGCACATAGCCGTGACTTCCTGTTTCGGTTATTTTCAGCCAGTTGTCAGCCGGACCGTCTGTTTTGATATCTTTATCGGCTTCAAGGAATATTTCTTTGAACCGCTCCTCGGTGACAGCTATCTCACTGCCGGAAATTTTAAGCGTTTCATCGGGCTTGCTTTCCACCGATGAAAGGTAGGGGATATCCTGTCCCCAGGCTTCCTTTGCCGAGGCGGTATATCCGCAGGAAACTGCGTGAAAGGCGATAAGCACAGGCTCATCTGCGTAGGAAAGGAACTTGTTTTGCGTGGCTTTCACCGCTTCAAGTATTTTTGAGCGAGCCTGTTCGTAGCTGTCCTTATAAAAATCCTTGGCTTGCTGAGGGGTGAAAAAAGCCTGATACAGACCGGTGTCGTCGCTCATTACAGCTCCTTTCAGCTCGGCTGTGGGGTGGCTGCTCTCGGACTTTGTACGGTGCAGGGCATAGGTCCTTGCAAGGACAGCCTGGGCTTGCAAGGCGGCAGGTTCAAAGTCCGATGGCATCTGCGCCATGACCGCACCAAGAACATACTCCTCCATGGTGTATTCGCTTACGGTATCCTCTTTTGTAAAATAGATCTTTACTTTTTCCCCGGAGGGTATTATCTCCTCCGCCGGATGTGAGCTCTGAGCGGAAGATGCGTTTTCATCCTGCGCCGAAACGGGCTTGTTTGCACCAAGAAAAACCACGCAGGGTATTATCAGCAGCATTATGGCGAAAACCACCGTTGATTGTATGTATTCTTTCATGTTTGTCCTCCTTTTTGCTTGTCCTTATATTGAATGATCCTTCCTGACTATATATATTCAGCTTTGCACGGAATTATTCCTCACTTTTGTTCAAAGTTTGTATAAAGCCCGGAAAAAGGTCTGTATGCTTGACAAAAAGGGGAAAATATAGTAAAATGAATACTTAAGGTTTTGATGTTAAAAAAGAAAACAGATGCTTGCTGCTGTTTTTTGGCGGCAGGCAAGGCATAGGATGACAGGAGTGGGAAAAATGCAAAATGAAACAGCACGCTCGCTTTTTTACAAGCAGTTCAGGGACAACAACACCATTGCACCTTCATATTACGACAGGTATGTTGTTAAAAGAGGACTGAGAAACGCTGACGGAACAGGTGTTATTGCAGGACTTACAAATATATGCAACGTTCACGGATACGTTATCAACGAGGGTGAAAAGGCGCCTATCGAGGGTCAGCTTATTTACCGTGGATATAACATCAACGATCTGGTTGAGAATGCAAGGAGAGAGAACCGCTTTGCTTACGAGGAAGTGGTTTACCTTCTGCTTATGGGAGATCTTCCTACAAAGACAGAGCTGGATGCGTTCAGACACATGATCGCTGACAACAGACCGCTGCCGGAGGATTTCTTTGAGGACATGATCTCAAAGGCTCCCTCCAAGAACATAATGAATAAGATGGAAAGGTCTATTCTTGCCCTTTATTCTTACGATGCAAACCCGGAAGAGCGTTCTCCCGAGTTTGAAATGGCTACGGCTATTTCCATAATCTCAAAGCTGCCGAACATAATGGTTTCGGCGTATCAGGTCAAAAGGCGTTCCTTTGACGGGGAAAGCATGTTCATGCACCCGCTTATCCCTAAGCAGACAACGGCGGAAATGATACTTTCGGCTCTGCGTCCGGACAGAAAGTTCACAGATGAGGAGGCAAAGCTGCTTGATCTTCTGATGATCCTTCACGCTGAGCACGGCGGCGGTAACAACTCCACATTTGCCTGCAGGGTGCTTACTTCGTCGGGAACAGATCCATACTCGGCATATGCAGCTGCTGTAGGTGCGCTCAAGGGTACACGCCATGGCGGTGCCAACATAAAGGTTTCGGCGATGCACAAGTTTATTGAGGAAAACGTTGACAACTGGGAAGACGAGGAAAAGGTGGGCGATATTCTCCGCAGGATAGTGCGCAAGGAAGTCTTTGACAAATCCGGTCTTATCTACGGCATGGGTCATGCGGTGTATACACTTTCCGACCCCAGAGCCAAGATACTCAAAGCCAATGCAAGGAGCCTTGCGGAGGGTACGGAGTTTGAAAAAGAGTTCAGGCTGCTGGAGACCATAGAAAAGCTTACCCCGGAGATCATAAGAGAGGAAAAGGGCAGCGACAAGACAATGTGCGCCAACGTAGATATGTACTCGGGACTGGTGTATAAGATGCTTGGCATACCGGACGACCTGTTTACACCTATGTTTGCCGTTTCAAGAATGGCAGGCTGGTGCGCTCACAGATTTGAGGAGCTGGTAACGGGCAAACGTATAATCAGACCGGCTTATAAGGCTGTTATGAAGGAAAGAGAGTATATTCCTCTGGATGAGAGATAATTTGAGCAGGGGACTTGAAAAAAAGAGTATAATGTGGTATAATAAGGTCGGGTATGTGCACCCGGCCTTATTTTTGATTTTTGGACGTGCGTACAGATAAAACATGAGAGGAGTGGTCACTTGAATAAGCTGAAAACAGCGGCATTGTGCCTTATCAGTCTGGTGCTGACAGGGTGCTCGGCACCCAACTTTTCGGTGGAAGGTCTTGTGGACGCTCCAAAGCTCACAAAGGAGCAGTCACAGATCCATGAGGCACTGACCAAAAGCGTGGGCAGCAACATAACGCTGAAGTATCCCAGAAACGGTGACTACCGCAGCGCATATGTTATTGCCAACATTGACGATGAGCCGGATAACGAGGCTATCGTGTTTTACGAATACAAGGAAACCAATAAAGACAAGGGCATGAAGATCAATATTCTTGACACCGACGAGGACGGAGAATGGTACTCGGTCAAGGAGGTGTCGGGTGCCGGAACGGATGTTGACAAGGTCATAGTTTCACAGCTCGGATCGGGAAGCGGTATCAATGTGGTGATCGGCTACATGAACCAGTCCACCGACGAAAAGACTATGGAGGTCTATTCCTACAAAGACGAGGATTTCAAAAAAATAGGTACGGATACCTATTCTGTGCTTGAGGCAATGGATTTTGACAGCAACGGCAAAAACGATCTTGTTGCCATACAGAAAACGGTTAATGCAGAGACCGAAAAGATCAGCGCTAAGGCTTCGCTCCTTAAACTTGAAAACGGCGAAATAAAGCGTGAGATGACCATAGATATGCTGGATAACGTGGAAAGCTACGTCAAGGTCACAAGAGGCTTGCTTTCAGACGGCAGACACGCTCTGTTTATCGACGGAACTACCAGCGACGGAAACGTTCAGACGGAGCTGCTTTATTACAGGTACTCCACGCTGCAGAACCCGGTGCAGCAGAGAAAGGAAAAGCTGCTTGCTGCCTGTACGGGAAACGTGGATTTCAGAGGCACCTGCATGGATATTGACGGGGACGGAGTGGTAGAAATACCGTCGATAAAACCAATGCCGGGATATGAAAACGTTGAGACGCCTCAGCAGAAATTCCTTGTTACCTGGAGCGCATACAAGGATTTTTACGTGCTGGAGGAAAAATACAGCGGTTTCCAGTCAAACAGCTCATTTATCGCTTTCCCCAAACGCTGGGAGGGCAAGGTCACGGTCAAGACAGACCATGACACCGGAGAGGTGATATTCTACAAGTATTCAGGGGATGTTAATACCTCTACGACCGAGCTTGTGAGATACTGCTCGGCTCTGAAGGATGACGACGAAAAGATAACCGCCGGCGGTTACGAGCTTATCGCCTCCAAGGGACAGCTGAATTACTACGTTAAGATACCAAGGGATACAGGGGAGCAACTGGTGCTCACCATTGACGAGGTAAAGAATAATTTTTATCCCATAGAATGATGCTTTAAGAAAACGACATTTCTATTATTGAGAGGAGAGAAAATAATGAAAAAAGTTCTTGTTTGCGAAGATGAAGATTCCATAAGAGAGTTTGTGGTGATAAACCTTGTGAGAAGCGGATACGAGGTCGTGGACGTGAATTGCGGCGAGGACGCTCTCAAGGCGTTTGACGACAACTCGGGACAGTTCGATGTGGCACTTCTGGATATAATGATGCCCGGCATTGACGGAATGCAGGTGTGCAAAAAGATAAGAGAACAAAGCGACACGATCGGTATAATCATGCTTTCTGCAAAGTCTCAGGAAATGGACAAGATATCCTGCCTTATGAGCGGCGCAGACGATTATATCACAAAGCCGTTCTCTATAAGCGAGCTTATCGCAAGAGTAGATGCGGTATGCAGGAGAGTTTCAAGGTCAAGCGCAAAGCCGGAGGAGGCTTCGGTGATAACCTCGGGTCCGTTCACTCTCAATCTCAAGAGCAGGACTGTTTTCAAAAACGGCGAGCAGGTGGATCTGACACAGGTGGAGTACCAGATAATGGAGTACTTCTTCAGAAACCAGAACACGGCTCTTGACAGGACCAGCATACTGAATCACATCTGGGGCGAAAGCTATTACGGTGACGACAAGATAGTTGACGTTAATATCAGAAGAATAAGAATGAAGATAGAGGACGAGCCGTCTAACCCCAAGTATATCCTCACTATCTGGGGCTTCGGGTACAAGTGGTCGGCAGGCAACCAGTAAAAAATCTTAAATGATCGGAGCGCAGGAAGTTGAAAAAGCCGGAAATTAAATATGGCAAGCACAGCATTACCATGCACTGGCTGAAAAACAGCTTCGGCGTTATGGTGGCTATACTGCTGATTATAGTGCTGCTGCTTATCCTTCTTGTCAGGGCGTATTATTACAACTCGGCAAAGGAATATGTCAGCTCAAAAATGAATATCGTATACACTGCCGTCAAAAGCAGCCTCAATACGGGCAAAGCTAATCTCAACGCTTCGATACGTTCCTACGTTGAGGGCTATGAGGACAAGGACAGGATAGAGCTTATGGCTATCAACAACAACGGCAGGGCGGAGGTCACCTCGTCGGGTTTTTCTCCTTCGGCGGAAAGCTCCATGCCTGACCTTGATGAGGCGAAAAAGTCAGATGACGGCTTTGCGGTGCAGATATATGAGCTTTCCACAGGCGAAAAGGTAGTTGCCGCAACGGTCATGATAAGCGCAAGGGACAGCCAGTTCAGCGCACTTCGTATGCTGTCTTCCATGAAAAAAGTAGATAACCAGATACTTATTATCGGTGCAACCACCCTTGTGGTCAGCCTTGCTATCATGATACTTATTTTCTTCTCTGGTATGTTCTTTATACGTTCTATCGTTTACCCTATAAGAAACATGGGCGAGATGACACGAAAATTCGCAAAGGGTGATTTCTCCGAAAGACTGCAAAAGGAGTCCGACGACGAGCTTGGGGAGCTGTGCGACTCTATAAATTACATGGCTGACGAGCTTTCAAATACCGAGCAGATGAAAAATGAGTTCATATCCTCGGTATCCCATGAGCTGAGGACGCCCCTTACGGCAATAAAAGGCTGGACCGAGACGGTCACATCCATGTATGAGGACAGGGAGACATTCAAAAAAGGCATGAGGGTAATAACCAGTGAGACAGAAAGGCTTTCCCAGATGGTGGAGGAGCTTCTGGACTTTTCAAGGATACAGGATAACAGGCTTACCCTTATCATGGATACTATCGATATTCTGGCGGAGCTTGGTGAAACGGTGCTTATATATCAGGAAAGGGCGAGAGCTCTGGGTATAACCCTGAATTACTACGAGCCTGAAATGCTGTCGTTCGTTTACGGCGACAAGAACAGATTAAGACAGGTGTTTATCAATATCGTTGATAACGCCATAAAATATTCGGACAAGGGCGATACCGTTTCGGTGGAGGCTTACGAGGAGCATGGAGAGATATGTATATCTATCTCCGACACGGGAATGGGAATTTCAAAAGATGACCTGCCCAAGGTAAAGACTAAATTCTTTAAGGCAAATCACACACGCAGAGGTTCGGGTATCGGACTTGCGGTGGCTGACGAGATAATACAGCGTCACGGCGGAACTCTCACTCTTAACAGCGAGGAGGGCGTAGGAACAACGGTGCTTATCACCTTGCCCTGCATTGAAAACAAGAAGGAGCCTACCATAGTTTCCGCAGAGACTACCAACGACGTTCAGCTTATATCATCTCAGCCCGAAACAGAAAGGACAGAACCGGAAAATGAGCAGCAGTAAGCAGACCCAGTCAAAGGAAAAATTCAAATCCAAAATAGGCGGACAGGCTGTTATCGAGGGAGTCATGATGCGAGGCATCGATAAGGCTGCCATGGCGTGCCGTCTGCCAAACGGTGAGATCGACCTGGAGGAGTGGGGCATAAGAGGCGGAAAGAACACCCCTGTTTACCGCAAGATACCCTTTGTACGTGGGATATTTGTGTTTATAAGCTCGATGATCGACGGATATAAATGCCTTTCACGTTCGGCGGACAAACAGATGACCGACGAGGGCGATGAGGAACAGACAAAGTTTGAAAAATGGGTGGACGAAAAGCTGGGTGACAAGCTCATGCCGGTGATAACCACTGTGTCCATTATTCTGGGACTGGGGCTTGCTATCGCACTTTTCATGCTGCTTCCAAGCGGACTTTCAAAACTTGTTGACAGGTATATAGTTGAGCTGCCTGCCACGGTGAAGAACATTATCGAGGGTCTGCTTAAAATCGCAATATTTGTGGGGTACACCTCCCTTACGGCTCTTATGAAGGATATACGCAGAACGTACGAATACCACGGGGCGGAGCACAAGACCATAACCTGCTACGAGCACGGTGATGAGCTTACCCCGGAAAATGTGAAAAAACACAGCAGGTTCCACCCACGCTGCGGAACAAGCTTTATTTTCCTTGTGCTCTTTATAAGCATTTTTGTGAACACCGTTTTCAGGGTGTCATGGGGAAATCTTCTGGTGAGAACGGTAATAAAGCTTTGTCTTCTGCCTGTGGTCATGGGTATATCCTATGAGATAATCAGGCTTGCGGGCAAGTACGATAACATCGTTACAAGAGTGGTATCCGCACCGGGATTGTGGATACAGCGGATAACCACAAGAGAGCCTGACACAAGTGAGATAGAATGTGCTATAAAGGCACTTGAAGCTTGTATCCCCGATGACCCGGAGGAGGACAGGCTGTGATAAAATATGCAGAGCTTCTTAAACAGGCGGCGGCAGACTTTGAAAAAGCCGAGGTGGAGGACGCTGCGCTTAACGCCCGTGAGCTTCTTGGCAGGGCATTGGGAATAAACTGCCGGGGCAGGGATTTTGAGATAATGCTTAATCAGCAGGTGAGTGCACAGGTGCAGGCGGAGTTTGACGGACTGTGCAGAAGACGCATGGACGGCGAGCCTTTGCAGTATCTTGTGGGCGAGTGGGAGTTCTACGGGCTTACATTCAAGGTGGGAGAGGGTGTGCTTATCCCTCGGCAGGACACCGAAACTATTATTGACACGGTCATAAAAAAAGCACCAAAGGACAGAAGGCTGACTGTGGCTGACCTTTGCACTGGCAGCGGCTGCATTGCTATGGCGCTGGAAAAGCATCTGGACTGCGAACAGATCATAGGCATTGAGCTTTCAGATAAGGCTTTTGGGTATTTGCAGCAAAATATCAAACTTAACAGCAGTACAATGAAAGCGTTAAAGGGCGATGTTACAAAAAAAGAAACGGCGGCGCAGCTGCCAATGTGCGACATAATAACCGCAAATCCACCCTATCTTACGGGAGAGGACATGGCGAAGCTGCAAAAGGAGGTTTCCTTTGAGCCGCAATGTGCCCTGTACGGCGGAGACGACGGGCTGGATATTTACAGGCACATCGTTATCAACTTTAAAGACAGGATAAAACAGGGCGGATTTTTCGCCTTTGAGATAGGCATGGGCATGGAGGACGAGGTCTCGACTCTGCTGGTGCGGCACGGATTTGAAAACGTGCGTGCAAGCAAGGATGCGTGCGGCATTTTCCGGTGCGTGACGGGATACAAAAAGTAAAAGTCCAAAATTTTGTACTTGTATATCGTGAGCACGAACTGTCCAGACAAACGTACAGTTAGTGTGCTATTATATAGACACAGAAAAAATATCGGAGGAATGTACAATGGCGATGGATAAGAAAAAGAAGGCTGCCGGCTCACCGGTCACCAACATTACAGACAAGGAAGAAAGAAAAAAAGCTCTTGATACGGCGATCGCTTACATTGAGCATCAGTTCGGAAAGGGTGCGATAATGAAGCTGGGCGAGGCTAAGGCTATGGACGTGGAGGCAATATCCACAGGATCGCTTACCCTTGACACAGCTCTGGGTATAGGCGGAGTTCCAAGGGGAAGGATCATCGAGATCTACGGTCCCGAATCTTCCGGTAAGACAACCGTTGCCCTGCACGTTATCGCACAGACACAGAAGCTGGGTGGCGATGTGGCATTTATCGACGTTGAACACGCTCTGGACCCTGTTTATGCAGCTGCACTGGGGGTCGACATCGACAATATGCTGGTGTCACAGCCTGATTCCGGCGAGCAGGCTCTGGAGATCGCCGAGGCACTGGCAAGGTCGGGCGCAATAGACTGTATCGTTATCGACTCGGTGGCTGCCATGACCACAAGGGCGGAGATCGAGGGCGAAATGGGCGACAGCCATGTGGGACAGCTGGCAAGGCTTATGTCCCAGGGACTCAGAAAGCTCACATCGGTTATTGCTAAATCAAATACAACGGCTATTTTTATAAACCAGATAAGAGAAAAGATAGGCGTTATGTACGGAAATCCCGAAACCACCCCCGGCGGTCGTGCGCTGAAATTCTATGCGTCGGTGAGAATTGAGGTAAGACGAGGAGAACAGCTCAAGGACGGGGCAAGCGTTGTGGGTAACAGGACACGCTGCAAGGTGGTCAAGAACAAGGTGGCTCCGCCGTTCAAGGAAGCAGAGTTCGACATTATGTACGGCAAGGGTATTTCCAAGGTCGGCGAGATACTTGATATCGGCGTTGAGTTCGGCATAGTCAAGAAAGGCGGCGCATGGTTCAGCTACAACGATATGAAGCTTGGACAGGGCAGAGATAACTCCAAGCAGTTCCTGCTTGACAACCCTGAGATAATGAACGAGATAGAGGGACTTATCAGAGATAAGTTTGCGCAGATGAACGCAGAGGCTCTGCATCCGCCCAAGAAGCAGGAAAGCTCCAAACTGGAGAAAATGGCTAATGCCAGCGCAGGCATAAAGCCCGCAGCTAAGGCTGAAAGCAAGCCTGATGTTCTGGCGGACCCGGAGGAGGATTTTGAGGAATTCGCTCCTGTGGACATTGCAGATCTTGGTAACTAAGGCATGAAAATAACGGGGATAGAAAAGTACAAAGGCTCTACCTACAAGGTCGAATTTGAACAGCAGGAGCCTTGCTATCTCAATATTGAGATAATCAATAAGTTCAATTTAAAGGCAGGCATTGACCTGCCTTTGTCTGCGTGGGAGCAGGTAAAGGAGGAAAGCGACTTCCGCAGGGCAAGAGAGAGGGCTTTGTACCTTCTGGACTACAAGGACTACTCGTATGTTGATATGTTCAAAAAGCTGCGGCAGAATTACGACGAGGAGCTTTGCTACCGTGTCATGCAAAAGCTGGTGGACCTGGGAGTGATAAACGACAGGCGGTATGCCCAGGGGCTTGCACGGCATTACATGGAGGTCAAGCTGTTCGGAAGACGCAGGGCTTTTCAGGAGATGCGGCTCAAGGGGTTGACCAAAGAGGTCATCGACCTTGCTCTTGAAGAATATGAGCAGGGCACCGGGGAGCGTCTGCGCAGGCTTATAGAAAAAAAGCATCTTAGGTATATGACCGATGAAAAGGGGATAAACCGTGCGAAAAACTCCCTTATTCGCTATGGCTACGATTACGGCGATATAAAAGAGGCACTCAGAGAGATACAAATCGATTCGGAGGACGAATGAATTATTCTATAAGTAAAATGACAAGGAACGAATACGGCTTGCTGGAGGACTTTCTCTACGAGGCGATATTCATTCCAAAGGGCATTGATGCTCCCCCAAGGGAGATCATTTACCGCCCCGAGCTTCAGTTGTATATTAACGACTTTGGAGAAAAAAAGTCGGATATTGCCTTCACAGCACGCTGCGAGGGAAAGATAGTGGGCGCAGTATGGGTCCGGATAATGGATGATTACGGGCACATTGACGATGAAACTCCCTCGTTTGCAATATCTCTTTATAAGCAGTACAGAGGCATGGGAATAGGAACGGCTCTTATGAAGACTATGCTGGGGGAGCTGAAAAAGCAGGGATATAAGCAGGCTTCTCTGGCAGTGCAAAAGGAAAACTATGCGGTGAAAATGTATAAAAATGTCGGATTTTGTATCGTTGATGAAAATGAAGAGGAATATATAATGCTGTGCAAGCTTTGAAAGCCTTTAAAACAGGCGGATAGACCCTTGCAGGTGGGCTTTTGGAAACACTTTGGCAAAGTTAGCGGAAAAGCTTGACAAAAAACTTAAAACGTGAGATAATATATTTTATACTTATGATGTGTTTCAGACAGGAGATTAGGTTATGTCAACAAGAGTGGGTATGGTATCCCTGGGATGTCCGAAAAATCAGGTAGATGCCGAGCATATGCTTTACGACCTTAAACAGCAGGGATTTGAGCTTGTTACAGATGCGGCACTTTCCGATGTGGTGATAGTGAATACCTGCGGGTTTATCGAGTCGGCAAAACAGGAGGCTATCGACACTATCCTTGAGTTCTGTGAGCTGAAAAAAGAGGGCAGGATAAAGGCTGTTATCGCAACGGGTTGTCTTTCGGAAAGATACCGTGACGAGATGATGAAGGAAATGCCCGAGCTTGATGCGGTCGTAGGACTCGGATCAAACAGCAGACTTTGCGACATTATAAGAGATGTACTCATTGACAAAAAGACAGTTTGCGCATACGGCGAGAACACCGACCTTCCTATGGAGGGCGGAAGGATAATATCCACAGAGCCGTTTTTTGCATATATTAAAATTGCCGAGGGTTGCAGCAACTGCTGTACCTACTGCGCTATACCCTCAATAAGGGGCAGATTCAGGAGCCGCAGGCAAGAGGATATTATTGCAGAGGCAAAGTGGCTGGCTGAACACGGTGTTACCGAGCTTGTGGTGGTGGCACAGGATACCACACGCTACGGCGAGGATATTTACGGAAAAAGTCAGCTGCCGGAGCTTTTGAAAGAGCTTTGCAGGATAGACGGACTTAAATGGATAAGAACCCTTTACTGCTATCCCGAAAGGATAACCGACGAGCTGCTTGAGACTATTGCAAGCGAGGATAAGCTGGTAAAGTATATAGATATGCCGCTGCAGCACTGTAACGGTGAGATCCTTAAAAGGATGAACCGTCACGGGGACAGACAGCAGCTTGAAAAGCTTGTGGAGCATATCCGTGAGAAGGTGCCGGGAATAGTGCTTCGCACCACGCTTATCACAGGGTTCCCCGGAGAGAGTGACCAGCAGTTTGAGGAGCTTTGCGAGTTTGTGAAAAAGACAAAGTTTGAAAGACTTGGCTGCTTTGCGTTTTCGCCCGAGGAGGGAACTGCGGCGTTTGATATGCCCGACCAGGTGCATCTGAAGACACGTGAACGCCGTGCGGAAGTGATAATGGAGCAGCAGATGATAATATCCGACGAGTTCAATGAAAAGTGCTGCGGCAAGACTCTTGAGGTTGTTTGCGAGGGCTTTGACAGGTATGCGGAGTGTTACTACGGACGCAGTGTATATGATGCCCCGGAGATCGACGGAAAGATATTTTTCATGAGCGACAAAAAGGTGGGTGTAGGTGAGTACGTGAATGTACTTATCGACGAGCCCCTTGATTATGACCTTATCGGTACGAGAGTTTAGGGTTGAAAGTGGGATTATACAGATGAATTTGCCAAATAAGCTTACAGTATTAAGAGTTATACTTATACCGTTTTTTCTGGTGTCGGTGCTTTGGTTTTTTGATGGGCACATGATAGTTGCGCTGGTATTTTTTGCTCTGGCTTCCATCACGGATTTCCTGGACGGGCGCATCGCAAGAAAAAACAATCTTGTTACCACTTTCGGAAAGTTTCTTGACCCGCTGGCGGATAAACTGCTGGTGATGACGGCTCTGATAACCTTTGCTTTTGAAAGGTGGATAGACCCTGTTGCGGTGGTGCTTATCCTTTCAAGAGAATTCATGGTCACAGGTCTTAGACTTGTGGTTGCCAACGAGGGAGTTGTGGTGGCAGCAGGCATCTGGGGCAAGCTTAAAACAGCGTTTACCATGGTGGCGCTTTTAGTGATAATGCTGCTTCAGATCTTCTATCCCGACGCAAAGGGAAGCCCGGATCTTAACTGGGGCGCACCGGTATTTCTTGTAAACGAAGCATTGATATGGGTGGCTGTGATACTTACCCTTGTTTCCGGAGCGATCTATCTCAAGGCTTACTGGAAGTACATAGATTCAAGCAAATGATTATACATAAGATATTTCAAATGCGTATCAGCAAGAGTAGCTTAAACAGCATCGGCACAGAGAGGGCATAGCGGTGAGAGTGCCTGCGGTGAGTTTTTGTGAAGTGCGGCTGACAGCAGGGAAGCAACAACGGCGCAAAGCTCAGTATTCTTCCCCGTAGGTCTGCGTTAAAGACTAAAGAGCCGTGAAAACGGGAAAAACGAAGTGGGACCGTAGGTCGTTTCTGACTTGCCTTCGCAGATGACAGATCTGTCGTCTGTGGGGCATTTTTGTTTAGTGAGGTGTTTTGTATGGGCTTTATAAAAGAGATCAAAAAAGATATACACTCGATAATGGAGCGTGACCCTGCTGCAAGTAGTGCACTGGAGGTGCTGCTGACATATTCGGGAGTTCATGCAGTTATCGTTCACAGGGCAGCACACTGGTTCTATAATCATGACCACAAGCTTATCGCAAGGATGATATCCCAGATAATGAGAGGCATTACGGGAATCGAGATACACCCGGGCGCAAAGATAGGCAAGGGACTGCTTATTGACCACGGAAGCGGCGTTGTTATCGGTGAAACGGCGGAGATAGGCGACTATTGCCTGCTGTATCAGGGCTGCACCCTGGGAGGTACAGGCAAAGACCACGGAAAACGACACCCTACCCTTGGCAACAACGTTATGGTGGGTGCAGGCGCAAAGATCCTTGGTCCCTTTAAGGTGGGAGATAACGCTAAGATAGCCGCTAATGCGGTGGTGCTCAAGGAAGTGCCGCCCAACTCCACAGCTGTGGGCGTGCCCGCAAGGATAGTTCGGCAAAACGGCAAGCGCACTCTTGATCTGGACCAGATCCATATCCCGGATCCTGTGGCTCAGGAACTGGCAGTTGACAGAATGAAGCTGGCAAAGCTTGAAAAGCGTATCGCTCAGCTTGAGGCGATGCAAAACGTCAAGGAGGAAAGTAAAAATGCAGATCTATAATACCCTTACACATAAGAAAGAGGAGCTTGTCCCAAATGTTCCGGGAAAGGTGGCTATGTACACCTGCGGACCTACGGTGTATCATTACGCCCACATAGGCAATCTGAGAAGCTACATCATGGAGGATGTGCTGGAAAAGTATATGCGCTATGACGGGCTGGACGTTAAGAGGGTAATGAACATCACCGACGTTGGACACCTTACCAGTGACGGCGACACGGGCGACGACAAGATGCTCAAAGGGGCAAAGCGTGAGCACAAGACGGTTATGGAAATAGCCGATTTTTACACAAAGGCATTCTTTGAGGACTGCGCCAAGCTGAATATAAAAACTCCCGATGTGGTACAGCCTGCAACGGGAATGATAGATGAGTTCATCAGAGTCATCGGTGTGCTTCTGGACAAGGGCTATGCTTACGAGGCAGGGGGAAATATATACTTTGATACCTCAAAGCTCCGGCAGTATTATGTGTTCGGCGATTTCAGCGAGGACGACCTTGAGGTGGGCGTCCGTGAGGGTGTAGAGGAGGACGGAAATAAGCGCAATAAGGCTGACTTCGTCCTTTGGTTCACAAAGTCCAAATTTGATGATCAGGAGCTTAAATGGGATTCACCATGGGGAGTGGGATATCCCGGCTGGCACATAGAGTGCTCCTGCATCTCCATGAAAAATCTTGGAGAGTATCTTGATATCCATTGCGGAGGTATCGACAACGCTTTCCCGCATCATACCAACGAGATCGCACAGTCAGAGTCCTACCTGGGACACAAGTGGTGCAACTACTGGTTCCATGTTCATCACCTTAACACCACAGGTGGAAAGATGAGCAAGTCAAAGGGCGAGTTCCTCACCGTGTCGCTGCTGGAAAGCAAGGGTTATGACCCGATAGTTTACAGATTTTTCTGTTTGCAGTCTCATTACAGAAAGAGCCTTGTGTTCTCCTATGAGAACCTTGATAACGCAAAGACTGCCTATGACAAGCTTGTGACAAAAATCGCACAGCTAAAGGCTGAGGGAGACACCAAGGGTGTTGATAAGGACAAGTTTGATGAGCTGAAAAAAGGCTTTAAGGACGCTCTTGACAACGATATAAACACTGCGCTGGGCATAACCGCACTTTATGATGTTATCAAGGCGGACACCAACGCTTCCACAAAGCTTGCGCTTATAGAGGATTTTGACAAGGTGCTGTCCCTCGGACTTATACAGCACGCAGACAAGCTTTTAAACGCTCAGCAGCAGGAGGATATCCCACAGGAGATAATGGCTCTGGTTGAGCAGAGAGCGCAGGCTCGCAAAACAAAGGATTTTGCAAAGGCAGATGCTCTGCGTGAGGAGATAACCGCAAAGGGATACATTATAGAGGAAACAAGACAGGGAACAAAGATAAAGCGTAAGTAAGGTGAAAAAAATGAACAAGAATAAAAATAAGACCATGATGCAGCTGGGCATCATGGTGGTGTGTTTTCTGCTGATACTGGCTCTTGCGCTGTTTCTGGGCAGGATGAACAGAAAGAACAAGCCCGATTATGACAACGCTCAGCTTCTCCAGACGCAGGTGCCATCGGACAGCACGCCTGTGGCGGTGTTTGAGACCTCAATGGGCACGTTCAAGGCAGTGATCTATGAGGACAAGGCTCCTGATCTGTGCAAGTACTTTACCGGGCTGGTAAACAAGGGATATTACGATGGGACATACGTTTTCAGCGTTGAGAAGGACGCTTACTTCCTTGGCGGTTCAAAGTCAAAGGGGGGCGAGGACACCTCCGACACTGACACAAAGACCATTACCAAGGAGACAAATGCTGAGCTGTGGCCGTTCAAGGGCTCGCTTATATCCTTCGGCGGCAGCGACGGCAAGTTTTTCAGCTCCAATGTATCCGGCAGCAGGATAATGTTTGTAGGCTCCATAGAGTTTACCGACGACATAGTTTCGGAAATGGACAAACGACCGGGCAACAAGGATATAAACGAGATATTCAAACGCTGGGGCGGCGTTCCAAATTTCTCCCAGCAGTACACCATATTCGGACAGGTATATGACGGATATGAAAGCTACGAAAAGATCTGCGCACAGGGAAAAGGTGATTCAAGCGACACCACGCCAACCACCGAGATAAAGATAAACAACGTTTATATGTCCACCTACGGTGAAAACAAAAACGACAGCTTCTTTACCGAAAAGCTGGGCAGTTCTTCAAAGTAAACGGCAACAAAAAACCACCCGTTAAGGGTGGTTTTTTTTATTATCCTGATAAAAAAACCACCTGCTATGCAGGTGGAATGTATAAACTTTAGTAAGAGCATAATCTGTCCCGCACAATAGACAAAAACGCCTCCTTGATATACAATGTAATAGGCTACCAACCGTATTACAAAAAACCAAGGAGGGATCACCAGATGGATAATAAATCTAATGATACGTATAGTTTAGCACATACGAGCTGGAAATGTCAATATCACATAGTATTTGCGCCAAAGTACAGACGAAAAGCTATCTACGGAAAGCTAAAACGAGATATTGGAGCAATACTGAGA
>NZ_JHXH01000020.1 GCF_000621805.1 Ruminococcus sp. FC2018 | reverse complement strand
AAAGATAAAGGCATAAGACAGAGTATGTCACGAAAAGGCAACTGTCTTGATAATGCCTGTGCAGAAAACTTCTTCGGATTACTCAAGACAGAATTGCTGTATTTACAAGAATTCACATCAATAGAACACTTCATATCCGAGCTTCACGCTTACATAGAGTGGTACAACACAAAGCGCATCAAGCTTAAGCTTGATGGTATGTCACCTGTTGAATACAGGCTCAATGCCGCATAACAAAAGCGACCAAGATCTCTCTTAGTCGCTTTGCATATTTTTTCTTTAAAAAGTTTGTCTAACTTTTTGGGGTCAGTTCAGATCCGGGTGGTCTTTTTTTGTGCTGTATTGGATAAAGCTTATATGGACGAGTGCTCCTTAACGTAGTCAACCACTCGGTCCACAGTGGTGAAGCAAAGCCCTACCACCGTATCGGCGCAGCCATAATAGATAGCTATTCTTCCTGTGTCCGCATCGCAAAGAGCTGCGCAGGGGAAGGTCACGTTCTGTACGTCGCCAACACACTCATATATCTCACGTGGGTTGATAAGATATTCTTCACAGCGGTATTTTACCTTCCACGGCTGCTCAGTATCCAGAATACAGGCAGAGAAGCTGTACACAAAGCCGTTGCAGGATTCAAGCACACCGTGATAGAAGCAAAGCCAGCCCTCGCTTGTTTCAATGGGGATAGGACCTGCGCCTATCTTTTTGGATTCCCAGGGCATAAGTGGGGACATAACGTGGCGGTGCTCACCCCAGTATTTCATATCGGGGGACTGGGAGAGATAGATGTCGCCGAAAGGAGTGTGTCCCGAATCGGAGGGTCGGGAAAGCATAACGTACTTGCCGTTTATCTTTCTGGGGAACAGCACACCGTTGCGGTTAAAGGGCAAAAAGGCGTTCTCGCACTGGGTAAAGGTCCTGAAATCGTAGGTGTAAGCGATACCGATAGTTGGCTGGGCGTTGTATGCGTTGCACCAGCTCACCCAGTATCTGTCCTCAATAAAGCACACTCTGGGGTCATAGCCGTAGAGCCACTTGTTTGCCTCGGCTGTGGAGGGGTCCTGCTGGACAAACTCGATGCGCTCCTCGTTTATTTTCCAGTTGATGCCGTCATCTGAGAAGCCTGCGTGAAGCTCCATGGCACGGCGCTTGTCGTCCACCCGGAACACCCCTGCAAAGCCACCTTCAAAGGGCACCACCGCAGAATTGAATATCGAGTTGGCGCAGCTTATGGCATCACGCTTTATCACCGGGTTTTTATCGTATCTCCACACCACGTCTGTGCAGTCCTGTGGTCTGTCCTGCCACGGCATATTAGGAATGCTCTGTCCGTTGATTATTTTTGTTTTCATCTCTTTTTTCCTCCTTTTCATGCCCGACCATTGGGCGTATAACAAAACACCCCTCACAAAGAGGGGGGGATTTAATTTTCGCCTTTTGAGGAAGCAATATTGGTTATCTCCTTGATACTGTTTTTATCTTCTATAACCGTTTTATAACCGCAGCGTTTCTCTTTTCCGTCTGCCTTATAAATGGTGGTTTCGGTAAAATACTTCAGCTTTCCGTCCTTGTCAAACACATATCTCACCGCAAAGTCCGTTACCTCGCCCTCCTCGGGAGCGGTAGGCTTTACCTTTTCCACGTCATAAACGTGGGTGACCTCACGCTCGTCGCCGTTTACAGTCATTTTAGCATCGGTAATGGCGGAGGGGATATAGGTTATCATATCCTCCTTGGTCATCTGATGCTTATCCGAACGGGTATACTTTTTAAAATTCTTGTCCCCGTCCTTATACTCATAAAACTTATCCCCGTGATGGTAAGCGTTTATCTCGCCGTTATTGTACTCACTGTTTTCCCTGCCGTCCACCAGCTTCCAGTTGGTATACACAAGGGTGTCCCCGCTGTACATAAAGGTGAACACCTGCTCCTGCTTGCCGGTATCCACGTTGGTCATAACCACCCTGGCAGAGTCAAGCTCGCTGTAATCCTCACGTGCCTGCATGACAAGGTTATTGCCTACAATATCGGGATTTCCGCATCCGGCGATGCCTATAACGGTGCTCAGAAACAAAACCGCACACACCGCAAGTGCTTTAACTCTCATTCGTTTATCACTCCAAACCGACAGAGGTCATTGCTGCTCATATCACAGATTTTTGCAGGTTTTTGAAAAGACTATGAGCGCAGCGGCAATGGTGAATATCTGTGAGATAGTTGCCTTTACCATAAAGCCGAAGTCCAGCTTTATAACGTAAAGATCCACCGAGATATTTTCAAGCCCCACCTTTTTGCCCCAGGCAAGCCAGCCCACATAGTCCTTTCCCTCGCACACATAGGCTATAAACGCCCCAAGTATTATTCCTGCAAGAATAAAAAATATGAACGCAAAGGTCTTTTTAAAATTCTTCATTTTTCTCTCCCCGATGTTTTCCTTTAAAAAAGGCGCACCACAGGCGTTTTTCGCCGGCAGCCGCCTTTTGTTCCGCTTTGGTCGTCATGAACAAAACCGGTTTATTTGCGTCTTGATGAAGACCTGCGCTTATTATCCATAACATGCTTCAAATCGGAAAACCTTTCCTCGCTTGATGCCTTGAACTTAGAAAGCATATCTTCAAAATCCGCATTTCCCGACGGCGTGTTCTCATACACCGGGGGAGGATTTTTGGTAAAGTCCCTCACAGGTCTGCTCTCATGCGCCCTCTGGGGGGCTTTGTTCTTCCCAAATCCGCCCTTTGGCTTTCCGCCGGCAGGTCTTTCCTGCTGGGGCAGAGCTTTCTTTATGGACAAGGATATCTTTCCGTCCTCGCCCATGCTCAGCACCTTTACCTTAACGGTCTGTCCTTCGGTAAGGTGATCCTTTATCTCGCTGACAAAGGTATTTGCCACCTCCGAGATATGTACCATTCCCGTGGTGCCCTTTTCAAGCTCCACAAAAGCTCCGAACTTGGTTATTCCTGTGACTTTACCTTCGTAGATGTTTCCGACTTCTAACTGCATTGTGTTTGCTTTCCCTTTCAAATCAATATTATGTATATAAACGTTGCCTGTCCTTGTAACAGGGGCTTATTTGTTCTGGTTCACTATATAGAATCTGCGCTCCTCGGGAAAAGCATATCCAAGCTTGTCGATGGCGATCTTTTTCATATACTCCTTCTCGCCGGAATCCAGCATTCTGGAATATTCGTCATTAAGCGCTTTTTCCTCATCTATCTGCTTTGAGATATCGGAGGTCTCACTTCTCAGCTTTGCTATCTCAGCCTTATCGTAAATTATGGTAAACGCCGCATATGCGCAAAAGCACAGTGCGATTATCACAAAGATCCGTTTAGACAGCTTACGTTTTTTCCTGCTGCGGGGTCTTTCCCGGCGCACGTTTTCTTCCACCGGCTCATCAAACTCCTCAGCTTCTTCGGCAAGCCGGCTGTCTTGTATCTCTTCCAGCTCGTCCATATCTTCAAAGGTCGTCATAGTATCTCCTTTCGCCCTTTTCACACCTATTCCAATACATTATACAACACTTAAAAGTCAACTTTCAAGGGCTTTGGAGATTTTTTTTATTTTTTAATAAATTTATGTGATTTTTCACAAACATACCTTTGCTTTTTTGTCCAATTTTATGGATAATTTTACTCAAAGGCTTTAAAACCCAATGTTTGAGGACTTTTACCGCCTTGCTCAGAAGGAACATGGCAAGGTTTCCGATGCTGAAATGCTCCAGCACAAAGCCGCCTGCCATTCCCACAAGGGTAAAGACACGGAGTTTTCCGGTGAAGGCGGTGGCAAAGACATAGGCGGCTGAGCAGGACAGAAATGAGAACAGCACATCCTCGGCGGCTACGGCGATATTTTTATGGGGAAAGACTATCCTCAGGGCACGGAAAAGGTCATACAGCAGTCCTATGCCTGCTCCCAAAAGGACCGAAAGCAGGTAGACGTGTGTTTCGTACTCCAAAGAAAAGGTATATTCACGCAGCATATCCATATCTCACCTAAACAGCTTTCCCACAAAGCCCAGTTTTTTTGTTCTGTCCTTGTCGCCGTAGGAAAGTGCACAGATCTCTCCCTCCACCGTAAGCTCGCCGCTTTCCAGGGACATTTCGTTCACATGGAGCTGTTTGCCTCTGATGACCAGTTCCCCCAGCTGGGTGTATAGATAGACCTTGTTCTCGTCGAAGCTTTCAACGTCGGTGACTCCGGTAAGCATAAGCTTGCTTCTGTCCTCCAGGATTGCATTGTGTCTGTCTGTCATAGCGATGACCTCCCGTTTGTTTTGGTAAAGTATATGACAGACGGGATTTGTCCTATTCAAAAGAAAAGCGCCCGCCTTGCACGAGCGCCTGTAATATTCATCTCAAAACGGAAATATCGAGAGGAAATTTGAAATTACGGATTGTTTGTCATACTTCCTGCTCATCTTGTCCAGCTCCTCGTCGGTAAACTGCGACCTGAACTCTTCAACATCTGCGTTATATTTTTGCTTGTCTGCCTTTATCCTGCTGTCTTTGCGCAGCTCTTTGAACATTGCAAATATCGCCAGTAACACCAGAACTATCATCAATACGATCCCGATAATTGTTGTAAACATTTTGTCGTCCTCCTTTTTTGTTCTTTGTTTCTATTTGTATAATACCACATACAGACCCACTTTGCAATAAACAAAATCGCACCTGCTTGTTGAATAAACTACAAAGCCGCCCCGGATTGCAGCATAAATCACACATTACCGCCACAATGTTGCAAAAAAACCGACCCCTGCTTTTCAGCAGAGATCGGCTGGGTAATACCGTTTTGAATTAAAGCACTCTTACTTTTACAACGCCGTCGATAGCTTTGATAGCGTCGATATCAGCATCGCCGTTTACATCAAGGATAGTGTAAGCCCAGTCCTTCTTGGACTTGTTTACCATGTTCTCGATGTTTGCGCCCTTATCAGCAACAGCGCCTGTGATCTGTGTGATAAGAGCAGGAACGTTCTTATGCAGCACGCAAACCAGTGTGTCGCCGGTTTTAGCAAGCTCGGCATTAGGGAAGTTTACGGAGTTTACGATAGCTCCTCTTTCGATATAAGCCTTCAGCTCATCGGCTGCCATAACTGCGCAGTTGTCCTCGCTCTCCTCGGTGGAAGCTCCCAGATGAGGGATAGCAACAACGTTCTCAACGCCCAGCACCTCATCGCATGGGAAGTCAACGACATATCTTGCTGCCTTGCCGCTGCCCAGAGCCTCGATGATAGCCTCGCTGTTTACCAGCTCTCCTCTTGCAAAGTTAAGGATACGAACACCGTCCTTGCACATTGCAAGTGTTTCCTTGTTGATGGTATCCTTTGTATCTGCGTTGAACGGCAGATGCAGGGAGATGAAGTCGGACTGTGTATAGATATCGTTGATATTGTTTGTGACCTTTACCTGGGGCTTGAGGTTAAGAGCTGCGTTTACCGACAGGAAAGGATCGTATCCGATAACGTCCATGCCCAGGGAGATAGCGATATTAGCCAGCTTTCCGCCGATCGCACCAAGACCGATAAGACCCAGTGTCTTGCCGGTTATCTCTATACCTGCAAAGTTGGACTTGCCTTTTTCAACCATTTTGCCTACCTCTGCGCCGTTGCCTTTGAGTGTCTTAGCCCACTCGATAGCCTCGGGGATCTTTCTTGATGCAAGCAGAAGTCCGCACACTGCAAGCTCCTTAACAGCGTTAGCGTTTGCGCCGGGGGTGTTGAAAACAACGATACCCTGCTCTGCGCACTTGTCAACGGGGATATTGTTTGTGCCTGCGCCTGCACGGGCGATAGCAAGCAGGTTATCCTTGAACTCCATGTCATGCATCTTTGCAGAGCGCACCATTATAGCCTCAGGAGCGTCGCAGTTATCGCTTACGTTGTAATCTGCGCCCAGTCTGCTTGTGCCGACAGCGGCGATCTTGTTAAGTGTCAATACGTTTACCATTTTTCCTTACCTCTTTCCGAAAATGAATTATTAACGCACAAACTTGAAAATCGTATATAGTAACAGGTTTTTCGGTCAAGCCTTTTTTGCGAGAAAAGGCTTGCGGGTCACGGGCAGCGCCCGTGTCGCTGACCGCAGTCAGCGAGATCTCCTGCCGTCAGGCGCTCCGCAAAAGGTGAATTTAAAAATAGTCCGGCGGACTGTTTTTAAAGAGGGAAAGCCCTGCAAGAGAGGGCTTTCCCTTCCTCTGTACAGCAGTTCTTTTCCTCAAACCCTACGGGTTTGACGAACGATATATAAGACCCAAATTTGTTGTCTTCTAAAAAGTTAAGCACACGGAACAGCATTTGCTGCTCCGTATGCATTAAAGTTTTATTACTTATGCGTTCTCAGCCTCAAACTTCTTCATGAACTCCACAAGCTTTTCAACGCCCTCGATAGGCATTGCGTTGTAGATAGAAGCTCTCATGCCGCCAACGGTTCTGTGTCCCTTGAGGTTCTCAAAGCCTGCTGCCTTTGCCTCGGCTACAAACTTCTTGTCAAGCTCTTCATTTCCTGTTACGAAAGGAACGTTCATAAGAGATCTGTCCTCAGGTCTTACTGTGCCCTTGAACATCTTGGACTGGTCAAGGAAATCGTAAAGGATCTTTGCCTTCTTCTCGTTGTGAACCTTCATGCCCTCAAGGCCGCCCATCTTCTTGATCCACTTGAACACCTTGCCGCAGATATAGATGCCGTAGCATGGAGGTGTGTTGTAAAGTGAGTCGTTGTCAGCCTGGATCTTCCAGTTCATCATTGTAGGTGTGTTCTTTACAGCAGGCTCGTCCTTGAGCAGATCCTCACGAACGATAACGATCTGTACGCCTGCAGGACCTACGTTCTTCTGAACACCGCCGTAGATAACGCCGTACTTTGTTACGTCGATAGGCTCGCTGAGGAAGCAGGATGAAACGTCTGCTACCAGCTCGTGACCCTTGGTGTTAGGCAGGGTCTTGTACTTTGTTCCGTAAATGGTGTTGTTCTCACAGATATATACATAGTCTGCATCCTCGGGGATGTCAAGATCCGAACAATCGGGAATATAGGAGAATGTCTTATCAGCAGAAGATGCTACTCTTACTACCTCGCCGTACTTTTCAGCCTCGGCAGCAGCCTTCTTAGCCCACTGACCTGTGATGATATAAGCAGCCTTGCCGTTATACATCAGGTTCATAGGTACCTCTGCAAACTGGAGGTTAGCACCGCCCTGTCTGAAAATCACCTTATAGTTGTCGGGGATACCCATAAGATCACGAAGATCCTGTTCAGCCTCTTTGATGATGGTATCATAAGCCTTTGAACGGTGGGACATCTCCATTACGCTCATTCCTGTGCCCTTGTAATCGAGCATTTCCTCTGCAGCCTCTTTGAGCACTTCCTCGGGAAGTACGGCAGGACCTGCACTAAAGTTATAAACTCTGCCCATTATAAAAAACCTCCAATATATTGATTTCTGGCAATTACAATTATACCGCCTTTTCCCCCAAAAGTCAATAGCAAGACACTGTCAATTCAGCGTGCTAAATCCACAAAATGCGGCGCTTGATTTTCTTGATTTTTATAATATCTTTCAACTGCTGCCTTTTGAAAGCTCCTGAAGCTGCTCGTCGGAAAGGGGGGAAACATACACCGTCTTGTTGTTTGTAAAGATGACCATGCCCGGTCTTGCCCCTGCGGGCTTTTTCACATGGCGGATAAGGGCATAGTCCACCCCCACCTGTGAGGAGTCCTTTGCCTTTGAAAAGTATGCTGCAAGTCTTGCGGCGGTGAGAATGACACCGTCGGGGACAGCACCGCCCTTTGCGCTGATTACCGTATGGCTGCCGGGAATGTCCTTGGTGTGCAGCCAGATATCGGTTTTTTCCGCCGTTTTACAGGTAAGCTTGTCGTTTTGCTTATTGTTTCTGCCCACACGGACGGTAAAGCCCTGTATCTCAAACTCCATTGGCGGCAGCGCCTTAGGGGGCTTGCCCTTTGAGTTTCTGTTTCTGATATATCCCTGCTCGGAAAGCTCCAGCCGCAGCTCGGCTATCTCCGCCTCGGTGGTTGCCCTTGTAAGGGCGTCAAACACGCTGTCAAGGTACTTTGACTCCTCCTCGCCCGAGGCGATAAGGGCGGTGAGCCTTTCCTGTGCCGCTCCCAGCTTGTGGTATTGCTTGTAATACT
The DNA here is from genome assembly GCF_000621805.1 of Ruminococcus sp. FC2018. Lineage (GTDB taxonomy): Bacteria > Bacillota > Clostridia > Oscillospirales > Ruminococcaceae > Hominimerdicola. The sequence goes on along the minus strand of NZ_JHXH01000020.1, from coordinate 26,825 downwards.
TCTGGGCATTGTCGATAGGGGAGAGCCTGCGGTCAAGGGGAATAGTTATCTCAGGGCAGCTTTGCTCGTAAAAATTCATAAGGGTGCAGCTCGTCTGCCCCTTTTTTATGCTGCCCGGATTTGCCATTATAAGGTCGGCATAGACCCTGAGCTTATCCCTTTCCCCGCACTGCTCCAGCTCAAGCCGCTGGTTCTCCACACGTCTTTTTGTGCGCTCGGTAAGGTTCACAATAAGCTTGAAAAGGTCGGAAGCCTTTTGTTTTGTCCTTGAATAGGCGTCCCGCTGGGAGTAGAAAAAGTCAAGCAGCTCCCCGGGGGATTCAAACTCCCTGGTGACCATAAGGGCTCCGTACTGGTGTATCGGGCAGAAGCAGAAGTCCTTTAGCACCCCCTCTTTTGTTTTCACCACAGTAAAGGTGTTTTCCCCTTTTTCAAGGTCGCTGCGCAGCCTGCCGATAAAGAACCACAGCCTGTCAAGCTCGTCCGTGGTAAGCTCCCACGCCGTCTTTTCCTCTCCCCGCAGTGCAAAAAAGCACATTTCCCTTGCAAGAATGGGGGAGATGCCTTCAAAGGCTTTGAGCAGGGCTTTTGAGGTCTCTGACTTCGGGCTTTCGCCCAGCTTGTCTTTAAGCTGTTCAAAGGTACAGGTGCAAAGGTCCAGCCTGTCGTCTCTGGGGGGAGGTTCATAGGTCACTCCCGGCAGCACCACACGGACCGACGAATGGTCGCTTCCCACACGTTTGATACTGTCGATTATCTTACCCTGTCCGTTTACAAGCATAATGTTTGAGTAACGTCCCATTATTTCCGACACCAGGGTAAGTCTGACCTTGTCCCCCATTTCGTTGGTGGCTTCAAAGTCAAAGCAGAGTATGCGCTCAAAGCCGTCCTGACGTATGTCCGTAAGCTTGCCCGAGGACAGGTGCTTACGCATGAGCATACAGAACATAGGGGGAGCTTTGGGGTTTTCTATCTCCGCCGAGGTAAGGTGTATTCGGGCAGAGCCGGGGTCTGCGGAAAAAAGGACTTTTTTCACACCCTGCATGGTGCGGATACCTATAACAAGCTCCTCACGGGAGGGCTGGTGGATACGGTCCACACGCCCGCCGATAAGACAGGAAAGCTCGTTTTTTATTAAACTTAAAAATACGCCGTCAAGTGCCATTTTGTTTTCTCCTGTTCCTGCTATAAATCAGAATTTACCGCAGTACCCCTGCGTGGCAGTCGGGGGAAACCCTTTTGGTGCTTTATTGGTGGAAACCCTTTTGAAAAAGGGTTATCCCCCAAGCCCCCTTCCTAAAACTTTTAATGATTTTTACACATCGGGCATACTGCCCGATATGTAAAAATAACTGAGAGTCTAAGAAAAGAGATTGGAGAACAATACTTCCAGAAGGTCCCTGCCGGTAGAGCACCAAGAGAATATCCCCAACTACTATGCAAGGATAATGTGGTAAATCCGAATTATCATCGTATGTTTGGTAAATAATTGAGGTGACCTCTTGAAAGTGTTTCCTCTTAATCTCTCCTCCTGAACTCTCACTACTTTTTCGGTGCAAGATGTCGCAGACATCTTGTGCAGAAAAAGCAATAAAAGTTTTAGGGGTGGGGTTTGGGGAGAGACCCTTTTTCAAAAGGGTCCTCCCCAGTATTCACCATGCGTATGATGATAAATTCCTACAATCTGTACGACACGACCTCAACGTTGTTGGCTGCCACCTCAAAGTCCACCCGGGGAAACTGCTTTGACAGCTCCTCTTTCATGTACCTGCAAAAGATATTCTCGGTGTGGAAATGCCCTGCATCAAACACGCTCAGACCGCTGTTTTGTGCGTCAATGAATACATCGTGCTTCACATCACCTGTTATAAGTGCGTCGCAGCCCTTTGAAAGTGCGTCCCGCCACAGGCTTCCGCCGCTGCCGGAGCACACCGCAACTCTGGTTATCATTCTGCTTTGGTACATACCGGTCTTATCAAGGTCGTTGTAGCGCACCACCGTGTTGTCAAGGCAGCTGCGGATATGCTTTGCAAGCTCCTTTGCGCTCATCTCTTTTTCAAGGGCGCACACACAGCCCATTGCCACGCCGTTTTCCTCGCACAGCGGTTCCACCGGGGCAAGCTCCAGCTTTTTGCACAGGATATCGTTCATCAGCGCACTGTCAAAATTAGTGTGAGCGCACAGGGCTGCCACGGAGTTTTCCAGCAGCATACCCACCACAGTTTCCGGGTCGATAGCTTTCAGGGCATGGAAAATAACAGGGTGGTGAGTAAGGATAAGCTGTGCATTTTTTTGTTTTGCCTCAAGGATAATATCCTTTGTTACGTCCAGGGCGATAAGCACATTTGTTACTTCACGGTTTTTATTGCCCACGCAAAGTCCGCTGTTATCGTAGCTTTCCTGTGCGCTGTAAGGGGCAATAGAGTTAATGTGATTGTAAATGTCGTTTATAGTTGTCATGGTTTTTCTCCCTTTTTGTCATTGATAATCATAGGTGTAAGCAGCATTTCGGCACGGTTGTAGATGTTGACCTCGCTGCCCGACCATAATTGCGCAGGGACAGCACAAGTCGTTGTGGACAAATTCAAGTCCCGAGTTGATAACGCCGCTTGAATTTTTCAGCAGCACCACCTTAACTTTCTCTGACGCAAACGCCGCCTTTAACAGCTCGAACGTTTCATCAAGCATTGCGGGAACAAGGATAGTCATTTTCTCACCCTCTCTGCCGAGTGTTTTTATCCGAATTATCGCAAAAACCAACAGCACACAGGGGTACTGTTGGTTTCGCTGCTATTTATTCTTCGTCGTCGTTTCCGTCGTCAACAGCGTCCTCGTCATCGGGAGCTGTATCCTCGGCGACTACCTCGTTTGCCTCTTCCTCGGCAGCCTGAGCGATGTCCTCTTCCGACGCCTGCTCTACCTCGGAGATCTCCGCATCTTCCTCGTGCTCGGTACGTGTGAACGCAACTACCTTGCCTTCCTCGCTTACACGCATAAGGCGAACACCCTTTGAATATCTGCCCATAATGCTGATATCGCAGGCTCTTATTCTGATAACAACGCCGTCGGTGGATATCATGATGATATCGTCCTCGTCATCAACCACCTTTATGCCGCAGACGCCGCCGTTTTTATAGTTCATCATGCCGTAGCCGCCTCTGCGCTGGATACGGTAATTTTCAAGCGCAACACGCCTGCCCAGACCGTTTTCCGCAACGGTGAGCACTGCCGCACCGTCACGCACTCTGGCCATTGAAACAACGTAGTCGCCCTCACGGAGCTTGATAGCTCTTACGCCGTGAGCAGTTCTTGACATCTGTCTGATGTCGGTCTCGTTGACTCTGATAGCGTAACCGTTATGTGTTGCCACAATAAGCTGGTTCTTGCCGCTGGTCATTCTTACGCCCTCGATCTCGTCGCCCTCGTCAAGTCCAATAGCACGCAGACCGTTCTTTCTCACGTTCTTGTATGCCGAAAGAGGAGTACGCTTGATCTTGCCGTTTTTGGTGACCATAACTATATATTTTCCCTCGTCAAAGCTGTCGGTCTTTATCATTGCGGCGATTTTCTCGTCGTTTTCAAGTGGCAGAACGTTGACGATATTTGTGCCTCTTGAAGCCTTTGAACCCTCGGGCAGCTCGTAGCATTTGAGCTTGTACATAATGCCCTTATTGGATATAAACAGCATGAAATCATGGGTAGAGCAGGTGTACATCTCCTCAACGTAGTCGTCCTCACGCTGCTTCATGCCGGTAACGCCCTTGCCTCCACGCTTCTGGGCATGGTACTCGCTGATAGGCGTTCTCTTGATATATCCGTCCTTGGTGTAGGTGACAAAGCTTTCCTCCTCGGGGATAAGGTCCTCGATATCCACCTCACCGCTTACATTTTCTATTCTCGTTCTTCTTTCGTCGCCGAACTTATCCTGTATCTGCTCAACTTCCTCGATAATGATGTCAAGCACTCTCTGGTGGTTTGCAAGGATATCCTCAAGGTCTGCCACCTTCAGCTTTATCTCTGCCAGTTCGTCGATTATCTTCTGTCTTTCAAGACCTGTGAGTCTGCCCAGAGTCATCTGTGCGATATGGTCAGCCTGTACCTCGGACAGACCAAAACGCTCGCAAAGCCTTTCCTTAGCCTGGGGAACATTCTTTGAGGACTTCATTATCTCGATGACCTCATCAATGTTATCAAGGGCTGTTACAAGACCCTGGAGGATATGCTCTCTCTCTTTTGCCTTTTTCAGGTCAAACTGTGTCCTTCTTCTGATGACCTCAACCTGGAAGTCGATATACTGTTCAAGGCACTCTTTAAGCGTGAGCACCTTAGGGATACCGTTTACAAGAGCCAGCATGATAACGCCCACAGTGTCCTGGAGCTGGGTGTAAGAAAACAGCTTGTTGAGCACCACCTGGGGGTTGGCGTCTTTTTTGAGCTTGATAACGATACGCATACCGTCCTTGCCGGATTCGTCGTTAAGGTCATGTATGCCGTCAATTCTCTTATCCTTTACAAGGTCTGCGATAGAAACACACAGTCTTGCCTTGTTGACCATGTAAGGTATCTCGGTGACGATAATGCAGTTTCTGCCGTTTATCTCCTCGATAGAGGTCTGTGAACGCAGGGTTATCTTGCCCTTGCCTGTGGCATAGGCAGCTCTTATGCCTGCTCTGCCCATTATTATTCCGCCGGTAGGGAAGTCCGGTCCCTTAACGTGTTCCATAAGCTCATCAAGAGTGCAGTCGGGGTTTTTCATCACGCACTTCATGCCCTCGATGATCTCGTGGAGGTTGTGAGGGGGTATGTTTGTAGCCATACCTACGGCGATACCGGTGGAACCGTTGCACAGAAGGTTTGGGAACCTTGAGGGCAAAACCACAGGCTCTTTGAGTCTGTCGTCGTAGTTTGACTGGAAATCAACAGTTTCCTTGTTTATGTCCGTGAGCATATTCATGGACATCTTTGCCATTTTAGCCTCGGTATAACGATAAGCAGCCGGAGGGTCACCGTCAACGGAACCGAAGTTTCCGTGACCGTCAACCAGAGGGTACCTCAGAGAAAAGCTCTGGGCAAGGCGCACAAGGGCATCGTAAACCGATGCGTCGCCGTGGGGGTGATATTTACCCAGCACGGAACCTACCGTGTCGGCGCACTTTCTGTACGGCTGGTCGGGGGTAAGTCCGTTTTCGTACATGGTGTACAAAATACGCCTGTGGACAGGCTTCAGACCGTCCCTTACGTCCGGCAGGGCTCTGGAAACGATTACTGCCATAGAATATTGAATGAAAGATTCTTTCATTATCTTTTCAACATCTGTGTCAATAACATTATAGTCGCTCAAAAAAGTCACTCCAATCTTCCGCATTTACGGAAATGATATATGAAATAATTTAATTTTCGGTTATAAGGTGGTAACCCTCGGCAAGCTCGCCTGTGAACTTGTCACGGATGACCTCTTGCTGCTGCTGGCTGAGAAGCCGTTTGCTAAGCACATACAGGGTCTCTTTTTCGATGATGATAATAAACATCTCGTCATTTTCGATGACCTCAACGGTGTCGTTGTTCTTGTCGCTGTTGTCCCCAAGATGCACACGTCTGGGCTTTATGGGAACATAGTCCTCTGATTTCTTTTCCTCCTCGGACACAATAGTTTCTATCATAAATCCGCTTTCGTAGAGGGTAAATCTGTATCTGTCGTCCTCAAGCTCTTTAAGCGCCCTTACAAGATATTTTCTTATCCTTACACTGTTGTACCAGGTAAGAGCTATGACCACAAGGCATATAGCCAGCAGCACATAGTTAAGATAGCCGCCGGGGTATTTTATTATGGACACGATAAAAGCTGCCGCAACAACAGCAAAGGCTGCGGTAACTTTCCAGTTATGGGGATAGACAAACTTTTTCTGATAGGCACGGAAAGCTCTGTCCTCCTCCTCGTTTTTAACGTCGTAGTCCACAACCAGCATAGGCTGCTCGTCGAAGCTGTCGGCATCTTTTATAGCCTGTGCGTCGTATTCTTCAAGCTCTTTTTCCTCAAAGCTTTTAAAATCATTTTTCTCCGCCATATTATTTAATAGACCTTTCCTTGTTTTTGAAAACAATGTGGTGTATGTAAAGTACCTGATATGTGATTTTCAAATCTATTGCAACAAGCTGCTGAAATGTTGAGAGTATCCTCTTGGAAGTGCTGTTCTCCATGCTCTTTTTTAGACTTTCAGTCATTTTTACAGTATGGGGAATCTATTTCCCATACTGTAAAAATCATTAAGAGGTTTAGGAAAGGGGTCTGGGGAATAACCCTTCTCCAAAAGGGTTTTCCCCAGCAGTTCATCAGCCTGCTGTGATAGATCTGATCATTATACATCAAGTTCTTTTGCGTACTCTGCGTTCTTTTCGATAAACTCTTTTCTCGGCTGGACTTTATCGCCCATAAGGATAGTGAATATCTCGTCGGCTTTAACTGCGTCCTCCATGGTCACCCTTATCATCGTTCTTGTTTCAGGGTCCATGGTGGTCTCCCACAGCTGCATGGGGTCCATTTCACCAAGACCTTTATACCGCTGGACATTGATCTTTCCGCCGTTTGCGGAATACTCTTCGATATATCTGTCACGCTGTGCGTCGGTGTATGCATATCTGAACTGCTTGCCCTTTTGCACCTTGAAAAGCGGCGGCTGTGCAAGATAAACATGACCGTGCTCTATCAGCGGACGCATGAATCTGAAGAAGAATGTGAGCAGCAGAGTTCTGATATGAGAACCGTCCACATCGGCATCCGCCATTATTATTACTTTGCCGTAGCGCAGCTTGCTCAGGTCGAAATCCTCGCCTATGCTCGTTCCCAGGGCTGTGACCACAGGGGAAAGCTTATCGTTGCCGTAAACACGGTCAATGCGGGCTTTTTCAACGTTGAGCATCTTGCCCCACAGGGGGAGTATAGCCTGGAACTTTCTGTCTCTGCCCTCTTTTGCGGAGCCGCCTGCGGAATCTCCCTCGACGATATATATTTCCGTGATAGATGCGTCACGCTCCGAGCAGTCCGCCAGCTTGCCAGGCAGGGAAGAGGATTCAAGGGCACTTTTTCGCCTTGTAAGCTCTCTTGCCTTCTTGGCAGCCTCTCTTGCCTTCTGCGCCTGAACGGATTTGTCAAAGATAGCCTTTGCAACAGGCGGGTTTTCCTCAAAGTAGTTCATCAGCTTTTCGGTAACCAGCTTGTCAACAAAAGGTCTTACCTCGGGATTTCCCAGTCTGCCCTTTGTTTGTCCCTCAAACTCGCAGTTTGTCAGCTTGACGGAAACGATAGCTGTCAGACCCTCACGGACGTCCTCGGCAAGCAGCTTGTCGCCGTCTTTGAGGTAGCCGAACTTTTTGCCGTACTCGTTTATAACTCTTGTGAGTGCCACACGGAAGCCTGTTTCGTGTGAGCCGCCGTCGGGAGTATGGATATTGTTTGCAAAGGAAAGGATAAGGTCATTGTAGGTATCGTTGTACTGAAGTGCCACCTCGGCGAACATATCGTCCTCTTTGCCGCTGACGTAGATGACCTCCTCGGACAGTGCCTCAACTCCTCTTGTCTTGTGGATATGCTCAACAAACTGCCTTATTCCGCCCTCATAGTGGAGAGTTTCGCCCTTGATATTTTCCGGGTCACGCTTATCGGTAAAGACTATCTTTATACCGCCGTTGAGGAAAGCCTGTTCACGCAGTCTTTTTTCAAGCACCTCGTAATCGTAGACAGTAGTTTCCTGGAATATTTCCGGGTCGGCTTTGAAGGTAACGGAAGTACCTGTTTTATCCGTTTCACCAATTATCTTCAAAGGCTCGGTGTAATGACCTCTGTCAAAGTGCTGGAAGTGGATATTCTTTCCGTCGTAAACGGTAAGCTCCAGATATTCCGACAAGGCATTGACTACCGACGCACCGACACCGTGAAGACCGCCTGCTACCTTATATCCGCCGCCGCCGAACTTTCCGCCTGCGTGCAGTATAGTGTAGACAACCGTAGCCGCAGAGATGCCCTCCTTCGGGTGGATACCCGTAGGAATACCACGTCCGTTATCGGTCACTCTGATGATGTTTCCTTCAAGTATCTCAACATCTATCTGTGTACAGTAGCCTGCAAGAGCCTCGTCGATAGCGTTGTCAACTATCTCGTAAACCAGGTGATGAAGTCCTCTTGCGCCGGTGGAACCGATATACATACCCGGTCTTTTGCGCACAGCTTCAAGTCCTTCGAGCACCTGTATCTGATTTTCGTCATAGTTGTTGCTCTTATCCACCTGTGAGATGTTTTCCAAATTGTTATCCAATTTTTTATCCTCCGTTTCGGTATAGATATGATAAAATGTGTTTATATTTCAGTTATTTGTTCTGCATTGTTGAAAGAATACAGAAATATTTTCAACGAGCAGTTGAGAGTTCTCTCTTGAAAGAGTCACTCTTCATATCTTACTCTGAACTCTCACTACTTTTTCGTTGTTTGGGTCGCAGACCCGAACGGCGAAAAAGCAATAAAAGTTTTAGGGGTGGGGTTTGATGGGACGGAGTAACCGTTACCACGGTTACTCCCGAGAGAACGGCAAAGCCGTTCTCGGCCTTTCTTCAAAAGGGTCCTTCCCAATTGTTCATTGAGAATACTTGTTATGTCTTTTCAGCAGTGTTGAGCAGGCAAGCTGTGAGATATAGACCGTTTCCGTCAGATCCTTATCAAGGCACACCACAAAGCTTTTTGGCATTTCATAGGAACAGCTTATCACCCTTGCATTTTTTGATGCATGGCTGAGATACTGTTTTGTTATCTGCGAGACAGAGGAATTTTCAATATCGAATATCCCGATTATGTCCCGCTCATTTACCATAAAGTCGTTGCCCAGATGCAGATACATCAGCTTTGTTCCTTTCTTTTTCCGGTCTTTATCCTTCCTGCTTCGATATTAAAAAGCTTTCCGTGCTGGTTTTTGCCAAAGGGTATATTGTTATCGCAGCAGGTTATGAAAACCTGCATACCGTTTATTTTTGAGATAACAAACTTCTGTCTGTTCACATCAAGCTCGCTTAGCACGTCGTCAAGGAGTATACAGGGCGGATCACCTGTCTCCTCGGCAAGTATATATGCCTGCGCCAGCTTCATTACCAAAGCTGCGCTCCTGTGCTGTCCCTGGGAAGCATAATCCCTGCAAAGCAGCCCGTTTATTTTTGAAACGAGATCGTCACGGTGAACACCCTTTTGTGTGAACCCCGATCTTATGTCCTCGTCAATGTTCTTTTTCAGCACACTCAGATACTCGTTTGCAAGGTCTGCGGTGTAATCGTTCCTGCCTTCAAGCTTATCAAAAACCGTTGAATAGTAGCTTACAAAAAAATTCTCCCTGCCGCCCGAGATCTCGCTGTAAAGCTTTGATGCAAACATCTCCAGCTTTTTTGTGTAGCTGTATCTCAAAAGGGAAATGTACGAACCAAGCTGTGCCAGCTGGTTGTCCCAGCCCTCAAGCTCGTCCTTTGAGCTTTTGCCCGTGGCTATATTTTTCAAAAGCGCATTGCGGTGCTCGATTATCCTTTCGTATTTTGCGCAGACATTTGCATAATTGTTTTTTATCTGGCTCACACACAGATCAATGAACTGCCGTCTGTTGTCGGGAGAGCCCTTTGAGATCTCAAGATCCTCGGGAGTAAACACCACACAGTCCAGATTTCCGAAAAGCCTGGCAGGATTTTTCACCCTTACCCCATTGAGAAAAAGCCCCTTTTCACGGATATTTCCCTTTTCCATGGCATATCTTATCCGCTGGTCACGGAATTTGTCCTTGAAGGAAACCTCGATATTCATGATCTGCTTGTCAATGGCTATCATGCCTTTATCCTTGGTGTTTCTGAAGGATCTAACACCTGTACAAAGCCAGATAGCCTCGATAAGATTTGTTTTTCCCTGAGCATTTTCTCCGCAGAATATATTAAGCTCTTTGTGGGGTCTTATGTCAACGCCTTTAAGATTTTTAAAGCCGTCGGCAGATAGTTGTGTTATATACATATATCAGTTTACTACAAGTATCTCTGTATCAAGCTCGTCGATCTGCACCCTATCACCCGGGCGGATCTTTTTCCCCCTCATGGTGCATACCTCGCCGTTGACCTTTATTCTTTCCTCGGCGATTATCTCTTTAGCGATGCCGCCTGTTTCCACCATACCTGCGAATTTAAGCAGCGAGTCAAGCTTGATAAACTCGGTATTTATCTTAATGTCAACTGTTTTCATTTTTTATCAATCCTTTGGCAGCCTTACAGGCAGCACAAGATATGTATAATTTTCCTTTTCGTCGCAGGAAACTATCTTCATGGGCAGCAGGCTTCCGTTCATCTGGAGCTTTACCCTGTCGTCATCAATAACTTTCAGCGGGTCAAGGAGATATTTGCACTTAAAGCCTATTTCGATAACAGGTCCTTCAATAACTGCGCTTATCTCGTCGGATATTTTTCCCACGGAGGTTTTGCAGTTTATCTTTATCGTATCGTTTTCAAAGTAGCATTTTACAGGTGAAGGTGCTCTGTCGTTGATGATGAGCATAGTTCTTTCAAGGGTAGCGATAAGCTGTTTTCTGTCAACGGAGACCTCGGTTTTGCTCTCTGTGGGGATAGCCGACCTATATGGGTGGAAATCTCCCTCCAGAAGTCTTGAATATACCATATAGCCGTTGACCTTGAAGATAATGTGCTTGAGTGTTGGACAAAGCTCCGCCATGTCCTCCTCATTGTCGCTGAGCAGCTCTGTGACTTTTGAAAGGGTTATTGCAGGAACTACAAACTTTTTAGCTCCGTCGTATTTTATCGGCTCGCTCCTCACCGCAAGTCTGTATCCGTCGATAGCAGCCAGAGTCAGCTTTCCGTTCTCTATCTCAAAAAGCTCGCCTTTTAAAATTGGTTTCATATCCGTGGTTGCAACTGCAAAAACAGACTGTTCTATCATATTTTTAAGCACAGGCTGTGAGATAGTTATACTTTCATCGGAATTGATAAGAGGAAGCTCGGGGTACTCATCTGCGGAGGTGGCAACAAGATTAAAGGTGGTAACACCGCTTGACACAGTGACCTGGTAGTTGCCGGATACGTCTATCATTACAATATCCTCAGGCATCTTGCGCAGCATATTTGAAAACAGCCCTGCATCTATTATGCACTGACCGTAATCGGAGCTTTCAACGGTAATGTTTGTCTTTATACCTATCTCCATATTGTAACCTGTAAGCTCAAGATCCTCCTTGTTCAGAGTCATCTTCATTCCCGCAAGTGCAGGGAAGGGAGCTCTTTCGGTTATTGCCTTTGAAACATTGGTGACAGCGTCGATAAGCATTTTTTTCTCGCAGGTAAATTTCATGTTATTCTCTCCTTGTATGTAAACTAAATATTAAACCTGAATAGCGGACAATGTTTTTCAACACACGTCCGGATATAAAAAACGATTTTTTCTGAAATAAAACAATATATCTTTATTTATTTTAGTATCAATAGTAGAGTGGTTTGAGAATGTTGAAAAGGGCGCAGATCCCCTTTACAAACACTCTGATGGGCACAGCCGTTTGTTGAGTGAGCTTTGAAAAAAAATTGAAAGAATTGAAAGATCTTCGGGCTGTTGGAACTTTGAAAGATTGTGAGTTGAAAGTTAAAAACAAAGTGAAAAAATTCTGTACAGCCTGTGATCTTTTTACTTTTTACAACAAGATATTGTGTTAAAAATGTTTATAACACCACAAGAAGCCTGTCTGTAAATGCTTTGTGACAAGCATAATTGTTGAAAACATTGTTGAAAAAGTTAAAAAGTACATTTTTTTCCCTTCATCACTTGTCCCGTCACAGAGATATGAAAAAAAGTATCTTGTGCAAAGAACGGCGGGATAAAATGCGGACGGAAAATCTGTGAATGAAATAAAAAGTCAGTTGGTTTTCAGATTTTTGATGATATCGTCCACGTTATCTTTAAGGGATTTATTTGTATTGAGCAGCTGGTCTATCTCGTTATAGTGGATATTCATTGTGGAATGGTTCTTATTGAGCACATCGCCGATCTGGGAGAAGGTCATGCCTTTTACATTTTTCATGATATAGATGAATATCTTTCTTGCAAGGGATACCTTTGCCTGTCTGCTCTTTGAGAGGATATCCTCTGTGGAAACGTTGAAAGCATCGGCTACCTCGCTGAGTATCCTGTCGGTGGTTATCTCCGCAGGATGATCCTCGATCATGATCTCCTTGGTAACTCTCTGAGCCATCTGGATATTCGGGTGCTCGTTGGTATAAAGGGTGAGAGCCTTTATTTTCTTTATTGTCCCCTCGATCTGTCTTACGTTGTTCTTTATCTTTTCTGCGATAAGCTTTATGACGCTTTCCGAAAGCTGAAGATCGAGCCTTTCAGCCTTGCTCTTTATGATAGCCATTCTTGTTTCAAGGTCAGGAGGTGTAATGTCCACCTGCATTCCGTTTGAAAGCCTTGTCTGTATCCTGTCCTGGAGCTTGGATATCTTTGAGGGGTTGATGTCGGATGTAAGAACTATCTGTTTGCCTGCGTTGTAAAGCTCGTTGAAGGTGTGGAAAAATTCCTCCTGCATTCTTTCCTTGCCGGCAATGGTCTGTATATCGTCCACCAGCAGAAAGTCTGCGTTTCTGTATTTTTCGTGGAAATTTACCGTGTCCTTTGTCTCGATAGCCTTTACAAGCTCATTAATAAAGCTTTCACCGGTGGTGTAAACTATCTTCAGCTTTGGATTGTTTTTCTTGACATCGTATTCGATAGCCTTCATAAGGTGAGTCTTGCCCAGTCCGGAATCACCGTAAATAAGCAGGGGATTGAAAAGAACGATATTGGGGTCAGACTGTTCCACGTTGTTGTTATACCTGTTTGCAACGGTCTGTGCAAAGGCAAAGGCAAGCTTGTTGGACTCGCCCTGGACAAAGTTGTCAAAGGTGAGAAGATTGGTAAGATTGTCCGAATAATTTGCAGGTGTAACGCTGACATTTTCGCTGTCGGCAGTTTCTTCCTTGCTTTTTACAAGTATCTTGACCTCTACCTCAAAGCCCATTACGTTTTCAAAAGCCTCTCTTATGATAGCCCCGTAATTGGTCTCGGTGGTGTTTTTTGTAAACTCGGAATCAGCCAGCAGATATGCCACATTGTTCTCGAATTTGTACGGCTCAAGTATCTTTATCCACCTGTTGTAGCCCGGCTCGCTCACCGTTTTGTAGTCGTGGCAGTATTTAAGAACTTCAAGGAATACGTCGTTGAAAGAATCCATATTTTTTATCCTCCGGAGTTTATAGAAAATAACTAATCATCAAGTAAAAATCGGATGTTGAAGCTGTTTTTGAAAAGTCCGCTCGACACCCGAAAGTTCTTATGAAAAATAACATAAATTTACATTTAGACACACTTTTCAATACTAAATAATTATATCACAAACCCACAAAAATTTCAAGCGCATATATATAAATAATAGTACTTTTTTTCAGCCTCTTTTGAGGGCATGGCAGTGGTACTAAAAACTGTGTTATAAGGCAATTTAACACACTATATATTGTATTTTTAACAAATGAATAAATAAAGATACACAAAAAGTTTATAAAATAAAGTTAAAAACCGGGGAAATAAGAGCGGGTCCGGGGCAAAAAACTTTGAAAAAAGGCTTGACAAAAGCGTGTGAAATGAGATATAATGTAAACTTACAAGGGCTATGTCAAGAATTATCACTTGTCAGTCCGTAAATACATGGAGCTGACAGGGCGCAGACAGACAGTCTGCTGCTTTGACAAGCCGGCTGAAAGGAGGATGGACTAAATGTTGAGAACATATCAGCCAAAGAAGCTTCACAGACAGAAGGTTCACGGTTTCAGAAAGAGAATGGCAACTGCCAACGGCAGAAAGGTACTTGCAAGAAGAAGAGCAAAGGGCAGAGCAAGACTGAGCTACTGATCTGCTGAAAAGGACATTTGAGCGTTGCTGAAAAAGCGCAAAGCAGAAGAAAGTTAATGTTTTGGATAAGGCAGGGCGAAAAGCTTTGCCTTTGAAAGAAACATCAAAGGGGTAAAAAATCGGTGATAAAACACTAAAAAGGAAGTACCCTTTGTCTGACCGACCTTTACCATTCAAAGAGTGATTGGTACAAGGTCGTTTTTAGTTTTTAAAAAGAAACGGGAAAAATGCTATTTACTGACATAATGAAGGACAACAGCGGGTTTATGCGCTGTTACAGGAAGGGAAGAAGAGTAAACTCAGACAGTCTGTGCGCTTACTTTTTTCCAAACAACAGCCCCTATAACAGACTTGGGATCACCGCAGGAAAAAAGCTTGGAAATGCGGTGACGAGAAACAGGATAAAAAGGATAATCAGAGCCGCTTACAGAATATGCGAAAAGGAAATACCCATGGGGTATGACATTGTTTTTGTGGGCAGGGACGGTATCGGCAGCGGGACAAGCCTTGAGGTCGAAGAATTTATCCGCAAAAGGCTTGTGAAAAGTATGAAGATAACTTTTGAAAAAGGCTTTTGGGAAGATAATAAAAAAAGAAAATGAAGTATATTGGTATTTTTTTGGTGGGACTGTACAGAAGGTTCATAAGTCCCCTTTTTCCGGCAAGATGCAAGTATTATCCCAGCTGTTCGGCGTATTCGGCGCAGGCATTCAGGATGCATGGCTTTTTCAAGGGTCTGCTGCTGACGGTATGGAGACTGCTGCGCTGTAATCCGTGGAGCCTGGGCGGGGTGGACTATGTTCCCAAAAAGCTTAGTTTCGGCTATTTTAAGATAAAAAGAAAAAAAGACAGGATAAAAGATATTTAGGTTTTTTATATTTACGGGGCAGTGCCTCTTTTTGAAATTACGGGAAAGAAAATGAATTGAAAGTTGGAGGAAGATAATGGGTATAATCGCTACGCCTTTGGGCTGGATAATGAAGGGTATATATCACCTTGTGAAAAACTACGGTATAGCCCTTTTGCTTTTTACGTTCGTAACAAGACTTATAGTGTTCCCTATGTCTATAAAACAGCAGAAAAGCACTGCGAAAATGGGAATGCTGGCGCCGGAGCTTGAAAAGCTGAAAAAAAAGTACGGAAAGAACCAGCAGAAGTTCCAGGAGGAACAGATGGCACTTTATGCCAAGGCAGGGGTAAACCCTATGGCAAGCTGCCTTCCTATGATAATCACAATGGTTATCCTGTTCGCCCTTATCCCTATAATCTACGGACCGCTGACATATATCTCCGATGCAGACAAGGACGAGCTTACAAAGTCCAATAACCTTATCTCCGGACTTTATGTTGTTTCCAGCGACCTTCACAGCGACGAAAATAAGGATTACATCAATGAAAGAATAGAGAAAATGGCTATCTCGGAGGATGCTAAAAAGGAACTTATGAACAAGACCGAGATAGAAAAGTTTGTTGCATACTTCAAGAATGAGACCAGCGACGAGGACAAGGCTTACGAGCAGTTCAAGGAATACTTTACAGACAAGGATAAATGTAAAAATGCCGCAAAGGCACTTGAGGACAGCGACAGCACAAGCAAGAATATCATTGAGGCTATAAAGAAACACCCAAATATTGATGCATTCATGCTCAATGAGGAGTACATCTCAAAGAACCTTGCTACATCTCGCCCCGAGCTTATGACATTCTCTTTTGTCAACAACGCAGACGGCGAGTATGCCGATGTGCTGCCTGATACAGTTAAAAAAGCAGCAAAGGATATAGATTACAGAAGCTTCGGACTGGACATGGGCGTTATCCCGTCCTTTAAGGACTTCACATGGATAATCCCTGTGGCATCTTTCGTTCTTCAGGTGGCAGTTACCGTAGTGGCACAGCTGTTCCAGAGAAAGAACAACCCCACAGCCGCAAAGGCAATGGGCATGGGTATGAAGATAACCTTCATCATTCTGCCTGTGTTCTCACTGTGGATCGGTTTCAGCTACCCCGCAGGTCTGGGTCTTTACTGGTGCTATTCTTCGCTTTTTGCACTTCTTCAGACCATCGTCCTCAATATTGCATACAGTCCGGCTAAGATCGCAGCCATCGTTGAGGAGGAAAGGGAAAGAAACAAGAAGAGCGGCAAAAAGACTCTTATGGAAAGAATGGCAGAGCAGCAGCTTGAAAGGGAAGGAAAAGCCCTGCCAAGCAGCAGCGATGACGACGACGACGATGACGAGCAGGGAGAAAAGAAGCTTTCAAAGGCTGAAAAGGCTGCCGAGGATCGCCGCAAGATAGCCGAGGCAAGAAGGCGTATGGCTGAAAAGTACGGGGACGAGTACGAGGAGTTCCTTGACGACGAGGAAGAGCAGCAGGAGCAGAAAAAGCCTCAAAGCGGCAAAAAGAAGAAAAACAGAAACAAGAACAATAACAATAATAACAACAGCAATAACAACAAGAATACCGACAGCGCAAATCAGTCCGATGAGCAGACAGATGCCGACGAGCAGTCTGAGGATAGTGAACAGGAACAGGACAGCGAGGAATAATCATGCACAGCAATCGGGATCACATCACTTCTCATAAGCCGGAAAAGTGCGTATATCCGCACTTTTCAAGGATACCTGCCGGATCCCGTGAAGATATTGTGAAATCTTAATCGAGAGGAGAAAAGGTAAATGAAACAATTATTTACCGCAGCTTCCGTAGAAGAAGCAAAGGAGCTGGCTGCCAGAGAGTTTGGCGTAAGCGAAGAAAAGATCAGCTTCAATGTTATCGAAGAGCCTAAAAAGGGTCTTTTCGGTAAGATCAAAGGTGAGGCAAAGGTGGAGGCGGAATATACCCGCACAAAGGTGGACATTGCCGTGGACTACGTTAAAAACGTTATGCAGGCAATGGAGATCACAAACGTTACCGTTAGCGTAGAGGAAAACGAGGACGGCGCAGTTTTTGAAGTAAACGGAGACGGCTTTGAGGAAATGCTGGGCAAAAAGGGAGAGCTGCTGGATTCTTTGCAGTACCTTACCTCACTTGCCTGCAACAGGATAGACAGAGATTATTTCAGGATCTCTATGGACTGCAGCGGTTTCAGAGAAAGAAGAAAACAGCAGCTTGAGGAGCTTGCAAGGAAGATCGCAAACAACGTTAAAAAGACCGGCAGAAGCTCTGCTCTGGAGCCTATGAACCCATACGAAAGACGTATCGTTCATGCGGCTGTTTCCGAGATCGAGGGAGTTACCAGCCAGTCAAAGGGTGATGAGCCTTACAGAAAAGTCATCATCTCTTCCACAAATCCGAGAAAATACGACGATAAAGGCGGATTCAGAAAGGGCGGAAGAGGAAGAAGAAACGACAGGAACCGCCGTCCGCGTTCAAGCGGTTTTGACATCACCACAAGCTTTGAAAAGGACTATAAAAAGCCAAAGCCGGAGGATTCCATGCAGGGCGCAGGTCTTTATTCAAAGATCGAATTCTGATATGTAATGCAAGCAGGACTGTGTTTATCACAGTCCTGCTTTTTTGTGTCCCGGGCACCCTGTGGAGAAGATGTATCATATATGCCAAAAACCGTTGACAAACTGGTATAATTATTGTAAAATATATGGTAGCATAGTATACGCAAAACCAAAAATACTTGTTAGTTTTGCACAAATCTCACTGCGCCGTATAGAGGCAGTGAACAAATATCATTATATTATGAAAGGATGGAAGGAAAATGATCGATTATGAGGCTCTGAGAGGTTATGTTGAAAAGATAGGCTCAAGAATAGGCTTTGCGCCGAAAATAGGCATAGTGCTTGGTTCGGGACTGGGAGAACTGGCAGATAAAATGCAGAGCGTTTACAGCATTTCTTACATGGAGATAGAAGGTTTCCCTGTTTCCACTGTTGAGGACCATGTGGGACAGTATGTCTTCGGGTACATCGAGGACGTTCCTGTGGTTTGTATGCAGGGCAGAGTGCATTACTATGAGGGCTATACTATGGAAGAAGTAGTGCTGCCTATCAGATTTATGGGTATGCTGGGAGTCGAACAGGTGATACTTACCAATGCCGCAGGGGGGATATCTGCGGACTTTGATACAGGCGATATAGTTCTGCTTTCCGACCACATAGCAACCTTTGTGCCAAATCCTCTTATCGGCTACAAGGCTGTGGATTCTGCCGACAGATTCCCCGACATGACCCAGGTTTACGACAAGGGTATGCGTGAGGTCATGAAGTCGGTGGCTAAGGAGCAGAACACAACGGTCAAGGAGGGCGTTTATATCCAGCTCACAGGTCCTTCCTACGAGACTCCTGCGGAGATAAAAATGGCAGGTCTGCTGGGAGCGGACATTGTGGGAATGTCCACCGCCTGTGAGGCTATTGCGGCACGCCATTCAAAAATGAAGGTGTGTGCAATATCCTATGTATCCAACCCCGCAGCAGGTCTGGGAGATGTTCCTCTTAGCCACGAGGACGTTAAAAAGCAGGCGAAAAAGACCGCAGGCACAGTGGCAAAACTTATAAAGGGATACTGCAAGGCAGTTAAGGAACAATAATATGCGACAGATAAATGTAAAACAGGTGGAGGACCTGGTGAGGGAGCTTTGCATAAAGGCAAATCTTTACCTGCCCGAAGATATGCAGCAGTGCATCTGCAAAAATGCACAGCTTGAAAAGTCACCTGTGGGTAAAAATGTTTTTTCGGATATAATAGATAATATAAACGTTGCCCGTGAGCAGTCCATACCTATCTGTCAGGACACAGGAATGGCTGTTATCTTCATGGAGGTGGGACAGGACGTCCACTTCGTTGGCGGGGACATAAACCGGGCGCTGAACAACGGCGTTTGCAGAGGATACATCGACGGGAAGCTGCGGTGCTCCATCGTTTCAGACCCCCTTGAAAGGGTGAACACAGGGGACAACACTCCCCCTGTGGTGCATCTTTCCTACGCACCGGGGGACAAGGTGAGGATAACCGTTGCGCCAAAGGGCTTTGGCAGCGAAAATATGTCACAGCTGAAAATGATGACACCAAGCGTCACCCATGAGGAAATAGTGGACTGGGTGGTACAGGTCGCTGCAAAGGCAGGCTCTAACCCATGTCCGCCTATCGTTCTGGGCGTGGGTATCGGAGGCGACTTTGAAAAGTGTGCTTTTCTTGCGAAGAAAGCCCTTTGCCGAGATGTTTCCCGGCGCAACCCAAAGCCCCTTTATGCACAGCTTGAACAGCAGATGCTCGAAAAGATAAACAAGCTTGGAATAGGACCCCAGGGCTTCGGCGGAACACAGACCTGCCTTGCGGTGAATATCGAGCAGGCACCTACCCATATTGCAGGACTGCCTGTGTCGGTAAATGTGGGCTGCCACGTAACACGCCACGCAGCAGGAGAGATATGATACACAGCCGGTTAGCCGAAAGGATATCCCGGAGGTATGGCAAGATACGATAGACCCTGCTGTCCGCCGGCAGGCATACCCCCTCACGGCACTAAAACCAACAAGGAGAGAGCATAATGGAGCAGGAAAAAAGCTATACGGCTTGCAAAAGGACCGTGTTCTGGTTTTTTATATTTTCCTTTGGTCTGCACACCGGCTTTAAGGCAGGGCTTAAAGCTGTGAGCAATTTTTTGCCCCAGAATGTTCTTATTATCGCAGATATGGTGTGGGCAGCGTTGATAATCCTGCTGATAATCGCTTTCCCTATCTATGTGCTTGTGGCAAGGTACACCGTAAACAGCGAAAGTGCCAGACTTCGCACAGGAGTTGTGCTCATCTCTCACCAGTATGTGCCCCTTGATTCGGTGCTGAGCGTTACAACGGTGCTCACACCGCTGAGCTTTATAACAGGCTTTAACTTTGTGGTGCTCAACTCTCCCGGGGCAAAAAGCGTTATGTCCTTTCTTACACGCCGCCAGGCACGGGAGATAAGCCAGGTCATCAACGATGCCTTACAAAAGCGCAACCGTGAACGGGGTGATGCTTCGTGAGCGGAACAGAGGGTACGGCAAAGAACCTGCGCAAAATGGCAAAGACGTTTCTGTCCTTCCGCCAGCACCCGGTGAAGATAGTTAAATACACCACAAAATACTTGTGGCTGCTGCTTTTTTCGCTGGGAAAATATCTTATAGCTATGGAGTTTGATATAGCCGGCTGGCTCCACGCCAACTGGTTTGACATTATGATAGTCGTCGCCATATTTATCTTTGCCTTCGTGCGGTGGGTAACTGTGTATTTCGAGCTTGCCGAGGATAGGATAATCGGTCACACAGGCTTTCTGGGCATGGCAAGAACGGTGGTGTACTTTGAGGAGATAGCCTCTTTCTCGGTGTGTCAGGGACCGGTGGCGTATGTGCTTCACTCCTGCCAGGTGTACATCGACACCGACGCAAAATGCTTTCAGAGCACCGATATACGCATAGACCTTACAAAGTCACGGGCAATGGAGATATATCAGCTTATCTGTAAAAAGTCGCAGGCACAGCCCGGATTTGTGTTCAGAACACGCAAAAGACAGCTGTTTGTATTTTCCCTGCTGTTCACCTCTGCAGTGTCCGGGGCGATAGTGCTTCTCACCATTCTTTATCAGGCGTACCTCATAACAGATGCGGAGTTTGAAAAAAGACTTCTCAACGAGGTGAACAACCATATACAGAACATTGAGAACTCCGGCATAGGCATATACTTTCTTGCCGCAGGTGCGCTCATAGGGCTTGTGTGGATAATGAGCTTTACCTCAAATCTGCTGCGGCACTGGGCTTTTACCTGCCGTCCGGGAGAGGACTTTCTGCGCATACGCAGCGGAAAAGGCTCCCGCAGGCATCACCTGCTGCGCAGGAACTATATAAACTATCTTGATTTTACACAGTCTTACTTCATGAGGATGTTCAACATCTGTTCGGTGGAGGTGGGCTGTTCGGGCTACGGAAAAAGGCGCAAGGAGATATCCGCCCTTATACCAATAACCACCTCAAAGGACGCCGTTGCCTCCGCAAGGCTGCTTACACCGGAGTATAAAATGTGCAACCCACAGGTGAAAACAAATTCCGCAAACATCGTGGGATACGTTATTTTTCCCCTTATTGCCGCTGCGGCAGCATTGGCGGCAGGGGTGGCGGCACAGTATTATTTCCCCGAAAGAAGAAACCAGATAATCTTTATCGAGATAATGCTCGCCCTGCCGTTTTTCTGGATGGCGGTGGTAAAGGCGGTGGCTGCGCTGAACACCTCTATGGGCTTTAAGGGCAGCGACCTGACGCTGAGCTACTGTAAGTGGTACACCTTCCACAAGGTGCTGCTGAAAAAAGAAAAAATAACCAAAGTCACCGTGCGGCAGGATCCCTTTTCAAAGATCGCAGGCAACGGTACAGTATTTTTCTACACTACAGGAGAAAAATCTCCACGCCATAAGGTGGCGGGAGTGAATTATAAACGGGCACTGGAAATATTGAAAAACAACGGCTTTGAGGTCACCCCCAAGGGAAGCCCAAAGGATATACAGCAAGGAGTTGAGATATAAATGCCGAAATTTGAGGCGGGAATGGAAAGTATGCTGGATATGTTCGTCTTTGAAACAGGCGACCTGCTTGAAAAGCTCGACGACACCCTTATGCGTACCGAGCAGGAGGAGTCCATAGGCGAGGACGACATAAACGAGATATTCCGTACCATGCACACCATAAAAGGCTCTGCTGCCATGATGGGTCTGCAGAATATGTCCACCCTTGCCCATGCTATGGAGGATCTTTTCTATATTATCCGTGACGACCCCAATGTGAAGTATGACAAGGCGGGGCTTTACGAGCTTTTGTTTGCAAGCTCCGACAGCCTTAAAGGAGAGCTTGACAATCTTTCCGACGACGATATACCCCTTACCGATTTCACGGAGCTTGAGGGGAAGATACACGCCTTTGCCGCACAGATGAAGGGGGAAAGTGCCCCTGCTCAGGCTGCACAGGCAAGCTCAGGTGCACAGGAGGACCTCTCTCACCTTTTCCCCGACGACGAGGATGAGAGCATCCTTACATACAGAGTCACCTACCAGGAAAGCTGCGCAATGCCCTCGGCAAGAGGCTTTGTGCTTCTGAGGGGACTGGGACAGATGGCGGAGGTCACATCTACGCTGCCTGTTGACCTTGACGCAGACGAGGCGGACGACGAGATAAAAGCCCACGGGCTGATAATAAAGCTTATAACCGACGATGCGCAGAAGGTGCTGGAGTTTCTTGAGGACGGTATAAACGTTGAAAAGGCACAGCAGCTGCACAAGCCCGACAAGTCTGCTGCGCCTGCACAGACGGCTGCGCCCGCACAGGCGGCACCCACCCCACAGCAGGCGGAACAGGCTGTGGAGCAGGCAAAGGAGGCTGCACCCGGGACAAAACAGGCTCCGAAAAAGGCTGCCCCCAAGCATGAGCAGAGTCTTATCACGGTAAATCTTGAAAAGCTGGACCAGCTGCTTGACCTGGTGGCGGAGATAGTTATTACCCAGGGCAGCGTTACATCAAGCCCCGACCTTAAAGACCTGGGCGTTGACCTTGACCGTTTCAACAAGTCCGCCCGTGAGCTTAAAAAGCTTACCGACGAGCTTCAGGACTCGGTAATGAGCATACGAATGGTGCCTGTATCCACGGCTTTCCAGAAGATGAACAGAGTTGTGCGTGACATGAACCAGAAGCTGAAAAAGGGCGTTACCCTTGAATTTGAGGGAGAGGACACCGAGGTGGACAAGAGTATCGTGGATATACTCAACGATCCCCTTATGCATATTACAAGAAACGCTGTGGACCACGGCATCGAGACACCCGAGGAGAGGGCGGCGGCAGGCAAGACCGAGCCCCCCACGGTTACCCTTTCCGCAGGCTATGATTCCGGCGAGGTGGTAATATCCTGCCGGGATAACGGCGCAGGAATGGACAGGGCAAAGATACTTGCAAAGGCAAAGAAAAACGGATTGCTCACCAAGCCGGAGAACGAATATACAGATAAAGAAGTGTTTGCTTTTACCATAGCAGCAGGCTTTTCCACCAACGAGCAGATAACGGAGTATTCCGGCAGAGGCGTTGGAATGGACGTTGTAAAAAAGAACATAGAAAAGGTGGGCGGAAAACTGCTTGTTGACTCCGAGTTCGGAGTTGGCTCGGTGTTCACCATACGCATACCACTGTCTCTTTCCATCATAGACGTGCTCAGCGTCCGTGTGGGCAAAAACAGCCTTTCTGTGCCCACAAGCTCGGTAAGAGAGGTGTTCTCCTGCAAGCAGGAGGATTATATCCTTGACCCCGACGGCAACGAGTTCGTTATGCTGCGTGAGATGTGTCTGCCCCTTATAAGGCTCAGCAGGCATTTCGGCATACCCAGCGAGGTGGAGGACATCGGACAGGGAATACTTATCTACTGCACCGAAGGGGACAAGGGTGCGGTGCTGTTTGCAGACAGCATAATCTCCGACCAGCAGATAGTTGTAAAGCCGTTTTCGCCTCTGCTTTCCGCATTTCCTCTTAAAGAGGCAGGAATGAGCGGATGTTCTATTCTGGGCGACGGAACCATCACCATAGGTCTTGACATTAAGGAGATACTTAAAGTTTCCTCCGGGGAAAATGAAAAATAACAGCAAAGGAGAGTATTCACATGGCTTTTACCCAAAGGGACGAAGATTTTGAGCAAAACGGCGGAAAGATACTTTCCTTTTTTGCCGACAACAAATTCTATGCCTTCCTTATAACCGATGTGACCGACATAATCGAGATACCCGAGATAACCTTTATCCCCTCTCTGCCGGCGTACATAACCGGAATGATGAACCACAGGGGCAAGGCTATCCCGGTAATAGATTTCCGTGCCCGTATGGCATTGCCGCAGGGGCACTATACCGACAGAAGCTGCGTTATTGTGGTGGAGATAGACTCTCATCAGGCAGGGATCGTGGTGGACAGGGTATCCGACGTTGAGGACATAACCCCCGAGATGATAGCACGTTCTCCTGTGGAGGGGGGTACGGTGAAGTTCTTTATAAGCGAGAACAAAAAAAGGATATCTCTGCTTGACCCCGAAAGGGTGGTAAGGGAAAGACGGTAATCGCTGCTTACAAATTTCCAAGGAAAGGACAAGGTTAGTATGAGGTACGAGGTAAACGATCCTGTAAGGCTGACAGATGACGGCAGGGCGATACTTGCCATTGATCAGACGCTTCTGCCCAATCGTGTTGCGTACATACGGCTGGAAACACCAAAGGAGATGTTCACGGCACTAAAGCGGTTCCAGGTCCGTGGTGCGCCGTGTATAGGCATTTTTGCGGCATACGCCATGTTTTTGCAGGCAAAGGTCTTTGCCGGTGAATGTCAGGACAAGGAGACCTTTTACCAGATGATGCACACCTTTGCAAAGTACCTTTCTACTGCCCGTCCCACGGCAGTGAATCTGCCCTGGGCACTAAAGCGCATGGAAAGAACGGCGGCAAACAATATGCGCCGCAGCTTTGAAACTATAATAGAGGCGCTGCGCAAGGAAGCGGAAAACATCCACGAACAGAATATAGAGACCTGTTTTACTATTGCAAACTACGGGCTTGTGCTTGTAAACGACGGGGACGGTATCCTTACCCACTGCAACGCAGGTGCCCTTGCCACATCACGCTACGGCACCGCTCTGGGTCCGCTTATCCTGGGGGCAGAAAAAGGAATGAAGTTTCGTGCGTATGTTGACGAGACACGCCCCAGGCTCCAGGGTTCAAGGCTTACCGCCTACGAGCTTACAAACGCAGGCGTTGACACCACACTTATCTGTGACTCCATGGCAAGCCTGGTCATGAGCCAGGGCAAGGTAAACGCCTGTTTCGTGGGGGCAGACCGTGTTGCCAAAAACGGAGATACCGCCAACGAGATAGGCACCGCAGGACTTGCCATACTTGCCCAGCATTACCACATACCCTTCTATGTGTTCTGCCCCACGTCAACTATTGATGTTACCTGCGACGACGGATCCAAAATAGTCATCGAGGAAAGAGATCCCGACGAAATAAAAAACGAGTTTTTCAGATCGCCTGTTGCCCCCGAGAAGGCAAAGTGCTATAACCCCGCTATCGATATTACCGACGCAGGGCTTATCACCGCCATAATCACCGAGCAGGGCATAAACTACCCACCCTATGACTTTAACTGAACAGTCGTAAAGCATAACGCTATTTGTTATCTGTTGATAAGGACAGGGTGGAACATATAAGGAAAAGGAGCAAGCTATGATACGATTTTACAACGCCAGGGTGCTCACCATGGCAAAGGGCACAGAAATACAGCAAAACGCTGAAGTCTGGACGGACGGGGACAAGATATCCTTTGTGGGGGTGCCCACCCGTCAGCAGCTTGACGAGGCGGTCTTTGAGCGGCAGACAGACCTTAAAGGCGACCTTATCATGCCGGGGCTGAAAAATGCACACACCCATTCGGCAATGACCTTTCTTCGCTCCTACGCCGACGATCTGCCTCTTCAGGACTGGCTTTTCAAGCAGGTCTTCCCCATGGAGGCAAAGCTTAACGAGGACAGGATATATCACCTTACAAAGCTTGCCATACTTGAATATCTCACCTGTGGCTGCACGGCAGCGTTTGATATGTACTTTTTCCGTGACGGCTATGTACGAGCCTGCGTGGAGAGCGGATTCCGCAGCGTTATGTGCGGCTCGGTATCGGGGGAGGAAAGCAGGCTGTGTGAGCTTGAGGACGAGATAAAAAAGTACAACTCCACCGGCAGCGGACTTATAAGCTATATGCTGGGGATACACGCAGAGTATACCTGTTCAAAGGGGCTTATAAAGGGACTTGGAGAGCTTGCCCGCAAGTATAAAGCACCCACGGCGATGCACAATTCCGAGACACAAAAAGAGGTGGACGAGTGCATCTCACGCTACGGCATGACACCCACACAGCTTTTTGAAAGCGTGGGAGCCTTTGATTTCGGAGGCACCACCTTCCACAATGTATATCTTACCCTTGAGGACATGGATATTTTCAGGCGGCGCAAGGTGGTATGTGTACACTGTCCTGCGTCCAACCTCAAGCTTGCCAGCGGCATAGCTCCTGTTGCGGAAATGGAGAAAATGGGCATCGAGATAGCTCTGGGAACTGACGGACCTGCCAGCAACAACGCCCTTGATATGTTCAGGGAGATGTATCTTATGACCACCCTGCAAAAGGTGAGCTGCAAAGACGCCTCGGCTTGCAGACCGCAGACGGTCCTGAAAGCCGTTACCGTGGGGGGAGCAAGGGCAATGTGCCTTGACGAGTGTGATATTATCGCCCCGGGCAAGCAGGCGGACCTTGTGGTCATTGACCTTAACAAGCCTAATATGCAGCCCCTCAACAACATACCTGCAAATATAGTTTACAGCGCCGATAAGACCAATGTGCGCCTTACCATGTGCGCAGGAAAGGTGCTTTATGAAAACGGCGAGTTCTTTGTGGGGGATGATGTACACAGGATATACGCCAATGCAAACCGCATTATAAACGAAATGAAAAACGAGGTTTAAGAGCCTGATAAACAACAGACCGCCCGGTGTTGAAATGCTCCCCTTTTGTTAGACAATGTGGTATAATAGAAATATACCAATTAGAAATCTAACGGAAGGGGGCATTTTTATGCCTAAAGGAATACCAAATAAGAGATACACACCGGAATTCAAAATCAAGGTTGTTGAAACGATGCACAAAGAAAAGTTGAGCCACAGGGAAGCAGCACGGGAATTCGATGTGAGTAATCATAATAGAGTCTCAGACTGGGAGCGCATCTATCTTGAAGAAGGCAAAGAAGGTTTTTATGTTGAACGCCGAGGACGCAAGTCGACAGGCCGTCCTACAAAGCTAAAAAAGGAAGTCCAAGAAGATCTCATA
>NZ_KK211351.1:31219-44574 GCF_000621805.1 Ruminococcus sp. FC2018 | reverse complement strand
TCAAAGATAAAGGCATAAGACAGAGTATGTCACGAAAAGGCAACTGTCTTGATAATGCCTGTGCAGAAAACTTCTTCGGATTACTCAAGACAGAATTGCTGTATTTACAAGAATTCACATCAATAGAACACTTCATATCCGAGCTTCACGCTTACATAGAGTGGTACAACACAAAGCGCATCAAGCTTAAGCTTGATGGTATGTCACCTGTTGAATACAGGCTCAATGCCGCATAACAAAAGCGACCAAGATCTCTCTTAGTCGCTTTGCATATTTTTTCTTTAAAAAGTTTGTCTAACTTTTTGGGGTCAGTTCATTTTCATGGCGGTCTTTTTTTTGTTTACGCTTATAGATCCGGCTTTGCACGGAGCTAAAAAACAGAGCAAAAATAAAAGCAGGGCGGAGATCTGTCCTGCTTTATTGCGTTTATTATCAGCTTGCTCGTACACTCTGTGTTATCCTGTTATCTGTCACGCCGTGCTTAACTCTGTCCTGAACCTCTGCACGCTTTGCGTTGTTGAATCTGTCCAGTGTACCAACGAGGTATCCGGTGATCCTTCTGATCCTCTGGAAAGGAACATCAGCAAAATGATAGTCAACATCTACAAAGTCGCCGTCGAGCTTCAGATCAATAGACTCAATGACCTTCTCAGGGTAGAGTTCATGCGCTCTGTTTATATATGCATTGATCTCTGCCTGTGAAAGCTGTCCATTGATAACGTTTACATTAACCATTTTTAACAACCTCTCTCCAAAATCTCGGTACATTTTGTGAATGTGAATCTATAATAACACAATATATGGTGTTTGTCAAGAGAGTTTGATATAAATGTTGCACAAAAATGAACAAAAAAATTTGACGTTTTAAGCATAAACCAATAGCTATGGGCTTTTGCGGACTTTCTAATTGTCCAAAAAAATGTATCATTACCTGTTTCTCGGAAAGGCGATGATACATTTTTTTGTGTATTTACTGCTCATAATCTGTGTCTATGGTTATTTTGCATACGTACCGCCGGTCTATCTCCTTCACCGCTTTGTCCAGACTCTGTGAAAGCTCCTGCCTGGTTATCTTTGTCCCGAAGGGTACCACAACGTCAAATACCAGCTCCGTCCTGTCTGTATGGTCCACTACTCTGAAATCGTGCAGCGACAGCGCCTCATCCTGCTTTTTCAAACAGTCCCGGATGATGTCCAGCAGCCGTGCTGTTTCCGGATCTTCCGACTCCACCGGATCCATGTGTATGGTTACCGTACAGCCGTGATCTGCGCTTATCTTTTCTTCGATGCTGTCGATAAGCCTGTGAGCGTCTGTCAGGCTCATCTGAGCAGGTATCTCTGCGTGCAGAGAGACCATAAGGTTGCCCACGCCGTAATCGTGCATGAGAATGTCGTGCACCCCAAGAATACCATCAAAGCTCATGACGCTTTGCTTGATCCGCCCCATAAGCTCCTTGTCAGGTCTTGCTCCGAGAATGGGCGTAAGGCTTTCTTTAAAGGTCCGTATGCCGCTTATGATAATGAAAACTGCTACCGCCGCACCGATATATCCGTCGATGTTCATTCCTGTGAGCTTTAAGATAAGCATTGCGGCAATTACCGCAGCTGTGGAAGCGCAGTCGGAAAGAGAGTCTGCCGAAGCCGCCCGCAGGGAAGTGGAGTCTATCATTTTCCCGAGCTTGCGGTAAAAAAGCGCCATCCAGAGCTTGACAAGCACCGAAGCGATAAGTATCCCCAGGGTCAGATATGAAAAGCGAATGTCCTTAGGACGGAATATTTTTTCCGCCGATGTCTGGGCAAGCTCAAAACCCATAAGCATAATAACAAAGGATATTACCAGCCCCGAAACGTACTCCATTCTGCCATGACCGTATGGGTGCTCCTTGTCGGCAGGCTGAGCAGCTATGCGGAACCCCACCAGGGACATTACCGACGAGCCTGCGTCCGAAAGGTTGTTGAATGCGTCAGCCGTGACCGAGATAGCCCCTGACAAAAGACCTGCCAGAAACTTTCCGATAAACAAAAGCAGGTTGAGTGTTATGCCTGCCCAAGAGCCGAGATAACCGCATCTTGTGCGCACAGAAGGATCCTTGAGGTCTGCGGGCTGTCTGATGAATATATGTATGAGAAGTGATGTCATAACTATACCGCCTTGTAAAAAGATATAGCGCAGGTTTAAGAATCATAATATCACGCATTTGACCGATTGTCAATCACCAAAGACCGAAAAGCCCCACAAGCAAGCGGTGCGCACCGTGGGGATATTTTCCGCCGGGGTGCGCACCAAGGTAAAAATATTAGGGGGAGCGTGTTGTCAGCAAGCCACAAGCGACTTGTATTTCAGACATATCTTGTCTGTGATAAGTGCGATGAATTCGCTGTTTGTGGGCTTGCCCTTGCCCACATTTATAGTGTAGCCGAAAAAGCTGTTGAGGGTGTCCACATCGCCTCTGTCCCAGGCGATCTCGATAGCGTGACGAATGGCTCTCTCCACCCTTGAGGGAGTGGTGGAAAACTTTTTTGCCACCGCCGGATACAGAAGCTTTGTAACGCTTTCCAGCATCTCTTTGTCGTTCACCGATGCCATTATTGCCTCACGCAGATAATGATACCCCTTTATGTGGGCAGGAACGCCTATCTGGTGGATAATATCCGTTACGATTATCTCCAGATTCGGACTGGATCTTTTCTGAGAGCGGATATTGTCCGAGCTTATATCCGTGTCAATATCCAGCATGGATTTTATCCTGTCTCCCAGCATTTTAACGTCAAATGGCTTGAGCATGAAATAGGAAGCCCCTGCGCTCATTACCTGGTTTTCGATAAATGCGTTCTCGTATGCGCTGGTGACAATGAACATTGGCTTTTTGTAGCTTGAAGCCATTATTTTCTTGATAAGCTCTATCCCGTCCAGCCCGGGCATCACCGCATCAATGATGACCACATCCGGCTGTTCGTTTTTGATAGCGTCGTAGATCACCATTCCGTCTTTCTGTCTGGTGATGACAAAAAAGCCCACCGAGCGCAGGGATGATGCGCAGAAAACCCCATACTGCGCCGAATCGTCCCCTATAAGTATCTTGATCTTGCCTGTCATAATAAGTCCTCCTATGTACTGCCGCAGCCACAGCGGCAGTTTATTGTATTTTTTCGTTCTTTTCAGAACTTTATGTGTTTTCCACGTTTAAAGCATATCACAATTAAATTTCAAATGCAATAGATTTTTGGATAAATCGTCAGTAAAATTGCGACAATTTACAGCATAATGCACAATGAATTGATACATAATATTTCTATATACAATAATTCGCTCCGAAAATACATACCTCGACATTGTCATATCCTGACATAAAAAGCACATTTCCCGCAGGCTTTGCCGCAAAGGGCAGAAAACCGCCGTATAACCTGTTTACAGGTGCCATGTGCCGCCGAACCACGAAAAACCACAGCTCCCGGCGGACAGCCTTTAAGCTGCGTCTCCCAAGGACTTAGGCAGGTCTGAAAGCTCGTTGTACATCCTTTCGGCGAAAATGCCGTAACCGCAGGTGGGCTTGTCCACAAGAACGTGGGTAACAGCCCCCACGAGCCGCCCGTTCTGTATCACCGGAGAGCCGCTCATTCCCTGAAGTATGCCTCCCACGCTTTGGATAAGACTGCTGTCGGTGACCTCTATATCAAAGTCCTTCTCATCCTTTTCGCCCCTTGAAATATTGCTTATACGCACCTTGTATTTTTTTGCTCCTTCATTGCTGATGCTGGTGTAGATTTCCGCTTCCCCTTCCTCTATCTCGCTGCTGTAACCCAAGGGTATGGGCTGGTTTTGAGTTTTTGGCGGAGCGTAAAGTGTCCCGAAAACACCGCTTTCGCAGTTTTTATATATGACTCCCGTTCCCGAGGAGTTTACAAAATCACCTGTCAGCCACCCGGGCGAGCCTTTTCTGGACTTGACCGGCTGGTTCAGCCGTATCTCTCCGGTCCTGCCCTTTGAAAGAGGCAGGGGAGTCTTTATATCCGCATCGCATATAGGGTGCCCCAGTCCTCCGAAGCAGCCTGTGGACTGCTCGTAAAAGGTCATTGTCCCTATGCCTGCCGACGAATCTCTTACCCACATACCTGCACGGTACTGTCCCCCTATCAGATCGGGATACAGCATCACCGTGTTTTCCTTACCGTCACGACGGTAGGTTATCTCGCAGCCGCCGCTGCCCGATCTGTTGATAACACGGTCAAGGTCCTCGCTGCAGCCTATCTTTTCGCCCCCTGCACGCAGTATCACATCACCCTTTTCAATGCCGCAGTCCTTTGCAGCACACTTTCCCATAGTCTGCTGAAGATCTACCACCAGCACCCCTTCGGTTATCATCTTTATACCGAATGCTTCTCCGCAGGGAATAAGCATGGGGCGTTTTACCGACCTGCTGTCGGCAGCTGTCACAGGCAGGGATGAAAAGAAGATGTGTCCTGTGTTCTTATCCTGCTTCGGATCCGCCGCTGAGCCGGGCATATCCTTGTCGCAGGGCTTTACCGATACGGTGAAAAGCCCGCAGCTGCCCATGTCACGGCTTTGCACTGTCCCCTGAGGAAAACAGTCGCTCAGTCCCACAGCTGCAAAAGCTGCCGCCGCAAAAAAAGCAGCGAATTTTTTAAAAAAACAGCACATAATATATTTAAAGCTCCTTTCGTTTTTGATAACGTTTTTATTGTTTGCTTTCCCATTTTCAAAATGCAAAAGGAAAAACAAACATTATTTGACTTGGTTTTGCTTCCGTTAAATTCCTTTTGACTTTTTATGCGGTTGATTTGCCGGGGAAAATATGGTATAATCTTACCTGAAAACAGTTTAAACCATATGTGAGGGTCGATTATGTCAAAAACGGACAAGACATCAAAAAAATCCCAAAAAACAAATAAAGCCCACAGGGAACCCATCTGGGTCAATGCCCTGCGTCTGCTTATGGCAGTGGTGTGCCTTTATTCGGTGGTGTTCTGGGGCAGCGTCACCCTGGTGGCGACCCTCTCGGGGCAGTATTCCGACTTTCCGCCCCCTGCATGGGTAACGGCAGCAATAGGTCTTGGCGGCACAGTTATACTGTGCTCGGCAGCTCTGGCTTTGTGGGGAAGGTATATTATCGCCTTTGCGGTGAACTGCGCAGGCACAGCAGCCTACCTTGCAGCAGCAGGCTGGTTCGTAAGGACCATACGCCATGAACTGGACAACCGTGCGGTGTCCGCAGACCTGCTGGATATGGATAAGGAGTATGCACTGCGGTTTTATCCTGCGGCGGCAGCAAGCGTTATACTTCTGGTGCTGGCGGTGCTGTCGCTGGTGCGTATAGCCGGCAAAAAACGTAAAAAGCGCATAGAAAAGGAATCTGCTCCTGTAAAAAGCATTATAGATTGATGACGGAAACTCTCCCAACCGATTATGGGGGAGTTTTTTTGGACTTTTTGTCTGTTTTTTTAACTTTTCTATTGACTTTAAACAAAGATTATGGTATAATTTCTGTGTATGGGCAAAGCCTTTTGCGGTGGGCGGAAAAGGCGTATCAAAGGCTTTTCCCGACAAGATAAAAACAAGGGATAATAAATGATCCGGTAGGGAGTTTTGTAAAGTGATTTTTGCGGACCTGTTTTTCGTATATTTCTTTTTACCCCTTTGCCTTGCCCTGTATTTTGCCACAAAGAAAATAAGATACCGCAACCTGGTGCTTGTGGTGTTCTCGCTTGTCTTTTACGCATGGGGCGAGCCCAAATGGGTGTTTATATTGCTGATCTCGTCGGTAATAAACTACTTTGCGGCGCTGGCAATAGACAAAAATGCCGGCACGGGAAAGGCAAAGCTGTTTATGGCGCTGGTCACTGTCTGGGATCTGGGCGTGCTGTTTGCGTTCAAGTATATCGGATTCTTCATGAGCAACATAGATAACTGGTTCGGGCTTTCGCTGCCTGTTCCGAAAATAACACTGCCGATAGGAATCTCCTTCTATACGTTCCAGACACTGTCCTATGTTATTGACGTGTACCGTCAGAAGGTGCCTGTGCAGAAGGAGTATCCAAAGCTTTTGCTGTATATCTCCCTGTTCCCTCAGCTGGTTGCGGGACCTATCGTAAGATATTCAACCATCGCCAATGAGATAGACCACAGAAAGACCACCCTGAAGGACGTTTCCGAGGGTATCTCCAGGATAATACTCGGACTTGGCAAAAAGGTGATCCTTGCCAACAGCGTGGGCTCTATCGTTACAGCTTTGTTCGGAAAAGCCGCAGATGACTATGCCGCAGCAGCATCTTCCACCGTCCTTGGCAACTGGTACGGTGCGGTGCTCATCGCAATGTGGTACTACTTTGACTTTTCCGGCTATTCGGATATGGCTATCGGAATGGGACGCATATTCGGCTTCCATTTTGACGAAAACTTCGTTTACCCCTATATATGCAAGTCTATCACCGAGTTCTGGAGAAGATGGCATATATCCCTTTCCACATGGTTCAGAGATTACGTTTATATCCCCCTGGGCGGCAACAGAAAGGGCAAGACCAGACAGTGCATAAATATCATGATAGTCTGGTCACTTACAGGTTTCTGGCACGGCGCAAGCTGGAACTTCATGATTTGGGGCGCATATTTCGGTGTGCTGCTGCTTATCGAAAAGCTGCTCATCGGAAAATGGCTTGAAAATACAAAGCCCTTTATCCAGCATCTTTATGCCATAGTTCTGGTTTCCATAGGCTGGGGTATCTTCTATTTTGAGGACTTCAAGAGCCTGGGAAGGTTTTTTAAATCTATCTTCGGCTTTGCTCCGGGAGGCTTTACCGACCTTTCCACCAACAGCCTGTTTACACAGAATATCTGGCTGTTTTTC
This sequence comes from Ruminococcus sp. FC2018, assembly GCF_000621805.1. GTDB lineage: Bacteria > Bacillota > Clostridia > Oscillospirales > Ruminococcaceae > Hominimerdicola. The sequence continues at coordinate 37,711 of NZ_KK211351.1, read as the reverse complement.
GCAGCTGCGCTGCTTTGCACTCCTATTATCCCCAAGCTCAAAAAATCCCTGTGCGTATCCGCAGGCTGGACAAAAGCCGTGGGTATGGCAGGCATAGCACTGAATCTGGGCATACTGTTCATAAGCAGCATGATGCTTGTGAATACAACAAACAATCCGTTCCTTTATTTCAAATTCTGACAGGTGGTAATTTATGGATAATAACAGACCTACAGGAGGGTATGAAAGCCCCCATAAGGACGAATATGATAAGATGGTGGAGCAGATAAAGGCTAAAAGAAAGGCTCTGAGCACATCTATCTGGACGGACGAGCCTCTTTTAAAACCCGAAAAAAGCATCTGGATAGACGACGATGAGCCGGAAACTCCCGCTAAAAAAGCCCCCGAGCCAAAAAGGGAGGAACCGAAACAGGCAAAACCTGCCTCGGACGACGATCCTTACTATGCAGCTTTTATCTCCAACCCTGTGATAAGCGATTCACGCAGCGAGAAGATGGCGTTTGAAAGCACACCGAAAAACTATGACGACGTTATTATGCCTTTTATCAACGACTATTCCGTGGAGCGAAAGCTCCCCGACCAGCGCAGGAATCTCAGCCGCAAGCCAAAGGCAAACGCCGCTGTGGACACCCATGTGAGCAGACAAAGGTCAGAGCAGGCGCAAAGAACAAGACCTGCCCGGGCAAAGCCACAGACACCGCCTGTTCATAAACTGCGCAGTGAAAGGTTTTTTGATGAAGAGGGCGAGCCGCTTTACAGACATACCCCCGAAAGGAGCAGCAGAAAAAGACCTACCATGGTCCCTGCGTCCGAAAGGGAGGAAAACCGTGCAAAAGCAGCAGCCTCTGCACGCAGAGCCTCTGCATCGCCTTTAAAAAGACCGGCAGCAGCCTCACTGACAAAGCCTGCGGACAAGGATAGTCCACGGGATCCCGTTGAAAAGCCGGTGCCTCTGGCTGTGGCAAGGGCACAAAAGGACCTGGAGTTCTTTAACGCCTCTATATGTCTGGGAGCAATATTTGTTATTGCCGCAATACTTCTTGTGCTTACCATTCTGGGTAAGCGTGAAAAGGAGAGCGAATCGGAGAAGCGTAAGCTGGCAGAGTTCCCTAAGTTTTCTATTTCATCCCTGTTCAGCGGAGAATTTACTAACGGCATAACCACCTACTTTACCGATACCATTCCCGGAAGAGAAAGATTTAAAAACGTCAGCGCAGGCTTTACCAACCTGTTCGGATTCAATATCGGCGACGTTAAGATAAACGGCACACTCAAAAAAGTAGAGCAGGAAAAGTTTGACGAAAATGCCGTTACTACCACGAAAGTCAGCATAAATACCGCTCCCGCCACCACCACCGCTGCACCTGAATCCAAAAAGGACAGCAGCTCCGCCGCCGACAGCAGCAGCCAGAAGTCCAATACCAACAAGGACGAAGTGGTGAAGATCCCGGAAAACACCAACGAAGGCAAAATGCTGGGTAATATTATCGTCTACGGCAGCGGAAAAGAGACAAGAGGTTTGTCTGTTTCCTACGTGAACTTTGAAATGGGAAAACGCTTTGCCGAGGCGCTCAATAAGTGGAAGGCGGATCTTGGGGACAGCGTCAATGTGTATTCCATGCCTTGTCCTTTGTCCAGCGCATTCTATCTGCCCAGCAATATGAAAGATCAGGGCAGCGATCAGAACGAGAACATCAAGAACATCAACGGCAACCTTAAAGGCGTGGTGGGCATAAACTGCGTCAATAACCTTGCAAAGCATATGAACGAGGACATCTATGCCCGTACCGACCACCACTGGCTGCCTCTGGGAGCTTACTACGGCACACAGGCGTTTGCCGAGGCTGCACAGGTGGATTACCCAAGCATAGACGAGTATACAAAGCTGACCAAGGAGGGCTTCCTGGGTACTTTCTATACCTATTCCAACTATGACCAGGGGATCAAGAACAATCCCGATACCTTTACCTACTTCAAGCCGAAAAATATCGACCAGGTGTCCTGCACCTACTACGATACAAGCTTTTCAAACAAGTTTGAGCCTTACGGCACCGATAAGAGCGGACTGTTCTATGACGGCATGGAGGGAAGCAACTGCTATCTGTCCTTCTTGGGTCAGGACTCCGAGATCGTGGAGATAAAGACCCCATGCACGAACAATCGTGTGCTGGTGGTGTTCAAAAACAGCTATGGAAACGCAATGATACCATTCCTCACCAACAGCTTCTCAAAGATCTATGTCTGCGATTACAGATATTTTGATATAAACGGCGTGGATTTCTGCCGCAAAGTGGGCTGTACAGACCTTCTTTTCGCAGGAGCGATCTCCCTTATCTGCTCCGATGCAGGTATAAATTATATCAACAATATCCGTGTCCAGTAATCGAAAACGATTGAGAAAATTGAACTATATGTGAATTAATTTCACGACTTTTACGCAACAGCCTTCCAATGCAGTTTGGAACGGCTGTTGTTTTTGTTAAACCGACTTTACTTATACTATCTTTTTGCACAAAGAAAATGGCGCATATTCGTGAAATATACCTATGAATAAATTGTTGACAGTTTTCGTCCTATATTGTATAATTAGTTAAGATATTATTACACTCGGTAATTGTCACTTTGAGGGTGTAAGAATATGGAATTATGACAAATTTTTTGTGAAAAGGAGAGGCGAATTATGAAAAAGAGATCATTGTTCAAGCGATTGCTCAGCGGCTTCGTAGCGACTGCAATGGCTCTGTCGATCTGCTTCAGCGACAAGGTCTTTGAAGATCTTTTCGCAAGCGCGGCAGAAGGCGATCCGTCTGTTACCGTCAAGGTAATGAATGACGGCAATCTCGAAAAGTATGCCAATCATGTTTCCGGCACAAAGTATTATGTGCTGGGCGCCCTTGTGAACAAAGAGGACGCAGGCATTTCCGTCAAGAAGGATAATGTCGACAAGATTGTTGCGTGGGATTGCAAGGAGATTGACCTTGCAAACAAGGCTGAGGACACGGTGACTTTTGAAAAGTTCTACAAGAAGTCTGACAATTATGCTAGTGAGTTTGACAGGGACCAAGCTCCAGAACCATATGACAAAAATGCATACGCTTTCATCTATCGTGTATTTCAGTATAGAGTAGAAGGCAACAACGGCGTTAATCCTTACGCTACAAAAGGCGTTGAGCCAACTAACCTTATAGCTCCTCAGGGTCAGCGTCCTGCCGGTTGGAATTATCAGGCTTATAACGAGATATCTTCTGACCAGTTTGACGGTTATGTCTGGGAACCTGCAACGGTTTCCGGTGACAGCTATACCAGCATTCTTGACAAGAGGAACCCCGAGCTTTATGTAACGGTTAACTTTGGTAAGCCGACTACCGTTACTGCTGACGATCATGTTTATGCAGTTGTAGAGGTAGAGCATGTCGGTGCACCTGCCAAGACGATTGGTTATGCTCCTCTGGTTACAGACGGAGAGGGCAAAATGACTGCTACTGTAGCTATCCAGGCTGGCGAAAAGCAGGACTGGTATCAGGAAAACGGAGATCATTCCACTGAGAAATTTACCGGTAATGAGCCAAATTACAAAGTAAGGCTTTTCCAGGCTGAAAAGGCTACAGGCATTAAAGACATTTTGGGCGGTAAGGCAACTGAGTATAAAGTTGGCGATATGGTACTTGGACAGGAATTTTTAAGTACCGATAAATCAAAGGATGAGGCGGAGATCGCAAAGCCTAAATATTATGCTATTGCGACTCTGGGAACTGTTTCTGATCCTGACAACTATACATATAGTGAAATACTTGGTCCTGCAAGAGTGTTTGGTATAACAGCTGACAGATTTGAGCAGATAAACCATATGCAGACAAACTTTGCTGCCAATGTTTATAAGCAGGCTGAATTCAGACCTGACCTTTCCAAGCCTACCGGCGGTTCTATTTATGTTGGTAAGCTCGTTACATTTGATGCAACCGACAAGACAAAGTATACCGAGGTAGACACTCCGTATATTCGCTTTGAAAAAATAAATCAGGTGACACAGCACCCTGAGGGATATGGTGCAAAGCTCTTCTCTCCTTATGGCGATAAGGTCGATATAACAGCAGACGGCATGGAGTATGTTGAAAGACATGAGATGTCAGCTGATGATATCAAGAACAAGGTAGTTGGACCGGCAATAAGCCATATACAGTTTATGTCCGATGTACTTGCAAAGCAAGAGGCAAATTATATCCCTGTAAAGGGCGAAAGTTCATATTCTATTGACACCACTCATTACCCTGAGAATACAACTATTTACGTTGACGCTGACAGCATGCTCAACGATAAGGGTGAGATGCCGAAACTGCACATGAGCCTTGCCAAAGGACAGAACATAGTGTTCAACTTCAAAAATGCAGACAAGGTTAAGGTCGGTCAGTTCTACATCAGAACTCTTGTTGACGGTGTTTGGAATGTTGGACCTGAACCTAAGACTGACGATGGTTTTTACGCTGGTCATACAGGTGAAAGTCAAAAATGGGATTCTGATTTCAACAATTGGATAAACGAATATGTAATGCGTAATGTTGTTTTCAATTTCAACAAGGCAACTGACGTTGAGGTTGGAGGAACCGCAGGACTGTTTATAGTTAAGAACCCTAATTCTGAAACCGTAATGAAGGGAACCACAACCGGTTGGATGGCTACAGCAGGCTATTTCCAGAAGAGTGACGGTGAGTGGCACTTCCCATATGACGACGTAGGCGATTACAAGGAGCCTGTTCCGGCAGATTTCGTTATCTCCAAAACTTCCATTACAAATAATAAAGAGATCGAGGGCGCAACTATTCAGATAATCGACGCTGAGAGACCTCAGGGCGACTGGGATTATATGGTTGAGCTCAATAAGGAGCAAGGCGTTGAAGCTGTTATCGAAGGCGGTAAGACCATAGGAATCACATGGACTTCCTCCGGCACAGCTAAGAATATCAAACTCAGCAACGGTAATTACACATTCCGTGAAACCGGAGATGAATTTACTTCCAAGACTGACGGAAAGAAATATAAGGTTGTAACATCTGAAACCAACTTTGTGGTAGCAAGTGGTAAGGTTGTAAAAGAACCAAAGGACGTCACCGAGGATAACGGTACTATTAAATATACCAAAACAAACAATACTATTACTATAAGCGATGCACAGGCTGGCGGACCTGTTACGTATCCTGTCCACATCAGCAAGACTGATATTACAGGTCAGAAAGCAGTTGCAGGCGCAACACTTACCGTTTATACAGATACTGAAAATACTGCGGACAGAGTTGAAGTTGCTCATTACGACTCCCGGGCAGTTGAAGGCTCCAAAGGAACCTTTATGCTTGAAGCAGGCAAGTATGTGCTTGTTGAGAAGGCAACCGTTGACGGTAGGGCACCTTCTGAGAACGGTAAGACCTATAAGGTAATTACCACAGAGTTCAAGTTTGAAGTCAAGCAAAACGGTACAGTTGAGTGCACCGGCGCAAAGGCAAGCGTTGATAACTTTACCAAAGACGAAAAGGCTAACGGTGGTCTGGTTCTTACAAAGTTGGCTGATAAAAACGAGCCGTACTTTATTATGTGCGATGCTGCAAACACCACCAACATCACCGTTGACAAGCAGGCTGTGACAGGGGAGCATACTATTAAGAACGCTCGTCTGTGGCTCACTGACAGTACCGGAAGTGCAGTTCCGGGTGCAGATATCATAACAACCGGAAATGCAAAAACAGATGCGTTTACCGTTGCCCTTGAGGACGGCGAGTATACTATCCACGAAGAGGCTGCAAAGGATACCAGCGGCAAGGATCTTGATATTGTTGACGAAAATGGCGAAAAGTATAACATCATACCAAGCGAAGTTAAGTTTACCGTTTTAAACGGCACAGTAACAGCAACCGAGGCTAAGGCTTCCAAGGACGAACTTGGCGAGAATGGCGGCGTATATGCTGATGGAACAACATTCCACGTTTGCGACGCTATTAAGCCAAAGACCGTCGTAACGATCAACAAGAAAGACGTTACAGGCAAAGAAGAGCTTGAAGGTGCTACACTGACACTCACAAAGGCTGACGGTTCGGCTATCCCTGGACTTACCGATAACTCTTGGGAGTCTAAGAAGGATGCTGCGTGGAATGTACAGCTCCAGAAGGGCGACTATATCCTCAAGGAGTCCGGCACTAAGGTAACCGATGAAAACGGCTGTGAGTATGATGTACTCAATACAGAAGTAGCGTTCACTATCGGTGAGGACGGAAATATCACAGTAACATCAAACAACAGCAAGACTGATTTTGATTCGGATAATTCCTCAGAAACAGGATTTGCAGTAGCAAAGAATGTAGGCACACGTGATGCTGAGCTTACTATCTGTGACGCTGCAAAGAAGACACCTGTGAAGTTCAATAAGAAGGATATCACAGGTCAGGAAGAGCTTGCAGGCGCAACTCTTACAGTTTACAAGTACGACGGTACCAAGGCTGATAAGAT
>NZ_KK211351.1:0-29611 GCF_000621805.1 Ruminococcus sp. FC2018 | reverse complement strand
CGCAGCAGATGCAAAGACAGCTTACGATACCACAGCAACCGAAGGTTACTTCTACAAGAACGAAACCACTATCGAGATCTGTGACGCTAAGAAGGCTACACCTACACCAACGCCAACAAAAACGAAGGTGGTATTCGATAAGAAGACCATCAGCGGTGATGAAGAGCTTGCAGGAGCGATCCTCACAATCACCAAGAAGGGCGAGTCCAAATCTCAGAGCTGGACATCTCAGATCGGAAAGACATGGGAAGTTGAGCTTGAAGAGGGCACATATGAACTTACAGAGTCCGGCGACAGTGTAGTCGATGCAGCGGGAAACAAGTACGATGTTATCACATCTAAGCTGGAGTTCACAGTAAACAGTGACGGTACAGTTACTGCAACAGGTGCAAAGACCGCTTATGACGATAAAGCAACCACAGGTTACTTCTATCAGAACGGTACGACCATCGAGATCTGTGACGCAAAGAAGGCTACTTCTGATGATGACAGCAAACCAGATGGCGACAGCAGTAAGCCTTCCGATGACAGCAGCAAGCCTTCCGGCGGCGACAACGACGGTGATAATGACAGCAGCAAGCCTTCCGGCGGCGACAACGACGGAGACAATGACAGCAGCAAGGGCAAGAAGCCTTCCGGCGGTGACAACGACGGAGACAATGACAGCAATAAGGGCAAGAAGCCTTCCGGCGGCGATGAGGATGCAGACAATACACCTAATACAGGTTTTGCAGGCTCCACATTTGCAGCAGCAGCGCTTCTGGCAGCAGTTTCTGTTCTCGCTGTTATGAAGAAGAAGGATGAGTAATTTGATCTCACCCTGACGCACAAACCAAAGTAATATTAAGGCACTTCTTTACGGAGTGCCTTAATTCTTAACTAAAAAGGAATTTACAATGGACGAAAAATTTATTCTCTGCCAGGGAGTCAGCCTGCGCAGTACAGGACAGGTAGTATCAGCATTTACGGTTCAGGGCGAGGATGTAAAGGGGATCCTGAGCGCACCGTTGATCCTGCCCGCAGCAAGGGCTTTCATCAAATCAGTAAAAGAGCCTGTTTTCTTCTTTCTTGAGCTTCCCGCAGAGGACGGCGAAAGCTATGAGACCTATTACCTTGATAATTGCACAAAGCCTGTGGCGGAGGCAATAATCAAACGCTTTGGCGAGCTTGTGGCAAACGACGGTATCTCACGCTTCGGCTTTGGCTCAAACTCCACCGAGGAGGAGATATACTTTAAGGACTATCAGGAGTTTTCCGCTTATCTGAGGTCCCCGCAAGGCTTTGCCGCAGCACTGGAAAAACTGGGCGTGCAGGAAAAAGACAGCTTTGCGACCCTCTGGCAGCAGCTGAGCGACGATAACGTGGGCAGCCTGTCTCCTGTGGAGCTGGACGGGGAAACGGTCTATGATATCCCCGGGGCACTTGAACAGGCAGGAATGTATCTAAGTCAGGAGGAATAATAAGTATGAACGTATGGCATGATATCTCACCCAAGGTGATAAACAAGGACCGCTTTATGGCGGTAATAGAAATTCCCAAAGGCTCAAAGGTAAAGTATGAGCTTGATAAAGCAACAGGACTTCTGAGAATGGACCGTATACTCTATACCTCCACCCACTATCCTGCAAACTACGGCTTTATCCCAAGAACATACGCCGAGGACGGAGACCCGCTGGACGTTCTGCTCATCTGCTCCGAAACACTTGTCCCCATGTCTTTGGTGGACTGCGTTCCCATAGGAGTTATCAAGATGCTTGACAACGGAGCAAACGACGAGAAAATAATCTGCGTCCCTGTCAACGACCCCACATACAACCATATCGACGATATCTCCGAGCTCCCGTCCCATATATTTGACGAGATGAAGCACTTTTTTACCGTCTATAAGAACCTTGAACATAAGGAAACTGTTATCGACGACGTGCAGAACAGACAGGAAGCTATCAAGATAGTGGGAAAGTGCATAGAAAGATATAATGAGACGTATTGTAAGTCGTATTTGTGCAATTTGACCATGGATATCGAAAAATAATTGCAAAAGCGGTGGTTTTTTCACAAAATCACCGCTTTTTTCTGTTTAGAATGAATTTTTCAGATAAATAATCGCAAAATCAAGTTTGTAATAATTAAAAGAAAGAACTAAAAAGTTGTTACCGTTTCTTAATATTTTCGCCCTCTGATCGGACAAAAAGTCAGAGGGTGTTTTCTTTTTCTGTAAAAATTCCTTCCAAATACAACTTTTTTGAAAAATCCTATTGACGTATACTATATGTAGTGGTATAATATAGCCATACTATTATAGTTAATATGGGAAAGGTGTGCCATTGTTGCCTTTCGGGTGCAATATGTTCGGTCTTTTTTTGTGTCGGAACACAGCATATTGTGGCGGTTTTTGAGTTTTAATTGTTCATAGATTACAATTTTATTACACCACCTGCGAGTTTGGTTACAATTTCCACCTTCAAATCCTGTTTTCTGCTTTTCCAAGCCGGCTGGAATCCCTCCTGTAACGAAATTTTGGGATTTTTACCGATTGCAATTTGAAAACAAATAGTGTATAATGAGTTTACAGTGGTGAAAAGTGCAAAAAAGTGGTACGCAGTGCCAAATATTTTCCCAAAACTCACCGGGACTATTTTTTTCAGGGCAGGGAGGTGAACAGCTTGCCGCAGGATAAAGAGTGTACAAGCATCCTTGATGGAATGCTTATCGGTACCTATAATCAGTCAATGGACCCCAAGGGCAGGCTTAGCTTTCCGGCGAAGCTCCGTGAAGCACTGGGCGAGAGGTTCATCGTTACAAAGGGTATAGACGGCTGCCTTTTCGTGTATTCAATAGAGAATTTCGAGAAAAAGGCTGAAAAGATACGCTCGCTGCCCATGGCAAAAGCCAGAACGCTGCAAAGAAGCTTTATGGCGTGGGCTTGTGAAGCCGAGCCGGACAAGCAGGGCAGGATACTTATCCCCCAGGCTCTCAGACAGGCAGCACAGCTTGATAAAGAGATAGTGGTGGCAGGCGTTTGCGACCGGTGCGAGATCTGGGATAAGCAGCGCTGGGAAGAGGTCAGCAGCGGCAGTGAACAGGAGCTTGCCGAGGCATTGGAAGGACTTGATTTTTAATGGAGTTCAACCACGTTTCCGTAATGCTTAATGAGTGCATAAACGGCTTGAATATAAAGCCGGGAGGCATTTATGTTGACGGCACCGCAGGAGGTGCAGGGCACTCAAAGGCTATCGCACAAAGGCTTGACCCCCAAGCGGGAGGAAAGCTTATCGCCATAGACAGGGACCCTGATGCGGTAAAGGTGGCTACACAAAGGCTTGAAGGTCTGCCGGCACAGGTGGTAAAGGGCAACTATTCACAGATAGATTCCATACTTGAAGATCTGGGGATAGATAAGGTCGACGGTATACTGCTTGACCTTGGAGTGTCCTCGTTCCAGCTGGATAACGCAGGCAGAGGATTTTCCTATCATACCGATGCACCGCTTGATATGCGGATGAGCCGTGAAGGCTTCAGCGCAAGAGATGTTGTTAATAATTACAGCTTTGAACAGCTGGCTAAAATTATATTTGAATACGGCGAAGAAAAATACGCCAGAAGCATAGCCATGGGGATATTGAAAGCCAGGGAACATCGACCTCTGGAAACTACACTTGAGCTTGCCGAGGCGATAAAATCGTCCGTACCTCAGAGGGTGAGGAGAGAGAAAAACCCTTGCAAAAAAACTTTCCAGGCTATAAGGATCGAAGTCAACAGCGAGCTTGAACATCTGAGCATCGCACTGGATAAGACCTTTGATTGCCTGAACACAGCAGGACGGCTGTGTATAATATCCTTCCATTCACTTGAAGACAGACTTGTAAAGCAAAGATTTAAAAGCTTGTGCACAGGCTGTACCTGTCCGCCGGATTTTCCCGTCTGCATTTGCGGTAAAAAACCGCGAGGGAAAATGATAAGCTCAAAGCCTATCGAGGCAAGCGAGCAGGAGCTGGCGGTGAACAACCGCAGCCACAGCGCAAAGCTTCGCATAATTGAAAAGCTGTAGAGAGAAAAAAGCTTGAATTTTCAGCACAGAGAGAAAAAGCTGAAACCACAAAAAGAGAGAAACATCTGCCTAATTGTCATTGCTTGTGATCATCCCCGCCTTGTGCGGGGTAAGTCACAGGGCTGTATCTGCAAACAGCACAAGGGCGGAAAAAGAGAGTGTTTGTTAAACTTTGAGGTGCTTGACTTATGGCAAAGTTACACAACCTTGCCTATGACTATGCCCCTGCCCCCGAGGAAGAGGCTGTCGTAGACAGAGAGATCAAACAAAAAAAGAATACCGACACAGCGAATAAGTTTTTTTCATTGAGATTCGTTGTCCTTTGTGCGCTTGTTTGCGGACTGCTGTGCGTAATGATATACGGAAAGGTGCAGATCTCGGATCTGAGTGCCGAGCAGACCCGTCTGCAAACGGAGCTGACCGAGCTTCGCAACGGAAATACCAGTCTTGAATCGGAGCTGGCACAAAAGACCAGCATGACCAAGATAGAGGAATATGCAAAAAGCGAGGGGCTTGTAAAGCTGGACAGATCTCAGATAGAATATGTTGAGGTGGACAGCGATGCGGTGGCTTCCGTAGTGGAAACAAAAGACCGCAGCATATTTGTAAGGATCAAAAACTGGTTCGTATCCAAGCTGGAATACTTCGGCTTGTGATGAATAAAATATCAATGAGGAAAGTTAGGGACAGATAAAATTTGTGCCTGGCTTTCTTGTTCTATATTATTGTTAGTGGAAAACAGCGCATTTGCGCCGTTTTATTGTGGTAAGGGAGTAAAACATGACAGACAGACCAAGTGCAAGGATGAAAAGAAGGCTAAATCTGCTCCTTATAATTCCTTTCGGAGTAATGGCCGTTTATATTATATATTCTGTTCTGAAGGTGTCAGTCCTGGAGGGCGGATACTGGAAAGCTCTTGCCAATAGCCAGCAGCTGCAAAGTACGGTCGTTTCCGCATCAAGAGGAACTATCTATGATGCCACCGGTTCGGTACTGGCTCAGAGCGCAACGGTGTATAACGTCTACTGTGACCCTGTGATGCTCAAGGAGCATATGGATAAAAAGGATAAGAACAGGGCTGAGCTTGAGGAGCTTTTAAAGACCGAAAAGAACGAAAGCAAGCTTAATGAGTACCGTGCAAAACTGGAAAAGAACCAGCCCGGCTCAAAAATACTTGATGAGCTGGTAACGTTTTTGTCCCAGAAGCTTGCCACAGATACCGCACAGGTGAGAAGTGCCCTTACGGACGAAAAATCAAGATATAAGATAATCAAGAGAAATGTGGATAAGTCAGTAGCCGATGCGGTGGAGAAAAAGCTTACCGAGCTTTCTGTGGACGGCGTAAGGTGTGAACCTACCACCAACCGTGTCTATCCGCAGAATTCCCTTGCCGCCAATGTTATCGGTCATACCTCATTTGAAGGCGACGGAATATACGGCATCGAATCTTATTACAACGAGTACCTCTCAGGCGTAGACGGAAGAATAGTTACCGCTAAGGACGGCGACGGCAACGAGATCCCCTACCGCTACAAGCAGGAGTACAGCGCACAGAACGGATACAGCATAAATCTGAATATTGATTCAAATATCCAGTATATACTGGAAAAAGCCCTTAAAGACGGCGTTGCCCAGCATAAACCCAAGTACAGAGCCACCGGTATAATCATGGATCCCAAGACCGCTAAGGTCCTTGCCATGGCCACCGAGTACAGCTATGATCCAAACGATCCCGGAAAGGTAACCGATAAAGCCTCTGCTCAGAAGCTTGCCGGTCTTGACGAGAATTCCGAGGAGTATAAGAAACAGCAGCTTGATGCCTGGTCTACCCAGTGGAAAAACAAAGCGGTCTCCGAGATATATTTCCCCGGATCTGTCTTTAAAACCTTTACAGGCTCCGCAGCGCTTGAAGAAAACGCAATAACACTTGAGGACGTTTTCAGCTGTAATACCCAGATCAAGGTGGCGGACACCTCGTTCCACTGCTGGTCATTCGTTGACCACGGCTCCCAGAACCTTCAGAAAGCCATGATAAACTCATGTAACCCTGCCTTTGTGCAGATAGGTCTGACTCTGGGGGCAGAGAAATTCTATAAGTACCTTGAAGCCTTTGGCTTTACCGACCTGACAGGTATCGACCTGCCCGGCGAATCAATGTCCATAACCATTGCCAAGGACAAAATCGGTCCTGTTGAGCTGGCATCATCGTCCTTCGGTCAGACAAATAAGGTCACAGCTATCCAGATGATAACTGCCTTTTCTTCCGTTATAAACGGCGGAGACCTGCTCACGCCCCAGGTGGTGAATACCGTTACCGACGAAAACGGAAATATAGTCAAGAAGAACGAGCCGGTGAAGAAAAGACAGGTAATATCTCAGAAGACATCCCAGGAAATGCGAAATATCCTGGAAAAGGTGGTCACAGAAGCCAAAAGCTCAAACTGCTATATCCAGGGCTACCGCATCGGCGGAAAGTCGGGAACCTCACAGAAGATAGACGAAAATGCAGCAGGTAATACCTACGTTGCCTCCTATTGCGCATTTGCACCGGTGGATGACCCCCAGGTGGTGGTGCTTATCCTGGTGGATGAGCCAACAGGAGACCAGTATTACGGAAGCCAGGTGGCTGCGCCGATAAGCGTTAAGGTTATGACTGAGCTGCTGCCATATATGGAAATATTCCCGCAGTATACCGAGGAGGAGCGCAAGACTCTCCAGGTAACTGTCCCCAATGTTCAGACCTATAAGCTTGAAAGCGCAAAGAAGACTCTGGAAAATCTGGGACTTAAAGTGAAGGTCGTGGGCAGCGGAAGCTCTGTTGTGAAGCAGTACCCAACAGGTGCCGCTATCGACAACGGCGGAACAGTGGTTCTTTGTACCGACGATACAAAGCTTGAAATGGTCACCGTTCCAAGCATAGCAGGTCTTACAAGACAGCAGGCTAAGGAGCTGCTGGAATCCTATGGACTGAACCTTACAGCCCAGGGAGCGGGAGCCAGCGAAACGGGAGCCATTGCCCGGGGAGATCAGCAGGCAACTGCCGGAAAATCTGTCCCTGTGGGAACGGCAATATCCGTTACCTTTGCAAGCTCTACCGTATCTTCACAGTAGCGTGAGCAAAATAAAAAAACCAAGCTATGGTAAAAAAATATTCAGGGGAAATGCAAAATGAAACTGTATGAATTGATGAAAAACGTATCTCAGGTGGATATACCTGATATTGAGGTATCGGGAGTTACCTGCGATACACGAAGCGAGATAAAGCCGGGCACAGTCTTTGTGTGCATAAAGGGCAATACCTTTGACGGGCACGATGCCGCAAAGGATATGGTCGCAAAGGGCTGCACTGTGGTGGTGTGTCAGCGTGACCTGGGACTTGAAAACCAGATAATCATAGACGACACCCGTGGGGCTTATCCTCGTATGTGCGCCAACTGGTTTGGCAATCCTCAGGATAAGCTGCGCCTGATAGGCGTTACAGGCACCAACGGCAAGACCACTATAACAACTATGATAAAAAAAGTGCTTACCTCCCTTGGCTGCAAGGTGGGACTTATCGGCACCTGCCAGAACGAGATAGGCGACAGTATCTATCCCACATCCAGAACCACCCCGGAGCCTTATGACCTTTATGAGCTTTTTGACAAAATGGTAAAGGCGGGCTGCGATTATGCGGTAATGGAGGTGTCCTCACAGGGACTTGAGCAAAAGCGTGTTGCCGCTTGCACATACGAGGTGGGCATCTTTACCAACCTTACTCAGGACCACCTTGATGTCCATGGCACAATGGAGAACTACTATCTGGCGAAAAAAGAGCTTTTCTATATTTCCAGAACTGCTATAATAAACTGTGACGACGAGTACGGAAGAAGATATATAAGCGAAGTTACCTGCCCGGTCAAGACATATTCTGTGGGCGGTTCAGCTGATTTTGTGGGGGACGACGTGCTGCTTTCCGCAAGCGGAGTGAAGTATGTTTACTCCGACGGCATAAGAAAACGCAACGTAAAGTTCGGTATGCCCGGACTTTTCAATGTTTCAAATTCCCTGGCAGTAATAGCTTGCTGCGAGACGCTGGGATATGACGTTGATAAGGTCATAAAGGCGCTTGCCGACCAGGGCGGCGTAAGAGGCAGAGCGGAGATAGTCCCCACACACAGGGATTTTACCGTTATCTGTGACTATGCCCACACCCCGGATGCGCTGGTGAACGTGCTCAAAGCTATTAAGGAAAGCTCTACCGGAAAAGTTAAGTGCCTCTTTGGCTGCGGCGGAAACAGAGATGCTACAAAGCGTCCGCTTATGGCAGCTGCTGCTGCGGATAATTCCGACTTCCTTATCGTTACCTCGGATAACCCGAGGAATGAGGACCCCGAGGAGATAATAAAGGATATTCTCGTTGGTCTGCAAGGTAAAAGTACACCCTATGTTAAGATCTGTGACCGACGTGAAGCTATCCACTGGGCTGTTAAAAACGCAGAAAAAGACGATATTATCGTCCTGGCAGGTAAAGGCCATGAGGATTATCAGATCCTGGCAGGCGGCGTGAAGATACATTTCGATGAGCGTGAAGTCGTGGCAGAAGCCCTTAATGAGCTTTCTGAAGAAGGCAGATAATATACCCTGTGCAACCATCGGGGAACCCCTTTTGCAGCTTTATCGGGGGGCATTTTTCTTAAAATTGCTCCCCCGGTTGATACACAAGGGTACTGCGTAAGTTCTGAATGATATATACTGTAACAGGCAGGGAGTGAATTATAAAATGGAACAGATGAAACTGTCGGAAATAGTAAAGGCAGTAAAGGGAAGCTATGGATATCCTGACGATGCCTTAATAGACAATATTTCCACCGACACCCGCACCATAACCGAAGGGTCGGTGTTTCTTGCGTTGAGGGGTGCACGCTTTGACGGTCATGATTTTGCTGCCAAGGCGATGGAGCTTGGTGCTCAGGCAGTCATAACCGAAAGGGCGGTAGAGGGTGCAAGGTGCATTATAGTTGACTCCACGGCTCAGGCTTTGCTTGACCTTGCAGGTTATTACCGTGACAAGTTTGATATACCCCTTGTGGGCGTAACGGGCAGCGTGGGAAAGACCACCACAAAGGATATGATATCCCTTGTTGTGGCACAGAAGTATAAGACCTTGAAAACTCAGGGCAATCTGAATAACGAGATAGGAATGCCCAAAACTCTTTTTGGGATAGATAAACAGACCCGGGCGGCGGTAATTGAAATGGGCATGAGTGCCCGGGGAGAAATATCCCGTATGTCAATGAGCTGTAAGCCGTCGGTGTGCGTAATAACAAATATCGGAGTGTCTCACATCGAAAAGCTCGGCTCACAGGAGAACATACTTGCCGCAAAGCTGGAGATACTTGACGGGGCAAAGCAGGGCGCACCGCTGGTTCTGAATATGGACGACAAGTTCCTTGCCAATGCCGTTGTACACGGACTTCGCAAGGTGTGGTATTATAGCGTAAAGGACAAAAACTGCGACGTTTACGCCGCAAATATAATCAACCGCAACGCAGGTGTGGATTTTGACATCTGCTACGGGGGAGAAATAGCTCACGCAAGGATAAACTGCATTGGCGTACATAACGTAAAGAACGCCCTTGCGGCATTTTGTGTTGGTCTTATCCTTGAAGTGCCGGTGGAGAGCATACTTGAAGGCATTGAGAGCTTCCGACCGGAAGGGCTCAGACAGAACATTACAGTTAAAAACGGCGTCAGCTTCGTGGTGGATTGCTACAACGCAGCTCCCGACTCTATGCGCTCCAGCATTTCCGTTCTTGACCAGCTTGAGACTGACGGAATGCGCTACTGCGTCCTTGCGGATATGCTTGAGCTTGGGGAAAGGAGCGCAGAATTCCACAAGGCTGTGGGTAAATACGTGGCAGATTCCCATGCTGACAGGCTTTACTGTTTCGGAGAGCTTGCCAGGAATTACATTCTTGGTGCGGTGGAGAACGGTTTTGACAAGAGCAGGTGTATGCACTTTTCCGACAAGGACGAGTTGGCAGACTATCTCAGGTCAAAACTTCGCAAGGGCGATTCCGTTCTTCTGAAGGGAAGCAGGGGCATGGCTCTGGAGAAAGTCTTTGAAGCAATATGATTTGAAACGATATAGTTTTACAAAACATAAATATTTGACCTTTATCTTGCATAAGTGTTAAACAGATCTTAAAAACACAGGATCAATAAGGAGAGAGCAACTGATGAACTGGCAGGTGCAAAGCGTAATACTACTGGCGGAGCTTGCAGGAGGAACGGTGCTCTTTCGTTTTTTTATCCCGTTTTTCCGCAGGGTGAAGACGGGAAAGTTTGACCTTTATATCGGCGACAGGTTCAAAAAGGACGGCAGCGAGCCTAAATTTGCAGGGCTTGTTATGGCGCTGATAATGGTGCTTGGTCTGACGGTGGGAATTGTCGGACGCAGCTTATCCTCTGACGGCGGGGCAATGGGAAACACGGACCTATCGGTTTTCGCCGCAAGTGCGGCTCTGGTGCTTCTCATAACCGCCGCCGGGCTTGTCCGGGACTATAACAGCGACACCGGAAGGGGCATCGGACCAAAGCGACGCTGGGTCATTTTATGGCGATGGGTGCTGTGCCTTGGCTATTGCTGTCTGCTGGGATATGTGGGCGTGCTGGACACAAGACTGCTCCTTCCGTTTCATATGGGAAATATTGAACTTGGGTTTATATTTTATCCATTGACAGCAGGCTTTATGACTGTTATAATAGGTTTAACGGAGCTGCATGACTGCCCGGGAGGGGTCACGGATCAGGGCTGCGACGGCTTATGCGCTTTGACCTCGATGATGTTCTGTCTCGGCAGCGCAGGAGCGTGCGGGCTGTATCCCCGCCTTGAGATACCCCAGATATTCAGCGTTGTTGCGGCAGGTGCCTGCGGAGCATACTTAGTGTGGGGGATAAGCCCTTCAAAAATGTATCTTGGCAGGTCGGGAAGCTCATTTCTCGGTGGGTGCATTGCGGTCATAACCGTTACAACGAATATGCCTCTTGCGTTTTTATGCAGCGGGATAGTTTTTATTGCCGACGGGGTTTGCACCCTTATCGGCAGACTGGTTTTCAAGCGCAAAAAACAGCTTTTGTTCAAGGGGCTTACCCTCCACGGACATCTGACAAACAGAGGCTGGAGCGATTACAGGATAATGGGTGCAAGCGCACTGCTCACACTTTTAGGTGCTGTGGGAACATTTGTGTATGCTTCCTATGCGGACGGCATACTTTTGAATAAATAAAACTTTGTGTAAAGATCTTTCCAGGAGGAATAAAATTGGCCGACAGAACAAATACAGAACAAAATGTCAATTATTATGACACCGTCCCTGTCAATCAGCCTGTTGCTCAGGCGAGAAAAAAACTCAATCTCAGACTTATATTCACCGAGATAGATAAGCCGTTTTTTGTGCTGGTAATGGTGCTGGTGGTGTTCGGACTGGTAATGATGTTCTCGGCATCCTACGGCTGGGGACTTGCGGACACGGGCGACGGTACCTACTATCTGAAACGTCAGGCATTTGCAGGCGGTATTGGTATCGCTGCAATGCTGCTGCTTTCGGTATTTGATTACCACTTTTTCCAGAACACGAAGATAGTTTATCTGGGATTTATAGTTGTTTTCGGCGTATGCATTGCCACGCTGTTTGTGGGCACGGAGACCGCCAATGCAAGGCGGTGGATAGACTTCGGTTTTATCCAGTTCCAGCCTTCGGAGCTTCTGAAGGTAACGTTCATTCTTGTGTTCGCCTACATCATGGCGGTAAATTTTCCTAAATTCAAGGACTGGAAATACTGCGTTCTGCCGTTTATTATCATTCTTGGAATGGTTGGCGGAGTGCTGGTGCTGCAAAGACATATGTCGGCGGTAATGCTGGTGGGCATAATCGGCATTTGCATGATGTATGTAAGCGGAATGCCCTCAAAGACGTTCTGGATATTCATCGGCGTGATGATACTTGTGGGGCTGCTTGCGGTGGGATTGAAGCTTCTGGCAGGCGGCTCGGGATTTTCATACATATCTGAAAGAATACAGAGCTGGAGAAACCCGGAGAGCGACCCCCAGGGCTCAACGTGGCAGACATACCAGTCGCTGCTGGCTATCGGTTCGGGCGGTTGGAACGGGCTCGGATTCGGCGAATCAAGGCAGAAGTTCCTGTACCTCCCGGAGTCACAGAATGACTTTGTGTTCTCTATCGTTTGCGAGGAGCTGGGCTTTATCGGCGGCTTGATAGTCGTGCTGCTTTTCGTGATGTTTATTTTTAAGGGCTTCCAGATCGCAAGCCACGCCAAGGACAGATTCGGTACCCTGGTCGCCGCCGGTATTACGATCCAGATAGGCTCACAGGCGTTCTTCAATATCATGGTCGCCTGCAATGCTTTCCCTAACACCGGTATCGCCCTGCCGTTCTTTAGCTACGGAGGTACCGCTTTGATGATCCAAATGGCGGAAATGGGTATTATGCTCAATATTTCACGCCAGGCTAATATGAAAAAATAAATCAGAATTTATATTATTATCAAAATAATAGTTGTGCACCCGAAGGGGTCATAGGTGCTCATTATATGAGATTCAAGCCGCCTTTTTGCAGGCGGCTTGAGGGAAAAGAGTTTTGCGCTTTCCAAAGGGGCACGCCCTCTCTTGCAGGGCGTCCCCTCTTTCAAAACAGTCCACCGGGCTGTTTTGAAATTCACCCCTTGCGGAGCGCACGATGTAGGGGGATTTCGCTCTCTGCGGAGAGCGACGAGGGCGCCGCCCTCGACCCGCAAGCCCTTTTTAGGAAAGGGCTTGACCCCAAACCTTTTTAATATGCACGATTTGGCGCATTATCCTTGCATAGTAGTTGGGGATTTCTCTTAAGGGGGTTCTCATATCTCCTTAGGACTTATAGTTATTTTTTCCTGCCCCGTCGCAGACGGGGTGGGGAAAAATCATTAATAGGTTTCTGAGGGGGTCTGGGGGAAATCTTCTCTTAAAAGAGTTCCCCCAGCTGCTACCCAAGGGTACTGCGGTAAATTCTGATTTAGAACGACATAGATATTATGGAGCTGATAATAGATGTACAGAGTATTACTGGCTGGCGGAGGCACGGCGGGGCACGTAAACCCTGCGCTTGCGATAGCGGAGATAATAAAAGAGAGATACCCGGACACAGAGTTTTGTTTTGCGGGAAATCCTGACAAAATAGAGGCAAAGCTTGTTGAAAAGGCTGGATACAGGTTTGAGCCGGTACGTATAGAGGGTTTTCAGAGGCACATCAGTCCGGAGAACATAAAGCGCAACTTCAAGGCTGTGGGTTATCTTATGAGGTCGGGGAAGACCTGCAAGAGGATAATCAGAGATTTCAAGCCTGATCTTGTGGTTGGCACCGGCGGATATGTTTCGGGACCTGTGGTCAGGGCGGCTTCAAAAATGGGGATCAGGACTGCTGTGCATGAGCAGAACGCATATGCAGGCGTGACAAACAAGATCCTTTCAAAGCACGCTGATGTGGTAATGGTCAGCGTCAAGGAAGCCAAAAAGTATTTTGAAAAGGCGAAAAAAGTGGTTGTTACGGGGCTTCCTGTAAGAAACGCTTTCAGCAGGATGTCAAAGCAGGAGGCAAGGGATAAGCTTGGCTTTGACAGGGACACGGTCTGCGTTCTGTCAACAGGCGGAAGCCTTGGTTCGCTTACGGTGAACACCTATGCGGCGAAGCTGCTTAAATACTATCAGGACAACAACATCAAAGTTAACCACATTCATTCTTACGGCACATATGTGGACTACAAGGACTATGTACAGGATCTTGAGAAAGACGGTGTAAAGGTCAAGGATGACCCTCACCGGATCGTTGAGAGCTATGTAAATATGCCTGTGGCAATGGCTGCCTGCGATCTGGTCATAACACGCTGCGGAGCGGGTGCGCTTACGGAGATAGAGGCTATGGGCAGACCGGCAGTGATGATACCGTCACCTATGGTTGCGGAAAACCATCAGTATCACAACGGAATGGTGCTGCAAAAGGCAGGTGCTGGTGTTGTTATCGAGGAGAAGGATCTTACGGATGAGCTTTTCATCAACACGGTCATGGGCTATATAAACGACCCGGAGAAGCTGAAAAGCTCTGCGGAAAATGCGGCTAAGCTGCATATCCCGGACACTCGGGAGAGAATAATGAAAGCTCTTGACGAGCTGCTTACAAAGTGATAAGTTATACGGTAATACGGATGTCATAAACGTTATTAAGGGGAATGTTAAATGGCTAAAGTAAAGAAAAATCCCGGTTCGGGAGATATGGATAGCATAAGACTGCCCGACAAGCAGGAGATACGTGCGCTGAATACCCCAAAGCACAGGGGCAGTCTTACCAATCAGTACGCAGAATCCCTGTTTTCAAAGGGTGAGAGCCATAACAAGGGCTCTTTTGAAAGGGCAATACTTTATGAAGACCCTGCAATGAACCTTCGCACCTCAAAGGATGAAGAGGAAGAGCAGGAGGAAGATTTCAGCGATTTCAACGCAAAAGAGATACCAAAGGCAACAGGCCTTAACCGTGGCGTAAAGCTGGGTAACCAGTATGTAAAGAAAAAGACCATTGTTATCTGGTGCACGGTGGCGGTGACGTTTCTGCTGTTTATGATGTTTGCTTTCCCGCCTATTATTTCCGACGACACCTCAAGCAGCGTGGTGGATAAGGAAGCCAACGTCTTTAAGAATATGGGCATGACTGAGCTGAAAGCCTATGCATCGTCACACTATTCCATGAACAGTCAGAAGGCGTTTACCTCGGAAAAAATGGAAAATTATCGTGTGGTAAAGCTGGCGTACAACGCAAGGAACCTTTCGCCTTTCAAGGTGGAGATACCAAAGTTTGTGGTGAAAAAAGTCGCTTCGCAGTACAAGGACAGGATAGCATACATTTCCATGGCGGACAAAAAGGAAAACGGCGACCAGGAGCCTGCGGAGATACCTGCATTCGGCTCAAAGACGATAACTATTGAGGTACTTGTGAACGTTGCAGACCTTTCGGAAAAGGAATTTAACGAGGCGGTATCCTCCATGATAATCGCAACAGAGGGAATGAACAAAAAAGTGTTCGGTCTTTCTGTGCCTTGTATCCCTTCTTTCATTTTTGTTTCAAACAATATACTTCTGGACATGAGCTGAGCTTTCACCTGCGGGAGCGGCTGAGCATAAGATAAGTCAGACCTTTATTTACTTTTAAAGGAGTTGACTTTTATGCAAAAGCTTGCCATAAGAGGCGCAAAACGCCTCAGCGGTGAAATACCTCTTCAGGGTGCCAAGAACAGTGCCCTTGCTCTGCTTGCCGGCTGCGCTTTGTGCAGCGGTGAGGTCAGACTGAAAAACTGCCCTGCGCTGAGCGACGTGTTCGCTGCTTGCAGGATACTTAACAAGCTGGGATGTAAATGCTCTTACCACGACCACTGTGTCAGCGTTGATGCAAGAGATATGAACTGCTGTGCGGTGCCGGAGGAGCTGATGAGGGAGATGCGCTCGTCCATAGTCTTTCTCGGGGCGATCCTGGGAAGAAAGGGAGAGTGTGAGCTGTCACCGCCCGGAGGGTGCGAGTTGGGACCAAGACCCATAGATATGCACCTTAGCGCAATGGAGCAGATGGGGGTCAGGATCAGCGAGGAATACGGCGGTATGTGCTGTGAATGTCCCGGTGGGCTGCATGGGGCAAGGATAGATCTGGGGTTCCCGTCGGTGGGGGCTACGGAGAATATCATGCTTGCGGCGGTACTGGCAAAGGGCGAAACAGTTATAACTAATGCTGCCACAGAACCGGAGATCACCGATCTTGGCAATTTCCTGGTGCGCTGCGGAGCAAGGATAAGGGGACAGGGTACTCCTACCGTGGTCATAAGCGGAGTGGATAAGCTCCACGGCTGCGAATACTCGGTAATGCCCGACAGGATAGTTGCCGCTACGTTTATGTCGGCGGCGGCGGTCACAGGGGGCGAGCTTGATATCAAAGGGGCGGACCCTCGTCATATGCGCTCGGTGATATCCGTTTTCCAACAGATGAACTGCAGCGTATTTACTTACGATGACCGTATATTTATAAGCGCAAAGAAACCTCTGTGCGCTGTGAACACCATAAGGACCATGCCTTACCCGGGATTTCCCACCGACGCCCAGGCGCCTGTGATGGCGGCGCTGGCAAAGGCGGCAGGAACATCGGTGATGGTGGAAAATATTTTCTCCAACCGCTACCGCCACGTTGATGAGCTTGTGCGCATGGGTGCGGATATAAAGACCGAGGGGAAGGTCGCGGTGATAAGGGGTGTCAAAAAGCTTTGCGGAGCAACTGTCAGAGCCCTTGACCTTCGGGGAGGGGCTTGCCTTGTGCTTGCGGCTCTTGGCGCTCAGGGAGAGAGCAGGGTGGAAAACCTGTGCTATATCGACCGTGGATACGAAAACATAGAGACAGTGCTCCGCTCGGTGGGCGCTGATATAAAAAGGATAAAAAGCTAAGGAAAGTGAAAGATGAGAGACGTTGTAAAATCAAACCCGAACGACCGGTTCGGGACGGATGAGCCTAAAAGACCAAAAAACAGAAACGGCGGCATGGCAGGCTATTTCGCAATAGCCTTTGTGTTCGTTTCTCTGGTGCTCCTGGTGCTGTGCCTCACGGTCTTTTTCAGGGTGAAAAATGTTGAGATAAACGGGCTTACTCTTTACCGTGACGACCAGATAATGGGCGTGGGCGGTATAATAAACAGCGAAAACCTTGTGCGCACCGACACAAAGCTTATTGAGCAGCGGCTGAAGGACAATCTGGTATTTATCGAGAGTGCAAAGGTGGAAAAGAAATATCCCTCTACGCTGATAGTAACGATAACGGAGGCGGAAAAAGCCGCTGATATCGCTGAGGGCGACAGCTACTGGGTGGTGTCCTCCAGCGGCAGGATACTTGAAAAGGCAAACCCAAAGCCCACGGGAGGTATTCCTGTGGTAAAGGGCTTTGAGCTTGATGCGGAAAAGGTGGGGGATGAGCTTAAAAGCAAGGATAAAAACAAGCTGCGCATATACAACGAGCTTATGAACTGTATCAAAAAGATAGATATGAAAAACATAACCACCATTGATATGACCCAGCGTTCGTCAATAGTGATGAACTATGATTCACGTGTGACGGTGGAACTGGGAGGCACGGTGGAGCTTGAGTATAAGCTGGGCTATTTCAAATCCGTGCTGGAGGATAAGCTGGACAAGGAATTCAGGGGAAAGCTTATTTATAATGGTTCGGACAGCGGAATTTCCGCTTTGCCGGAGGGCGCAGGTTCCTCCAAGGAGGACAGCAAGGCTGCTTCCGGGCAGGAGGATAAAAAGACCGATGACGAGCAGAAGCCACAGACCAATGCTCCTGAAAGGATAGAGGATTACGGGTATATGAAGAACAACCCGAGTGCGGGCACTTCAACAGGCACCGGTTCAAACGCCGGCACAGGTTCAAACACGGGTACAGGCAACAATACCTCAGGCGGCAATA
This sequence comes from Ruminococcus sp. FC2018, assembly GCF_000621805.1. Taxonomy (GTDB): domain Bacteria; phylum Bacillota; class Clostridia; order Oscillospirales; family Ruminococcaceae; genus Hominimerdicola. Next base: position 12,034 of record NZ_KK211351.1, on the reverse strand, counting down.
CGAACAACGCAGGTGCCGCAAACGGCTATAACAACAATTACAATAACAATAATAACAATAATAACTATAATAACAACAACTACAACTATAATAACAATAACAATTATAATGCCGGAAGCGGCTACGGAGGATATGAAGTAAACGTAGGTACGGGAACGGGCAGCGGCGGATATACCTATGACCCCAACGCTCCATACGGAAACGGATACGATGCGGGCAACGGCTACGGATACGGCTTTAATTACCAGCCATAGGAAAAAGCATATACCTCAGAATTTGTCTAATCTGTACAATTTTTTGTTCAAATTGCTCCGATTAACTATTTTTTAATAGAAATTTTAAAAAATAGCTTATAAACCGCTTTACATTTTAAGCGTAATATGATAATATGATATTATCTAATAATGTGTTAAAAGGGCGTATTGTGTCCTGACGCAATGATCCCTCACGTTAGATGTGTAAATTATGAGGATCCAATCATAAAATATAGGAGGAACACGAATATGGGTTACGAAATCGTAGACGAGCCGGTAGCAGGCGCAAAGATAAAGGTCATTGGTGTCGGCGGCGGCGGCGGAAACGCTCTTAATGGCATTATCGCCCAGGGAATCAGAGGTAATGTGGAGTATATCGCTGTAAATACAGATGCTCAGGCTCTTAAAAAGTTTGACGCTGAAAATACTATCCAGATCGGCAGAAAGCTCACCAAGGGTCTTGGCGCAGGTGCAAAGCCGGAGATCGGTGAGTCCTCCGCACAGGAAAGCAAGGATGAGATCGCAGAGAAGATCAAGGATGCCGATATGGTATTCATTACCGCCGGTATGGGCGGCGGAACGGGCACAGGTGCTGCTCCGGTGATCGCTGAGATCGCAAGAGAGGCTAACAAGCTGACTATCGGCGTTGTTACAAAGCCTTTCAAGTTCGAGGGTATCAAGAAGATGGAGAGGGCTGAAAAGGGTATCGAGGCTCTTGCCAAGAACGTTGACGCTCTTATCGTTATCCCCAACCAGAACCTTATCGACACCGATATGAAGAACCTGACTATGGCTCAGGCTTACGCTATTTCGGATAATGTACTTAAGACAGACGTTATCGCTATCGCTGAGATCATCACAAGACATGATGAGATCAACGTTGACTTTGCAGACGTTACCACTATCCTTACCAACGCAGGCAAGGCTCACATCGCTATCGGTCACGGCGAGGGCAAGGATAAGGTCCAGGATATACTCAATCAGGTGGTTACTTCCAGGCTGCTTGAGACCTCTATCTCAGGCGCAAGAAGACTTATCGTCAACATCACCATGTCGCCGGATCTTACTGTTCTGGATATGGCAGAGCTTACAGAGGCTATCTCTACTGCTGCTGATCCGGGCGCAGATATCATCTTCGGTAACGGAACAGATGAGAACGCTAAGGATACAATGGACGTTACTGTTATCGCTGCTGACTTTGCAGACGATGCAGAGCCCGTAGAGGAGGCTAAGCCCGCTAACCCGTTCGCAAAGCTGGCTCCTAAGGCTGACGATGAGAGCAAGGCTAACGCAGAGGCTATGGCTAAGGCAGGCGTGAAGGCTGCTGATAATCCAAATTACTACGACGATATCTTCAATATCTTCAAGAAGTAATTTGAAGTAAAAAAAGAATATTTTTCCGATAGGGCAAATCATTTTTTGGAATGATTTGCCTTATCTCACCTAATAGGGAAAACTACTTATAGTTTCCGCAGAGGTCATAGGGGACTATATATTGACAAAGGCTATAAAATAAGCTTTTGCCGAAAGTTTTTCGGTAAAAACACTTGAAATTTCGTTGCGCTTTTGTTATAATAATATTAAGGTATTGTGGCTTTGAGCCGTGGGAATGTTCTGTAATCAAATTAGCCAATAAACATCGGTGGAATTTGTTACTAATAATGAATTTCCCGAAATTGAGCCAAGCCTATTGAAATGACCTTTTATATATAGTATAATTATTAAGGATCAATTATTATTTGGAGGGACATTATATGGCAAGCAATGGATTTTTGAGAACTGTTAGAGTGGGTGGATTTGATAAGCAGGACGTTCTTGCTTATGTAGACGATCTTACCTCTAAGATCTATACTCTTGAGGCACAGGTAAACGATCAGAACGAAACTATCGAAAGACTGGAAAAATCTCAGGGCAATGCCCAGACTCAGGACTTCGAGGGCAAGGCTGAATTGGAAAAGAAGGTCGAGGACGCTAAGAATAAGGTGGCTGAGCTTATGGCTTCCACCGACACAATGAAGGTGCGTATCGCCGACTATGAGCAGCAGATCACTGAGAAAGATGCTGAGATCGAAAGACAGAAAAATGAAATAGAAGAACTCAAGGATAAGCTGGAGCAGGCTGAGAAGAATGCCGGCAGCGGTAATGCAGCTATGGAGCTCGGTCAGGTATTTATCGAGGCTCAGAACACAGCTAACAAGGTGGTTGCAGACGCTAAGGCTAATGCTAAGCAGATGGAAGAGGAAGCTCAGCAGCTGCAGAACCAGATCCTTGACGATGCAAACGCACAGGCTGAGAAGCTGGTTACTTCCGCACAGGCTGAGGCTGATGCTACACTCACAAGTGCTAAGCAGAACGCAGCTAACATGGTGGCTGAGGCTAAGGCTGAGGCTGAACAGACCACAACTAAAGCAAATGCAGAGGCTCACAAGGTTACCACAGAGGCTAACGCAGAGGCAGAGAGAGTAAGAAGCGAAGCAAGAGCAGAGGCTGACAAGACCATCAGAGATGCACAGGCAAGCGCAGTTACTATCAAGGCACAGTCCTCGGATATCAGAAAGAAAGTCAAGGCTCACTTCACAGAGCTTAGCGATAATGTTCAGAAGCTTGTTACGACCCTTAATGACCTGTATGGCACAAGCATCGGTTCTGTAAACGATGCAAGAGACCTTATCGACGAGGGACTGGAGCTTGTTGATAAGCAGGAAGCTGAAGCTTGATAGATGGCGGATTTTGCAAAGGTCAGATCAGAGGAGCTGAAAAAGCGAAGCGGTGAGTTCAGATGCGGTGACAAGATCCTTCTGACGGGATATGTATATACTGCAAGGGACGCTGCCCACAAGCGTTTTGATGCGCTTTTGGATCAGGGGAAGGAGCTTCCGATCCCCATAGAAAATTCCGTTATTTACTATGCCGGACCTACTCCTGCACCGGAGGGAAGACCTATCGGGTCCTGCGGCCCCACAACGTCGGGAAGAATGGACAAATTCGCCCCCAGGCTGCTTGATCTGGGACTGGGCGGAATGATAGGCAAGGGCGAAAGGTCACAGGCTGTGGTGGACGCTATTGTCCGCAACAAGGCTATTTACCTGTGCGCTATCGGCGGCGCAGGTGCGCTGGCTTGCAACTGTATCAAGTCGTGCGAAGTGGTGGCTTTTGACGATCTGGGATGCGAGTCGGTGAAAAGACTTTATGTGGAGGATTTCCCGCTTATCGTTGCAGATGACTGCACAGGGGGAGATATCTTCAAAAACGGAAGAGCAGAGTATTGCTCACTTTAAAATGATGACAAGGCGGTCGCTTTGGCGGCTGCCTTTTTGTGTCGCCTGCATTTGGTTAAAATGCCAAGTTTATGCACTTTAAATGTGTAAGTTGTTACAAAGATTTCTATTTGTGAATTTTATTTTAACGATTTCCTTGACTTTCAAAGATGAAAATGGTATCATATAAGCACATTGGTGCGTAAGGCGGTTTTGTTATGGGAAATGGGCGTTTTCAGTATAACTCCCTCTCTGATGAGGAGCTTGTTGCCCGTTCAAAAAGCGATAAGCGTGCTGTTTCGGAGCTGATCGTGCGCTATCTTCGCACGGTGGAGTATTTTGCCGGAAAGTACGATATTTCCATTCGTGAGGATATGGTTCAGGAAGGGCTTATGGGTCTTCTGAAGGCGGTCAACACCTACCGCTTTGACGAGAACGTTAAGTTTTCCACTTATGCAAACGTCTGTGTGCGCAACAAGATCATCTCTTCCATGAAGAAAAATTCGCTCACAGAATCTGAGCAGTTTTACGACGATTCCCTGGAGGAGCGTTTCGTAAATTCTCTTTCAGATTCCACTCCCGAAAGCATACTTATGCAGAATGAGCGCAACGAGGAGATGTACAACAAGATCATTTCCGCACTTTCAGAGCAGGAATGGAAAGTCTTTCAGTTATTTTTGACAGGTATGGCTTATAACCAGATGGCATTAAATTTGGGCGTGACTGTAAAGTCGGTGGACAATGCGATGCAAAGGGTAAGGCGTAAACTGAAATCGGTACTGAAATAATAGGATAAGATCACCCGCAAGGGTTCTTTATATGGCCGAATAGCTTAATTGCAGAGCGTTGTTTATCAAAGGTGTCGGTGCAAGTCCGACGAGGCACAAATTTTTATATCGAGGTATGGTATCATGTACGAGGACAAGACATTAGTATGCAAAGACTGCGGAAATGAGTTCGTTTTCACAGCAGGTGAGCAGGAGTTCTACGCTGAAAAGGGCTTCACAAACGAGCCGCAGAGATGCAAGGCTTGCAGAGATGCAAGAAAACAGGCAAGCAAGGCTGAAAGACAGACCTACACCGCTACCTGCGCTTCATGCGGCGGAGAGGCTGTAATTCCTTTCAAACCAAGAGAGGACAGACCTGTTTACTGCAGCGAGTGCTTCGCAAAAATGAAGGAGCAGCAGTACTAATATCAAAAACAAAAAGAGTCACCAAAGCGGTGGCTCTTTTTTTGTGGTTATTCATTTTCGTGGAGCTTGCTAAGTTCAAGAAGCTGCGTTGCAAGCTCATTGTCGGTGCCTCCGCACAGCAGTCCGCTTCCGATCTTTTTTAGCTTTTCTGAACGGTTGCGCAGATAGCATCTGCCTGCATCAGTGTCGTTTTTAACAAAACCGTAATGCAGGTATTCCCGGGTAAGGGGATACCAGGGCTTTTCGTATCTCACCTGCATTACCGAATAGACAAACCTGCCTTTTGTGCAGGCTTTTTCTTTTTTTACGCTAAAGCCGTTGTCGTACAGCCATTGGCGCAGGATGTCCGGTTTGGTCATAGGCTGGAGCACAAGGTTTATGCCCTCTTTCAGCCAGCTGCATCGGGAGATTATATCGGCGATAAGCTCCCCGCCCATGCCGGCAATAACAACGTCGGTTATGTCGGCTTTTTCCACATTTTCAAGTCCGTCGGACAGAATAGCCATTATCTTATCCTCAAGCCCATGCTGTGCAATATGCTCCTTTGCGGAGCTGAGCGGTCCGGGAGCAACGTCGCAGGCATATGCCTTTGTACAAAGTCCGTTTTCTACCATATAGCAGGGCAGGTACCCATGGTCGGTGCCCACGTCGCATAAGACCCTGCCGCAGCAAAGCTCTGCGCAGGCTGTCAATCTGTTATCCATAAAAACTCCTGTTTTTTTTTTGTGCCGAAAAAAACCGCCATGACCATTAAGTCAACGGCGGTTGGGATCACGGCTTACTTTGCAAAATGTGCGTTGAGCTTCTTTATCATTTCCTTGGGGTCAACACCGTGTACCTCGCAAGCTTCCTCAAGAGTTTCCCCTCTTGAAGCAGGGCAATACAGACAATGCATTCCCATATCGGTAAAATAAGGTGCAACGCTTTCATCATGGTCCATGATGTCGCCGATAATTGTGTCTTTTGTTACTTCAAATGCCATTTTTATTACCTCCTTATCCGGTATGTTATTATAATACCACAAAATTTTGTAAAATGCAACCCCTATTGTATAATTTACATTTTGCAGAATAACAGACGCTTTGCGGCAAACAATAAGGTTAAAACTATCTTCAGGGAGAGATGAAAAAATGACAGACCTTGATGAGGCGTTGTCGGCGGATATAGAGACTACACTTTCAAAGCTGAAGGAGCTTTGCGGTGAGACCGACGACCTTAACATTATGAGGGTGCGTGTCGGCAGGGTAGAGTGCGCAGCTATTACCGCAGAGGGGCAGGTATCCAACTCTGCGGCGGGAGATCTTATTTTTCAGCCGCTTATGTACCTTAATGCCTGCGATGCCCATGAGGTGGCGGATTTTCTCATGGAAAGCTCGCTGCTGTCTACCCAGAGGAGCAAGGTCTCAAATTACAGGGAGCTTGTGGAGCTGATGTTTTCAGGGTTTTGCATAGTTCTGGCAGACGGATGGGCAAAGGGTGTAGCGTTCGGTGCACAGGGTTTTGAAAAACGAAGTGTATCCCCTCCGGACAGCGAACAGACGGTTTACGGTCCTCAGGACAGCTTTAACGAGACGGTGAGAAACAATATATCCCTTATCCGCCGTCGTTTAAAGACACCGTTTCTGAAATTCGAGATGATAAAATGCGGCAGACGATCACGCACCGATGTTTGCATAATTTATATGCGGGACAAGGCTTCCGCCCGGATGGTGGCACAGATCCGGAAGCGGCTGAAGGACACGGGACTGGATACGGTGCTTTCGGGAGGGTATATTGAGCCGTTTGTGGACGGGGCATACAATAAGTCATTCTTCCCGGGGGTGACATACACCCAGCGTCCGGACGCAGCTTGTCTGCATCTCAACGAGGGCAGGGTGTGTATCCTTGTGGACGGCTCACCCTTTTGTCTTGTATGCCCGGCTCTGTTTTCCGACAGCTTCCGCACTATGGACGATATGTCTGCAAAGCCCGGGTACGCAACTTTTATACGGTGGCTCAAATACTTTGCGTTCGTGCTGGCGGTGGCATTGCCGGGACTTTATGTGGCACTGGTAATGTATCACCCGGAGGCTTTTGCTTTGAAGCTTTTGCTTAATCTTTACGTTTCCGAGGAGGCGACCCCGTTCCCTTTGCCGGTGGAGATGACGGTGCTGGTGCTTATGTTCGAGATAATGAGGGAGGCGGGGATACGTCTTCCCAAGGCGGTGGGAGGTGCAGTTTCAATCGTGGGGGGACTTATCATAGGTGACGCTGCGGTGAAAAGCGGACTTATTTCCGTTCCGCTGCTTATTGTGGTGGGAATAACGGCAACGTCGGCGTTTGTAATACCCCGTCTTGACAGGCAGATAACCCTTCTGCGTATTGTGTTTATAATTGCGGCAAGCACATCGGGGCTGTTCGGTGTGTCTTTGTGCTGTATACTTTTCATGTCAAACATATGCGCTATGAACGACCTTAACGTATCGTTTCTGTCTCCGCTCTCGCCGATCAACAAGAGGCGTGTGGGGGAGGTATTCTTCAGACGGTCGTTCAGAGGCTACGCTGCAAGACATTCCACGGTCACGGATTTTACACACGACGACAGGAGGGGGTAGGCAATGAAGACGCTGACACCTTTGCAGCTTGCGCTGACTATGTGCTGCTGCCGATTGTTCACCCTGCTGAGCGAGGTGCGTCTGGGGGACAGCCCTGCTCTTTTTATGGTATCGCTTGCGGCTCTGGGAGCTGTGGAGGCGGTTTTGCTTATACCGTGCATTGGGCTTATAAAAAAGACGGGGAAGGCACCGCTTGAGTTCTTATATGAGAAAAACACAGTTGCTGCACAGGCTGTAACGGTGGTGTTCATGGGATTTTTCCTGTGGGACTGCTTTCTCACCTCGGGAGGGCTTGCATACTATCTTGACAGGTTTTTCTCAACAGACATTTCACGCATAGCAGCCCTTTTCTGCGCAGTTGCCGTGGCGGGGTATATTTCTTCTCTGAGCAGCTCGTCGGTGGGCAAATGCGCCGCATTGGCTTTCGGGGCGTTTGTTATTTTTATGCTGCTGCTGGGTGTAAATACGGTGGCGGACGCAGACATTATGGGGCTTCACCTGGCTGCTGAACATCCTAAGGAAAGCTTTGCTTACAATATTTCTTCTCAGCTTTCACAGAGCAGGGAGCTTGTACTGTTTGTATTTCTGCTTTCCGACCTTAAACAGGGGCACCGCCGCAGCGCAGCACTTTATATTATAATTGCCCTTTGTATGGCGCAGGGGTGTATCTGTCTTGCGGCGACAGCTCTGGGGGATCTTGCCTCTGCAACAGACACGCCTTTGTATTATCTTTCCTGCTTGTCCTCGTCGGGAATAGCAGAGCGTTTTGACGCAGGCTTTATGGCGGTGTGGACAGCTCTTGGGGTGCTGCGCCTGGGGATTATCATACACTGCATATCAAGGTGCGTAAAGCGGGTGTTTGCGCCGTTTTCAAACTCGCTTGCAGCTAAGCTGCTGCCGTTTTTGCCTGCGGTGCTGAGCGTACCGATACTGTACACAAGGCGGTGGAAGATGTTTGTGCTATTTGCACAGCCGCCTTATATAATAGTATCCATTGTGGGCGTAGTGCCATTGGTGCTGCTTGCGGTATCAAAAAGGAGGAGAGAAGTTGAAGATTGAACGCTTTACTCTGGCATTGTTTTTATTTATAGCAGGCTCGTTTGTACTGCTTTTTTCGTCCTCACGTCTGCACGGTGCGGACATTCGCCAGCGGCTGCTTTGTCACGCCATGGGGATAGATGTTGAAAACGGAGAATACCACATAACCGCACAGATATTCAAGCCCTCCCAGCCCGGCTCGGACACCCCTGTGGACATCACACAGACAAACGTGGAGGTGCTTGACGGAAGGGGCGGCACGATCGCACAGGCTATTGCGGACTGTGAACAGCAGCGAGGCAAAAAGCTGTTTCTGGGGCATCTGAAGCTTATCTGTCTGGGCAGAGAGGTGGATCTTTCAAAGCCCCGGGAGCTTTTCGATTTTTGTCTTGGGGACAAAACCGTGTGTCTGGGGACGGATATATGCTTTGGCGAGAAAAAGGCGGAGGAGCTTTTGCAGACCCACCTGACAACGGAAATGATCTCAACGGAGAATTATATCGACCTTATTGACTACAACGCAAAAACTTCAAGGTGTGCACGCTGCCGCCTTATTGACCTGCTTGGCGAGGAGGATGGAAAATTCACGGCACTTATACCTGTGCTTGAGGTGCAAAGCAAGGGAAGCGACGTAAAAGAGCCTGTTATGTGTGCGGAAAGGACGGCTGTGGTGCAAAACGGAAAAATTGCAAGGGTGCTTGATGCACAAAAGGACGGTGCGGTGTTCCTCTTGTTGTCAAATTCGGACTCAGCTGTGCTGCAAGCTCAGACATCAGGCGTGCCGATGGCGGTGAGGATCGAAAAGAGCGGGCTGAAAAGAAGCATGACCACAGAGGAGGGAAAGCCTTGCTTTGATTGCCGTCTGACAGTCGTGATCGACACTCTGGGGGAAAACGGCGGTGCAGCGGCGGCGCAGATCGGCAAAAGAATAGAGGAAAGCCTGAAAATGGCTTTTGAGAAAAGCTACGGCGGTGACAGGGCAGAGGATATTTTCGGGCTGGAAAAACTGCTGCGGTTTGATATGCCACGGGAATACCTTAACAATAAAGGAGATGTTCAGGGCTATCTGAGCAAAGTGAAGGCGAAAATAAAGGTCATATGCATGGTAAAATAAACTATTCGCAAAGCATTTGTTGTTCACAAAAAGTTTATATTTGAAAATGCAATTTGGTGTTGACAAACGAAAGATGGCGTGATATAATATACAAGCACTCTCACGAAGGGGGCAAGAAAAAAGCCCTGTGAAGAGAGCAAACAGTATCTTGAAAATTGAACAATAAACGAAACGAAACCCTTGGAAATACTTTGAGTAATTAAAGTAAGAGAGTCAAGCAGAAGACTGAAAAAGGTCTGCACGCACAGCGAGAAAAAGTTGAGCAAACAGGATAGCAAGGGTACTGAGGTACCTTTGATATACAATTTTAATTAAGAGTTTGATCCTGGCTCAGGACGAACGCTGGCGGCACGCTTAACACATGCAAGTCGAACGGGGTTACAAGATAAGCTTGCTTAATTTGTAACCTAGTGGCGGACGGGTGAGTAACACGTGAGCAATCTGCCCTTAAGAGGGGGATACCAGTTAGAAATGACTGTTAATACCGCATAAGATAGTAGTACCGCATGGTACAGCTATAAAAGATTTATCGCTTAAGGATGAGCTCGCGTCTGATTAGCTAGTTGGTGAGGTAACGGCCCACCAAGGCAACGATCAGTAGCCGGACTGAGAGGTTGGACGGCCACATTGGGACTGAGACACGGCCCAGACTCCTACGGGAGGCAGCAGTGGGGAATATTGCACAATGGAGGAAACTCTGATGCAGCGATGCCGCGTGAGGGAAGAAGGTTTTAGGATTGTAAACCTCTGTTGACAGGGACGATAATGACGGTACCTGTTGAGGAAGCTCCGGCTAACTACGTGCCAGCAGCCGCGGTAATACGTAGGGAGCGAGCGTTGTCCGGAATTACTGGGTGTAAAGGGAGCGTAGGCGGGATCGCAAGTCAGGTGTGAAATGCGGGGGCTCAACCCCCGAACTGCACTTGAAACTGTGGTTCTTGAGTGAAGTAGAGGTAAGCGGAATTCCTAGTGTAGCGGTGAAATGCGTAGATATTAGGAGGAACATCAGTGGCGAAGGCGGCTTACTGGGCTTTAACTGACGCTGAGGCTCGAAAGCGTGGGGAGCAAACAGGATTAGATACCCTGGTAGTCCACGCCGTAAACGATGATTACTAGGTGTGGGGGGACTGACCCCTTCCGTGCCGCAGCTAACGCAATAAGTAATCCACCTGGGGAGTACGACCGCAAGGTTGAAACTCAAAGGAATTGACGGGGGCCCGCACAAGCAGTGGAGTATGTGGATTAATTCGAAGCAACGCGAAGAACCTTACCAGGTCTTGACATCGTACGCATAGCATAGAGATATGTGAAATCCCTTCGGGGACGTATAGACAGGTGGTGCATGGTTGTCGTCAGCTCGTGTCGTGAGATGTTGGGTTAAGTCCCGCAACGAGCGCAACCCTTACTGTTAGTTGCTACGCAAGAGCACTCTAGCAGGACTGCCGTTGACAAAACGGAGGAAGGTGGGGATGACGTCAAATCATCATGCCCCTTATGACCTGGGCCTCACACGTACTACAATGGCTGCCAACAGAGGGAAGCAAAGCAGTGATGCAGAGCAAAGCCCCAAAAGCAGTCTTAGTTCGGATTGCAGGCTGAAACCCGCCTGCATGAAGTCGGAATTGCTAGTAATCGCAGATCAGCATGCTGCGGTGAATACGTTCCCGGGCCTTGTACACACCGCCCGTCACGCCATGGGAGTCGGTAACACCCGAAGCCTGTAGCCCAACCGCAAGGAGGACGCAGTCGAAGGTGGGATTGATGACTGGGGTGAAGTCGTAACAAGGTAGCCGTATCGGAAGGTGCGGCTGGATCACCTCCTTTCTATGGAGAAATGTTTTCTGAAGAAGGAAACGTTACTTCGGTCAGACAAGTGTTAAGTGGAAGTTATTGTTCAATTTTGAAGGTACTGTTTACCGATCTTGGTCGGTATTTTTAGTATCTTGAAAAAAGGCATATGGAAAACCTGAGTCCCTGAGAAGTATGGGGGTGTAGCTCAGCTGGGAGAGCACCTGCTTTGCAAGCAGGGGGTCAGGAGTTCGATCCTCCTCATCTCCACCAAAGGGATAAGGTTAAGGAACGAACTGTTACACCAAAAGAAGTTGCATAAAAGGCAAAGACCTATTGAAGAATAGATCGGCAAAGCCTGTGACGTTTGACGGTTTGCGAAGCAAATCAAGGTCGTTGACCTTGAAGTCAAACTCACCCGTTTTGAATTTGCCTAAAGGCAAATTCAAAATGGGCGCATAGCTCAGGTGGTTAGAGCGCACGCCTGATAAGCGTGAGGTCGGTGGTTCGAGTCCACTTGTGCCCATCACAGTGAGGTAAAACTTGCTGATGAAAAAGTGACAGAATGTAGGAAAAGGAAGCTTGTGAAAAACAAGTGGACTCATCCACATTGTGCTCATTGTGATCCGAAAGGGTTACAAGACTGGATCTTGAAAATTGAATAACAAAGAAAGTAAAGTATGCAAATGAGGAAAACGACTAAGAAAAAGAATTAGTCGGGAAACCTACAATTTAGCAAAACTTCAAACGAGGAAACATAATTCTGTAGAAGTGGTCAAGCTAAAAAGAGCGTAGG
>NZ_JHXH01000017.1 GCF_000621805.1 Ruminococcus sp. FC2018 | reverse complement strand
ATTATACTCACATGCTTTCTTTCGCACAACTCTCTCAGTATTGCTCCAATATCTCGTTTTAGCTTTCCGTAGATAGCTTTTCGTCTGTACTTTGGCGCAAATACTATGTGATATTGACATTTCCAGCTCGTATGTGCTAAACTATACGTATCATTAGATTTATTATCCATCTGGTGATCCCTCCTTGGTTTTTTGTAATACGGTTGGTAGCCTATTACATTGTATATCAAGGAGGCGTTTTTGTCTATTGTGCGGGACAGATTATGCTCTTACTAAAGTTTATACATTCCACCTGCATAGCAGGTGGTTTTTTTATCAGGATAATAAAAAGCACCCTTACGGGTGCTCTTCATTTTTACAGCTTTATTACTTTTGCGTAATTTGCCATTATTTTCTTTGTACCTTTTGAGTCAAATGCAATTTCAAGAAGTGTGTCATTGCCCATGGGAGTTGCGCTTAGAACAGTTCCTTCGCCAAATATCTTATGCTTTATTCTGTCGCCTACACTGAAGGTTTGTTCTGTAACGCTTTGGGAGTTTCGCTCGGATCGTTTAAGATTGAGCTGCTGTTTAAGGCTCATGCTGCGAACAGCATTCATTTCTCCCGCAGATGACGAAGAAATCACTGAAATGCCTTCCTGTTCCTGTTTTTCAATATAATCAGGCGGAAGTTCTTTTATAAAGCGGGATTTTCTGTTTCTGTCAGTATGACCGTACAGCATTCTTTCACACGCACGTGTGAGTATAAGCTGTTTCCTTGCCCTGGTAATTGCAACATAAGCAAGACGCCGTTCCTCTTCGATATCCGCTTCGCTGTCCATGCTTCTTGAAGATGGGAATATGTTTTCCTCCATTCCTGTTACAAATACGTTGTTAAACTCCAGACCCTTTGCTGCGTGCATAGTCATAAGAGCAACATAATCCTGATCCTGATCCAGGTTATCAATGTCCGTGAACAACGAGATCTGCTCCAGGAATCCCGACAGGGAAGGTTCTTCCTCTTCCTCTTCGTATTGTATCATTGTGGATTTGAGTTCGGCAATATTTTCAAGTCTGCCAATGCCTTCATCACCCTGCATTTGCAGGTAATCGCTGTATCCGCTTACATCAAGAAGCTCATCAAGGAGGTCTTCGAGTGTATTTTCCTGGGAAAATTCGGTCAGCTGAGTAAACATATCCGAAAGACTTGTAAGCTGTTTCGCCCTTTTTGCAATAGGTGCAAGCTCCTCAGCGTTTTTCATAACGGCGATGGGGCTTTCTCCCAAATCAGATGAGATCTGTTCCAAAAGAGCAACTGTAGCATCGCCGATCCCACGCTTAGGTTCATTTATGATCCTTTTCAGTCTGAGCATATCATGTGGGTTGTTTATGACCTGCAAATATGCCAGAACATCTTTTATTTCTTTTCTGTCATAGAATTTAAGACCGCCGAATATTTTGTAAGGGATACCGCTTTGTACAAGCGCACGTTCAATGCTGTTTGACTGGGAGTTCATTCTGTAGAGAACAGCGTTGTCATTGTATTTGCCGCCTTTTTCAATACATTCAAGTATTTTCTCGGCGATATACTTAGCCTCTCCCTTTTCGTCTGCTGCTTTATAAACTATAACTTTTTCGCCGTCACCGGCATCTGTCCAAAGCTGTTTTCCTTTACGTGAGCTGTTATTCTGGATCAGGGTGTTTGCACACGTAAGGATATTCTGGGTGGATCTGTAGTTCTGTTCAAGCCTTATAACGTCTTTTTCCGGGTCGCAGTTAAACTGTTCTTCAAATCCGAGTATATTTTCGATAGTAGCCCCTCTGAATTTGTATATGCTCTGGTCGTCGTCGCCAACAACACAAATATTGTTGAATTTTGCAGCAAGAAGTTTGATAAGCAAGAACTGTGCGGTGTTGGTGTCCTGATACTCATCCACCATAATGTACTTATACAGGTTCTGATAATGATCAAGTACATCGGGAAACTCTTTAAACAATCTGACTGTGTTAAAAATTATATCGTCAAAGTCCATGGCATTTGCAAGCTTAAGCCTTCTCTGATATTCGGTATAGACCTTTGAGACAGTTAAAAGCCTGTAATCCGTGCTTGACATCTGCTCATACTGCTCGCAATCGACCATCGAATCCTTTTGTCTTGATATTTCCGAAAAAATGACCTTGGGAGGGAACATCTTATCAGATATATCCAGATCCTTCAAAATGGTTTTAATTGTCCTCTGGGAGTCGTCGGTATCATATATTGTAAAATTGCTTGTATATCCAAGTGCTTCACATTCACGTCTTAGGATCCTTACGCAGGCAGAGTGAAAAGTTGCAGCAGCTACGCCTTCACCGGCTTTGCCCAGCATAGAAGAGATCCTGTCTTTAAGCTCGTTGGCAGCTTTGTTTGTAAAAGTGATAGCAAGAATATTCCACGGATTTATGTTGTTGTATCCAATTATCTCAGAAAGCCTGGCTGTATCTTCGGTTTTGCCGCTGATATAATCCTCAAGGAATCTGCACTCTTCATCTGTGGCGTTTGCGTATCCCTCCGCACAGGTATAAGCTTCTCCAAAATAGATCATGTTAGCTATCCTGTTAATAAGAACAGTAGTTTTACCGCTTCCTGCACCTGCAAGAATAAGCAGAGGTCCTTTTATTTTAAATACAGCTTTCTTCTGCTGTGGATTGATATTTGAAAAGAATTTTTCAAGAGCTTTTATTTTCAACTGAACAAAGTCTTTTGGCATATAGCTTCAACTCCTTTCACAATGTGTATCACTTAATTATAACATATAAATGCAGATTTGAAAAGGGGGTAACGCAATAAAAATCCCTATATGTTTAAAAAATCTTTGATAGTCAATCATTTATTGTATACAGCCGATCCGCATTTGTCATTTGTTTTTACATTTTCTTTCTACGTATGCTGTATTTGCTTGACATTATAATTGTATTGAGGTATAATGAAATTTAGATATTTGTGCGCACATTAAGGCTGACATAACATTTTCTTGTTCTACATAACGTTTATGATAATGCGCTTTTGCGCAGAGAAATTGTTTTTGCTGCTGTATTATAAATAATCATTGAAAGGAGTTAATATACGCTTTAATAAGCTAAACGTATTACATGAATAAAACAGATAAAGTAAAAAAGCCCGTTTTAAAACGCAATAATAAAAACAACAGACCGGCTGGCGAATCTAAAGCAGAGCCTAAAAGAAGACAGAATACGAAAAGTTCCGCATCAAAAACGACCCGTTCTTCCTCGAAACGAACAGTTCTCAGAAAGCCCAAGGAGCCTTCACGCAAAACACCGGTAAAGATCATTCCTCTTGGTGGACTTAACGAGATAGGAAAGAACTGCACAGTCATTGAGTGCTCAAATGATATGTTCATTATCGACTGCGGAATGGCATTCCCAGACAGCGAGCTTCTTGGCGTTGATATTGTTCTTCCGGATTATTCGTATGTAGAGAAGAATATTGATAAGCTCAGAGGTGTTGTCCTCACTCACGGTCACGAGGATCATATCGGAGGACTTCCATATTTTCTCAGAAAATTTAATGTTCCTGTATATGGTACAAGACTGACGCTGGGGCTTGTAGAGGGTAAGCTTGAGGAACATGGTATTCTTGCCGGCTCAAAGCTGAATGTTGTTACCCCGGGACAGACCGTCAAGCTTGGTTGTATGGCTGTTGAATTTATAAGAGTCAACCACTCTATTCCTGATGCAGTTGGTATGGCTATCCATACACCTGCCGGCATACTTATACACACGGGAGATTTTAAGGTAGATTACACCCCTATTGAGGGAGGAATAATAGATCTTCAGCGGTTTGCCGAGCTTGGAAGCAAGGGCGTTCTTGCGCTTATGTCCGATTCGACCAATGCCGACAGACCCGGTTTCACAATGAGTGAGAGAAAAGTGGGCGAGAGCTTTGAAAAACTCTTTGTTCAGGCAGAAGGGAAACGCCTTATAATCGCTACATTTGCTTCGAATATCCATAGGATACAGCAAATAATCAACAATGCAGTATCCACAGGCAGAAAAGTAGCAGTTTCGGGCAGAAGCATGGTCAAAGTAATAAGTGTAGGTATTGAACTTGGTTATCTGAAAGTTCCTGACGGAGTGCTGGTTGACATTGAGATGGTTTCCAGATATCCTGCCGACAAAATGGTAATTGTAACCACAGGAAGCCAGGGCGAACCTATGTCTGCTCTTACCAGAATGGCTAATAACGAGCATAGACAGGTGTCTATTACACCAAATGACTTCATTATCATTTCTGCAAATCCGATCCCGGGCAATGAAAAGCTGGTAACAAGGGTAATAAATGAGCTTATGAAACTTGGTGCTCATGTTGTTTACGAGAACATTTATGAGGTACACGTTTCCGGACACGCTTGCCAGGAGGAACAAAAGCTTATCCTATCTATAACAAAGCCGAAATTCTTTATTCCTGTGCATGGAGAGTATAAGCACCTTTACCAGCATAAGGCAACAGCTATGGCTGTTGGAATACCGGAAAGCAATATTATTCTTGGTGACAACGGATTTGTTATTGAGACCGATAATGTTGATATTAAAGTCACCGGTACAGTTCCCGCAGGCAGAGTTTTTGTTGACGGATTGGGAGTCGGTGACGTAGGCTCTGTTGTCCTTCGTGACAGAAAGCACCTTGCCGAGGATGGCTTGATCGTTGCAGTTGCAACTATCGACAGAGATACCGGAATGATCCTTTCAGGTCCTGATGTTGTTTCAAGAGGTTTTGTCTATGTAAGAGAAAGCGAAGAATTGCTGGGAGAGGCAAAAAAACTCCTTTCCGAGACTTTGCAGGACTGCCTTGACAGAAATCTGAAAGATTGGAACTCTATAAAAACAAAGATGAAGGATAATCTTTCCAATTATATATTTGAAAAAACAAAGAGGACACCTATGATCCTGCCTATAATTATGGAACTGTGAAATTCTGACAGGACAATAGCAAGGAGATGTTGAGAAGTGAAAAGGTCAAACGGACTGAATGCGTTGATAAGACTTACAATAGCTGTTGTTGCGCTTTCGGGACTTATTTCCGCATATTTGCTGAACAGATCGCCTGACTATGCTACAAGCGGAAAGGTATTGCTGACGCTATGCGTTATATCTGTTCTTCTGCTGATTTTTGAAGGTATCGTTTTTCAGAATCATACAAGAAAGAGCATCGCTAAGCTTGCCACGGCAATATCAAAAACCGAAAAGAATTCTCTTATGAACTTTCCGGCTCCGGCTGTTATTATTGATTCAAAGGCGACGATTTTGTGGTATAACAGACGCTTTGCCATGGATATCCTTGCAACTGAAGAAGCCTATGGCTGGAAGATGACTGATATCGGTAATATCGATATGCAAAAGGTATTTACTCCCAACGGAGATCTGGTTTGTCTTTCAAAGAGGTTTTACGAGGCAAAAGCGGTTCATAATGAACAGGCAAAAGGCTCACTGTCGCTCATCTTCTTTAACGATATATCCGACTATATCGAGCTTAAATATGAAACAAGGCAGTCACATAAGGCTGTTATAATCGTTAGCATTGATAATCTTGACGACGTTATGGCTAATATCAGAGAAAGCGAAAAGGCACATATCGTTGTTGAGATAGAGAAGTTAATTGAAAACTTTGTTGAAAATACAACTGCAGTTACTAAAAAGACCGCCTCTGACAGATTTTACATCTACATGGAGGAGCGTCACCTTGCGCCTATAATCGAGGCAAGATTTAAGATCCTCGAGCAGGCAAGGAAAATAACTGTAGACGGCAGAAACAATGTTACACTTTCCATAGGTGTGGGAAGAACCGGAGAAAACCTTGCTGTAAGCGAGAGACAGGCTAAGCAGGCGCTGGAGCTGTGTCAGGGTCGAGGCGGTGACCAGGCTGCTGTGCATGAAGACGGGGAGTTCAAGTTCTTCGGCGGTGTTTCAAATTCAAGCGATAAAAACAATAAAGTAAAGGTCAGAATGGTAGCAAAAGCCATGTATGAAAGGATCACTTCGTTTGAAAAGGTCCTTATCATGGGACATCGTTTTGCTGATCTTGATGCGGTAGGTGCTGCAACAGGACTTTGCTGTGCGATCAAGCCTCTCGTCAAGGAAGCGTATGTTGTCGTTGACCCGGTAAATAACCTTTCAAAACCGCTTATTGAGCATATTACGGACAACAATATGACCAATTATTACATAACTCCTCAGCAGGGTCTGGAAATGCTTGACTTCAACACCCTGCTTATAGTTGTGGATACACATAATCCTAATCTTGTGGAGTCTGCGGATATCCTTCAGAGGGCTAAGGAGATAATCGTTATTGACCACCACAGAAGAATGGTCAACGGTATTGAACCGACATTGATGACTTATCTTGAGCCGGGTGCATCATCAGCTTGTGAGCTTGTTACAGATCTTATTGAGTACTTTGGAGATAAAAGCAAGATCTCTGTTCCTGCTGCCGAAGCACTGCTCTCAGGTATTATGCTTGACACCAAGAACTTTGTTATGAGGACCGGCTCGGGTACTTTTGAGGCAGCTGCTTATCTGAAGCGTCTGGGTGCTGATACTGTAACGGTCAAAAAGCTATTTGCAAACTCTATGGAAACATACCAGCAAAAGTCTATGCTTATAAATTCCGCTGAGGTTTACCGTAACTGCGCCATAGCCTATACAAAAGAAAATTTTGCAAATATCCGTATTGCTGCTTCTCAGGCAGCAGACGATATGCTTGGTATAACTGATGTTCTCGCATCGTTTGTGGTTTACGAGTCAAATTCTGTTGTTAATATTTCTGCAAGAAGCATGGGTGCTATCAACGTTCAGGTCATAATGGAATCTCTTGGCGGCGGCGGACATCACACTATGGCTGCCTGCCAGCTTAAAACCGACCTTCAGACCGCCATGGTCAATCTGAAGAAGGCAATAGACGAATATATTAAAAATAACGGATAAGAAAGGTGAATACTGTATGAAAGTAATTCTTATAAAAGATGTTAAGGGTTCGGGAAAAAAAGGCGATGTTCTTAATGTTGCTGACGGATATGCAAGAAATTATCTGATAGGTAAGGGATTTGCTCTTGAAGCAACGCAGAAGAATCTTAACGATCTGCAGGGAAAAAAATCTTCCGAGCAGCATAAAATAGATGTTGAGATCGCCGATAATAAGGCACTTGTTGAAAAGATCAAGGATAAAGATGTTGTTATCAAAGCTAAAGCAGGACAGGGCGGAAAGCTTTTCGGAGCCGTTACCGCTTCAACTGTCAGCGATGAGATCAAAAAGCAGTATGGCGTTGATGTGGAAAAGAAAAAGATAGCTCTTTCTTCAGATATCAAGTCATATGGCGATTTTTCCGCTGCAATAAAGCTTTCACATAGTGTTTCATGTAATATCAAGATAAAAGTTGTTGAGGAATAAGAAATGGCAACAGAATTAAAGGATTATCAGACATCTGATATCATTGGGGCGGGAGCGCAGTTTTCCCAGGAAGCCGAAGGTGCTGTTCTGGGCGGAATGCTTTATGACCCTAAGTGTATAGATACGGTTGCTGAGCTTATCAAAAGCCCGGATTGTTTTTACAGACCGCAGCATCAGGCTCTTTTTTCAATAATAATGAGGCTGTATTCCGTTGGCAAGGCTGATGATATTGTAACTATTATAGATGAGTCTGTAAAAGCCGGAGTTTTTAACGATTCACAAATGGCAAGGACCTATCTTATGGGTCTTGTTCAGAATGTTTCAAGTATTGCTAATATTGACAGACATTGTGAAATCATAAATGAAAAGGCACTTGTCCGCAGGCTTGTGGATGTGTCGGAATATGCGATCAAAACAGCAAGCGAAAATTCAGTATCTGCTGATAACCTCCTTGATGATGTGGAACAGAAGATTTATAACATTCGTCAGGGCAAGAATTTTGAGGGATTGTCGCACATAAGTGAAGTAGTTGTAGGTGCTATCGGTCATTTGCAGGATATAACAGGCAATGATGCCTCGGAGAAACTCGGTGCAAGCTCAGGCTTTGCTGATCTTGATGCCGTTACTACAGGTCTTAACAAGACGGACCTTATAGTCCTTGCTGCAAGACCGGGTATGGGTAAATCTGCATTTGCTCTGAATATGGCAGTTAACTGTTGTAAGAAGACAAATCGAGATGTTGTAATTTTCTCACTTGAAATGGGAAAGGAGCAGCTTGCCTCCAGAATACTTGCTTCTGAAGCTCTTGTTAATAATACAAGTTTAAGAAACGGAAACATCGGACGTGATGACTGGGATCGTCTTGCCGTTGCGGCAGATGTTATTTCCAGGCTTCCTATATATATCGACGACGGTGCAGGCGTGACTGTACCGCAGATGAAGGCAAAGCTGAGAAGGCGGCATAACCTTGGTCTGGTTGTTATCGACTATATTCAGCTCATGTCCTCTCCTAATAAACATAACAGCCGTGTTACCGAAGTTTCCGAGATAACTCGTCAGCTTAAGCTTATGGCTAAGGAGCTTAACGTGCCTGTTATTGCTCTTTCACAGCTTTCAAGAGATTCTGAAAAGAGAAAAGAGGACAAGCGTCCTATGCTCTCGGATCTGAGAGAGTCAGGTTCTATTGAGCAGGATGCGGATATTGTTCTGTTTTTGTATCGTAATGCTTATTATGATACTAACAGCGATGACCAGACAACAGCAGAGTGCATAGTTGCCAAGAACCGTCACGGTGAATTGAAAACAGTAGAGCTTGGCTGGAGGGGAGAATATACCCTTTTCACTTCTATAAACAGGTTTGTTAAAGATGAATGATAGTTTTCTGCAAAAAGTAAAAAACACTATAAGTGAATACAGAATGTTTGAAAAGAGTGAACGCTTGCTGGTTTGCCTTTCGGGCGGTGCAGACAGCGTTTCACTCCTTTTCTGCTTGAAAGATCTTGGATATTGCGTGTGCGCTTGTCATGTCAATCATCAGCTTCGGGGAGACGAAAGCGAACGTGACCAACGTTTCTGTGAAGATCTTTGTGCTGAGTATAGCATTGAACTGTTTACACAGCGCATTGATGTAAAGAGCTTTTGTAAACAGCACTCTCTATCCATAGAGGAAGGTGCAAGAAAGCTTAGATACGAAGTTTTCAGGTCTGTAAAAGCCGATAAGATATGTACAGCGCATACATTGTCTGACTGTCTTGAAACTACTATATTCAATCTTGCAAGAGGAACGGGATTGAAAGGACTGTGCTCTATCCCGCCTGTAAGAGATAATATTGTAAGACCGCTTATCAACTGCTCACGGGAGGAGATCACAGAGTATTTGTCCTCAAAAGGACAAGAGTTTGTTGTTGACTCAACCAATCTTTCAGACGAGTATACAAGAAATAAGATAAGACACAATGTTATCCCGGTTCTGGAAAGTATAAACCCGTCGCTTTTTAAAAGCTATGAGAATACCATCGGATTTTTAAGGGCAGATGAGGATTATCTTTCCCAAACCGCTGAAAATGCTTATTCTATAATGTGTATAAACAACAGGATAAAAATAGATGGTTTTTTAAAGCTTGCCCCGCCTGTAAGGGACAGAGTCGCTGTCCGTTGGCTGGAGGATAATGGGTTTAAAATATCAAGAGATAACATATCCTTTATTGTCCGTACAGCACAGAACAATGGAAAATTCAATATTTCCGGAGACTACTACGTATTATGCAGCAAAGGCTGGATGATGCTGGATCAAATGGGCAAAAGCTTGCCTGAAAATGATTTGACCGTGGAGATCACCTCTATGGGAGAATATAGTTATTTTAACAGAACAATACATTTTGAACTATTAGATATAAGCAATGTTGATGTTGATATCGCAAATTTTCATAAAAAATTCACAAATTGTTGTATGGATTATGATAAAATTAAAGGCGGCCTTGTTATCCGTACAAGGCAGCCCGGCGACAGTATAAAGTTGGTAAACAGGGATTTCACCTCATCTGTGCGTAAGCTTCTTAATTCATCATTTGATATTTCAACGAGAAGCAGTGCAGTGGTTATGTATGATGATGAGGGTGCAGTGTTTGTTGAAAAAAGCGGTGCAGCAGATCGTGTAAAGATCACGGATAATACAAAAAAAGTGGTTGTTTTTAGCATTAAAGATATCATATAACTATCACATAGGTGTTTTATAATACTTTTTGTTGAGATCTGATATGCTTAATAATACAAATAAATAGAAGGTTGTGATATATTGAAAAGCAGCGGTGGAAAGACACTCCTGATCTATTTTCTGGTTTCCCTTTGTGTTGTGGGAGGAATTGTTTTCATGCTTACAAGCATGAGCAAGAAATCTGATGATACAAAGTATTCCGAGGTTATGGGACAGTTTGACAAGCTTAACGTTTCCGAGTTTACACTTGATCTTGGCAGCGGTGAGCTTAAATACAGACTCAAAACCGAGGACAAGAACAGCAATATGCATACTTACAGGGTCCCTAATGTTTCACTTTTTGCCAGCGAGATCCTGGGAGAAGAAAACGAAAATAATTACAGAAAGAGATATGATGCAGAAAATAAGGATGATCCTTTGAAGTATGATCTGATGCCAATTTCAGATAACAGCTTCATTCTTAATCTTATCCCTACCTTACTTATGCTGGGTGTAATGATCTTCTTCTTTGTGTTTATGATGAAAAGCGCAAACGGCGGCAAGATGTCATCGTTTGGTAAATCCAATGCAAGAGTTTCTCCTAATTCCAAAAAAGCTACATTTGCAGATGTTGCGGGTGCTGATGAGGAAAAGGAAGAATTACAGGAGATCGTTGATTTTCTGCGTGACAACAAGAAATACGTGGAGATCGGTGCAAGGATACCAAAGGGTGTTCTTCTTGAGGGTCCTCCGGGAACCGGTAAGACCCTTCTTGCAAGGGCAGTAGCCGGAGAAGCAAAAGTACCGTTCTTCTCTATTTCCGGTTCTGATTTTGTTGAAATGTTCGTTGGTGTCGGTGCTTCGAGAGTAAGAGATCTCTTTGAACAGGCTAAGAAGAATTCACCTTCGATCGTTTTTATTGATGAGATAGACGCTGTCGGACGTCAGCGTGGTGCCGGTCTTGGAGGCGGACATGACGAGCGTGAGCAGACTCTTAACCAGCTCCTTGTTGAAATGGACGGTTTTGAGGATAACACATCTGTTATCGTAATGGCAGCTACAAACCGAAGAGATATTCTTGATCCGGCATTGCTCAGACCCGGCAGATTTGACCGACATATCGTCGTGGGCAGACCTGACGTTAAGGGCAGAGAAGAGATACTCAAGGTCCACACAAGGAAGAAACCTCTGGGACCGGACGTAGACCTTAAAGTTATTGCTAAAACCACAGTAGGATTTACAGGTGCTGACCTTGAAAACCTTGTAAATGAAGCTTCGCTTCTGGCTGCAAGGAACAACAGAAAGGCTATCACCGAGGCAGATATAGAAGAAGCTTCCCTTAAGGTAGTAATGGGTCCTGAAAAGAAGTCCAGGATCGTTACAGAAAAGGAAAAGAAACTCACTGCTTATCACGAAAGCGGTCACGCACTTTGTCATTATTATTGCAAGACTCAGGACGATGTCCACTATGTAACAATTATCCCTCGTGGTCAGGCAGGCGGTTTTACAATGTCCAGACCTGAAAAGGACGACAGCTATGTGAGCAAAAATCAGATGGCTGAGAGCATTATTGTTCTTCTGGGCGGACGTGTGGCTGAAAAGCTTATACTTGACGATATTTCAACGGGTGCTTCAAATGACCTGGAAAGAGCAACATCTACTGCCAGGGCTATGGTTACAAGGTACGGTTTCAGCGATAACCTCGGACCTATCGTTTACGGCAGGGGAGACCATGAGGTGTTCCTTGGAAGAGATTACAGTGCAACCCCTGATTATTCGGATGCTGTTGCTGCTGAGATCGACCATGAGATCCGTACAGTTGTTGAGGATGCTTTTGAAAAGTGCGAAGCTATCCTTAAAGAGCACATTGATAAACTTCACGAGCTTGCAGGATACCTTATGGAGCATGAAAAGATCGACGGCGAGACCTTCAAAAAGCTTATGGAAGGCAGTTTGATCGTTGATAGCGTTGAGGAACCTGTTGAGGAAACAGAACCAGAGATAAAGTCCTCGGAAGAAAGCGAAGATTAAAATTTAAAGAGGAGTTTGTATAACTCCTCTTTTTTGTAAAATCCCAATGACCTATATATTGTGATAAATTACTTGCTTTTATGAAATAGAATGTGAGGACACAAATGAGATTGCTATTTGTTGGAGATGTGGTTGGCGAATCAGGCTGTGATTTCCTGTATAAGAATATCTATAAGATAAAAAAGGAAAACAGCATCGATATTACCGTTGTTAACGGTGAAAACTCCGCTCAGGGTAACGGTATTACGCCCAGATCTATGGATTCTCTGTTTTCAATGGGTGTTGATGTGATAACAACAGGGAACCACTGCTTTAAGCGCAAAGAATCCATGGATATATATGAGCACAACGAAAGTGTGATCCGACCGGCAAATTTTCCTGCGGGTGCACCGGGGAAGGGGATTACAGTCATAGACAAAGTGCCGTATAAGATTGCAGTTATAAATCTTATAGGAACCATGTACCTTGATTCTTTTGATAACCCTTTCAATGTGATCGACGATATTCTTAAAGGAATCGATACACCTAACATTATTGTTGATTTCCATGCTGAAGCCACAAGTGAGAAAAAGGCAATGGGTTTTTACCTTCAAAACAAGGTAACAGCTGTACTTGGAACACATACTCACGTCCAGACCTCAGACGAGTGCATACTTGGAGGACATACGGCTTATATAACCGATGTTGGCATGGCAGGACCGGAGAACTCTGTTTTAGGTATAGATAAGGATATTATTATCAATAAGTTTAAGAACAAAATGCCGGTCAGATTTATTGAAAGCACGGAAAAATGCTTTATCAATGCTGTTGTTGTGGATTTTAACGAGAAAACAGGCAAAGCCAATGATATTAAAAGACTGGTTGTAAGATAAGGAGGATATATATGGAAGTATTGAAGGTTTCATCACGCTCTGTACCTAATTCGGTTGCGGGAGCAATTTGCGGTGTTATAAGGAAAGACAGCAGCGTTGAGATACAGGCAATAGGCGCCGGTGCAATTAACCAAGCTGTTAAAGCTATTGCCGTTGCAAGAGGTTTCCTTGAACCTGAGGACATTGATCTTATATGTTTTCCTTCCTTTGGACAGGTAATTCTCAATGATGAAGAACGAACTGCTATGATCTTTATATGTGAAAAGAGATAGGTATGAAAGAAAATATCTGTATCAGAAAGCTCAATGCAAATGAAATAGAAAATGCGCTCGATCTGACATGGAGAGTTTTTGTAGAATATGAAGCTCCCGATTATACAAGGGAAGGTGTGGATGAATTCTATAAAAGTATCCATGATGAAAGCTTTGTTTCAAAACTTGATTTTTACGGTGCATTCCATATTTCCTGTATGATCGGCGTTATAGCCGCCCGGAACGAGGGATCACATATTGCACTGTTCTTTGTAGATGGAAAATATCACAGGCAAGGTATTGGAAAGAGTCTTTTTGAATATCTCCGTGCAAATTGTAATTGCAATAAAATGACTGTAAATTCGTCACCTTATGCAATTAAAATATACCGCAGACTTGGTTTTAAAGAAACAGACACAGAGCAAGTTGTAAACGGTCTGAGATTTACACCTATGGAACAGAATCTATAAGATGATAAAAGCCCGAACTAAGCTTTAAATGCTTGATTCGGGCTGTATTATTATTTTATTTTCCAGATCTGAGACGGCTTACGTGGGTCAAACTTTGTTATTTTCAGATTTCCATAACCTGAGCAGCAAAGCACTCTTTTAAATTCTTTTGAACCAACGGTAATAACAAATTGATCCTTTCCCACCTGCATTGCTCTGAAATGTGCAACTCTTTCGTCGTCACCGTTATCAAGAAGTTTTCTGAAATTTCTGGAAATATACTTTTTATCTGTTGACACCAGCTTAAAGTATCCTTTTTCATTCCATTCAAACCTCAGTCTTTGATCCAGATCAGGATCATTTTCAGCGAGTATAATGCCCTTATTTGTAACAGTGAAATTAAGTCCACTGAAAAGATTATTTATTGAATAGTTCCTGTTTTCAAGAAGACAGTACCCACTGTCTTTTGTACAGTCATTGTAAAACCGTATCATAAGAGCAGCCACATTCTGCTGTGTAGCCACCAAAGTTTGCTGTTCAATATCGTTGAATCTGAGAGGATCAAGTGTTCTGACCTGTTTTACAAATTGAGCTGAAAACTTGATAAGCTTGTTCATTGCATCCTGAAATGTGTCTTTTTCATAATGTTTGGTCAGCCTCTTATCTAAATTTTCTGCTGTATAAGCTTTACAGTTTGTCTTTGCGTGGGCTTCAAATGCATTATGTATATTTCCACGTCTGTCAAAGCATCTGATGTTTGAAACGTGTACCGTACAACCCATATCAGATACAAAATGTGCAGCCCTTGCAAAGCAGGTCATTGCTTCGCTTTTTTTACCGCTGCGGTAAAGAGAAACAGCAGAGACATAGTTTTGCTCCATCAAAGTCCTTGCATTTGGAAGGAATTTACCCAGCCTGCTTTTATAATATCCGTTTGTTTCGGGAAGCTCTTTTCCTCTTGGCTTGGAACATGAATAGTAGTGCATTCCGGCACCGTGATCGATGTCCTTTCCTCTGTCCGGTGCAGTGCATCCGTCCTCCAGCTCCTGGGCAAATTCGTTGAAAAACGAATAGATCTTTATCTTGTTTTCTTTTTTTAGCAGATCAAGAGCTTTGCTCATTATATCTCTGTGGGTAACACCCACCCAAGCGTGAGCCTTGATGTTGCTTAATTTGTAACAAACAGCCGCAGCACCTGCCGCAGTTATTAGTTTTTTCATTTTTTACTACCTCTTTTATTTGATTTTTTCTTTCGTACAGAATATCCGAACGAACCCAGTCTCTTGCCAAGCTCAAAGTATTCTCCGTGAGAATATGCGATCAGATCAGCTTTTTCAAGCTCCAGTCTGCCGTCTTTGTCAATCAGCTCCTGTGCCACGTCGACAGCAACAATATCAGCAACAAATACCATATGGGTACCAAGCTCGATCTTATCTCTGACTTTGCACTCCAGACTGAGCGGAGATTGTTCAATGACAGGAGCTTTGACCTTTGAGCCAGAGGAAGTTGTCAACCCTGTAAGCTCAAATTTATTTGTGTTTTTTCCACTCTTGACTCCGCATATATCCACTGCCTTAACAAGTTCCTTTGACGCAAGGTTAATAACGAACTCTCCGCTTTTGTCGATCAATTCATAAGAATATCTTTCAGGTCTTACCGATATGTATGTCACAGGCGGCTTTGTACACATAATACCTGTCCATGCAACAGTAAATACATTGATTATACCGTTGTAACTGCTTGTGACCAGAGTAGGCGGAACAGGGGAGGTGAGCACGCTTCCTTTCCAGGTTTGCTTTGTATACTTTTTGTAAGACATTTATTCATCCTCTTGATTTATCCCATAAACTTTTTTATAGATAACGTCATAGTATTTGTAGAGCTGCTGAACAGAGTTCTCCAAAAAATAGTAGTGTTTTATATAAGGAACAAGCAGAACCAGCAGCAAAACGGCAAGAGGGATCAAAGAAAGAGTCTGCCAGATAACGATCGCAAGTATTGTTATAACTGTACATATAGCAAATAGTATCATCACCATCAGGTGGATAAGTCTTTCATGGGAAAAAAACGAGATCTTATCACGGTGATAGTCAAGCAGCTGCCTGAAATCGTAATTTTCATCGCTTAAACACCTGATGATAAACTCCTTATACTGTGTCAGATATTTAGTCATTTTCCTTATCCTCAAGTTTCAGATCAAAAGGTATCGAGGGTTCTATTGTCAGCTTTCTCAGCTTTGGAGACTTAATGCCCTTGTTTTCTGCTGCCAAAGCCTCGTATTTAGCCACGTCTTTTGCTATGGTCTTGCTAATGATCTTATCTATTCTTTTATAGTGCTTTTTAGTGCGCTGAAAAAAATTCTTGCGCTTTTCCGGCTTTTTCTTTTTCTGATCGAAAATGATCGCAAGCATAGCGGATAAAGTCGTGACAATAATAGCTTTTTCTGCTTTTGTATTAACTTTAACTGAGACTTTTTTCATATGAATCCTCTTTTCGTTTGAACAATAATATAGCTTACATTGCCCTAAGTATTATACAAGGATATAATCCTTTATTTGATTGAAATAATCCTGTGTAACCGCATCGGTAAGAAGTATCTCTTCTTTTGTGGAATACTTGTGTATCTTTTCACGCATATCCACAATTTTCTGGGCATTCTCAGTTGTTATAAGAAGGCTGTCAGCGATTTCCTGAGCAGAAGCTGTATTTATGTTGACCGATTTAAGAACCTTCATCTCTTCGGTTATTGTCTGTTTTGTCGACGAGGTCTTTACAGTAGTTTGTTTTGTAGCGGCAGGTTTAGCAGAAACAGTTTTCTTTTTAGATGATGTTGTTTTTCTTGTTGTGGTATAAACCTGTTTGACATCATCACTGACATAAAGATAACTGCGGATATGTTCAAGCGTTTTCTTTCCAATTCCGTCTACTTCTATAAGCTGATCCACAGAATGAATTACTTTCACTTCGCTGCGATAGCTTATGATCTGACCGGCAAGATACTCGCCGACACCGTCAATAGCGCAAAAAGCTTCTTTATCAGCAGTGTTTACGTCGATAGGGAAGCTCACAGCTGCTTTTGTGGTCGTTTGCTTTTCAGTTTCTTTATCGGAGGTATCCTTTTTTCCTTGCTTTGAGCTTACATTGTGCGATGACGTATCTTTATCAGAGGAAAAATCTACACTGCTTTTGTCTTTATCTACATCTGACGACACATCTGAACCGTCATTGGACGGCTGTACAACTGGCTGATCTTTTTTATTGGATTTGATGATAACGGTTGTTATTGTAACGCCTATAACCATAAGCGCCGCTATAGAAGCTATAATATACTTGGCAAAAGATGATTTCTTCCCATCCATTATTAACACTTCCTCCGTTTATTTATTTCTGTAAAGAGCTGTTGACATCGGCGATCATATTGTCAAGTTCTTCGTGAGTCATAAGTGGTTTATCGGTAAAGGTCAGAACTCCTCTGAGCGGCATATCCCAAAGCATAGATTCAACCATCTGCTTGGTGCTTGAGCCCATTGTTTCTCCTTCCTGATCTCCGCTCATATATTCACTGATCTTAGCAAAGTAAGGTTCGAATACTTTTTTGCCTTCAGGAAGGGATACAAGATCGCCGAATGTACTGTTGAGAGTTAACTGATATGGTATAACTTCGTCAGAAGAAACAAATACGGTTGCCTGCAGTCGAATATCTCGTGATGAAGAACCGAGCGAGATAATAAAATCGCCTTCCTCAACAGTCCAATCGTGAGCAGCTTCGCTATAAAAAGCAAATGAACGTTTGTCAAGCTTAAACATTACTTTTTTGCTTTCACCCGGTTTTAGGAACACTTTTTCAAAACCTTTAAGCTCCCTTACGGGTCTGACAATACTGCTTTGCGCATCACTCACATAAAGCTGAACTGCCTCTTTTCCTTCACAGTTTCCTGTGTTTTTAATCGTTGCGGTAACGGTAAGCTCTTCATCGGATCTTATAGAGCCTGATGAAAGCATAATATCCGAATACTCAAATGTTGTATACGACAGACCGTGACCAAATGGGAATCTCACGTCCATATCTTTGAAGTCATAGTATCTGTATCCTACAAAAATACCTTCATTGTACGCAACATTATCTCTGTAACCCGGGAAGTTAAGATAAGAAGGATTGTCTGAAAGCTTCATGGGGAACGTTTCAGCAAGCTTTCCGCTGGGGTTGACTTTACCAAAGAGAATGTCACAGGTCGCTCCGCCAACAGCCTGACCGCCAAGATACATTTCCAGCATAGCACTTACTTTGTCAGTAAAAGGAAGTTCAATAGGTGATCCGTTGTGAAGAACAACAACGACATTGCTGTTTACATCGCAAACGCTGTCTATCAGTCTGAGCTGGTTGTCAGGCATTCTCATGTGCTTTCTGTCAAAGCCTTCGGATTCGTACAGATCGGTAAGACCGGCAAAAATAACGACTATATCGTTTTTCTTAGCGCACTCTACAGCCTGTGCAATAAGAGAATCATCAATATCATCAGAATCTGAAACATATCCCTTTGCATATTCCACATCGCAATACTGCTTTACAGCCTCAAGTGCACTTGTGATCTTGTGTGACTTGATGTGTGAACTTCCGCCGCCCTGATAACGAGGATTTTCTGCAAAATCTCCGATAAAGGCTATCTTTTTGGAAGTGTCCAGAGGAAGGATGCTGTTTTCATTCTTCAGAAGAACTGCACATTCCGATGCTATCTTTCGGGACAGCTCATGCTGCGCATCCATGTCCCATTCACTTTCATTCTGTGAGCTCATGTCTGTTTTATCTACAAGTTCAAGTATTCTTCTGACGCATATATCAAGATTTTTTTCGTCAAGAGTTCCGTCTTTAACACTTTTTACTATCAATGCGTCGTTTGTACCAAAACTTGTTGGCATTTCAAGGTCAAGACCTGCTTTTATCCCCTTTGGTCTGTCATTGACTGCGCCCCAGTCACTCATTACAAGACCCTTGTATCCCCATTTTTTCCTGAGAACCTGATCAAGGGTAAACTCGTTTTCTGAACAGAAAACACCGTTTAGCCTGTTGTATGAGCACATAATTGTGTATGGCTTTGCTTCTTTAACGGCAGTTTCAAATGCAGCTGCATATATTTCAAAAAAAGTTCTCTCATCCATATCTGCTGAGCAGGACATTCTTCTGGTTTCCTGGTTGTTGCAGCAAAAGTGTTTCAGAGATGTTCCAACACCAGCGCTCTGGACACCTTTTATGTGAGCAGCAGCTATCTGCGAAGCAAGATAAGGGTCCTCGGAAAAGTATTCAAAGTTCCTTCCGCAAAGAGGCGAACGTTTGATATTGCATCCCGGTCCCAGGAGCACAGATATTTTTTCAGCCTTGCAGGTATGACCAAGTGCTTTACCCATTGTTGTTAAAAGCTCTTTGTCGAATGAGCAGGCGGTGGCGCATCCGCTGGGGAAACAAACAGCAGTTTTTGATTCATTTGGACCGTCGGCATTTTCATCGTTCTTTCTTAATCCGTGAGGACCGTCAGCAACCATTATTGAGGGTATATCAAGACGCTCTATTGGTTCGGTGTGCCAATAACCGAATCCGGAACACAAAGACGCCTTTTCTTCAAGTGTAAGCTCTTTTATAATTGCATCAATATTCATGTTTTACCTCTTTTCATTAAGTATGTTTATAAAAGCATCCCGAAAATGCTTATCCTGTTCATTGCTTCTTTTGTGCGGTCCTTTAAGTCTTCCGCCGCTGTTTCTTATTTTTTTGGCAATATAGCGTGACATAAGTAGCGAATCCATATTGCTTTCATCATATATCATGCCATCCTGCGAGAGACAGATACAGCCTTTGGCAAGACACATGGCAGCCAAACCGTAATCCTGGGTTATAACTATATCATTCTTTTGTACCACAGAAGCGATCTTCATATCTGCACTGTCCGAACCCTTATCGACCATAATGGTTTTGGCATATTCATCGCTGAACGCATGAGAAGTGTCAAATACGAGTGTGACCTCTTTGCAAAGCTTCCTGCATATTTCAACAGCTATTTTTGTGACCGGACATCCGTCAGCATCAATGTAAACCATATCAAGGTTTGCCCTCTATCAGAAATGTTGCTTCCATGTCAGCAATATGCGTTGCAAGGGCGAGGGGATACATTTCAAGAGCTTTGCCGATAGTGTTTGTGTTCTCTTCACCTGAAAAGCCCATGTGCCATCGTATAGCCATTGCCTCATCACGGGAAAGCCTCATAAAACTGCTGATTATGTAGACGGATTTTTCGCCGTGTCCGTATGGAAGAGTGTCGTTGAATTCGTAATACGGGACCTCTATCCATTTTCCGTTTTCATCTTTTTTATTGCGCTTGCTTGTTTTGTATGTGTTAGTCTTGCACAGATCATGTAAAAGGGCGACTATTGCAATGGTCTCGTCCGAGTATTCCATTCCGTACTCGTTTTTGACTCTTTCACGTTCAAGATAGCTGCAAAGGCAATGATAAACGTTCATACTGTGTTCACAAAGTCCGCCCTCATATGAACCGTGGAATCTGGTTGAAGCAGGAGCTGTGAAAAAGTCGCACTTATTTGACATCATATATTCCAGCAGCTTTTCAGCACCGGGTCTGTGTATTTTGTCATTGTAAATTGATACAAAGGCATCTTTCAGCATATTAGGATCCAAATCAAGTGACCTCCTTTTTTTAACTGTAGAATAATATTTTAACCATAATAGACAATAAATCCGCATGATTTGCATACATTATACCATACTTTGCCGATAAATAAAAGTGGTTTTTAACAAAAAATCAAAAAAACTTGATTTTTTTTGATTTGTATGGTACAATTATTATGTCAAATGGTGAATACATGGTCATATAAATGACTGTAATAAATCAGGAGGTCATGCATAAATGTGCGGTATAGTAGGTTTTACCGGTAATAAACAGGCGGCACCTGTTCTTCTTGACGGGCTTGCTAAGTTGGAATACAGAGGCTATGATTCGGCAGGTATCGCTGTTCGTGATTCAGATAGTGAAGTTGAAATAGTTAAGGCAAAAGGAAAGCTCAAAGTTTTGCAGGAAATGACCAATGACGGTTCAACCGTTGTGGGAAACTGCGGCATAGGACATACCCGCTGGGCTACCCATGGTGAGCCTTCTGTGCTTAATGCTCATCCTCACGCAAGTGATGATGAAAATGTTGTTGCTGTACATAACGGTATCATAGAGAACTACCAGGAACTGAAAGAAAAGCTTACAAAGCGTGGGTATACCTTTAAGACCCAGACAGATACAGAGGTAGCTGTTAAGCTTGTTGATTACTATTACAAAAAATATAACGAGGGTCCTGTCGATTCTGTCGCAAGAGCTATGATGCGTATTCGCGGTTCATATGCTCTTTGCATCATGTTCAAGGATTTTCCCGGCGAGATATATGCTGCACGTAAGGACAGCCCAATGATAATCGGTGTTTCTGACGGTGATACTTATGTGGCATCTGACGTTCCCGCAATTTTGAAATATACAAGAAACGTTTATTACATCGGTAATATGGAAATTGCGAAGCTTGAAAAGGGTAAGGCAACATTCTATAATATTGATCGTGATGAGATCGAAAAAGAGCTTACCGAGATCAAATGGAATGCTGAAGCTGCTGAAAAAGGCGGATACGAGCATTTTATGCTCAAAGAGATCCATGAACAGCCAAAGGTCATCAAGGATACGATCAACTCTGTTGTCAAGGACGGAAACATTGTTCTTTCGGAATTTGGTCTGACCGATGATGAAGTTAAGGAGCTTTCTCAGATATATATTGTAGCCTGCGGTTCTGCATATCATGTAGGTGTTGCTGCACAGTATGTTATTGAAGCTCTTACCACAATACCTGTCCGTGTTGAGCTTGCATCTGAGTTCAGATACAGAAAAATGCCTCTTGCCAAAAACAGTCTGGCTATTATAATCAGCCAGTCCGGGGAGACCGCTGACAGCCGTGCAGCACTTACACTTGCAAAGGAAAGCGGTGTTAAAACCCTCGGCATAGTTAATGTAATCGGTTCAAACATCGCAAGAGACGCTGATAATGTATTTTATACCCTTGCCGGACCTGAGATCTCTGTGGCAACAACAAAGGCGTACAGCACACAGCTTATTGCCGGATATTTGCTTGCAATGCAGTTCGCTAAAGTCCGTGGAGAGATAAGCGATGAGAGATTTACACAGCTTCTTGATGAGATACAGACTTTGCCTGAAAAGGTTGAGAAGATCCTTGAGGATAAAGAGAGGATCCAGTGGTTTGCAGCAAAGTTTGCCAACATACATGATGCATTCTTTATAGGCAGAGGCGTGGATTACGCTGTAAGCCTTGAAGGCTCGCTGAAGATGAAAGAGATAAGCTATATTCACTCCGAGGCATATGCTGCAGGTGAGCTCAAACATGGTCCTATTTCCCTTATCGAGGACGGAACGCTTGTTATCAGTGTTCTGACGCAGCAGGATCTTTTTGAAAAGACTGTTTCCAACATGGTTGAGTGCAAGAGCCGTGGTGCATATATTATGGGTCTGACCACCTATGGAAATTACAGCGTTGAAGACACGGCAGATTTTACAGCATATATCCCTAAGACGGATCCGCTGTTCTCTGCAAGTCTGGCTGTTATTCCTCTCCAGCTGCTGGGATACTATGTGTCTGTTGCAAAGGGACTTGATGTGGATAAGCCAAGAAATCTTGCAAAATCAGTTACAGTAGAATAATACCATCAAAAGGCGATCTGTTTGATTGCCTTTTGATTTTTTAGGAGGATTCTGATGAGCAGATATAAATTCTGTATTTTTGATTTTGATCTGACACTTGCCGATTCTTCAAAGGCTATTCTTACCTGCTATAAGCATACGCTGTCCAAGTTTGGTTATGATATACCCGACGACAGGACTGTTTTCAACACTATTGGAAAAACGTTGGTGGATTCGTTTGATATACTTACAGGCATACCCGATAACCCTCAGCGTGAACAGCTTAGAGTTGAATATGTGTCAAAAGCCGATGAAGTCATGGCAAAGGATACAGTGTTTTACGCAGACACCCTTGCTATTCTCCAGATACTGCAATGTGCAGGCGTTAAGGTGGGAATTGTATCAACTAAATTCAGATACAGGATCGAAGAAACATTCAGATACCATACAACATCGTTACCTGTGGACATAATAGTTGGGGGAGAAGATGTAACTATTCCAAAGCCTGATCCCCAGGGGCTTGATCTTATTATCAGTAAATTCAATGCAGATAAGAGAGATGTACTGTATATTGGTGACAGCTATATCGATGCACAGACCGCAGTCAACGCCGGTGTGGATTTTGCCGCAGTGACAACAGGTTCTACAGATAAAACGGAGTTTGAAAAGTATCCGCATATTTATATCGGAAACAGTCTGACTGATGTTTTTCAGCATATATGAAATTATGATGAACATTATTAACTTGATGTTAAATTTGCTTGCCATCTGAAATCTGAAATGGTATAATATGTGTCAGGCTATATCAGAATAATACCCGAAAGGATAGATCGTCATGATAAAAAGTATGACAGGCTTCGGAAGAGAGCATGTTTTAGCAAACGGCAGAGAAATGATCGTTGAGATCAGATCGGTAAACCATAGATATTATGAGTTTACAGCCAGAACTCCCAGATCTTACGGATACCTGGATGAAAAACTCAAGGCTTTTATGAAAAGCGGTATCTCCCGTGGAAAAGTCGAGGTCTCTGTGACCATTTACAACCAAGAGGGAACAGATGCTCAGATAGAACTGAATGAATCTGTTGCACAGGGCTATCTGAATGCTTTAAGAGGATCGGCTGAGAATCTCTCACTTGAGGATGACCTTACTTTGAGCAGTATTATGAGACTGCCTGATGTTTTTACTGTTGTTAAGAAAACAGATGACGAAGAAGTGATCTGGAATGACGTTAAAGCAGTTGCACAGGTCGCTCTTGACAGATTTGTTGAGATGAGGTTTGTTGAAGGCAAAAAGATGTACGAGGATATTACCGGTCATCTTGATATTATCGAACAGACTGTGGGGCAGATCGAGGCGCAAGCCCCCGGTGTAAGTGAAGGCTACCGTGATAGGCTTTATGCCAAGATCAAGGAGGTCCTTGCTGACAGAAATATAGATGAGCAAAGAGTTCTGACGGAAGTTGCTATATTCTCGGAGAAAGTTGCTATTGATGAGGAGACAGTCAGACTCAGAAGCCATATCTCACAGTTCAGAAACCTTATTGATTCCGATGAGCCGGTGGGAAGAAAGCTTGATTTCCTTGTTCAGGAAATGAACCGTGAGGTCAATACTATCGGCTCAAAAGCTCAGGATCTGTCCATAACCAAAATGGTTGTAGAGCTTAAAAGTGAGATCGAAAAAATAAGGGAACAAATTCAGAATATAGAATAAGGTGATAAATATGCAGCTTATCAACATAGGATTCGGAAATATGGTTTCCTCATCCAGACTGATAGCTATTGTTTCTCCGGAATCTGCACCGATAAAACGTCTGATACAGGAGGCAAAGGATAAGGGTACGCTTATAGATGCGACCTATGGTCGGCGTACACGTGCAGTGATAATAATGGATAGCGATCATATAGTCCTTTCAGCTGTTGCGCCCGAGACGGTGGGCAGCAGATTTACGATTGACGAGGGGGATAAGGAAAATGAATAGAGCAAGACTTTTTGTGATCTCTGCCCCGTCCGGATGCGGAAAAGGAACGCTTCTGGCAAAGGCGTTTCAAAACAGAGATGTTTATTATTCTGTTTCTTATACCACACGAGAAAAACGTAAAGGTGAAGAAGAAGGCGTGAACTATTTTTACGTCAATCGCAAACAGTTTGAAAAAATGATTGACGACAGAGACTTCCTTGAATACGCAAGATATGTTGATAATTACTACGGTACCCCCAAGATCCCTGTATTTGAACATCTGGCAAGAGGTACAGATGTTATCCTTGAGATCGATACTGTGGGAGCCTTCCAGGTAAAACAGTCTTACAGAGATGCTGTGCTTGTGTTTGTCCTTCCGCCTTCGGTGGGAGAATTGATGAGAAGACTTCAAAAGCGGGGGACCGAGAGTAAGGGAGAAATCGATAAAAGACTTTTGATGGCACGCAGAGAGATAACAAAAGCTTATAAATATGACTATGTTATCCTTAACGACGATCTGGATCAGGCAGTGGAAGATCTGCTGTGCGTCGTGGATGCCGCAAGAGCTGAGAATAATGATGCTTTTCGTCACAGTTTGGAAAGTGATGATGCAATAAAATTGATTGAAAAGGTGATTATAAATGCTTAGACCAGCTGTATGTCAGATTTTAAAGAACAATGAGAGCACATATTCTCTCGTTATTGCCGTTGCAAAGCGTGCAAGAGAAATAACAGATGATGCCTTTGAGGATAAGGTGATACTGGACGAAAAGCCGGTAAAGACTGCTGTTGATGAATTTGCTAATAATGAATACCGCTTTATTGAGGATCCCGAAATAAGAAATCACTGATCCGGAGGTCATTGAAATGCGAGGCGTTTTTACAGTAGCTAAGATCGCAGTTAGCTGTGCTTATTATGGTTTTGACAGCGAGTATAGCTACAGCGTCCCTCAGGATCTCAAGCCGTATATCAGTGATGGTATAAGAGTTGTTGTTCCGTTTGGAAAGGGTAACAAAAAAACAATAGGATTTGTCATCAGAACATATGAGTCCGCTGAGTATAACGGTGCTCTTAAACCGGTTGAAAGTGTTGTTGACGAAAGAAGCCTTGTAACGCCGGAAATGATGAAAATTATCTTCTGGCTAAAGGAAAACACCTTCTGCACTTATTTTGATGCTTATAAAACTGTTGTGCCCACCGGGTTTTCTTATAGGATAGATCTGCATTATAATCTGGTTAATACCTATATAGATGAATCTGAGCTTTCCGATGAGGAACGTGGAGTGATCGCATTTATGCGCACTTCTTCCAGTCAGCGTGAGGTTGACAAGTTTTTATCCTTGACAGGTAATGAAAAGCGTAAAAAGGCACTCGATAGACTTATCGACCGTGGATATATTGAATTGTCCGACACCCTTAAAAGACGTGTCGGAGATGAAAATATCAAGATGGTAGAGTTGTCACGCGATTACCTTGACGGTAATATAACTGCAACTCTGACTCCGAAACAGTCGCTTATAGTCAAGCTTCTTGATGAAGTTGGCTGTGCAAGTGAAAAAGAAGTAAGGTATATGACCAACTGCACGGGGGATATAATAAAAAGGCTTGAAAATAAAAATGTTCTGCATTCTTTTAAAACCGAACATTTCCGTGATGCCCTCGGTGAGTCAGAAAACAGCTATATGCCCGAGCTTATAGAGCTTAGCGACGAGCAGCAGACAGTTTACGACGGGATATCGGAGCTTATTGATAGCAATAACCCTTGCGGTGCATTACTTTACGGTGTGACTGGAAGCGGTAAGACGCTTGTTTATATCAAGCTGATCGATAAAGTTTTAAAAAGCGGTAAAACGGCTATACTTCTTGTACCGGAGATATCACTTACGCCTCAGCTTTTAAGCAGGTTCAAATCTTACTTCGGTATGACGATCGCTGTTTTACACTCCTCTTTGTCTCTGGGACAGCGTACTGATGAATTCAAACGGATTCTTAACGGATCGGCAAGGATAGTTATAGGAACAAGAAGTGCTGTTTTTGCCCCTTTGAGAAACATTGGCGTAATTATTATGGACGAAGAAGGGGAGCAAACCTATAAGTCGGATTCTTCCCCTCGTTACCATACCCGTGATGTGGCAATACAGCGATGTGGTCATAATAACTGTATCCTTTTACTTGCCTCTGCTACTCCGTCTCTCGAATGCTTTTATTACGCAAAGTCAAACAGATTCCATCTTTTTGAGATGAAAAAAAGATATAGTGATGCAAAGCTGCCTGATGTCAAAATAGTAGATATGCAAAAGCAGGCTGCTTCGGGAAATGACGGTTTGCTCAGTTTTGAGCTTATTCAGGCTATCAAAGACAGGTTATCTAAAGGCGAACAGTCGATCTTGCTGCTGAACAGACGTGGATTTACGACCACAGTCAGCTGTCTTTCCTGTTCAACTGCCATTTCTTGTCCGAATTGCAGTATTCCGCTTACTTATCATAAAAAGAATGACCATCTGATGTGTCACTATTGCGGCTATACGATGAAGTTCGACGGACATTGTCCTGTGTGTCACGGCGATAAGCTCCAGATGAGCGGCGTTGGAACTCAGAGGGTAGAGGATGAGGTCGTTAGGCTATTTCCGGATGCAGGAGTTTTGCGTATGGATGCCGATACTACGTCGTCGAGATATTCTTACGAGGAGAAGTTTTCTGCTTTTGAAAAAGGCGAATATGATATAATGCTTGGAACTCAGATGATAGCAAAGGGACTTGATTTTCCCAATGTTACACTTGTTGGCGTTATCTCTCTTGACAAGTCGCTTTTTACAGGTGATTATAAAAGCTATGAACGTACATTTTCGCTTCTTACCCAGGTCGTTGGAAGAAGCGGACGTGGGGACAAGCCGGGTGAGGCATATATACAGACCTTTGTTCCCGACCATTATGTGCTTGAGCTTGCTTCCAAACAGGATTATGATGGCTTTTATGAACAGGAGATCGCCCTGAGGCAGGCGCTCATGTACCCTCCGTTTTGTGATATGTGCGTTATCGGTCTCAGCTCCCAGATGGAGAGCCGCTGTATTGCAGCATCTGACTGGGTCACAAAGACCCTTAGTGAGTACATTAAAAACAATAAAGTCAGTTTTCCGCTTCGGGCTATCGGTCCTGCACCGTGTGCAATAGAAATGATAAACAACAGATATCGTTACAGACTTATCCTTAAAACAAGGAACTGCAAAGAATTCAGAGAAATGATAAAGGATATGCTGTATAAATTTTATAAAAACAGAGATCTTTCCAATGTCCGTATTTTTGCGGATATAAATGGTGATATAGGTCTTTGAAATGAAAGGAAATGTCTAATGGCGATCAGAACAATTTTGAATAAACGTGAGGATGTTCTGCATAAGGTTTGTAAACCTGTGGAAAAGTTTGATGAGAAGCTTTGGGAACTGCTGGACGATATGGCAGAAACTCTGGAGCAGGCAAACGGTGTTGGGCTTGCAGCTCCTCAGGTTGCTAAGCTGCGCAGACTTTGTATAATAAAAATAGGTGATGAGCCTGTATACGAGCTTATCAACCCTACGATCACCTGGAAATCTGATGAGACGCAGCGTGTTGTTGAGGGCTGCTTGTCCTGTCCGAATGAGTGGGGATATGTTACAAGACCCATGAAAGTCAGATTCAAAGCCCAGGACAGAAACGGTGAATGGTATGAAAAAGAGGCTGAGGGTCTTTTTGCTCAGGCTGTCTGTCACGAACTTGACCACCTTGACGGACATATCTTTACAGAGATCGTGGAAGAATTTGTTGAGGTTGAAGATATTAAATGAGAATAGTTTTTATGGGAACGCCGGATTTTGCCGTTCCAACACTTAATAGACTCTATGAGAGCAAACATGAGGTTGTGGCTGTTTTCACACAGACCGACAAACCCAAGGGGAGGGGATACAAGCTTACGCCGCCTCCGGTTAAGGTGATCGCTCTTGAACACGGTACACCTGTTTATCAGCCAAAGAGTCTGAAAAAAGAACCGCAGATGTGGGAAGAACTTAAAAAGCTTGCACCTGATTGTATAGTTGTGGCTGCCTATGGAAAGATACTTCCCAAGGAAGTTCTGGACATACCAAAGCTTCATTGTGTCAATGTTCATGGATCACTTTTGCCAAAATACAGAGGTGCAGCACCAATACAATGGTCTGTTCTCAACGGAGATGAAGTGTCCGGGATTACCACAATGCTCATGGGAGAAGGTCTTGATACAGGTGATATCCTGCTGCAAAGATCCACCCCAATAGGAGAAAACGAAACTGCCGCACAGCTTTTTGACAGACTTGCACAAATCGGTGCAGATCTTCTTATAGAAACTCTGGAAAAGCTTGAAAATGGACAAATTACGCCTGTAAAACAGGATGATTCCAAAGCGACCTATGCTCAGATGCTCAGCAAGGATATGTGCGTGCTTGATTTTAACAAGCCTGTTTTTGAGGTCCACAAAAAGATATGCGGGCTTTCCGATTGGCCGTGTGCAGTTACATTCCTTAACGGTAAAAGGCTGAAGGTCTACGGTTCGGAAATAGTCAGCAGGGGAACAGCGGCTGATTCACCTGTGGGCACAGTTGTGAATGAAAGAGATTTCAGTGTACAGTGTGCTGATGGAGTTGTGAGGTTTACCGTTGTACAGGCAGAAGGGTCAAAAAGAATGAACACGCAGGACTATATCCGTGGAAACCCTATTGCTAAAGGCACTAAGCTTGATATGGAGTAAAAACCTATGAGTAATGCACGTGAGATAGTAGTAAAAATGCTCACAAAAACAGAAAAGGATAACTCCTATTCTAATATTTTGCTTTCTGATGCACTTAAAAAGTATGATCTTTCTTCACAGGATAAGAAATTTGCGTCTGCATTGTTCTATGGTGTGCTGGAAAGGAAGCTTACACTTGATGAGATTATTTCTGATCTTTCAAAGAATTCTTCTCAGAAGCTTAACATTGATCTGAGAAATACTATTCGCTGTGGTCTTTATCAGCTGCTTTACATGGATTCTGTTCCTGATAACGCTGCTGTGGATGAAAGCGTTAAGCTTGCTAAAAAGAATAAAAATCCTGCTGTAAGCGGTTTTGTCAATGCAATTCTCAGAGAGTTTCTCCGTAAAGGAAAGAAACTGCCTAAGGGTAGGGATCGTATAGACGGTCTTTGTATCGAGTATTCATGTCCTAAATGGCTTGTCCGAAAATGGATGAGTGAATATGGAGAGGTTGTGTGCCTGCAAATGCTTGAAACGTCTTTAGGCAAAGCTCCGGATACTGTCAGGATCAATACAGTTGGCAGGTCGGTGGATGACGTTCTAAGGGCGTTTTCCGACGAGGGCATTTCCTTTGAAAGATCACCGCATATACCTGAAGCTGTTGATCTTTGTTACTCGGGCAGTGTTGAATATACGCAGGCATATAAGCAAGGTCTGATACACGTGCAGGATATTGCAAGTCAGCTTTGTGTGGCTGCTGTGGATCCTATGGAGGGAGAAACGGTCCTGGATCTTTGCGCCGCCCCCGGAGGCAAGTCGTTTACTATCGCCGAAAAGATGAATAATACCGGAAAAGTTTATTCATGTGATCTTCACGATAATAGAGTTAGGCTAATAAACTCCGGTGCTCAAAGATTGGGACTTTCCTGTATATGCGCATTAAAAAATGATGCAAAAGTTTTTTCCGACAGTCTTCCGATGGCGGACAGAGTTTTGTGTGATGTTCCTTGCTCGGGACTTGGCGTAATACGCCGTAAACCTGAGATAAAATATAAGGATCCCAATGACTTTCAAAGACTTCCGCAGATACAGTATGATATACTTAAAGTTTCTTGCGGATATGTTAAGATGGGTGGTATACTTGTGTATTCGACCTGCACTTTGTCAAGGGATGAAAATGACAAAGTAGTTGATCGTTTTCTGCGTGAGAACCCGGATTTTGAAAGTAGTCCGCTTGGGGACGCTTTTGGTGACGATAAAAATAAAACCCGTATAACTCTTACACCGGGCAAGTATAATTCTGATGGATTTTTTGTAGCTAAGTTCAGAAGGATAAGGTGATAAATTGGTCATCTTTGATGAAAATGGAAAAATAGATATTCTTGCGCTGCTTCCGGGGGAACTTGAAGAGCAGATTCTGTTGCTTGGAGAAAAGAAATTCAGAGCCGGACAGATATTTAGTTGGCTGCACGTAAAACATGTGGACAGCTTTTCCGAAATGACTGATATATCTGCACAAT
This sequence comes from Ruminococcus sp. FC2018, assembly GCF_000621805.1. GTDB lineage: Bacteria > Bacillota > Clostridia > Oscillospirales > Ruminococcaceae > Hominimerdicola. The sequence continues at coordinate 18,257 of NZ_JHXH01000017.1, read as the reverse complement.
TACGCAGTAAGCTTGAGGATTCATTTTGTATAAAATCACTATTTGAGGTAAAAAGGCTTGAATCTTGTACCGATAATACTGTAAAATATTTATATGAGCTTTCTGACGGAAATCACATTGAATCTGTGCTCATGGAATACGAACACGGAAACACTATTTGTGTATCTACACAGGTGGGTTGTAAGATGGGATGCAGGTTCTGTGCTTCTACCATAGCGGGGTACAAGAGAGACCTTACTTCCTCCGAAATTCTCAGACAGATCTACATGACCCAGAAGCTTAGCGGAAGAAAGATCAACGGCGCTGTGCTTATGGGGATCGGTGAACCGCTGGATAATTTTGACAACGTGGTCAATTTCTTGAACATAATATCATGCAGTCAGGGAATGAATATGTCGCTGCGCCATGTGTCTGTATCGACTTGCGGTATTGTTCCAAGGATCTATGAGCTTGCAAAGCTGAAACTTGGTATAACTCTTTCTATATCACTTCATTCGACAAATAATAAGTCAAGAAGTGAAATAATGCCCATAAATGATAAGTATGATATAAATGAGCTTATAAAGGCGTGCAAAGAATATTTTAAAACAACGGGAAGGCGCATATCCTTTGAATATGCCCTTATAGACGGTCATAACGACAGCAGGAAAGATGCGCTTGAGCTTTATGAACTCTTAAAAGGGTTTGTGTGTCATATCAATATAATTCCCGTAAACAAGATCAAGGAACGTGACTATCATTCTGACAGAAAGGCTGCTTACAGATTTCAGAAGTATCTTGAGGAGCTTGGTATGAATGCAACTGTCAGACGTACTCTTGGAGCTGATATAGATGCAGCCTGCGGACAGCTTCGCAGAGAGTATGAGATATGATTAAGATAATAAAATGAAAAAACGTTAGTGAAAGGTGGTGAATTGCTTGTTCTTATCTTATAAAACCGATATCGGAATGAAGAGAAGTGAAAATCAGGACCGTGTATATGCTGAATTCCTTGATGACAATGCTTCTATTTCGGTTGTATGTGACGGTATGGGAGGTGCCTCATCCGGAGGTGTGGCAAGTCAGCTTGCCATTGATTCATTTATCAGCCGTATCAAGGAAAATTTCAGAAAGGATATGTCTGAAAACTCCATAAGGAATATGATGCTTACATCTGTTCATTTTGCAAATACGGTGGTTTATGAAAACAGTAAGGCTGATATTGAGAAAAACGGAATGGGAACGACAATTGTTTCCGCCCTTGTTGTTGATAAAAAAGTCTATATCGTCAGCGTTGGCGACAGCAGAGCTTATATTATGAATAAAGATGGTATCAAGCAGATCACTACGGATCACACTTATGTTGAAATGCTATATCGAAACGGTCAGATCACTGCCGAGGAAAAAGAGACCCATGAGCTTCGCAATGTTATCACAAGGGCTATCGGTGTAGAGGCAGACGTTGATGTTGATTATTTTGAGCTTGAAGAATATGGTAACTTTACAGTTTTTCTCTGTTCCGACGGCTTGTCAAAGTATTGCGACAGTGAATTGATCTACAATACTGTTTTTGAGAAGAACCTGGATCAGGCAGCTGCAAAGCTGATAGGTTACTCAAACGACAGCGGAGGAAAGGATAATATAACAGTTGCTATTGTTGCAAATTAGTAAGAATTAGAACATAAACAAGAAAATAGGAGTGGAAAAAATGGATTCTAATATCGGTAAGAAGCTTGACGGCAGATATGAGATAACAGAGCTTATCGGTGTTGGCGGAATGGCTGATGTATATAAAGCTGTTGACGTCATGGAGGACCGTGAGGTAGCTGTCAAGATACTTAAACCTGAATTTGCGGAAAATGAGGAGTTTCTCAGAAGATTCAGAAATGAAAGCAAGGCTATTGCTGTCCTTTCTCATCCGAACATCGTTAAGATCTATGATGTAGGTTTTTCCGATGAGATACAGTACATAGTTATGGAGTATATTGACGGCATAACCCTTAAGGAGTTTATTGAACAGCAGGGTGTGTTGAAATGGAAGGATGCTCTTCATTTTGTTACTCAGATCCTCAGGGCACTTCAGCATGCACATGATAAGGGTATTGTTCACCGTGATATCAAGCCTCAGAACATTATGCTCTTTACCGATGGTACCATCAAGGTCATGGATTTTGGTATTGCAAGGTTTTCTCGTATAGACGGCAAAACTCTTTCGGATAAGACTATAGGTTCTGTTCACTATATTTCGCCGGAACAGGCAAGAGGTGATCTTACCGATGAAAGATCAGATATCTACTCGGTAGGTGCTTTGCTCTACGAGATGCTTACCGGACATAAGCCTTTTGACGGAGATAATCCTGTAGCTATTGCCCTTAAGCATATGCAGGACGATCTTGTTCTTCCAAGAGATATAATGCCTTCTGTTCCGGAAGCACTGGAAGAAATAGTTGTTCATGCCATGGAAAAGGAACCGAATAACAGATATCAGTCTGCCGCTGATATGATCAGAGATATTGATACATTCAAGCTCAATCAGTCTGTTGTCTTCGGTTATAAGAACGGTGCAGCACCAGTCAGCAACGAACTGTATAAAAACGACAACTATTATGACGATAATTACTACGATGATTATGACGATGAGTATTATGACGACGATGAGGACGATGATGAGGATGATGTTCCTCAGAAGAAACGCTCTTATATAGTTCCTATACTTCTTGCTGTAACGGTTGCTGTAGTAATAATGGCTTCAGTTATCGTATGTATAACCGTTTTCAAATCATTTGGCGGTTCTAACGGAATGCACACAAGCTCCGTTGAGATACCAAACTTTGTTGGAATGAGTATTGTTGATGTTGAACAGCAGTGGAAGGATAAACTGCAGTTTGAGATAACAAATGAGAACAACAGCGAGTACGATGCCGGGATCATCTTCTGGCAGTCAGATACACCGGGCAAGACTGTTAAAGAAGGATACACCTGTACTTTGAAAGTAAGTAAAGGTAAACAGATGACAACTGTACCGGAAGAGAAAAACAAGACTAAAGAGGTCGCTGAAAGTGAACTCAAAGCAGCGGGATTTGTTGTATCCCTCACAAGTGAGTATAATGACGATGTACCTAAGGGCTATGTAACAAAGACAGAGCCTGCGGGTGGTTCTGAATACCATGTTGGCGGAACTATCAAGATATTTGTAAGTGACGGTCCGTTCAATACTCAGGTAAAGGTTCCAAAGGTAGTTGGTCTTACCCGTGAAAAGGCAGAAGCCCTGCTTAAAGAGAATAAGCTTAATGCTGTAGTTAAGGAAGTTGGACACGAAGGCGATAAGGGCATGGTTATTGCTCAGAGCGTAGATGCGGATGAAAGAGTAAATAGAGGCTCTGACATCGTGATCAGCGTATCCAAGGGTGAAGTAGATGAGTCTACTCTCACGCTCAGACTTCCTATACCAAGCGGTGCTGAGGGCTCTTATTCTGTAATTGTTTATAACAATGCAAGAATCGTAGGAACAACAACAATGGATAAGGCTGAAACAGTTGCAGGATCGTATTTCGAGCTTTCTGTAAAGGGCAAGAAGACTCAGTCGTTTACAATTCATGTAAGAAACAGCCAGACAGGTAAAACTGCATCTCCTTATATTGTCTATAATGTTGACTTTGACAAGAAGACAGCCAATATAATTTCCGGTCCGTTTACCGATAAGTTCCTTGAGATAACCCCGACTACCACAAAGGAAACTACAAAACAGACCGAAAACACTGAGACAAAGAAAACGGAAGATACCACCAAAAATACCGATAGCACCGAAAAAAAGCCTGATGAAAACGGTGGCGGAGAATAATATCAGTATATGAATGGATTGATAATCAAAGCAATCGGAGGCCTCTACACAGTGGAAGCCTCCGACGGCATTTATGAATGTAAAGCACGGGGGATATTCCGCAAAAAAGGTATTTCCCCTTGCTGCGGCGATAAGGTTGAGTTTACTGTGGAAAACATGGGTTATGGTCTTATAGAAGAGATACTTCCCAGAAGATCCGAGATAATCAGACCGCCTATGGCAAACCTTGATGTTCTTGTTTTTGTTTCCTCGGTATGTGAGCCAAAACCAAATCTTTTTCTGCTGGACCGGTTTATTGCTGTTGCCGAGTATAAAGGAATTGTTCCTGTTGTTGTGTTCACCAAGATAGATAAACAGGATAGCTCTGCTTTTTCAGCAATTTACAGAAATGCTTGTATAGATGTATTTGAGGTGAACAACATCAGTTCTGAAGGAAGCGGTGAACTGAAATCTTATCTTGAAGGGAAGCTGTCCGCTTTTACAGGAAATACGGGTGTTGGCAAGTCTTCACTTATGAATTGTATTTTCCCCGATCTAAAACTGGCTACAAATGAGATAAGCGATAAGCTCGGCAGAGGAAAGCATACTACCCGCCATGTGCAGCTCTATAAGCTTGAAAATGGGGGATATATTGCCGATACCCCCGGTTTTTCATCTTTTGATACTAATAGGTATGATATCATTTATAAAGAAAAACTTGCCGATTGCTTCTGCGAATTCAAGCCGTTTAAGGATAAATGCCGATTTCCCGATTGCAGTCATACCAAAGAAAAAGGATGCGCTGTTATTGAAGCAGTGGATAACGGACAGATCGAGCAGTCGAGATATGATAGCTACGTAAAGATGTATGATAATGCCAAGCTTTTAAAGGAGTGGGCGCATAAGAATGTGTGACTGTATTATTTTTGCAGGCGCTGAATTGAATGTCAGTAATTTTGATGTTGGATCTGTGAATGACAAGTTTGTAATATGCGCTGATAAAGGCGTTTTGCACGCTCATGAGCTTGGGATAGAGCCTGACCTTATCGTAGGCGATTTTGATTCGTTGGGATATAAACCTGACAATGAATGTGAGATCATAAGTTTTAAACCTGAAAAAGACGATACAGACCTTATGATAGCGATAAAAGAAGCTATTAAGCGTGGAAAAAAACAAATTATGATCTATGGTGCCCTTGGCGGTCGTCTCGATCATACCATAGGTAATATACAGGCATTGGCTTATGCTGTTGAAAACTGTGCATCTGCAAGTCTTATCAGTGACAGCGACATCGCAGCAATATATGCCCCCGGTGAGTATGAAATAAGCAATAAGCAAGGCTTTTCGCTTTCTCTTTTCAGTTATTCGGAAAATGTCTGTGGTATAAATCTTTCAGGAGTAAAATATCCTCTTGAAAACGGATGTATCACAAATTCTTTTCCAATAGGTGTATCCAATGAAATTACAGGAGAAACTGCCAAAATCAGCTTTGAAAAAGGGCTTCTTCTTGTGGTTATGTCACGTTTGTAACCCATAATGGTGATTGTGAATAATATGGTATTAAGCGTGCATGCTTTTCATTATATTAAGAACGGAGGCATTACTTATGAAGGTCGTTGTGGTAAAAAGCCCTAAGATCGTTTCTGGAATTCTAAGGTTGATTTTTAAAATAAAGAAAGAAGAAAGTACATGAATCAGAATCCGCAGGTTTTCCTGCGGATTTTTGCTATTGCAAAATTTGTCGGGATATGTTATAATTGATGAGTAATTATTAAATGCTTTACGGTGAGTGATATGGATTATAAATTTGACATTGATTACTGGGGCGGACAGTTCTCTGTTCCATGCAGCGTTGTAACTGAATACCTGAAGACCAGCGACGGTGATTATGTCAAGGTTTTGTTATGTATACTTGCCGCTCCTGTAAGGACTGTTTCTTCTGAATATATATCTCAGATCTCAGGAGTTGACATAAATGTGGTTGAGGATGCTGTTATCCATTGGACAAGCCTTGGTGTTATAAAAGCCGAAGGGATCAATAGCAGTGCCGGTTCAGTGATTTCACCGGATTCAACAAATTATATCCCCCACAATGACGTTTTATCCAACGGAGCTGGTAAAAAATCTGATGTTTTAAATAAGACTGATAAAATAATCACTATAAAATATACTCAGAAAGAGCTTCTTGAAAAAGCAAATACTGATCCTGATCTTAAAAAACTATTTGATGAGATCCAGAGCTTTCTTAAAAAGACCCTTAACGGCACTGAGCTTGCAAGGCTTGTGGAGGTCTATGAGCTTTACAATTTTGACGTTCCCACAATACTTATCACTGCCGAATATCTCAGACTTGTAGGTAAATGTACAGTAAATTATCTTTCTTCCGTTCTCAGAGATTGGAGTGAAAGAGAGATAACCTCGTATAGCGATGTTGAACGGGAGATAAACAGACTTACTGAGTTTTATGACTATGAGAATATGGTTCGCAGATGCTTTGAAATGTCGTATAAGCTTACTAAGAATCAAAAAGCATATGCCGAAAAATGGCAGTCAATGGGTATCGGAGAGCCTTTACTTGAGATAGCCAAAGAAAAATGTCTTGACGGAACCTCCGGTAAACTCAATTTCGGATATATAGATAAGATAATTATTGAGTGGAATAAAAACGGTGTAAAAACGCCTAAAGATGTTGAAACTGTTGATGAAAAATTCAGAAACAGTAAGAAAAAGTTTGTCGGCAGCGATAAGGACAATTCATACAGTGTGGATAAAGTTGAGAATATGATCAAGAATTTCTCTTCCGAAGGAGGGGACAATAAGAAATGAAATACACTGAACAAGCATTTTTGAAAGCTGATGCTGTACTTTCTGACAGACGTAAAACCGCCGAATTGCAGCAACAAAAAAGATTTGATGAGGTAAGTAAGATCTCTCACGAGCTGATTGAAGTTGACAGAAAGATAAAAAGTCTGAATTTTGAGCTTTTGAAGGCTATTTCCAACAGGACCGCAGGCGTAAGTGCAAAGGATGCCGTTATGAAAATCAAGGAAAATAACCTTCAAGCGCACAAAAAGAAGGAAGATATACTAAAAAGCATCGGGTATCCTCCGGATTATCTTGAGCCTGTATATCAGTGTTCAAAATGTATGGATACCGGCGAAGTTGACGGACACAGGTGTGAATGCTTTACAAGGCTTCTGGAGGAGTTTACTTTTGAAGAACGTTCAAAAGACTGTGAATTTGAACTTCATGATTTCAGTGAGTTCAAAATGGATTTTTACCCGAAACATAATAGTGAGGGTGATCCATACGACCAGATGAGCAAGATCTATCAGAAGTGTTTGTCTTATGTAAACGATTTTGACTGTCGCAGTAATTCTTTGCTTTTTATTGGCAATACCGGACTTGGCAAGACTTTTATGTGCTCTTGTATAGCTAAATCGGTGCTTCAGAAAGGATATACCGTTGTATTCAGATCTATACTGAAAGTAATGGAGGATATTCTGGCTGAACACTTTGGTAAAAGAACAGGGAATACCCTTGAAGATCTGAAAGATGCCGATCTGCTTATTCTTGATGATCTTGGCTCTGAATTCAGCGATCAGTCAGATCCTATGCTGTACCAGATATTAAATGACAGAATAAACCTGCATAAACCAATGATCATTACTACTAACATGTCAGCACAGCAGATAAATTCCAGATATAATGAGCGGATCTTTTCAAGACTTTTCGGCGAGTTTAAGGTTCTGCCGTTTATAGGCAATGATATCCGTTTTGAAAAAAAATAAAAAGACAGGTCTATTGCACCTGTCTTTTTTGCTGTCAGCAGATTTTCTCCAGCTTTTCACGAATCCCGTTTATTATTCTTTTTTCAAGCCTGGATATATAGGACTGTGATATCCCTACTTTTTCAGCAACCTGTTTTTGAGTCATTTCATGTCCGTTGACTAATCCGAAGCGCATCTCCATGATCTGACGTTCTCGTTCGTCCAGTTTGTTTATCTCTTGTCTGAGGATCTGCTTTTCTGTTTCCATTTCTATGCCTTTGTTTACTACATCGTCATCTGTTCCGAGAATATCCGATAACAATAGCTCGTTACCGTCCCAGTCTATATTCAGCGGTTCATCAATGGATATATCGTTTTTATGCTGCGATGCTTTTCTAAGAAACATAAGTATCTCATTTTCAATACACCTTGAGGCATATGTTGCAAGTTTTATGTTTTTATCCGGGCAGAATGTTTTTACCGCTTTTATAAGCCCGATCGTTCCAATTGATACCAGGTCTTCTATACCAACACCTGTCGATTCAAACTTCTTTGCTATGTAGACAACAAGCCTGAGATTATGTATAATTAAGAGCTCTCGTGCTTTCTTTTCATCGGTCTTTAATAATTCAAAAGTCTTTTGTTCTTCTTCCTTTGATAACGGCGGAGGCAGCTGGTCTGCACCGTTTATGTAGTCAACCCTGTTTTCTGTTCCAAGAATATAGTTGATAAGCCTTTCTATCCTGCCTGTAAACCATCCTATACAATTCATGATACCATCCCCTTATTCCAAAATTTGCGGATTAAATATAGCTTGTGACCTTTTTCCGTTTGATCTTGTTATCCCTACGCAGCAGTTCAGATCATAGTAAGTATCTTCGCTGCCTGAAATACTTACATTACCGCTGTATGTAACGGCGATCAGTCCGCTTCCGTTTATAGTTTCAAAGGGAAGCATTCTGAATTTGCCGCTTTTTATTGTTTCAACAGAGTCAAGAGAGTAGTGCTCGTATAGATCGTCACAATATATAATAACAACGGCTACTCCTGTGAAGCTGTCATAAAGCCTGTTGCCGGTGTCGCACACAGCAGGCAGGGAAAGCTTGTAATCTCCGCATCTGTATTCAGCAGTATATTTATCGTTATGCTCAATATGTCTTTTTATAAGATCCGCTGCAGTCAGTATAATATACATAATTATGACCGAGATAGTTATCTTTAAAATTGAAATGTTAAAGTAAATGGTGTAATTGCGTATGTAGATTATTTTTGTATCGGAAAACTCCCATAAAATAAGTACCAAAGCAATGTAAACAAGGTTTGATACAAAGAATAATAATGTATTTCTGATAAAGAACCTTTTGTTTTTAAATCTGAATGCAATAAGTGTTATAAAAGGAAAGCTCAATGCCTTTGTTATCGTTACCGTCAGAGCTAAAAAATAGTTCGTTCCAGGCACTATTATAAGAAGCGATACCAGTCCTCCCACCGAGCTTGCAAGAAAAGCTCGTCTGTTTTCCACAAGTGTATGACCTATCCTTGCTGTGGCTTCAAGACAGATAAGTGTGACGACAGTATTGGTTATTATTAAAACGTCCAGATATATCTTCATGTTATTTTTTCCTTTGCGTTTTGTTTATTTTAATTATAAAATAAGCCCAAAGAGAAAAAAGTCACAAAAGCACAAAAAAATATCCGACCACGTTAGTGTGATCGGATATATTTTTTATAATCAGTCTGCAAAGAAAACAGAAAAAGCTTTATAAGCCATAAATGTGTCTATTTTGGAAGTGATCTCAAAAGGAGCGTGCATTGAAAGAACAGGAACACCAACATCTATTACTTCCATATCAAGGTTAGCAATGTACTGAGCTACTGTTCCGCCGCCGCCTGCATCTACCTTTCCAAGTTCTCCGGTTTGCCAGATAACTTTGTTCTTATCAAACAGAGCTCTTACTCTGCCCACAAATTCAGCAGACGCATCGGAAGTTCCGGACTTACCCCTTGAGCCTGTAAATTTTGTAGCACAAACTCCATAATTGATCTGGCAGGCATTCCTGAATTCGTATCCTTCCGGGAATGTAGGGTCAAAAGCAGCGTTTACATCAGCGGACAAACATTCGGAAGCTGAAATAACGTGTCGTCCTTCAAATCCGAAAGCTTGTGCCAGATCGCAGATAAAGTATTTAAGATATGATGAATTAAGTCCTGTATTTCCGTCCGAACCGGTCTCTTCCTTATCAGTCAGACAGGTCAGACAAGTCTTATCAGGATCTTTACAATCAAGAATTGCTCTCAGAGCTGTGTATGCGCAAACTCTGTCATCCTGACCGTATGCGCCCACCAGACTTCTGTCAAATCCTACATCACTTGCCTTGAAAGCAGGAACCGCCTCCAGCTCCGCAGAAATGAAATCATCCTCCACAATGCCATACTTATCATTTAAAATGGACATTATATTGAGTTTCACTTTGTTAGACACCTTGTCGTCCTTAAAAGGTCTTGAACCTATGAGAATGTTAAGCTCTTCGCCCTTAATGCCCTGAGCCAGATTCCTTTTCATCTGTTCCGAAGCAAGGTGGGGGAGTATATCTGTGATACAGAACACAGGATCATTTTTGTCTTCTCCGATGTTGACCGGTACAGATTCACCGTTACCCTTTATAATAACGCCGTGAAGGGAAAGAGGAACAGTTGTCCACTGATATTTTTTAATTCCACCGTAATAGTGAGTCTTGAACAGGCAAAGCTCCTTGTCCTCATACAGAGGATTCTGCTTCATATCAAGTCTTGGTGAGTCTATGTGAGCAGCAGCAAGTCTGATACCCTTGTCAATGCTTTCTTTTCCCATTACTCCCAGAATAATAGCTTTACCCCTGTTTACATAGTAAAATTTTTCACCGGGTTTATATTTCTTTCCCTGAACAAACTCCTTGAATCCCGCCTTTTTAGCAAGTCTGACCGATTCCGCAACAGCCTCACGCTCTATCTTGGCATCGTCAAGAAACTGTTTGTATCCTTCGCAAAAAGTGTCAGCCTCTTTGATCTCCTTTTCGGTCATTCTTAAAACTGCATTCTTTTTTTGTGAAAGAAGTTTTTTGCTCAAAGCCTCTCCTTTGGATTTTTTCTCTGTTGGCATAAGTTACCCTCCTGTTTCTATTAGTTTTTAATTATCTTTTTTTCTTTAAGAACTTCTTTGTAACGTGAATATGCTTTTGTGATCCTTCTTACATATTCTGCGGTCATATCGTTTTCCTTCGGGATGTCCTCTATCCTGAATGCGCCTTTTTTGACAATTCCTTTTTCAAGCCAGCCATCCACTGCGCCAAAACCGCCGTGGTAAGCAGCTGCCGTCAGTTCAATAGAATTATCGTATCTTTGCATCAGAAAACTTAAGAAATATGTTCCGTACTGGATATTTGTCTGCGGATCATACATTGAGTCAAATGTAATATCCCTATTGTCATTCATATGGAATTTCAGCCAGTTGAATGCTTCGGGCATGATCTGCATCAGTCCTCGTGCCCCTACATCTGAAGTTGCCTTGGGATCAAATCCGCTTTCGGTTTTGATTATAGAAAAAATAAGGACCGGATCCACGTTATATTCTTTAGAATATTTTAAAACAAACTCTTCGTAATCGGTAGGATATGTAAACGAGCTTGGTAGCAGATCCTCAGCTTTTTTTACGATCTTTTTCCAGTTGAGTGCTATAATTATCGCAGCTGTTACAAGAATAAGCAAAAATACGATTATAGCTATCCAGACTGCTTTATGCGAAGATCTCTTCTTTTTACGTCTTCTTTTCTTTGCCATTTATGTCTTCCTTTATTATTCTGATTACTTTAAGTGCATCACTGACGGTATCACTGAGCTTACCGTTATTATAAATCACATAGTCACAGTTTTTCTTAAAAAAGTCACAGCTGAGCTGACTTGCAAATCTTTTTTTTGCAAGCTCTTTGTCTATTTTGTCTCTTAAAGTTATTCTGTCCAGCATTTTCTCAAAATCTGCAACCACAGCTATCTTTACAAAGCATAGCTTATCCGTTCCGGACTCAAAAAGCGTAGGTGCATCAAGTAGAATAAACTCTGATGTTGTGGATAGTTCATCTATTTTGTCCATTATAAGCTGTGTAATAAAAGGATATACTATATCATCAAACTTTTTCAGCATATTTTTATCGGAAAAAATAATCTTTGATATTGCCTTTCTGTCCAAAGACAGCTTTTCGTCAAAGCATCCGGGAAAGACCTGCGCAAGCTTTTTATTGCATTCGCTGCCGTCCTGTGTACATATCTTTGCGATCTCATCACAGTTGATAACCGAAAACCCATTTTCTTCAAAAATACGAGAAACGGTTGTTTTGCCTGCGCCGCTCTGACCTGTCAGACCAATTACATGGCTCATTATAATTTCACCACCTGAAATGCCGCTGCCCTTAATAGTCTGTTATACACCGCAAGTCCAATGCCATCTTTATTCGGACACCTTGCAAAGACTTTTTTTGCTCCTATATTGTCAAGTTCTCTTAGTGTATCAAAGAGAAGATGCGCCTGCTCGCTGTCACTGCTTCCATAGCATATCGTTTTGAAACCAAGATCCTCACAGTCATCCGTCTTAAAAACCATGCAAACAGTATCCTTATCAGCGTGCTCTTTTACGTATGTCCTGTAAGCTCCAAGACTGCTGTCGATGATCGTTATATCTGCCTTAGGCGCATAGTGCTTGTATTTCATGCCGGGGGAGCGAGCGACAGCACCATTTTCAAGCTTTCCCAGCACACCTTTATCAATTATTACGTCAGGAGTGATCTCCTTTAGATCTTCAGCCGAAATAAAACCCGGTCTGAGTATTCTTATTGCATCCTTTTCAAATGAAATAACAGTAGATTCAACACCTACAGCCGAAAAACCGCCGTCAACGATCGCAGGTATCCTGCCGTTCATATCATTAAAAACGTGACCTGCCGTCGTTGGAGAAGGACTGCCTGAGAGATTTGCTGATGGTGCGGCAATAGGGAAGCCACACTTATTTATTATAGCTCTTGCAACTTTATGGCTTGGCATTCTTATTCCAACCGAATCAAGTCCGCCGCTTGTTATTTCCGGAACAGCGTCACTTTTTGGCATTATCATAGTAAGAGGTCCCGGCCAGAACTCTTCTGCACATTTATAAGCAAGCTCAGGAATTTCTGTAACAAGCGGCTCTATCATATCAAAGCGTGATATATGAACAATAAGAGGATTATCCGCAGGTCTGCCTTTAGCGGCAAATATCTTGCGCACTGCATTCTCGTTCATAGCATCAGCACCAAGTCCGTAAACCGTTTCGGTAGGCATACCAACTACTTCGCCGCTTTTGAGCAAGTTGACCGCTTCATTTATCGAGCTTTCATCAGCAGAAAGGATCTTTGTTTCAAACATTCTTATCTTCCTTTGTTAAAGCACATATTTCATATTGTGATACTTAGATGCTGCATCCTTAAAGCCGACTTTCTTATACAGACCATACCCGTCTTCTGTCGCTTTCAGTTCGACAAAATCAAGCTCCATCATCCTTGCATCATCAAGCATCATTTCCATTAGTTTTTTGGCATACCCTTTGTGCCTGTGTTCAGGCTTAGTATATACATTAAGGATCGTTCCTGTTTTTCCGTTCAGAAAGTCCGGATTTGCAGGTTTTTCCGTTACAAGCAGGAAACAGCAGCTGACTATCTCACTGTCTGTTCTGCAAATATAAACGAACAAGTCGTTATTGAGATGTTTTTTATAATAATCGGGCAGGGAAGAGGTGATACGCTCTTTCTCTTCTTCGGTAAGATTCCCGTGATCCTCTGTCAGATATGCTATTCTGAGATCTGTCAGCTGATCTATATACTCAAGATCGGCTTTTTCTGTTATCATAGTTATCTCCTTTTTTATTCGCTCTGCTGGCTTGCGAGTTTTGCAGCCTGATCTGCGGTTGCAAGAGCATCTATGACTTCATCAAGGTTTCCGTTGAGGACTTGTTCAAGTCTGTAAATGGTAAGTCCGATACGGTGATCGGAAATTCTGCCTTCAGGGTAGTTGTAAGTTCTTATTCTTTCAGATCTGTCACCTGTGCCGACCTGTGAACGCCTGTTTGATGCTATCTCGTTTTCCTGGGCTCTTACCTTTTCATCCAGCAGTTTTGATTTAAGCATTTTAAGGGCTTTTTCACGATTTTGAAACTGGGAACGCTCGTTCTGACATTCAACAACAGTGCCTGTAGGAATGTGTATAAGTCTGACCGCAGATGAAGTTTTGTTTATATGTTGTCCGCCTGCACCTGAAGAGCGAAAAACCTCCATTTTAATATCACGCTCCTCATTGATCTCAAGCTCAACATCTTCAGCTTCCGGCAAAACTGCAACTGTGGCAGTTGAAGTGTGTACACGACCCTGAGATTCAGTTTCCGGAACTCTCTGAACTCGGTGAACACCACTTTCGTATTTAAAACGGGAATATGCACCATCGCCGGAAACCATAAAGGTTATTTCCTTAAAACCTCCAAGCTCTGTTTCGTTTTCACTCATTACCTCAGTCTGCCAGCCTTTTGATGTAGCATACATGGAATACATACGATACAGAGCTGCCGCAAAAAGAGCAGCTTCCTCACCGCCTGCACCGCCTCGAATCTCAATAATAACATTCTTTTCGTCGTTTGGATCTTTGGGGAGAAGCAACAATTTAAGCTCATCTTCAAGAGAGGGGAGCTGCTGTTTTGCTTCATCAAACTGCATCTGGACCAGTTCTTTGAATTCCTTGTCCAAACCGCCTTGATCCAGCAAATCTGACGCTTCATCATATGAAGATTTGACGGATTTGTATTCGTTCAGCTTATTGATAATAGGTTCAAGCTGTTTATATTCCTTCATCAGTGCAGCGTACTGCGAATTATCATTTACTACCTCAGGCTGCATCAGTTTTTCATTTATCTCGTTGAATTTATCCTCAATAGCTTTTAATTTTTCAAACATTGCTATTCCTCCGTAATTAAAAAGTTAAAATGCTTGAAATCAGCTATGATTCAGCCTCTCTTATAATTTTCTTGACATTTTTCTCCGCCTTGCTGCGAGGTACCATAAACTCACGCTGGCACTTTGTACATCTGAGTTTAAAATCCATTCCGGATCTGAGCACAAGCATCTGATTATTACCACACGGGTGGTTTTTCTTCATAACGAGAATATCTCCTTTTATGATATCCATTTTGCTCAGCTCCTTTTCAGAATTATATTGATATTATACCACTTTTTTGTATTCAATGCAACATATCTTACTAAAAAAACAGGGGCAGTTGTCCTGCCCCTACAATTATTCATTATCCATATATAGTTTTCTTCAAATCGGCAGTATACTTATCAAAGTCTATACCTAAAACATACATACCATTAATAACAAGGTTTGTTACAGAGTCAAGATTAGGAATCGACAACTGTATACGTTCATAAGTCAAATAATCAGAAGCATTAAGTATCAATGAGAATATCTGACCTTTTTCAAGATTTGTGGTAATGTTGGGTAGTACCCTCTCCAGAAAATCATTTTTCTCAGATAGGCTCATATTTTGAGCTTTTTTGAACAACTGCTCCATAACAGTTCTTTGTCTCTCAGTACGTGCGAAATCAGTGCCAATTGCTCTTATTCTAGCATATGCAAGAGCATGAATGCCATCCAAGGTTTGTAAACCAGCTTTCTTGATATCTTTGCTGCTGTCAACTGTTTGACCGAGAAGTTTATATTCTTCAATTGAATTAAGATTAACGTGATATACTTCTTCTTCAGTAACGTTTACTTCAACTCCGCCCAACGCATCGATTGCATCTATAAACGAATAGAAATTAACTCTTACATATTTATCAATACGAATATGGAAATTATCCTCAAGAGTCTGTATCAGCAGTTTAGGACCACCGAATGCATAAGCTGCATTAAGTCTGTTTTGTCCGACATTGGGGATCTCAACCCAAGTATCACGCAGGAAAGATGTCATTATTATTTTCTTAGTATTCTTGTTGATCGAAACAAGGATCATACTGTCTGATCGACCGAGTTCTTCATTTGAACGACCGTCACAGCCGATAAGGAGTATGTTAAGAACATTATCGTCGCTGGTAAGTTCCTTAGCACCGGCTTCCAGATTTCTTCTTACAGCCTCTTCAAGTGCTTTTTTATCCTCCTCGGGGGATTCAGCTCTGGATGATGCTAAGTCTTCTGAGTCTACAGGGATAGATGAAAGAAGTTCTACACTTTCATCATCAGAAACTATATTCATCATATTGATGTATCTATAGACAATAAAAATAATAACTCCGGCAACTAACAGTAAAGCGGCAATAATTATACTTGAAATAATAATTGCCTTTTTCTTCTTTGTCCACTTACCATCAACATTATTTCTCTGCGGAGGCCTGTTTGCGGCAGCTCCTTGTGGACGAGGTCTGCGCTGACCGTTTGGACGAGGAACTCTTTCGCCATCCGGTCTTACAGGTCTTTGGCGTTTTTGTCCGTTTCCGTCAGGTCTGTTTTCACCGCTTGGGCGAGGTCTGCGCTGTCCATCAGTACGTGGAACTCTTTCGCCTTCAGGTCTGACCGGTCTGTCTCCCTGCTGGGGTCTTGGACGTCTGTGTCCATTGGGATTAGGTCTTCTTTCACCATTAGGACGAGGTCTGCGATTTGTATTTGGATTTGGTCTGTTAGCTATATCAGTATCGCCTGAATTCGACGATGCGTTATTCGCAGTGTTATCGGGGATTATACCATCATTGCTTGGTGTATTATCAAAAATGTTTTCATCTCTGTCCATGTGGATTACACTCCTCCATTTTTGTCTTAATATTTTTACACACAGATATATTATAACTATTTTAGACGAAAAAATCAACTAATTTATAGAGAAATATACATTTTTCTTACCATAATTGTATGATTACACAATATCTTGTGGTAATATCAACGCAAAATTATTGAAAAACAGAAATATTTTTTCTCTTGCTTGACTAAAATTTAAAAAAATGTTATTATTCTAATGTATTTTGAAGGATTTTAAGTATTATCAGGATGTAAAAATTGTTATTGATTGCGAGGAATTTATATGAAAAAACCTTTTGTAACAAAAGAACAGATCGTGGAAATAACAAAGGATTTCCCGACTCCATTTCACATTTATGATGAAAAGGGAATAAGAGAAAACGCAAGAAATCTCTACAAGGCTTTTAGCTGGAATAAAGGTTTTAAGGAATACTTTGCTGTCAAGGCAACCCCGAATCCATACATTCTGAAGATCCTTAAAGAGGAAGGCTGCGGTGTAGACTGTTCATCACTGACCGAGCTTATGCTGAGTGAGTGCTGTGGTTTCAGCGGCAGTGAGATAATGTTCTCTTCAAATGTTACACCGGATGAGGATTATCTCAAAGCAAGAGAATTGGGAGCGTATATAAATCTTGATGATTTTACCCACATAGAATACCTTGATAAGCTTTGCGGCATTCCGGAAACAGTGTGCTGCAGATATAATCCGGGCGGGAAATTTGAGATTGCAAATCAGATAATGGATAATCCGGGCGATGCTAAATACGGATTTACTCACGATCAGATAATTGAAGGATTCAAACTTCTTAAACAAAAAGGAGCCAAATATTTCGGTATCCATGCCTTTTTAGCTTCCAACACAGTTTCAAACGACTACTACCCTGAACTTGCACGCATTCTTTTTACACTTGCTGTTGAGATAAAAGAAAAGTCCGGTGTAGAGTTCAAGTTTATAAATCTTTCCGGCGGTGTTGGTATTACATATGAGCCGGGTAAACCGGAAAATGATATTTTTGCTATCGGTGAAGGTGTTCACAAGGCGTTTGATGAAATACTTGTTCCTGCAGGAATGGGTGATGTAGCTATTTTTACCGAATTGGGCAGATATATGCTTGCTCCATACGGGCATCTTATCACCACCGTTAAGCATTTTAAGCATATCTATAAAGAATATGTAGGCGTTGACGCTTGTGCTTGCAACCTTATGAGACCTGCAATGTACGGCGCTTATCATCATATTACGGTACTGGGAAAAGAAAACGAGCCTTGTGACTATAAATATGATGTTACAGGGGGGCTTTGCGAAAATAACGATAAGTTTGCCATTGACAGAATGCTTCCAAAGATCGAGATAGGAGATATCCTTGTTATTCATGACACAGGTGCTCATGGCTTCTCAATGGGTTACAATTATAACGGAAAGCTTCGTTCGGCAGAGATCCTTCTGAAGGAGGACGGAACTGCTCAGCTTATCAGGCGTGCAGAAACTCCTGCTGATTATTTTGCAACATTTGATTTCAGCCATATAGTGGATAAATACCTGAATAAGTGATATATGTACCGGACCGCAGTTGTGAACTGACCCCAAAAAGTTAGACAAACTTTTTAAAGAAAAAATATGCAAAGCGACTAAGAGAGATCTTGGTCGCTTTTGTCATGCGGCAGCGAATTTGTATTCAATAGGTGACATACCGTTAAGTTTAAGCTTTATGCGTTTTGTATTGTACCACTCTATGTAAGCATGAAGCTCGGATATGAAGTGTTCTATTGATGTGAATTCTTGTAAATACAGCAATTCTGTCTTGAGTAATCCGAAGAAGTTTTCTGCACAGGCATTATCAAGACAGTTGCC
>NZ_JHXH01000016.1 GCF_000621805.1 Ruminococcus sp. FC2018 | reverse complement strand
ATCCTGTTCCGATTGTCCCTATAATAAAACCTGTAAAATGCGAAAACCATAACATAAATCAGAATTTGCCGCCGCGGCGGCACGCTTGTCCGTCGCATATCGGTTTGAGCAGGCAACGGCTTTCGTGCCGCTCCGGGCTTTCACTTTGTGATAACTGTACAAGAGTAGAGCTGTGTTGTGCAAACCTCGGTAAATCCGCATTTGTTGAGGTATACCTGTCAAGCAACTGTGGGTATTCTCTTGGGAGCGTTTTTTCTCAAACTCTTTTTCTGAACTCTCTAACACTTTTCAGTGACGGGAGCTTTGCCTCCCGTTGCTGAAAAGTCATTAAAAGGTTTAGGAAGGGGGCCTGGGGGAGAACCCTTCTCCAAAAGGGTTTCCCCCAGCTGCTCGACACGCATACCCCGACAAATTCTGATTTACGATAGACCATAGGAGGTAAAGATGGAGATACAGAGGCTATTAAGAAACGAATACACATATTTAGATGGCGGCATGGGGACCATGCTGCGGCTCAGACCGGGGGAACTGCCTGAGCGGCTCAATCTTACGGAGCCCGAGCGAGTAGCGGCGGTACACAAGGCATATGCCCAGGCAGGCTCACAGATAGTTTACGCAAACACGTTCGGAGCAAACCCGATAAAGCTTGCGGGTACGGGTGTTGACCCGGCGGAGAGCATAACTGCAGCCATTGCACTTGCGAAGCAGGCGGTAGGTGAGGACGTATGTGTTGCGCTTGACATCGGACCCACAGGGCAGCTTATGCCGCCTGCGGGACAAATGACCTTTGAGCAAGCGTATGATTCCTTTAAAACCATGTGTCTTGCAGGTGCAAAAGCAGGTGCGGAACTTGTGGTGATCGAAACCATGAGCGATCTGCTTGAAACAAAAGCAGCTCTTCTTGCCGCAAAGGAGAATACCGACCTGCCTGTATTTGTCACCATGACCTTCACCGAAAACGGACGTACTTTTACAGGCTGCCCGATCTCCGCCGCAGCTATTACGCTTGAAGGACTTGGCGCATCAGCCATAGGCATAAACTGCTCCCTTGGTCCCGGGGAGATCCTGCCCATGATAAAAGAGCTTTCAAAGTGGACAAGCCTGCCCCTTATCGCAAAGCCAAACGCAGGTCTGCCCGATCCTGTCACCGGAGAGTATCACCTTACCCCCGACGACTTTGCGGAGTATATGCCCCGGTTTGCACAGTGCGGTGTGCAGATCTTCGGCGGTTGCTGCGGAACGACCCCCGACTTTATCCGAGCAATGCGGGCAAAGCTTGAAAACATAAGGCGAGGGGATCGTGAAAAAGCCTGCCCGGCCGCAGTCTGCTCAGGAACAAAAACTGTGCTGCTTGATATGCCTCGGATCATCGGCGAGCGTATCAACCCCACGGGCAAAAAGCGAATGAAGCAAGCCCTGCTTGACAATGATTTTGACTATATCCGCTCTGAAGCTATATCCCAGACCGATTCGGGAGCTGATATTCTCGATGTTAACGTGGGAACTCCCGGTATCGACGAAGCAGCCGTGCTGCCACAGGCAGTCAACGCTATCCTTGAAGTCACCGACCTTCCCCTGCAGCTTGATTCCTCTTCTGCACAGGCTCTTGAAGCTGCCCTGCGTGTGTATCCGGGTAAACCTATAATAAATTCCGTCAACGGTAAACAGCAGTCCCTTGAAACGGTGCTGCCCCTTGTAAAGCATTACGGTGCAGCTGTGGTAGGATTGACTCTTGACGAGAACGGTATCCCCGAAACAGCACAGCAGCGGTTTGATATTGCAAAGCGTATACTTGAAAAAGCCGTATCCCTTGGGATCCCTGAAAAGGACGTGTTTATCGACTGTCTGACTCTTACTGCCTCCACAGGGGAAACAGGACCGGGACAAACACTTCAGGCAGTACGCCGTGTACGTGAAGAGCTTGGACTTCAAACCGTCCTTGGCGTTTCAAACATAAGCTTCGGACTTCCTAACCGCCCCCTTATCAACCGTAATTTCCTGTGCATGGCTTTGCAAAACGGACTTACCCTGCCAATAATCAATCCCATGGCAGAGGGCATGACCGATACGGTGCGTGCGTTCAGAATGCTGTCAGGCTTTGACCCGGGCTGCCGGAGCTTTATCGCCGCATATCAGGATAGCGCAGGTGCTCCTGTATCCGCTTCACCCGGCAGTGACAGCGCAGCTGATATCACTCTTGAAAGTGCAGTTATCCGTGGTCTGCGACAGGATGCCGCACGGCTCACACAGGATGCCCTCAAAGACCTGCCTGCTCTTGAGGTGGTGGACAATATGCTTATACCCGCCCTTGATAAAGTGGGAGAGGATTACGAAAAAGGCAAGGTCTTCCTCCCCCAGCTCATTCAAGCTGCCACCGCTGCACAAAGTGCCTTCGGCGTTATAAAGCAATCTATGGCTGCAAAGGGCGTTAAAGCGGATAAGGGAAAAATAGTTATTGCCACCGTCCAGGGCGACGTCCACGATATCGGAAAAAATATCGTACGCCTGCTCCTTGAAAACTACGGCTACCAGGTCATCGACCTTGGAAAGGACGTCCCCCCTCAGAAAATAGTGGATACTGCTATCGAAAAGCAGGTCAAGCTGGTGGGGCTTTCTGCCCTTATGACCACCACCGTTGGTGCTATGGAACAAACTATAAAGCTGCTCAACGAACAGTACCCCGGCTGTAAGACCGTGGTAGGCGGCGCAGTGCTTACAGCGGACTATGCCCAAAAGATAGGCGCAGACTGCTATGCCAAGGACGCCAAAGCTACCGTTGACTACGCAAAGACCGTCTATGGCGAGTAGTAAAGCTGCTGAGTAGTCAGTTTGACCAAAAACCTACGGATCCCGTCGGTTTTTCTGTCGCTTTATATATTGACTTATTAATTCAGTGTGATATAATTTAGTTATCACTAACAGTAAGGAGAAATGTGAAATGAAAAAATTATTATCAATGTTAGCCGCAGCAGTCCTTTGTACTGCCTGCCTGGTTTCCTGCGGAGATTCAAGCTCTTCTTCCGACAGCAAAAGCTCATCCACTGCAGGAGCAAGCTCTGTAAGCGAGTCGTCCTCCAACGCCGATGCAGTATCTGCCGCCGATCCATCCTCAGCCGCAGAAAGCTCCTCCTCACAGGACAATAAACAGCAAGCTGTAATGACTATCGACGTTGCCGATATACTTGCAAACTACGATACCCTTGAAAAGGGACTGCAAAGCGAAGAGTTCGTTCCAAAGAGCGGAAAAGTCCTTGACGGCAAAAGCTATGAGATAACCGACGGTATGACCGCCCTTGACCTGCTCAACAAGGCAGCAGAGGATAACAACATCAAGGTGGAGACTAAAAAGACAGAGTACGGTACATATGTCAGCGGTATCAACCACATCAGCGAAGGCTCCTGCGGAAAGACCTCCGGCTGGATGTTCAAGGTAAACGGCACGATCCCCGACGTCGGCGCAGATGCCTGCAAGCTCAAAGCCGGCGATAAAGTGGAGTTCTTCTACGTGTGCGACTATAATAAGCTTTACCCTGCCGATACAGAGACCACTACCCAGAAGGCAGCATAATGTGCTATCTGAAAACATTTGACCCCACAGTGCCCATGACGTATTTTCTATGCGTCATGAGCATTTGTGTATTTACGGTAAATCCGTATCTGCAGGTCTGCGCCCTGACTGGAGGCGTGGTGCTGCTTGTGAGCATTAAAAAGAAAGAGTCGCTGAAGCTTCTTGCCGTCTGCGCTCTGATAATGGCTGTAATGGCTGTCACCAATCCCCTTTTTGTCCACCGAGGCATGACCGAGCTGTTTTATGTGGGCAAACAGCCCTATACCCTTGAAGCACTACTTTACGGGCTCAGCCTTGGATGCTCCATCGCAAGCCTGCTGATATGGTTCGGCGTCTGGAGTGCCCTTATCACACAGGATGAAATACTTGCGGTTTTTGGCAAACGTATGCCCAAGACCGCTCTTGTTATATCTATGATACTTGGCTTTATCCCCAAGCTTCACAGTAAATATACCCGGCTGCTCCATGCCTTTTATGCCGGCGGAGGCACCCGTCGGAAAAGCCTTAAACGCACAGCAATGATATTCACTGCCTGCCTTGCCTATGAGGCTGAACAGGTCATTGATATATCCCTTTCCATGAAAGCCAGAGGCTACGGATCAAAGAGCCGCACCTATTCACAGCGAAGACATTTTCGCAAAAAGGATGCCGCAGCTCTTGCCTTTTCCCTTGCCCTGTGCATCACCTGTTATGTCCTGATCGGAAGCCGGCGGCTGGATTACTGGTACTATCCCCGTCTATCCACCCAAGGCTTTGATGCCCTTGGCGTGGGAAGCTATTTTCTGCTGTGCCTGTCACCAATGTACTATATTATCAAGGAGAAACTGTTATGGAGATACTGTCCTGCAGCAAGCTGAAATTCAGATATAACGGCAGCCGTAACCATACCCTGCACGATGTCACCTTTGATGTGCAGCCATCTCAGGTGGTGCTTGTTGTTGGCAAAACAGGCAGCGGCAAAACTACCCTTTTGAAGCTACTGAAAAAAGAGATCGCTCCCGCAGGAGAGCTTTGCGGCGAAATAAATATAAACGGCAAACCTCAAAATGAACTTTCCCTGCTTGAAAGCACCCGCACCCTGTCCTATATTTCTCAGGATCCCCATACCCAGACTGTCACCCATAAGGTCAGCTCCGAGCTTGCCTTCGGACTGGAGAACCTGGGTACCAACAGCCGTGAAATACTGGGCAGAGTTGGCGAAATGGCAACCTATCTGGGTATCGAGGACATCTATGACCGTCCTATACATAACCTTTCCGGCGGACAAAAACAGCTGTGCTGCCTCTGCTCCGCCCTGGTGCAGTCCCCAAAGATACTCTTGCTTGACGAACCTGCCGCACAGCTTGATCCCATCGGCACAAGCAAGCTGTTTTCTCTGCTTGTGCGGCTCAACAGCGAGCTTGGCATCACCCTGGTCATTGCCGAGCACCGTCCCCGTGAAATATTCCCCTATTGTGATAAGATAATTCTCCTTGAAAACGGCAGAGCAAAGTGTTACGATAAACAAAGCTTTATCGCCGCAGCAGCCGATGACCCTGCACTTCAAGGCTATATCCCGCCCTGTACCAGAACTCTGCTCCCCCTGGGCAAAACCGCCCTTTACGTCAGAGATGCCAAGAATATTCTGGAGCAGACCTTTGACAAAAAGCCGGACAAGCCCACACTTGTCAAACAGGATAAAAATAAGCCCTTGGCATTTAAAGCCAATGACCTCTATTTCAGATATTCCCCAAACGGCAAGGACGTTGTGGACTGCCTTGATGTATGCGTAAAACAAGGAGAATTTTTTGCCGCCGTAGGCTCCAACGGCTGCGGAAAGACCACCATGTTAAAGCTTTTCTGCGGAATACTCAGACCATGGCAGGGCAAGATTACTATCAACGGAAAAAACATCAAAGCATATAAAGGTAATACCCTTTACCGTGAAAATGTAGCCTATATGCCACAGGACCCCTGCGAGCTGTTTGTAAGCCCCACCGTAGGGCAGGAGTTTGAAAACACCTGTAAGTTTATGGGACAAACGGATACCCTTGATGAGCTTGTCCGAACCTTTGATATTGAGCCGCTGCTTGATATGAACCCCTATGACCTGAGCGGGGGAGAAATACAAAAATGCGCCCTGGTCAAACTGCTGCTCACCAAGCCGGAAATACTCTTTCTTGACGAACCGGGCAAAGGGCTTGACCCTGCCGCCAAAGCTCTGCTGGGCAACACACTTACCCGCCTGTGTGAGCAAGGCAAAACCGTTATCATCGCCACCCATGACCTTGACTTTGCCGCCGAGTACGCCCATACCTGTGCATTGTTTTTTGACGGAAAAATACACAGCAAGACTGTGGCAAATGAATTTTTCTCCCACAATAATTTTTATACCACCGATGCAAGCAGGATAGCCCGCAGCGTCTTCCCCGGCGTGACCACCACAGCCGCCCTGGAAAAAGCGGTCAAGGAGAGTGAACGCAGATGAAAGCACGAGTTATAAGCCTTTGCGTTTTCCTCTTGTGTATCCCTGCTGTGTGCGTGACAGGAATGGTATTTTTCAAGGAACGCTCCGTAAGCTTTTCATGTATCAGCGTGGTGATCCTTATGATTGCTGCCTACCTGTATATCTATGAAAAGAAAAGCTCTCCCGCCGCCGAACTGGTTATCATCGCCCTGATGAGCGCCCTCTCTGTGGTTGGAAGGATAGTCTTTGCCTTTCTTCCCTCCCTTAAACCCTGCTCCGCCATAATCATTCTTACAGCCATCTATTTTGGCAGAGAAACAGGCTTTATGGTGGGTGCCTTCACAGCATTGGTCTCTAACTTCTATTTCGGACAAGGAGGCTGGACACCCTTCCAGATGCTTGCCTGGGGGCTTACAGGATACTTTGCAGGTATGCTTGGCAAATGGCTGGTGAAAAACCGTATCCTGCTGCTTGTATACGGAGCGGTGATAGGCGTTTTCTTTTCCCTGCTCATGGACCTTTATACCTGCCTGTGGACGGACGGCAAAATTATATTCTCCCGTTATCTCGCTCTTATCTCCTCTGCCGCCTGGGTCACCGTGACCTATGCGGTCTCAAACGTTATTTTCCTTGCTCTGTTTATGCAGCCCTTAGGCAGGATATTCAAACGACTTCGAGTAAAATACGGCATCGGGACTAATCCCCTTGCAAGTGAAAGCGATACAGAAAAATAAGCACTAAGCGTACATTTTTTCGTACTCTTAGTGCTTTTAATTCTTACAGAAGTTATTTACCTGTCATTATTATTTAAATCAAATTTTAAGTCAGGGGAATATAATCAGTTCAGGCTCAGAAAATCTGCTTTGAGCCCAAAGAGAATAAAAGGGCTTTGGTTGAAAGGAGGCACGTTACCCCCTGGATCTCACAGGGAAAAGCCCGAAAAACGAAACATGAAAGGACAGTGATAACAATGAAGGTTTCAAAAAGAACACTGGCGTGTCTATGCGCATTGATAATGGCAACGTCATCACTCACTGCTTTCAGCGTTACTGCCGCCGAAAGCACTCAGCAGCCTGCCGCTTCAGCACAGACAGATACCGCCAAAACAAAAACGACCAACGTTAAAGTCGGCAAGGTCACAGCCATAAACGGCAGCAGTATTACCGTTGCATTGGGTGAGTTTACCTCCGGTCAGAGCGACGGCGCAAAAACATCATCTGACGACAGTTCAGGCTCTGTAAGCAAGACCAAAGGCAAAAAGAAAACGAGCTCTGACAGCACCGTGTCCGGTTCTGATACAGACTCAAACAGCAAATCATCTGACTCCGCCCGCACCGGAACTTCCGAAAAGAGAGCCCCAAGAAAGCACGGCAGAAAGCATGGCGGTAAAGGCAGCAAAGGTGAATTCACCGAAAACGGCACCACCGTTCAGGCGGATATCACTTCAGAAGTTGCCCTGAAGAAAAAAGGCGAGGCAATTACCGCTTCCGATATAAGCGTGGGCGATATAGTAAAGCTTAAATACGACGAGAATAATAAGCTTGTTAAGGTAAAGGTTTCGTCAAAGCATAAGCACAGCAAATCTTCCGAAGATAAGCAGACAACGGATAACTCCGAGCAGACCGGTAAAGATACCTCTTCCTCACAGGCATAAGATGTATCTTCATGCTTACGGCGTAAATAAAGAATAAGCCGTAATGCTGTTGTGAAAGCTTGAAAGAAAAAAATGCTGACCGTACAATCTTTGTATGGTTGGCATTTTTTATAAATGATCTCACCCCGATCAAATAATACTGCCCCGAAAATTCAATGGTGCTTTATCATGCTTTGAGCTTAAACTAAACAAGAAAAATAATTAAAAAAATTGTTGATAAACCATTTTATTTGTGCTATAATCAAAAACAGCAAAACCATGAAAGTTTCATAACGAAAGCGAGGAGTAGCATTGAAGAACAAACGCCGCCTCAGATTGCAGATACTTGCGCTTGTGATGCTGTTTTATGTTATCGGCACTGTGATCGGTACCATCGCTATGTATTACAGCTCAAGAAACAGCTATCTGAGCGCAAAGAACGACATGATCGAGCGTGATTTTAAATTCGTGAAAGATATGATGGAATTTCCCGAAGTCATGTCATGGTTCTTTGATTACAGCAAAGAACACAGCAGCGAGATAAAAACACCTTCCATAAAAACTGATTATAACTTTTTTGATGATGTCTATACAAAACTCCGTGATAAAAACATAACTATTGACCAGATGATCGCCTCGCTCCCCGAGGAAGAAAAACTGTTCCTTGCCCAGTCAATATATAAAAATATCACGATTTCATTTGACAGCCAGACTAATGTCTTCAAATACGGAGGTATGGTGTGTATAGATATCCGTGAAAAGGATCGTGGGTTTGTTTATTATGAGGCTGCAAAAAATGAGGGCGATAATAACAGCGTCCTTGGAGACAGGTGTAAGCTGGAGCTGAAATCTCACCCCGCTATAAAAAAGATACTTGACGGCGACTATGATACCTACGCCTTTGAAGTTGCACCTGCCGAGTGGGAAAGCGGCAGCAACTATTACATAGGCTATATGCCCCTTGTCTATAACGGAGAGATAAAAGCCGTTATGGCTATCGACTACAACTGGGATTCTTTCCATTCACAGCTTGTGGAGCAGATCTGGTTGATGGCAGGGCTTTTGCTGGGCGGAATGGTCCTGTGCTGCATCATACTGATGATACTTGTCAACCGCCTTGCGATCAAACCCCTTTCAAATGTCCAGCTGACTGTGAGAGAGTATATGAAAAGCAAGGACAGCGAAGCTGCACAGGAGCATCTGAAAAAGATCAAAACTCATAACGAGATAGGTGTGCTGTCTCATGACGTAGGGGCACTTGTGCAGGAGATCACCTCGTACACAGAGAAGATCAAGACCCTCACCACAGAAGTCATGGAAGCACTTGCACGCACGATCGACGCAAAGGACAAATACACCAACGGCCACTCTCTGCGTGTGGCGATGTATTCGATGATGATAGCCTCAGAGCTCGGTATGTCAAAGCAGCAGCAGCTTGACATCTATTATATGGGACTTTTGCACGATATCGGCAAGATAGGCATACCCAATACGATTATCAATAAAACTACAAAGCTTACTGACGAGGAATATGAAATAATCAAAAAGCACCCCATCTACGGATATGATATCCTTTCGCAGATACAAAGTATGCCCGATCTGTCCATAGGCGCACGCTATCATCACGAGCGAGTAGACGGCAAGGGCTACCCCGACGGATTATCAGGCTACGATATACCGTATATGGCAAGAATAATTGCCGTAGCCGACAGCTATGATACAATGACCTCAAACCGCAGCTACAGAAAATATCTGCCTCAGGCGGTGGCACGCAGCGAGATAGAGAAAAACATCGGCACGCAGTTCGATTTAGCACCTGCAACAGCAATGCTTAGCATTATCGACAGAGATACACAGTATATGCTGCACGAATAAAGTGCAGCGGTGACTATTATAATATCCGCTGAACTGTTAGTGACCCATAACAATAAAATATACCCTGCCCGAAACTGATCGAGCAGGGTTTGTTATTGCCACTCATTGTCCCACCTGTGCATCTGCTCCACGCCTTTTCTCTTAACAGCCGCTGCACTAACAGCCATTCTCTTTTTTAATTATATTTTTTGCACCCGTTTGTTTCCGGCGGGGGTATTACTTATGAAAGCGAACAAAAAACTTGAAGAAATAGATCCAAAGGAGAAATGACTTATGCCAAAGCTTGTAAGAAAATCACATGTTAATACACAGATCAATATTGAGCAGTATTGGTACAACATCTATGCCCTTTTACCTGCAGACGACCCGCTGAGAGCTCAGGTATACGATATGCGTAATGAAGCGAGCCGCCACTCATCAGATGTGTATTATGACGATGAAATAGGTGATGAGGTTGCGGTCCTGGATCAGAAAAACTCTGTAAAGGTCGTGAACGGCAACGGCGAAACGTTCAGAATGTCAAACTTCGACCTCTACAACGGCGAAGATAGCAAGGGTATTACCAGATTCGTTAACGTTGAGGACAAGCAGCTCGTGGGCTCTCTTAAAAAGCAATTATCGCTTCTTGACAAGATAGAGAAAAAGTATAAGGACAAGCCTGAGCACGCTTACCTGAACAACACCGTAAAGCTGTTAAAGACAAAGGAAAAAGCAGCGCTGGAGGGCATCGGAGTTTTGCCTGCTCCCGGAGCCATGTTTTATAAGAGCGCCAAAGGTATCCAGAAATTTCAGGATGTTATTCTGGATATTGAGCGTGAAGATAAAAACGGCAGCATGGATATTGCCAAATACAGCTATAAGGATCCCGTTGTGGTAGAAAAGTCGCTGAAAAAATTTGGCGTTCTGGGTATTATGCAGGACTTTGTGAGCCTTGAGGAGCACAACGTTCAGTGGGTAAAGGAATTTAACAAGCCGGTTCCCGACCTTGCAAAGATGAAGGATCTGCGCAATAAGTTTGTGTCTGATGTAAGATCTGCCGAAAAGAATATACTCCACTTTGAAAAGCAGTTTAACGAGGACGCAAAAAAGCCTGATGACCAGCGAGAGATCTACAATTTTACAAACCATGATTCCGTCAAAAAAGGCGACCTTATCTACGATGTGACAAAGCCTGTGAAAGATCAGAGAGCTCTTAACGGAGTCAACTTAGACAATCAAAAGAGAAGTTTCTTCCTTGACATGGATAGGCAGATGACAGTTGTCGAGCTTAAAAATATAAAGAACACGACAAAGCCCACAGAAGAGACTGCTAAGCTCAGCACGATGGTCGACGCTATGATAGACGGCATCACCTGGTCTGATTACTACGACTCTTGTGAGATCAAGGACAGGAAAAAGAAGAAGGAGATAGCTTATTCCTTTGCCGTATATGTTCAAAAGCTTATGGAGATGAAAGCAGAGGCAGAGCTGCATCCTAATGACCCCTTTGCCGCAAAGATACAGGAGACTGTAAAAGAGCATCTTACAGAGCCTGCCGTACTCAACGAGCTGAGCGCTCAGGAAAATATGGAAGCAGAAAGCAAGGTCAGCAAGATCAGGATCGATGTAGAGGATCATAAGGTCAATGAACAGAGGAAGGAGCTTGACCGCATTGCAAATGCAAAGCGTCCTGAGTATCTGAGCGAGGACGAATTCTTTGACCAGCAGAGGGAGCAGGTCATTGATGCAATGGCTAAGATGATCGCCATACAGACCGCTGCAAGAACTGTAAAGAGCATGAAGGTCGGTATGCAGGAGATGGGCGAAACTATGACGCAGGAGGAGTTGTCGGCGGAGCTGGACGAGCTTATGTCGGATGAATATCTTAACGCTGCCGCTGAAGACATCAAGACCAGAGACGACTTCAATAGAATGGCACAAGACATAAAGAGCACTAAGGAACTGAATGCTATCATCGGCAAGGCAAAGAACGGCAATGAACTTCTGGAGCAGCTGCATCAGGCAGGCAAGCAGATCATTATTGAGGATACTCAGAAAGCGAGAATGGAAATGCAGATCGAGAAGGATCGCCAAGCGCAGGCACAAAAGCAGGATCCCGTTCTCGGCGCTCCATAGTCATAATACCAAATATAAAGACAGGATCCGCTGCCGTGAAACTCACGGCGGTGGATCTCTTTGTATGCTTCAGCATACAATAATAATACCCTGCCCGAAACTGATCGAGCAGGGTTTGTTGTCGCTCATTATTTCGCCGTGTGGATCTACTCTTCGTCCTTTCTCTTAACAGCCAGCGTACAAACGGCTATAAAAAGAACTGTGACCGTAAACGTGTTCCCCACGTGACCTGTCGGAGGAGCTGCGTCCTTGTCTGCCTCTGCCTTTGCAGGCTCAACCTTTGGCTGCTCCTGAGGCTTGACCTCCGGCTTGACTTCCGGAGCTATGCCATAGAACTTGTTGATACATTCCTCCAGCTTTGCAAAATCATAGAAATTGTCGTAGTGCTTCAAGCCGTCCTCGCCGATGAACGTAAGGTCAAAATCCACCTTTGCGCCGCTTTCGACATCAGTTTTGTCACCACGAAGCAAAACTAAATCTCCTGAGGTCATATAGTACGTGCCGTCGGGGTAATAATGCTTGCTGAGCATACATGTACCGCCGCCGGAGGTCTCACCGATGATAAGTATGCCGTTATCCTTTGCCATACATGGCATCAGGTTTGCGCTTGAGAAGGAGGCGCTTGATGTGAGAATAGCATAGTTAAGATCGTAATATACGGTTTTATCCTTATCGTCTATTATTCCGTTTCGGTCAAGGTCGGATATCCATTTGGTATCAAGAATATTGCCGCTGACCATACTGCGCATTTTTGCATTTATTTCATTATTGTTTTTCTGCTTGTTTGCGATGATAGTGTTAATAAAGTGCGCTATCGTTTCGTCTCCGCCGTCGTTTGCAGCAATATCGATCACAAAATTCTTTATTCCGTTTTTTGATGCGTAATCAAGCGACCATTTGAAATCGTCAACAACGCCCTGAATAAATGATCCAAACTGGAAAAGAGCAGTTTCGCCCTTAACATAAAGTGCCGTTTTATTATCTTCCCATTTCTTTAATAAAGTTGCATCCTTAAGCTTTTCTTCTCTGACATTTTTGATCTTTTCTTTGGTGATCTCACTATCATCAGTTTTATTGAGTATCTTTGCGATCAAACCGGTCTTAAGCATTTTCCCTGTGAAATCACTTAACATCACACAGTCCTCATCCTCACTATAGCTATCAAGCTCGCTGAGTATACCGCCGCACAATGACGTATGTCCGCCGTCCTCGGTGGGATCGAGCAGCATCATTGTACCGATATGAAAATCAGCACGGTTCGTTGAGCGAAGCAGCTGCTTTACACCGCTGTAATCATCAAGAGCTTTATCGAATCCTTTTTCTGCAATGCTCTTTGCTATCGGAGCCTTTGACGGTCTGCCGTAAAAATGATCCATAAAGAAGCACAGCTCGTTGTAGGTATAATCTGCCATTGCCTGTGAGCGTTCTGTGTTCTTGTAAACAGATGAACGGTCGAAATAACCATCGTTATCGCTCTTCATTGTTAAGGTCGCCACAAAGTACAGATTACCGTCAATGTACTCTGCCGCACGGTATGTGCAGTCAAACATATCCGAAATAGTTGTCAAAGGGAAATACAGCTTTCCGCTGTCGCCGATAAGATCGATGCTGTACTTTGAATAATCAAGTACGACAGGTTTTTCCGTTCCATTTATAACCGTACCAGGTGACTTGATATATTCAGGGTCGTCTTCCTTTTCCAACACAACAACATTCTGCCTTATGTTTGAATCATAACCGCTGATCGTCACCGTGTCCTTTGTTGTATCCGCCACGATCGTCATGCCGTTTCCGCTTATTGTGTAAACATCGCCGCTTGCCGAAGTAGTATAATCCTTAACGTAGATCCTGTCAAGGTAATCCTCAACATTCACATACGGCACCTCAGGCAGATCATTGAGGAACAGGCACTGAAGCGTCTCGCTTTTATCCATGCTGTATCTGTATGCCGTAACATCCTTTTTTTCGTAAGCAGGTCCTGCATCTGCAAGTGCGGAAAACGGAAATATAGAAACTGCAAAAAGTGCTGACGCTAACGCTGCAATAATACGTTTTTTTATAGCCATCTTTTCTCCTCCTCATTCTGGTATAACTGTCCGCATATCTCTGACATTGTCAGTTCATTACGGCATATACCCGTTTATCTTATTTTATCATATCCATTTGCATAATGTCAACTGCTTTACATTAAAACCAAAAGATAATATCTGCATTTTAAACAAGCTGCAAGGTCACAT
The DNA here is from genome assembly GCF_000621805.1 of Ruminococcus sp. FC2018. Classification (GTDB taxonomy): domain Bacteria; phylum Bacillota; class Clostridia; order Oscillospirales; family Ruminococcaceae; genus Hominimerdicola. Next base: position 36,779 of record NZ_JHXH01000016.1, on the reverse strand, counting down.
ACCACCTGCCTGATGACAGCGGATTTGGATTGTAAATTTCTACAAAAAGTGCTTGTGTGATATGCTTAATTGCACAAAAACCGACCCAACCGATCATGTACAAATAATTGTACTGTTATCCGTTGACTGCCCCTTTGGCTTATGCTACAATACGAAAAAGTATAACCTTCAAACAGACAAAAAAAGCCCTGCCAACAGCAAGGTTTAATGCACAACACTTGTGCGAACGGCTGAGCCAAACGATTTGGAAGGATCTTTATTTGAACTCGTAGTGTAATTTTATAGGGTAGTATATGGACATCATACACGGTATCATCGGTTATGACTTTATCCTGCGTGACTTTATGCTCACTGATGGTGTATTCATAATTGCCCGGTTCGTCAAATACGATCGGTCCGAACTGACAGTTGCCTGAAACATCGACTGTAAGAGTCGTTTTCTCAGGCAAAGGAGCTCCCGTTTCGCTTTTTATCTCAACTGTAAAGACAGTCCCCTTAGGGATCTTGCCTCCGCTGTCGCTTATGGATACAGGGATATAAAGCTCACAGGTATCTCCTGCTGCGAATACAGGAAAACACATTATTGCTGCCACAATGCAAACTGCAATGGCCGCCGTGACAATGCGACCAAGCATTCTCTTTATCATATAAATACACCACCCCCTTTGCCAGTGGAATATAGGATAAGTATTATTAGAAAAATGAAAATAAGCATAATTCATCCATTCTAACAGTATATAGATATTTTACAATGTTTAACAAAAAAAGTCAACCCCTTTTTTTGCGATCTGAGAAAATATCTTTAAGATTTTTACGCCTAATATTCGCCTAATATTATCAAAATGATATAAAGTTATCACTTTATTTCATTATTCATCACGGCAGCGATCTGATTCTGCGACCTTACAGTATTGATCACGGTCACGTAAAAACTATCATATACCCCAAAGATCCGGATCATTTATCAGATATTGTGTGAAAAAGTACAACCGCATGCTTGTGCTGATAGATAAGCTCACAGCCTGAAGAAAGCAAAGCACTAACAGTACAAATTTCAGTACAGTTGGTGCTTTTGTTTTATCCTTCAGTTATTAACAGTAAAAATATAATGATTTTATTGACAATATGTTCCACAGACTATATAATAAATAGAAATAAATATCATTTCAAAAATCAAGGAGGAATAAAAATGCTGGGAGAGAAGAAAAAAGAGGACAATAAAGAGCCGAGGAAAAAAAATAACACAAGAAGATATTATGAAAGTGCTCGGAGCATGCTATGAAAAGAGTGTTAACGGTGTACCTAAAGTAAGTCCGAGCGTCGAAGAACTTGCAGAGGATTATCTTAAAAAACACAAAACAAAGGAATAAGCCTGCAAAGCAATGATAAAGAGCCAGATTGCCAAGTGTACCACATCAGGTTTTCTCACAGGCTTTGGCGGAATAATCACTCTACCTGTAACGCTTCCAGCCAATGTGACCAGCGTCCTTTATGTTCAGATGCGAATGATAGCGTGCATTGCTTATATGTCGGGATATGACCTTAATTGTGATCAGACACAAACATTTGTTTATGCTTGTCTTGCCGGTGTCAGCGTTAACGAGATCATAAAACAAGCAACAATAAAATTTGGTGTCAAATTTGCAGAGTCAATGATAAAAAAGATACCTGGCAAAGTCCTTACAAAGATCAATCAGAAAGTCGGATTCAGATTCATTACTAAATTTGGTCAAAAGGGAATCGTAAACCTCGGAAAATTTGTTCCCGGTGTTGGCGCTGTCATTGGGGGCAGCATTGATTTTGCCGAAACAAAGGTTATTTCCAAAAGAGCGTACAAATGGTTTATGGAGGGCGACTTTAGTCAGGATAAAAAGGAAGAAGAACCTGTTGAGATCACACTGGAGGAACTCGATGAGGATACTAACAAAAATGACATTATTGAAATAAAGGAAAATGAGATTACGTCACCCAAAGTATAACAGTCCATAATTTCGTACTTATGTATTTTCAAACAATCAAAAATTTCCTTTTATAATTTCGTAAAGCCTGCGCAAGATAATAAAGCAGACCCGAAGAAAAAAGGAGATTTTAAAGATGAAAGGTATAACATCACAGCAGGGCAGAGAGACCCTCAACAGATTCAAGATGGAAGCAGCCAGCGAGGTAGGAGTAAACCTGAAGCAGGGCTACAACGGCGACCTTACTTCCCGTGAAGCAGGTTCAGTCGGCGGTCAGATGGTCAAAATGAAAGGTCCCGAACTCCAATTTTTATTCCCGCCACGAAAACTGCGTGCAAACACCGCAGAATCAGCAATTACATACCAAATCGAAATAGTGGCATAACAACAAAACTACCCTGCCCAAAGAATAAAATGGGCAGGGTTTTGGCGTTCTTAAGAGTGTAAGATCATTAGAGTAATAATATGAGCTACGAGTGTGCTTCAAAGCACGTAATTACGCAAAAAATAGGACGCCACCGCAGTGCCGCCCTTACAAAAAGCTATAAAGCTTTTTATGCTTCAGTTTTTTGCATCTCAAGAACCAACCTCTTGAATCTAAAAACGCATCTATTCCATTTCGGGAAATAATATAGATCATCTTTTCAAGACCTATTGCTGTTACAAACGAAAACTCAGGGTTAAACTGGAGAACATTGACGAAAAGCCAGAAAACGTTCCATTCCATTTCAAACTTCTCGTTGGCAGGATCGGTCTTATCATCAATTACAGCGAAAACTGTATATGGGGTGCTTCTATTCGCCTTTGCCTTTGATATTGCAATACCTGAATACAAACTCAGCATTGGATTATTGGTTCTTGGCTGCCACTTACCGAACATTGTATAATAGAGCAAGTGTGTGAATTTCAGGAGGTTATAACTATGATGGACTCTATCACAGTCGGTGCTAAGATCAGAATGACAGAAGCAGTCACCGGGGATTATCCTGTCGGCTCAAGGGCAACGATACTTTATATAGACGAAATGGACAATGCTTTCATAGAATGGTCGGACGGGAAGCTGTCCTCGTTCTCGGATAAACAGGTCTTGAAAGGCTTTGAAAAAACAGGAGCATAAAAAAGCGCAGATGGCTAAAATGGTCATCTGCGCTTCTGTTATATGATCTCAAAATGGTTCTTCCTGCATCGTATCAGTCCGTCCCTCTGCATCTTGCTCAATTCATTTGATAGCACCGAGCGTTCCACATTGAGGTAGTCCGCAAGCTGCTGACGGTCAAAGGGTATATCAAACTCACGGGAATGCTTCTGAACCGATACGGTATTAAGATACGCCATAATACGTCCACGCACCTGTCTCGGAGCAGTATGAAAGCTCCGGCTCGACAGGTGCAGATTTTTTCTTGTGGTGATAGTCAGAAGATTTGCAAGAAGTCTCGCCCTTATCGTATCGTTGAGGTCAGCGAGCGACTTCATGCGCAGAAAAACAACAGTGCAATCCTCAGCGGCGCAGACATCGACCAGCATAGGCACATCAGGCAGGAGTGCATAACTTTCCGCAAAGAACTGTCCTTTACCTACGAGGTTGAGTATCGTTCGGTTTCCCCACATATCGTTGCTCTCCACGGTAACGCTGCCTGCGGTCACAAAGCATAGCTTATCGGTGATCTCTCCCGAAGAAAAGATCATCGTACCCTTATTATATTTCTTTTCAACTGCATTAAGCGCTTTCATAAGCTCCGATATTTCGGTATCATCAAAGCCCTTGAACAGTATCGAATTATGCAAAACTGAAATATCCATATTTTTCTCCAAAAATGTTGTAATTACAACATACTTTCTCCTTTGATTATACTATAATGGATACAGAAAGTCAAGGAGGTATGGCTATGATACGGAAAATAATTGAGATAGACGAAGAAAAATGCAACGGCTGCGGTCTGTGTGCTAAGGCTTGTCATGAGGGGGCTATCGCTATTGTGAACGGCAAGGCTAAGCTCATGCGTGACGATTTCTGCGACGGCTTCGGTGACTGTCTCCCTGCCTGTCCTATGGACGCTATCCACTTCACCGAGCGTGAAGCGGCGGCTTATGATGAAAAGGCGGTGCAAGAAAACAAGCAGAAGAAGTCCGCTTGCAGCGGTTTCACCTGTCCGGGTTCTGCATTGCAGAGCTTTACGCCAAAAGAAGATGACAGCGATGTCCGTGTTCCAAGCTGTTTGAGACAGTTCCCGATACAGATAAAGCTCCTGCCCACAAATGCACCTTATTTCAACGGTGCTGATCTGCTTATCGCTGCCGATTGCACAGCTTACGCCTACGGGAACTTCCACCATGATTTTATCCGTGGGAAGATTACGCTCATCGGCTGTCCGAAGCTCGATGCTGTTGATTACTCCGAAAAGCTGACAGAGATATTCCGTAATAACGATATAAAGAGCATCACTCTCACAAGAATGACCGTACCATGCTGTGGAGGTATGGAGTATGCGATAAAACGTGCGATAGAAGCAAGCGGTAAGGATATTCCGCTTGAAGTCGCAGTCATTTCGCCGGACGGCAGTATCGTTGAGATAAGAAAATAACGGAGGTATTTATCATGGAACAGAAAATGTTTTGCTATCAGTGTCAGGAAACAGCAGGCTGTAAGGGTTGTACCGCTTGCGGTGTCTGCGGTAAACAACCCGAAGTCGCAGCAATGCAGGACTTGCTTGTGTACGTTACAAAGGGGCTGTCTGCGTTGACAAATCAGCTTCGTGCAGAGGGACAGGCTGTCGATAAGGCTGTCAATCATCTTATCAGTGTGAACCTGTTTATCACGATCACCAATGCGAATTTCGATCTTGACAGCATTACTGCTAAGGTTACTGAAACACTTGCAGTCAAAGAAGAATTGCTCGGACAGGTGCAGGATAAGGAGTCTCTCCCCGAAGCAGCTCTGTGGAATGGTACGGACTATGCCTGGAAAGCAAAGACTGTCGGCGTTCTTGCAACAGAGAATGAGGATATACGTTCCTTGCGTGAGCTGATCACTTACGGTCTGAAAGGACTTGCGGCTTACACGAAACACGCAAATGCTCTGCTCAGCGATGACGAGGAGCTTGATGCTTTCTTACAGTCGGCTCTTGCTAAAACACTTGATGACAGTCTGTCGGTCGATGACCTTGTGGCTCTCACGCTGGAAGTCGGCAAGTACGGCGTTCAGGGTATGGCTGACCTTGATGCTGCAAATACTACAGCATACGGCAATCCTGAGATCACGACAGTTGATATCGGTGTCCGCAAAAATCCTGCAATACTGATCTCAGGTCACGATCTGAAAGACCTTGAAATGCTCCTTGAGCAGACAAAGGATACGGGAGTTGATGTTTATACGCACTCGGAAATGCTACCTGCGCATTATTATCCGTTCTTCAAAAAGTATCCGCATTTTGCAGGAAACTACGGCAATGCGTGGTGGAAGCAGAAAGAGGAATTTGAGAGCTTTAACGGTCCGGTGCTGATGACCACAAACTGCATCGTTCCGCCGAAGGACAGCTACAAGGACAGGCTTTGGACAACAGGTGCCGCAGGTTATCCGGGCTGTAAGCATATTGACGCACCCTACGGCGAAGTAAAGGATTTCTCGCCGATCATCGAACAGGCTAAGAAATGTCCTCCGCCTACCGAGATCGAAACTGGCTCTATTATCGGCGGCTTTGCCCATGAACAGGTATTCGCACTTGCCGACACTGTTGTAGAAGCAGTAAAATCGGGGGCTATCCGCAAATTCGTAGTCATGGCAGGCTGTGACGGCAGAGCGAAGTCCAGAAGCTACTATCAGGAATTTGCTGAGAAGCTGCCAAAAGATACAGTTATTCTCACCGCAGGCTGTGCGAAGTACAAGTATAACAAGCTCAATTTAGGCGACATTGGTGGTATTCCGAGAGTTCTTGATGCAGGACAGTGCAATGATTCTTATTCTTTGGCACTTATCGCTCTGAAGCTGAAAGAGGTATTCGGTTTTGATGATGTGAATGATCTGCCTATTGCCTATAACATCGCTTGGTATGAGCAGAAAGCAGTTATAGTTCTGCTGGCTCTGCTTTATCTCGGCGTGAAGAATATCCACCTCGGACCGACACTGCCTGCGTTCCTGTCTCCGAATGTGGCAAAGGTTCTTGTAGACAGCTTCGGCATTGCAGGAATTACAACCGTTGACGAGGATATGAGGATTTTCGGCTTATGAGAAGAAAAGACCGTGAAGTGACCGATCTCAGCGAGATCATAGAGATCATGAAAAACTGCGATGTATGCAGACTGGCTCTGAATGATGATGGATTTCCGTATATCCTGCCGCTGAATTTCGGTATGGCGGTGAACGGAGACAAGATCACGCTCTATTTTCATAGTGCTTTGGAGGGCTACAAGGTCGGGCTTATCCAAAAGGATAACAGGGCTTCATTTGAAATGGACTGCAAACATGAGCTGCAATACTTCGAGGACAAAGGATACTGCACAATGGCATACGGAAGTGTGATCGGCAGAGGGCATATCCGTATCCTCTCGGAAGAAGAAAAACTGCCTGCGCTGAAACTGCTCATGGCGCATTATCATGACGGAAAAGATATGCCGTTCAGCACGGCGGCTATACCGAGAACGCTTGTGTATGCCCTTGAGGTCGAAAGCATAACAGGTAAAAGAAAGCCTGTAAAATAATTCTGACTTTGAACCCAGTGGATTCAAAGTTTCGATCAATGCTTGACACTCCCGTTCCGCTGTTGTATAATAACACAAGTGTGTTTTTAGGAGGTCATAGCAATGATAGATGAAGTAACAGCCGGAGCAAAGGTCAAGCTCAGGGAGAAGATAAGTGACAGTGTGCCTGTTGGCAGTATTGCCATGGCCTTATACATCGACGATCTCGACAATGTATTCATAGAATGGGTGAGCAACGGACGGCTGACCTCGTTCTCCAAAAAGAATTTCAAGAGCCTGTTTGAAATGGCAGGATAATGATTCATTCAAATCATAAAAAAACAAACTCCCCGGAACTGCTCATACGAACAGCTCCGGGGAGCATCATTTTGGGATCATAACTTAGCGAGGTATTATCCCTCAATTGCGATATACTTGTGATTCTTCAGCTTCTTAGGCTCTGCCTTCGGAACGCAGATGTTCAGAACACCGTCCTCAAACTTCGCCTTCACATCGGCTTCTGTAACAGTATCTCCGATATAGAAGCTCCTCTGCATTGCGCCTGCGTAACGCTCCTGACGGATCAGCTTGCCCTTCTTAGTTTTTCCGTCCTTGTCAAGTCCCTTTGCGGCACTGACAGTCAGATAACCGTTCTGAAGCTCAAGATTGATCTGATCTTTCTTGAAGCCCGGCAGGTCGATCACGATCTCATAGTGATCATCATGCTCATGAACATCAGTCTTCATGACCTGGGCGGCGTGTTTACCGTACAGCTTCTTCTCCACGTCTCTGCTAAAATCAGGGAATCTGAAGAAATCATCGAATAAGTTTTCACCGAAAATGCTTGGATACAACATAGGTCAGTCCTCCTTTTTTACTCGTCACATTGTTTCCATTGCTTCGAGCAAGGGGACGGAGGGTTCCGCACCCGGATCCTTTGGTGCTTCTCTGTTCCTTTGTTCTGATTATATTATAGCACTCTGAATTAGCACTGTCAAGGGGAGAGTGCTATTTTTCACACAGGTTTCATATTTTTTAACAAGAATGTCACATTGGGTTGTGAGCAATAATGATTTGCCAATTGACCTTTTGTCTGCGGTACGGTATAATTATCCTAAGAGCTACTGCGATAGGAGTGATGTATCATGGCAGTCTACATCGTGTTTGATGTTGAAACACCCAACCGTGCAAACGACCGTATGAGTGCGATAGGAATAACAGCGATAAAGGATAGTAAGATCGTCGCTAACTACTTTTCGCTCGTTGATCCCGAAACGCATTTCGATTACTTCAACACGCAGCTCACGGGTATAGATGCAGAAAAGATCAAGGGCGCTCCGAACTTTGCACAGCTTTGGAAAATGAAAGGACCCGAACTCCAATTTATGTTCCCACCACGCAAGCTGCGTGCAAACACCGCAGAATCAGCGATTACATACCAGATCGAAATAGTCGCATAACAACAAAACCACCCTGCCCAAAGAATAAAATGGGCAGGGTTTTTGGCGTTCTTAAGAGTGTAAGATCATTAGAGTAATAATATTGGCTGCGAGTGTGCTTCAAAGCTCGTATTTACGCAAAAAATAGGACGCCACCGCAGTGCCGCCCTTACAAAAAGCTATAAAGCTTTTTTTGCTACACCTTCATTATAGCACATGTCAACTAGTTTGTCAACTGAAACCTTCAGAAAATCTAGACTTGATTTTACCAAATGATTTGGCATAAACAACTGACCATATTTCTTATAAAAATGTTGAATATCTTCTTGTAACTTATTAAGATCATGCTGCTTCACCGGAACGGATGCAAGAACATCAATGCAGTAAAATGTACACATTATCTCGCAAATTGCACTGAATTTCCTTTCAGAGTAAAATCATTACACAGAATGCAAGATCATTTGAGTCATAATACTAGCTGCGAGTATACTCGGCTTATTAAAATTCTTGATTTGTGTAGTTTTTTTGCATAGCTTATATCAAAGCAGCCAGTCTACAACGCTGCGTACCTCTATACCTTCGTAGTCTCCAAGTGTGAATCTGTCAAGAGTGAGTATTGTCTTTGGGTAATTGTCGGTGATCAGCCTGAGTGGTTTGATTTCCCGCTCGAAAGTACTCTCATCGGTCATATTTGCTGTAACTTGATAATACTCTGTCCTGTCATCCTTGCGAGCAACAAAATCAACCTCCAGATCCTGTACCTTGCCCACAGACACATGATAGCCACGACGCAGAAGTTCCAGATACACTATATTCTCCAGCGAGAACCCGAGGTCATAGTTCTTTCTTGCAAGCAGATATCTTCGCAGTCCAAGATCCGCAATATACAGTTTTCGATAGGTCTTCATTATTGCCTTCCCCGGAACATTGAACCTGTCAGCGCTGTAAAATATAAATGCTTCCTCCAGAGCTGAGATATAATCACTTACCGTGTTCTGCGAGACCTTTCTATATGATGAAGAAATATAATCCGCAATGCTCTTGGTTGAGATCAGATTGCCCACAGAGCTTGCCAGATACTTTGCGATGCTTTTAAGCAATGCTATATCATTAATCTTGCGTTTGTCTGCATCGGTCTCCCGTCGTTTGCTGCGTTCCTCAATATCTTTGATAACAATGGTATTGAAAATGCCCTCTAGATAAGTGCTTACCTTTTCCGTTGTCTTTTCCATGACCGAAACATATGGAAATCCGCCGTCGCGCATGTATTCTGCGAGCAGCATATCCGTATTGTCGCCGCCTTTCAAACTACAGAATTCCTTGAATGAAAGCGGCAGTATAGATATCTCAACATATCTTCCTGAAAGAAGCGTTGCAAGCTCACCAGAAAGCAAATAGGCATTTGAACCTGTAATATAAATGTCGGTGTTCTCCTTAACATAAAGACTGTCAACAGCCTTTTCAAACTCATCGACCTTCTGTATCTCATCAAGAAAGATATATGTGTTCCTACCCTTGCATAAACGCTCTGTGATGTAGTTGTAAAGTGACTTATAATCGTAAAGCTCATCATTTTCTATTTCTTCAAGATTCAGATAGATTATCTGTTCACTGTCAATGCCCTGGGATTGAAGCAACTCAATGAACTGCTTTAAAAGAGTGGACTTTCCGCATCGGCGAATACCAGATACTACTTTTATTACCTGTTCGTCCTTCCATGAAAGAAGCTTTTTCAAGTATTCCTCACGCTTTACCATGCCAATCGCCTCCTTTCCAAGAGTATACCACATGCAAAGCAAAATGTCAAGTGTTTTCCGAAATTGGAAAATTTATATTGTTATTCCGCAGTATTTTCCGAAATATGATAAAAATCGACCCTGTCCGAATTGATACTCGGGCAGGCATTTTTCTGTCACAGCTTACTAACAGATATCTATTCTTTGTATCCATATTTCTTTGCTTATTTTGAACTATTAAGTATTTCTTAATAGTTGTCTCTTCGCTCAGCTCGCCGTCGTCAAATATCTTCTTGATGTGCTGATTCACCGCAGCAACGCTTACATCATAAAGCGCAGCCATCATCTTCTGCGTCAGCCAGATGTTCTCGTCCTCATACCTGACCTCAAAGCTGTCCTCTTTCTCGCCCACAGCCGCCACATAAGTGATGTACTCCACCGCCCCCGAGCGAACGGTTATATCATTCTTTTTCACAATGGTTTCTCCTTAAATGCGTTAATAAATGCTTTTCATTCTCATAGTGCCATAGTACCGCCCCATTGTCAAGCGGACAAACTCATCATGTGAGATATCAAAAAACAGCCGGGTTTCCCCGACTGCTTTTAATGTATGCTACTTTTTCTTTCCAAAAAAGATATCAAGCACGGTATCGCAAAATGCTTTAACCAGCAGGAAACCGATAACTATTACGAGTATTCCTTTAAGCATAGATGATACCTCCTTATCAGCATCCATATCCATCCGTTATTTTTTTAGCGTTAGTATCTTGACTCTTCTTGAATCCTTCTTATACAACTGATCGTTTTTCAGTTCCAGATACGGATTATCAGCAATGACAAGCTTCGAGACATTATTGCATCGCAAAAACACACTCGTTCCTATTTTTCGCAAAGTGCTTGGCAGCTTTAGTTCTGTGATCTTTTCACAATCCTGAAATGCTTGATCACATATTGTTGTAACCCCCTCTGGTATAGTCAGCGATGTGATCTCTGCGCCCAAGAACGATCGACCCGCAATTACAGTAACACCTTCCGGAATAACAAGATCACCCGTGACAGATTGAGATGAACACAAAAGAGTTTTACCAAGCACAACAAAGTCGGACTTCTTTTTCATATCTTCTATCCACTTAGTTCCGTCAAAAGAATCTGCAAAGACACATGGTATATCACGGTTGAAATTCACATTTTTAAGCATTTTACATCCACTGAATGCCGATGAATCAATGCGTACTACCGAATCAGGAATATCAACAGAACGCAGTTTTGCACATCCTGAGAACGCCGCTTCTCCAATCACCTCAAGCCCCTGTGGAAGATCTATGCTTTCAAGCTTTTCACATCCTAAGAAAGCACAATCAGAAATTGATGTTACTCCTTCAGGTATGTCTATATGTGTTAAACTCTTACACTTATTGAATGATGAATAACCGATCCTCTTTAATCCCTTTGGAAGTTCTATAGATACGACCTTGGGTGTTTCTCTGCGTTCCATATCATAAAAAGCATTGTCTGCAATACAAGTAATATGTTCAGGTACTATGAAAACAACTTCTTCTCTTTTATATACATTCCCAATGGTCGAGCCATACATAGGCAGTTTTACCTCTATCAAAGCCGAATCTATTATGATAGTTCTACAGTAAAGAACATCCACCTTATTATCCTGATAATCCTTATAAGCCTGTTTTCTCAGGTCTTCAATCAATTTTGTTTCATCAAATGCATCTGTCCCGATTCTTTCTACGCATTTAGGTATATTGATCTTCGTCAGCTTTTTGCATCCGCAAAAAGCCTTACCACCTATCTCCAGAAGGCTATCCGGCAGTGAAACAGATTTAATTCCAGCGCAGTATTCAAATGCACCATGAGCTATTTTTATTACTCCATTCGGAACAACAACCGATGTTTCTCCGGGTGTTTTAATATACTTACGCAAAAGCCCGTTTTCAATTTTAAATCCCATAATAAATCCCTCCTAAAACTTCAGAGATGCTATCGTACTGTCTGCCTCGGCGATAAGGTCTTTGAGCTCTTTCAGCCTTTGCTGAAGCTGCGATTTCTGCGTGCCGAGTTCGGTGATGATCGGGTAGTATTATGCCATAGTTTTTTCCTTAATAATAAATAATATTTAAAGACATTGCAGCCCTTATTTCAAACCAATAGTTCCTCAGCAAGGACAATAAAGTAGTCCTGCTCACCAAATATGTATTTTTTCAGCTCCCCGTTTTCATATTTCAGCGGGTTGACATCAGGATCAAGGTATTTCCCATCTTTCATCTGTCTGATTCCTACAAATACCCTTTGCTTTTTAGATGCAGCATTTACAGCTGAATAGATATCAACAGGTACCCCCAACGGCACAAAACCCGAAGCCTTTTCCATGTACAACTCATATCCTTCGCTTTCAAGCAACACATCAAACAGTTGCCTAAGCTCTCTTGTCTGCGATATCTGCGTCATCAGCAATGCGGCGATGTGACGGCTGATGATAAAGTCATCTGTACCGGTCACATTGGCAAGCTTCTGGTTCTTGACGCTGTTGAGCTGACTGGTAACAAAGAACTTGTGTCCCGTTACCCTCTGGAACTCTCTGAGATAAAGCAGGATCTTGATCGTTTCTTCGTCCTCGGCTTCCATCTCTTCGACAGTGACCGCACCCGAAAGAATAAGCACATAATCGGGCAGATACTGCTGCATCAGTTCGTCGATGCATTTCTTTGTATGCAGATGTTCAACCTCATGAACGACAAAATCAATATCAGTATCATCAAATACTTTTCTGACATCCGGTGAGAGATACTCGTCTATGTTCTGCTTTTCACCTGCAAGAATAACGCTCGAACCCGGACTGAAATAGCTTGGCTGCTCCACAAGGACATCGTTTGTGATAGGTCTTGCTCTGATAACAAGGCATTTGCATTTTTCAGCAGGTTTCATCTTGATACCATGAAAAATCTGAGGTGAAAACTCATTATCCTCAGTCGCAAGAGGATCATCGTCATCCTGAAGCAATATCAGCTTGTCACCGTTTTCAAACATTACCTTTTCCGGATCGTCAATGACGATTCCATTTCGCTCGTTGTAAACGCCAATAGCAATTGCAGCTTTGAACATAAGATTGATCTGCGTGATTGTCTTGCCATACAGTCTGTCAAAGCAATCGTCCTTGTCAAGAATATAAAACTCGTTATCATCATAACTGAACACTTCGGTAAAAACCTTTGAGATACCGGGCTGACGTGAGGTGTGCACAGCTATCCTCGCAAGAGTCTTTTGAAGCGGCAGCATTACAAGTCTGTCGTTTTTACGTCCATCGCAGCCTGCTATCTGAGCAGCATCTTCGTTCTTCGCATCATAAACAACTGCGACCGTGTACGAATCGGAATCCTCAGGATGCTCGTTGAGAATGCTTGTGCAGGCAAGGATCGCTTTTGTAGTATCGAAATCATTCTGCGTATTGATGATTATTGAACGGCTTGTCAGCACCGAGCACTTTTCAAGATCCTCACGGTCATAGATGCTTCCGTTGCGGCAATAGATCCTCGTATTCTTTGAATGCTTGTTCTGCTTGATAAATGCGTTGACCTGTTCTCTCATCTCGATAGGATCGACATCGTCCATAATGACCACAGCCTGCTTTTCCTTCTGGTTGAGATTAGCCTCGATCAGCTCGTAGAGTATAACGAAAGTCGACTCATTGAAACCAAGAATAACCGTATGCCCTTCCGCAATGACCGCACCTTTCGCCCTTGCCAGCGAATCCATTTTCTGTGAGATAGCATCGTTTATGAGACCTATCAGCACTGCCGTAAAGAACAAACCATACAACGTTGCAACAAGCATCATTGCAATGTACAGATGACGTCCCTCAGCACCGTCAAGATTTCCCGGATCGAGAGTATACATCAGCGTTTTCCAGCTTGTCCACGGCAGCAGGCCATGCAGATCGCCAAGAATGATTGCCGCAAGTATACCCATTATGAGTATAAAGATCAGGGTTATGACTATCAGAAGTCCAATCTTCGATGCGACTCCCTTTGACATAATGCTGTCAAAACGAAACTGCATCCGCTGCTTCAGTGAGTATTTTTTCTTCATGTCTTACACTTCCTATTGATACGCCTATTCATTTTCATTTTTCGTCATTAACGCTATTGCATTAATCCGTTCTATCCATATAAACATTACATGTAAACTTACCGCTTTCCATATCTGAATCAAATAGTTTCCTTGCCTTATCCTCGCCAATCTCATCCAATGGGATAAATTCACGCATGATTTCCAAGAATCTACCTGAGCTGCTGGAATTGGTCACAAAATCAGTGTGATTTTTCTAATTGATTCGTCTAGGAAAGTAATATACGGTATTATGTATTCCTTCATAAATAAAAGTGCCTGAGGTGAATTCTTGTCTATTGTGATAGTAAATTTCCGATGCATAATTTTACTCCTTTATATCTGATTTCTTGTTCTTATGAAATAACAACTACTTTTTCTTTCCGAAGAAGATATCAAGCACGGTATCGCAAAATGCTTTGACCAGCAGAAAACCGATAACTATTACGAGTATTCCTTTGAGCATAATACCACACCTCCTGAAAGCACTGTGCTACTTTATCAGTCCCTTTTCTTTTATAGCGTAGATCGTATCAAAATAATCATCAGCCATCAGCATATCAATAATTACCTTGGACTTTGCAGCCATGTAGTCTGCAACGATATCATCCATTCCTTTAAGGGCCAGCATTACTGCCAGAGCTGGTTTAAGCTTTGTGTTTTTAACAGAGTCAAATAATTCTTTGCATTTATCGTGATCTGTTTCACAAAGAAGCAGGAGTGCGTTTTTAGGATCCTTACTGCTCCACTTTGCAACATACGGAAGTTTAACTCTGATATTACCCTTCGTCAGAATAATGTCACACTCTAAAGATTCCTTTGTATGTTTCAAGCTGATGCTCTGATCTGGATAGTAATTATAACATAAGCACTCACTCGGATCATCGGAATCAAACGTGCAATCCAGAGCCATTACAATCGTCTTCAGTGCGTATTTCTCACCCATACCGTTACCAGTTGCTGCACCTGATACAAACAGTTCTTCCGGGATTTCTTTTATCGATTCGTGTAATTCAATATATTCAAGACATCTTGGGAACACAGCGCTTCCATTGTCAGGAAAATCGACATCTGGCGGGACAACAACTCTTTGAATACTTGTTCCTGAAAACGCCCAGTTATCTATACTTACAATGCTTTTAGGCAGATCTATTTGTTTAAGGTTTTTACACGACATGAAAGCACAAGTGCCTATGTATTGCACGCCCTCATTCAAAACGACCTCTTCCAATTCGCATCCTTCAAATGCGCTGCCCCCTATCCTCTTTGTTGCGCCTGAAATGATCACCTTTTTGATTTTTTCATGTGCAAAAAACCTGGCTGGGATCTCCTTAATTTCCTGTGGGATCTCAAGGGTGTCACCCGTTGCATTACAGCCTATCAATATGCCGTTTACCAGCGTTAAAGGAGTTCCCTTCTTTAAAAACTTAGTATTATAAAATGCATGCTCTCCGATGTCAGTGACACTTTTAGGGAAAACTACATCTTCAAGGTTTTCACAATCTTCAAATGCATTACCATCAATTGTAGTTAATCCCTCGGGCAGTACAATGCTCTTTAGTCCCAGACAAGACTTAAAAGCCTGAAAATCTATCCTAATAAGACCATCAGGTAGTTTTACATCTGATAGACTCGAACAATCCCTGAAAGCACCCTGCCCTATCTCCTTGACACTCTCGGGCATATTAACACTTACAAGGTTTTTACATCCCTCGAAAGCACAATATGTTATATCATCAGTATTGCATCTTATATCGACAGACCTTAGTTCTGTGCAGCCCTCAAGAAAACTAACTCCCATTTCAGCAACTGATTCAGGAATGCTTATTTCTTTTAAACTTGAGCAGCCCGAAAAAGCGGATACTCCTATTTTCACCAATGATTCAGGGAGTTTTAATTCTTTAAGACCTGAACATCTGTAAAAAGCTTCATCACCTATTTCTTTCAATGTATCAGGCAATGTTATTTCTTCAAGCAATGGACATTTGTAAAAGGCTCTATCCCAAATCGTCTCAAGCCCATCACTTATAACCACAGTTTTAAGTTTATCACAATTTGCAAAAGCCGAACTATAAATTGTCTTAACCGATGCGGGTATCACCACTTTAGTCAATGTTTTGCATGCTCTGAAAGCACCATCTTTTATTTGAGTGACACCGTCGGGGATCACTGCTATTTCAGCCAAATCCATGAAATCAAATCCGAGCATTACTCCGTTTTCAATCTTAAATCCCATAATAAATCCCTCCTAAAACTTCAGAGATGCTATCGTACTGTCTGCCTCGGCGATAAGGTCTTTGAGTTCTTTCAGCCTTTGCTGGAGCTGCGATTTCTGCGTGCCGAGTTCGGTAATAATCGGGTCGTACTTTGCTTTCTGATCCTGTTTCTCTGCAGCTATCGCACTGTCGAGCTGCGGCAGCTGTGCGTTCAGCTCGTCTATCTGCGCCTGCAGTGCCTTTTTCTGCTTGCCCTTGAAAAATCCAAGGTGACTCTTTTCATCTGTCAGCCTTGCGATCTCCGCCTCGGTATCCTTTTTCTTGACTGCCGACGGCACCTGTGCACTTTGCTGATCAAACGCCTCTCTCAGCTTGCTGTCGACCGCTCTGAGCTCCGCCTCAACTTCTTCTGCCTGCTGCTGAATCTTTGCCTTGTTTTCCTCAAGTTCCTTGATGACTGCACCGAGGTCAGCAAAGCAAGGCACGCTTTCGGGATCTATCTTGTGGGTGTACTTTTCAAGCTGTGCAGCCTGCTTTTTGATCTTGTCAAGCATCTTCTTTCTGCCGTTCTTACCGAGTTCCTCAAGCTCGGAAATGCTCGTATCTATCCGCTCCGGAATGTTTGCAGGCATTTCCTTTTTTGACAGCCACACTATCTTTTCTTTTGCAGCGTTCCAGATCTCCACGGGAGTCATTCGCCACTGGAACGGCTGAGTGTTGTCGAGGTAATAATAATCCTCTTTTTCGGGATTAGCAGCATAGCAAACATACAGGTTCACATCGCCCTGCTGTGCGGAGAACACATCGGATTTAAGGACTTTCTGTTTCTTATCAGTTCTTGCAACAACGCAAAGCCTTTCCTTTGCCCACTCAAATCTCATCAGGTCGACATAAGGGACATAATACTTTAAGCCTATGCCATCGAAGCGTTCACTCTTGTCAATATCTTTGAATTTTAATCTGAGATATGCTACATCTTCAGTGATCTTCTCTTTGAGCTTTGGCTTTTCTTTTTTTCTGAACCACTTCTGCGTGAGCTTGTATGCAAAATCGCACATTGATTCGTCATCTTCATAGCCCGTCCACTCGTAACGGGCAAGTGCATACATCACCGCACAAAGCTTGTCCTCAAACGACATACCGTAGATCAATTGTTCATATTTATCAAAGTTTTCATCAGCCTCTTTGCCCTTTATCCAGTCGATCATATCGTTGTATGAATTATCCGGTTTCGAGGATCCTAAGCAAGAAGTTATTGATGTCACATACCTGATGCTTTCACCATACGGACGGGTTCTGCACTTATTAAGTTCACCGAGCACCACATCATACACGGCATACATCAGTTCGCAGCTTTTTTCAAAATCGATCTTTGGTTCATAAGAGAACTCGAAACCAACGACATCTTCGCAGTAATGGTAGTACTCTCTTTCTTCTTCTGTCAGATACTTTTTAATATCATCCACTAATGTAAATTTGCCCTTGAAACCGACCTTGTGTGCATAATAAAACGCCTTGTGGTAGTTGGGAAGCTCAACAAGAATGTAATCCGTGTTCTCCGAAGGACAAAGCACGACCTTTGCACCATTGCGATTAAGATAATCTATGCATGAGGCATAATAGAATTCATCAATAAATACCGCAAACTCCTTGCCGTTAACATCAGCAAACGGATCGGTATATTCATAAAAACGCTTGATCTCCAGATCGTTGATTCTCGGCGGGAAAACAGGCGGTATGTACTCGGCAGAAGCAACCTGCGGCGCAGCTGCTTCGGCTTCCACCGGAGCCGGCTCGGCGGGCTTGACATCTGCCGGAGATGAGGGATTGGGCGAATCGGGATTAACCTCTGAAACAGGCTTAACGGCATCAGTAGCATGAACAGTATCCGCTGTCTTAACAAGCTCCGACTTTTTCGGTTCTGCCGATTCGGTAACCGGTACAGGTGTCACAGGTTTTGATGTGCTGACAATTTGCTGTTTTGTTTTTGCAGCAGTCTGATTATTCTCAGTTTCAGGGTTTCTCAATGCAAGTTTTCGTTTATGCTCATAAGCATCCGGATCATTGATATATGTAAGCCCTTTCAGCTCAAAGCATAATTCAAATGCAGTATCGTCAATCGAAATATCGTTATTTTCAACTATTACTCTTTCAAGCCTTCTACAATCTGAAAACGACCTGAATCCAAGACTAACAACACTTTCTGGGATAGTTATCTCGGATAGATTATAACAAGCTGCAAAGGCGCCATCACCGATAATGGTTACCCCATTTGGAATTATAATATGTTCCAATTCATCACATTTATAAAATGCACTTCTGCCAATTTCCTTTACACCTGCGGGGATAATGAGCTCTGTTTTTCCGGATTCACCGAAGTACCGTTCCAATACTCCATCTTTGATTATGAAATATGGATCATTGTCTGCTTCATCATAAGGTCTGTGTTCAAAATTATTCTTTATCGCATATTCCTCACCGGCAGAGTTTTCATAACAGTATATCGGTGCGTTTATCCATTCATTAATTACCTCATCGTCATCGGGGTCTAAATAGCAGAATGCTCTATCTCCGATTTTTGTCAGACTTTTAGGCAGAACGATAGTGTCCAATACAGGACAATTATAAAAAGCATTAGGTCCTATCTCTTCTATGCCTTCGCTCAGTAACAGCCTTTGCAAATACCTGCTGCTGTGAAAAGCGCCTTCTTCTATTGTTTTTACGCTTGAAGGAACAACTACTTTACGCAAACTATAGTTTTCACAAAAAGCATTCATGCCGACAGTAACTAACGAATTGGGAAGCTCAACAAGTACAATAGAACACTTTTCGAATGCACTCTCACCGATCGTTTCAAGGCCGTTGGCAAAAATAGTTTTTTTTAAGTTTTCACACTCAGAAAACGCCCGATCCCCTATTTTTGTAAGACTTGTCGGGAAAGTTACATCACGGATTATAGCACTTCCGGAAAAAGCATCAGCAGCGATCTCTTTAACTCCCTCAGGGATCTTCAGATGCCACCTATGCGCTTTTTTAGGAACTTTTTTGAGCACACCGCTTTTCGTAATGTATTGATCCAGCAGCGGTCTGGGTGTTGCGATGAATTCATCCGGGCTATGCACCAGTTTTGTTGGAGTATACTCATCCAATACACTATCAGGGAAAGCACATATTTCCATAACAGTTTCATTGCTTTTGAATACTACATCATCGTATTCAAAAACGCATTTTTCAAATGCATAACTTTGAATTCTTTCCACACTCTTGGGGATAATAATGGACTTAAGAGAAATACATTTTTTAAATGCATAATGGCCTATGGTTTTTAAGCCATCAGAGAACACGATAGACTTAAGAGAACTACATCCGTCAAATGCTCCTATATCGATAGTTTTTACACTTTCAGGGATATTAACTTCTTCGAGTTTCTTGCAAAATGCAAATGAATAGCTGCTGATAGCCTCAAGTTTTGCATCTATTCTGACTGTTCTCAGTTTAGTACAATCGGCAAATGCATTTTCAGAAATGCTTTCAACGCTTTTGGGAATTGCGATCTGCTCAAACGAACAATGCAGAAACGCTTCTTTTCCTATAGTCTTCAAAGTGCTTGGCAAAACTACCTTGTTTAGTTTGAACGCACATGAACATGCGTAGTCACCTATCTCAACCACGCCCTCCGGAATTACAAGTTCAGATCTTCCCTGCGGCATGAATAACAAAACCGTGCCGTCCTTGTTATACAGGACGCCATCTCTGCTGGAGTAGTTGGGATTATTCTTCGAGACATTAATATCAAGCAGATCACTGCATTTTATAAATCCCCAAACCGTGATTTTTTTGATCTTTGCTCCCAATTTTACAGAGGTTATCCCTTCAATACCCTTAAATGCATCTTTTCCTATGCCTTTAATAGTTTCAGGCACAACAACATCCTGAGTATCGTCTTCTTTGATATACTTTGCTAGCAATCCGGTTTTCGAAATCTCAAATCCCATTTCCCTACCTCCTTAAAACCCGATCTTCTTGGTTTGGTTCTTGGAAAGATCTATCTTTTCGTCGGTGATATAGTCCTGCACATCGCTGAGGATAATGTCATTTCCGCCCTCGTCCTCGGTGCGCAGGTTCTGGTTCATTATAACCTGATCGAGTATATTTCTGACTGTTCGTGCGTTTGCAAAGTTGTCCTGCTTTCTGAAATGATCTGTCAGGTCAAGTACCAGCTTCAGTGCATCCTCCCTGATGACATAGCCCTTGCTTTCAAGCATCCTCACGGCTATCTCACCAAGCTCTTCACGGGTATAGTCCTCAAAATCCAGCGTGAACTGAATGCGTGATGCAAGTCCCGGGTTGGTACTTATCATCTCCGTCATTTCGTCTTTGTAGCCTGCCATGATAACGCAGAACTTTCCCCGCTTGTCTTCCATCTCTTTCAGCAGAACAGATATTGCCTCGTCGCCGTACTCTGCACTCTTGCTGTCATTAGTCAGTGCATACGCCTCGTCAATAAACAGCACACCGCCCATAGCATCGTTGATCTTTTCAAGCGTCTTTGGTGCAGTAGAACCTACATACTTGCCGATAAGACCGTGTGCGTCGGTCTCTGTCAGTTTTGCTTCGGGCAGAACACCTGCATCGTACAAAAGCCGTGAAAGTATCCTGGCAACTTCTGTCTTGCCCGTTCCGGGGTTTCCGTAAAAGCACATGTGCATATTGAAATCTGCGCTGTCCTTGTTACGCTTTCCATAAGCCTTTATCTTTTTCACCATACGCTTGACAGCGTCAAGCCCGACAAGAGCATCAAGTTCCTCATCAGCTGTGAGAATACGCCTGTTGACCTTATCGTTCGTCAGCGGCAAATTAATGCCAGAATCCTTTATGTACTTGTTGACATCAACTATCTCAACAATGCGCTCCTCCGAACCAATACAGCGCAGGCTGTTGTTCATAACGACCTGGTCGATTATATTTCTGATCTCTCTTGCGTTTGCAAAGTTGGGATCCTTTCGCCTGACATCAGTTATATCAAGCACCTTGTCCATAGC
Source organism: Ruminococcus sp. FC2018 (assembly GCF_000621805.1). Taxonomy (GTDB): domain Bacteria; phylum Bacillota; class Clostridia; order Oscillospirales; family Ruminococcaceae; genus Hominimerdicola. The sequence continues at coordinate 15,595 of NZ_JHXH01000016.1, read as the reverse complement.
AGGATCACTGATGGAATATTTTCTGTTTCTGAACATCATCTTTGCTATCCTGCCAAGCTCCTCACGGGAGTAGTTAGGGAAATCAAGCTCGAACTGAATGCGGGAACGAAAACCCGGATTGGTTTTTATCATCTCGTTGAGCTTGTTCTTATAGCCTGCAAGGATAACGCAGAATTTGCCTCTGAAATCCTCCATCGCCTTTATAAGCGTGGCAACAGCCTCGTGACCGTAATCCTGTCCATTATCATCAGGCACAAGCGAATACGCCTCATCAATGAACAGCACACCGCCCATTGCAGCGGCTATGACCTCAAGAGTTTTCTGCGGCGTTTCGCCCATATATCTGCCAACAAGTCCGCTGCGGTCTGTTTCTATCACCTTGTCCGTCGGCAGCAAACCATTTTCGTGCAGTATTCCAGCAATAATGCGGGCGACCTCCGTCTTGCCAGTTCCCGGATTTCCGTAAAAGCACATATGCAGGTTGAAATTCTCATCATTTTTATTTGCGAGCGCATATGCCTTTATCTTCTGAATGTTGTTCTTTATTACATCAAGCCCGATAAGCTCGTTGAGTTTTCGCTCTGCCCTGCCTACAAACAGCTTGCCCTTGTAAAGCTTCATATACATTTTAGGATCCATTTCAAGCATCTCGTTGTAGATATCAAAGAGCTTATCCTCAGATTCTTCTTTTAAGAAATCCTCACTGTCTGCAACCTCTCTTGCATCTGCAAATATGCTGTTCAAGCACTCGCTGATACGCTGCTCACACTCATCCTGCCCAAGCCATTTTTCACCGTTGAAAATATACTTCTTACTTGACCGCAGTATATCCGAGCTGATGATAACATTGACAGCACTCATTACCGCACCGAGCATTTCACCGATCTCTGCAGTGCCATCATCAAATATATCCACCATATACCTTTTTTCAAGTACTCGTTCAAGTTCCTGCCTGCATTTGGAATAAAGCTCGTCCCACTGCGGATCCTTGCCGAGTTTCATTATCTTCTTTGAGGCAAACGACTTCTCACCAAAGAGATTGTTCTGCTTGATGAACCTCCACAGCTTTGCTATCACCTGTTTTTGCAGCTCAAAAAGCTCATCGGCTTTTCTTACACGTTCGTCAAAAGGCGTCACTACATAGTGCATAACGACTTTCGGCAGCTCAATATCCTTTACTTCGTAACTCTTTCCAAGCACATCAAAAAAGGCATCAAGAGTAAGCTTGTTTTCGATCATATGATCCTCTGCTTTGTCAAGATCGGCAACAAAACTGTTTTCATAGCTTTTGTGTACATACTCGTTCAGCTGGTCACATGACCTGTTAAGACGGTCAATGAATACCTCTGTCTTTTCTGCATCGTGAACAAACCTGCTTATTTCGCTGTAGCTTGGGAAACGTGTCAATGCCTCTTTGAGACCACGGAATTCCAGCTCATTCATTTTAATCGGATCGGTAGAGTACGAATAAATATATCTTCTTATCTCCGAAATGATGAGATCTTTTCTGTCATACGGAGTCTTATACATTGTGAATCCGCAGATACTGCAGCTGCAGGGCGTATCGCTCTGCTTTTCTTCACCGCAGGCTATGCACTTGTAAACGTCCATCAATAATCAACTCCGAGTGCTTTTTTAGCCGCATCCAGCGGCGACGTATAAAAGACGACCTTTATCTCGTTTTTTATTCTTTCTGGCAGAGTGTCATACTTATCCCTGAAATCGTCAGGCATAAAGATCCTCTTTGCACCTGCATTTGCACAGGCAACAAATATCTCGCTGATATCACTTGTAAGCGGCATCATGCTGCCCGACATTACCACCTTGCCGCAGATTATAGTTGAAGGCATAACAGGACGGTTAGCGAGTGCCGAAAACAGCCCAACGACCTCTGCAACTGACAGCTCATCACTTGAACCCTTTCCCTGAAGGTCATTGAAGAAAAGGCTGTAATCGTAATCAGCGAATCTGTTTCTGACCAGATTAGCATAAGTTTCACCGCAATAATTGAATGCAGCAATAATGCTTTCCCTGACTGCTTTCGGAGATTTTCCCAAGCCCTCAACATTCTTGAAGCTGAGCTTTCCGCTTCCGCTGTCAAGCAGCTTGTTTTCAAGCCTGTATATGCCGACCTTATCCTCGACAGACTTTCCGACAGCATATACATAACCGGGCTTTTCAAAGCCTTCCGGAATAAGCGTGCCGTCTGCTTCTTCGGGAAGATAAACTATATGTTCTTCATTAGTTTCCAGGTCAATGTATCCCAGTCCTACATCACTGAACTCGGTAGGCTCCATTTTACGAAGCTGCTCTTTCACTCTGCGTCGGCATTCGATCGAATACTCAAGCAGTTCTTTCATCTCGTCCTTGGTCATAACTTCATCAGGGTACAATAGCTTTGCAAGCCCTGAGAATGTCCTTCTGACAGCCGTTTCATCACGGGTATTGAAGTTGCGGTTAAGCTCAAAATACTCGCCGAAGCTGTTGGTGAAATCATACTTTCTCATAGCATGACAATACTCTGAAAAGCAGTCTGAAATAAGCCCGAAGTGCTGAGTGAACAGGCTTGAACGCAGCTTCGGTGTCTCCCAGCCCGGAAGATATGCGTGTATCCTGTCAAAGAATGCCGAGTCATTATTGAACGAATCCGGGAACGGTTCAAACAGATTCGTTGTGCGCAGCATTTCACCGACTGTTCTAAAAGTATTGCCCTCAAATGCGATAGATGCATCGCTGCCTATCGATTCAGAACCTCTTGCAAACGAACCGTTAGCCATGTAGTTTTTCATCGTCTGAACAAAATCAACGGGAGCTTTTTTCATTCCGCCGACCTCATCAAAAGCAACGCAGTCCCAGTTACCTACCAGACCGACTCTGCGTGCAGACAGATTGTAAAACATATTTGAAACAGTCGTCTGTCCGCTGCTCATCAGGATCGAGAACGGCGAAAGCTCGCTGTAAACATGGCTTTTGCCTGTACCCCTCGGTCCAAGTTCAACGAGGTTATAATTCTTCTGAATAAACGGCACAAATCTGAGCATATAATGCAGCTTCTGCTTTTCATCAAGCTCATCAGGCTCGTATCCTGCGGAGCGCAGCATAAGAGATATCCATTCGTCTTTTGTAAACTCGCTTCTTGCATTTATTATCTCATCAAGATCAAGATTTGCCATCTGTATCGGTCTTAGCGACTCAATGCTGAATGGTGATCCGTACTTTGACTTCTTTTTTCTGCCCCTTTTCTGTTTTTGCTTGTCGCCGTCAAAGATATCGAAGGTTTCTTCTTCCTGCTGCATATCAGGATCCTTATACTCGATCTTTACTATGCACCAGATACCGCCGATAAGCAGCTTTTCGTTATGTGAAACAAGGTCAGACTGCACCTCAAACGGTGATATATCAAGGTTTGTAAACTCAGCAATGTACTTGCATTCATCCTCATCAAAACGCACAGTTATCTTGTCAATGACCGTGTAGCGGCCTTTTTCCTTGATCTTGTATTTCACATACTCACTCTGATCGGGCTTGACATAGTTCTCGGAAAGAATTTTCTTTATCTTTTCGATGCCGTTATTTATGATCTCCTCATCATCTGTCGAGCAGTACATTCCAAGAAGATATTCAAGCACATACGTTGGCACATTCGCACCACGCTTCATCAGCGCAGTGAGATCCTTTCTTACTATCTTCCCCGGAAAAGTATCTATGACCTTTCTGTCAAGAGCATCCATGGTTATTCCTCCAAACAATTAAAAATCAAAGTCATCAGCAAAAGCTATGTTGATCTTGTAGTCTTCCTTAGCAAGCACTTCCTTGCTATCCTTATCAGCTATGTTAAGATAATATACCTCGCTGTCGCTGAACTGCTCACCTTTCATAGCAAAGTTCACTTTGAAAACTCTGTCCTGAGCATTCTGTGAAACCTTATCAGCTGTAATAGTATGCACATCACTAATGATATTTCCGTTTTTATCGGTGAAGTACACTTCAAATGATGCAGCGATCGTCTTGCCCTCAACAGGCTCTACCTGATAGAATCTGATAAATACAGACGATGTGGTTATCCTTCTGCTTTCCGCAAGCAGCTGGAGCTGGACTTTCTTTATGTCCACAAAATTCTTTGAATCCGCGCGGTAGTTCTTGAACTCAATAACAGGAACAACTATTTCCTGCAGACTCATTCCGCCGTGCACATAGTTCACACCACCGCCCTGCATTTTGATCCTTATCGACTCCTGAGGTGCAAAGCCCTTGTAATCAGTGCCATATCTGTTTAAAGAAACATCAAGCATATACTCTGCATTTGAATCCGCCGAAGTTACAGCATATCGTCTGTCGAGTTCTTTTATCTCACCCGTAATATGCTGCTTATCAAGTTTTTCGCTCTCCTCAAGCGGACTTCTTGAGTACAAAAATCCGTGATCTGCGGTGATGATTATGTTTGAACCGCTGAGTGTTCCGCAGATCATTTTGACTGCTGACTTGATCTCCTCCATTGCTGTCTCGCAAGCCTCAAACACCTGATTTTCGGTAGCAGCCTCTTCACCCATTGCATCTATGCTGTTGTGGTAGATATAAACTACATCAGCACCGTTGACAAGAGCACGTCTGTCCTCTTTTTTCATAGCCATAAGGTCTGTGTACTTCACAGCAGCGTTTTTAGCGTTACTTTTTTTGAGAATCTTATCACGATTTGAAGTGCCTGAGGTGCTTGATCCGTCACAGGTGACCTTCATATCGTCTGTTAACTCAAGATCGCTATGCGGAAGCAGTGCAGCCATTCCATATTTGGTCGCAGAAGGGAAAACAGACTGCATGGAAGAAAGCTTAGCATTACCGTTAGTTTCAGCGGTAAGTCTCTTTTCAAGCTCCTTTGCTGCTTCGTATCTGAATGCATCAGAGATTATAACATAGACTCTTGATCCTCCCGAAACTATCGGCTGGACCTTGCGCTTATAGAATTCACATTGCTGCTCGATACCCACAAGACACATATCTTCTCTCACATCATCAGCGATAAGTGCAGACCATTTTGAACCGAGCTTGCAAAGATATTCATTCTTGTAAATATTCTCTACCCTTTCAGCAGCTGTCTTGAAAATATCGTCAAGATAGTCGATCGGGTGCTTTACCGAGCGTTCAAATGCAAGGCAGAACTTTCTGTAATATGTATCTATATAACAGAGCTTGTCAGTATACAGCGACCACAATTCGCTATACTGCGATACGTGTAGCTGTGCCATGCTTTCACGCAGACACTCTATCATCTGTGCAGCGCAGCTGATACCATCATATACATCACGATACTTATCTATCCAGCCGCATAGCTTTCGGCTCTCACATACGCTGATAAGCTCATCTGTGCGGATGCTGTCATTTATCAGACCTGAGTACATCTTTTCAAGCAAAAGCTCATCAAAGCAAGGCAGACAGCTGGCACGCTGCAGAGTTTCGTATTCCAGTGTTCTGAACTTTTCATTAAGCTGCAAACGCTCATTGACTTGTGCGATTATTTCGTACAATACATCACTGTCACCCGAGTGCTGCCAATCGCTGATAAGAGAATAGCAATTATCACATTTTGAGCTCTGCTCGGAAATATACTTTTCCAAGCCGTCCACCATATCGTCGCCAAGCTCTGATGCTGCCGCTGAAATGATAACATGCGCCGCAAGCTCATTCAGATCGATCGCTTCACTTGCAAAGCCAACGGAGTTTATCAGCATCTGGCGGAAAGCATCATCATTACCGAACTTAGTTATGTTTTCAAGCATATAGCTGTCATCACACCGCAGTGAAGCAATCATCAGCGACTTGATGATTCCTCGGCTGCTGTTATCTTTAACGCCGAGAAGTACGGCAATAATATCACAGTTCAGCTGACCGACAGATGTATACTTTGTGCCGAAAGCCTTCAGCTTACCCACTCTGTCCTGGCTTGCCAGAAACTTTGAATAGCCCTTTAAAGCCTTACGGAAATTATGCTCGTCGGGGATGCCAATATCCTGCATAAACATAGATATCCTGTCGGCACTGAACGATTCGCTGTAAAGCTCGATATCGTGCAGCCAGTTGTCCTGGGCTCTGCCGTGTTCGGTGGGATCATAGACGAGGTAATCGCACTGAGCATCATCGTGCTCCAGCAGCTTTTTTGCAGTGAAATTATTGCTGCCCGTGAGCTTTAGCAGCTTAACACCGTCAGGAACAAGCTCATCAATAACGTCCTCGAACTCTTTTTCGGGATCGAACCAGAACACAATGCGGCGCTTGTAGAACTCCAGCAGCGGTGCGCTGAAACGCTCGGTAAGATTTTGCTTTATATTTTCAATGGTCATTTGAACCAGCCCTTTTTACTTGATTTTCTCCAGAATGTCTGAAAGCTTTTCGTAGTTATTCTTTACGCCGTCATCAAGGTCAAGCGGTATCATCGAATCCGCAAGGTGCTTGACCTTTGGCTCGTAAGCAGCGATCTCATCGGATTGTGTACGCAGTTTTTCCAGCTGCTTTTTGATGCGTGCCTGCTGTGCACCCGATGCCGATACGAGCTGAGACTCCAGCATTTCTATCTGCGTGTGGTAACGCTCCTGAAGCTCGTGAACATAGTTTGTTCTGACCGTTGCAACGGTGTCGGGGCGGTAGCGGTGAATATACATCAGCGCCTTGAAGCCGTGTTTTTTGCCCGAGCTGAAAAGCCAGTAGATCGGACGTTTCTGATAGATCCTGCAGTGGTCTGGGTAAAAATCGTTCAGAAAATAACTGCGTATCTTTTCCCTTGCGCCGTCGCCCTTTGTGCCGAGAGCGTCAGCGACAAAATTGAGGTTTTCCTCAAGGGTGTCCTCGCCGTAAACGACCTTAACGAACTCGACAAAGCGGGTGGTTGCATCGTCACGGAAATACTCGTCATCGCAGATCGGGATAACATTGTCGCTGTCGGGCGGGAAAATACACTTTTCCCAGGCACCGTCAATGAATATCTCATCGTAGACTTTTTTCTTGACATTCAGCGCCCTGCCCGCCTCGGAGAGCGCCTCCTCCTGCTGATTTTTAGACTCCTCGCTTTCACGGAACGCATCGCCCCACTCGCCGCCTGCGAACACCAGCCCTTTGCGCTGAACGCTGTACCGCCCGAACATACAGCCCACAGCGTAGCTGACAAGACTTTTGATCTCACGGGTGAGGTCTGCACGGCGCACGGTCACGTCCTTGTCCTCCACCTCGGGTGTCAGCTCGCCGCCCAAGCCGTAAATGTCGATAAAAATGCGGTTGAGTTCTTCCTCGTTCGCCTTTAGCTTCTGGAAACGGGCTTCGCATTCCTGTTCCCATACTTTGTATTTGTCACTTATCAGTTTTCCCATTTTCCTTCACTTCCTCAAGTTTCAATGCGTGAACACTATACTGAAATAGTTTTCCGTTATAGATTTTATAATCTTTTTCTTTCATAGAATAACCTGTTGATAGGATTCTTTCTTTCATCTGCGAAATAAAATTACTAATCTCTCCTATGCTCTTATGACTCTCATCATCTAAATTGGTAAAACTATCTCTAATCGGTTCGTTTTCAATTGTCCTTATCAAGTTTTCATAATCATTATTTTTATATGCAAAAAACAGTTCGTTCCTTATACTAAGAATATATCTATGATACACCTGTTTGTCAGCGTTGAAATTACGCTCATGCTCAATTTTCTTTGTTTTTTTATCATACGCAATTGTAACTATTCCACTTGAAACAATACCACTTAATAAACCAATTAATATATTACATATCACATCACACATTTTTCTTACCTCACACCAACGGGTGCCTTTCAAAATCCCAGCTTGTTTCAAAGCTGTCCCAGTCAATTTTACATAAGTTAATACTTTCTTTAACCATTTTCTCAATATGGTTCTTTTCGTCCAGAGATTCAGGGAAAATCACTGGAATATTTGCAATATCACCACATTGATAGTTTATTGTTGGCGCAATTATTTCAAGAACTTTCATAACAAAGTTGCTATTACAAAGCGCAAGTAAATAAAGAAGGTTATTTTTCGAGAAACAACTCATTCCTGCAACATCAAAAATAAAACCTTTTTCTTTATACCTAAATGCTGCAACACTTGAAGAAATCAAAGACCAACTAAAACATTCCTTAAAATAATAATTAGTATTTTTTACAACAAAGTCTGGCGTTTTGAGATATGTGTACTTTCGTAAAACATTCTTCTTTATCTCTTCACCATCATCTTGATAATTAACAATGTAATCATTGTTGCCATACCATTTTCTGTATTCTCCCCCTTTATTATAGGGAAACCACTTTGCCATAGTCTTAGCAGCTGATTCAATGTCATCAACGTTAAACATTATATCTTTGTATGATATTTCAAACCATAACCTAAGAAATCTTTTATTATCTGTTGTTGCAAGTCCTTGTTTTGAGTCAGCAATTTCTCCAAGTAGAGTGCCGTGTTCAAACGCCCTAACAAAATTCTCACTCACCCAATAAGCCACCGGCATACCCGGAATCTTGGAGAAGTTTTCCTGCTTCACATGGAACTTATGCTTTCCTTGAATTAACCATTGAGCTTTATCATTATTGCTCTCCTGCAAACCCTGTTTCTCAAAAAGCCTATCATATCTTCCAAGATAGCTATGTATATAATTATTGCAAAATACAAAAGAAACTGACTGAACAACTTTACTATTCAAATCCTCAAATGTGCCAATGCCTAAGTGCGCCATATCAATTATTGATTTGTGATTTAACAACATTTTCCGCAGTCCTTCATAGCTCGACAGGAACATCCAAGCGTGCTGTGTTATCATCGCATATAATCCGTCAGCCTTTGCGAACTTTCCGCACTTTTCAATAAAGCACGCAAACAGGTCGCTCTTGCTGTCGGGATACTTGTCTTTGACAAACGCTGACAGCGTGCTGTTCATTCCAGAGCCGCCCATATACGGCGGATTGGTGCACACCACATCGTACCGCTGCGAAAGTATCTTGTAAAGCTGCATCATTCGCTCAAGCTGCTGTGCGTTGAACCCGATCACCCCGTGAAACTCGTCGATCGCCTCGTCAAGTCCCTGTATTTCCTGCACGTCTATCAGCGAGCCGTAGGTGTCGCAGTTCTCAAACTGCCCTGCAAGCTGCGCTATCTCCCCCGTCAGCATATCTGTGCTGAATCTGCCGATGTCCTGAAAATTCGCAAGATTCGGCGTGCAGGCACCCTCTGCCGACAGACTCAGCAGCCTGCGGTTGTACTGCCTTGCTTTCATCATCAGCGAGAAATACGCCAGCTGATACGCACGGCGGTCAATGTCCAGCCCGTACAGGTTCTTTGTGATTATACTAACCGCTGCATCACGCTCGCTCCAGCCCTGCTGCGTGTAAATGCTCATCAGCAGGTCAAACGCATACACGAGGATATGCCCCGACCCCATACACGGGTCAAGGAACTTGATCTGCTCGGGCTTTATCTGCGCATACTCCGCCCGCAGCTTTTCAAGCTCTGCCTTTACAGATTCCTCCTGCTGTGCTTCTTCAAGATAGTATTTCCAGTCGGCAGAATCAATCTTGCCGTGACCCTCTGCCCACAGCCGACCGAGGGAGTTTTCCACCATATACCGAACTATCCAGTCGGGAGTGAAAAGCTGTGTTGCCGCTGGTATGTCGTCCTTACTGATCTTGATATTCTTTTTCAGATTTGCAAAAACCTTGTCCTTGGGCTCGCTGTTGTAATACTGATACAGCCACCCGATGATCTGCACCTGATCCTGCCAATCCTGCTGCGGAATATCCTTTACCATTCGTGCAATTACGCTGTCCTCACGCAGCAGATTTCTCGGGAACAAAAGCTCCGTCCAGCCGCCTATCTGCTCAAAAAGCTCGGGCAGCCCCTTATTCAGAGCATTGCACTGCGCTATCAGCAGATACTTGTAAAGCGTTTCGTTATCCTGTGCATCTATCAGATCAACTATGTACGACTTATCAAGCCCTTCGATCTCAACATCGAGAGCCTGCGAAAGTATTTCCGGTTTGAACTCATCGCTTTCGTTCGAGAAAACCTTTATCCTCGTTGGCAGGTAGCCATTGACCTCCATGTAACGCAGAGCTGTGAACCTGTTGAACCAGGTGTACGCAGCCTCCTCCATCACATTGTCAAAGCCCTTTTCGTTTATCCTTGCGATGAGCTGTGAACGCTGGCTTTTCTCGGTCGGTGTAAGCGGTCTGCCGCTGACCTGATCAAGCGCAGCAGTGTTCTCGCCGTCCTTTGTGATCTCGTACTCGTAAGCTCTCTGCGTAACCGCCGAGATAAGACTTACTCTTGCCCCTATGGCGAAATTTTTTATCGCTGTTTTATTCATCGTTCGCTCCTGTTACATTATCTGAAGTATTTCGTGTTCACCGAGCTTTTCCATAAGCCTCTGCTTTACCTCTGACAGATACTCGTCAATATCCGCCTCTGATCTCAGTTTAGCACTGTGACAAACAGCACTTCTGCTCGTTGTAACTATATCAACTTTTCCATCAGGCGGTGTCATTATCTGCTGGATATACTTCTGTCTTATCGCATTGATACGTGTCTTCATCGCATCAAGTCTTGTAATTGAATCAGCATTTCTGACATCGCTGAGCTTCATATCCAGCTCATCATCAGCACGCTTGATAATATCCTGCTGCTTTATCTCGTCAGCTGCCTGGTGAACATCACCCCGTGCCGAAATAATATCACTGCTCAGCTCATCTTTTTTCAGAGCTAAGATCGCATTATATTTATCCTCAAGCGTTTTGCAAAGCTCCGGCAATTCGCTTATGCGGTTGTATGGACGTGGGCTTTCAAGTATCTCTCTGATCCTGCCAAGTGTTTTTACTGCCTCGCTGTCTGCTTCAAGATAGTCTTTTTCATTTTCAAGCCGAGCTGCCTGAGCTGCTGCCTTTTTGAAAACCTCCTTTTGTATTTTGAAGAATGAATCAACATCTGCCATATCGTCCGCCTGGTCAAACATCTCGTCCTGCGAATCAACTATAGCATTTAAAAGAGCTACGTTATCCTTTCTCTGTGCAAGCAGCTTGTTATGCAGATCAATACCTTTTTGCACCGTATCCTTTCCCGGATATCTGTGCTGTCCGTACTCATTGGAAAGCATATCCGTAAGGCGCTGCTTATCTTTTGTGAAACTGTCAACAATGTATTCTATCAGTTTGTCCTCGTCCTCAGGTATCGTCATGGTATTGACATTATAATACTCCTTGAGAACATCTCTTGCGTCCTTGATGAGCTTAGGTGATATGCTCACACGCATACTGATAACTGTTTTATCAATTGCATTTTTCTTGCGCAGGTAATCGGGCATTTTTCTGTCAGCCGCAAGTACCGCTTCACCGCTGTAGCTTACGGTAAGCTTTCTCTGTGCGACCAGTTCAGCAACAACGCCTGCTATATCTATCTCTCTCCAGCCATACGGTATGCCTGAAAATCTCCTGTGTATATCCATCATATTAGCTGGGATACTCTTGTGATTCTGAAGGTCAACATACTGCAAGACCTCGTCGCACGCCTCACTGTTAGGTGAACCGATGCCATCAAAGCTGGTCTGCCCGTCAGCACCTGCAAGAATCTTTAGTATATCCGAGTCATCATCATAGTTTTTTCTGACATAGCTCAGCTTTGTATAAACACTCTCAACAAGCGCCTCAAGGCTTCTCCTGATCTTTTCATGTATATCGCTTGTCTTTATATTCAGCTTTTCACCCGCAACATAAACATCTGCATCTGCAATAGCTTTCTTGGTAAGCTCTTTTGCGTGCTGCTTATACATATGCGCCTGATCACGCTTTGATCTGATGATAGTCTGGATAGCCTCAGGCATCTGCGAAACATTCTTTTCTTTTAAGTATTTCTCGATCTTCAGTGCCTCTTCAAGCTCATTGTGATACCTGTTATCATCAGGCAAAGCAATAAGTGCCGCATTGTGTGAGCCTGAGTACAATCTGTACGCAGGATCATCATCTTCGTTAAAGCTGCAATTGGCAGAGGTTACAAAATACAGCTGAATTGCGCCGTTGGGCTGACCGACAGGAACATCATCAACTACTCTGTCAAACGGGAAATCGTTCTTGCCGTAACGAAGCTTTCTCTCATCGAACAGCTCCTGGAAAAGAATATCGCTCATTCCCTTGGTCAGATCCATTACTCCGATCATCGTCTTTTTGATATCTCTTTCTATATCCTGCTCATCATTGGTCAGGAACGTGTAAGTGTCACCGCTTCTTGAAACATAGTTCTGCCATACAAGCCTGTCAAGAGAATTCTGTATCTTTTTCCTCATTTCGATCTTGTCAGCTCTTATGTCATCTATCATTAGCGTGGTGATATTATCAACATTGGCCCTTACATCGTTTACATATCTTATCAGGTACAAAAGCTTGAGAACACTGACATCATACTGTTCCACACCGTCATTACCATCCGCAGCAGTCTGACATCTGTCGATAACACGGCGGATAGTACCCTCAAGGAATGTGTGAACAGTATCGTAAAATCTCCAGAAAGGCACAAGGGCATTCTCGTCCTTGTCACCGATTGCCTGAGCAGCCTCCTGGAAGCCTGAAAGCATCGAACGCTCTCCGCCTGAAAGATGCTTGCCCGAATTGCCGTGCTGCCTTATCTGAACAAGAACATTCTGCATGAGCTTGAACTGATATGGCACAAATGGGTATGTCTCTACAAACTCTCCCTCACCTGCATAGCCCTTCATATCGAGCACCGCAGCATTTTTATCGAACGTATAGAGATTCCTAAGGACCATTTCGTTTTTAGCATAGCTCATTTTGAGCATATCCTCGCCCTGCTCGTTCTTTGCAAGTATTCTTCTCTTTATGACCTCATCAACAGAAGACGAAGAAAGACTAAGCCTGGTATTGAATCTGCCCTGGATCTTTGAAAAATCGTTTCCGCTTATCTTTGTAATGCTGTCAATAGCCTCCTGGCTGGTCACCATTACCCACACTCTGCCTGCGCAGCGTGTTCCGATCTCTTCAACGATGGTCTGGAGATTGAGCATAAGATTACTGTCCGAGCCTATGTACTGACCGATCTCATCGACCATGAACATAAGCCTGAAATCCTTGCCTTGTGAATCAATATAATCCTTGATATCTCTTACAAGGCTCTCGATGCTTATCTCGGCATCCTCTGTTCCGTTGAACCAGTTGCGTGCAGCTGTTTCGCTCATTCCGATACCGCCTGTCAGAGCTTCAACAATATCGTCCTCTATAAGCCCGAATGCTGTTCTTGCATCTTCCCAGCTGTCACCATTGATCTGTTCAAAGCTGTTCTTGAAAGCATCTGATTTTCCTGACTTCGCAAGGAACTGCTCAAACTTAGCGACCTTCAGATCATCGCCGTAATATCCGAGATGCTCATAGAACACCTTTGCAAAAGTCCTTACGATAACCGTCTTGTCCTTGTTTATCGGTGCTTTGTTGTCTATATTGAAAAGAATAGTCTTCGTAGGTACCTTTGCGCAGCTTTCTATCTGTGCAAACATCATCGGATCATCAAACTTATCCGAAAAGTAATCCACAGCTCTTTTACCCGCAACAACAGGGTTTGACAGCAGATAAGAAAGCATCTTCAGGAAGTGAGATTTACCGCTTCCAAAAAAGCCCGAGATCCAAACGCCTATCTTATCCGTCGGCTCGTGGATCGAGTTCTCATAGTTCTCAAAAAAAGTCGCAAAATGACTTCTCAGCTCTCTGGTAATAACATACTCGCTAAGCTCCTGCTTTATTGATGCCTCATCATCCTGTGCAACCTTGATAACTCCGTTGATATTTCTGTTTATGTCCGCCTTGTATATATTCTGCAATTGCATTTTCATTGCCCCCGTTTCAGATCAGGTTGAACGCCCTGTAATAGTTGTCATCGGTGAATTTTGAAAACAGCTTCAGGCTCTGTCCGTCATAGCTGCCCGGATAAAGCATTATTACCGGAATATCCGAGAACATATGCTGAATGTTGTTGAGCACAGTATGTGATCTCATGAACGGATACACCTTACCCACGCCGGTTATAAGGAGTATATCGCCCTGCTCGTGCGGCTCATACTGCATTTTCTTAACATACAGCTCGACCGGAACAGCCTTGTGGATATTAGTCAGCAGATAATCCTTGCCTCGTTTTTCTTCTGTTTTCTCGATATTCTTTGTAAGATGCTTTTCATCGCATATCTGCAGAAAGATCTCAAACAGATCACACTCAACAAATCTGAACGGCTTGCCTGCTGACTGACTGAGCTCTTCAAAAAAGCTCCTTACTGTTATCTCATCCTTGGGATCATACTGAAAAATATGAATCCCAACCTCATTTGCAACGCCTTTATTGGTGAGGAATTTCTCATCTGAAATAAGCTCCTCGACCTTTGCGAGTCTGTCTTTTATATCGCTCATATCATTACCTCTCATCTGATACTGTTAAATGCTGCAAGCACAATGCTGTCACCGTTTGCAACAATGCCGTCCTCAAGCTCGGGATAAAGGTAGATCTGTTCCAATCTTTCAGATTTTATATCTCTGAGGAACCCGCACTCAACGAGCATTTTCTTAAGTACCTGCTTGATTTTTTTCTCTGTAGATTCGCTCCACTGCGAACACTTCGGGACACGTTCCATAAGCTCGCTTATAAATGCGTTGATATCCCTTTGAGTAAAGTTAAGATCCTGTGCTTTGTATTTATCACCGATCGTATAAACAAAAAAATCCCATACGATCGCATTTTCCCTCATAACAGCATATAGATTTATCTGCCTTGCAAGGCTGCCCGAACCATGCGCAAGATGATAAACAAGATGTTTATTGTCAAGCGCCTTCAGCCTCCTCAGACACGATAGAGCCTTGGACCGAAGCATCTTCTCTGTCGGGTACTGAAACAGGTTGTCTGCCTGTATCATGTCCACTATTTCTTTATCTTCCAAGCCCTGATCCATGAGCCTTGCAGTTATCCTTGTTTCCTCAAAAAGAAACTGCTCACGAGTCAATCCGCCGCTGTAATTATCATTGTTCATTTATCCTTACCCCCGAAAAAATTATCGGCAAAAACGAAAAGCACGCTCTTTAGGCATGGCTGCCCAAAGAGCGTGCTTTTTTCCATATTGAAAAAAAGACGCAGTTATCCTGTCTGTCTGTCGAATTGTACCGTTTCTCATAATTTTTGCCAACTCATTTCTTGTTAAAAATAAATAAATTTATTGCCAAAATCCTTGTTAATTATATCATAAAAGTATATAAATGTCAATATCACACACAAATTGCTGGCTATTTCTGTAAAAGCCTTAACAAAGAGCCAAAGTTTCAATAAAATACTGCATAAAATTCACTTTCAGTAGTGGCATTATATAAACAGTCCGTTCTCCTGCTATCTAATTCTTTTACATCATACATATTATATCACACAATTATTATTTTGTGGGGAGTTTTTTTGTACAGTTATCTATTGACACATCTTGCGCTGAATGATAGAATAAAGCCGTGACCTGACGGCACTCATGATACATAAACCTTCAACCTGAAACCGAAGGGGGTATTCATGAGGATCCAATACTACC
>NZ_JHXH01000015.1 GCF_000621805.1 Ruminococcus sp. FC2018 | reverse complement strand
GTCTCGGATTTGTGTTCTGCAGTATGGTGTCGCTCACCACTTCTTACTATATGCTGATCGACCGCATAGGTATGGCGACCTGCATAGCGTGCTTTCAGAACGGTTTGTTATATATTCTCCTGCCGATACTCGGATCTGCCGTTTTCGGCATAAACGGTCTGTGGGCGGGATTTGTCGCTGCTCCGATACTGACGCTTGTTTGCGCTATGCTTTTTGTGTATCTGAGGTTCGGCAAAAACGACTTCCCGTTTTTGCTGGGCGATATGGATACCGAGATCGTTGTTCTTGACGATACACTTAGTCCTCAGTCCGCAACCGCACTCTCCGTACAGGTCGCAGACTTGCTGCTTTCACATCAGTACCCTAAAGAGACGGCAAACCGTACTGGGTTGTTTGCGGAGGAGATAGGGCTCACCGTTCTGGACATCAACAAGCGGTCAAAGAAGCCGATATTGGTCGAGCTTTCGCTTTTCTTTGAAGACGATAGCGTTCTTATCGTAGAACGTGACTCGGGAGAGCTTTTCGATCTGACCGATCCTGATGCGCGGATCAACGGACTGAGCGGATTTGTGTTAAGCGGTCTGATGCAAGCGCACAAAGAAAAAGCGTATCTCGTTACTACGGGCTATAACCGTAATATGATACGCTTTGCCAAATCTCAGGGAGAAAAAGCAGCTTCAGTAACTGACGGATGATTTACAGACCGCAGTTGAGTTTCGGATGTTCTATGCTGATCGTTGTAAGTATTTTCTCCGCAGAATCAGCGATTACATACCAAATAGGAATCGTCGCATAATAACAAACCACCCTGCCCGAATCGAGTTTGATATAATCCCCTTAGAGTAGACACACGAAAAAACAAAAATCGTGTGAAACTCTAGGGGGTTATTTTTATGTCAAGAAATCAAAAGTTGGCAGACGAAGAAAGAATGCAAGCGGTTCAAGAATAATTTTATGGAAAAGGGAGCTATCAAACAATCTCAGAAAGATACAAGATAAGCAAATCTGCAATAAAACGTAACCGTCAAATAATCCGCAGCAGATATAACGAACAACGCTCTGTCGGATTTATTCCGGCAGAGCGTTGACTAATCTTCAATCACCGGCTCTGCGAAAAAAACTCTGTAAAATCAAAAACTGTGATAAAAAACGTTATTGCTGGAGCGGCTTAAAAAGCCGCTCCGTTTTTTACAGTATAAATTGGATACTGTAATTTGTCAAGATACTTGTGATATCAGCCTGTTGGAATGGAGCGCAGCGGAATGGGATCAGGCTGATAGCCGGCTGCTCAGCCGAGCCTGTCGGGGTACATGATCTCAAGCTCGCCAAGGACTTTGCCCCAGTTTCGCAGCGGCATGGTCCATTTCTTAGCTATCTCATGCGTTGCCAGATACAGAACCTTCAGCAGCGCTGTATCGCTTGGGAATACGCTTCTCTGCTTGTTCAGACGGCGATAGCCGCTGTTCAGGCTCTCAATAGCGTTGGTGGTGTAAATGACCTTTCTGACGTCGGATGAGAACTTAAAAATCGGCGATATTACGTCCCAATTCTTGTACCAGCTCTTCATAGCGTTGGGATAATCGCCTTCCCATTTTTCAGTAACACGGTCGAGAGCTTCCAGAGCAGCGTCCTCGGAAGGCGCATGATATATCGTTTTCAGGTCGTTCAGAACGCCGAGCCAGTACTTGGCACTCTCGTTTTCACCGATATGTATTGAAAGGACTTCCTTGTGACCTGTCATGCTGACAGCCAGAATCACATACGCAGCAAGCTTTCGTATCTGCCCGTTCTCACGAACTGAGAAGTGTACTGCATCTACAAATACTATCGGATATACTTCATCGAGAGGACGCTTCTGCCAGTCCTCTATCTGCGGAAGTAATCTGTCTGTGATGTCTGAAACCATGCCATCGCTGACTTCAAAGCCGTAGATATCTTCGATAGTTTCGCTTATCTGGCGAGTGGTCATGCCTTTGGCATACAGCGATATTATCTTCTGCTCAATGCCTGAGATGTCCTTCTGACGTTTCTTTACGACCTTTGGCTCAAAACTGCCGTCACGATCCTGCGGCACTTCTATTTCGGTTTCTCCGAAGTTTCCGCGAATCTTCTTGGTTTTCTTGCCGTTGCGAGAGTCAGGATTGTCGGAACGCTCATATTCCTGATATCCCAGATGCTCGTCCATTTCGGATTCGAGCATTTCCTGGATCGTCCCTCCGAGAAGGTCTTTGAGAGCATCCTCAATATCCTTTGCAGACTTGATGTCGTATTCCTCAAGCAGCATTCCTATGATGTTCTTCTTTCCTTCACTCATCGGTTCTCTTTTTCTTCTTGCCATAAAAAATCAGCCTCCTGTGATATTAATTCTATTTTATCACAGTTAGCTGATTTTTTACAGACTTTTTTTCAGAGGCTCTCAGAATAGAAAAAGGAGTTTTAGACATAAATGACTATGGGGTAAATGAGTATTTTGCTCCTGAAGACATCAGAGTTCCGTTCAGAAATATTGTTTATATAGGTGATAGTGATACGGATATTCCTTGTATGAAACTTGTAAATACATCGCCCATTGTGGTGAGCAGATACTCGGCCTCATAGTCAAGTCCGCTTTTGGTAAGATCTATCCGCATAACATCGATGTTTCCACTGCCGCTTTTGCCCTTGACAGTCACTATCTACTGTCCCGATTTTGATTCTTCCTTGTGGTCAAGCGGCGAAGTCTTTACCACCTCCGCAACTATCTTGCCTATATCCACAAAGGATATCTTTGACGAGTAAAACTCTGCAAGGAAAGTATCCATAGCCTCTTTTTTGAGTTCAGCCTCACTTTTAGTTGTAGTGGTCACGGTCTCTGAAGTCATCACGGGCATGGTTAACGAGCCTTGATCCGTAGGCATTGTGGGTATTGTCAGTTCTGTGGTCGTTGTGGTTGTTGCCTGGGTATCCTGCCCAATATATCCGCATGATGCGCCAAAGATCAGTATTAGTGCGGCAAGTGCCGCAAGTATTGTCTTTTTCATCTTTTCCTCCAATCAAAAAACTCCCGCCTATGTTTTCACATAAGCGAGAGCTTTTGTTCATTATTTGGTTTTTTGGCTGATATAACATCTGTTGTTTCATCAGCCGATGCTGTTTTTCGCTGGTTATAAATAGTCTATAGGAATAGTTATATCCTGTGATGTTATTGATACCACTTTATCGTAAGTGCATATCACTCCGCCTTTTCCTCTTTTCAGGTCAGTGAACTTATCCAGAACCTTAAAAGCTTCTATATCTTTTTTTGATGGATCAGCGTGCTTTTTGATCTCCAGAGGATAAAGTGTACCGCTTTCTTCGATGATTATATCTATCTCCTTCATATCCTTATCTCTGTAAAAATATATTGAAGGATCAAGCAATCCTTTGTTGTAATAGCTCTTGATGATCTCAGATACAACGAAGCTTTCAAAGAAAGCACCGGCCATAGCACCGTTCTTTAACACTTCCGGTGTTGTCCATCTTGTCAGATATGCAGCAAGACCTGTGTCAAGGAAGTATAACTTCGGTGTTTTTACAGCACGCTTTGTCATATTGTTTGAGTATGGTCTGAGCAGGTAAACTATATTAGAGGCAACAAGTATTGAAAGCCATCTTTCTGCAGTCGGTAGACTGATACCTACATCTCTTGCCAGAGAAGCAAAATTAAGAAGCTGTCCTGTTGCCGCAGCTGCAGCAGTCATAAAACTTGTAAATTTTACAGTATCACTGATCTCGGATAGTTCCCGAACATCTCTTTCGATATATGTGCGTACATATGAGGAATAAAAGATCTGCCAGTTGAACTGAGAGTTTTCGACCAGTTCAGGCATACTGCCTCTGTGGATAGTGTTCCAGATGTCGGAGTATTCAGTATTCTTAACAGTACTCTTACGCTTGGTGAAATACTCATCAGTTGGAATGAAAGGCTGGTCAAAATCCACTCTGTTAATTTCCCTAAGAGACAATCCGAGAAGCGTTACCAGACCGATCCTTCCTGCAAGTGATTCGCTAACACCCTTCATCATTTTGAACTGTTGAGAACCGCACATATAGAACTGTCCTTTTTTTCTGCTGCGGTCAAGCAGTAGCTTTATCTGTTCAAACAGTTCAGGGGCTTTTTGTATCTCATCGACAAATACAGGCGGAGGGTTATCTTTGAAAAAAGTTCCGGACTGCAAAGATGCTGACTCCCGCACTATAGGATCGTCAAGCGTTGCGTGATTTATCCCATCGGTGAGCTTTTCAAGCATAGTTGTTTTTCCGACCTGTCTCGGTCCTGCAACGAGAACCGCACCAAACATTGAAGCGAGCTCTTTGACGGTTTCTTCTGCGTGCCTTGTTATATACATAAGCGTCCTCCTTTTCGGCTAATATAACGTCTAATATTATTATAGCCGAAAAATTCATAAAAATCAAGTGCTTACATATATTTTTTTATTTTTCCCGAAATATACTGCGGTTAGCGGAACAAGCCCGCAAGAGCGAGCCTGTCCGTTGATTTAGTTCGGCAGCATCGTCCATACATACAGCGGTGCTGTCAGCGTGAACAAAAGACAGCCGAAGATGATCGCTATCGGTGTCCACTCAAGCTGTCCATGTTTGCGGTAATCCATGTAGGCAAGACCTATCTTTACGAACAGTAAAACCGCAAGGATAAGGTCGATACACGGGAACACCACATTGTTTACGACATTTTTGATCTGAGCCTTAGCCGTTGACCAAGTGGAGGTTACTGCACCTGCCACATCTGCATATGCCGTAATTGTCATGAACATTGCAGACATCATAACAGCCGCTGCCGAAGCTATCAGTTTCTTAGTCTTTCTCATTGTTATCTTCCTCCTTTCAAATAGATAACAGGCGCCAGTCGAAATCCCGACCAACGCCTGTGGTATCTAACACGATCATTATTGCTGTAATGAGCAGCAAGCTTCCAAGTACTATAAGAAGTATCTTAGTCAGCTTTCTCATTCTTTTCATCCTTTTTTCTTGCAAATATCATTGCAACAACGCACATTACAACCGTTCCGAGAAAGATGCCGATACTCCGCTTTGCTTTCATCAGCACCAGCAGACCGTCGACGCAGCCGTTGAGTCCCGTGCTGTCGGAGACCATATTGAACGGGTCCTTGTCGGCGGCTTTGCGAAGGTGATGTACAAGCACGATGCTGATACCGAGCTGCTGTGCGAGAGCTTTTAGTGGCAGAAGCTCTGCGTAGTCGCTGCCGTAGGTGGACTCGGTATCGCTGCGAACCATTTGCAGAGTGTAGATAACGACCAGACGCAAGTCCTCGCGAACAGACTTGAACTTTTCAATCTCTTGTTCCAATCCGCAGCCGATAGAGTCTGCCATTATTGAAAAGAACAGCTTGTCCGACGGCTCGTCTGTTAGCTTGTACAGCCTTTTCTGGATCCGTTGGTATCCGTCCTCAAGACAGAAATACAGAGCTGTGCCGTTTGCAGTTTCACGCTCAAACAGCTTTTCTCCTTTGGCGACCGCAACTGCGATAATAGATGCTTTGCGCATAGTATCACCACCAAGGAGGATACCACAACCGATCGGCAATATCCAGACTTTTCAGGAAAGTTCTACAGAAGTGACTGTTTGAACAGCGGGGTTTGGGCAGTTTTATTCTTTTGCTGATGATGTATACCCCAAAAAAGCAAAAGATATTGAAAACTACTGCGGATTATGCTATGATATTACAAACAATCGATGCCCAGTTATCAAACATTCGGAGGTGTTCCTTATGCTCAGACCCGGACTGTACGAACAGGTCATTAACAAAGAGCTGTCTGATGAGCTCGACGAAAGTCAGCAGCTCATTGACAAGCGCAATATTGACAAAGCCGAAGCTCCGCAGATCCTTTCGGGATACCTCTCCGAGATAATCGAGAAGGGGCTTTCTTGCCTTTCCAGCGATGATATTGAGGGTCAGCTGGGACTTGCGAACAGGATAGTTTCGGCGGTGACAGAGCTGACGGGCGATGATGAATTCGACGGCATGAGTGTTGACGAGCGTGCACAGCAGCTTCTTGCAGTTGCCAACATGCAGAACAATGCGGACACTATGAAGCGCCGTATCACCATGACACGTCCTGAGACTTCGCTTGCATCAAGCTCGCTGTTCACGGGAGCAGGTCACGAGCCGCAGATGATGACCGAGCTGAAAAAGGAGATAGTCTCTGCTGACAGGATAGATATGCTTGTGTCATTAATAAAAAGGGTGTGATAAAATGAAATACACAGATTACGAAAGTGTCATGGATTCTTTTGATGTATCTTTAAACTCTGATGTTGATCCCTTTATAGAGGCTAGGAATGCATTTTTAAAGAACAAGTTTAATAATTGCAAGGACTTTGTTATAAAAGAGGTTAAGCTCACATTCTCAATAGGCAACACTGCTAAGAATGCACCTTTAGTATTTTTTGTTTTGGAATCATTTCCGCAAGAATTGTATTATATTAGCAAGAACACGATAACAATTAGATTGGATTCTGAGAAGGAATTGTTAGAATACGGTGGTATGGTTTCCAGTCTATTGACAATAATCAAAACATGGAGTTCTGTTGAGTTGTTTGTAAATGATGTTGGCATAGGATTGACAACAGAATTTAGGTTTCTTCTAAATTATGTCTATGAGAAAAATCGTGTAATTAGAGGATCGTATGGTTGTACTTTAGAGCAATTAAAATATAGTTTTAAGGGAAAAAGAAGCATATCAAAGGAACGAAATGTAGACTTAGTTACAATTAAAATTTCAAGAGAAAAAATGTTTGACTCACTAAAAGATGTTGTTGGAAAATACGTTGAATTATACGGTGATAATAAGGAAGTAAAACGATATGAGATTTCAAAGACAGATATAGTAATCATGATTGAAAACAGTTTGATAATTGCATTTAGACTTGTTCCAGTTTATTGGAGAGCTTTAAATGATGAAAATGTAAGAAAATGGGATTTTCCGTATATTTATATTCAAGAACTGACACATAATGACCTGTTCAGATTTAATTTTGCGGGGTTTAAAAGATGTTTTGAATGTGATTATATAGGATTGGAGTTTTTTTCATTCCATGGACTAGACTACTATGTAAAACCTATCGATTGTTTTGAAACAGTAAATCATGCATTACCAGAATTAAGACTAGAAAAACGGTATTATGATTATCCAGGAGAAACACATCATTTTATTATACTACGCATGGAAAGAGTGGACGGCAGAATTATTTATGGGGTTGGAGATACTAAACGAAAAACACGTGATTTTATATTGAAACTTTGTAAGGAACTTGAGGAAAAGAATTCTCGTTCTTTAGAGTTGAATGGAGCTAGTTGTCTTCCTTTTGTAGATAATCAAGATTTTATTAGTGCATTTTTATCATGGAAAGGTGAAAAGAAACGATGGAGATTAGAAAACAAGTTTTCATATTATATTGAAGATAGACAAGTAAAAAACGATGCTGATCTATTCAAAATACCCAGACAAATTGTTGGTGATGCCTATAGTGGGAAATATGATAAATGCGAATTTGGTTCGTATTCTAAGCCGCTGAACAGGTGGAAAAGTGAAGAGTTGGTTTACAACATTACAAAAAAGCTCTATAAAGAGTATCAAGTAATATACCAGTATAAGCCATTTTATCTAAGTACTGATAAAGGACATATGTCATATGATATTTATATTTGCGGCTTGAAAATAGCAATAGAATACCAAGGAAAGCAACATTTTGAACCTGTTGATTATTTTGGAGGTGAGGAAAGTTTTCAAACGCAACGGCAAAGAGATCAAATGAAATCTGAGAGAAGCCGAGAGAATGGCGTAAAACTAGTGTATGTGAATTATTGGGAAGATATTACTCCCGAATTAATAAAGAATAAGATTGAAGAAGCGAGAAAAAACATATAGTTTATATTACTTGTTTCTGATTAAATCAATCGTTCTGGAAAAAGCGCAATCAGATTATTACAAACATGGATTAAAGACTCCTCCAAAATGAAATAATGCTGATATCCAGCTCAAGGTCTGTCTTTTGTCGACGAGCCTGTGCAGGTGGACTATGACTGTCCACTGGATGTGCATTGCAGTTACACGAGAGATCAGATTCTTGTGGCGCTGGACTTCATGAAGCCTGATACTGTCCGTGAGGGTGTGAAGTATCTGGAGGATAAAAAGACCGACTTGCTGTTTGTAACGCTCAACAAGTCGGACAATGACTATTCGCCCACCACAATGTACAATGACTATTCTATCAACAGCGAGCTGTTCCACTGGCAGAGCCAAAGCACTATAACTCCCGAAAGCAAGACAGGTCAGCGTTACATACATCATCGTGATATGGGAACAAGCGTGATGATATTCGTTCGCGAGTACAAGAGCAATAAGCTGGGTGCTGCACCATATACTTTTTTAGGCCTTGCGGACTATGTGAAGTCGGAAGGCTCAAAGCCGATGAACGTGGTGTGGAAGCTGAAAAAACCTATCCCTGCGAAGTATCTTAGGAAAACTAATCAGTTGACGGTGGGATGATATGAAGACGATAAAAGTTGTGGCGGCTGTGATCTGTAACTCATTTCAAACAAAGACAGCAAAAAGAGGCTCCCTCGTGGTCGAGAGAGCCTCTGCTTTATTCTTCGGATTCGTAATAATAAGAGTAGTCGATGCCTTTCATAATGATCTCACGGTCGTTGATGATGTCGGTCAGTGCAGAGCTTAACAGCTCGGTGATGCTGCGGTAACAGAAAGTTTACATAGAACTGTGGCCGCCGATTTGAAAGAATGGTCGATTTGTGGTATTATATAGATTGGCTTATCGTAAAGGAATAGTTGTTACAGGAGGTGTCAGCGCTGATGTCACAATTTGACCAGCAATTCTATGCCAACGGGATAATGAACGAGCAGCAGCTTAATCAGCTTAGTAACGCCTTATATAGCTACTGCAAAGTGATGCGTGTGCCCAGGGTTGGAGCAGTCCCCGTTGTGGTCACTGTTCTTGTGGGTGTGATGATAACTCTTATCCTTGCAGCTCTCGGGGAGAGTCTCGGGACGGCAGCGCTTATAGGCGCCCCCGTAAGTGTTGTGTTTGCTCTTCTTTGCTGTCTCATTTACAGATTTCGATCAGGAGCAGCCAAAAGGCTCAACGCCTACCTTGCTGCAGACGGCGGGCAGAGTATGTTCATCGACTTTGGCTGGGCTCAGCCCTTTGCGGACGATCAGTTCAGGCTTGGCAGATATTTTTTATTTATCAGAAACGGTGCTGTGGTCAGGCTTGACAGCATTACCGATATAGTAAGGATAGTAAGTCATTACCGTGCAGTCCCAACGGGTGTGTTTTTGAGCGTTAAAGTTAAGGATGAGAATGGCAGTATGTCATTCCCGCTTTGCAGGGTTCATATGCTGAATGCTCAGGCAGAGATCGATGAGATCCGCAGAGCAGTGCTGCAAAGGCATTTGTCGGTATGAACGCCGGAACATAATATCGAAATACGATCTAATACGACTATCAAGGATCGAGGACCTTAACGGGTCCTTATTTCTATTTTTGCGGAAATGTAGGTTTATGACGGACCGACCCGATAAAAGTGCTTTATGGAATTGCAGCTTGAAAAACTATCATATTTCAGATACTTTTTACTTCTATATCGAAAAAACCTTTTAATTTATAATACTTTTTCGGTATAAAGGATGCACTCTCATTTGACATGATATGCACAACAAAACGCAGCCCCGGACGTTGACCGATCGTCCGGGGCTGCTGTTGATATTTTGCACAAATGTGCCCGGGTCAACCATTTGTTTACCGCTTGCGTAAATCTATTATTTTAGCAAGTTGTCACTGGCAGTAAAGATCTGAAAACTTGTTCATGTAATGATTTACTGTTTTGCACCGGGTCATTTAGTCAGGAGATTTGACTTCTCAGCAGTCTTATCCTTTTTGCTCGTGATCACCGACGCTGCTGCGATCAGTACCACAAAGCCGATTATTACAAGCGTTGCTGCTGTATTGTGCTTTGCTCCGGTATCAGGATTCTTAATGGTTTCGTTACCGTTATCTGAAGAAGCACTTGCGCTGTCCGTATCTGAGTTTGTCGGCGTGGAGCTGTCAACCGGTTTTGAACTGTCATTAGTCGCTGCGACCTTAGCTGTGGCGGTCGTGATACTGGAGCGGTCAAAAAGCTCAAGCTCTCGTTTTATGCTGTCTTGTTCAAAGAATACGGTGACAACGCTCTTGATAAAGCCGTTCTCAGCGTCCTGCTCAGAGGCTGTGAGTTCATACTTCAGCTGTGCTGTCTTGCCGAGCTGGAGCACATCAGTTTTGCCTATAAGCTTGCCGTTGATATAAACATCAAAGCTGTGACCTCCGTCAACATTGCATGTGAGCGATACTGTGCCACAGACCTTATCTCCGACCTTATAAGGCTGCTTATCCTTTTCACCGAGACTGTTGACTACTGTTGCCACCTCGCAGTCGGTGTAGGACTGGATACTGAAGTTGTCCACCTCAAAGTATTGGGCAGCCGTCTGGTTACAATCAATGACATCCTTCCAGTCATACCATTCGCCTCCCGCAGTGACAAAGCTCTCGCCTTTATTCACAACGCCCTTGTTATAGGTTATTTTTGTAGGCTCAAAGCCTTCATCGCTGCCATGGGCTGCAATATAAGCTTGTTTCTGCTGCTGTGCCAGCATCTCGGCATAGGCTCTGTTCGTACCCGCCTTGAAAGTCACGCAATTACTGCCGTTTTCCTCGGTAACAGTGGCAACTACCGAATAGTCTGCACCCTTGGGGATATACACTGGATCGTCAAGATACACACGGTGATAACCTGCATAGGGATACTTCTGTGTGACAGAGCTGATCTTCTTGCCGTCAACGGGGCTTTTGTAGTTCTTGTTGAGCAGATATATATCGTATGTAACGCTTTCGTTGCAGGAAGGATTGACAAATCCTACGGCATATACCCTGACATTATTATCACAGTGGAACACATTTGCCATAGATGCATTTTTAAATTCTTTATTGACTATCAGTGAAGACGGCATCAGGTCATAGAAGTGCGGAACTATCGCTTTTGCTTTTTCTTTGAATGCTTGTTTCGGCGGCAGCTGTTGCAGCAAACGCCCAGCAGGCTGAAAAAACCTCCTGGCTTTTTACACTTGTGACATAGTTTTTGCCGTCAACATTGCGCAGATCGAACTTCGTTACATCCACCGCAGCAGGTACTGACGATGGCTTATCAACCGTGTAGTCAAAGGTTGCGGAACTGATATTGGTGTTTATCAGTGATTCACTCAATTCCTTAATGTTCCAGGAACTTGCGTCCTGCGCAGCTGCAAAGGCGCTCATAGGTGCAGCTGTGGCAATAACCAGCACAGCCGAAAGTGCTGCGACGATCCTTTTTATCAACATATTAACACTTCTTTAAAAAAAATTAACTGCATTACGCAGAAATGATCTGTATTTGTCCGTTAAAAGCCTGCTTTCAAGAAACAGTGAACTGTGACAGAAAAGCTTTGCAAAAAACGTATGAAGCATTCGCCTGGCAGACGTTGTATATAACTAATTAAATTATACATCATTTTATCACAAAATGTCCAGCAAAACTTCAGCCAAATCTGGAAAGATACTAATAGAACTGGAAATTCTACGTTTGGCATAAAAATAGCTGCTGACCTTAAGATCATATTTGCGGGTGACCGTTCTTCTGAAACTATCTCTAAGAAGATAACTGCCAATATACCGAATGTTGAACTTGTTCCGGGTAAGACTCTTATCTTCTTTGATGAGATACAAAAATGTGCTGACGCAAGAACAGCACTGAAATTTATGGCTCAGGACAGCCGTTTTGATGTAATAGCGTCGGGCTCGCTGCTTGGACTTGCATATGGCAGTATCTATGAGAATTTCGTTGCCTGTGCTTTGAAACAGAAAGGGTATGACCTTCATTATTACAAGCCCGATGATAACTCCGAGCTTGAATTCATCATAGAAAAGAATGTTGAGATCGAGCCGTTCGAAGTCAAAGAAGGCAACACGGCGACAGTTTCACTTGACCGATTTATCGAAAAATTCAAGCCGACAGAGGCATATAAGATAGCCGGAAGCAACGTTGGTCAAAGCAGCGAAATGCTGACAATTTCTCATTATATGGTGATGTTTATTTAACCATATCCAATAAAAGTGAACATAACGAAAGCAGCTCCGAACGTTGACCGATCGTCCGGGGCTGCTGTTGATATTCTGCGGAAGTGTGCCCGGGTTAACCACTTGTTAACCACTTGTTTGTGTGGAAAAATGCTTGAGATCGCTTGAAATTGCTCAAAGTGATGACTTCACAAATTCCGTAAAATCGGTCATTTTCGCAAATTACCGGAGAACAGTAAGATGTTGGAAACTTGTTCTGTTCCCGTAAAGTTTGTAGGAAAGCCCGTAACGCTGAAGGCACTCCCGGAAATCATAGAGCTATGGTTTGGCGGTGATGTGATAACAACTCATCAGAGGTGTTACAAAAGAGAGCAGAGCCTTTATGACCTTGCTCACTATCTGCCGCTTCTTGAACAGTTTCTGAGCTTTGGCGGTATAATTAGAAATAAAAACAGGCATAGCTTTTATGGTATTGCCTTAGTATCACAGTGACTTCAATAACAGTTCCTGTGATGATGAGTATGCTTGCAAATTATTCAAGTGTCCCGTACTTTGCAACGGCCTGATCAATGGTAAGATCTCCGGTTGCGACCAGATAAGAGGCAAGACGTATCTGAACGGCGAGCTTATCCTTGATACCAAGTGAGGTAGGGGAGATAACAAGTTCCGGCGGGGTTTTGCCGACAGGAGCATATACTTTATCTAATGACAGATCATCCGACGGCGTTATCAGACGTTTTACTGACGCCATCTGGCTGAGCTCCTGTTTTGAAATGAGAAAACGCATAAATTCATTGGTCATATCCTTGTCTTTGCAGGAATTGTTGACTGAAAACTGAACGGAAGGGCTGTCAAGAAAATATCCTCCCTTGTCTGTTGTCGGTATGGGTGCAAATGTATAGGTGAAGGGGTGCGCTGTAAATTCTGCCGACTGACTTTCACGCTTGCTTGTTCCTGAGACCGTATCGCCTGTACAGATCATCATAGGAACGTCGCCTTTAAAGAAACGCATGATGACAGCGCCATAATTATCGCTTATCTCAGCGCACTTTTTCAGATCAATACATTTTTTATCTATCAGCTGAGAGAGTGTCTCAAGGGCAGGACGCATATATTTTCCTGCTTCGGGATCGCATTGGTTGGCTTTTGCGACCATTTCGGGATTTTCTGCCAGCTTTGCAGCAAATATCGGATAAGCGACCGTATTCATCAGACAGCCTGATGAATCTGCACTGTATCCCATCATCGGGCTTTCATATCCTTTTCCCCTGAACGAGGCACAGACATCAAAAAGCTCCTGAATGGTCTGAGGAACCTTCAGCCCCTCTTTTTCAAACAGATCGTTATTGATAAGCATTCCGTAAGAGGTGGAGAATACAGGCACCATCAGCACTTTTCCCTGTGAGTCACGGCTGAGAAGTCCGGGGCGGATACAGTCAAGATCCAGCCCAAGAGAGTTGTCGGCAAGGTTTTCCATGTGATCAAAAACCTTATCATAGGCCGGGTTGCCCATCATCCAGCTGAACGAAAAGAAAATGTTGGGTGCATCGTTGCCGCTGAGAACTGTGGCGATAGAATTGTTGTAGTCGTCGATTTTGGTGTAGCACATCTCAACGTTCGGATAATATTCGTTGAAGCGTTCAAATTCCGCTTCAAGAGCCTCAAAATTGCTGTAACTGCCTGCAACGTTTATTTTACAGGCACTATCCGTATCCAGCTTTGGTTCAAACCCTTTTTTGCTTTCCTTGTGCTCTTCGGAACCGCAGGAAGCTAAACCAAGCAGCATGAACGCCGACAGAATGATACTTAGAATCTTTTTCATTTTTTTGATCTCCTTTCATTTATCTTGCGGATTTCTTTGATTACGAGTTTAATATCGAAAGGCTTGGCGATATGTCCGTCCATGCCTGCATTCATACACTCGGTGATGTTTTCGGAAAAAGCATCGGCTGTCATCGCTATGATCGGTATTGATGCTGCCCACGGATCTTCCATTTTTCTGATCGTTCTTGTAGCGTCCAGACCGTTCATTTCAGGCATCTGCACGTCCATAAAGATCAGAGTGTAACGCCCTTCCTCTGCGTTTTTCATCATATCCACGCAGATGCGGCCGTTTTCTGCACGCTCCGAGGTCATGCCGAACATTCTGAGAGTTGCCTGTAGGATCTCCCAGTTTATATCGTTATCCTCTGCTACGAGGATATTTATTCCTTCAAGATCTGAATGATCGTCCTCCGGCTCGACGGAGCTTACTTCTTTTCCGAGAAGCTGACTGATCTTATCATAAAGAGCAGAACGGAAGAGGGGCTTGCTGATAAACCCGTTTGCCCCTGCTTTTCTGGCATCTTCTTCTATCTCCGATGTATCATATGCGGAGATCAGCAGTATCGGTATCTTCTCATCTATATCAGATCTGATCTTGCTGACAGTTTCGATACCGTTCATATCAGGCATTTTCCAGTCGATTATCACAATATCGTAATTCTTTTCCTGCTGACGGCGGTTCAGCATCATTTCTATCGCCTGTGCACCGCTGTTTGCACATTCTACTGCAGCGCCCAGAGAACTCAGCGTATCCTCAGCAGTCTGAATTAGCACATCATCATCATCAACGACCAGAATGTCAATCGGATCAAACCGTATATCGTCTCTTTGTCTGTCAGATACGGGAATATCTATAACGACAGTAAATGTCGTGCCCTTGTTCTGCTCGCTCTGACAGTCTATCGTTCCGTTCATAAGATCGACCATCTTTTTGGTGATCGCAAGACCGAGCCCCGTTCCTTGTATGCTGTTGATGCGGCTGTCTGTCTGACGTGAAAACGGCTGAAACATCTTTTCCATAAATTCAGGGCTCATACCTATTCCGGTGTCGGATACCTTATAGATCAGTCTCACACACCCTTCGACAGAGCTTTCCTCCTCCTGCATATCCACACTGACGCTTCCGCCCGGCTCAGTATACTTGATTGCATTTGAAAGTATATTTATATATATCTGATTCAGCCTGAGCTGATCGGCATAAAGGTATTCCTTTTCCATTCGGTCAACACGAAAATTGAAATCTATATTCTTCTCTTTTACCATAGGCTGAGACAGATTGACAAGGTTTTCGACCGTTTCAACTATGGAAAATGTTACAGGTGATAAACTCAATTTTCCGCTTTCGACCTTAGAGATGTCCAGGATGTCGTTTATAAGTGTCAGCAGATGGTTGCCTGCAAGACCTATCTTGCGAAGGCTTTCTTTTGTCGCCTCGACATCGCCGGGATTTTTTTGTGCGATCGTTGTCAGTCCGATTATCGCATTCATCGGGGTGCGGATATCGTGGGACATGGTGGAAAGAAAATCGGTTTTTGCTTTGTTGGCAGAATCTGCCTCCGTTGCGGCGATACGCAGCTTTTTATTGATGCTCTGAATGAAAATCAGATCTATAATGAACAACACAAGCAGTCCTGCGGAGATCACTCCGATCAGAAGCCAGTTTTCCGTGTTTACGATCAGATCCGACTTGGGGATAAGGCTAAGCAGTATCCAGCCAGATGTTTCAAGGACAGGAGTATAAGCAAGCAGCATTTCTTCTTTTCTGGAGTTAAGTATCGTAACGGAACCCGTACAGGATGTTATATCATCGTGAAGATTTTCAAGAAGAGTCGGATTTGATGAGTTATATGATTTGTAAAACTCAAAGAAATTTGAATTCTTGAATGATTTGCTTTTTATTATATAGTTGCCTTCCGAATCTATCAGCGTGAGCTCGGCGTTTTTAAAGCCCTCCTGCGGGATTATCCATTTTTGCTCCAGCTCTGATATTGGCAGTACACGCAGCAGAACAGCCTCTTTTGCAGCTGTGTAGTCGGAGTCATACAGCTGTATCTTATTGCAGAAAGCAAGCGACTGTTCACCGTTCATCGGGTTAGTATATGCACGGGAGATATTGACGGATGTGCCGATATCTGATATCCACGATGTATCGGTGAGAAAATCCGTTTTATCATAAGATACTTCGTAATCCTCGGCTGTACCCAGATGAGGACGTGTCGATATGCCTTTTCTGCTGTCAAGATATATCAGATGAGCTGATGCATTCGGCAGCACATGAGAAATACGGATAAAGCCTGCCGCTTCTTCAATGGTCATTTCCCGGCTGTTGATATAATGAGCCCATACGTCACAGATACGCTGTTCGCCTTTGAGATAGTTTTCGGTGACACGCTCCATTGTGACGGTCGTGTTTTCAAAATGCTCGGTCTGCCTTTGAAGTGTACTTTTGTTATTCACTGAAATATAAAAAGAAACAAATGCAATGATCGCGACCATTATCAGAACGTTTATTATGATTATCCATGCTTTTTTCATTATTACCACCTTTTGTAGTAAAAGAAACACTATAGACGGTTTCTTAGCAGTTCCCCTTATTTTATCATTTCTTGTATAATAGTATATCATACAAAAGTCGAGTTTTCAACCCTCAGAGCGACATATTTTGAGCTTATTCTGCCGAGCCAGAATGTAAGAGATACAAAAATAATTTCATTTTATGGTTATCCCTTTACCACACCACCCCAAGCCTCATCCGATCAATGCTGCCAAAAGGTTTAAATAGGCGCTGTTTCCGAGCTTGCGGCGGTTGAATTTGTAGCAGTATTGAAATCAATAAAGTGCAGGATATTTTACAGATGTTCGCTGTCTTGCGTATGTCTGTTTCTTTGCCCGATGAAAATTTGGATTTTATAGAAACAGATGTATTGCAGCTCGTGGTCAGCTGCTTCATGGATGGTATGTTATCGGTCGGGTACGATTTTCGGTCAGATAGTTTCATAACACGCAAGTAAACCGCAAGACTCTCGGTCCTGCGGTTATTGCTGTTTTTGTTATTCTTGTTAGTTCATTTCGGTATTAGATTTGTTGTATTGTAAGCTGTTTGTGCGTTCGATCAATGTATTACTTTACTCTGATTCCGAAGTATGGATAACCAACTGCGGTATGATCGAAGTAAGGATAACCAAAGTCCATCATATTTTTTCCTCCTTTCTTTGAGATTTGTTATTCTTGTTCGTTCATTACAGGAAGAATACTGTGAGAGGCCCTGTTTCATCGAGCGGTCCGGTTCCGAGAGGTCCTGTTGTGAGCGGTCCTGTTGTAAAGTTCATATTAATTCTCCTTTCTCAGTGTTTCGATTTTACTTTGTTTTGTGTTTGTAATTCTCTGTTTGTCCTTTTGTTGTTTTTAGTATATCATACCGACTACAACAGATCTTTTTTTGGGGAAGTTGTTTTTTGTTTTTCCCTTTTCTTTGACTACAGTATATCACACACACTACAACAAAAGTACAACAAGATAAACCTTTTTTGCATCAGCATATTCAGCAAATGTTTGGACTTTGGCTTGTTCAATATGGCTAAAGGCGGTGGTGTGTCAAAGCGGAACATTGAAAATAGTAAAGAAAACCTTTTCTTTTTGCTATACTATTCCAAAGCCAAATCAAGAGCCGTCAGTGCTGTGCTGACGATATGCGTAACGATATCGGTCATCGTCTGTGCGGCGCTGCACATTTTCGCAGTCAGCGATCTTGTCGTGACGGGCGCATATGTCAATATCTTTATGGGAATAACTGCTGTCGTGTTCATCGTTCTGCTTTCCCGCGAGATCAGAAGCTCACGCCAGGCACTGCTTTCGATGATAATGTGGACACCCATGATAATGGCACTGATTCTCGATATATTCAATCAGTTCATCAGCTTTTCGAGCCTGCACTTTTTCACATACGGTCTTGCGGTGACGATGATCGCACAGATAGTGCGCACCGTATTCGACCTGTGCAGGAAATATCTTGAATCGATACACTATCAGCAGATGCAGAAAGAGCTTTACGAGGCAAAGGTGCAGGTAATGGTCAGCCAGATCAGACCGCACTTTATGTACAACGCTCTTTCGTCTATTGCGATGCTGTGCAAGATAAAACCTGAGACCGCCTATGAGGCTACGATAAAGTTCTCAGACTATCTGCGGGGCAATATGGACTCTCTCAAACAGACAGCACCCGTACCTTTTAAAAAGGAGCTTGAACATCTTGAAAAATATCTGTACATCGAAAAGCTGCGTTTCGGCAAAAAGCTCAGCATTGAGTACGATATTCAGGAGGATAATTTCGAGATACCGCTTCTGTCCGTTCAGCCGCTTGTTGAGAACGCTGTCAAGCACGGCGTCGGGATGAAGGATGACGGCGGAACGGTGACTATCGCCAGCCGTGAAACAGATGACAGCTTTGAAGTCATCGTATCTGATGACGGTGTGGGATTTGACGTGAATGAAGTCAAGGATGACGGGCGTTCACATGTCGGAATGGAGAACACCAAGCGCAGACTTAAAGATATGTGCAATGCCGAGGTCGTGATAACAAGCACCGTCGGCGAGGGAACTACTGCAAAAATTATCATTCCCAAAGTTAAGGAGGAAACAAAAAATGAAAACAACAAAGGCAACAAACAAGGTATCATCCATGAGCAAGGTAAAGAAGTCAATCACCGTACTGATAGCAGGCGTTATGATGGCAACGACAGCAGCAGGCCTTACATCATCATCATCATTCATCATAGCAGATGCAGTTGATGTAAATTCTGTTACAACTATGAATACGACTGCTGCTGAAACAAGGATCAAAGCAGATCAGTACAATGGTCATGACATAATGACCGGCGTGTATGAAAAAGACGGCTTCAAGGTCGATTTCAAATATTCAGATGGCTTCTTTGAGACAGAGCCTAAGCAGTATGATCCCCATATCGCTACAATGTCATGCAATCTGGCATATTCATCAACAACAGTAGAAAAAGGCAGCGATTATTCACAGGGACCTAAGACAATAAAGGATCTTCTTTCCCATATGGGTTTTGAAGATCTGTATGCAAGCCCGGCTTACACACAGGAGCCTACACCGGATTCTGTTGCTTGTGCTATCGGCAGCAAGACTGTTAAAACTAAGGACGGCACAAAAAAGGTCGTTTCCATAACCGTAAGAAGTGCAAACTATGAGAAGGAATGGGCTTCAAACGTTTCTCTCGGAAAGCAGGGCGAGGCAGAAGGATTTGCTAATGCTGCAAATCAGGTAACATCAGAGGTAAACAAGTATCTTGAGGATAACAATATGACCGAAGATGCAGCAAACGGAAACGTAGTATTCTGGCTGTCAGGCTTCTCAAGAGGCGGTGCAACAGCAAACCTCACAGCAAAGAGACTTATCGACCAGTATCAGGATAAGAACGACAAGGTTTACGCATACACTATCGAAGCACCTCAGGGCGGTATGGCATCAGAAGAAAGAAGCGACCGTGACTACACCTGCATCCACAATGTTGTATGCAAAGACGATCCCGTTCCTTTCGTTGCACCTACAGACTGGGGATTCAAGAGATACGGCGTTGACCACTTCATATACAACGAGAATTGGGACAGCGACCATCTCCAGAAGAGCGTTTTCGTCAACAATGTTGCTGACAACGACGGTACAGTAGGCGTTTCAGATGAAAGACTGGATCTGTTAAAACAGCAGATCGATAAGATCACAGGCGACAGAGCGAAGGATTATTATCCTGTAACATCACTGGATAAGAAAAAGCTGGATCTTTCGATCAAGACTTCGTGGTATATCTGGGAATGGGATTGGTCGCTGGATATAGTAAATGACGGCAAAACCCCTCCGAAGGACGTTATCAATCATTTTGTAATGAACCTGGGTACTGACATCTCCAGAGAGGAATATGTTGACAGCGGTATCCAATCTGCAGCAAGACGCATGATGACATTCCTTAATACACAGGGCGTACACATCGACAATATCATAAACGCTATTGACCTTAAAGATACATTGATCGGTGTAGCTAAAAATATGTTCACGGATTATATTGAAAATTTCTGGAACCAGATCATAGATAATTGGTATAATCCATTTGCTTGGCCTGTATGGAATCCTCCTATTCCTAACGTTAATGATCTGATCACTGCCCTCAAAGAATCACTGAACGATAACCAGAAAATCCATGATATATTCAACAACTACGAGGGCGGTGTAGACAAAGCAGTCGACGATCTTCTGAACGTCGCTTTTCACGGAATCAAAGGCTTTGACAGCATAGATGATATCCTCACCTTTGCATTCGCTATAAATGATATCTACAAGAACCACTCGACACTGCAGTCTGTTTGCTGGCTCAGGACTTATGATAACTGGTACACAGCAGCAACTCAGAAGTGATATGAGAACTTGACCCGAAAGGGCAGAAAATAACATCCCTTCAAAAGGACTCTGCACTAAGAAAAGATATTGTCCTGAATGTTCGGAGCGCAAAAAAAAGATCCTCACGGTTTTTGCTGTGAGGATCTTTTAATTTGTACTGCATTTTGCACGTGGCAGTTCATTGCTTTTGGGAAACTGCTTCAGATCTGTCTTTGCTGTCGCCTGTTTTTCTGAAAACAGCGGCAAGTATCGCACCCGAGATATTATGCCACACGGAGAAAATTGCACCGGGGACGGCAGCCATTGACATATCGGGAAATGCACTGCCCGCAAGGGAAGCGGCAAGTCCCGAGTTTTGCATACCAATCTCCACAGAAATGGCTTTTTTTCTTTTAGGATCAAACCTGAAAAGCAGACCGATGAGATAGCCAAAAAGGTAACCGAGCAGATTATGCAGTATCACCACGGCAAAGATGACCGCACCTGTTGACAGTATCTTTCCCGAGTTGTTGGAAACGACTATCGCAACGATGATGCAGATAGCTGCCACGGAAACCACGGGGAGCACGTCTTTGGCTTTTTCGGTGTATCTGCCCAAAAGCCTGTTTATCAGCAGACCCAAGCCTATCGGCACGAGAACGACCTGGACTATCGAAATGAACATCGACCACACATTGACATCGACAGAGGTCTGCAGAAAAAGATATGTCAGAGCAGGCGTGAGCAGCGGTGCAAGCAGGGTGTTAACGCTTGTCATTCCGACAGAAAGCGCAACGTCGCCGCCCGAAAGATAGGTTATGACATTGCTGCTCGTTCCGCCGGGACAAGTACCGACGAGCACCACTCCGACAAGCAGCTCGTTTTCAAGCCCGAACAGTTTGCCAAGCCCGAATGCGAGCAGCGGCATTATCAGGAACTGCGCCGCACAGCCGATGATTATGTCCTTCGGGCGTGAGAATACCACCGCAAAATCGGCAGGCTTCATTGTAAGTCCCATGCCGAACATCACGACCATAAGCAGATAGTTCACAGAGCCGCCGGGTATCCACAGACAGCTTTTGGGCACAAACAGTGCAAGCGCTGCCACAGCGAGAACTATTACTGCCATAAACCTTGATATGAATTTGCTGACCGCTTTCATCAGCGTGCCACCTGCCTTGCAATAGATTTTATATCCATTTTCTTCGCTTACTTGAATTTTATCACATCGGCGCAGCTAAGTCAATAGCATCACAATGCAAGGCAGTTGTTTTATATGACCGTGTGTGCATAAATGCTTTTGCGTGATCCCTTCGGCTGTAAATACAAAAAACTGCGGTCGCTGCGCTCCTTTCCGGCAGTACCATATCCAGCACAGTTTGTCTTATCATATTCTTATCATTTGCTTCATAACGGGCTTGAAAAAAGCAGCTGTCTGTGTTATATTGTGATAAGAATTATATGGATCAGAGGTTTTGATATGGTTTCATTTATTACGGCACTTGTTGTTCTTGTGCTGGGTTTCTTATTTTACGGAAAACTTACTGAAAAAGTGTTTGGACCGGACGACCGACCAACGCCGGCGGTATCTGAAAATGATGGCGTTGATTTTGTGCCGGTAAAGACCTGGAAAGCTGTGCTGATACAGCTTCTGAACATCGCAGGAACAGGACCAATATTCGGTGCTCTTATGGGAGCGTGCTTCGGACCGGTCGTATTTTTGTGGATAGTCTTCGGAGCAATTCTCGGCGGTGCAGTCCACGATTATATGGGCGGTATGATCTCGGAAAGAAATAAGGGCGCATCCATAGCTGAGCTGTCGGGTAAATACATAGGGAAAAAGGCACTGTATTTGATGCGTGTGTTTTCGATCCTGCTTTTGCTTCTGACGGGTACTGTGTTTGTAACAAGCCCTGCGGAGCTTATTGCCAATCTCACGCCTAGTTTTCTGTCAAAGGGCTTTTGGATAGTGGCCATACTGGTTTACTATCTGCTTGCAACGCTTATGCCTATTGACAAGATAATCGGCAGATTCTACCCGGTGTTCGGAGTTGTGCTTATCGTAATGGCTGTGAGCATTGCAGGCGGGCTGATCTTTCTGCCCGATTACTCTATACCGGAGGTCAGCCTTGAAAATCTGCACCCGGATAACCTTCCCGTGTGGCCGTTTATGTTTGTGACTGTTGCCTGCGGTGCGATCTCTGGCTTCCACGCCACTCAGTCACCGATGATGGCAAAGTGCATCACCAGCGAAAAAGAGGGCAGAAAGGTCTTTTACGGTGCTATGATAATCGAGTCTGTAATAGCACTTGTGTGGGCTGCGGCAGGCGTTGCTTTTTACGGCGGAACACAGCTGCTCAACGATGCGCTAAGTTCAAACGGTCAGTCGGCAACGGTGTACGATATCTGCAAAAATATGCTTGGAAGCATCGGTGGAGTTCTGGCAATAATCGGCGTTGTGATCTGTCCCATCACATCGGGGGATACGGCGTTCAGAAGCGCAAGGCTTATCCTTGCCGAGTGGACAGGGCTCAAGCAGAAGTCTTTTAAAAACAGACTTATACTGACCATACCTATGCTTGGAGTGGGCGCAATACTTACGCAGCTGGATTTCAACATTCTGTGGAGATACTTTTCCTGGAGCAATCAGACACTTGCGATGATCTCCCTTTGGGTAGCTTCCCTGTATCTGCTGAAAAATGCCAAAAAGATATACTATACGCTTATGACGGCGATTCCCGCAGCGTTTATGTCGGCGGTCAGCCTTACATATATTCTTATGGCAAGGGAAGGCTTTTCGCTTTCTCCGGGTATTGCATATCCTGTTGGAATTATCTTTGCTCTATCCCATATCTTTTTCTACATTCTGTATGCACGCAAGTATTTAACAGAACGTGTCAAGGCAAAATCAGTATAATCTATATCATGTAAAGAGTTCGGGGTATTTTACTCTGAACTCTTTTTTTGTGCTGAGTTAGCAATAAAAAAGGCAGTCATCACAGGGATGCTGCCATTTCTCTTATTTTTTCCAGAACATCTTTGTCGTGGTTTGTGAAAATACCGCAGCCTTCAAGTCCCAGGTAACCCACAAAGTCACCGTCGTATGAAAACTTTGCTCCGGTATACATATCATCATCTCCGGAGCTGAGGAACATAGCGATCTTCTTCAGGCACTTTGGTGCTGTGGGGTACAGGGCACTGTAAAAGCGGTCGATAACACATTTGAGCTGTCCCGTGATGCCGTGATAATAGATAGGCGATGCAAGCACCAGCATTTCGGTGTCCTTCAGCTGGCTATACACAGTCTGCATATCGTCCTTCTGCACGCATGCTCCCTGTCCTTTTCCGTGGCAGTATTCGCAGGCAAGGCAGCCCTTTATATTCATTCTGCACACGTTTAAGCAAACCGCATTGTGACCGTGCTTTTGTGCCTCTTCACAAAAAGCGGCAGTCATTTTTGCTGTATTGCCGTCAGGTCTGGGGCTTGCGTTGAGTACAAGTATTTTCATAATATACCTCCGTTTATAGTTTGCTGAAAAAATCCTTTACTGCCGAGGCGAGCTGTTGGGCATATCCGTTGAAGCAGTGGTCTGCACCGTGGATAGTGACAAGCTCTGCGTCTGCATAAAGCTCAGCGGCTTTCTGGGCATGAGAAAGGGGAATAGTCTCATCCTTATCGCCGTGTACGATAAGGACTTTGCCCTTGTATTTTTCAATAGATTCCTCGGGGTGGATAGTCTGAGCCACACGGATATAGTCGCCCGAAAGCTCCCAGCTGTCACAGGAGACAGTGTCCGGGATATGCTCAGGGTCAAACTCACGACCAAGCACTGTGCCTGTTCTTGCCCACTGTGGTATCATCCAGGCAGGGGACAGTGGCAGGATAGCTTTGAAGTCGTCTGCACACATTCCGCCCACCAGCATTGTGAGAAGTCCGCCCTGGGAATGTCCGCAAAGGTACAGATCTGTCACAAAGTCAAGGGATCTTGCGTAAGCGACCACAGAAAGGGCGTTAGTCACCCATTTATAAAGGGTATGATCTTTGAACTGTCCACCGCTTTTGCCGTGGCCGTACATTTCCACACGCAGCGCATACATCCCCATGCGGTTCAGAGTTTTCTGAACTGCGATCAGGTGCTCCTCCTCCATGTTCCCGGTAAAGCCGTGTATTATAATGCACAAAGGAGCTTTTTCCACACCGGCAGGGCAGTCCAGCTTGGCATGAAGCTTTATCCCGTCGCTGTCAATGTAAAACTCCTTTGTAGTTTGTGTGCCGGTGCTGTCCATACTTGTTCCTCCTGTCAGGTGAGCTGTTTTTTTAATTATATCAGACACAAAGTGCCCTGTCAACACATATGCAGCCATTGTCGCCGGAATTGGCGCACTGATCGGCTGCTTTATCTCCCTCAGGAAGATAAAAGCCGTACATCCTTTACAGCATAAACCCAATATCAAAACAAAAAAAGCGTCCGCACTACTGCACGGGCGCTTCGCTTGATTTTTGCTGTAAATTTAAGGGGGGTGTAAGGAAGGGGAAATTATTATAAATGAGATTTGTTGTAGAAGGGTTTTGTATTTTTTGGTTTTGTCTTTGGCTCCTTTCTTATGTCTGTTTTTCTTTCTGTGTCTATATAATAACACCTGTCGGCAAAAATTTCAATATTCAATTTTGCCTTTGATTGTAGCATATACAACACTTCTTCAAAAATCAGTAGTTTAAGCAACAGCCGGGGTGCGAATTGTAGTATATTCATGAAATTGTATGGCTTTGCTGCGTATGTTGGTGACAGCAGCGTAATGATCTTCAGGCAGTATCCTGAATGGGATATGCAGTTCACGATGCCTCTTTACCGCTTCGGAAAGCTGGTGCGGTACTGCACAAAGCACGGTCTGATGTATCAGGATATTTAGTGCTTTACGGGCACAAAAATAACAGCTCTTGTCTATTTGGACAGGAGCTGTTTTATTATGGTCGATGTCAGATCAGCTGCTTTAAAAGCTGAGATATTTCGTCGGCAGTGGCAAGTGCATTAGAAAATGCTGTTGCGCCCCCTGCCGCCGTGCCAAGCTTCAGAGCGTATTCGTTGTCGCCCTTTAATGAGCCTGCCACAAAGCCTGCCACCATGGAATCCCCCGCACCCACGGAGTTGACAAGTGTGCCTTTGCAGGCAGGGCATTGGTGGAGATTTCCTGTGTCGTCTATAAGCAATGCGCCTTTTTCAGCCATTGATACAAGCACGTTCTGAGCACCCATGCTGCGGAGCTTCCTTGCTCCCTTTTCCACGTCTTCAATGGAGCGCAGGTCTTCTCCCAGCATTTCTCCCAGCTCGTGGTCGTTGGGCTTTACCAGAAATGGCTTGTATTTCAGAACGTTCAGCAGCAGGTCATTTGTTGCGTCTACCACCGCCCTTATATTTCTGCCCGAAAGCCTTTCAAGTATCCTCTCGTAAATATCGGTGGGCACACTGCCGGGAATACTGCCTGCAAGGACAAGTATATCGCCGCTTTGCAGCTTATCCAGCTTGTCAAAAAGCATATCCAGCTCTTTTTTACCTATGCAGGGTCCCTGACCGTTTATTTCTGTCTCCTGCGAGGACCTTATTTTCACATTTATCCGTGAGATGCCCTGTTCAAGGGTGATAAAATCAGTCTTTATACCTGCACGTGAAACGCCATGTTCAATGGCTTTACCGGTAAAACCGGCAACAAATCCCAGAGCCACTGACTCCACCCCAAGCTCTTTGAGCACAAGGGAAACATTTATGCCTTTTCCTCCGAAGCAGATCTCCTCGGACAGGGTGCGGTTGACTGCACCGGGGATTATTTCTCCTGTGCGCACAACATAATCTATGGCAGGGTTGAAGGTCACTGTATAGACCATTTTATCATCTCCTAAAGCTTACTGTTGTATATTATACAGCAAAAAAAGCTGAAAAGCAAGGTTTTTCTCAAACACTCCCATAGGGTGCAGGACAGAGCTGCATTTTACAAAAAAATACTTTTTTATTCTTTTGTATTGAAAATCGAAAATCAGTGTGGTATAATTATTATATTGACCGGACAGTGTAAACTGCAGAAAGGAGGCATCATGGACTTTCAGAAATTTGTAGACCAGTTTCACACCATGACCAGTATCATCTCCGTTAAACGTATGGGGAATGACAGATACGGCGATATCCGTATTGTTGCAGGCAATGAAAAGTATATAGATTCTATCCGGGATCCGCAGAAGTACAATATGCCTGCTATGCTGGTAAATACTTTTGTGCCGGATTCTTCATATGAGAGATATTTTGCAAAGGACCTGAGCTTTGAGGATTTTTGTTACCGCAGTGCCGTACTTAAACAGCCTTTGCACACCTATGTCCACCCGAAGCAATTCACCGATTGGGTGAGCATCTTTGCGATGCCTATGGACTATGAGGACGGCGACGTTTGCTACTGTACATATTCTATCGAGCTGAAAGAGCTTACGGATATAGACCTTGTGTCTGATAATTTTGTGGAGACAGCCTCCGATGTGCTCAAGACCTGCATCAAGCTCCACGATACCAATGATTTCAAAAAGACCATGGATGAGATAATCAAGGATATCCGTATCATCTGCGATGCAGAGGTTTGCACCATAATGATGATGGATTTTGTGGAAGCGACCTGCACTGTGCTGGCTACAAATGTCAGAGCCGGCAGCACACTTAAAAGAGTGACTCAGTTTACAAACATCAATTTCTATGACATTGCCGCTTCGTGGCTGGACACCATAGGGGAGAGCGATTGCCTTATTATAAAAAGCCAGCAGGACATGGAGCATATAAGCCGTGTAAACAACCCATGGTATGTCACGCTGGAAGAAGCGGGAGTTGAAAGTGTTGTAATGTTCCCGCTGAGATACAACAACGAGGTGCTTGGATATATCTGGGCAACGAATTTTGACACCAAAAACACCATGCGGATAAAGGAGACGCTGGAACTTACCACGTTCTTCCTTGCATCGGAGGTGGCAAGCTATAAAAT
This sequence comes from Ruminococcus sp. FC2018, assembly GCF_000621805.1. Lineage (GTDB taxonomy): Bacteria > Bacillota > Clostridia > Oscillospirales > Ruminococcaceae > Hominimerdicola. The sequence goes on along the minus strand of NZ_JHXH01000015.1, from coordinate 25,644 downwards.
GCTCAGACGGCTTGAGCACGTAAGTTACACGGATATGCTCACGGGCGTACAGAACCGCAATGCCATGAACAACAGAGTCAGCGATATTGTCGCAGGCAATGAGGAGCTGAAGGGGGATTACGGCATCATCTTTGCTGACCTTAACGGGCTCAAACGTGTAAATGATTTCGGCGGTCACTCCGCAGGAGATATCCTTTTGAAGAAAGCTGCAATTCTTCTTCAGGAGATATTTGTGGGTGATGCTGTCTACCGTGCAGGGGGAGATGAATTCCTTATTATTCTGGCAGATGACACAGAGGAAGAATTCACATCCAAGCTGAATATGTTCAAGGATCTTACCAACGATCCGGGCGGCGTTTGTTTTGCCGTGGGCAGCTGCTTTGCCCCAAAGGGATACGATATCCGCAAAGCAATGCACGATGCCGATGAGGATATGTTCAAAAACAAGCACAGTTTCTATGAGCTCCACCCCGAACTAAGACATAGATAAAAGCTTTGATGATATGCAAAGCCCGGTAATAATGCCGGGCTTTTTGTTTGCTGTTTGTTGAAATGGGTATGCCCTGAAGGAATAGTTGGATATAAACAATTAGTATTTGTAATTTTGACCGGCTTGTGATATAATATTGTCATAGACAACAAAAATCAAAAGCCATACAGCACAGGAGGGGAAGATTATGGGAATGTGGGCACTTATATTCGGTTCGGTGATCGTGGCGGCGTGCCTGGGCGTAGGGTATCTTACCCTTTGTGTGGGCAGGTTTGCAGGGATCAGAAAACTATCGGGCGAAAATAAATGGCGGCGCAGGATAGTTTCCCTTGGGATCGTGGCGGCAGGTCTTGTCGTGGCGGCTCTTGCCATATCCGTGGTGAACGCAGTTATTATACTGCTGCACGTGGTCATCTTCTTGCTGCTGTACGGACTTGTTATTAAGATAATAGACAAGGTTCGTGGAAAGAAATTCAAGATAAACTATCAGGGCTGGCTTGCGCTGATAACTTCTGTGGTATATCTCTCCGTGGGCTGGTATCTTTGCCATAATGTATGGCAGACGGACTATGAGATCACCACGGATAAAAATGTCGGCACGCTGAAGATCGCTCTGATAGCGGACAGCCACATGGGAACCACTTTTGACGGAAAGGGCTTTGAGGAGCACTTAAAGACCATAGAAAAGCAGTCCCCCGATATGCTGGTTATAGCAGGGGACTTTGTGGATGACGGAACAAGCAGCAAGGACCTTATAGATGCCTGCGATGCACTGGGTAAGCTTGATCTGAAATACGGCGTGTGGTATTGCTACGGCAACCACGATGAGGGATACTATAAAAATAAAGATTATACTCCCCAGCAGCTGGAAAATGCGCTGAAGGACAACGGGGTCCATGTGCTTGCAGACAGCTATGAGCTTGTTGACAACAGGTTTTATGTTGCAGGCAGAAAGGACAAGTCAAGAGGAGAGCGCAAGGATATGGACGAGCTGCTCAAGGGGGCAGACACGAGCAAGTATATTATCGTACTTGACCACGAGCCTAATGATTACAAAGCAGAAGCTGATTCTGCCGCCGATCTGGTACTGTCGGGACACACCCACGGCGGACAGCTTTTCCCCATAACCCACCTGGGAATTCTTATGAGCATGAACGACAAGACCTACGGATATGAAAAGCGTGAGTCCACAGACTTTATTGTTACCTCGGGGATCTCCGACTGGGAGATCAAATTCAAGACGGGCACCAAGTCTGAGTATGTTATTGTAAACGTGAACGGCAAAGACATATAAGACTACAATTTCACCGTGATGTGTAAATAAAGCTACAGCTTTTTCATCAAATGTAGTTTTAGCTACATATCACGGTGATATTGTCTGTTGATTTTACTGTGTATATATGCTATTATGATTACAGAACAAAGAAAGAGAGATAAATCCAAAACCAAGAGAGAAAAAAGTTAAAATAAACACATAAAGGAGGTAATAATCACAGCGCAGGTTTTTACCGGTGCTGAAATACAAAACCCTTTTAATACCGCTTTTAAAAGCGATAGTAACTTCTTCAAAAAACCTATTATTTCCCCCCACACGCACCTGAGTATCGAATGCTCGGGTGTTTTTTTGTGCCGCAGACGGTCCATCCGGCAGCAGCCGGTCTGATAAAATACCGGATACTGCTGTGCGTTACATTTCCCATGACGACAGCAGCAGACCGGGAATGACCACTATGGCAAAAAAAGCCCAGCTGATAAGTGTAAACACCTTAATGAACTTTTTTCCCTGACCCGGGTATTCACGCACATAAATGCGGTAGTTTATCACCGATGCAAGTGAACCTATAAGTGAGCACAGACCTGCTGTGTCCGCTCCGTATATAAGTGCTGAGTTGCTTTGTGAAAAGGGATACAGAACGATTGAAGCGGGCACATTTGAAATGATCTGGCTCAGACCGATCGCCCACCAGTATTCACGTCCTGCAACTGCTTTTCTCAGAAAATCTGCTATGCCCTGATTGGCTGCAACAGATGAGGAGAACACAAAGAAAAACAAAAATGTAAAAAGCAGCACATAATCCACTTTCATAAACAGCCGCCTGTCAGCCGCTGCAATGACAGTCACAACTATAATAACAGCTGCCCACCACAGCTGAGTCCTGCTCACGATAGTAAAGATCACCAAAACAAAAAGACCCAGGTAAAGCGGACGCTTGCTGCCGGCTTGCAAACTGAGCTGTGAACGGTCAAAGTCGATCTGTTCGTGAAGCCTGCGGCGGTAAAGCACCAGCACGAAAATCACAAGCAGCACCGCAGATCCTGCACACAGCGGAAGCATATGAAGCATGAATCTGCCTGCCTTTATTCCGAAACGGCTGAATAAAAACAAGTTTTGCGGGCTGCCGAAGGGCGTGAGCAGAGAGCCTCGTATTGCAGCAATATTCTCCATTGTTATCACCGGCAGGATATACTGTTCCTTGCCGCCGCCTCTGAATGTAAAAATAGTCAGCGGCACAAAGATCATAAGGGATACATCGTTTGTCACAAACATTGAGCAGAAGAATACGCCGAATATGTAAAACAGGGAAAGTCCCACCATGCTTTTTGTTTTAAGCGACAGACGCACCAGCGGGTCAAGTACGTTTTCCTGCTTGAACCCCTCCAGCACGCACAGCATCATCAGGAGCGTGCCCAGCGTATGCCAGTCAATATCTCCAAGCAGACGGGTGCTTGGGGGAGTAATAAACATAGCCGCTATGGCAGCTGCCGCCGAAACTGTGAGCATAGGCTCGTGTTTAAGCAGCTTCAAAACCTTGTTCACAGTGATCCCTCCGTTGTGAGCGTTTATCATTCATCTGTCACTCATTATAGCATATCCATGTGTAAAAGTAAATGCTGCGGGGCAATAAAAACAAATATGCCTCTACGGTCCCGGATAAACCATAGAGGCATAGCTTTTTTCATTGCGAACTGAGCCGCATCCGCTTTCAGGCATTACAAAGCGGTCACTTTGCCAGCCTTTTGATTATATATCTTCCGCATAGTTCAGCACTTCTGCCGATATTATAGATGTGTTCCCTGAAAGTGCTTTCTATCTGTTGGCTGTAAGTCTGTCTTCGGTCAAGCATTTTTTTCACTGTTTCGCAGATGCTGTCCAGCTCATCAAGACCGACCACAGCGCCCAATGATGTTCTGAGGATTTTATTTATAGGCTCAATACCGATCTTTTCATATTCCGGGTTCATTATCTTCATAGGGGTGTCGATATACAAAACGGGCCGCTTGGTCACAAAGGCAAATTCCCAGGCTATATCCGACCAGTCTGTTATCAGCAGATCCGACTCCATAACGGGATTGGTAACGGAAAAGTCTGTCTGTATCTCTATATTGCCTACGCCTTCATATTTTTCTTTCAAAGCCTCAAACCTCTCCGGTTCATGCCTTACCTGTTGAGGGTGGGGGCGCAGTATGACCTTGTAGTCACACTTGGAAAGCTCATCAAGCAGTTTTTCAGCGCAAAGCTCTATAATGTTTTCCGGCTGCCACGAGGGAGCTATTATTATCTGAGGTGTTTCGTTCTTGATGTGCTTGATGGATTCATAGTCCTTTATCATAGAATCTATAAGAGGGTATCCTGTCTGCACTACCAGCTTTTCAGGTGTGCCGTAAAGCTTCTCGGAGGCTCGTATCTCATCGAACTGATCTTTGTCCGGACAGAAAATCGTATCAAACCAGTCCAGAGCTCCTTTTCGGTAAAGGGATATGCTTCCGATGCCGTGGCAGGCAAAAACGTACTCAATATCCTTTCTCACACGTGACCTTTTGATATGGTACTTTTCAAGATCGGGCATTGTCATCACGCACATATCGCAGTCAAGCTTCATGAAAAGGGGTATCAGATATCTGTCCGAGGCAACATAGTAGCCCTTTATTTGCTCCCTGGGGTCATTGAGGATATCGTCATTTGGATCGCTTGTGACATAATGTATAACAAGGTCGGAGTTTTTGCACACATAATCTATTATATCCTTGAAATACTTGTAAAACCCCTTTGACTCGGAATAAAAGACAAGCTTCATATCCTTTTGTGAGAAGAATCGCTTGTAATCGGACTTCTCTTTTTTGCGGTACTTTCTGTATTCCTCCTGTTTCTGCTTCTTTTGCTCCCTTACCCGGAGCAATCTGTCATAGTCCACATATTTTTTTGGCGGTATCACAAGGTTAGTCACAACCATAAGGGGTATGGCAAAAAGATTTCCGAATATCCAGTAAAGTCCCACTCCGCAGGGAACTATAAAAGCAAAATAGGTGGAAAATGCTACCATGAAAACGGTGGTTATTATCTTGTTAAGCCTGTTCTGAGCCAGCTGAAGTACATTCAGCTTGTTCTGTGCAAAGCATAAAAGCCATGCGCTCAGTCCTGCCAGCAGAGGTATAAGCAAGAGTATGTAATCACCTTTAAACGAAGGAGTCTTGCCAAGATCAATTCCGAAAAAGGTCATATCAAAGTCGGTGATCCTGCTTATGTCTGCGCTGCTCACGTTTGCAGGAGCAGCTATCCCTGCTTTAAGCTTTTCGGCAATGGTTATCTGAAAGGTGCTCCCGGCATCGGTAACACCCAGGGTGTTGACCAGCCAGCTGTTGAGCTTATCCACCGTGTCGCTGCCGATGGACAGCACGTAGCTCAGCGGCTTGTATACGACCCCCACCAGCCCCAGCACTATCGGGATCTGAAGCAGCAAGGGAAGAATATCCAGAAACGGGTTGTACTTATACTTTTTATAAAGAGCTACCTGTTCGTCGGTATATTTATCCTTGTCGTCAATGTACTTGATCTTCAGCTCATCAAGCTTTGGCTGCAGATTTACCATTTTGATGGAATTTTTCTGTGTGAGGATACTAAGGGGGAAAAGCAGCACCTTAGTCAGCAGCGTAAACAGTATTATCGCAAAGCCGTAGCTTCCTATAAGCCAGTAGCATCCCCGCATCACATATCCAAGTATTCCTGTAAGAAAATCGATTATATATGACATAATGTTTTGCTCTTTCTTGTTTTTGCCCGGGTCTATGCAAAGATTACCGGGGCGTTAACGATTTTTTTAGCTGTTGGACCAACAACAAAAGAAACCTTTTCCACAGGCAATTATATCATATCATACAGGAAAAATCAACTGCCTTTTAGTATTGCGTTTCCCTCACCGGAGCTCTTTGCATGTCAAAAAAAGAGGGCATATGCTGTATGGACAATGCCACAGCGGGCGCTATTCGCAAAACAAATAGCAACACATTCAAAATAGGTATTTGTAATTTGTATTTATCCGTGATATAATAAGATCAACACCATAAGAGATAACGCCATTATCGGTCAGGCTGGGTAGTAACAAAGGATATACCCGCCGACATGGTGGCTGTTGGTGATCTCGGGATGAGTCATAAAAAATATTTGCGATCAAGGAGGAATTGTCATGCTTGGTAATTTTAGTTATCACAACCCAACAAAGCTTTATTTCGGAGAGGACTCGCTTGGTTATCTGAAGCAGGAGCTTGCAAACTACGGTAAGAACGTGCTGCTGGTATACGGAGGCGGATCCATAAAGAAAAGCGGTCTGTACGATGAGATAATGGGGATACTGCAAGAATGCGGCAAGAATGTTGCGCAAGTTGCAGGCGTTATGCCAAATCCAACAGCAGAAAAGCTAAGGGAGGGCGTAAAGATCGCCCGTGAAAACAATTCCGATTTTATTCTTGCGGTAGGAGGCGGTTCTGTCTGCGATTATTCAAAGGCAGTCTCTGTATCCGTTCATTGCAATGATGACCCGTGGGATAAGTACTATATCCGCTATGAAGAGCCGGATTGTGATATCGTTCCTGTGGGCTGTGTGCTGACAATGGCAGGTACCGGCTCGGAAATGAACGGCGGTGCAGTTATCACAAACCATGAGCAGCATCTCAAGATTGGTCATGTATTCGGCGATGATGTTATGCCTAAATTCTCTATCCTCAATCCTAGGTACACAATGACACTGCCTGTATATCAGATGGTGGCGGGTATCTACGATATTATGAATCATATCTGTGAGCAGTATTTCTCCGGCGAGGACGATAACACTTCGGATTATATCAGCGAGGGGCTTATGAAAGGTCTTATCCATGCAAGCCGTATCGCCGTTAAGGATCCGCAGGATTATGAGGCACGCTCCAATATTATGTGGACAGCTACATGGGCACTGAATACCCTGGTTTCCAGGGGCAAGTCCACCGACTGGATGGTGCATATGCTGGGGCAGGCAGTCGGCGCATATACCGATGCCACACACGGTATGACACTTGCGGCTGTGTCCCTTCCGTACTACCGTTATATCATGCCCTACGGTCTGAAAAAGTTTGCAAGATTTGCAACTCAGGTGTGGGATATTCCCGCACAGGGCAAGACAGATGAGCAGCTGGCAGAGCAGGGACTTAGTGCAATGGAAAGCTGGATGAAAGAGCTGGGTCTGGTGATGAAGATATCTGAGCTTGGAGCTGTCGAGGAAATGATCGATGGCATAGCTGATGCAACAATAATACTCAAAGGCGGATACAAGGTCCTTGACCGTGATGAGGTCGTTAAGATACTGAAAGCAAGTATGTGATAAAAAACGCCATGCCCGGTCAAGCGGTGTGGCGTTTTGCTTTGCAGATCCTGCCACCTCTGCACAGTGGCTTGATATTACAAAAACAAATATGCAAGTATTTGATATAAGTATTTGTAATATCAAGAGATCCGGTGTATAATTATATCAGACGGAAGATAAGGCGATCAAAAGAGTATGACCATAGACGATCTGCCATTATCGCTGCCGTGGAATGTGGAAGTTTCAGTTTTTGAGAACCAAGGAGGATCTATATGAAAAGGATCAGAGTATTAAGCGTGTTTCTGATAAGTGCAGCAATGCTGCTTGCAGGCTGCGGTTCATCAGGCTCGTCGTCAGAAAGCAGCAGTTCTTCAGCCGTAAGCGGACATTCAGTAGCAAAGGATGGTGCAGATATGCAGACAGAAGATAAGACAATGCCTACAAGAAAACCAATGGAGGGCGGAACAAAAATAAATATGTACTTCGGAGACAAGGTTATTCCTGGAGTGCTCAATGATTCCCAGACAGCCAAGGCACTCATCGCCAAGCTGCCGTATACACAGAAAGTGCACAGATACTCTCATGATTTCTGCGGAGTTACCGAGGATCTGCCATATAGTAAAGATGAGGAGCACTATGGCTGGCTCAACGGAGATATTGATTATGCAACAGATGCACCCTACTTTACTATCCTGTTTGAGGACGAAGATGTTTCCGAAAAATACGGAAACCAGGTAAATATCGGAGTTATCACCTGCCCTTTGAAAGACATAAGCAGCCTTGAGGGGGATTTTGAAGTAAGGATCGAACTTGCTCAGTAAGGGAGTGTGATTATGAGAGCTATAAAGAAAACTATTTTTGCTATTGTTACTATGAGCGCATTGCTTTTGTCATCCTGTGCAAGCTCATCATCCGGAAATAATGAAAATGTTAAGACAGTACCTATAAAAAAATCTGCGGCAGTTTATTTCAGCAGAGTAGGGAACACGGAGTTTGCCGATGATGTGGACGCAATTTCAAGTGCCAGCCTTAACCGTGTGGGTGGTGAGCTGAAAGGCAACGCCCAGATGATAGCACAGTGGGCTGCTGACGAAGCAGGCTGCGACTCGTTTGAAATAGTAACAGACAAGAGTTATCCGGAAGATTATGATAAGACCGTGGATCTGGCAAAGGACGAGAAAAGCGCAAAGGAAAGACCTTCGCTGAAAAGCAGCTTTGATAACATAGATGATTATGATACCATCTGGCTGGTTTTTCCCAACTGGTGGGCTGACCTGCCAATGCCTGTATATTCGTTCTTTGATAAATACGACTTTTCCGGGAAAAACATATATGTTTTTGTTACTCACGAGGGAAGCGGCTTTTCATCAACGATAAAATCTATCAAAGAGCTTGAGCCAAAGGCAAATGTTGTTGAAGCATTGTCCATAAGGGGAGGCTCTGTAAATGATAACGAGAGCAGTGTCAGAGATTATGTGAAAAAACAGCTTGAAAAATAATAATGGCATCACACAGCGTCCGCATGATAATGCAGGCGCTGTTTTTTGCTCGTTTTACAGCTCAGTACCGATTTTTCCTTGCGCCTATTATTCTCACACAGCGGATACCGTCATATTGGTATGTGGTCAGCGCACGGTCAAATGCAGCAAAGGTGTGTGCGGCAACGTAGGGGACGCCCTGTCGTACATCTATTACAAGCAAGCTGTGATGAAACCTGCCGTTGGTGCTCAGCTGTATCACATCTCCCGCTGCTGCTTGTTCAAGGGCAACGACGCTGCCGAAAGGTCCTGTGCCTGTGTTTGTCACAATAAAGCGATAGAACTGCTCCACCCCTGTCCAGGCTGCCGCACGGTCAGAGGGAGAATTGTAATACCAGCCTGTGTCTTTGGTATAATTCATGACCGCACCCCCTGCGTAAAGGCACTGGGAAATGAAATTTGTGCAGTCGCCGCCGATGTTTTCAAAATTATAGTAGGCAGGATTGTGGGAAAAAGCCCACCTGCGGGCATACTCGATCTCTGCCTTTACGTTGAGCGGATATTCTCCCATACCTTTTTACCTCACAGCTCTTATAACGCCGCAGGCTATTTTCTTGCCTGCATTTCCGCCGGGCTGGGTGGTAAAATCATCGGGCTTGCTGTGGATCACTATTGTCTTTCCTATAATGTCTTCAACCGAAAACCTGTTGCTCAGAAATACGGATATTGCTTTTCCGTTGTTTCCCAGAAGGGGCGGAAGGTCTCCGGAATGTAACGGGTGGGGACAGTTATTTTTGTCAAAATGCTTTCCTGCATCGGAAAACGGGTCGTCTGAATTGCCTGTACATGATTTTCCACCGTGTATGTGAAATCCGAAAAACTCCTGACTGCATTTGTCAGATGAGTGGGGCAGCCCGCTGACGTGGGCATATACCACCGTACCGTCATTTGCGGAATAGAACCTGACAGTGCCCCGTATATCGGGATATTCTTTGCGCGGGGTGAGTATCGCTGCTGCCTGAGGCTGCCTTTGAATAAGTGCGTTACGATCATGATCCGGTCTGTTCATAGCATATTATCCTCCTGTTATGATAATATGCCCGTAGGCTTAAATCGGTTATTCAAAGGGGTCCATTGTTTGGTTTTTAACGTCCATAGGATAAAGCTGGAGCGTTTTTTTGACGGTATCTGCTATGCCGAGAAATATCTCCTTTGCGCTTTTGTAGCCTTGCTTGTTCAGCTGTTTTTCCAGCCAGATGCGTTCAAATCCAGCCTTTTTGAGATTTGCGTCGTTGATGTGTCCGTCGAGGATAACGTTGACCATTATCTCCTCCTGCACAGGCTCAAGCTGAACGTCTGACGGCGTGAGAGGTCTGTCGCTGTCAACAGGCAGCAGGCTCAGAGAGCCGTTGTACTCAAATACGGCTGTTCTCAGCTTTGAGAGGTCAAAGTACCCTTGATTTCGGCAATGGGTGAGAAAATCGCTGATGTCGATACGGGCTTTTTTGAGATTTTCACGATACAGCTTGCCATTGTGGAAAAGTATCAGAGGTCTGCCTATAAGCAGCTTACGCATATGGGTGGACTTCTCGGTGATCTTTGAAACAGCGTACGCACTCAGTGCATAGATCAGCATTGCAACAACCATTCGCTCGGGGTGCTGGTTTTCAAAGGAACACTCCGCTGCGATAGAGCCTATCGAAATGCCGATGATATAGTCAAACATACTCAGCTGCGAGAGCTGTTTGTTGCCCATAAGTTTTGTAAGGATAAAGAGCACGATGATGCTCAGCACAGATGTCCACACAGTGGTTAAAAGTCCCATATCTGCCTCCGTAAGTGTTTTTGAGATTAGTATGTGTGATAATGTGGCTTGTATACAATGCTTACGTGCATTTATGTTAAGTTAAGACCCGGTATCAGCCATAGCTTTAAGCATAAAAAAGAAAACCCGGAAGAGATAAAACTCGTCCGGGTCATAGTGTAACATCCAAACTATTGTATTGCTTTGAGTATTTTTTTCCTTTCGTACATTTTTTTATCCGCACGTTCAAAGACATCGGAGAATGACGAGTCGTTCCCGGCTTCAAAAACAGCCATACCCGCCGAGACCTCAACAAGCTTTTGCCGCTGGTTTTGCTCCACCTGCTCATTAAACTCAGATAAAAGCTGCTCCCGGTTGTCGTAATCGCTTCTTTCCAGAATAACCGCAAACTCGTCGCCGCCTATTCGGAAAACAGGACTGTGTGCGAACTTTTTGCACACCATCATACAACCGTCACGTATGTATCTGTCACCTTCCTCGTGACCGACGGTGTCGTTGATCTTTTTCAGGTCGTTGATATCGCACACGATGACTCCGAACTCGTCATTTTTCCCTGCCTCTATGCTTCTGTCTATCCGTGCTGTGATCTCAATGTAAGCATGACGGCTTTTCACTCCGGTAAGAGGGTCGGTGTTGGCAGCTGTCCTTGCGGTACGCAGTGCCTCTGTTGACTCTTTTTCCTGCTGCAATAGCTTTTCCAGCTTGATGCGGTATTCAGCCTTTTCGTCCTCGTAGATAAAGGTGTGCAGCATACATGTTCCCAGCATACATCCAACCGAATATACCGGCAACAGAGGATTGTATATCTGCACAGCTATCAATGCCGTCATAACAATACCGAAAGCACCGATAGCACGGTAGCGTACCTTTTTTTCCGCTGAAGTTTTTGTGCTCAGCACCAGTGTGTGCAGCGATGAGAGCAGAAACAGGAATATCTGGATCATCAGAATGATATAACGGATACTTCCCGCCTTATATTCGCATTCGTCTGTGACATCAAATAGGATCGGGTAAAAGAAATTGATGATCACAGCAGGAACTGACATGGCAAAGAACGCCTTTCCCACTGATCTTAAAGCCTTGCCGAAACGGGTCTTTTCGTCAAGGTAGTCGGTGGTGTAGGATGTCCACAGCATTACCATAAGACACATCGCCAGAAAATACAGTACAGTATCGGCGTAAAGCAGCTTGTTCAGCTTGTGTTCATCCAGAAAGCCCCAAATGATATCGGTAATATAATATAAAACAGAGCCAATGAGAAAGTGGCGGTATGACTTGTGCTTTTGCCCGATGCTGGAGCTTGTTTTATTCATAAACACATCGTAGTTTATTATGAGCTGCACAAGCATCGCCACAATGCCTATACTCGAATAGATCATACAGACCTCCGTGAAGATTTTATCTGAACTGATTATAACATTTTACCAAGCCCGTGTCAATCATGGAAACGGATTATTGTGAAACAAATTGTATAATAATTGACAGCGGACTTGTGGTGATGTATAATACCGGTATAATCATTTTAAGGAAGGCGGGTCATATATATGAAGAAGAAAATGCTGATGTGCGCACTTGCACTTGCAATGCTTACTTCATGCGGTGACAGCTCATCATCAAGCGAAATCAAGAAGGACGAAACTCCGAAGGCTGACAGAGAAACTATCTATCAGGTATCGCTTTTGCAGGGTCTGACACTCGGCGACTATTACGGTAGCGTCAGCGTCAAGGAGTTGAAACAAAAAGGGGATACGGGCATAGGAACATTCGAGGGCGTTAACGGCGAACTTATCATGGTGGACGGAACAGTTTACAGAGCAAAATCGGACGGCTCAATAGAAGCGGCACCTGATGACGAGACTATCCCTTTTGCCAACGTCACATTCTTTGATACAGATGAAAAGCAGGATATAAGCGGCATAGCAAATATTGCGGACATAAAAAAGCTGCTTGATGAAAAGGTAGAAAAGCTGGGCAAAAACCAGTTTTATATGGTAAGGATAGACGGCACTTTTAAAAAGATGCACGCACGCAGCGAGCTGAAACAGGAGCAGCCATACAAGCCGCTTGCAGAGGCACTTAAAACCGACCAGAGAGAATTCAGCTGGGATAATATAGAGGGCACTGTTGTTGCGCTGTACTGCCCGCAGTACATGAAAGACCTAAATGCTGCCGGCTGGCATCTGCACTTTGTTTCAAAGGACAAAAAGTACGGCGGACACGTGCTTGATCTGGACATCGACAGTGCAGAGCTGAAAATAGACTGCACACAGGGCTTTAATATGCAGCTTCCGAATACAGAGAAGTTTCCGTCGCTTGATCTGACAAAAGACCAGTCGGATGACATCAAAAAGGTTGAGACTAAAGACTGACGGATCCGGCAGCTCTTGAACTATCGTAAACGATATCCGATAATACTTGACAAATGAAAAAGCAGGACTGCCCCCGGGTAGTCCTGCTTTGTTTTATGTATCCCGTTCTCTTCGGACAGAAAACTCAGTGAGCCTTGACGTATTCAATAAGCTTTCCGAGAGTTTCGTCACTGTAATGCAGCTGGTCAGTGATAAAGCTTACCTTATCGTCGTTTATTTTAGCAACGGTGGTGAAAGTATCTGCACAGCCCTTTATAGTACCGCTTGCCTTTATGGCATCAAGCAGCTTTTTGTTGTAATCCTCAACATAACGGTTGAAATCTGCGGGTTCGATACCGTAAACTTTCTCTGTTTTTGAGCTGCCTTCAAAACCGATTATGCTGATGTGTGGGTGATATGTTTTGCCGTTGTAATCATAGCTCAAAGCGGCAAGTTTTTCAGCAGCAGAAACTGCGCCCTTTATATTGTCCGCATTGTTGTTCTTCTGGAAATCGTAGTCATTGACAGTGGCAAAGAAATAGATCTTACATTCGCCGCAAGCCTCGATCTGCGCCTTGAAGCAGTTGGTGACCTCTGAGATAAGTTCATCATTCATAGCCGCCGGATCAACACCATGTGTAAAATGACCGCCCCAGATCGCAAAATCCGCAAAGTCAGCCTTTCCGTTTCTATGCTGTAAAATGCCCATCTGACAGCATCTGCTGTCGCCTATCACTATCTTACCGGAAGTATATGCCTTTTCGCCGGGCAGTGTGTGGAAATAGTCCATGTTGATCCCTTCAATTCCACGGGCACAAAGATAGTTATTAGTGTATCCGGTTTCCTTAGCCCAATTTTGATAATCGTCTAGTTCAGTGAAGCTTTTGATTTCCGCATTACTTGAATCTGAATTGCTGCTTTCTGCATTGTTTGAATCCGAATTGCTGCTTTCAACCTTGCTTGAATCCGGAGTGCTGCTTTCCGCCCGGCTTGATGCAGAACCGCTGCTTGGATCCTTACTGTCTGTATTGCCGGATGAGCTTCCGCAGGACACCATGGAAACCGCCAGAATAACGCAAAGACAAATTGCTGCTAACTTTTTCATATGTTCGACCTCCATGAACCGTCTTTTTGGTTCTATATAAATATGTTTTAACACCTATCAGGCTGCTTATGATTATAGTATAAAAATAAGCGTTAAGCAAGAATACTTCGTAAACAAATTATAAACGACAAGCAAAACTGCCGGCATCTATAAGTTGTTTGTAATTATCATAAATTCAGCTTAGATTTCTGATAGCTTGTTTTTCAAGCTATGTGAGATGAGATTATTGCCCATAATATTTGTATTAGCGGCTTGGTCATGGTTTGCGAGCAAATGCAGTTGCTCATCAAGCTTGACTTGCTTCATGTTTGTTTTTTCTCTTGACAAACTGTTCAGTAAGTGCTATAACACTGCTTACCTACTTAATTGATAGGAAATATAAAATAGGTGAAATATAATGATATACATGGATAACGCCGCAACTACGCGGATGAGTGAGTCGGTGATAAATACTGTCACAAGGTATATGAACGAAGTCTACGGAAATCCGTCGAGCCTTCACTCTGTCGGACAGATAGCTGCTGAGGCGCTGTTTGAGGCAAGGCATACGATCGCTGACTGTCTGGGCTGTAAGGCGAGAGAGATCTACTTTACCTCCGGCGGCAGCGAAGCGGACAATCAGGCGATCTTCTCGGGCTTTCCGCAAAAGAGCCTACCGATATTCGCACACAGCTGCGGGAGTTTTTCTCGCATTGTGATAAGAATCTCCATGGCTGGGGAATAAGATACAGCGGCGGTACATACAGAGAAGGTGTCAAAGCAAGCGACAGTGAGCGCCTTAAAGAGATATTGGAGCAGATAACTCCACAGACGTCACTGCTTGGACATATCCGCTTTGCGACCGTGGGATCGGTCTGTACGCAGAACTGTCATCCGTTCACTGCAAAAGACGTCACAGGAAGAGAGTGTTCACAGGGGAACAGCATGGCGGGATCTTTGAGTCAAATCTTGCGTACGTGACTGTGACCTACGCAATGAGTATTTAAAAAAGAAAAAGACTGAATAATAGATAACGCAAAGGAGATCGCATAAGTTAGCAGAAAAGTGAAAAACCGAGGATAGTATATCTTTGAAAAAACCCGGTTTTTCAAAATTCCCTTGTTTATCACCGCTATCTGTGCCGATCCGGATGACCTTTTCATAAACACTTCAAACGTTTATTTGACCGTTTATCCAACGCAATGAGAACGAATAAACGGTTCTTTTTTTGCAATGTGTAGAAATGTTCACACATCATTGATATAATAGGAAAAAATAAGGATATGCAGGTGCATTACAGAATTATTGCCGTGCCTGCGGATCGGGAAGTGTATTATGAAAAGAGAACGTTTCGGTTCAAGAATTGGATTTTTGCTCGTAAGTGCGGGCTGTGCAATAGGTATAGGCAACGTATGGCGGTTTCCGTACATCGTCGGGCAGAACGGCGGCGGTCTGTTTGTTTTGATATACCTTGTGTTCCTGCTGATACTTGGTGTTCCCGTGCTGACTATGGAATATGCCGTCGGCAGAGCCAGCCGCAAGAGTGCCGTGCAGGCGTTTCACACGCTTGAGGGAGAACACGGAAAATGGCATATTCACGGTTGGGTGTGCATAATCGGCTGTTACCTGCTGATGATGTATTACACTACCGTTTCGGGCTGGATGTCGGATTACTTTGTAAAGTTCGCCGCTGGTGAATTCAAACCGTCAATGTCCACCGAGGAGATAAAGGGCGTGTTCAACTCGATGCTCGATTCACCCCTTGAGCTTGGTATATGGATGGCGATAGTGGTCATTGCAGGATTTTTCATCTGCTCCAAAGGCTTGAAAGGCGGAATAGAAAGGCTCAGCAAGATAATGATGGGCGCATTGCTGCTTCTCATTGTCGTTCTTGCCGTGAACAGTATAATGCTCAAAGGCAGCTCGAAGGGACTCAGCTTTTACCTTGTTCCCGATCTGGCTAAGGTCAGGGAGATAGGGCTTGGCAAAGTCATTGTAAATGCTATGAACCAGGCATTTTTCACACTCAGCGTGGGCATAGCTTCAATGGAGATATTCGGAAGCTACATGAGCCGTGACAACACCCTTCCATCCGAAGCACTGCGAGTTTCAATGCTTGATACATTCGTTGCCATAATGGCAGGACTTATCATTTTCCCTGCCTGCTTTTCATTCGGGATCGAGCCGGATGCCGGTCCATCGCTGATATTTGAAACACTGCCGAATGTTTTTGTAAATATGAAAGGCGGACGTATCTGGGGCTCGCTGTTTTTCATGTTCATGACCTTTGCCAGCTTTTCAACGGTCATTGCCGTGTTCGAGTCACTCGTAGCGTTCTTTATGGACAACTTGAAAATGAGCAGAGTTAAGTCGTCAATAATCAACTGCATTATCGTGCTTGTGGGAAGTATCCCATGTGTGCTCGGATTCAATGTATTCAAGAATTTGCATATAATTGGCGACATGGGAGTTCTCGACAGTGAGGACTATATCGTCAGCAGTTGGCTGCTGCCGCTTGGCTCACTTGTCTTCCTGCTTTTCTGTACATTGAAATGGGGCTGGGGATTTGAAAAATACCTTGAAGAGTGCAACACAGGTAAGGGAGTAAAGTTCCCAAAGTTTTTCAGGTATTATTTCAATTACGTCCTTCCTGTCCTCATAGTGGCTGTGTTTGTAAAAGGGATACTGTAACGAATATAAAGAAAGCAAAAGGAGCTTCTGCGATGTGCAAAAGCTCCTTTATTGTAATATGGTGTTAAGACTTCAGCGTCAATTTTAGTGGATAAGTCTGTAGTATCCGCTTTCCGTGGCAGTGCAGATCACCGGTTTTACCGGCTCTTTTTTTGTATACTGATCCACGTGTGTATCAAAGATCCGCTGTCACTATTCTTTCAAGCTCTCTTGCAGCGCTGCCGAGCGAATGCTGTGCGGTCTTGATACAGCATATATGTCTTTCGGGCGGCTTGCCTTTCAGCTTCAGCCTTATAACTCCCTGTACACCGTTAAGAAAAGGCTCAGGAACAAATCCTATGCCAAGTCCGCTTCTGACCATAGGCAGTATCATATCTGCGGTCGCAACTTCAATATCGGGATCGAAAGCAACGCCGTTTTGCACAAAGATATCTCTGTACATATCATAGCTTTTCGTTCCCTCGCTCAGTGAGATAAGCGGATAGCGTGCTATCTCGTCATATCCCAGTGACTTTTTTGCCAGATGTCCAAGCTCCGCCGAGCATACGGGCAGCTCACGTACTTTTTGTATGTTGACCGCTTTCAGCCCCTTCATATCGCTTGTGGGTGTGGTAACGAACGCAATGTCCACAACTCCCTTGTGCAAAGCGGTGATTGCCTGCGGCGTTGAATAATTCGATATCCTCAGCTTGACACCGCTGTATTTTTTGTGAAACTGTGCAAGTACGGGCAGCAAAAAGCAGCGCAGCGCTATCTCGCTGGCACCTATCGAGATGATGCCCGATTGCAGCGTCTTGCGCAGCGCAAGCTCCTCCTCTCCCGTCTGTATCTGCTCAACAGCAGGCTTGATGTGCTCGTACAGCTTCTGACCTTCCGCCGTCAGCTTAACGCCTCTGTTTGTGCGGATAAAAAGCGTGCAGCCAAGCTCTGATTCAAGTATCCCTATAGCCCTTGTAATGTTCGGCTGATTGCTCGTAAGGGCATTTGCCGCTTTGGTAAAGCTGCCGTATCTGACAACATAGTAAAATATCCTGTAGTGGTCGTAGCTGATATTCATATAAATTCTCCATATAAAAAATATATATCAGATATGTTGAATATATATTTTACATATCTCTGAAAATGAATTATACTATAAATTGATAATAAAGTCAATAGTGTGCAAGAGTAGGGAGAGGTTTGAATGACTAAGGATCTGACGGTAGGACGTTCAGACAGAGTTCTGTGGAAATTCTGTCTGCCGTTGTTTGGCAGCATAATCTTTCAGCAGCTGTACAATATCGCTGATAGCTTTGTTGCGGGCAAATTCATCGGAGAGGATGCGCTTGCGGCAGTCGGCAACAGCTACGAGATAACGCTTGTGTTCATAGCATTTGCGTTTGGCTGCAACATTGGCTGCTCTGTCATTGTGTCACAGCTATTCGGCGCAAGGCGATTGAAGGATATGAAAACCGCAGTTTATACCACACTTATCGCAGGCGGAGTGCTTTGTCTGGTGCTTATGCTCGCAGGGCTGATCTTCTCCCGGCAGCTGCTTGAACTGATAAACACCCCCGATAATATCATGGCAGCGTCAAAGCAGTACCTTGATATATATATCTGGAGCCTGCCGTTCGTGTTCTTTTACAACATCGCAACTGGCATTTTCTCCGCACTTGGCGATTCACGCACGCCGTTCATTTTCCTTGCGACATCGTCAGTTTCAAACATCGCTGTGGATATATTGTTCGTAACAGCATTTAATATGGGTGTTGCGGGAGTTGCGTGGGCAACGCTCATCTGCCAGGGCGTGAGCTGCGTGCTTGCAGTAACAGTCGTTTTTAAAAGATTTTCAAAAATTAAGACCGAGCACAAAGCTGATGCTTTTTCGTGGAAGCTGCTTGGAAAAATAGCATCTGTTGCCGTACCGAGCATACTCCAGCAAAGCTTTATCTCGGTGGGCAATATCATCATACAAGGAGTCATAAACAGCTTCGGTTCAAGCGTTACCGCAGGCTATGCCGCATCTGTCAAGCTCAACAATCTTGTGATAACCTCGTTCACAACGCTTGGCAACGGCGTGTCCAACTTCACCGCACAGAATCTTGGCGCAGGCAAGCCGCAAAGAGTCCACGAGGGCTTTAAGGCAGGCATAAAGCTTGTCTGGGTGATATGTGTGCCGATAGTTGCGCTGTATCTTTTCGCAGGCAGATACCTTGTGTATTTCTTCCTCGACGAGCCGACCGAAACCGCTCTGAACGTGGGAGTAAGATTTTTGCAGATAGTCTCGCCGTTTTATTTCATCGCAGCCCTAAAGCTTGTGTCAGACGGCGTGTTAAGGGGTGCACAGCTGATGAAGCAGTTTATGTCAGCGACCTTTACCGACCTGATATTGCGTGTCGTGCTTGCAAAGCTGCTTTCCTCATACTTTGGCACAACAGGTATCTGGGCAGCGTGGCCGATAGGCTGGACTGTCGCAATGGTGATGTCTGTGCTGCTTTGCAGAAAAGGAGTTCATTTTTCAGATGCGAAAAAGCATACCTTCATTCGTCACCGCCACGCATAAAATAATAACTCTCTTCGCAAAAGTGTTCCTAAGCTAAACCTGAATTTAGCTGCCATGGCGGCTTTTAAAAACTTTTCAAAGCGTCACGGGTGACGGTAACCTGTGCGCTGTGAGCCGATTTGTGAGCGTCTGTTTTGCCTCCTCAATGCAGGTCGTATAGCTCTCGGAATAGGGCTTTACTGTGTCCCCGGCTCTAAGGGTGCGGGTGTCCTGTGGACACATATGCACAGCATAAGCACCGACCGAAGCGACAGCTGCGCCCGTCGCACCTTTGGAACAGGCAAAGAACAGGTTTATCGCAAACCCTGTATATAGTGATGCTTCTGCGTGGAAATCCTTGCTCTCTAAATAACGTCTGGTGTATTTGTTTTTACGCATCAGGCTTTTGATGCCCCTGACAAGTGCCAGCTCGTCGCCTTTGATAAGCTCCTTGATCCGTTTGACTATGTGCTGTCGAAAACTCTAGTCGGGTTTATCGCAGGTGCGGCTATGCTTGTAGCATTTTTCATCGGGGCTGTGGTAGGAGGAATATCGGGTCTCAGCTTTGATCTCGGCAATGCAGGAGCCGGCGGTCTTGATCCTGTGATGCAGGAGGTCTTTATCGACTTTATCCGCAATGAGAAGAAGTGCGGCAAAACGATACTGCTTTCAAGTCATATCTTCAGTGAGGTCGAAGCTCTCTGTGACCGCATTGCGATCATCAAGGACGGCAGGCTGATCTCCACCGTAGCTGCCGCCGATGTCAAGCACGGGCTGAAAAATGAGTTCACAATAGAGTTTGAAAGTACTGATGATTATAACAGATTCGTTCATTCGGGGCTGACTCCCGAAAGGGGCGATAGAACAGCAAAAAAATGTGTGATATCTGTTCCCGATGAACTTACAAATAGCTTTTTGACGGCTCTTTCAAAGTGCAGTATCACCGGCATTGACGAACATTCCGTAAGTTTGGAGGAATACTTTATGCACTTTTATAAGAACAATATCGAGACGGGAGGAAATGTATAAGTTCAGCTTACCTTTATTCAAGCAGTCGGTAAAATCAAACTGGGTGATGTGGACTGCCATCACCGGTGTTATGTCTGTTCTGTGCGCACAGTTTTCAGCTCTTAAAATGACACAGCCTTTGCTTTTCGTAATTTTCTACGGCATGATGACGACTATCCTGCCCGCCATATATGTTCTTGTTACGGCAAACAAGCTCATTGCAGGTCAGATTGACCGCGGCTCTATGGCTTATGTTTTGTCAACGCCTGTCAAACGCTCGACGGTCGTATGCAAGAGATTAACTAAGGAGATATCCGAGACCTAAAATCCAGAGGATTTGTTTGTTTTGCATAAGCAACATCCGATGCGGGCAGGATTCGTACTTGGAAAGGTGCATAAAAAGAAAAAAGCGTTCGCTGATTTAGTCAGCGTCCGCTTGTAATCGTGGATAATGTGTATGATTTTTGGGGAATCGTGTATTTTGGGTGGGAATTGTTATGGTCTGGGGATTTGGTTTTATGGGGAAGATTTACAAGATCAGCACTTGCCTCTGAAGAATTTTTGAAAGCCTTCCCAGATATTAATGAAGAATTCCATGTTGTATTACTCCTTTCGTTGTGTGATTGTTTTGTTGTTTGTGTGTTTTTTATTTGTCCTGTTCTCTTGTTCTGTATGTATAATACCACGCTTTTACGGTTTTTTCAATAGATAAAATCAAGGGGGATTGTAGCTTAAACTACACTTTGCGGGGCAGATGTAGTCTAAGCAACAATGATCGTAAAAACTGTAAAATAAGGATATGAATCGAGAATAACTCAAATACGATAATAGCTGATGAGCATGACAAAACCTAAGATGAAAAAAATGATATGAGTATGTGAGACCTGCAAACAAAAGTCAAGTCTGAAAATGAATGATTTACAGATTTTTAACAGCTCGAGAAAAAGGCACGACAAAAAGGCTGCAATGAATGATTTTTCAAAGCAGTCATTCGCTTAATATTGTTTCCTTGAGCCAAGCAAAACTAGCTTGGCTTATTTCATTTTTTGCTAAAGCATACAATGAAAAGGAGCTGCCGCACGATTTTGTTCGTGCAGCAGCTCGTTGATGTTTAGGCTTAGATGTATCAGGCAGAAGCCCTGAAGCTCAGACAGCCGACTTATTATTCGTTTACTACTTTTTCGATATTGGTTTTATACGGGCCTCCGTCCATAGTAACGTCTTCATCAACAAATACTTTTGACTTACGATACATTTCTCCATTTGAGAAATAATGCCATATCAGCCCTTTTACATGATGAGAAAGATCCAAAGAGTGCTCGTAAGCATCGATATAATAGTTGTACCGACCGGGCATGAACAGTTCAAGACGTTCATAAGTTGCATAGTTATAATACCCGGCTATATATCCGTCTTTGCAGGTATTGATATCACTCGCTCCTGTGTCATGTCCTGCAATATCGATCACTACCTGATCTTTATCAGTATTCTTGAGCCAAGCCTTATTTAAATCGACCAGTTCGATACGGAAGAAATCTGCATTGTTGCGCAGAGGCACCAGATGGACCTTGTCGTTGTTTTTTCTGTAATGGTCTACATAATAAGAGTCCTGTGCCTGGATATGTGCCATATTTATGCTGGTGCTGTGGTTTTCAAAAACATTTTTGATGCAGATGCCCACTGAGATCATTTCATTCGGATATTCTTCAAACGTATACCAAAGAATCTCTAACATACTTTTTATTTCCTCGTCGGTAGCGCCGGTGATCTTGGAAAAATCAGAAATGAAGGAAGAATCTCCAAATACGCCGTAAGCTATCGCCTGGAACACTAATTTTATACCGATCTCTCCGATAGATGGGGTATTCGGATCTTTCACATCGGTGAACAGCACCTTCATCAGTTTTCTGGCAAAAGGCTGGATCTTGTTACAGTAATCACTGCGGTTTCCGATCTTCCCCATTGCACGGTCGATCAGCAATGTCACTGCCGTATTGGCATCGTAATGCACTTTCTTGTCGTTGACATGGATAATGTCAGGGAGCTTTCCTTCTTCAATAGAATCTACGACATTAACGATATCACGTACCAAAACGCCCATATTCGTCAGACTTATAAGATCTGCCGTATTGATCGTATACATTGTGAAATCATCGGATATCCATTTATAATCGGGATACTTTGCCTCATAGATCTCTTTGACGGACTCACGGTTCGAGGCGAAATTATCCGGATCAAAGAACTGTGTGGTGATGTACTTATCGATTCCGAATCTTCTGAATCCGTAATCTGCCATTGCAACCTTGGTGACAAGATCGTTTGGATTGATAATGTTGAAAATATTGTTGTAAATTGCATCCGTCGGGGCTGCTACTGTTTTGGAATTGACATTTGCACCCTGCGGAGCTTCAAACGTATAGGCATACAGGTCATTATGCTCGAGAGTAACGTTGGGGAATACGCTGTCGCTGCCCTTAGCGATCTTGTTATCCACAAGACCTGCGGTCAGGTTCATGGTTGCGCCGCCACGGGAGAAACCGGATACCCACAACTTGATCTTTCCGGTGATCCCTTTCTCCTTGATATAGCTGCCAAGGAAGTCGATCACCTTATTTGCGGCATTGTACCAGCCTTCGTGCATATAGTCGGATTTTGTTCCGTCGCCAAGGAATACGTTGTTTTCCCACTCAAGGAAGTATCCGCCTGATCTGACGGTGCAGGCGATCACTGTATAATCATCGACCTTTCGATTTGCTGCGATGATGCCGATCGTGTCAAACGCTGTTCTGCTTTCGTAATCCTTATTGACTTCAGCCTACTTGAATCCGATGAGATCATAGAATCCGCGAACACGGCTCGACTGATTTTTATACCAGTCGGTATCATCAAGGCTCTTCGGATTGCCTGGGTTCATGGAGTAATTGGCCATCATTATGGATAACGAAGACAGATGCTCATTATAGTTTGTAGATGGTTTTTTGAAATAGTCATCCGAATAATAGAGATAATCCTTCTCAGACTCGTAGTAGATCTCTTTTGGAGCCTCGGCATTTCTTACGCCGCCCAGCCTTAACTCGGAGCTTTGTGCGTTTTCCGAATCCGACTTGGACTGCGAGGACGAGCCGCAGGAAGTAAGCATGGAAACAGTTATTGCCAGCGCAGTTAACATCGCTGTGAAACGAAGCATTTTTTACGGTTTTTCATATTATACCTCCATTTTTTTCACTTCGGTTGTTCTTCTTTGACTTAAGTGTAGCACACCGACTACAACAGAAGTACAACAGATTCTTTTTTTTGGGGAAGTTTGTTTTTTGTTTTTCCCTTTTCTTTGACTACAGTATATCACACACACTACAACAAAAGTAACAACAAGATAAACCTATTTCGCATCAGCATATTCAACAAATGTTTGGACTTTGGCTTGTTCAATATGGCTAAAGGCGGCGGCACGGTGACTATCTCGACCCGTGAAAATGACAGTGCATACGAGATCATCATTGCGGATGATGGTGTAGGCTTTGACCAAGCGAGGTCAAGGACGACGGACACTCACATATCGGAATGGAGAACACCAGACGGCACGCCGCTGCGATTTGAGCGCAGCCGTTTCAAAGAGCTTGATGCCGGAGCTGTAAATGCTTACGAGTGTGAATATATGAACCAGTATTACTGGGCAGATTTCCTTTACAACGGTTTCTGACAGCTGATCTTTCGCGCCATATATCATTTTTTGAATTTACAGTTTTTTCACTGATCTCAAAAGGGAGTGCTGCTTGTTTGCAACAGCCACATGCTGAAGCGAATGCGATCGTTTTGGATGTGTTTGAGATGTTTCTTGAGGGATATGGGGTGACAACGATAGCGAGAAAGGGAACTGAAATATCTGAGTAAAAACCAGGCGTGGGGTATTTAACCTCACGTCTGTTTTTCTTTCAGAAGATATGAAACTGATTGGCAGGTGGTGGGCCAAGGTTGACAAACCGACCAACGCCATAAATGTCTTTGGTCGCTACGGTTCAAGTCCGCACTTATTCACTATAACAAAAACCGCAACACTCCTCGATTTCCTCGGAGCATCACGGTTTTAGTTAGTGCAGATGGTGGGACTTGAACCCACACGTCCTTGCGAACACTAGCACCTGAGGGTAGCGACACGACAGTGAAAATATAAAAAGCCGTATCTACGCTATTTTCTAGTGCTGCCTCGCTAAATATTATTAAAACAGCCAAATGTAGACCCACCATTCAGTATAATAACATAATCAGATACTAAATCTGGACTTGTCAAGAAATGTGCAGTCATAAAATACCCAAAATCTTGGATAGGCAGATATCAGGCGGCGTGATGAGAGAGCTGCTTTGAAGTTCTTAACGCCACAGGTGGGAGACCACCTTCATTGAAGCTGTTGATCCTTTGTGTGTTGTAATAACCGAAGATGTATCTGAAGATGACAGTCTTGACCTCTTCACGCTTCATTCTGTAGGTCGGGATCTGATACAGCTTTTCTTTTTTCAGCGTGGCGAAGAAACTCTCCATGCGAGCGTTGTCGAAGCAATGAGCGGTACCGCTGAGGCTCTGGATTAGCCCATTTGTTACAAGTTCCCTGCGGAAGGCATAGCTTGTATACTGGCAGCCACGGTCACTGTGAAGGACAGTTCCATCGAGCCTGCCGTACTTCTCACGAAGCTGTTTTACAGTGTCAATACAGAGTTCTTTCTTCATGTTATCACGCATTTCAAGAGCGACGATCTCGCCGTTATAACAATCAAAAATCGGCGAAACATAGAGCTTTCCGTCAGCGCACTGGGCCTCGGTGATATCAGTCAGCAGCTTTTTCAGCGGTGCGTTTGCAGTGAAATCTCTCTTGATCAGGTTTTCTCTGTCCTGAGTTTCGGAATCAGTCTTTGTGATACCGTGAGGTCTGCGGTTCTTGTGAATAAGCTCGGCTTCGCTCATAGTACGGTATACTGTTCTGAGGCTGACGTGAGTGCCTTTCTGGGCAAGAGCTGCCTGCATCCTTCTGACACCGTAATTCTTGTTGTCAGGATGCTCTGATAGTATTCCTTGTATTTTGACCAGAAGAAGCTGCCTTGCACCAGGCTTGCCCTGATTCCTGAGCCAGCGATAATAGCCTGATTCGCTGATTTTCAGAAATCTGCATATTGCTTTCGCTCCATACTTGCTGCGGAACTCATTAACGAACAGGTGACGTTCGCTTGTCTTTACTTCTTCCGGTCTTTTGCGAAAAAACCGAGTGCATCCTTGAGAATATCATTTGCTTTGCGAAGCTCGGCATTTTCTCGTTCAAGCTCAAGATTACGCTGTTTAAGTTCTTCATCTGACATCTGATATTTCTTAGCCTTGGCAGCGGCATTTCGTTTTGAGCGCCAGTCAGACAGTGTGTAATACTGGATGCCTAATTGCTGAGCAGCCTTTTTCAGTCCGATCTCATCAGAGAGCTTTAACGCTTCTTCTTTGAATTCTTTACTGTACTTCATAATCGTTTTCCCTTTCCGATTTTATCAATTTTATTCTACCAGATTTTTGGGTGTTTGTCGACTGCTATTTAAGTATAACACTTCAC
>NZ_JHXH01000014.1 GCF_000621805.1 Ruminococcus sp. FC2018 | reverse complement strand
GAAGCAAATCAAGGTCGTTGACCTTGAAGTCAAACTCACCCGTTTTGAATTTGCCTAAAGGCAAATTCAAAATGGGCGCATAGCTCAGGTGGTTAGAGCGCACGCCTGATAAGCGTGAGGTCGGTGGTTCGAGTCCACTTGTGCCCATCACAGTGAGGTAAAACTTGCTGATGAAAAAGTGACAGAATGTAGGAAAAGGAAGCTTGTGAAAAACAAGTGGACTCATCCACATTGTGCTCATTGTGATCCGAAAGGGTTACAAGACTGGATCTTGAAAATTGAATAACAAAGAAAGTAAAGTATGCAAATGAGGAAAACGACTAAGAAAAAGAATTAGTCGGGAAACCTACAATTTAGCAAAACTTCAAACGAGGAAACATAATTCTGTAGAAGTGGTCAAGCTAAAAAGAGCGTAGGGGGAATGCCTTGGCATCAGGAGCCGATGAAGGACGTGATAAGCTGCGATAAGCTGCGGGGAAGAGCAAGTATCTTTTGATCCGCAGATTTCCGAATGGAGCAATCCGTATGTGTATGCACATACATCATATACTGAATCAAATAGGTATATGAGGGGAACCGCCTGAACTGAAACATCTAAGTAGGGCGAGGAAAAGAAATCAACCGAGATTTCCTGAGTAGTGGCGAGCGAAAGGGAAAGAGGCTAAACCAAGGGTAGAAATACCTTTGGGGTATGGACAGCATTTAGCATTGCTTTGATCGAGTCGAAGTGTGTGGGAAAGCACACCAAAGAATGTGAGAGTCATGTAGGCGAAGTGAAGAGCAGCGAGCTGTATCCGGAGTACCGCGGGACACGAGGAATCCCGTGGGAAGGTGGGGGGACCATCCTCCAAGCCTAAATACTACCTGATGACCGATAGCGGATAGTACTGTGAAGGAACGGTGAAAAGAACCCCGGGAGGGGAGTGAAAAAGAACCTGAAACCCTATGCTTACAAGCACCGAGAGCGCGTCAATGCGTGATCGGGTACCTTTTGTAGAATGGTCCGGCGAGTTATTGTATGTGGCAAGGTTAAGCACTTAAGGTGCGGAGCCGAAGCGAGAGCGAGTCTTAACAGGGCGAATTAAGTCGCATGCAATAGACCCGAAACCGAGTGACCTATCCATGTTCAGGTTGAAGTGGAGGTAAAACTCCATGGAGGACCGAACTCACGTTCGTTGAAAAGACCGGAGATGAAATGTGGATAGCGGAGAAATTCCAATCGAACTCGGATATAGCTGGTTCTCTCCGAAATAGCTTTAGGGCTAGCCTCGTGACAGATTGCTGGAGGTAAAGCACTGAATGGGCTAGGGGTCGAAAGATTACCGAACCTTATCAAACTAAGAATGCCAGACAATTGATTCACGGGAGTCAGACAATGTGAGATAAGTCTCATTGTCAAAAGGGAAACAGCCCAGACCCACAGCTAAGGTCCCTAAACATTGTTAAGTGGAAAAGGATGTGGAGTTGCATAAACAACCAGGATGTTGGCTCAGAAGCAGCCATTCATTAAAAGAGTGCGTAATAGCTCACTGGTCGAGTGACTCTGCGCCGAAAATTCAACGGGGCTAAACAATGTACCGAAGCTTGGGATTGTATCTTATGGTGCAGTGGTAGGAGAGCGTCGAATAAGGGGTGAAGTCAGAGCGGAAGCGCTGGTGGATCTTATTCGAGTGAGAATGCCGGAATGAGTAGCGAGAATTATGTGAGAATCATAATGGCCGAAAATCTAAGGTTTCTTGAGGAAGGTTCGTCCGCTCAAGGTAAGCCGGGGGCTAAGGTGAGGCGGAAACGCGTAGCCGATGCACATACGGTTGAAATTCCGTAGCCACCGAAGGATTTAAACACAGGGACACTTTCAAAGCGACTAGCCGGAGAATGGTTGATCCGGTCGTAAGGGACCGAAAACAAGTAGGGAAGTAGCCGTAGCGGGAGGCAAGAAAAGCTGTGTGTATATCCCAGGTGCCCGTACCGCAAACCGACACAGGTAGATAGGAAGAAGATTCTAAGGCCAACGGGAGAAGGGTTGTTAAGGAACTCGGCAAGTTGACCCCGTAACTTAGGGATAAGGGGTGCTTGAGCAATCAAGCCGCAGAGAATAGGCCCAGGCGACTGTTTAGCAAAAACACAGGTCTCTGCTAAATCGAAAGATGACGTATAGGGGCTGACACCTGCCCGGTGCCGGAAGGTTAAGAGGAGATGTGAGAGCATTGAATTGAAGCCCCGGTAAACGGCGGCCGTAACTATAACGGTCCTAAGGTAGCGAAATTCCTTGTCAGGTAAGTTCTGACCCGCACGAAAGGTGTAACGATCTGGGCACTGTCTCAACAACCCGCCCGGCGAAATTGTAGTACCGGTGAAGATGCCGGTTTCCCGCGACTAGACGGAAAGACCCCATGGAGCTTTACTGTAGCCTAATATTGAATTTTGGTATTTCATGTACAGGATAGGTGGGAGACTGTGAAACACAGGCGTCAGCTTGTGCGGAGTCGACCTTGGGATACCACTCTTGGAGTGCTGAAGTTCTAACCTGCGGCTTTGAATCAAGTCGGGGGACATTGTTAGGTGGGCAGTTTGACTGGGGCGGTCGCCTCCTAAAGAGTAACGGAGGCGCTCAAAGGTTTGCTCTGCATGGATGGAAACCATGCGTCAGAGTGTAAACGCAAAAGCAAGCCTAACTGCGAGAATGACGGTTCGAGCAGTAACGAAAGTTGGAGTTAGTGATCCGGCGGTATGTGAATGGAAATGCCGTCGCTCAACGGATAAAAGCTACCCTGGGGATAACAGGCTGATCTCCCCCAAGAGTCCACATCGACGGGGAGGTTTGGCACCTCGATGTCGGCTCATCGCATCCTGGGGCTGAATTCGGTCCCAAGGGTTTGGCTGTTCGCCAATTAAAGCGGTACGCGAGCTGGGTTCAGAACGTCGTGAGACAGTTCGGTCCCTATCTGTCGTGGGCGTAGGATATTTGCAAGGCGCTGTCCCTAGTACGAGAGGACCGGGATGGACGCACCTCTGGTGCACCAGTTGTCACGCCAGTGGCACAGCTGGGCAGCTATGTGCGGATCGGATAAACGCTGAAGGCATCTAAGCGTGAAGCCGTCCTTAAGATAAGATATCCCATCTGTTTACAGAGTAAGACCCCTTGAAGACTACAAGGTTGATAGGCTTGAAGTGTAAGTGCGGTGACGTATTTAGCTTGCAAGTACTAATCGGTCGAGGGCTTGACCAAATTACAGATTGTTTCTTCGCTTTGCTTTGTTATTCAATTTTGAAGACCCGGTCTTCAATATTTCCAAGTCGGTGACTATAGAGATGAGGTCACACCTGTTCCCATGCCGAACACAGAAGTTAAGCTCATCATCGCTGAAAATACTTGGCTGGTAACGGCCCGGAAACATAGGTCGTCGCCGACATTGGATATTCCTCTATAGCTCAGTTGGTAGAGCATGCGGCTGTTAACCGCAGGGTCGTTGGTTCGAGTCCAACTGGGGGAGCCAGAAAAACCTCTTTTGTTGTAACAAACAAAAGAGGTTTTTATCATATTCTTCGAGGTGTGTTATGGATAAACACTTGAAAACAAGGCTCATATATATCGGAGCGATAGCTGTGCTTATCGTGCTTGGGCTGGTTTCACGAAAGGTGTCCTTCGTTCCCGAATGCTTCGGTGATGCCCTGTGGGCAGTGGTAATGTACTGCTGCTGGCGGATAGTGCTTGTAAACCGTCCACCGTATATCGCAGCCGTCTGCGCACTTATCACGTCATTTGCTGTAGAGTTTTCACAGCTGATAAAATGGGAGTGGCTGGTCAGGGTCAGGTCAACAACTATCGGACATCTGCTGCTGGGACAGGGCTTTTTGTGGAGTGACCTTATAGCTTACACTGTGGGTATCGCTGCCGCTTTGCTGTGTACAATGGCAGCGAGAAGGATCATAAAGTCTGTTCTCTGACGGCTGTGTTTTATGCGATAAAAGTCCCATAATTGCCTCCGTAAGTGTTTTTGGGATTATTATGTGCGAGTGAATGTGAGATGTTCTTTGCGGCGAAAAAGAATAAGGCTGACTGATTTACACACAATAACCGTGAGGTGATAAAGATGTCAAAACGCAGCAAAAAGCAAGACGATATTCAGATTTTGCCGCCTAAAAAACAACCACCGATAATCTCGGAGGTTCAGCAGAAGGCGCGGAACAACAGGCTGTATTCGGAGGAAGTGCCGATATCGCCTGCGTACCCCGCTATTGACAACGACCTTGCGAGGGACAACATCGAAAACGACATTCCCCAGGCGGACTTGCAGGATATATGAGAAAACAAAAAGGGAGCAGAACGGTTACTGCTCCTTTGTTTGTTATTGAATCAAAAGCTCATTTGTCGGCGGCAGGCAGGTGTTGCCTTTGCATACATAGTAGGTGGTGCAATCGTTAAGTAGGGAATATTTTTCATCTGCCTGCACGGCAAGAACATTTGCCAAAAACGGGAGCTGGATTTGTGATATATCGGCATTGTCTTTGACCGCAGCTGTGATCTGAGGCGGCGGTGCATCGTTCAGTAGCTTTGCAAGTAAAAACATACAGTTTCCTGCCGGATAGTCCTGTGCGTTTGCGGACATGAAATCTATCTGCTTGTCGGCAAGTTCTTTGTACAAGTCATTCTGCGTAAGCTGATACAGACGCACAAAAACATATGCCATCAGTGAATTACCGCTTGGCACAGCACCGTCGTAAAGCTCTTTGGGGTTCTTGAACAGTTCGGTTGCTTGGCACATATTGAAGCCGCCTTTTTCGTCTGTAAATCTCTTTACCGCTTCGCTGCAAAGGCTTTCGGCTTTTGAAATATATCGCGTGTCAAGTGTGGAATTGTACAGTTCGATAAGTGCGGCGATATAGTAGGCGTAGTCGTCTAAAAACGCCTGTTCGGAGCGTTTGCTCTCACGATAGCTCGTATACAGACTTGTCCCGGTGGACATATTATGCTCAATAAATCGCTGCGCCTTTTTAGCAGAGTGCAGATATTTCTGATCGAGCGAGACTCGGTAAAGCATTGACATCGCAGCTATCATCATTGAGTTCCACGAAAGCAGTTTCTTGTCGTCAAGGTGCAGCTTTGTGCGGGTTTTGCGGTACTTGTAGAGCTTGTGAAACTCTGCTGTGAAGTCTGTGGAAAGCTCGCCGCTTTTGAGGAGATTGGGGATATTGACCCCCTCGAAATTGCCCTGCTCGGTAATGTCAAAAGCCTTGGCAAAGTTATGCCCATTGTCGCCCAGAACACTGATTATCTCGTCAAGCGTGAAAGTGTAATATTTACCCTCAACGCCCTCGCTGTCTGCGTCCTGTGCACAGTAATATCCACCCTCGGGGGAAGTCATTTCACGCAGGATATAGTCGGCAGTTCTGGTCGCTGTTTCAAGGTAAATTTTTTTTTCTGTAAGGCTGTATGCGGCGGTGTAGGCTATAATCAGAAGCGCATTGTCGTAGAGCATTTTCTCAAAATGAGGTGCAAGGAAAAATCTGTCCGTGGAGTATCTCGAAAAGCCTCCGCCGATATGGTCGAAAATTCCGCCTTTTCGCATTTGCAGGAGAGTTTTCTCTGCCATTTCCAGCGCAGAATTATCATTTGTCTGCTTTGAGTAATACATCAGCAGCATCAGCTCATGCGGCATCGGAAATTTCGGTGCTTGACCGAATCCTCCGCAGGTGCTGTCAAATTGCTTTTGCAGAGTATCAACTGCGGCTTTGACAATATCCTCATCAGTTTGGAACTTGCTCGCCGTTTCTTCGCTTTTCAGAATCTCAGTTATTTGATGTGCAGAATCAAGGAGCTTGTCACGCTGAGTTTTCCACATTTGCGTGACTGCGTTCAGAACATCGGTAAAGCCCGGCATACCGAAACGGGAATGAACAGGGAAATACGTCCCCGCAAAGAACGGCTTTTTGTCCCATGTCATAATAATGCTCATCGGCCAGCCTCCGCTGCCTGTAAGCGCCTGACAAACGTTCATATACACGCTGTCGATGTCGGGACGCTCCTCCCGGTCAACCTTTATTGATATATAGCTTTTGTTCAGTATATCGGCGGTTTCGGTATTCTCAAAGCTCTCACGCTCCATAACGTGACACCAGTGGCAGGTGCTGTATCCGATGCTCAGAAAGATCGGCTTGTCCTCTGTCTTTGCACGCTCAAACGCCTCATCGCACCACGGATACCAGTCAACAGGGTTGCCTGCGTGCTGCAACAGATAGGGACTTGTTTCATTTTTCAGATGATTCATACAATGTCTCCTCGCTTTTTGAGATTAGTATGCGTGGGATCGATGCTTGTATACAATACTTTCATCTAAAAAGCGAGCCAAGGTGCAAGCTGAAACTGTATAGGTTGGTGGAAGTTACACTTTGAGCCGCACAGCATAAAAAGGGTCGTTGGTTCGAGTCCAACTGGGGGAGCCAAAGAAAAATCCGTAAGTTTAATGCTTGCGGATTTTTTTGTTATATAAAAGCGCGGCGCAAGGCTTCGGGATCGTTCGATTTTTACGCATTACGCTTTTTATCGTGCGTCTTTTTTCATGCCGGCACGTCTTGCAAGTGCAGAATTTGCAAATGTCAAAAATCGGCTGGGCATAATTGACATAAATTTTTAAAGATGCACATTTGCTTTGTTTATCTCGCCGAAATCGTTTCCTGCGATTTCTTACCAAGGACTTTAAAATGTGCGTATTTACGCAGTGATCGGACACATCTGTTTCCTCTGATCCAAGCGTATGCACAAAAAAAGTTTGAAAAAAACTCTTGACAAACAAAAACTGATGTGTTATCATTACATCATACCAAGACTAACCTACCAAGTTAGTGTGGTAAATCTGAAAGGAGAACGTATCTTATGAAAAAGACATTTACAGCAATGATGAATATGTCTATGTGCATGTACGGTGGTATGTGCTTGTTTTGCTGTGATCTTTTTCCAATGCGTTCCCAAGCAGATATGAATAGTTGACGCTGAGCCAGCTTTAATATCAAGCCTTTTGCCGAGGGATCCGCTTGGATCTCTCGGTTTTTATTTTCTAAGGAGGTATGTGTTATGCAAAAAATACTTACGACCCTTTTGAGAGAGAATTTCAGGAACGGACGAATGTAACGATACCACTTTTTCGATCTTATCCGTAATAATCAAATCTGAAATTCAAATCAAGAAAGAGGTAATCAAATATGAAAAAATCATTATCAAAAAGAATTATATCACTGGCACTTTCCGTTGTATCAATAGCATCAGTCCTTTCTTTCACATCCTGCGGCAGCTCGTCATCCGGCGGCAGCTCTGATTCCAAGTCAGACGGTGTGACCATAGCTATCCCCAATGACACCACCAATGAGGCGAGAGCACTGCTGCTCTTGCAGGATAAGGGCTATATCACCCTCAAAGACGGCGCAGGCATAACCGCAACACCTCTTGACATCAAGGACAATCCGCACAATATCAAGTTCAAGGAAGTCGAGGCAGCCCAGCTTCCCAACGTTCTGCAAGACGTGGATTATGCGATAATCAATTCAAATTATGCTATTGATGCAAAGCTCAATCCGGTTAAGGATTCACTTGCGATCGAAGGCTCATCATCAGCTTACGGAAACATTCTTGCCGTTAAAGAGGGTAACGAGAAGACCGATCTTGTAAAAGCATTGAAAGCTGCGCTTGAAAGCAAGGACGTGGCAGACTATATCAAGGAAAAGTATGAAGGCTCTGTTATCTCGGTTGTTGACAATCCCACCGACGGATACGACTCATCTGTGGATTATTCCGCACTTTCCGGCAAGACAATAACCGTTGCCGCTTCACCGACACCTCATGCCGAGATACTTACAAAAGCAAAGGACATTCTCGCTAAGAAGAACATTACTCTCAAAGTCACCGAGTTCACCGATTACGTTCAGCCCAATAACGTTGTCGAAAGCGGCGAGATCGACGCAAACTACTTCCAGCATGTTCCCTATCTTGACGATTTTAATAAGCAAAACGGAACCCATATCGTCTCTGTCACAGCTATCCACGTAGAGCCGCTTGGACTTTACGGCGGCAAGCTCAAAAGCCTTGATGACATAAAATAAAAAAGTTTGGAGAACAACATGATCGAGATAAAAAATGTATCCAAGGTCTTTAAGACCAAGGAGGGCACAGTTGATGCACTGCGAGATGTGAATATTACTATCCCCGACGGCGATATCTTCGGTATAATCGGTATGAGCGGTGCAGGTAAAAGCACGCTGGTGCGATGTATAAATATGCTTGAAAAGCCAACAAAGGGAAGTGTCCTGATAGATGACACCGACCTTTGCACCCTGAGCGAAAAGCAGCTTAGAAAAGTCCGCAAAAATGTGACTATGATATTTCAGAGCTTTAATCTGCTTATGCAGAAAAACTGCCTGAAAAACGTCTGTTTTCCACTTGAACTTGCAGGAGTAAAGCGAGCGGATGCGAAAAAGCGTGCGCTGGAGCTGCTGGAGCTGGTGGGCTTGCAGGATAAGGCAAAGGCTTACCCTGCACAGCTTTCCGGCGGTCAGCAGCAGAGAGTTGCAATAGCAAGGGCTTTGGCGACCGATCCCAAGGTGCTGCTCTGCGACGAGGCAACAAGTGCGTTGGACCCAAACACAACGGGTGCGATCCTTGAGCTTATCGCTGACATCAACAAAAAATTGGGTATAACCGTGGTTGTTATAACCCACCAGATGAGCGTTGTCGAGCGTATATGCAAGCACGTTGCGATAATAGATGACGGCTGCGTAGCCGAGCAGGGAGAGGTAGCACAGGTGTTTGCCGATCCTGAGTCCGATGCAGCAAAACAGCTTGTTTACAGCGACGAGCTTTCAAAGATAATTGACCAGTGCGGCGGCTTTGGGCATACCGTCAGAGTCGTTTTCAATGGCGCTGAAGCGGCAAAAACTCCGCTGATAGCCCAGCTTGCCGAAAGCAAAGGCATACTTGCCAATATAGCATATGCCTCCACCAAAAGCATTGGCGACAAGGCATATGGCTCAATGATACTTGGTATCGACGGAGATGAAAAGGTGCTTGCACAATCCCTTGATTTCATCACCTCGATCAAGGGAATTACTGCCCGGGAGGTGTTTGTAAATGATAAGTGACTTCTTTTCCTCGCCGGAGTTCAAAGAGGCTTGGGAAATATTTAAGACCCAGTTTCCCCTCGCTGTATGGGAAACGGTATATGTGACCGTAGTCTCAACGTTCTTTGCGATCCTCATCGGACTTCCGCTGGGAGTCCTGCTGGTGGTAGGCGAAAAGGGCGGCGTCAGACCCATACCCGGCTTTATTTTAAAGCTCCTTAACGCACTGATAAATCTTTTGCGCTCAGTGCCGTTTCTGATCCTGATGATACTTGTTTTTCCGCTTACAAGAGCCTTGATCGGCACGGTCGTGGGCACAACGCCATCTATTGTCCCCCTGGTGATCGCAGCATTCCCCTTCGTAGCACGCCTGGCCGAGAGCAGTCTGCGTGAGGTCAGCCAGAACACTATCGAAATGGCGCAGAGTATGGGTGCATCGCCTTTTAAGATAATCACAAAGGTGCTTATTCCCGAAAGTGTCCCCTCACTTATATCAAATGCAACTATCGCCGTTACTACCGTGCTTGGATATTCCGCAATGAGCGGTATTATCGGCGGCGGCGGTCTTGGAAAAATTGCTATCAATTACGGCTATTATCGCTATAAGTATATCGTGATGATCTTTGCGGTGGTGCTGTTGATCCTGATAGTCCAGCTTTTCCAGTCTGTTGGTACAAAACTTGCCAAAAAAACAGATAAACGTCTGAAAGGCTGACATAATCATTGTTCGTTGGCAGGTTATCCGGGTGTCTTTTTTGAGAACGGTTATTCCGACTGCACTTGGGAAAAGATCTTTCCGGTTCTGATCTATATTTGACAGCTTGTGGGAGCTAAGTTTTTCTTGGCTCCCGCTCTTTTTGCCTGTTTTCACTATTTTTGATAAGTGTGTAAGTCACATAGCGAAATTCTGAACTG
The DNA here is from genome assembly GCF_000621805.1 of Ruminococcus sp. FC2018. GTDB lineage: Bacteria > Bacillota > Clostridia > Oscillospirales > Ruminococcaceae > Hominimerdicola. Next base: position 53,413 of record NZ_JHXH01000014.1, on the reverse strand, counting down.
ATATTATAAGCTAAAGTGGAAAGTTTTAGTAAGTTGTATGTTAAAAGTGTGAAAGAAATCTATAAAGCGCACAATCATCTTTGTGCATTTTTGTCAAATATGCTTATTGCAAAACGAGGACTTTTATTGTATAATATAAGAGAGAAAATATGCCCACAAGGGGGAAGTGCACCCTCTTGACAAAAAAGTCCAATTATTTAAACAAAAAACGAAGAGAGCGAGGTGAGTGTAATGAGCGAAAGAACGGTGAGTGAAAACAATAAAATGTGGGAAGCAGCGGAGAAAATAGCCGAACAGGTCGTCGCAGAAAAGAAAGCCGAAAGCGAGGAAGAACGCCGTAAGCAGAAAAAGCGTGCAATAAAGCTTGTGCTGATGATGATACTTATTGCACTCATAATGATATTCGCCTCGATAGCATGGTTTGCCATGAATAAAGCCGTGACCGCCGACACAATGGCGATCGAGGCAAACGGAAGCTCCTTTGATATTGCCACCAAAAAAGAGAAGGTCAGCTATAAGGACCGCCTTTTGGAAGTTGACAGCGAGTATAATGAAGGAACTAAACATACCTATAATAACGAAGACGGCGGCGAGAGTGACTACTATATCCCCACCACATCAAAGCTGATACTGCGCTGTGATGCAAATTCAAAGGGCGAAGGGGACAAGGATATCCTTCCCGGCGGATACGGTGAGCTTGATCTTTATATGATAGCTAAGAAAGCCGGTACACTGAACGCAAGGATAAATGTCAAGGTCACAGGCTTTACGGCACTCGAATTCCCGGTTGTGGACGAGGAAACCGGAGAGCAGAAGACAGATGCCCAGGGCAACAAGCTGTATGTAACAGAGCTTAAAAAGACCTCGGAATTAACAACCGAAAAAGTAAGAGGGTCACAGCTTGAAGGCAAGGACCTTAACGTGTATAAGCAGGCTGAAAAATACCTCTGCGGACATATCCTGTTCTTTAAAGATGAAGGAGATACTTCGTCCGGTACCCCCGAAGAAAACAGGTATTATTATAAGACACCGGCAGCCTTTAACACTGCGGATATGAGCTGGACACTGGAATTCGGAAAGGAAAACGCAGCGGAAAACACAGCATATAAAGTACCCGTTCGTTGGATGTGGACCAATACCCTCGGACAGATGGCACTTCCGAACAACGCAGACGACAAGCGAAAAGGCTATCCGGTGGTTGAAGACGGCAGCGCCGACCATGATACAGTTGTAAAGTATCTTAAAGATAATAAACAAAATATATTTAAGCCATATACCGAGGCAGGCAGCACAATTACTGTAGATAACGAAATGATTGATAATCCTACCGACGGCGATAATTTCAGGAAACTCAGCGACGGCTATAACTATGCAGACTTTGATATCGGTACCTGCGTGAATTACTTTATGATCGAGGTATCTGTGGAGAAAAAGTGATGTCCGATCCAGGAGCTTAACGGAAAGGAGGGCGAATGCAGTGAACAGAATAAAAAAGATTTTCCGCAGATTTGATGATCTGCCTGCAAGGAAAAAAATGCAGCTGGTAACTGCCATGACGCTTACCTTCTGTCTTATGATCTCTATACCGTCCTTTGCGTGGTTCAATGAGCAGAAAAAGGCAGCAGAGATGTTCAAGATCGAGTATCCGAATGCGCTTTATGTAAATGCCGCCCATCGAGAGGACAGAGTGTTCTTTGACCTTGGCGCTATAAATGTCAATGCCAATGTTACCGATGAGTTCGGCAACGATATTTATTACAGCAAAAGTACAAATCAACCTAACTACCACCGTGACGACCAGGATCAGATAATTACCAACGAAGACGGTTCGCCTAAGTATGTTACAGAGCCTGAATTGAGCTATACCAAGAAGATAGATAAAAAACAATACGTTTTTTCTGTCTCCGGATCAGGCACCAGAAGCTTTACACTCCAGCTTGCCCATACGACCAATAACCAGTTTACCTATAAGGTGTATGATGCGACCCAGTACAGATATAACAAAGGCACCACCGGAGTTGACGAAGCAGCGGCGGTTCCTTCCGGTGCCAATGATGAGGATATAGTTAAATATAACCTTAACGCAAATAGCCATACCGAGAATAAACTGGTAGTATCCGGCGACGAGTATAATGACCCGACCCTTCCTTCAACATTGTATTATGTTAAGGGCAGCGACATTGAAATGGAAGCTAAAAACAAAAAGGAAGTCGCCATGGAAGGTGCAAGCTACTCTGAGGTCCTGGGAAAGACCCTGAACGATGAATCCAAAGAAAAGTATTATACCGAGACTTATGCTGAATATACCGACGTTCATAAGAACGCCGTTCCGATCTACTGGCAGAAGAACGTGAATCTGAGGAGCGACGAGATCGATGAAAACAACAGAACTTTCTGTAAGTATTATATTCTGGAAGTAACATGGAATACGGATCAGCAGGCAAGTATTATCAATAAGGAAACTGATATGGTTTATCTCTCTGTTGACAGAGGAAACGGCTGATCTTAGATTTCGGAAATCTGAATGAAAGGAGCTGCGGCGTATGAAAAAGAAAATATTTAAGTTCATAAAGAAGCAGTGGCTCCTTGCGTGGATACTTGCTGTATCTGTGGGATTACTGTCATATGTAGCATATGCTGAGTACGCTTTTAACAACAATTATATGAAGCGGGTCGTAGTGTCTGCTTCCGATCAGGGAATGATGTTCTCGTCAAACTATCTGACTGAGGGCGGAAATAATGTATATCAGGCAAAGTATGTGACTAAGCCCGATGTGCCGGATACGGATTTTTCCGCCGATGTAAACGTGTATATCTGGAATTTCAGCACACGTAACTCAGCGCAGACCTACCCTGAGGATATAGAGTATACGATGGAATATAAGGTCACCGATCCCTCCGGCGCAGCTATTTCGGATATGGGAACAAGAACGATCGTTATAACAAAACCTGACAATACAACAATTGAGGTAAATAATTCAAATCTCAGCGGAAGCTTTGACTATACCTATGTTAAAACCGATGCTGATAATAAGTATACCCTTACCTATAATGGATGGAATCCGGATACCGACAGCGGTATATGTCTCCAGCTGATAGCAAAGCCTAAGAAAACCTCAGGAAAATACAGCGATCTGAGGGATATCGGAGGAATAATCGGACTTAAAACCGAAACCGGTTCTGCAGGCGGCGGCTGGGATGCCTATGTAAGCGAAATAAGAGCAAGTATAGACAGAGGCGAAGCAGACGGCTATAATCTGGTTGTTACAGGTTCCGGAAAGGCAGAGGTCACCATAAGATGGGATCCTGAAAAAATTGATATGAATAAGTATTTTAAGGAAAACCCTGTAATAGACTATCCCGAAGTCGGAACCCCTGTAGACGATGATCTGAAAGCCGGCTGGAAGAAAATGACCATAAGCGCCGATGCTGGTGAAAGAAACCGATATAATATCCAGCTTTATCTTAAACAGGGAAGGCCGGATAATTACGACTTCTTTAAACAGCGTAGTGAGGCGTTGGATAATACCTGGGTGACATATGAGATCAACAATATAACTAATGAAGGATAATACTATAAGAATAGTATATATGGAATTTGAATTATTGAAATGAAAGGGAAAGCGTAAGCGATGGCTTTAACAGTCATCTGACATTTTGGGAGTATGATGCATATGAATAAAAAGCTTCTGAAAAGAATAAAGAAAACCAAAGCTTACAAACGTGTTATAAGCGGAGTAGTTGCTGCCGTTATGTTCTTTGGTGCACTTCCGATGCTTGAGATCAGCGAGAAGTTGGGTGAGCTCGATTTTTACAGTATCAATGCGTCTGCAGCGGGTCATGATGAATCTGCTGATGATATTAAGTTTTTGCCGGACCCACATACCGGATATGTGGAACTGACACCGAACAACTTTGTAGATTATTCTAAAAGAGCGAATGAATATCACAGAGCCCACCAGAACGATAAGATCCGTATTAACCTTGAAGCGGGCAATGTAACATCGAATGTTCTGTTGATAGACTTCATGCCTCTTGGTACTGAAAAGTATCCGTTCAAAGGATCTGTGACTGTAGACGGACTTAGCGGAATCGTCCTTAACCTTGAACAGCCTTTGTTTGACTATGTGTATGATTCCGCACAAGTTTTACGTTCGTCTGATAATGCAGAGGTAGATCATTATCCGCTGGATATCTCAAGATACTATGCACAGGGACGTAATAGCCTGAAGCCTCTGCTTGCTAACAACGTTATCCACGACAGCGGTAGTGACCCTGATCCTGATAGCGGTGAAGAAGCTGTTGTAAACAAATGGGATATAAATATCTGTACGCCTAAGATCGAAGATTCTCCCTCGGCTACACTAAGGAATTTTGGCGGACTTATCGGCAAAATGTGGAACAACTATACCTATTCCGAGTCCGGAAATGATACTATCCACAGCGGTGCCGCTAAACTTGAGCTTAGCGTAACTATGAATACGGGCGAGGGCGATACTGAGAATGTTTCCATACAGGGTGATGACAATATCGGATTTGCCTGCGGAACAATGGAAACAGGAACATCACTTACTCTTGATTTTACCTCTAATAGGAAAATTGCCGAGATCACAACCGAAAATGGAAATGCCGGCGGTTTTGTAGGAAAAATGGAAGCCAACTCCACATTCGAGTATACCTGCTCTTCATCTCCTTTCGATGAAAATACAAAAATCGAAACAAAAGACAGCAGTAAAGGCTTCGCAGGCGGTATTGCCGGATACAGCGTCGGCGGAAATGTAGTTATTTCCGAAAATCATACCGTGAACCAGACCATAATCGGTGTTAAGGGTGAAGGCGGACTCTTTGGTTATTATAAGCCAAGCAGTGATGTTACAATAGAAACGAATGTTTGTAAAATAGACGGCTGCTCACTCCAGGGAACGGGAGGAAGCGGCGGTCTTATCGGTGTGCTGGAAAGCGATAAGAATGTTACGATAAGTGTTGATGGTGATATTGAATCAAAGCGTGCAGGCACCGATACCTGCAATGCATATGGCGGACTGATCGGTTTGTATAGGGTCGACTCCAAGAGCCATTCGCTTACTGTTAATGGAACAACAGGAAAGAGCGTGTCTGCCGACGGAGCATCCAAGGCGAAGGTTTACGGCGGCGGCATAGGCGTGATAGATGGTACCGTTACTGCTAACCAGACAGATGGAACATCATATGTAAAGTTCAACGGCTTTACACTTGGCTCGGCTGCCAACGCTTCGACCTTGACATTCGGCGGATTGGTTGGCAATGGCGACAAGGCGTTCATTGATGCCAAGAATGTTACAATAAAAACCAGCGAAAATTATAAAGGCGGCGGACTGGTGGGCAGTCTTGCCTACGGCGTCCTGAGAATGGACGGCACCATAGACCTTAGCGGTGCAAAGTCAGCTGAACCTGATAAGAATGACACTACTAACATAGATGAAACAAACAAAGTCGGCATAATTGTGGGATACCGTGACGATGCCCTGATTTATGCAAAGCCGGGTTGGACACTAAAGAGAAATATGAGCGGCGCAGCAGTTGATGACATCGGCTCATGGGGTCAGGTGATACGCTTTGACGGTTCATCTCTCACAGCCGAAAACCAACTGTTCAATGTAAACGAAACTGACCATACCGTCCAGATAGCTTCTCCTTCAAGTGCATATACAACCATCGGATCGGTGGCGGATTTTGCCAAGACAGCGCTCTGCTTCCAGATCGATGCTTCAAATAATGAGTATGTAAGCTTTGCAAACACAAATTATAAATGGGATACGATCAACGAAGCTTCTATAACTTTGACCGCAGATATAGATCTTTCCGGAACGGGAATTACCGGATTAACAAGAGATAATGATATTGGCAGCGAAGATGTTAAGCATACCTATACAGGTACATTGTCATCTTCAGACGGTAAAACTATCACCCTTGCTATCGGTGAGCCTTACGGCAAAGACGGTACCATACCCATCACCTCACATTCCAAAGAAGGTCTGGGTAAACAGTACCGCCACAACTATGTGGGTCTGTTTGGTTCTGTCAGTGCTTTTACGATCACAAATGTCAACCTTGCCGGAAACGTTTATCTTAATGCCAAAGAGGATACAATGCTTGCAGGTGCAGCAGCAGCCGAAGCAAGCGGAGCCTTTAACGCAAACAATATGAATGTTACCACCGCCTTCAGTCATGCAGGCGGAGCGAAGCTTACCCTTGGCGGTGTTCTCGGTGAGGCAACAAATACTATTAGCAGCATAGATATAAATACCGTTAATGTTACTGCGAATATTTCCGGCACAGCTTCCAATACCACCGATCTTTATCTTGGCGGCGTTGTCGGACGTATCAATGAGACAAGTAATAACAGTAATGAGTGGAAGTTCACCAATGTCAATGTTTCAGGCAGCATTTCAAATACATGGGGTGTTGCTTATAACCGTATGGGCGGCATTGTGGCAGTTGTTTCCCATAATGCAAATACCACTAAGTCTAACCGTTCCATTAAGCTGAAAAACATAACTGTAAGCGGTCTTTCCCTGTCGGCTTCCAAAACCGGAAGCGGAGATACCTCTAAGAGTACAAGGGCTATCGGCGGCTTTCTGGGTTATGAATGGCGAAATGTAAATGTTGACTTTGATAATGTTGTTGCACAGGAAAAGGTCGAGGGCGAAGGCAACTCGGCTGTGACTACCCACAACACGATAACTCTTGGAAACGTTGAATCGAATTATGGCGATATCGGCGGACTGGTATACTGCGGCACAGGTTATTGGACTGTAAAGGACGCAAACGATATTCAGCTCAAAGATCTCCGGATCTCTTCCGGCGGGAAAAAATCACTTGGTCTTCTTGTAAACAAAGCCTGGTATACCACCAACAATAATGATTATAAAGGTAGCACAAGCTCCGCACTTTATCTTGAATTGCAGAACAAGGATGCGTATAAGATAACAAAAACAGGCGTTACCGGAATTTCCGGCTTTAGCGTATTTGATGAAATAGTTGCGTATAGTGCTTACTATAACGATAACGGAAGTGGCACAAGGCTTTATGCTCCCGCAGGAGATACCGAAAACTTCTATGTCCTTCAGAACAAAGCAGCGGTCATATCTATAAAGACAGCTGCACCAAATGGGCTTTATATGGACAAAAGCGGCAATACTCCCAGCAATTCTTATACCGCTCAGACAGCTGAGGGCAATACCGCAAATCCCTATACAAGATACTACTACAATCTTGACGTTGTAAGAGACAGCAGTAAAGATAATGGTAAAGATGCTCCAAAGCTTATGCGCTGGGGTCTGGGTCACTATGCCCATGAGTCAATAAGTGAGTATTTCAATGATACAATGGGTAATAGTATAGCGGATGGCACTTATGATATGCAGGGCTACAGCTGGTATCCGGTCGATGTGGACAGCAGCGTTACCGTGAACGGCACGTTCAAGCTTTATAATAAGGAGTTTGAGCTTTGTGAACCTAAAATTGTTATCAATCCAGACGCAAATGATCCTACTGAATTTCAACGAACATCTCTTGATAAGACACAGCATTATCTGCTGCAAAACGGCCTGTTCCGTAATGTTAATTCTGATGCTAAGCTAAGCGTAGGTGAAGTTAAGCTTCAGGGCAACGTTGGTAAAACAGCTTATGGTTCAGGTGCGCTTATCTGCGGCAAGGTACAGGGTTCGGCTAACCATAAGGCAGTGATAAATGTCACCGGTTCTATACGGCTTGACAGGGTTTATGTCCATGATATGACCGGTGACGAAGATGAGTATGCTCCGCTTTTGATAAATAAAGTGGGCGATTATACTCAGCTTACTATAAGCGCGTATTCAAAGCGTGATTATAACTCAAGAACAAAAGTTGAGACAAGCTACAGAAAAATGATGGATTCGCTTTCCACATATCCTGGTTTGCTTACAGATACAGAAAATGGTGTAGATTGCCCGAAGGCAGGTACCAGTTTAATAGGTAATGTAGATGGCAGTAGTACTAACGGTGCCACTGGTGTTTCAATTGAGTTTACAAAGATGATCCTTGACGGAAGGAATAAGAACCTTACTGTACTAGATTCGGAAGATTCTTACGCTTATGATAATAAGCTAAACATAAAATATGGTACGGAGCGTTCGATTTTTACACATGCAACTTTTTTGGAAAAGTTCAGATACGAACCGGGTTCTTTCGGTAAATATAACTTTACATGGGATGAAGACTGGAAAGATTTTGACCCTGATAGCAATGTAGATGCACCACATCAAGTGACATATGGAAAAGAACTTGGCTATACCGTTTCAGATACATCTACTGAGTATCCCGGTAAGGAGCGTTACTATTATGGTGAGCCTCAAGAAGGTGAAACAGATAAATGCTTTGTTAATCCTGTTTCTCTGTGGGATGTTACCGGTGAGTATGCACAGCACTTCCGTGAGGATTTCCTTCCCTACGTATATACGGAATACAACGAGGCGAACAAGACTCACCAGATAATGGTCAACCAGAGTTCTGAGGGCTTCAGCGGCTGCGGAACTTACAATGATCCGTATACTCTGGAAAAGGACGAAAACTTTGTCGCTCTTTCGCAGATCTTTTTGGAAAACCATACGTTGACCGAGATTAGTGTACCCGCAGATAAGAATGGAAAGGCTGTTGATCTTACGAGTTCTGCAGCAACATGGCATAATTCTTCATATGGTCATGTAACTTTAAAATATTATGATAATCCGACTATTGATGACGGTAATGGAGGAACCATAACTTGTCAGTCAGGTTATTATTCCGGAACACCTACACAAAATCCCAGTGGTGGCGGTAAATCCGGTACATTTATTTCCAAAGAATATATGGAGAAATACCTTGCCGGTGCGTATTATATCCTCTCCGGTGATGAAAACGAGATCGAGATAAAAGGAAGTAATTTCAAAGGAATAGGCTACGCAACTTCTGATAAGAATAATTATGTTCCTTTCAGAGGCGTTATCGTGGGTAACGGTAAAACTATAGTCAATAAGACTGTGTACCCGCTTATTGCCAATGCCAATGGCTGTGTGCTGAAAAACATCAGCATTAAAGTAGCATCTGAAAAAGATATACCCGTAATTGGAACATCCTCTGCGTTCAAAATAATGGATAACAACAATGGTACAAACGCATATGGAGCGCTTATTGGTAAAGTTCACGGCGGAGACAATATCATAGACAACTGTCTTGTTGATTATTCGTCGTTTGAAAAGACGATCAGCCTGACCGGAACACCGCAGCTTGCTCCTGTTGGCGGATATGTTGGAGTAATAGTAAATGGCGGAGTGATTTTCCGTAACATGGACGAAACCGCCGGAGACTATAATGGAACTACCCGTGCACTCAGCGATTCAAAGTTGACAGCATCAAATGCTGCTCCCGCTAATGCAGGTTCTCCCTCAACATCAAGCGACAATCTTGCGTGGCTTTACGTGAACCCGATAATCGGCCGTGTTATAAACGGATATGCAGTTACCGAATCCGGCGCTTACAGACCTTTTGAGGATGGCGTAAGAGAGTACGGCGACGGTACAAAGGTTTATTATACCGAGACTAAGGGCACTGATGGCAAGATCACCTCGTCCTATAACGGTACAAAAGCAAACAAGATAGGCGTAACGCTGAAAAACGGCACAAAGCATTATTCAATAACAGATATCAGTAAAGGTTTAACTCAGCTTGATACTTACTATGGTAATAAGGATAATAATATTGGCGTGCCAAACGGTCAGGCTTTCTTCGTTATGTCCTTAATTGTAAACAGCGGAATGAGAAGCAATATAATTGGTTATAAACAGTCATATCAGGTCACTCGCTGGGCTGATTATACTGATGTAGCAACAAATCTCACTGCCGTTAATACAAGTGTTGACGATTATAAGAATTATGCTAAAAATGACTGGTTAAATAAAACAACTTATTCTGAACAAGCCGGTTATCTTGCAAAATTCTATACGACAAATGTCAATAAAAAAGATAAGATATCAGGTACTATCACGTTGACTGATGAAAACAGCACATATTACCTGCCAGATGGTTACAAGGGTATAGGTAATATGTATTATAGTACCAATGATAATGCCAAAATGTCTGTTACCAATTTCAACGGCAACGGTGCGACCATATCCCAGAATTCGAGCTATTATTACTACTACTCCAAGAAAAATACAAATCCAATTTCAAAAGCGAACACAACTGTTGCTGATTATCAGAACAGTGAGTTTGATTCAGGATATCCTCATATAGGTGATATCGGTTTTGGTCTGTTCAATAATCAAAAGGGATCAACAAATAGTGAGAGTAAAAAGTACTATAACTTTACTCTTACCGGCAACGTTATTTGCGATTGCATAGATAATAAATCAGGTGATCATATACCGTATCTGTGTGATATTAGTTCTCCAGATCCAAGCGGTGGAAGTGGTATTGACAGAGTACAAATGGTAAGTGCAGGAATGCTGATGGGCACATCTAATGCCGAGCAGTATCTTGATAGTGTTGCAGTAAAAAACATTAATGTCAAGGGTGTAAGAAATGCTGGTGGACTTATCGGATGTGTTGCTGGAACCAAGAACACTTTTTATAAAACTACTTATAAAAATTCTTTAAGCTTACCTTCTAAAGAGATCAAGATTCACAGTGGCGGCTCGGCAGGCGGAATGATAGGCAAGAGCTACAATGGAATGATCGACATTGACAACAATAATGCTACTTACAGCATTACTGAAGTTGTCAGTGATTGTGATTATCGATCCGGATACGATTATAACTACGGCGTTGGTGGATTTATTGGTTTCTGTAGAACCTCAACCGTTTTAGATGCTGGTAATAATAAAACAAGTTATGTAAGAATCAGAAATGTCATTGTAGGTGATAAGAATGCAGTTGAGGCTACAACGGTAAAATGCAATGAAAATAGTATCGGTGGCATAATGGCGGGCGGACTTATAGGAATGCAGAATAAGGCTACTTTGTTCCTTGACAACTGCAAGGTGTATAATCAGTCAGTGACCAGTCCATATATAGCAGGTGGACTGCTTGGTTATATCGCATCAACATCTGATAAAACTGATATTCACCCGATATTAAAAACAGTATGTAATCAGTCGATCATTACTAACACAGAGGTTTACAGCAACAGCAATGCCAAAGCAATCGTCAAGTGTAACGGATATACAAGTTATCAGGAAAACAACCCATCAAAACAAGCTTATTATGTAGCAGCAGGTGGATTTATAGGTGCTGTAAAACATGAAATGAGTAATGTTCTGATACAGAACAGCAATATTGAAAGATACACTATTGAGGCAAATGAGATTGCCGGCGGTGTTGTTGGTGTCTACGGGCAACACCCTTCATCTAACGGTACAGATAAGGATAATAGATTTGATATTGAGAACTTTAAAATATCTGATTGTAGTATCAAGGCTACAAATAATACTGATGGAGCATTGAGCTATGCAGGTGGTCTTGCCGGAATACAGTATACTTCGGGTAGTAAGCAAAAGTATCTCCACGGATACAATATCCTCGCTAAAAATCTGACATTCACAGGAACAAATCAGGGCTATATCTGTGGCTGGAGAAGGTGTAATACTGTTGCTAATACTGACACTTATTGTGTCATCAAGCTCGCAGGCTTCTCACGTCAGGACGACAGAACCGGTGGAAACAACAAGATGATATCAGACCTTGTGGGTTCTTGCCCGGATGCCTCTACTCCATACGGCACCAACGGCTACGTTATCTTTGCAGACTATAACGATAACGCCAGCAAAACAAGCACACAGTATCCCTGGTTCTCAAATGTCAATAACACCGATCTCAGCGAAACCAATAACGTTGAGACCATGCGCAGTATCAAGACATGGACACAAAATGGAACAACTTATACTGCCTACGATAATAATAAGGATCAGGCTGCTGCGTATACAGCTGCCGGATATGACGAAACGACCGGTGGAGTAACATACAATTATAAGAACGAAAACTATCCGTTTGTTACCTCCAGCCCGTCCTTAAAGATCGACAGCTCCAATATCCTTACAAGTGACGGAATAAGTAAGTCTGGCTCGTCTTACACATACGATAATTCTATGTTCAAAAAGATCCGGACCGATATAGCAGGAAATGTAAGAAAAGCATACAGCAATGTACCTGCTATTGATAATGTGACCATGAATTATATAAAGGATCACTATTCGACGTCGAACATGGAATTCCTTACAAAAGACAGTAATATAGCTGAATTCCCGCTGATCGTTGTGGATGACTCCAACAGCAGCAACGTTACCGATCTTATCAATGGTTATCTGCGTACACTTACCAATACATCGTATAACTTTGCAGACAGTACAACCAATAAGCAGGTATATAACGTTCAGCTTCGTAAAATGGTCTATGATTCAGGTGAAAAGAGATTTAATGATCAGACCGGTACAGATGAAAAGGATCTTGCTAACCTGCGTATTGAAGGCGTCGGTGCAAACAGTAAGTTCTGTATGCTGCCGCAGTATGTTGATACAGGAGTTACCCAGCAGTTTACCCTCGTTGACGTTCAGTTCTACGATCCGTCAACCGTGACCGGCACCGGTTCGACTGCTAATATCACCGCCGCAAAGGTCGCATATCATCTGTATGTACCTGTGTATACAAGAAAGATCCTGAGATATAACTTCTATGCTACCCTTGCTTCCAATACCAACTACTATAAGGATGCATATGACAACGATACCAACAATAACTTTGAATCAAAGTTCCTGTTTGAGAACCTTGGAAACCCTGTAACCTATGCCTTTGAATATCAGTATTTCCGTACTGATGAGGGCAAGGCTGATAATGAGTGGATCGAAGCACTTAACAGCGGTGAAAACGTTATTGTTGACGGTAACTTCAGAAAAACTATCACCATAGAAAAGAAACATACCAGCGATAAATTCTGGCCTGATGTTACCAAGATGGTACTGGTTGATTCCACCAAGGACGGAAAGAGCTATTATCTTGACGCCCCTGTTGCCCCTGCATCTGAAACAGCTTCCAGTCGAAGCATTAACCTTGTTGATTTCAAGGACAGCAGCAATAATGCGTGGAAACCGTCTTGCTTTAACGATCTTATGCAAATAACAGTTCAAGAGGACAGCACCGACGGAACGCTTGTTGAAGCTTCCGATGCTTCAGCGGCTACCTTCTATGTCAATACCGCATCAGGTAAAAAGTATTACAGACCGTTTAACAGCGGAAGCGATGGTGCTGATGTCAAGAAGTATAAAGTAACAGCTGTAAATGTTAAGCCGGAACGGTACTATCTCACATTCTTTACCCAGAATGAGAAGGATAATTTCTACTATTATTCCCTGACTTCACCTGCTCAGTTTGACCATATACAGGATGGATCAGGAAATGATCAGATCGAGGATAAAAACTGGCGGCCTAATAAAATCAATGCAAAGTCGTACTCATATCTCATCATAGGTGATATCTATGAGGATAACTTCGCAACGTCGGATACATCACTGACAGTTTGGACTCCTCAGAGCACGAAACTTATTTCAGCAACGAACAATACACTTAAAGTCACCATGTTGACCACGATCAATCTGAAAGACAGTACGCAAAGAAATACTATTGCAACTCAGATGTCTCAGCAAAAAATGAAAACTCAGATCTACCATGCGTTCCTTATGACGTATGGACAGAAGCTTTCAAACATGGGAGACGAGATCGTTGGAATAGTCAAGAATTCTCAGATAGTCAGCAGTGAGTTCAAACTGGCACCGGGCGTATATTCATCTAACAACTTCCCTGACAGTGCACAGAATGTGACTTCACCTACCATTGATACAAGCTCCTCAAGCTTTATCAAGCTGACCAGTGCCGAGAATCTTCTGGAGTATCTGTGGGATTCATCCAATCAATACGCAGTGACCATAAAGGCAGAGTTTACTCTTGCGTACTATGACGATCTGAGCCGAAACGCACAGTTCCCGACTAACGATCCTAATTCACCTGATCCCGAAATAGGAGCAAAGGTCATCGGTCACTCTAATATTTCGTCTTCTGCCTCAGGCGTTGATTACAGCACAACCTCGCAGAAGAAGGAACATGCCAACAGGTACTATGTTGCCAAAACCGCTGCAGCAACACTTTCCTACAATATGGTGGAGAATACCGAAGATACAGCAGAGGTCAAAGCGGACGGAAAGTACAGATCACTTGGTATAAATGCAAAGACTGACAGCGAGGGATATATAATCTCCAACGGTGAGTATGATACCCATAAGCTGACAACAACAAGCAACTATATTGAGTATACCCTTACACTTTCCAAGAAGAACAGTTACGTCTTCCCGTCAGAGAATAGTCCCACAGCACAAGGTACACCTCTGAAGATCAGCGACTTCCTGTCAGATCTGAAGATCTATGCGGATAATGGCGATGTGATCTTCGATCAGAATAAGATACTTGACGACAGCTTTACACTGCCAACAGGTGTTGAGTTTGTAAGTACAGGAGGAGAAAGCGGTACTGTGTATACCGTAAGAGTTGATAAGTCCCTGCTCAAGACCAGAGGTGCGGCTTCCGACGGAGTATACGTGCTTCCTATACGTTATAAGGTCAAAACAGGCGACGGAAGTGGTAAGTGGAACGATACCTACTCCAACTACAAAGTAACACTTACCGCACAGATGTATAACCCTGCCAAGGGAAATGCATCACTCACCCGTATCCAGTCATCCTGGGCGCAGGATTACTTGATCTATACCAATGCAAAGGTAGAAACAAGGGTGATCAGATAACAACCCACAGAGTCGGGACTAACCTCCCGGCTCTGTTTTTTGCATTTAAAGCATAACTTACAATGAGTTTCCCGCAGCCGCCGCATTGCTTCTATCGGGCAGCAAAAAAATCTTGGAATATGCTTGCAATTTTATGAGTAAAGGTGTATAATAAAACTCGGAAACAGACGGGAGCTTGTGGGGACAGGCTGAGAAAAAGGTGTTACCTTTGACCGTAAACCTGATTTGGGTAATGCCAACGTAGGTACTTGATGATATTTCGTCAATGCGCAGGGCTTGCCTTTTCGGGAGCCCTGTTTTTATTATGTGTGAAAGGAAGTGACAACGCTTATCCCGAAGGATCGGGCGGATAGAAGGGGAGCTCCTTGTGTCTTGTATTTTTGCGATGGGAACCTGTGTTTCAGGGTGAGAGGCAGAAATAGATCTGCGACCGAAAATAAATGCGAAAAGAGGATATTCAAGTGAAAAGATCGAAGAATCTTATGAAAATGGTCGTGCTCTCCATGCTCATAGCTTTAGGCGTTGTTATCTCACCTATACTCAGAGTAGAGGGCATGTGCCCAATGGCGCATCTGATAAATATAGTCTGCTCGGTGCTTTTAGGACCGTGGTATTCGCTCTTGTGCGCCACACTCATCGGAATAATAAGAATGGCTTTTATGGGAATACCGCCCCTTGCACTTACAGGTGCCGTCTTCGGTGCGTTTTTGTCAGGAGTCTTTTACAGACTCTCAAAAGGCAAGATAATCTTTGCCGTCCTGGGCGAGGTCATCGGCACAGGTATCGTCGGCGCAGTGGTTTCCTATCCCGTAATGCGCTTTATCTGGGGCAGAGAAGGACTTGGCTGGGTGTTCTACATACCCTCGTTCGTGGCAGGAACACTTATCGGCGGCAGCATCGCATACTTCTTCCTGCGTAAGCTTGCCGATAACGGAAGCCTTGGTAAAATGCAGAAAGCCCTTGGCTCGCCTGCTTTTGCCGATAACGCCGGCGTCCTGTCAAATTCCCTGACAATAGCCGCCTTCGGTGCAATAGCCTTTGTGGTGGCGGAAGTGGTCTGTGGAATGTTTAAGCTTGGCGCAAAAACCACCCAGTATGTCGCCTATGGCTCGCTCATAGCCTTTGCAGCCGCAGCACTTGTTTATTTTATAGTGAAGAAAGCCGGTGGAAAACCAGTTGGAGCAGATAAGTGAAATAAGAAAATCCCTCAGGGATAATTCCCCCCTGATACATTGTATAACCAACCCTATCTCAATAAACCAGTGCGCTAACGTTATTCTTTCCACAGGCGCAAGACCAATGATGGCAGAGCACCCCGAGGAAGCAGCCGCAATGACTGCCTCCGCAGGTGCGGTCATGCTCAATATGGGCAACCTTACCGACGTGCGTAAACAGTCCATGCTTATCAGTGCCCGGACTGCAATAGAAAAAAATGTGCCCTTTATGCTGGACATCTGCGGCGCAGCCTGCCTGCCTACCCGCAGACAATATGCCCTGAAGCTTGTGGGATCGTTCACGCCAATGGTGGTCAAAGGCAACTATTCCGAGATAACCGCCCTTGCCCGTCAGGATTATTCTTCGTCAGGTGTGGATGCGGATAAAAGCCTTACCCTTGAGCAAACCGTAAAGACCGCAAAGCAGCTTTCCCTGCACCTTGGAACAGTTATCCTTGCCAGCGGCGAAACGGATGTGATAACCGACGGCAAAAAAATAAACCTTGTGAAAAACGGCTGTAAACAGCTTGCCTCGGTCACAGGTACAGGCTGTATGCAGGGCGCATTGTGCGCAGCATATCTTTCGGCAGCAAACCCGCTTGATGCCGCAGCAGCGGCGTGTGCAGTCTTCGGCATCTGCGGCGAGCTTGCCCAAACAGATAAAGGCTCGGGCAGCTTTATGGTAAACCTGCTTGATGCCCTTTCCACCATAACTGACCGGCAGATAAACTCTCTGACAAAAATACAAACCCTTTAAGGAGGTGTCACCGTGAGCCTTTTTGACCACTATTTTGACCGTGACTACGCCCTCGAATTTGAAGCGTGGGGCGACGGCGAAATTTCCGAAAAAGCACTCAAGATCTCCCTGGACGAGATCTTCGCCGAGTTCGCCGAGGAAATAGGCGGCTACCCTGCCGACATCTCGCTGAGCATTACGGACACCCTCGCATGCGGCTACGACTACGGCTTCACCTCGATAGATACCGCCTTTCTCGAAAAGCTGGATACCCTAAAAGAACTTGTCCTGCCCGATTCGATAACCGACATTAAAATGACCCCAAAGCTCGAAAAGCTGCTCAAAAATAACGGCGTGCTTATCCGTGGCACATTCGATTCGTTCGCCGAAAAGTTTGCCGCTGAAAACGGACTGCATTTCAGACACAGAGATCTCTTCCTCGCAAGCTACGAGTTCGCACCCGCCCACGAAACGACCACCCTCACATTGCAGTTCCTCCGTGACGGCTCTGCACAGATAGAAGAAAACGTCTCCTCACCTGGCTCGTCATCAAGCCATTGCTTCGGCGGCACGTTTTACCACGCCCTCGACAGAGAGTTCTTCCTGCACAAGTCCGCCGAGGACATCGCCGATAGGTTCGGCAAAAGCCTGCACGATGAGCTTATCGAAAACGGTAGGCTCGCAGATTTCCTTGAAAAAGCAAGAACACACAGGCTCTACAAGGGCAAAAACTGACCACAGGTACGGAGGAAAGATAATGAAAAACCTCGATACAAGAATATATTTTATAACCGACAGCACCCCCTATACCGAACAGGAGTTCCTTGAAAGGGTGCAAAGTGCCCTCAAAGGCGGCGTGAGCCTTATCCAGCTCCGTGAAAAGGAGCGCACCACAAGAGAGTATATCCGCCTTGCACAAAAGGTACATCAGCTTGCCAAGCAGTTCAATGTGCCGCTTATAATTGATGACCGTGTGGACGTTGCACTTGCAGCAGAGGTCGAGGGAGTGCACCTGGGGCAGAGCGATATGCCAATATTGACCGCCCGTAAGATACTGGGCGAGGATTATATTATCGGAGCTACCGCCAAAACCGTGGAGCAGGCACTTGAAGCCTTTGAGCAGGGCGCAGACTATCTCGGCGTTGGAGCAATATATCCCACCACCACAAAGGTAAAAACAGTGTTGACCTCAACAGAAATGCTGGATAAAATATGTAAAGCCGTGCCTGTCCCCGTCAATGCCATCGGCGGACTGAATAAGGATAATATCGACGTCCTGAAAGGAATAAAAATAGCAGGCATCTGTGCAGTGAGCGCAATAATGAAAGCCGATGACCCCAAAACCGCCGCAGAGGAACTTTCACAGGCAGTAAAAGACAAGCTTGGATTCTGAATCAGATAAGGAGCTCTTATGAAAAATCAGTATGTCGGTGATATAGGCGATTACGGCAAATACGGATTGCTGCGTTTTCTTGCAGGAAAAGGCATAAATATCGGCGTGAACTGGTATCTGACCAAAGATGACGGTTCAAAAGACGGCAAGTTCAAAGATTATCTGAGTAAAGATGAGTTTGGCTGTTATGACAATGAACTTTTCAAAATGCTGAAAACATGCAAATGCGTTAAGGACATCGAAAGAAAACAAATCATACCCAATGCCGTTTTCTTTAGCGATACGCTCAATACTTCAAGTGCAGAGGGCAGAAAAGAACGCAAGGCTATCCGTGATGAATGGCACAAAAAAGCTATGAAAAAGCTGTGCACTGACGGTGCTGACCTTATCTTCGCCGACCCCGACAACGGCACTCTTAACCCCTATACCAAGCCGTCAATAGCAAACGGTGAGAAATACACAACACTCGAAGAACTAAAAGCCTATTACAACGAGGGCAAAGATGTTGTTTATTACTGCCACAGAGCACGCAGGAACGATGCCAAGTGGGCAGAGAAAAAGAAAGAGCTGGAACAGGTATGTCAAGGTGTAAAGATAATAGTGCTGACATTTCACAGAGGGACACAGCGTTCATACATCTTCGGTATCCACCCCGAGAGATATAAAAATTACGACAAACTGATAAACGAGTTTCTCAAAACCGATTGGGGAAAGACTGATATCGAACCCAAAAAGATACCACTATTTACAAAGGAGTAATCTATGAAAACAGCATTGACAATAGCAGGCAGCGACAGCTGCGGCGGCGCAGGCATACAAGCCGACATCAAAACAATGACCGCCAACGGCGTGTATGCAATGAGCGCAATAACCGCCCTCACAGCGCAGAACACCACAGGCGTGCGTGCCATTATGGAAGTCACACCCGAGTTCCTTGCGCAGCAGCTCGATGCTGTCTTTGAGGACATCTTCCCCGATGCGGTAAAGATCGGCATGGTCTCCTCAAAGGAGCTTGTGACGGTAATAGCCGAAAAGCTAACCGCCTATAAAGCGAAAAACATAGTTGCCGATCCCGTAATGGTTGCCACCAGCGGATCTGCGCTGATAAAGACCGATGCCATAACAACGCTCACCGAAAAGGTGTTCCCAATAGCGTCTCTCGTAACACCAAATATTCCCGAAGCGCAGGTGCTTTCGGGTTTGGAAATAAACAATAAGACCGATATGCAAAAAGCCGCCGAGGCGATCTATGAAAAATACGGCTGTGCAGTGCTTTTAAAGGGCGGACATAGCGTCAGTGATGCAAGCGACCTGCTTTGCTGTGAAAATGGGGCAAGCTGGTTTGAGGGCAAGCGGATCAATAACCCCAATACCCACGGCACAGGCTGTACCTTGTCAAGTGCCATAGCCGCAAATCTTGCAAAAGGTTATGACCTGAACGAATCTGTTGGCAGAGCAAAGGAGTATATCTGCGGCGCACTGGCAGCTCAGCTTGACCTTGGCAAAGGCAGCGGACCCATGGCGCATAACTTTGACCTGAAGTCGGATTTTGCATATGAAAAAAAGTGAAAGGAAAAATGTTATGAGAGACTATGCAACCCAAATGGAAGCAGCAAAAAAGGGGATAATAACTCCCGAAATGAAAATAGTTGCCAAGAAGGAGTACCGCACCGAGGAGGAGATAAGAGACCTTGTGGCAAAAGGACAAGTGGCGATCTGCGCCAATAAGCTCCATAAGTGCATCGACCCCGAGGGCGTAGGCTCAATGCTTCGCACTAAGATCAATGTGAACCTTGGTGTTTCCCGTGACTGTAAGGACTATGACGTTGAGATGAAAAAGGTTCAGGCGGCTGTGGATATGGGCGCAGAGGCAATAATGGACCTTTCCTCACACGGCAATACCCAACCATTCAGACAAAAGCTCACAAGCGAGTGCAGAGCGATGATAGGTACCGTCCCCGTGTATGACAGTGTTATCCACTACCAGCGTGACCTTGCAACGCTCACCGCCAAGGATCTGATCGACGTTGTAAGACTCCACGCACAGGACGGAGTGGACTTTGTGACCCTGCACTGCGGAATAACAAGAAAGACCATCGACCAGATAAAGACCCATAAGCGCAAAATGAACATTGTTTCAAGAGGCGGCTCTCTCATTTTTGCGTGGATGAGCATGACTGGCGAGGAAAACCCGTTCTACGAGTACTTTGACGAGATACTTGACATCTGCCGTGAGTACGACGTGACTATCTCCCTGGGTGATGCCTGCCGACCGGGATGCCTTGCCGACGCAAGCGACGTGTGCCAGATCGAAGAGCTGGTGCGCCTTGGAGAGCTGACAAAAAGAGCCTGGGCAAAGGACGTACAGGTCATGATCGAGGGTCCCGGACATATGCCCCTTGACCAGATCGAGGCGAATATGAAGATCCAGCAGACTATCTGTATGGGCGCACCGTTTTATGTCCTTGGACCGCTGGTAACGGATATCGCCCCGGGCTATGACCATATAACCTCCGCCATCGGCGGTGCAGTGGCAGCCTCCGCAGGTGCAGCCTTCCTGTGCTACGTTACCCCCGCCGAGCATCTTGCCCTGCCAAATGTAGATGACGTTAAGCAGGGAATAATCGCCTCCCGCATCGCAGCCCACGCAGCCGATATCGCAAAGAAGATCCCCCATGCCCGTGACATCGACGACCAAATGGCAGATGCCCGCCGTACCTTTGACTGGGATAAACAGTGGGAGTGCTCTATTGACCCGGAAACCGCAAAAGCGATCCGTGACAGCCGTGCCCCCGAGCATGACGATACCTGCTCCATGTGCGGAAAATTCTGTGCCGTGCGCAGTATGAACAAAGCCCTTGCCGGCGAGTATATCGATATTCTCTGATGTAAACACCACTTGCGAAATGTGATATTATAGCAAGCATTAATAAAAAAGAGCTTGTCTGCATTGCTTTGCAGATAAGCTCCTTTTGTTTATTGTGATTCTCACATTTTCGGTTCAAAGCTTGGCATAAGCTGAAGCTTAAACAGGTTCATCTGGTGCTTGCGGTCGATAAGAGCCTTTGTCTTTTCATCTTCGCAAACTCCCGTGCGGATGTACTTGTCAAGCACAGCGTAG
Source organism: Ruminococcus sp. FC2018 (assembly GCF_000621805.1). Taxonomy (GTDB): domain Bacteria; phylum Bacillota; class Clostridia; order Oscillospirales; family Ruminococcaceae; genus Hominimerdicola. The sequence goes on along the minus strand of NZ_JHXH01000014.1, from coordinate 32,109 downwards.
GTGAACCCCAGATTGTCCTCGTCCGTCTTGCCCGAAAGCCCGTCCGAAGGCACCTTTTCCACTAAGTCAATGGGCAGACCAAGCTCCTTGCCAATGGCTTTTACCTCCGTCACAGTCAGATGCGAAAGCGGGCTGAAATCACCCACCGAGTCGCCATAGCGTGTGGAGTAGCCCACCCAGTCCTCTGAAAGATTGCAGGTGTTCACCACACGACCGTTGCAGCACTGGCTCACAGCGTAAACCGTTGACATTCTCAGCCTTGGCGCAAGGTTCACCCGTGCCTGCTCGGTCAGTTCAAGGTCCTTTGTGATAGCCCCCACGATGCCGTCAAAGCCCTCCTTGATGTTCACCGTGTAGCTTTTGATACCAAGGTGCTCCACCAGCCTGTAAGCGCAGTCAATGTCCCCCTGTTCGCCGTTTGGCATAAGTACACCGATGACCCTGTCCTTTCCCAGAGCCTTAACGCAAAGAGCCGCCGCCACCGACGAGTCCTTACCGCCTGAAATGCCCAGCACAGCGTTGCAGCCCTTGCCGTTTTTCTCAAAGAAATCCACTATCCACCTGCAAGCCTGCTCAATAACGTCCTTAACATCAAATTCTTTCATTATCCTTACCTCGCTTTTTGCCGGAGCCGTTACCCCAGCGTCTCTCCGAACAGATCCTCGCCCAATACAGCGTGCTCTGCACCTTCTATAACAATGCCTTTGTCACAGCCGCAGAAAGCGTAGCTGTGTATTTTTTTCACATTTCCCAGAAACTTCACCCTTTTAAGCTCCCTGCACTGCTTGAAAGTAAAAGGAGCCACCGTTTCCACCCCCGCAGGTATAATAAGCTCTTCAAAGCTGCTTCTTGTGAATGCGTAAGACCATATTGACCTAAGGTCCCTGGGCAGGGTTATCTGCCGCAGATTTTCGCACCCGTCAAAAACAAATTCACCTATGTCCGTCACAGTGTCAGGGATACAAACGCTCTTTATCTCCCCGTGTCCTCTGAACAGCTTGTCGTAAAGGATAGTTACAGGCTTGCCAAGGAATATAGGGGGAATGACCACCCTTTCCTCGTCCCCCTTGTAAGAGGACACCGTGTAGCATTCGTCCTGCGTCATCATAAATTCAAAATCCTGCATAAAACCATACCTGCAAATGTTAATTCTTGAACCTTGCCAGAAACTGCTTAGTCCTTTCGTTCTGAGTGTTGCCGAACAGCTCCTCCGGTGAGCCTTCCTCAACTATATATCCGTCGTCCATGAAAATAACATGGTTAGCAACATCTCTTGCAAAAGCCATCTCGTGAGTAACTATCACCATAGTCATCTTTTCCTTTGCAAGCTCCTTTATGACCTTTAATATCTCGCCCGTAAGCTCCGGGTCAAGAGCCGATGTAGGCTCGTCAAAGAACAGTATCTTAGGATTGAGAGCCAGTGCCCTTGCAATGGAAACTCTCTGCTGCTGACCACCGGAAAGCTCGCAGGGATAGGAGTTCTCCTTGCCCACAAGTCCCATTTTCTCCAGCAGCTCATCTGCCTTTTTCCTTGCCTCGTCCTTTGGCATTTTAAGCACGTGTATCGGCGCACCTGTAATGTTTTTCATAACGCTCTGGTGTGGGAAAAGATTAAAGTTCTGAAACACAAGTCCTATCTTCAGCCTTATCTCACGCAGCTCTTTTTTTGAAGCGTAAACCACCCTGCCTTTTTCCTTGTCGGTGTAAAACATTCTTGTGCCGTCCACGGTTATCTCTCCGCCGTCTGCCCTTTCCAGCTGGTTGATGCACCGCAAAAGGGTAGACTTACCGCTTCCCGAAGGACCGATGATAGCCACCACCTGTCCCTGCTCAACGTCAAATGAAATGTCCTTGAGAACTTTCAGCTTGTCAAAGTTCTTAACAATGTTTCTGACCTCCAGAATAGCCAACTCGATACCTCCTTATCTGTAATAATTGAATTTCTTTTCTATGACCGCAAACGCCACCGTTACCACAGCGTTCATAACGAAATAGAAAATGCCCACAATGAAAAGGGGAACGATAGAGCTGTATGTGTTCATCTGCTGTTTAGCCTTCATAGTTATCTCAGCGTAAGCGATAATGTTTGCCAAAGAGGTGTCCTTGATAAGAGTAATGACCTCGTTTGAGGTAGCAGGAATGACCCGCTTAGTGACCTGTGGCAGGATTATCCTGAAGAAGGTCTGCATCCTGGTCATGCCCAGCATAGAAGCCGCCTCGTACTGTCCCTTGGGGATAGAGTCAACGCCGCCTCTGAATATCTCCGCAAAATAAGCCGCATAGTTGAGCACGAAAGCGATGCACAAAGCCGTGAACATATAGCTGTCGCTTCGTGTGTCGATATTTTTAATGAAGTTTGAGAAAAATCCCTGAGAGCCGTCCCGCTCCATGCTTGCCTTCATCATTGGCACAGCGTAGTACACCACGATTATCTGAAGCATAAGGGGAGTGCCACGCATGATAAGTATGTAAAGGTTTGTCAGCCACGCCACAGGTTTGAAGCGGCACTTTTTCAGCAGCGTCACCACCATACCCACCGGAATGGACAGCAAAAGCGTCACCGCAAAAAGCTTCAGGGTGTTGGGCAGATATTCAAGCAGAATGCCCGTGACCTTTTTAATTGATTCCCAATCCATTATTACACCACCAGTTTACTGTTTGTGCTTTACCGCACTAATATGATAATATTATACTACATAGATAAAGCTATGTCAAATCATAGCGTGCCTTTTATTTACAGCCGCTGCAGGGCAAAACAAAAAGCCGCCCAAAGGACGGCTTAAAAATATCTCCGATTTTATATGGCTCAGCCCAGCTTCTTTGCCAGCTGTGACTTCTTTCTTGCAGCCTTGTTCTTGTGCATAATACCCTTTGTGCAAGCCATATCTACCTTTTTGATAGCTGCTCTAACAACCTCTTCCTTGTTGTCTGCGTTGTCGATAACAGCAGCATCTGCCTTCTTCAGAGCAGTCTTGAGATCAGACTTGATAGCCTTGTTTCTGGCAGTCTTGGTCTGAATGACCTTAACTCTCTTCTTAGCGGATTTGATGTTTGGCATACTGACACCTCCTGATCATTTTGAATAAAAATGTACTTATTTGGATAAGTTAGCTACAGACTGAGAGGAGATGCAGCTACCCTAATAAACAAGCCTTGCATAATATTTTATCACATTCCTTGGTGAATTGCAAGTATTTTTTGCAAAAAAAATCACTAATTTTGGGTATGCCTGTACAGATTAAGTGAACAAAGTGCACTAAAACGCCGTATTTATACGGGAAAATGAAAGGAAGCGCAATTTATGTCCCTACGAACCGACCTTGCAGGGGAAGCCATACTGACCTCGGATAAAGCCGCTGCCCATGGATTTACCACCTCCACCCTGACCAATGAGCAGGCAGGAGTTGAAATAACCCGTACCCATATCCATGATACCCGAGCAGGGGAGCTCATAGGAAAACCTCCCGGCAGATATGTCACCGTGCAGTTTTCACAGACTCTTGATAATTACAGCGATAGCTTTAAAATGCGTGCACAGCTGATTGCCCGGGAGCTTTCAAGGCTTTGCAGCAACCCCAAAAGAGCCCTCGTGGCAGGTCTTGGCAATGTGCATATCACCCCTGATGCGGTGGGAACACTATGCGCCGAAAAAGTCTTTGCCACAAGACATATAAAACAGTTTGCCCACCACCTTTATACCGATGCGCTGGGAGAGGTGACGGTCATCATCCCGGGAGTGCTGGGTCAGACCGGCATAGAAGCCGGCGACCTTGTGAAAGCCGTCTGCCGCCGTGTAGATGCCGACGTGGTGATCGCCGTGGATGCCCTTGCCTGCCGTGATATACAAAGCCTTGGCTCGGTGATACAGCTCACCGATACAGGTATCTCTCCCGGAAGCGGAGTCGATAACGCAAGAAAGGAGCTTTCCAAAGCCACCCTCGGCGTGCCCTGCGTAGCCGTGGGCGTGCCCACCGTTACCGACCACCATTTCGGCACAAGCACCCTTATGGTCACTCCAAGAACAGTAGATAAGCTGGTTGAGAATGCCGCCGATTATATTTCCATGGCAATAAATCTTGCCCTGCATCCGGGTCTGAGCTTTGAAGATATCCGTTCGCTGGTGTGAAAAAGCCATGTGTGCGCAATTTTGCAATAAAAAACATAAAACACATTGTTGTTTATCATAAAACTATCACATTGAACGGTATAATAATAATTAACACATAATAATTTATCGGCAAAAACGATTCGGAGGTTTGAAATATGAGCGAATTCAATAATAATTACCATAACGGATATGAACCTGAAACCGACCGTGTTTCCGGCAGCTTTTCAAGACCAAATACCAATAGCTATTCTTCCTCCTCAAGGTATAACAGCTTCAGTGACGGCTCGGGCTATACCAACTTCAATCAGCAGGGAAGCTCCAATGAATTTTATTATTCCCCCCATAAGCCCTCCGCAAGCAAGGGTAAAAAAGCCCTTACCGCTATAATCGCCGTTTTGAGCATAATTGCCCTGGGTACGACTTCAATAGTCTGCTATACCCTTATAACCGGCAATAACCCCGTGTCTCCCCAGACTACCGCCAGCGCAAAGGCTGACGATAACGACAGCAAAACCGAGGATACCTCCGCAGGCAGTAACGATTCTTCCCAGGTGGACAGAAAGAACCTGCCCACCATCGCACAGCTTGCCACTCCGTCGGACGCAATGGCTATCCCCGATATAGTAACAAAGGTATCTCCCTCCGTAGTGGGAATATCCTGTATCCTCTCCCAGGGTACAGCCACAGGAAGCGGTATAATAATGAGTGCCGACGGCTATATAATAACCAACGCACACGTTGTTGACGGCGCAAAATCCGTCTCTGTGCTCCTTCCTAAATCCTATGCCAAAAGCAGCAGCACCAAGGAGGAAGATCTGACCTATAAAGCCACCATCGTCGGAAAGGATACCCAGACGGATATCGCCGTTCTGAAAATAGATGCCAAGGACCTGACCGCCTGTGAGTTCGGTAAGTCGTCTGAAATAAAGGTGGGAGAAATATCCATCGTTATCGGTAACCCCCTGGGATTTTCCCTGGCGAACTCCGTGACCTCGGGAATTATCTCCGCCAAGGACAGAGTCCTCACCGTCCAGGACAGGACCATGAACCTTATCCAGACCGATGCCTCTATAAATAACGGAAACTCCGGCGGACCGCTGATAAATGCCTACGGACAGGTCATCGGTATTACCTCCGCAAAGGTTTCCTCTACCTATGGCGAAGGACTTGGCTTTGCCATACCGATAGATGAGGCAATGCCTGTGATAAAGAGCCTTATGGAAAACGGCTATGTGAAAAGACCGAGCCTTGGCATTACGGGCAGAAACGTATCCGCCACCTATGCCGAGTATTATAATATCCCCCGAGGCTACCAGGTAGTCTACGTCAATAAGGGAAGCGGTGCCGAAAAAGCAGGCGTCAAGCCAAATGATATCATAATCGGCATCAATGATACGTCTGTATCCACCCTGGGCGAGCTGAACGTGGTAAAGAATAAGTGTAAGATAGGCGATACCGTAAAGCTTACCATTTACCGTGACGGCAAGATGATAGATCTGAACGTTACCCTTGACGAGGCGAAAAGTGCCGACGAGGATAGCTCAAAGTCCAACAATAATGATTATTCCCAGCAGTATAAGAGCTATTCCGACCTGTTCAGAGACTATCTCAACAACTTCTGATAATATGTATCTTTCCCCTGTCGCTTCGGCAGGGGATTTTTTGTGCCCATTTGACAGGTACGAGCATATAATGTTACTGCATCACACTATAATAAAAGGAGCGAATACTCTTGAATACACAGCTTATACCCATGACATCGATAACCTACGCTATGAAAGCCAAAAAGCTGCTCAACTCCCGGGGAGTGTATTGTGAGATACAGCGTACCCCCAAGAATGTGGCAAGCGGCTGCGGCTATTCCATTAAGGTGAAGGACCTTTCTCTGGCTCTGAGCCTGCTTGAAGAAAACAGTATACCCCATAAACCCCTGGACTGATAGGAGAGATATATGATAAACTTTGACAATTCCGCCACCACCTATCCCAAGCCTGCCCCCGTGGCAAATGCCGCCCGGACAGCAATAACCCAGTACGGCGGCAATCCCGGCAGGGGAGGGCATACCCTGTCCCTGCAAGCGGCGCAGAAGGTCTACGAGACCCGGGAAAAAGCCGCACAGATGTTTAATGCCCAAACCGAAAATGTGGTCTTTACCCCCAACTGTACCTATGCTCTGAATATGGCGATAAAAGGCATATTGCACAGCGGCGACCACGTTATCCTCTCCGACCACGAGCATAACGCCGCCGCAAGACCTGTCTATGCCCTGTCAAAAACCCGTAACGTAAGCTTTTCCGTGGCACAGACCTACCCCGACCCCCGTGCGACCGTTGACAGCTTCCGAAAGCTTATAAGGAAAAACACCCGAGCCATAGTCTGTACCGCAGCCTCCAATGTCACAGGGGCAATAATGCCCGTAAGAGCATTGGCAGCTCTGGCAAAGGAGAATGAAATACCCTTTATAGTTGACGGCGCACAGGCGTGCGGAGTGCTGGATCTGACCCTTGACGACGGAATGGACTTTCTCTGCCTCAGCGGACATAAAGCCCTCTACGGTCCCACAGGCACAGGTCTGCTGGTCACCAACGGAAAATATAAACTTGATACTATTATAGAGGGAGGTACAGGCGCAACCTCCGCCAGCCTGGAGCAAACCCCGTTTTTGCCCGAAAGACTGGAAAGCGGTACCTTGAATACCGTGGGGGTCATCGCCCTTGCCCAGGGCATCGACTTTGTACGCCGTACTACCCCAAAGCGTATCTATGACCACGAAATGTCCCTGTGTAAACGCTTGGAGAGCCGCCTGCGGGAGGATAAAAGAATAACCCTGTATGAAACCGACCGTATGCGTTCCCCCGTCCTTGCGTTCAATATCCGGGAAATGTCCTCCGAAGAAACCGCCCGTATGCTGTCGCAGAAAGGCTTTGCCCTGCGAGGAGGTATCCAGTGCGCAGCCCTGACCCATAAGACACTGGGTACCCTGGATACAGGCGTTGTACGCTTCTCGCCCTCCGTGTTCAATAACTCCCGCCAGACCGACCTGTTGGCGCAAACGATACTTTCTTTGAAAGATCAAGGATAAAAAGCCACGCCGACCCAAAGAAAAACCGTGAACAAGCTGATTTGGCAGACAAAATAAAAAGAAAAAATATTTCTGTAAAAACACTTGACAAATAGAAACCCTTGTGATATAATCCTAATGTACTCAAAAATAAAGCGTTAGTTTTCTTGCGCTTTTGCGTTAACTGAGCGTTTCGTGAGTATAAATTTGTATTTTATATTAAGTATTTTGGCGAATTTATCGTAAAGAAATGCTGGTTTTTGGTGATTTGCACAAACTTGAAAAAAAATTGCAGAAACTATTGACAAATCATATAAAATGAGTATAATGTAATTAAGTCAAGAGGAACTTGACAAGGGTGCCTTGACGGTTTAATTGTGGAAAGTTCATTGCATATTGGGGTGCAATGCTTTTATAAAAATTTTATTATGGAGGGATTTTCTATGAGAAAGTCAAACAAGAAGGGCTTTACACTGGTAGAGCTCGTAGTAGTTATCGCAATCATCGGCGTACTGGCAGCTATCCTTATTCTTACAATGATGAACTATGTTAAGAAGTCCAGAATGAGAACAGCTAACTCTAACGCTAAGCTTGTTTTCGAGCAGGTTAACAACATGGCATCTGATAAGGTTGCTGACGGCGATGCAGTAAAGAAACTCGGACCTACAGGCATTATCGCTGTTAAGTCTTACAAGGGTTCTTCCAACGCTCTTGAGGCTGCTGTTTGGGATGCTCTTAAGGATAACGGCGAGAGCGGCGCAGGTTTTGTTGCTATCGAGTTCGATCCTAACAAGAAGGACGCTGTTAACTGGTGCCAGTGGCAGACAAATGAGACAGAAGCTAGTCAGATCACTGGTCAGTGGCCAAACGCTCCTAAGGATGTTGACAAGGCTGAGGGTCTTACATTCGGTAAATACAACGCTGCAGTTAACGATTCTACAACCTAAAATTTTTGAGCGATCGCTTCGGCGGTCGCTTTTTTTTTTGGCTAAAGCCCTTGACTTTTTTCCAAATCATGTTATAATGTAAGTGGAATTATGATGAACGTATTGCGACTGGGCACTGCCCGAAATACGGAGGGACAATTATGAATAAGAGAAACAAAAAGGGCTTTACTCTCGTGGAGCTCGTCGTGGTCATAGCCATAATAGGTGTCCTGGCAGCTATTCTGATACCGACCATGATGAACTATGTTAAAAAATCCCGCCTGAGAACAGCCAACTCAAACGCAAAGCTGGTTTTCAATACGGCTAAAACTGTTGCCACCGACCAGGTCGCTGACGGCGAAGCTGCACATGACTTTACCGTCTCCGGTAAACCCAATGAGCTTGTAGGAAAAGCTACCGACAACTATGAAAAGAAGGTCTATGAAGAGATCGCCAGGGTCATGAAAGAAAATGGCGACGGATCCGGCATGATCGCCTTGACTATCGACGAGAAAACCTATATCGGCTATGCTCAGTGGACTGCTACCGCTGCCACCGAGGGACAAAGCGGCTTGCTGATCGGTCAGTACCCCGACGCACCAAAGGATTACGACCAGGCTGAAACCATTAAGTTCGGCACAAAATTTACCCCATAAGCATTTTTAAGCTTCCCATGTTTTAATGGGGAGCTTTTTTGCTGCCTGATTTTCTTACAGAAAATTGCCATAATTAAAATAAAAAAATTATTATTTTGCGAACAAATGTTCTTGACAAACATATGTTCGTGTGCTATACTTGTAAACAGAAGGAAAAGGAGGAATGTGGAGCCGCCTTTTCCGTAAATAGCCGAAGCCCCGTCGGCGTAGAAAGAGAGAAAAACAAGTTGACCTGAAATTTTGGAGGACAATAATGGGCGCAAAAGAATTTTTTACAGCCATTGATATGCTTGATGTATATAATGAAATAGTGAAGCATCAGCAGAAACCAAAACCGCCTGTCCACCTCACTACCCGTGAGCTTGGGCGATATCGTTTTTATATCTACCGGGAGAAAATGCTCACCCGTGAGCTGGAACGGCTCTGTGCGGAGCATATGCGACTTGAAAAGCTTATGGAGAAAAGGGGAGTGAGTGCGGATATCTCCCTTAAAAATTCCCATAAGCGTGAAAAGTACCGCTTTCTGGACCTTATCTACCAGCAGTCTGTGGTCAGAAGCAGGAAGCGGGAGCTTGAACATAAGCTGGAGCTTATCTCCGACCCCTTCGTAAAAACGGTGGTAAAGCACCGCTATTTTGAAGATACAAAACGCCGCCTGCCCACATGGGCGCAGACAGCGAAAGAACTTGATATCCCCCTCTCCGGTATCAGACTGCGTGCCGAAATAACCGCTGCCTTGCAGTGACTTTTATGGGCAGATTGTATTTCCCTCCGCAATAGAGCTGCCTACGCTGCCTCCGCTGCCTCCGCTGCCTACGCTGCGGTTGCAAAAATATCTCAAGTATGCTATAATATACATACCGCATTTTTAATTAACGGAGGAGATACTATGGTATATAATAGCGTGCTTGATTATATCGGACACACCCCCATGGTCCGACTTAATAGAATGGTGGAAGCTGACAGCGCAGAGATCCTTGTAAAGTTTGAAGGACTCAACGTTGGCGGCTCTATCAAGACCAGAACAGCTTATAATATGATCTGCGACGCAGAGCAAAAAGGACTTATAAATAAGGACACCGTAATTGTTGAGCCAACGTCCGGCAACCAGGGCATAGGGCTTGCACTTATCGGTGCAGTCAGAGGCTATAAAACCGTGATAATAATGCCCGATTCGGTTAGCGTTGAAAGGCGTAAGCTGGTGAAGCATTACGGCGCAGAAGTCGTTTTGGTACATGACGGGGGAAATATCGGCGCAGCAATAGACGAGTGTGCGAAAATGGCAGACGATATGGCTGCAAGGGACCCCAACGTCTTTGTCCCTCAGCAGTTCTCAAACCCTGCAAATCCTCTTGCGCATAAGTATCACACCGGCGTCGAGATACTTGAACAAACAGGCCGCCAGATCCATGGGTTCTGCTCGGGAATAGGTACCGGGGGAACGATCAGCGGCATTGGCGAGGTCTTAAAGGCACAGTATCCGGATATCGAGATTTGGGCAGTCGAGCCTGAAAACGCTGCCATACTTGCAGGCGGAACAGTTGGTACACATCTGCAAATGGGCATCGGCGACGGGCTTATCCCCGACAACCTTAATCAGAATATCTACAGCAATATCTATATTGTTTCCGACGAAGAGGCAATATGCACCGCAAAGGATCTTGCCCGTCTTGAGGGCATAATGTGCGGTATATCCAGCGGAACAAACGTTGCCGCAGCCAAAAAGCTGGCAAAGAAATTAGGCAAGGGCAAAACGGTGGTCACCGTTCTTCCCGATACCGCCGAACGGTATTTTTCAACGCCTCTTTTTGAGAACGACTGATAAAGCGTCCACGCTGCCGACCTTGGCAATTCATGACAAAAAACAGAGCAGGGCTGTTTTTCACGCTTTGGTATAAGAGTGTCCAAAGCAGAAAGTCAACCTTGCTCTTTTCGTTTTATCCAGAGTATTTTTTCGTTGCCCACCATATAATCCATGCCCGCAACACCAATATCATACTCAAAACCAATGGCGAATCTTTTTCCGAGATAAACGCTGATATAAGCCTTTTTGCGGAGCCTTGAAATGCCGAACTCCGCCTTTGCCTCACGGTAAAAGAACTCGTTTTCCGGCTGTGTGACCTGTTTTGCCTCAAGAGGTATCTCAAACAGCTCTCCGTCTGAATAACGCCAGGCACAAAGCCTCTTGACAGGTGTAAAAAATTTACCGTGCCTGCGCCCCTTTACCATGTAGATAATAAGGCTTGACGGCGGTTCGGGACGGTCTTCAAAGTCACGGCAAACCTTCAAAGCCTTGTTGTATTTGTCAACACATCGGTATAAAAGATTATCTGTCATAGTGTTTCACCCGAATCTTGAAAATCGAATAATTGCCTGTAAGTCTGTTTACTGCCGGATCTTAAAATCATGCGGCAGCCCAAGCCGTGCCGCCTGTTACTTGTGATACTTTGTGTGTGCGCTTATCTGAAATGCACGGTATATCTGCTCGATAAGCATGACCCTTGCCAGCTGGTGCGGAAAAGTCATCTCGGACATTGAAAGCCGCACATCGGCACGTGTTTTGATATCCTCGCTTATGCCGAAAGAAGAGCCGATAATAAAGTTTATCGTGGAATATCCATTGGCACCGCAGCTGTCCAGTTTTTGGGACAGCTTCTCGCTGGTCATCTGCTTGCCCTCAATGCACATTGCAAAGTTGAACGCACCTTTGGCGCTAAGATATGGCTCCATAGCCTTTGCCTCGCTTTGAAGTGCGGCAAGCTTTTGCTTTTCCGAAGGCTCGTCAGGGAGCTTTGACTCGTTCAGCTCGATTATTTCCAGCTTGCAAAATGCCCCCAGCCGTTTGGAATACTCCGCCACAGCGTCACGCCAGTATTGCTCCTTTAGCTTTCCAACAGTGATAAGATTTATCTTTATCAAAACGCCACCGCCATTCCTTCACCCTCGGGTTTAGCCACGAAAAGCAGATAATCTCTGTTGCGCCGTGCATCTGACAAAGTGCCTACCACGGTGTTTTCGGCGGTGATCGGAGTGTTATTGTGCTGGGATAGGTGCCCCAGAATGAACTTTTCCGTTGAGCATTGCAAAAGCTTGTGGACCGTGTCTGCACAGTCAGAGTTTGAAAGGTGCCCGTGGTCCGAAGCAATGCGCTTTTGAAGCTGGTAGGGATAAGGTCCGTGAGCAAGCATATAAGGATCGTAGTTTGATTCAAGCAGCACAAGATCGCTGCCTTTAAGATTGTCCCACACCGTCTGGGTCACGCAGCCAAGATCGGTGCAGATGCAAAGCTTTTTGCCGTCGGGGCAAATGACTTTATAGCCACAGCTGGCAGGGGTGTCGTGAGGCGTTTCAAAGTGGGTAACCAGAAAGTCTCCGCACACGGTTTCATCGCTGTCAAGCTCCTGGAGCTGTGCGCTTTCGGGAACAAGATCGCTCTCCATAAGTATGGAAAGGTTCTGCCGCTGTGCGTAAATAGGTATGTTGAGCTTCTTTGCAAGTACTTTCAAACCGCTTACGTGATCGGAATGAGTGTGCGTGATGAAGATCCCCGAGATGCCTGCAGCTTCAAGCCCGTTTGCACTCAGTGCATCGCAGATCTTCTTGCAGCTTACCCCCGCATCGATCAGTATCCCACTCTTTCCGTTGCCTATGTATGTGCAGTTCCCACTGCTTGATGAAAATAACGGATATATTCTCGCCATCTCGTTCTCCTCTCATAAATCAGAATTTACCGCAGCACCCTTGCGGAGTAATCGGGGAAAACCCTTTTGAAAAAGGGTTATTCCCCGTACCCCTTTCCTAAAACTTTTAATGATTTTTACTATTTGGGAAACAAGTCCCCAAATAGTAAAAATGACTGAGAGCTTAGAAGAGAGAACGGAAAACAATACTTTCCAGAAGAACTTTCTCCGACTGCTATGCAAGGATAATGCGCCAAATTGTGCATATTAAAAAGGTTTGGGGTCAAGCCCTTTCCTAAAAAGGGCTTGCGGGTCGAGGGCGGCGCCCTCGTCGCTGTCCGCAGAGAGCGAAATCCCCCTACATCGTGCGCTCCGCAAGGGGTGAATTTCAAAACAGTCCGGTGGACTGTTTTGGAAGAGGGGACGCCCTGCAAGAGAGGGCGTGCCCCTTTGGAAAGCGCAAAACTCTCTTCCCTCAATCCGCCTGCAAAAAGGCGGATTTAATCTCATATAATGAGCACCTATAACCCCTTCGGATAAACACTATTACACAGTGCTAAATTAAATTCTGATTTAGAATAATTTAAAAACGGCGGCAAGTAATATGCCGCCGTTATGTTGATAAGATATTAGCCGCTCATAGCAACCGAGTCTGCATCGGGTCTATACACTCTTTGGATATCAGCACCGAGCTTGCGGAACTTTTCGTCGATAGCTTCGTAGCCACGTTCGATATACTCGATATTATCTATTTCGGTAACGCCGTCGGCAGCCAGTCCTGCGATGACCATAGCAGCGCCTGCTCTCAGGTCGGTAGCGACTACGGGGGCACCGTGGAGTTTTCCCACGCCTTGGATTACAGCTACTTTACCGTCCACAGAAATATCTGCGCCCATTCTTCTCAGCTCGCCCACATATCTGAAGCGGTTATCAAATATATCGTCTGTAACGATGCTTGTACCGTCAGCCAAAGTAAGCAAAGTAGAGAACTGGGGCTGCATATCGGTCGGGAAGCCGGGGTGGGGCATAGTTTTAAGTGAGGTCTTCATTAACGGACCGTCCACCCAGACGTGCACGCTTTCGTCGCTTTCCACAACGTTTACGCCGCATTTACGCAGCTTTGCGGAAATAGATTCAAGGTGCTTGGGGATAACGTTGCAGATATTAACATCTCCGCCTGTTGCGGCGGCAGCCACCATATAGGTACCTGCTTCGATCTGGTCGGGGATAGTGGCATAGGTAACGCCTTTGAGGTACTCAACACCTCTGACCTTTATAACGTCCGTACCGGCGCCACGGATATCGGCACCCATAGAGTTAAGGAAGTTGGCAAGGTCAACGATGTGAGGCTCTTTAGCTGCATTTTCGATTATAGTAAGACCGGAGGCTTTAACAGAAGCAAAAATAGCGTTCATTGTTGCACCAACGGTGACAAAGTCAAAGTAGATCTGATTTCCGGAAAGCTTTTCCGCACGCACGTGGTTGTTGCCGTTAACGATATCGTCGGTAGCTCCAAGTGCTCTGAAAGCCTTTAAATGCTGGTCGATGGGACGGTCGCCAAGGTCGCAGCCGCCGGGCATCGGCACAAATGCCTCGTGGAATCTTCCCAGAAGGGTCCCCAGAAAATAGCAGGAAGCACGCATAGTCCTTGCAAGCTCATAGGGCACGGAAGGATTGGTGATACCTGCGGTATCTATCTTTATGGTGTGTCTGTCCAAAAGCTCGACCTTTGCGCCCATCTCTTTAAGTATCTTCAGGCACTTGGTTATATCGCTTATCTCAGGCACGTTTTCAAGGACGCATGGCTCGTCGCAAAGGATAGTTGCAGCAACAAGCGCAACAGCGGCATTTTTTGCACCGCTAATATACACGTCACCATGAAGCGGCTTCCCGCCTCGGATAACAAATTTCTCCAAAACAAACACAACTCCTCAAAACAGGCAAACAGTCAAATTTCTCTCTCTATTTATGCCAGTTATTATACCACGGTTTGGCTTGAAATAAAAGCTTTGGCAGAAAATTTCCACGTTTTGCTTAATTTCTCTCTCTGCGGCGGGAAATTTTCATAAATTGTCACACAAACTATGGTGCAAAGGAAGGCAGCAGGTCTTTACAAAAAACACCGCTGCAAGCAAAAGGCAGCAATTTGCAACAATGCAGAATGTTACAAATTTTCAACGATTTTATTTTACCACACATATCCATGAAAATCAATAGGCAAACGACATTTTTCTATGGTTTTTCAAATTATTTTTTACAATTATTACAGAACGGTTACAGATGTACAAAATAACGTACAGTTTGTATTTCTTTTGTAATACAAGTGTCCAAAATATTACACGGTAATGGGTAAAACTTCCTTGACGGGGAGGGGCGTGTGTGGTATAATGTGGGTGGGAACGCAGATTTTGAGGAGGCGATAACGTGAAGAAAAATGTAAAATGGGCGATAGTATTCGGGAGCGTTGTCGCAATATGTGTTTTTGTGATAATTTTCGGACAGTTAAAATCGGACAAAAAGGGCGCGGAGATATACGTTGACCGGAAGCTTTACAAGGCGATCGACAGCATCGAAGATCAGGAAACAAAGAGTATTCTCATAGAGACGGAAAACGGTTGGAACAGGGTTTGCTACGGACGGGGAGAGATCTGGGTCGAGGAGGCAGACTGCAAGAACCAGGTGTGCGTAAAGCACGCAAAAGCGTCGTTTGTGGGCAGCAGCATTATTTGCGCTCCGCACAAGCTGGTCATCAAGGTGGTGGGCGGCAGCGGTTCGGGCGCAGATGCGGAGGTGTAGGCGTTGGGAAAAGGCAGGATAAGTGTACAAAAAATTGCCCTTATAGGTGTTCTGGCTGCACTTTCGCTGGGAATTTACGCCATTGAGGCGCAGGTGCCGATGCCAAATTACGCAGGTGTGAAGCTGGGGCTTGCAAACGTGGTGACTCTTTGTGCGATGCTTTTTGCGGGGCGTGCTGCTGCGGGGGCGGTACTTGGGATAAGGATAGTGCTGGCGGCGGCATTTTACGGGACGTTTATCAGCTTTATGTTTTCGCTTTGCGGCGGTTTTGCGGCGTATCTGGTAATGTGTCTGCTGGTGGAGAGGTTTGACAAAAGGCAGATATGGGTAGTGTCGGTATTCGGGGCGCTTGGGCACAATGCAGGGCAGCTTTGCGTGGTGGCGGTGGTGCTAACGGCGCAGATAGGGGCTTTTGTGCCGTATCTTGTGATAAGCGGCATTGCCTCGGGAGCTATCACGGGCTTGGTGGCGCAGCGGCTTTGGTTCTCGCCTTTGAGGAGATTTGCGGTGAAGAAATAAGAAAGAGCAAGCACAGGGCTTGCTCTTTTTTGATATGCAGCGTCATTTTTTGAACGGATCAGGGTAGTTTTTTGGGATATGCCATGGACAGCATTATTGTCAAATATCTGTGGCGGTAAAGTATTTAACAGAGCTTTGTGGGTTGTCGAGGTCGATAGTTGAGTAAAACTCAACATAGATAGAAAAATCTTTTTTCTCTGCATTGCTTCCATATTTGTCTGTTTTCCAGCAATGACCATAAAGATCTACTGAATATCCCGATGCAGTTTTTTCTGTTTTAACTTCGCCGATCACAACCGGACTATATTTCTCATATTTGGCTTTTGCCAACCCTCTGGCAATGTTTTCGGCATCTTCTTCGGATTTTAAAGTTATTGTATTTCCTTTTGCAGCTGTCGTTGTGGTCGTTGTGGTAGTGGTGGTCGTTGTTGTAGTTGTGGTTGTTTCCTCGCTGCCAGCTGAACTGCTGTTGCCGCCGCAAGCAGTCAGGCTTTGGAATTTATGCGCACAGGGTATAAAAAAATGGTCGTTATATAACGTTTATGCTTGCATTTGTGATTAAAATATGGTATAATACAACTATATAATGCCACAGGTATGGTTTTGGGGCGAAATGACACGTTTTTACGCCTTTGAAGGGAGGAGCCGGGGGCTATGAGAATACTTGGGATAGACCCGGGCTACGCTATTGTGGGCTTTGCGGTGGTGGACTTTCAAAGCGGCAAATTCCGGCTTGCGGACATGGGCGCAATAACCACGGCGGCGGATATGCCCTTTGAGGCTCGTTTGAGGGCTATTTACCTTGATATGTGCGAGCTTATAAAAACTTACAAGCCCGGCGAGCTGTCGGTGGAAAAGCTGTTTTTTAACACAAACCAGAAGACCGCTATTGATGTTGCTCAGGCAAGGGGGGTCACCCTTTTGCCGGCTATAATGGAGGGTCTGCCCATATTTGAATACACGCCCCTTCAGGTGAAAAGCTCCATTGTGGGCTACGGGCGTGCCGAGAAAAAACAGGTCCAGGAAATGGTGCGGACTATGCTGCACCTGAAAGAAGTCCCAAAGCCCGATGACACCGCTGACGCTGTGGCTCTGGCGATAACTCACGGGCTTCTCATGACGGGCAGGCAGACGCTGGAAAAATATGGATAACGAGGTTTTTGTTATGGAAAATGTACAGGAATTCATTGACAGGATAAAGGCAGACAGCCACATAGCACACTACCTTTCGGCTGAGTGCGATTTTGACCTTGAGGATGACAAGCAGCTTGAAGATGACCTCTATTATCTGCTTGAAGGCGGAAAATGCCAGTTTAAGCTCACGCCGTTCGGCTGCGACGGCTGCGGCGGAGTTTATGTGCTCGCCGAGGACGGCAGGGTCGGCTATATCGACTCGGAGGGCAGTGCAGGATTTGCTGCGCAGAACATAAGGGACTTTTTCAGCATTCTGCTGTGCTGCAGATATCTGAGCGACTGGTCGGATGTTGACTTTGACAGCGTGGAAGATTTCATGGAGTGCATTGAGGACAAGTCCTCGCCGAGCAAGAATTACAAGGAGCGCATTGCGGCATTTATCGCTGACTGCGGACTCGAAAGTGAGCCTGAAAAAGTGTATGAGATGTTCAGAAACGGCGTGAATTCGCAGCCGCCGCTTGAAATAAAGGCGACCGACGATGATTATGAGGACTATGAGCCGCTTTTTCAGATAGGGTAAAACACAAGGAGAAAAGTTATGATATATTCGGTAAGAGGAAAGGTGATCGCCACAGAGCCTGAGCTGGTGGTGGTGGAATGCGGCGGTGTGGGCTATGCCTGCCGCACCTCGTTCAACACCATACAGGAGGTCACGGGGCAGGACGAGGTGACGCTGTTCACTCACCTTGCGGTAAGGGAGAACGATGTTGAGCTGTTCGGATTTGCAACAAGGGAGGAGCTTAACAGCTTCAAAATGCTGATAAGCGTTTCGGGCGTGGGTCCGAAGGCTGCGGTGTCGATCCTTTCGGGCTGCACGCCGTCACAGTTCGCTCTGGCGGTGGCTACGGGAGATTACAAGACGTTTACCCAGATAAAGGGCATAGGAACAAAGATAGCTCAGAAGATAGTGCTTGAGCTGAAGGACAAGGTGGCAAAGCAGGGAGCTATTTCGGTAAGAGGCGAGAGCACTCAGGCAATTATTCCGCAGGGCAGCAACATTGACGAGGCGGTGACGGCTCTGGTGGTGCTTGGTTATACCGAGGGCGAGGCGTTGTCGGTCATATCGCAGCTTGACCCGGGGCTGCCTGTGGAGGAGCTTATCAAAAAGGCACTTATAGGACTGGCGAGGTTTTAAGGAGAAAGCCGGGGGAGCAAAGTGGATAACACGACACCATTCAAGGTAAGTGCGTATGACGAGAACGTGCGCAGGGTGATACCCTTTTACAACGAGTTGCACGAGCAGGTATTTTCGGTGATAAGGGCACATTTTAAGAACAGGAAGATAAGTCTGCTGGACACGGGGTGCGGAACGGGAACGTTCGCGCTAAAAGCACTGGACAGGCTTGATATAGCAAGGCTGACGCTCTGTGACCCGTCGGAGAATATGCTCACCGACGCACGCGCAAAGCTGGCGGGCAGGGAGTGCGAATTCTACGGCATTGGCTCGCAGGATATGCAGTTTGAGGGCGAGTTCGATGCTGTGACGGCGATACAGTCGCACCACTATTTTGACAGACAAACGCGCGAAAAGGCGGTGACTAACTGCTTTAAGGCACTCAAAAAGGGCGGTATTTTCGTATACTTTGAGAATACTGCGCCGCTTACCGAAACGGGCAGGGAAAACTTGCTTGCGCGGCTGGGCGAGTATCAGCTTGATGCGGGCAGAACGCCTGTTGAGGTCGATGCGCACCTTGCGAGGTACGGTGCGGAGTATTTCCCGATAAACATAAAAGAGCATTTGCAGATGCTTGAAAATACGGGCTTTGCGGCTTGCGAGCTTTTCTGGGCATCATATATGCAGTGCGGATTTTACGCAGTAAGAGGGTAAGGATATGCAGTTCAAAGAGGGACTTGGCTGGAAAGCCTGTTATGACGAGGAAAATGACCTATACACCGCAAAGGATTGGGACAGAGGTGACTTTTACCTCTTTGAGATAGACAAGGAGATCTTTGACAAGCTGGATGACCCGCCGCAGGGCGAATTTCCTTGCGAGATGATACGCAAGGGCAGGGTGCTTTATGAGAGCCACGACAACGGGTATAGCTCACCGTACGATATTGTTCACGATGAGAACTATGCGCAGATGTGCTCGTGGGTGAAGATACAGCACTCGGGTCACGAATGGTCGAGGGAAATGACCGGGTTTGCAGACGAGATCTTCGGTGTGAACAAAAAGGAGCAGGAGTAAAAAGAGGTGTAAGGCTTGATAGAAAAAGGCGGATTTGAAATAGAAAATGACTATGCTGGCAGGCTTGTTGCCCCACAGGTCACAAAGGACGAGAGCGAGGACTTTGAGGTCAGTCTGCGTCCGAAGACACTTGACGAATACATAGGGCAGGAAAAGGTCAAGGATAATCTGAAGATATACATTCAGGCGGCAAAAAAACGAGGCGACAGTCTTGACCACGTGCTTCTGTACGGTCCTCCGGGACTTGGAAAGACCACCCTTTCGGCGATCATCGCCAACGAGATGGGCGTTAATATCCGCATCACTTCGGGACCTGCAATAGAAAAGCCGGGGGACTTAGCGGCTTTGCTAACCAACCTGGAAAAGGGTGATGTTCTTTTTATCGACGAGATCCACCGCCTTTCACGGCAGGTGGAGGAGGTGCTTTACCCGGCAATGGAGGACTTTGCTCTGGACATCATAATGGGCAAGGGTCCTGCGGCAAGGAGCATAAGGATAGACCTTAACAAGTTCACCCTGGTTGGCGCCACCACCAGGGCGGGTCAGCTCACCTCTCCTTTGCGTGACAGGTTCGGGGTCATACAGCGGCTGGAGCTTTACACCACACAGCAGCTTTGCGACATTGTTGAGCGCAGCGCAAATATTCTCGGTGTTCCCTGTGAACACGACGGCGCAGCGGAGATAGCTTCAAGGTCAAGAGGCACTCCGAGAATAGCCAACAGGCTGCTCAAGCGTGTGAGGGATTTTGCGGACGTTATGGGCAACGGTCGGATAACACGGGAAATAGCGAAGATAGCTCTTAATCAGATGGACGTTGACGATATGGGGCTTGACAGTCTGGACAGACGCTTGCTTGACATGATAATAAAAGGCTACGGCGGCGGACCGGTGGGGCTGGAGACCCTGGCTTCGGCTATCGGCGAGGAGGCTGTGACGCTGGAGGACGTTTGCGAGCCGTATCTTATGCAGCTTGGTTTCCTTTCCCGCACCTCCAGGGGACGGTGCGCCACAGAGCTGGCTTACAGGCACCTGGGGATACTCAAGGACGGACAGGTGACTTTTTAGGCGGTTTCAAGGATAAACAAAAATTCTTTATCAAGGAGGATGTGCCCGTTAAAGGGCATCTAAGAAAGATATGGGAGAATTATTCGGTACTGACGGTGCAAGAGGTATTGCTATAAGCAGTTTTACCTGCGAGACGGCTATGCAGATAGGCAGGGCGGTGGCTGCTTTGCTTTGCAGGGACTGCGAAAAGCCCAGAATAATCATCGGTCTTGACACCAGGGTGTCGGCTGAGGTCATTCAGTCGGCTCTGGTCAGCGGTATCTGCTCGATGGGTGTGGACGCTGTTATTGTGGGCGTTGTTCCTACTCCTGCGGTGGCTGTGCTGGTGAAAAAGAATAAGGCTTGCGCAGGGATAATGATAACCGCAGGCATCAGCGATTACAAATACAACGGGGTAAAGATATTCGGCGCAGACGGCTTCAAGATAAGCAGAGATACCCAGCAGCAGCTTGAGGCTCTTGTGCAGGACGGGAATTTTGAGCTTAAAAGCGGAAGCGACATCGGTCACATATACTATGACAAGGACGGTCAATGGGATTATGTGCGGCATATGCTGAAACTGGTGGACAGCGATTTCCACGGAATAAAGGTGGCTATCGACTGTGCAAACGGTGCAGCCTGTGATTGCGCAGGCAAGATCTTCAGAGGTCTGGGGGCTACGGTGCTGCTTATCAACGATCTTCCCGACGGTGAGAACATCAACCGCAACTGCGGCACTCTGGAGCTGTACGGGCTTATCAAGACTGTTGTGGAGGAGCACTGCGATCTGGGTCTGGCTTTTGACGGCGACGGGGCAAGGTGTATTGCTGTGGACGAGGCAGGAAGGGTCCTTGACGGCGACAGGCTCATGGCTATTTTTGCGGCGTTCATGCAGTTCAGCAAAAAGCTCAACAACAACAGCTGCGTTGTGACAAAGATGACAAACTCGGGATTTTACAAGTTCGCCCGTGATGCGGGGATAGTTACCACCGCAACAAAGGTGGGCGGGCTGCACGTTATAGATGAGATGCGCCGCTCGGGGTGCAATCTTGGCGGCGAAAAGTCGGGCAACATCATTTTCCTTGACGATGAGACCACAAGCGACGGACTGCTGGTGGGCACAAAGCTTATGACGGTGATGAAGCTTTCAAACAACAAGCTCAGCGAGCTTGGTAAGATAATGACGGCTAATCCCCAGATCCTTCTGGACGCTCACGTTAAGGAAGAAAACAAGAAAAAGTGGCGTGAAAACAGCGAGATCACTCAGCTTATCGTTTCATACAGCGGAAAGCTGGGCACTGAGGGCAGGATATATGTTCGTGAATCGGGCACAGAGCCTTTGGTGAGAATAATGATCGAGGGGAAAAAGACGGGTATCATAACCGAATACGCCAAGAATATTGCAGAGACTATCGAGAGGATATACGGGTAGTTTTCTGATAGGATAAAAACGCAAAGGAAAGTTTGCAGATGCGCATTGCAGAGAATTGGAAAGAGTACAAAATTTTGGACACGTCCTCCGGAGAGAAGCTTGAAAGCTGGGCGGGCAGGGTGCTTGTGCGCCCGGATCCGCAGATAATATGGAAGTCGCCACGGCGCAGCGAGATGTGGCAGAGGGCGGACGGGATATATCATCGCTCGGACAAGGGCGGGGGACAATGGGAGTTCAGAAAAAAGCTGCCCCAGAGCTGGCAGATAAGCTACGGGGCACTTAAATTCAACATTCGTCCCACCGGTTTCAAGCACACGGGGCTGTTCCCGGAACAGGCAGTAAACTGGGACTTTATGGCGGATCTGATACGAAACGCAGGCAGAGAGATCAGTGTACTTAATCTTTTTGCATACACAGGCGGTGCCACACTTGCCTGTGCAGAGGCGGGGGCTAAGGTCGCTCACGTTGATGCGTCAAAGGGCATGGTACAATGGGCAAGGGAAAACGCTGAGGCTTCGGGACTGTCCGACAGACCGATACGCTGGCTGGTGGACGACTGCGAGAAATTTGTCCGCAGGGAGATCCGCCGAGGCAGGAAATACGATGCTATCGTTATGGACCCTCCTTCATACGGCAGGGGTCCCGGCGGAGAGGTATGGAAGCTGGAGGACTGTATTTACGATCTTGTGCAGACCTGTTCAGGCGTGCTGAGCGAGCAGCCTTTATTCTTTCTGCTCAACAGCTACACCACGGGGCTTTCCCCTTCGGTCATGGCGTATATTCTGAAAGATGTGATCTGCGGAAAGTTCGGCGGATCTGTCACCGCTGACGAGATAGGTCTGCCTGTTGAGGCAACGGGAAGCGTATTGCCATGCGGCTCCACGGCGATATGGCAGGTTGGTGAATAGCTGGAGGGAACTCTTTTGGAGAGAGAGTCGAAGAACGGCGCAGCCGTTGTTCAGAGTAACCGTGGTAACGGTTACTCTATCCCGTCCGCCCCCCCTTCAGAAACCTTTTAATGATTTTTCAGTAAGGGAAGAAAACTCCCATTACTGAAAAATGACTGAAAGTTCGGAGAGAGTACGGAAGAACACTTTTCAAGAGAAATCTCTGCAGCTATTTATTCCGTAAACAAATATGAGGAAGAGAGAACTATATGAACAGCACAGCAGGGATAAAGGCGGACAGCGAAGAAGAATCACGATGAACGGGCAAGGGGCTTTGTGCCCTGCGCTTTTCATAAATTATTATTTTCAGGAGGAAAAAACTATGGCACTGGACATCGACAACATCAAGGATAAGGCAGAGGATCTGCTGGACAAGATCCCTGACGATGTAAAGGACAAGGCTAAAGAGCTTGCCACAAAGGAAAACCTTGAAAAGGCTAAGGACACAGTCACAGGCTTCTTCAAGAAGGATAAGGACGACGAGGACAAGAAAGAGGACTGAGTTTCGTCTTTGAGGGTACGATGATGATATATCCTTTCTCTGCTTATGCGGGGAAAGGATATATATCAGGTTGTAAAAATCTGAAAGCAAGGAAAATAAAATGAGTTACATTCACATAAGGGGACTGGAGTTTTCATACATCAACGAGGCTGAGGAGCCGCCGGTCAAGAACACTGTACTCAAGGGGATAGACCTTGATATCGAAAAGGGCGAATTCGTGGCGGTGCTTGGTCACAACGGAAGCGGAAAATCTACCCTTGCAAAATGCATAAACGCTATAAACACCCCGGAAAAGGGTGAGGTTACGGTGGACGGTCTGGACACCATAAGGGAGGAAAACCTTTTGCCTATCCGCAAAAGGGTGGGAATGGTCTTTCAAAATCCCGACAACCAGATAGTTGCCACTATCGTCGAGGAGGACGTGGCGTTTGCCCTTGAAAACCTCGGCGTGGAGCCAAAGGAGATACGCAGGCGTGTTGACGAGGCACTTAAAACGGTAGGTATGTACGAATACCGTATGCACGCCCCGCACAAGCTTTCGGGCGGACAGAAGCAGAGGGTGGCTATTGCGGGCATTATCGCTATGGAGCCTGACTGTATCGTGCTTGACGAGCCTACGGCGATGCTTGACCCAAAGGGCAGGAGCGAGGTCATGAAGACCATAAAGATGCTCAACAGGGAAAAGGGCGTTACTATCGTACTTATCACTCACTACATGGAGGAAGCTGCTCAGGCGGACAGAGTAGTGGTCATTGACGGCGGGGAAAAGATAATGGACAGCGTTCCAAAGAAGGTCTTTTCTCAGGTGGACGTTATGCGCAACCTGGGGCTTGATGTGCCGCAGGTGACGGAGATAGCGGATTTTCTCAACAAGCAGGGGTACGATATCTCCGGCGAGATAATCACAGAGGACGAGTGTGTGCAGGCGCTTTACGGGCTGTTGAAGGACACAGCTGCAGGGTAGACGGCAGTGATGAGCGTGATATGTGCATTGAACGGAGAGTAAAAGGAATTGGCTATAATCAAGACAGAAAATCTGACTTACATATACGGCGACGGCACACCATTTCGCAAGGTGGCTGTTGACGATGTAAATCTGGAGATAGACGAAGGGGAAATGGTGGGCATCATCGGGCACACCGGCTCGGGAAAGTCCACTTTGATACAGCACTTCAACGGGCTTTTGAAGCCCACTTCGGGAAGCGTGCTTATTGACGGGGAAAGGCTTTGGGACGACAAGTCAAAGCTGCGCCCGGTACGCTTCAAGGTGGGACTTGTGTTCCAGTATCCCGAATACCAGCTTTTTGAGGAGACCTGCTACAAGGACATCGGGTTCGGTCCGAAAAACATGGGGCTGGACAACGCTGAGGTGGACAGGCGGATAAAGGAAACTGCAAAAATGGTGGGGATCACTGCGGATATGCTGGACAAGTCGCCTTTTGAGCTTTCGGGAGGACAAAAGCGCAGAGTCGCCATTGCAGGCGTTATGGCTATGGAGCCAAAGGTGCTTATTCTTGACGAGCCTGCCAGCGGGCTTGACCCAAAGGGAAGAGATCAGATACTGGGGCTTATCAAGGAATATCACAGGGAAAAGAAAAACACAGTGCTGCTTGTGTCACACTCAATGGAGGATATTGCAAAAAACGTATCCAAGATACTGGTGATGAACAAGGCAAAGCTTTACTGCTACGACGACACCCGGACGGTATTCCACAGGGCTGCACAGCTGGAGGAAATGGGTCTGGCGGTACCGCAGATAACAAGGGTCTTTAACAGGCTCAAGGCTATGGGTCTGGACATCGGGGACGATGTTTACACCACAAAATATGCAAAGGAGCTGCTTTTGAAGCTTCTGGCGGAAAAGAAATTCAACAGAGGAATTGAGACAGATTGATAAAGGATATTACCATTGGACAGTTCTTTCCCGGTAACTCTCCGGTCCACAGGCTGGACGCAAGGGCAAAGATACTGCTGACCATTGTTTTCATAGTGATGCTGTTTACGGCGGGCGACATGAGGGGACTGGGTGTATGCGCAGTGTTCACGCTGCTCACCTTCCTTATCTCACGCATACCGCTGAAGATGATGTTCAAGGGGCTAAGGACGATACTGGTCATTATAATCATAACGTCGGTGCTTAATTTGTTTTTCATTCACACGGGAGAACCTATATTTGAATGGAAGTTCATTAAAATTACCGACAAGGGTCTTCAGACGGCTGTTTTCATGGTGGTGAGGATAGCTTGTCTTATCATAGGCACCAGTCTGCTGACCTACACAACTTCGCCGATAGACCTTACGGACGCTATCGAGAGGCTTTTATCACCGCTTAAAAAGATAAAGGTCCCTGTCCACGAGCTGGCGATGATGATGACTATTGCGCTCAGGTTCATTCCCACCCTTATCGAGGAGACGGACAAGATAATGTCTGCTCAGAAGGCAAGGGGCGCAGACATGGAGACAGGGTCGTTCATCAAGCGGGCAAAGGCTCTGATACCCGTACTTATACCCCTTTTCGTGTCCTCTTTCAGACACGCCGAGGAGCTGGCACTGGCTATGGAATGCAGGTGCTATCACGGGGGAGAGGGCAGGACAAGAATGAAACAGCTGAAGATGAAGCTTATCGACCTTTGGGGAACGGTATATGTTTTTACGTTTTTCGCAGGGGTCATAGTGTTAAATCATTTTATATAGCCGGCAAAGTAAGGAAGAAAAATGAGAAATTTCAAAGTCACCATCTGGTACTGCGGAAGCGCATACCACGGATGGCAGATACAGAACAATTCTGTGACGGTACAGGAGATATTCCAAAGGTGCTTATCCGACCTGCTTGAACAGCCCACGGTGGTGATCGGCTGCTCACGGACAGATGCGGGGGTGCACGCAAGAGAATATGTGCTTAACTTCTGCACTGAATCAACTATAACCTGCAGGGGGATAGTTTTCGGCATGAACTCACGCTTGCCCGACGACATCGGCGTCAAGAGCTGCCAGGAGGCACCCCCCGATTTCCACGCAAGGTTTGACTGCAAGGGCAAGCAATACGAATATCTGATACACAACAGCGAATACAAAAATCCGTTCTACATGAACACCGCTTACCGCAGCTGGTACCCTATCGACGAGAAAAAGCTGGACAGGGCGGCAAAGGACTTTATCGGTAAGCATGACTTCAGATCCATGTGCTCGTCGGAATGTACCAAGGAGAACACGGTGCGCACCATAAAAAGCTTTGATGTGCGCAGGCAGGGAGACATGGTCATATTCTCCGTTTCAGGGGACGGGTTTTTATACAACATGGTAAGGATAATGGTGGGGACGCTCCTTTTCATCAACGAGGGAAAGCTGGGCGAGGGAGATATTCCACGTATAATCCAAAGCAAAGACAGGACAAAGGCAGGACGAACTGTTCCGCCGCAGGGACTTTATCTTAACAAGGTGTTTTACTAAAGCCACGGAGCACAGGATCACAGGGGTATTGTTCCGTGAGGGTACAAGAAGATCTTATCAGCAAAAAAGGAGGAAGGTCTGCGATATGCAGGCGACCGTACTGTGAGTAAGAAAAACAAAATGGACAGCATGAACCGCCGCACTTCACAGGATTTTGTGGGTGCGGAGGAGTTTAACGCATATAACGTGCCGATGCCGGAGTCGATGCACAGGAAAAAACGCAGAAAGCCCAAGGCTCAGGCGCAGCAGGGACAGCACGTGAACGCCGTGATGCCCGAGATGCAGGAGGCTCAGCGCAAAAGAGAGATCCACAAGCAGCGGCTTGAGGCGCTTGACTATGTGCGCAGGGCGGAGCTTGCCCGTGAGGCGGAGGCGGAGCGTCACCGCAGGATGCAGGAGCTTTTGCGGCAAAGAGAGCTTGAGGCTCAGCAGCAGGCTCAGAGCGGACAGGACAGTGGACCTGATGAATACGAGATAAGCCAGGGGCGCATCACCCTCACAAGCAGCTTTCAAAAGCCTCAGCCACAGGAGCAGGATGAGGACGGATACGAGCAGGAGGAGATGCTTTATCAGCAATACGACGACGAGCAGCCTTCTTTCAAATACTTAAAGCTCAAGGACGGAAAGATAAGCGAGGACGACGGCGGGACGGAATCCACGGATGAGCCGCAGGACCGGATAGATGAAATGGTGGACCGTCTTAAAGAGGAAGAGGACCGTTCAAGAAATATCAGCCAGCAGATAACCTCTGAAAGCGGCAACGTTACTGATATAAGGCAGGAGCGGAAAAAGGAAAAGAACAGGCGGTTGATAAAGCGTCTGGTGGTGCTGGGGATAATTTTTGCCCTGGGCGTAACGGCTTATGCTACACACAAAAAGTGGCTGCCAAAGCTGGAGGGCTTATTTGAAAAGCCACACGAGACCATTGTCAACGACGGTGTTGAGGAGGGCGGAAACTTCCCTTTGAAGATCTCCCAGGCGGACATAAGCAGCATTACACAATGCGGCGGCGTTATGGTCTCACTTGACGGCAAGAGGATAATTTTCTACAATCCCGATGGGTCGCAGATAAAGGCGGTGGCGCACAATTACGGCTCTCCTGTGATAGATGTAAGCGAGAAAAAGATACTTGCTTACGATAACTCCGGCAAGAACTTCCAGGTGCTTACACGCAAGAACGTGGTTTACACCAAAAAGACAGACAACCCCATTCTTCTTGCAAAGATCGCTCCCAACGGCTACGCTGCGGTGCTTACCCAGACGGAGAAGGACACGGCGTTTATCACTGTTTATGATGATATGGGGTCGGTCATATACACCTGGTCAAGCGGAAGGAGAGTTATCGACATTAACTTCTGCGACGACGGCAAGGGGTGCTGCATAAGCACGATTTCCTCGTCGGGTGGAAAGATAGATTCAGCCGTTTACTCGGTGATGTTTGACAGCAGAGAACCTGTTATGACCTGCACGCTGGAGGACAGCTTCGTTCTGCGGACCCAGAAGCTCAGCAGCGGTGGATACATCATGGTATGTGACAACTGCGTTATCGGGGTGGACGGCAACGGAAACCAGACGGGTCGGTTTGATTTCAAGGATCAGCCTGTTTCCTTCGGCAACAGCGAAAAGTACACGGTGCTTTACACCAAGGCGGTCACCGGCACTCACGGCACGCTTATGATCTTTGACAACAACAGCGGCAGCGTTCAGCCTACGGTGACACAGGATATTCAGGGTGAACCAAGGAAAGTCCAGCTGGACGGCTCAACGGTCATTGCGTTCAGCGACAAATTTGTGGAAAGCTATGATGTGGACGGCAGCAAGCTTGCCACGGCACAGGTGTCCCGCAACTATGTGGATTGTGTTTATGCAAACAAGGCAGTATATCTTATGGGATACCGTGATATAAATAAGATAAAGTTTGATACATAGCTTGTACGCTGCAAATGGTTTTATGTATGGTTATGTAAAGGATGAGGAT
This sequence comes from Ruminococcus sp. FC2018, assembly GCF_000621805.1. Taxonomy (GTDB): domain Bacteria; phylum Bacillota; class Clostridia; order Oscillospirales; family Ruminococcaceae; genus Hominimerdicola. The sequence goes on along the minus strand of NZ_JHXH01000014.1, from coordinate 3,627 downwards.
CATAATTACTGGGCGATGCCCTTTACTAAACAAAAAAGATAAAATCGGAACAAGAGATGGTGAGATCAAATAATGTCAATACTGCTTGACGGGATAGTTGTTGTATTATTCATAGTGACCTGTGTGACAGGTTATGTTATGGGCTTTTTCAAGTATGCGGCTCTGATGCTCAAGACGATAGCTACGCTGCTTATTGCGGCTGCGGCTGCGTTTATCCTGGCTGCCCCTGCATACAATGCTGTTGCTCATGACAAGGTGGTAAACGCCATTGAAAGCTCGGTGGAAAAGATAGATGTGGAAGACAAGGTCAACGGTGAGCTTCGCAAAAGAGGATTGCCCCAGACGGTCACCAACGAGGAGCTGCGCAGTGTGCTTCTTGCAGACGGAGATGTGGTGGATAACCTTGACGGGGTAATGGCACAAAAGGGTGTTGACCCTAAGATAAGGCAGCAGGTAAAACAGGAGTTTGAGGACTATATTGACAACGAATTGCTGGGGCAGATAGTGAGCATGACCCGCAGCAGTGACGATTCGGACAGCTCCATTGTCCGCACAGGGCTTGAAAACAAGCGTGAGGAGCTTATAAAATTTGTTCGGATGCTGCTTATGTCGGATAAGCACAAGGCTGCACAGGAGATAGAAAGCACCTATGTAAGACCTGTGGGAGAGAAGATAGCAGGGGGCATAATTTTTGTTATAGCCTCCATTCTGGTGTCCGTAACACTGCTTATTGTGATAAAGTTGGCGGGGATACTGTCAAAGGTGAAGGTGGTAAGCGCAGCAAACAGCTTCGGCGGACTGCTGCTGGGAGTTGTCAAGGGCACGCTGTATGTGGCGGTGATAGCTTATGTGCTGTGCGCTATTGTAAACTCGTCCAAAAACCAAATGGATAAGCTTAACACGGATATTATCGACAAAACTTATCTTTTCAGATATTTCTTCAATTTTTTCTATAAATAAAAAGCATGGCAAACTTGCGGCGAAAGGAGAAAACATTTTATGCTGATGTGTTCAAGATGTCATCAGAGACCGGCGGTGGTCTTTATATCGCAGATCAACCCAAACAAGCCCGAAGAAAAAAAGAACGAGGGGCTTTGTCTGGTATGCGCTAAGGAGCTTGGTCTGCCTCAGGTGGATGATTATATCAAGTCTATGGGTATTTCCGAGGACGAGCTGACTGCAATGAGCGAGCAGCTTGCGGAGGTGCCCGACGGGGACGATTTTGAGCTTGGGGGAAGCGGCACAATGCCCGATTTTCTCACCAGCCTTTTCGGCGAGATGGGCAAGGCGGGGGGACTGCTGAACAACCTTGCAGGCGAGCTTTCAAAGAGCGCAGAGCAGGCGGAGGCTGCAAAGGATGGAGCGAAGTCGGTCAAGGAGGATAAAAAGGACAAAAAGAAAAAGCTGAAATTCCTTGACAACTACTGCACTAACCTTACACAGCGGGCAAGAGACGGTGAGCTGGACAGGATCATCGGAAGGGATAAGGAGATAGCCAGAGTTATCCACATTCTCTCACGCAGACAAAAAAATAACCCATGCCTTATCGGTGAGCCGGGCGTGGGCAAGACTGCTGTGGCGGAGGGTATCGCTCAGAAGATCGTTGGGGGAGATGTGCCTTTCCATTTGCAGGACAAGGAGGTCTATCTGCTCGATCTGACGGCTCTGGTGGCGGGAACTCAGTTCAGGGGACAGTTCGAGAGCCGCTGCAAGGGACTTGTTGAGGAGGTCAAAAAACAGGGCAACATTATCCTGTTTATTGACGAGGTCCATTCCCTTGTGGGCACAGGCGATTCAGAGGGAACGATGAACGCCGCCAACATTCTCAAGCCCTCTCTTTCAAGGGGCGAGATACAGGTTATCGGTGCAACTACTTTCAAGGAATACAGAAAATATATCGAAAAGGATGCTGCGCTGGAAAGACGTTTTCAGCCGGTAACGGTGGGAGAGCCTACCATAGAGCAGACCGTTGAGGTGCTCAAGGGAATAAAGGGTTACTACGAGAACTTCCACAGGGTAAAGATAAGCGATGAAAAGCTCCGTGAGTGCGCCGAGCTTTCGGAAAGGTACATCAACGACAGGTTCCTGCCGGACAAGGCAATAGACCTGCTTGATGAGGCGTGCGCTTGTGCAAGTATTGACACGCCGGAGCTGGGGGAGCTTGACAAGCTGAACCGGGAGCTAAAAAAGCACAAGGATCTTGTGAGCGAATACGAGGAAAAGTCAGATCCCGACTACGAGATACTTGCCACGGAAAAGGCGGAGATCTCCCGGATCGAGAACAGGCTGAAAGAGGTTGAGGAAAAGGTCAGAAACGTACAAGTGACCGACGCTGACATTTCCAAGGTCATCGAGCTATGGACGGGGATACCTGCAAACAAGATATCCCAGAGCGAATTTGAAAAGATAAAAAGCCTTAAAACCGAGCTTTCCAAGAGGATCATCGGTCAGGACGAGGCTGTGGAAAAGGTGGCAAACGCCATAAGGCGCACAAGAGTCCAGCTCTCAAAGCGCAGGCGACCGGCGTCGTTTATTTTCGTAGGTCCCACGGGTGTGGGCAAGACGGAGCTTGTAAAGGTGCTGGGGGAGACGCTTTTTGATGCCACGGAGCCGCTTATAAGAGTTGATATGTCCGAATACATGGAGCGGCACTCGGTCTCCAAGCTTATCGGTTCACCTCCGGGATATGTGGGCTTTGACGAGGCGGGTCAGCTTACCGAAAAGGTAAGGCGCAGACCTTACAGCGTGGTGCTGTTTGACGAGATAGAAAAGGCTCACCCGGACGTTATGAACATTCTTTTGCAGATACTGGACGAGGGCACGATACACGATTCTCAGGGGCGTGATGTGAACTTTGAGAACACGGTCATTGTTATGACCTCAAATGCAGGCTCCACAGACAAGGACACGGGAGTGGGCTTTAACAAGACGGACAACGAGATCGCTCACGACAAGGCGATAAAGGCTTTGCGAGAATTCCTGCGCCCAGAATTTATCGGCAGAGTGGACGAGGTGGTCGTATTCAACAGACTCACACAGCAGGATTATGCAAAGATCGCAGATCTTATGCTGTCGGAGATCGCTCAGCCTCTTGAGGAGCGGGGTATCAAGCTGCGCTACAACGAGGATGTGCTCAATGTCATCGCTCACAAGTCCTACGACCAGAAGCTGGGCGCAAGAGATATCCGCCGTGTTATCAGAAACGAGATCGAGGACAGGATAAGCGAGTTTATCGTGGATAGGAATAATACGGGTATCACAGCCTTTGGTATCAGCACGGCTGATGATGAAATTAAGGTAGAATGTCTGTAATAAATCAGAATTTATCATCATACGCATGGTGAATACTGGGGAGGACCCTTTTGAAAAAGGGTCTCTCCCCAAACCCCACCCCTAAAACTTTTATTGCTTTTTCTGCACAAGATGTCTGCGACATCTTGCACCGAAAAAGTAGTGAGAGTTCAGGAGGAGAGATTAAGAGGAAACACTTTCAAGAGGTCACCTCAATTATTTACCAAACATACGATGATAATTCGGATTTACCACAATATCCTTGCATAGCAGTTGGAGATATTCTCTTGGGAAAAGTTTTCCTCAAACTCTCCTTTTGAACTTCTACATATTTTC
>NZ_JHXH01000013.1 GCF_000621805.1 Ruminococcus sp. FC2018 | reverse complement strand
AGAGTTCAGAAAAAGAGTTTGAGAAAAAACGCTCCCAAGAGAATACCCACAGTTGCTTGACAGGTATACCTCAACAAATGCGGATTTACCGAGGTTTGCACAACACAGCTCTACTCTTGTACAGTTATCACAAAGTGAAAGCCCGGAGCGGCACGAAAGCCGCTGCCTGCTCAAACCGATATGCGACGGACAAGCGTGCCGCCGCGGCGGCAAATTCTGATTTATCTATTCAGATTATCCCCCTGTAATAAAGTCCTCGGGTGATGTTCTCAAGCTGCGCTTTTTCGCCGTTTCTGAACGCCCTTACGATGTCTGCTGCCTGCTGGGGAGTTTCCTCGTCAAAACAAAGTGTCACGAAAGCTGCGCCCTTGAAGTCTGACATCTTGTCCGCCGTAAAAAGCACGTCGCTGTTGAGCACCTCCACGTATCCCTCGCCCTTTGAGCAGCGCACAGGAAGCTCCCTGCCCGTTGGGTCGTAAAGGGTCTTTGTGCATTTTCCGCAGCCCACTGCCTGCCTTATAGGGCAGTTCACCGTCAGCATCATGGGCAGCCGTCCGTAGCCTATATATCCCAGAGGTACGGGCTTTTTCAGTGCCCGTATCTGCGCCGCTTTCAGCTCGAACGATGCGGTCACGTCACAAGCTTCCATCTCTCCCAGCAGCTTTGCCGCAACACTGTTTGTCACGTTCAGACCAAATCCTCCGTGGACGGTCAATTCCAGCTCTCTACCGATTTTCAGATGAGCGATATTTGTGGCAAGGATATGCTCCAAGCCCCGTTTTTTCAGTGCTTTCAGGCGGTCTATCACCCTTTGCTCGTCAAAGGTGAATCTCGGAAGCGCCGCCATTATCTTCTCACCGAGCGCTGCAAGGTCTGAATTTGCGCACAGCTCCAGCGGCATTATCACAAATTCAATATGGTTCGTATCTATTTTGTCAAGCTGTTTCAAGCTTGAAATTTCTATCCTTATTTTTGGCTGCTCGCACTCGCAGCTTCCCTCAAAGTCTGTAATATCCACATCTTCAAAGGGCACAGACCTGTCGTTTGCCCCGGCTCTTACGCTATCCAGCCCACCACACGCCTGCCGCCGCAGAGCGTTTATCTGTGCGGGACTGACATACAGCATATCACCGATGTCACACTCGCAGCCGCCGTATTCGTAAATAGTGTCCCCCAGCTTTATCAGCTGCTTTTCCACCTGCTCGGCTGTCAGACCCCTGCTCTGTGCCGTTTGCGGAATATCTCCCCTCGCCGTAAAGCTGTTGCCTTGGGTGTCGGTGACCGTAAGCTGCACTTTGCTTCCCTGCCGGGCTGTGAACGCAAACCGCACCCTGTCACGCTTGAACTCACTGCGGTAAAGCTCGTGTATCCCCGGCAGAGCCTTTGCCGACACCGCCGCATCTTCCTTGTCACGTCTGCCGAACATTTCGCTGCCTGTTTTGCCCTCAAAGTAGCCCTTTGTAAAGCCGCTTCGTGAAAAGACTGCCGCCAGCCCCTCCATGTCCGGATCCTGCCCTGCGCAAGCCATAACTGCGCTGTGGGTCGCCTTTGCCACATACTCCGGACGCTTCATACGTCCCTCTATTTTCAGCGATGCCGCACCTGTTGCCAGCACGGTGTCCATAACGTCCAGTACCGACATATCCTTCAGCGACAGATCATACCGCCGTTCACCCTTCACTGCGCTGATGCCAAGTCTGCAAGCCTGGGCGCAAAGCCCTCTGTTCGCACTTCGTGAACCGATAAGGGCACTCATATAGCACTGCCCCGAAACAGACATACACAAAGCACCGTGAACAAAGATCTCCGTTTCCGTCCCAAGCTTTGAAAGGGAGGCTATTATCCCCTCGGGCAGTTCCCTTGAAAGTACGGTGCGTGAAAACCCCAGCTCCTTTGCTTGCTCAACACCGTTTTTGGTGTGAACGGTCATCTGTGTGGAAGCGTGTATCTCCATACGGGGACAGCATTTTCTCACTATCTCCACAAGGCACAGATCCTGGGTTATTAGCCCGTCAACACCTATCCTTGCCGCAGTTTCCACCGCTTTTTTGCACTGCTGAAGCTGGCTGTCAAAAACAAGAGTGTTTATTGCAAGATAGACCTTTACGCCCCGTATATGGCACAGCTCTACCGCCTGTGCAAGCTCCTCATCGGAGAAGTTCGCCGCATTTGCCCTTGCCGAAAAGCTTTGTCCACCAAGATAAACCGCATCGCATCCGCAGCGAAGAGCCGCACGCAAAGCCTCAGGAGAACCTGCGGGAGAAAGTATCTCAGCCATTATTTCCTGTCAGCACTGCTGCCCGGATCTGTGGTAAAAAAAGACTGCTGGGCACCCATGCTGTTTGTATTCAGGGGCTTGTTTATAGCCGCATCTATCTCTTTTGAAAGCATATCCTTTGCGCTTTCCACCTTCTCGTTGTCATATCTTATGACAGTGGTGCGCTTTTTCAGCTCTGCCTGCAAAGCCTCAACCCTTGCACGCAGCGCCCTTACTTCCTTGTTTGCCTCGTCCGCCTGTATCCTTGCCTCACCGGCATCGTCTACATAATCCTTTATCTGATTTCTTATATTCTCAATGTTGTTGTTTGCCTTTGTAAGCTCGTCAAGACAGTCAAGTGCGCAAAGCAATGCCCCGTCAAGTGCCGAAAGGCTTGGGGATGCGTTGGTTATTGCCGCAATACGCCTGTTGAGTTCCCTTGCAAGTTTCTGAGTGTATTCCTCCGGCTCGGTGGAATTAAGGTTATAAGCCCTTCCTGCAAGCTGAACATTTACTACGTTTTTCATACTTATCGTTCCTTCCGTTTATAATTTCCGCTTTTTGAGATATAAACACAGTATACCATTATCATTATACTACATTTCAAATAAAAAATAAAGCCTTTTACCAAAAAAAGTGCAGTTTTTGCGTTTTTTTTGACTGTGCTTTGTGAAAAATGCCGTTGACAGTCCGCCACCTGTGTGGTAGAATGTATCAGGATAAATGCAAACTATTCATTCAGGGAAGTGTAAACATGAGAACATTCGCAAAATCCACCAAGCTAAACAACGTGTGCTACGACATCAGAGGTCCTGTTATGGACGAGGCTAACCGAATGATCGCACAGGGCGAAAGCATCATCAAGCTCAACATCGGCAATCCCGCCCCCTTTGATTTCAATGCGCCCGATTATATTATCGATGAGATGAGTGCCCACCTGCGTGACGCTCAGGGCTACTCCGACTCCCACGGCATAGCAAGAGCACGTGAGGCTATAAAAGCCTACCATGCCACCAAGGGAGTTGTGGCGCAGAGCATAGATAATATCTATACCGGAAACGGCGTTTCCGAGCTTATAACCATGTCGATGCAAGCGCTTCTGGACAACGGTGACGAGGTACTGGTGCCTGCGCCGGACTATCCGCTGTGGACTGCCTCCGTAACGCTGTCGGGAGGAAACGCTGTGCATTACATCTGCGACGAGGCATCGGACTGGTACCCCGACATCGAGGATATGCGCTCCAAGATAACCGACAAGACCAAGGCTGTTGTGGTCATCAACCCCAACAACCCCACAGGTGCGGTGTATCCCATGGAGATACTTCAGCAGATAGTGGATCTGGCTCGTGAGCACGAGCTTATCATATTTGCCGACGAGATCTACGACCGCCTTTGTATGGACGGCATAAAGCACACCTCCATTGCATCACTTGCCCAGGATCTTTTCTGCATTACCTTCAACGGTCTTTCCAAGTCCCACAAGATCGCAGGCTTCCGCTCCGGCTGGATGGTGATCAGCGGTGATCTTAACAGGGCAAAGGGCTACATGGAAGGCATAAATATGCTTTCATCCATGCGCCTTTGTTCAAACGTTCAGAGCCAGTATGTTATCGAATATGCTCTCAGAGACTTTGACAAGCCCGACGAGATGCTCCTTCCGGGAGGACGTATTTACGAGCAAAGAGAGCTTATCTGCAAGCTCATCGACGGCATTGACGGACTTACCGCTGTAAGACCCCGTGCAGCATTTTACATTTTCCCCAGACTTGACAAGGAAAAGTTCGGCATGAAAGACGACGAACAATTCGTTCTTGATTTTCTCAAAGAGAAGAAGATACTTCTCACCCACGGCGGCGGATTCCATTGGGAACAGCCCGATCACTTCCGCATCGTATACCTGCCAAACTGCGATCAGCTGACTTACGCAATGGAGCAGATGAAGGACTTTTTGAATACATATCATCAATAAGAAAGGACAGATGAACAGATATGATGTGGGTAGGTATTTATGCGGCGCTGGCAGTATGCGTGGTATTTTTCTCGATCAAGCTGGCAAATTATGTTGACCTTATCGACAAGAAAACCGACCTGTCGGGCGCTTTTATAGGCGGTGTTATCCTTGCCGCAGTCACCAGTCTGCCGGAGCTTTTCACCTCTATCTCGGCGGTGCTTTTCGTTAAGCAGCCCGACCTTGTAATAGGTAATATCCTGGGCAGCAACCTGTTCAATATGTGCATCTTCGGCGGTGCAGCACTTATCGCCGCAAAGAGCCTTTGCAAATCGACTATCGGAAACAGCCACTTCAAGACCACTGTTATAACTTTTATTATGTTTGCGATAATGACGCTCCCGGTGGTGTTCAAAAAGGACTTTGAGTTCGCAGGGATAAGCGTTTACTCCATAATCCTGCTGGTGCTTTACGCCTGCTCTATCAAGTTCATGGCAGGCGACAGCGCCGAGAGCGAGGGCGAGGACACAAGCGACCTGACTTTGAAACAGATAATCATCAGATTTATCATAATGGCAGTGCTGCTGGTAACAGCGTCGATTTTCATTACCATTGCCACAGACCACCTTACCGAGGAGTTCAACCTGGGCAAGACGGTGGGCGGTGCGCTGTTCCTGGGCGTAGCCACCTCGCTGCCTGAGCTTACATCTTCTATTGCACTTATCCGTAAAGGCAATTTCAACGCCTGCGCAGGAAACGTAATGGGCAGCGGAGTGTTCAACTTCTGCATTATTTCTATTGCGGATTTCCTTTACAGAGGCGGCTCGGTGTATATCTCCAACGACAAGTCAAGCTCATATCTCAACATCTTCGGGCTTGTTTCCACAGCGGCAGTGGGAGCTGTACTGCTGATGAAAAAAGGCAAAAAGGATGCCGAAAACGCAGGGCTGAAGCTGTTTTACCGGCTGTGCGGTCTGTCGATACTGGGCTGCTACGCAGCGTTCCTGATACTTTCAAACTAAAACAAAAATACCCAAGAGCGATCATACGTTCCTGGGTATTTTTATTATATATCGGATATGTTTTAAGTGGGTGTTTATTGAAAAGCATATCTCCTCATATCGCTTACCCGCTCGTCAGCATTTCGTAGGTTACGCCATACTTCTGCGCAATATCTCTTGCGTACGACATACCCTCAGGCGCAGCGACCTCCACCTTGAACGAGCGTTTGCCGCCGTCACTTTTCACAACCAGCGACGAGGCTTTTGCGCCGCCGGTCTGCTCATTCATCTCCTCAACATCAGCAGCGAGCTTGTGCATATGCGTGTTGTAGATCGTGCGGACCCGCTTTTTGAGAATTGCACGCACAGAGTCACGAGCGATAAAATATCCCTCTTCAAAAGACGTCGTCGAGAACGACTCGTTTAAAAGCAGCAAGCTGTCCGCTGTACAGTCTGCATAGAGCTGCTTGAAACGCACGCACTCCTCACCCAGCCTTCCAAGGTCGATAGTCTTGTCCTCGTCCGCAGGAAAATGTGTGTAAATACAGTCCACAGGCACATATTCAAACGACTTGGCTGCCACATTGATACCGCCCTGTGCCAGAGCAAAAAGCAAGCCCACCGCCTGGGTCACAGTGGTCTTTCCTCCCCGGTTGGCACCCGTCAGAATGTACACAGTGTGCTCGCTGTCAAATTTCAGGTCATTGAAAACGATATCCCCGGCATTTTCCACCGACAGCGCAAGGCGCAGATTGTAAAAGCTCCGGGCATTCATTGAGCACTCGCTGCCGCTTACAGCCTTTGCCGGACAGAAAGCAAACCCTGCCTCACTGTATTTTTCGATAAACTCTGCAAATCTGATGTAGTATGTGAACTCCGGAATAAGCCGTGAAATGTTTATCACCGCAACATCAACGTACTTTGAAAGCGTGTCGCTCAACCGCTTTACCAGCGTGTCAAGCATCTTGTTCATCACCTTTTCAAAATAGAAAGTGGAGTTGTTCATCCCGTCGTCATCAGGCATATTCACGATAGTCTGGCGCACCTTTGCGTCAACAAATGCTCCCGTTGTCTGCATTGCAAGAAAGCCCATACCCTTTTGAAAGATCGCCCCGGGTGTGCCGCTTTGCGAACGGTCAATCTCGTGATAGCGCATCTCGCCGTTCCATTCATTGTCGTCTTTTATGCCGCCTTTTGATGACAGCGCATCAGCAAAATTGCTGACTATACCCGATTTTTTAAACGGCTTGCTGTTGACCGAGATAAGCCCCATGCTCGTTGCTTCAAAGCGGTCATTGACATTCACGCCGATGGTCACGCTGCGAATCTCGGATGCCTTGAGCTTAAGCTCGCTTATATCCTTTCGCATCTGGGCAAAGCAGGAATCCTCGTAAATGCCGTTGATATGCTCACGAAAACGGATAAGTCCCCGTGATCTTATCCTCTCATCACTCAGACACTCCCTCATCGCCTCAACGCATTTTATGTAGTCATCCAGCTCGTCGAGCCGGTGCAGCAGATACCATATCCCCAGCTTTTCCTCTGTTTTTTTTGCCAGCGAACCAAAGCTTTTCATAAATTCAAGTCTTTCAAACAACTCTGTTATCTTTTTACGCAGCTGCGAAAGATCGAGGATATCCGCAAAAACCTCCTGTCTGAAACGTGCGGTATCGGCATCTGCGGTCATATTTGAAATTACCCCGGTGATGTATTTGCGCTCCTTTGCATCGCTTGTCAGCTCCTTGCAGATGCTGTCAAGTCCCAGGTCGTGAAATGCGCTGTCCGTCATCCGGGTAAATTTCGCATTACCATCGGGAAAAAGAATGCTTATGCCCTTGCTGCCCATGTTTATCCTCCCCTGAAATCATATTTTCATAAAGCCAAAGCTGACTTTATCAGCCGCCAAAACCATATAGCTCGGGGGACAACCCTTATCCAAAAGGACTGTCCCCCAAACAACCTTACCGATCTGTTATTTGAAATATCTGTCCAGCAGACCCTTGAAAGCGCAGCCGTGTCTTGCCTCGTCCTTAGCCATCTCGTGAACTGTGTCATGGATAGCGTCGTAGCCAAGCTCCTTAGCCTTTTTAGCGATCTTCATCTTGCCCTCGCAAGCGCCGTTCTCAGCCATATATCTCAGCTCAAGGTTCTTCTTTGTGGACGGTGTAACTACCTCGCCCAGCAGCTCTGCAAACTTAGCAGCGTGCTCAGCCTCCTCAAAGGCAGCCTTTTCATAGTACATTCCAACCTCGGGGTAGCCCTCTCTGTAAGCTACTCTTGCCATTGCAAGATACATACCCACCTCGGAGCACTCGCCATTGAAATTATCTCTCAGACCCTGAACGATCTCCTCGTCAAGTCCCTGTGCAGAGCCGAGCTTGTGCTCGTCAGCCCACATTATCTTCTCGTCCTCTACCTTGTTGAACTTTGATCCCGGAACGCCGCACTGTGGGCACTTCTCCGGCGGCTGCTCGCCTTCATAGATGTAACCACATACCGAACATACGAATTTTGACATAATTATTTACCTCCCATAGCTGTTTTGTGTGAAAAAACCTGTCTTTTTGCACAAGAATATTATACTTGAATTTCACCTTTTTGTCAACAGTGTTTGAACAAATGGCAGACACAATAAAGCAGAAAATACTACACCAAATTTGTATAATTTACACAACACAAGGAAATTTCCTTGAAAAGCAGGGGAAGTTATGATATACTGTATAAAACGGAAATGGCAAAACGGGAGGACATGATGGTGAAAAAGTACAATGAAAACAAGGCACGCCTTGCGGGGGAATACTTTATGAAAGGATACAACTGCTCACAGGCGGTAGTTGCCGCATGGGCAGAAGATGTGGGACTTGATATGCAAACAGCCATGCGCATCTCCTGCGGCTTCGGCGGCGGTATGGGCAGGCTGCGTGAGGTATGCGGCTCGGTGTCCGGTGCGGTTATGATACTGGGCTTAAAATTCGGATATACCGACGGCTCGGACCAGCAGGCAAAGGGTGAGATGTACAAGCTTATCCAGGCGTTTGCTGCCCGGTTCAAAGAGGAGAACGGCTTTGACAGCATAGTGTGCAGGGAGCTGCTGGGGCTGCCCGGGGCAAGCACACCACAGCCTGCGCAGAGAAACGGCGAGTATTACAAAAAACGCCCGTGCAGAGAGCTTGTGGAGCTTTCCGCAGGGCTGCTGGGTGAATTTGTGGAGGTGCAGGAATGAAAAGGATAATCGTTACACGAAAGAAAAAGCTTTCCTCTGCGCTGATGCCCTTTTGGATAATCCCCGGCTCAAAGCAGATGTTTATGAACCAGTTTGGACTTTTGGGCGACATCACCTCCCACGATATCATGGGACAGCCGGTGGACAGGATAGATGTCAGGGTGCTTGAGGCAAACGGAGTGCGGATAAAAAGCGGCGAACAGAAGGTGCTTGACCTGAGTGACGATACATACACCGTCTTTGCCTGCACCTCCACCGGCAGCCTTTCCAACGAGGTACTTTTGCAGGGCGGTCCGTTTATAAACGGCATAGAGACCTACTATCTCAGCATGACCGTTAAGGGAGGTATGACCACCGTCAGCTACCCCTGGTTTGAATAAAAACAACATCAAGGAGAATTATGGACATTACACATTTCAAAGGGGTCATTTTTGACCTTGACGGGACCCTTGTGGATTCCCACTGGGTATGGTCACAGATAGACATAGACTTTCTTGGCAAGCGTGGGTTTGAAGTGCCTGCCGACTACACCAAGGCGGTATCCGCAATGGATTTCCGCCAGGCTGCAATTTACACCAAGGAGCGTTTCGGGCTGAAGGAGAGCCTTGAGGAGATACGAAACGAATGGCGTGATATGGCGATATGGCACTACGCCAACGACATAGAAGCTGTAAAGGGCGCACCGGAATTTGTAAGAAAGCTCCACTCACGGGGAGTAAAGCTGGCACTTGCCACGGCTTCTTCAAGGGAGCTTTTTGAGCCTGTTCTGAAGCGTCACGGGATATTTGACTGCTTTGACTTTTTTGCCACCACCGAACAGGTGGAAAGGGGAAAGGGTTATCCGGACATCTATCTTTTTGCCGCAAAGGGTCTTGGTCTTTCCCGGAAAGACTGCGCAGTATTTGAGGACATAATCGAGGGAGTCAACGGAGCAAAAGCAGGCGGCTTTACGGTTTTTGCAAGGCTAAATCCTCTTTACACAGCAGACCGTGAAAAGATAATTTCCGCTGCCCACAGATGCTTTGAAAGCTTTACGGAGCTATAATTCGATATCCGCACAGCAACAAAAAGGGAGAAAGCTTCTTTAAAAGCTCTCTCCCGATTTTTTATCCGTCTATCAGCTTTTTCTTCTCACGCTTCTGGACATACAGCAGATAGTCTGCCTTGTCGATTATCTCGGCAATGCTCTTGTATTCACTTGCCTTGCACTCGAAGATACCCATTGACATGGCTATTTTATACGGTCTTTTCAGCCTTTCGTTAAGCTGGTCCATGACCTCGCTGCACTTGGATTTGACGTATTGGGTCATATTATCAAACACCGACGGCATCATTGCAACGAACTCGTCGCCGCCTACTCTGCCCACTATGCCCACATCGCCGATGACCTCACGCAGGCAGTCGGCAACGGCTTTTATAGCGATATCGCCTTCGGAGTGTCCGAAGTTATCGTTTATCATCTTCAGCCCGTCCAGGTCAACAAACACCACAATGAGCCGATCGGTCATCTGCTCAAACTGCTTTGAAGCCTCGCTGTAAAAGCCTCTGCGGTTAAGGGTACCTGTAAGCTGGTCAAGGCTGGACATATTATGCAGTGCAATATTTATTTTATTGAGCTGGATAAGGGTCTCGTTCTGTGTTTTGATAAGCTCCTGTATCTTCACCGCTGCGCTTAGCTGATATGTGAGATACTCAAGATAGTTGAAATAGTCGTATGGCATTTCAAACATTGCCAGTCCATACTGCACGTTGTTGGAATAAAGCACGGTGACAAGCATGGTCCAGCGTCTGTCAGAGGGCAGATACTCATGTCTGAAAAGATCCCTCGCCCGTATTTCCTGTCTGTTGCGGGGGACGATAAACACACGGCGGTCCTCGTTGTACGCTTCAAGGTTCCAGCTGAGCACATCAGGCAGGTCGTTTCTGCTGTTGCAGACAATAGGCTTCTCCAGAAGATAGAGATACCCGGTCTTTATGTTGAGCAAATGGAGCTGGCGAAGCATTGAGCCGCAGGCATTTTCCATATCCTCGGTGGCGAACATAAGAACGTCACGGGTGATGATATTTGATCTGTGGCTTACATCGAAACTGCGGTTGTTGTCATAGGTGCGGTGCAGCTCTATGCTGTAAGCTATCATCTGGTTCAGGTGGGTAAAGACAGTGATTATGTCGCTGAGCCTGTCGGGGAGCCGCTGCACCAGATACTTCATACCCGTATCCACCACTGCAAGGAACTTATTTATATTGAAAGCATAAAAGCCCTCTCTGCCTCTGAAAAGCCTGTTGATAAGAACGATGAAGTCGTCAACGCTCTTTTTGTTCTTATCCCCCTGCCGGGTGAGAAACACATTGTCTGCCATATCCAGGAACCGCTCGCAGGCTTTAAGCGTCTTTTTATATCTGTCCTCCGAAGCAAGATCGTCGTAGGCTATCTTCATTATCTCCCGGGCACATTCCCGGCTGCTGAGGTCAAAAATACCGCTGTAATCGGGATACTCCGCCTTACGGAAACAGGATTCTCTCAGAACGAACTTGGTAGCTACTCTTTCATGCTCCACAAAGTCGGTGTTCCCGTTAAGGTAGTCCACCGCTCTGGCAACGGCGGAATAGGCAAGCCCTTCCGCATCTGCGCTTACAGATGCAAGGGGCGGGTTGAGCTGCTGAGCGATAGGCAGGTCGTCAAAGCCCACCACTGCGATCTGGTCGCCTACGGTGATATTATGCCTTTCAAGGACCTCATAAACGGTGGCTGCGGTGGTATCGTTGCAGCAGACGATAGCGTCCATTTCCGGGTTGTCCGCAAGGAGCTTTTCCACCTGCTCATGGCAGAAGGAGGACATATCGTTGTATATGGTAAGCTTCTCGTTGTACTCCAATCCGCCCTCTTCAATGGCTTCCTTATACGCCGCATTACGCTCGATGCAGTCGTAGTTATAAGGCTCGCCCTTCATAAGTCCGATATGCTTTCTTCCGGATTTTATAAGATACCTTACAGCTTCCTTAACACCGGTCGTATTGTCAAAGATAAGGCTCTCGTAGCCCTCCACCTCGGCAGCAATGGAAAGCACAGGTGTTTTGCCGATGCTTTTCATAAGGCTCTGCATATCCTGTTTGGTCATGGAATAAGCTATCTCGCCTGTGGTTATGATTATATAATCAAGGCTGCGGTTGGATACATGGTTAAGCAGAGTATTGAACATATAATCATACTTTTCGTCGGCACTTTCCGGCGCAACATCTCTGCCAATATACTTCATAGGGATTATAGCAAGATTCACATCCATCTGCTCTGCGGCAGCCATGGCACCTTTGGCTATTTCTTTGCTGAACTGGTCAAAGGCGATATTAGCTATAACAAGTCCTACGGTAAAACGTTTGCTCATTTTTATTCTCCTTTCCCGGAGTATGTGACAAAAGCCGATACAAACGGCTGGGTTATTCAAACAATATTAACATCAACAGTATAACACATAGCTGTTTTTTTTGCAACAGTTTTTTTGCAAATAACTTTTCTGCGCATTTTCGCACTTTTTCGCTTGTGAAATGTCACAAATCCAAAGGCGGGTATTTTGTTAAACTTGCATAAACAATAAATCTCCCCCGGTTTTTCCGGAGGAGATCTTTATTATTTACTGATAAATTCTTATCTTGCTCTTTATCTGAGCGGTATGGGAAAGAATGGTCAGATTATCGTCGATATCCGCTTCCTTCATCGTGGGCGTTATGAACGCTATCTCGTTTTCAGGTCTGCCTGCTCTTTCGATATACATCAGCTTTCCGAACATTTCGCTCAGCGAGCCTTTGAGTGCCTCTGCATTGTCAGCCTGTATCCTTACATAAACAGAGGTATTTGTCTGCTTATAGGGGACCACAAAGCTCTTATCCTCGCTGTCCTCCCAGTTGACTGCAAGAACAGTCCGGGGGTGCTTGAGGCAGTCGATTATATCCCCCACAACAGCCGATGCGGTAGGCAGCTTTCCTGCGCCCTGTCCGTAGAACATTACATTGCCCACGCCGTCGCCCACAACGCTTATGGCATTGTACACGTCGTCCACGCTGGCAAGGAGGTTTGTCTTTGGCACGAACCTTGGGCAGACGATAGCTTTCAGCTTTCCGTCCTCCAGCTTTTTCACAGAGCCGATGAGCTTTATAACATAGCCTGCATTATCCGCATATTCCACATCGTCAAGGGTTATTCTCGTTATGCCCGAGCAATGCACCATTTCAGGGTAGATATGCTTTCCGTATGCCAGAGAGCCAAGTATGCATATCTTTCTGCAAGCGTCCTCGCCCTCAACGTCAGCCGTTGGGTCAGCCTCGGCATAGCCAAGCTCCTGCGCCATTTTAAGGGCATCATCAAATGACATCTGCTCTTTTATCATTTTGGAAAGTATAAAGTTGGTTGTGCCGTTGAGTATGCCGGAGATGCTGAGTATCTCGTTGCCTGCAAGGCACTTGTTTATAGGTCTGAGGATAGGTATTCCTCCGCCTACGCTGGCTTCAAAAAGATAGTTGCACTTATGCTCCTTCGCCAGCTTTATAAGCTCCGCTCCCTTTGCGGCAACAAGAGCCTTATTTGATGTGACAACGCTCTTTCCCTTTTCCAGCAGCCTTTTTGTGTAGTCGTAGGCAAACGTGGTTCCCCCCACTACCTCGGCTACAACGGTGACCTCGTCGTCGTTGAGTATCGTATCAAAATCCTTTATCATCCGATCCGCAAAGGGAGAATCGGGGAAATCCCTCAGATCAAGTATATACTTGATGTCACAGTCCTTTCCCACCTTCCGGGAGATAGACTCACGGTTTTTCATAAAAAGCTCTACCGTTCCCGAGCCTACCGTTCCGTATCCTATTATTGCGACCTTACTCATATGATTTTACCTTTCCTCTCTATCTCTGCTATGCTTCATTCTCCGGATATAAGCTTGACATCCACCACGCCTTTTACCCTGCCCAGCTCGGTCTTTAACTGCTGTGCGGACACAAGCTCATGGTCAAAGCGTACCGAAACGGTGACCGTGGCTACGGAGTCAACGGGTATGTTCTGGTTTATGGTTAGAATGTTTGTGTTCAGCTCATAAAGCTTGGAGATAATGGAGCTTAACACGCCTTTTTCATCCCGCAGGATAAGATAGACAGACAAAATATTGTTTGTGAGCTGTTCCTCATAGTTGAAAACACAGTCCTTATACTTGTAATACGCACTTCGTGAAATGCCCACGGCTCTGCACGCTTCAGCCGACGTTGCAGCCTCGCCCCTTGCCCTCATTCCCTTTGCGGTAAGCACTTTGAGGATTATCTCCGGGAGCACTCCGGAGCTTACTATTACAAGCTTGTCCTCTTTTGCAGACATTTTTTCAGTCCACCTCCTGCGAACAGATGTACTTGCGGTAAGTACGAATATACCACTTTTTGATAGATTTGTCAAGGGCGATCCTGCTTTGCATAAAGAGAAAATCCCCCCTTTGAAACTCCTTTGTATGTGCGTTTTGCACACCACCACAAGATGTTGTGCCCGGGCAAGTTCTTCGCTTCAACAGATTGTGCCCGAAAAGAGCTTGTTAACATAGTTTCCCCTTTTCAATAATGAATTAGTTACAAATATGATTTCGTTAACAAATTAGCCCTTGTTATAATTATTAAAAAGGTGTAAAATGAAAATTAGATTTTATTTTTGTACGAAACGGAAGTGAGAATGTGGATATAATCTCTGAAATCATACAGACAGACAAGCTGGCGGATGCAAAAATAATCAAAGCCAACGAGAAAAAGGCGGAACTTGAACAGCTCACCAATGACGAAATTGCAGGTTTTGAACGTGAGTCATCGGAAAAGGTGGAAACTTACAGGGCAAAGACCCTTGAAAGATGCAAAACACAGACCAAGGCACAGATCGCTAAGATCGAAAAAAGCGAAAAGGACAGGATCGCCGGGATCGACGAGCTTTATTCCGCTAAGCACAGAAAATGGGAAAAAGCCATTGTGGAAAGGGTGTTTTCCGATAAATGACAGCCAGGCGCTTCAAAGGGAGGGACCAGTATGCTTGAGAGCATGTCGTCAAATGCCACAGTGGCAAAAATACGTGCCCTGCACGGCAGGATGCTCACGGAGGAAAACTACCGTGAGATGCTTGCCCGGCGCAGCGTCCCGGAGATAACGGAATATCTTTCGTCTACCAGGCGTTTCGGGGACGCCCTTAAAGACATCGACCCGATGACGGTGCACCGTGGGTTTCTTGAAACACTGCTGGAAAAGGAAAACTTCGACACCTACATCAGACTTTGCAGATTTCAGCAGCTTGACAAGCTGCCCTTCTTCGATTTTCTCATAAGCAAGTCGGAGATAAACTGTCTGCTTATGCTTATCAACAGCATAAATTCCGGGCTGGACAGGTCGTATCTGGATTATCTCCCCGGATATATTACAAACTATTCCGGACTTGACCTGCTGGAGCTTAGCCGTGCAGAAAGCTTTACGGAGCTTGTGAAGCTTTTGCGCACCACCAAGTATTACAAGCCGCTGGTGCGTGTAGCCCTTGCCGAGGACGGCACGGTGGATTATACCGAATGTGAAAGACAGCTGCGGACAAGTTACTATGCCCGTATCCTCAATCAGGCAGAAAAGTCATTCTCGGACGAGGAAAAGGACGAGATGATAAAAATGCTCAAGGACGAGATAAACTTCCTTAACATGATAAATGCATACCGTATGAAGGCGTTTTTCGGCTTTACTCCGGAGCAGATAAAGCTCCACCAGATAAAGCTTCCCGGCGTGGGCAAAAAGCTTGACAACTATTACGAGCTGGACACACCGGAGCAGATGCTGGACTGGCTGAGCCGCAACGAGGCGCATCAGGAATTTGCCGACGGCACCAAAATAGAGGTGGTTATGCAGCGCAACAAGTACAAAAGGCTGGAACACACCCTCTACCGCAGCTTCCATGCTCCGGTGGTGCTTTACGCTTTCACCCAGCTTTGCGACTTTGAACTTTCAAACATCACACACATTATCGAGGGGATACGCTACGGCGTTGACCCGGTGTATATAGAAAACGAACTTTTGGTCTGCTGACAGACCGGGAAAGGAGTAATGCTCAAGTGGGTATTGAAAAAATGGAGCTCGTGAGCCTTGTGGGGCAGATGAACGAGCTTGACCAATGCCTGGGAAAGTGCTGCGAAAGCGGCTGCTTTCACATACAGCCTGCCTTTTCAAGTGCTTCGGCGGCAAACGGTCTGACCCTTTTGAACGAAAAAAACGGCTATGCGCCGCTTCTTAAAACATTTGAACGGCTTGCTGTGGAGCTTGGTATCGAGCTTAAAGAAACCGATTACAGCGCTTACTCACCTGCCTCGCCGGAGGAATTTTCTCAGCGTGCCCGTGAAATAAGCGAAAGCTTTGAGGAGGCAAACCAAAAGAAAAAGGATGCCCTGCAGAAGGTGGCTCAGATAAACGAGACCGTTACGCAGATACACCACCTCAAGGGCATGAACATCAACTTTGAGGACATTTTCTCCTGCAAGTATGTTGCTTCCAGGGTGGGCAGGATACCTACGGACAACCTGGCAAAGCTGGATTATTACGACGAAAACTTCTTCTTCGTTCCCTTTGAGACACAGGACCTGTACTGCTGGGGAATGTACTTCTGCCCCGAGCAGGACAAAGCTCTTGTGGACGACCTTTTCCATTCCATGTTCTTTGAGCGTGTTCATCTGCCCAATTTTGTAAAGGGCGATGCGGACAATGCCATAAAGACACTTTCGGCAGACATGACCTTGCAGCAGCAGAAGGCGGACGAGGCTCAGGCGGAGATAAACCGCATATCCATCCGGGTCAAGGACGAGATGCTTGCGGCATATTCAAAGCTTCAGTATCTTTACGGTACATTCGAGCTTCGCAAAAAGGTGGGATATTTAAGCGGAAAGTTCTATATCAAAGGCTTTGTTCCCATTAAGGACAAAAAACGCTTCAACCAGCTTATGAGCACACTGGAAACGGTGAGCGCAGCTTATATGCCGCCTGATGCGGACGCAAACTGCACACCGCCCACCATACTTAAAAACAGCTGGCTCACAAGACCCTTCGGCATGATGGTGGAAATGTACGGTCTGCCAAATTACGGAGGCTTTAACCCCACCGCTTTCGTTGCAATAACCTACACGCTGCTTTTCGGAGTAATGTTCGGCGACCTGGGGCAAGGCTTCCTGGTAATGCTGCTGGGACTTATAATCGGCAGAAAGCTGAACAGGGATGCCGGAGGAATGATGGTGCGATGCGGACTTTCAAGCATGGTCTTCGGTACCATATACGGTTCGGTGTTCGGATTTGAGGACCTGCTGGATCCGCTGTACGAACAACTGGGAATAAGCTTCCTTCCTCTGAAGGTCTTTTCAAAGACAAGCTTTATCCTTCTGACCGCCGTGGCAGTGGGCGTGGTACTGATAGTTTTATCCATGCTGATAAACATTTACATCGGCTTCAAGGAAAAAGATTACGAAAAGGCGATCTTCGGCTGCAACGGAATTGCCGGGCTTATCTTTTACAGCTCCATTGCCGTGGGGCTTGTGGGAACGATAATGTTCGACGTGAAGATAATGTCCCCCCCGTTTGTTATCTGCCTTATAGTTATACCGCTGATATGTATTTTCTGCCGTGTGCCTTTCTCATTGGCGGTCAAGTACAAAAAGTTCAGACTCAGTGCTGACGAGGAAGAAAAAATGACCATCGGCGGGTTTATCGTGGAAAACTTCTTTGAGATGTTTGAGTTCGTGCTTTCCTACATTTCAAACACTATGTCGTTTCTCAGAGTGGGCGGTTTCGTACTCTCCCACGCAGGCATGATGCTTGTGGTAATGACACTTATGGACGGTGCATCGGCTGCGGCTCAGCCGGTGATACTGGTTATCGGAAACGCTTTTGTAATGGCTATGGAGGGCATGATCGTAGCGATACAGATAATCCGTCTGGAATTCTACGAGATATTCAGCCGCTTCAACGAAAGCGACGGCGTGCCCTTTGAACCTGTAAAAGTACAGTTCAATGCGCAGACAGAATAAACAATAATTTATCTGGAGGATATAAAAATGATCATTTACTTTTTACCACTTATCGCAGTTGCACTTCTGTGCGTTCCTTTTATTTTCACGGCTAAGAAGCTGAAAACAGGAAAGGCTTGCAAGAGGGCGTTTATCGGAAATCTTTGCTCCTTCGGCGGAGTTATGCTCATCGCTCTTATCCTGCCGATCGGAAACCTGGTAAGCGCAGCAAGCGAGGAGGGAGCTGCGGTGGCTCTCACCACAGGCGACGGACTGGGATACCTTGCAGCTGCTCTGGCAGTTGGTCTTGCCTGCATAGGCTCGGGCATCGCCGTTGCGGCAGGTGCTCCTGCGGCTATCGGTGCAGTTTCCGAGGACCCGAAGGCTTTTGTTAAGGCTCTTATCTTCGTGGTTCTGGGCGAAGGTATCGCTCTTTACGGACTGCTTATCGCTATCCTTATCATTTCCGGTGTTCAACAGTAGACCCACAGGGTAAAAAGCAATGAAATTCTATCTTATAAGCGACAACATCGACACGCAGATGGGTATGCGCCTTGCAGGGATAGAGGGCGTGGTGGTACACTCCCCCGAGGAGATAAAAGGCGCACTTGACGATGCCATGAAAATGGAAGATGTGGGAATAGTGCTTATGACGGAAAAGGCTGTTCAGCAGGTGCGTGAAACAGTTTACGACTACAAGCTCAACCGAAAGCAGCCTCTGATAGTGGAGGTTCCCGACAGGCACGCCACCTCAAAAATTTCCGACACAATTTCAAGATACCTGTCTGACGCAATAGGCATAAAGCTCTGAGAAGGCGGCAGACTTTGGCTTTTTCAAAAAACCATCACCGCCCTTCACAGGCAGGCAGGGTGAATGTTTTTGAGATCGACTACCCCCTTGACCGTTCAAAACGGCTGGAGATAACGCCGGAAAAAGCCGGCGGTATCCCCCGCATTACAAACATAAAAACCATTTAAGGAGGAGCCTCTGTACACGGGGCGCACAAGGAATGAAAAAGGAAAGTGAAAGGCTGAATAAGTTTAAGCTGGCGGTGTTTTCTCAGGCGCAGAAGCAAGCTGATGACATTGTTTCGGACGCTCAGCAGGACAGAAAGCAGCGTCTTGCGGACGCCAAGGATAAGACCCACAGCGATATGCTCAGTGAACTTGAACAGATAGACAGAGAATACCAGGCGGACATGGTCCGTGAGATATCCTCCCGCAAGATACAGGCGCAGCGAAATGTGCTCACTCACCGCAGCGAAATGATAGACAGGGTGTTTGACAACATCAGAAAACAGCTGCTGGAGCTTTGCGACAGCGAAAAATATCCTGAGGAGCTTAAAGCAAGGCTTGACAAATGCGCCGCACAGGCTCCGGACAAAAAAGCAACAGCTTATTTCACCAAGCGTGACATAGAGCTGGGCAGAGAGCTTTGCAAGGGCACTGCATTTACGGCGGAGGAAACTTCGGATTTCTCTTTGGGCGGAGTGCTTGTGGTGTTCAAGGACAGCCAGATCGCCCTTGACTGCACCTTTGATTCGGCACTTGAACAGGAACGGGAGAATTTTTCAAAGTCCGCAGGGCTCGGACAGATCTGACGGAAGGGTTTATTTGCTATGGACAAGATTTTTTCTATAAACGGACCTGTTGTAAAGGTCAGAAAGGCTCGCAGCTTTTCCATGCAGGAAATGGTCTATGTGGGGAACAAGCGGCTTATCGGCGAGGTTATCCGGGTCACCGGCGAGTTTACCACCATACAGGTCTATGAGGGCACAACAGGACTTATGCCCGGGGAGCCTGTGGAGGGCACCGGTGCGCCCATGAGCGCAACTCTGGGTCCGGGAATACTTGACAATATCTTTGACGGCATCCAAAGACCTCTGAAAAAGCTGGAGGAGCTATCGGGGGCATTTATCGCAGACGGTGCCAACGTTACGGCGATAGATACACAGAAAAAATACAGCTGCACCATAAAGGTCAGCGTGGGAGACACGCTGAATGCAGGGGATATATACTGCACCTGCCCGGAAACACAGCTTATCGAGCACAGATGTATGCTTTCTCCGCTTTCAAAGGGTGGTCAGGTGATCTGGTGCGCTCCCGACGGAGACTACTCGGTAAACGACACGGTGGTAAAGATAAAAACACCCCAGGGCACTGAGGAGGAGCTTACCCTTTGCCAGAAATGGCCCATAAGGACCCCCCGCCCATGCAGTCAGAGACTGCCAGGCACAAGACCCCTTATAACAGGACAGAGGATAATCGACACGGTGCTGCCGATTGCAAAGGGCGGAACTGCGGC
Source organism: Ruminococcus sp. FC2018 (assembly GCF_000621805.1). Taxonomy (GTDB): domain Bacteria; phylum Bacillota; class Clostridia; order Oscillospirales; family Ruminococcaceae; genus Hominimerdicola. The sequence continues at coordinate 45,843 of NZ_JHXH01000013.1, read as the reverse complement.
CATACCGGGAGGCTTCGGCACAGGTAAGACCATGACTCAGCACCAGCTGGCAAAGTGGTGCGATGCGGATATTATCGTTTATATCGGCTGCGGCGAGCGTGGAAACGAGATGACTCAGGTCCTTGAGGAATTCTCGGAGCTTATCGACCCTCACACACAGCGCCCCCTTACAGACAGAACGGTGCTTATTGCTAACACGTCAAATATGCCTGTTGCCGCAAGAGAGGCTTCTATCTACACAGGCATTACCCTTGCGGAATACTATCGTGACATGGGCTACCACATCGCTATTATGGCAGACTCCACCTCCCGCTGGGCAGAGGCTCTGCGTGAGATATCGGGACGACTGGAGGAAATGCCTGCGGAGGAGGGCTTCCCCGCTTATCTTCCGTCACGTATTTCGGAGTTCTATGAGCGTGCAGGCTACGTTGAGAACTTAAACGGCACAGAAGGCTCGGTAACGATAATCGGTGCGGTCTCGCCGCAGGGCTCGGACTTCTCCGAACCTGTTACACAGAACACAAAGCGTTTTGTACGCTGCTTCTGGGCACTGGACAAGTCCCTGGCTTACGCAAGGCACTACCCCGCTATCAACTGGAACTCAAGCTATTCGGAATACGTGGGGGATCTTGAGGAGTTTTACAAGAAAAATGTGGATCCCGAATTCATGAATGTGCGCCAGGAGATCTCCAGCATACTGGTCGAGGAAAACACCCTTATGGAAATAGTTAAGCTTATGGGCACAGACGTGCTCCCCGACGACCAGAAGCTTCTCATTGAGACCGCAAGGATAATCCGTGTGGGATTTTTGCAGCAAAACGCATACCACAAGGACGACACCTATGTGCCACTTGAAAAGCAGTATCTTATGATGAAGCTGATATGCAGCTTCTACCGCCTGGCAAAGAATGCTCTTGCTGGATCTGCGCCATACGACAGCATTCTTTCCCTGGGCTGGTCGGACAAGATAATAAAGGTGAAATACGATATACCAAACGACAAGCCGGAGATGTTCGGTGAATACGAAAAGGCAATGACAGCCGACTTTGAAGGGCTGACGGAGGTGGCATAAGTTGGAACTGAAATATGTGGGGCTTTCCGAGATAAACGGACCGCTGGTGGTACTGGACAACGTTAAGGACGTTGCCTTTGACGAGATCGCCCAGATCCGCCTTTCCGACGGCACACGCCGCCTTGCAAGAGTGGTTGAGGTCGAGCAGCAAAGAGCTGTGCTTCAGGTTTTTGAGGGCACAAAGGGGCTTTCTCTTACCAACACCACCACCAGATTCAGCGGCAAGCCAATGGAGCTTGGACTTTCAAAGGAAATGCTGGGGCGTATTTTCTCAGGCTCCGGCAGACCTATCGACGGGCTGGGTGACATTATCCCCGAAAAGTTCAAGGACATCAACGGCAGTCCTCTGAACCCTGTTTCAAGAACATATCCCAGAAACTACATCAATACGGGAATATCCTCCATTGACGCGCTTATGACCCTTATCAGAGGGCAGAAGCTACCTATATTCTCAGGCTCGGGCCTTTCCCACAACAAGCTTGCGGTACAGATCGCAAGGCAGGCAAAGATAGCCGATGACAATGGGCAGGGCTTTGGAATAGTTTTCGGCGCAATGGGCGTTAAAAACGACGTTGCGGACTATTTCAAGAGAAGCTTTGAGGAAACCGGCGCACTTGAAAGAGTTGCCATGTTCATCAACCTTTCAAACGACCCTATCATCGAAAGGATACTTACCCCGAGATGTGCGCTGACCTGTGCGGAATATCTTGCATTTGAGCATAATATGCACATACTTGTCATTCTTACGGATATGACCTCCTACGCTGAGGCGTGCCGTGAGTTCTCCTCCTCAAAGGGCGAGATACCGGGCAGAAAGGGCTATCCCGGCTATCTGTATTCCGACCTTGCTTCCATATACGAAAGAGCCGGCATCGTCAAAGGCTCAACGGGTTCTGTTACGCAGATACCTATTCTCACGATGCCGAATGACGACATCACCCACCCTGTCCCCGACCTTACGGGATACATCACCGAGGGACAGATAGTTATGGACAGACATCTGGAACAGACGGGAACTTACCCTGCGGTGGCAGTCCTGCCCAGCCTTTCAAGACTTATGAAGGACGGCATCGGTGAGGGCTACACCCGTGAGGACCACTCAATGTGTGCAAACCAGCTGTTTGCGGCTTACTCAAAGGTGCAGGACGCAAGAGCTCTGGCGTCGGTCATCGGCGAAGAGGAGCTTTCACAGGGCGACAAGGCTTATATGCACTTCGGCAAGCTGTTTGAGGAGTATTTCATAAATCAGGGCTTTGATGTAAACAGGTCCATCGAGGAGACTCTCGACTTAGGCTGGGCTTTGCTGTCTACTCTCCCAAGGGCAGAGCTGGACAGAGTGGACGACGAGCATCTGGATAAGTATTACGACCCTGATAAAGCTAAAGCTATGTTTCAGTAACTAATAATAACAGGTTTTTTCTGTCCCAAAGTAACCGTTACCACGGTTACTTTAGAGAATGGCTATGCCATTCTCTGCCTTCTTTCTCGTAAAAAAAGGTGGCGGGTCAAGGGCAGCGCCCTTGTCGCTGTCCGCAGACAGCGAAACGCTCCCGTGCCGCAGGCGCTCCGCATAGACGTGAACAACCGAACAGCAAGCTGTTCGCTCGAAAACAGTCCGGTGGACTGTTTTAAAAGAGGGCATGCCCTGCAAGAGAGGGCTGCCCTTATGAAAAGACCTGATGTTTTTCCCTCAAGCCCTAAGGGCTTGACAATCAATTCAGAGATAAAAAGGACGGTGACACAATGGAACAGCAGGTGTTCCCTACCAAGGGTAATCTTATGCTTTCCAAAAAGGCTTTGCAGCTGGCTACGCTGGGCTACGACCTTCTGGACAGAAAACGTAATATCCTTATCCGTGAGCTTATGAAGCTGGTGGACAAGGCACAGATGCTGCGTTCATCCATTGAGGGCACCTACTCTGAGGCTTATCTTGCTTTGCAGCAGGCAAATATCTCCCTGGGGGTGGTAACACCCTTTGCCCTCACCGTTCCCATCGAAAACGGTGTGACTATCAGCTCACAAAGCGTTATGGGGGTGGAGCTGCCTGCGGTGCAGCTGGAGAAAAAGCCTGAAAAGGTCTACTACGGTTTTTCAAGGACCACCTCTGCCCTTGACAGGGCGTACATCGCTTTTGAAAAGGTAAAGGAAATGACGGCGGTGCTTGCAGAGGTGGAAAACGGGATATACAGGCTCTCTGTCGCCATAAGAAAAACACAGCGGCGTGCAAATGCTTTGCAGAACATTATAATCCCAAGAAATCAGAACATCGTAAAATACATCACCGACTCCCTTGAGGAAAAGGACCGTGAGGAGTTCTCACGCCTGAAGGTGATAAAAGCCACAAGGCTGAAGGCAAAAGATTGATACAGACTTTGCAGCAAACAATAACAGGAAAGAGGTAAAGCCTATGCAAACAGTAAAAAGCGTTTTCAAAAACTTCTGGTTTTTGTCTATATTCTGCGCTGTGCTGGGTGCGGCACTTATTGCCGACCCGGGATTTTTCACCAAGACTATCGGCTATATCATAGCTGCACTGCTGGTGTGCTACGGTGCGGTTATGCTGGTTATATATTTCACACGCTCCTCCAACGGTTTCTCCGAGCAGGGTCCAAAGCTTGTGGGCGGACTTCTTCTTTGTGCGGCAGGCATATTCGTATTTATCCAGCCTGACATCATCGCAAAGGTGGTTGCTATCGTCTTCGGAATGTATATGCTCATAAACGGCATAGTCAATCTTCAGGGCACACTGCGTATGCGCAAGGCAGGCTATCCCGACTGGAAAACAACAGGTGTTCCTGCTCTGATAACTCTTGGTCTGGGTATTCTTCTTGTGCTCAACCCAATGATGTCGGTCAGCTTTGCAATGACTATCCTGGGGATATGTCTTTTGTTGTCAGGGCTTGTAAACCTGGTGAACTGTGCAATGATAACCCACAGGCTCAACAAGGTGGCGCAGAACTCGGATTCTACCCAGCTTGCATTAAGAGACGACGACAGCGACTCAACAGACATTATAGACATATGACCCACTGCCGGTTGTCTGTTTTTAACAAAAATACTCCGGCGCAAAGCTCTGCTTTTGCAGGATAGTAAGAAAATAAATAAAGCCCCTTGCAAACAGGGGCTCAATAAAGTATACTCAATAATGAAAAGTAATAGTCAAAGCTCTGAAAGGAGAAAAATGCATGGACATGACAAATGTACCCGGAATTTTCGGTTCGGACGTTTTTAACGAATCGGTGATGAGGGAAAGGCTGCCGAAGGTGACCTATAAACAGCTTAAAAAGACTATCGAGGACGGCGTGCCTCTGAATATCGAGCTGGCAAACGTGGTTGCAAACGCCATGAAGGACTGGGCTGTGGAAAAGGGCTGTACCCACTTCACACACTGGTTCCAGCCTATGACGGGTATAACTGCGGAAAAACACGACAGCTTTATCACCCCTGCCGATGACGGTCATGTTATCATGGAGTTCTCCGGAAAGGAGCTTATAAAAGGCGAACCCGACGCTTCAAGCTTCCCCTCCGGCGGTCTCAGATGCACCTTCGAGGCAAGAGGCTATACCGCATGGGACCCCACCTCTTACGCTTTTATCAAGGCGGGCACCCTTTGCATACCCACAGCTTTCTGCTCCTACGGCGGAGAGGCTCTTGACAAGAAGACCCCGCTGCTTCGCTCGGTGGATGCTATAAACAAAGCTACCCTGCGTATCCTCAGGCTGTTCGGTTCCGACGCAACAAGGGTCATTGCCAACGCAGGTCCCGAGCAGGAATACTTCCTTATCGACAGAGAGATGTACTCCCACAGAAAGGACCTTATCTTTGCGGGAAGAACTCTTTTCGGTGCCCCTGCACCAAAAGGTCAGGAGCTTGACGACCACTACTTCGGCACAATAAAAACCAGAGTTGCCGCATACATGAAGGACATTGACGAGCAGCTGTGGAGGCTGGGCATTTACGCAAAAACCAAGCACAATGAGGCTGCCCCGTCACAGCACGAGCTTGCTCCTATATACAATACCGTGAACATTGCCACAGACCATAACCAGCTGACAATGGAGATAATGAAGCGTACCGCAAGAAAGCACAACTTCAAGTGCCTGCTTCACGAAAAGCCATTTGAGGGAATAAACGGTTCGGGCAAACACTGCAACTGGTCCCTTTCCACCAACACGGGAGTCAACCTGCTCAATCCCGGAAAGACACCTGCCGAGAACGCACAGTTCCTGCTGGTGCTTGCGGCGATAATCAAGGCTGTCAACAAGCATCAGGACATTCTGCGTGCCTGTGTTGCAACCGCAGGAAACGACCACAGACTGGGTGCCAGCGAGGCTCCTCCGGCAATAATCTCCATATTCCTGGGCGACGAGCTTACCGATATACTGCGCTCTATCGTTGAGGGAACAAAATACGAGGGCAAGCGTGTTGAAATGGAGATAGGCGTTGACGTTCTTCCCCACTTCACAAAGGACACCACCGACAGAAACAGAACATCTCCTTTCGCTTTCACAGGAAATAAGTTCGAGTTCAGAATGCCCGGTTCAAGGCTCTCGGTTGGCGGACCGAACACGGTGATAAACACTATCGTTGCGGAGGCGTTTGATGAGTTTGCCGAGGTGCTTGAAAAGGCAGACAACTTCCAGGACGCTCTGGACGACCTTATCAAAAAGACAATAAAGGAAAATTCAAACATAATCTTCAACGGCAACGGCTACTCCGACGAATGGTGTCAGGAAGCCGAAAAGAGAGGTCTTCTTAACCTGAGGACCACACCGGACGCTATTCCTTTCTTCGAGGCACCGGAGAATATTGCGATGTTTGAAAAGTACGGCGTATACACCGAGACGGAGCTGCACTCCAGAGTCGAGATACTGCTTGACGAATACTGCAAGACCCTTTCCATTGAGGCAAATACCATGATAGACATGGCTAAGAAGGACATTCTTCCGGCTGTGGCATCCTACATAAAGGAGCTGGCAAGCACAGCTGAGCTGGCAAAGACCTGCGGTGCGGACGTAAGCTTTGAAACGGACATGGTCAAGCGTCTGTCCGAGCTCTCGGCAAAGATGTACAAGAATCTGGGCGAGCTTGAAAATGCGCACTATGCTGCAATGGGCTTTACCGACGTCAAGGAGCAGGCTAACTTCTACCGTGATATCGTTATCCCGGCTATGAACGAGCTTCGTGCACCGGCAGACGAGATAGAGTCCCTGGTGGGCGAAAAGTACTGGCCATACCCCACCTACGGCGCACTTCTGTTCTATGTGAAATAACAAAAAAGACCGCAATCAAGCGGTCTTTTTTTATTGCTCCTGTCTGTGCGAAAAGTCAAAATCCTCAAGCTGTACATCACCGGACATCTTTATATCCTCTTCTTTGGGCTGCTTTGGCTTTCTCTCCAGCCGCTCAAAGTCCTCGGCAAATACGTCCTGAGAAATAACTATCTCATCTGCATTGGGCTGATGCCTTTCGTTATAGTCCATATTCTGCAGCGTCCCGTCGTCAGGCAGCTCCTGAGGAGCAGGGACGGGGGCATTTTTATTTTTGTCCATGTCACGGTACAACAAACGGTAATCAGTATCGTCCTGCCTTGCAAACTCGTCGTCGGTCAGGGAAGTCACTATCATCTTTCCGTCTATGTAGGTCTTGGTGCGCTGCAAGTAATCCTCGGGAGTGTCACCCTTTTCATAACTGGGCTGCCCGGGGATGGGAACTTCAAAAACCTGCTCGGCATTTTCGCTGCATATGTTCCCCTTTGCGCTTTCTATAAGCTGCATCTTGCGCTGTTGATGTGCCACCTCGAACATCTGGGAGGATACTCTTTCGTTGAAGGGAAACGTGGGCATCGACCGGAGAAACTCAATGTCCTTGTCAACCTGGATAACGTAGAGGCGTATAAGTATCAGATATAAAGATATTACCACCGAAAAAGCCAGGTATATCCAGGTGGGTATAAAACAGAATAGTATCACCTGTATAACAAGCTCAAGTGCTGATATTATCAGAACTATATTGCTGCCCTTTTTTTCCTTGGTGGAAAAAGCAATAACATAGCGCCATATCAAAGATGCAAAAGAGATGGCTGCCGCTGTTAGAAAAAGCGCAACCGAACCGGTGACAGCAAGAAGGGAAACATCTCTTAAAAGATATACCACCGTGGACACAAGCATAATGCCGATCATAAAAACAAAGAATACGCCGGTGGTCAGCTTCCTCATTCTTTTTTTGCTTTCGTAAATTGTTTTCAGGTCTGCAAGCGGCAGCTGCAAAGCCTCTTCACGCCAGTCTGATGATATAACTTTCATTTTTCTCCCCCTCTCCGTCAAGACCTCACCCCAGTCTCATCACAGAGCCTATTTTGCACACATCAGCACATTTTCCGCAGCTGTCACACTTGTCGTAATCTATCACCGCATGATTTGCAACAATGTGGATAGCTCCCTTTTCACAGTTCTTTTCACACAATTTGCACCCCACGCAGCCTCCCTCGCAAAGGGACTTTGTCACCCTTGCGCTGTCCTTTGAGGAACAGGTGACATCAACGCTCTGGGATATCCTTCTTACCACTATAAGATCGTTGGGACAGGCATCAACGCACAGTCCGCAGCCGATACACTTTGACTTATCCACCTTGGCAATCCTGTCGATTATGGATATTGCCCCCCGTGGACAGACGTGGGCACAGTCGCCATAACCCAGACAACCGCTGGTGCAGGTCTTGCTGCCGCTGTAAAATCTGTTGCAGGCAGCACAGCTCTGGACTCCGCCGAACAGGTATTTATGAGGTGTTATATGGCAGTCCCCGTGGCAGCGCACAAACGCCACCTCCGGCTCGCTGACAGTTACCTCAACACCCATTATCTTCGCTATCTCCTTTGCGGTCTTTTCTCCGCCCGGACGGCACATATCGCACTTTGCGCCCTTTGAAACGATAGCCTCGGCATAATCCGAACAGCCTGAAAAACCGCAGGAGCCGCAGTTGACCTGGGGCAGGGCATAGTTTATCTTTTCTATCCTCTCGTCCACCCTGACCTCAAAGACCTTTGAAGCCACTGTCAGAAGTATCCCTGCCACAAGACCGATAAGGGCAAATATTCCCACAGCGATAAGTAAATTCATAGGGAAATTGTCTCCTTTTCAATAGGTTTTCCTTTACATCATACCTGCAAAGCCCATAAAGCTCACCGACACGATCGCTGCGGCGATAAGGGTTGCGGGCACTCCCTTGAAAGCCTGGGGGAAGTCGTTGTCCTCTATCCTTGAGCGCACGCCGCTGAACAGCAAAAGAGCAAGGGTAAATGCCAGACCTGTACCAAAAGCGTTGGTAAGGGATTGTAAGAATGTATAATCATTATTTATGTTGCCAAGGGTAACACCCAGCACCGCACAGTTGGTGGTTATCAGCGGAAGGTAAACACCGAGGGCTTTGTAAAGGGCGTGCATCTTCTTTTTCATCACTATCTCCACCAGCTGCACGAACATGGCTATTACCAGAATGAACGCAACCGTTTTGAGATAGGTCATTTCAAAGTGCTCCAGAAGCTTATACAGCGGATAGGTTATCGCAGTGGCGCAGACCATTACAAAGATGACTGCTCCTCCCATTCCCGCAGAGGACCTGACCTGCTTTGAAACGCCGAGAAAGGCACAGATGCCCATAAACTGCGAAAGGACCACATTGTTCACGAAAACGCAGCCCACAAGGATAAGTATATACGTCATCAGTCCTTACCCCCTTACGCCTTGCACTGCCCGGAGCAGCCTGCCGCATTGGGACAGTTCTCACAGGATATCTCTTTTGGCGGCTTACGCTTTGCTATCTTGTTCACCAGTGCGATAAGACAGCCAAGCACGAAAAATCCTCCTGCCGGCATTATGAATATGGTCATTGGCTTGTCGCACAGATACGGTATCTTCATACCCATCCAGCTTCCAAGTCCCAGTATCTCTCTTACAGAGCCCATGGCGAAAAGGGCAAGGGTAAAGCCTATGCCCATTCCAAGTCCGTCAAGCAGGGAGCGTCCCACATTATTTCTGCTGGCAAACGCCTCTGCCCTTCCAAGGATTATGCAGTTTACGGTGATAAGCTGCAAAAATACGCCCAGAGCCGAATGCAGCCCCGGCAGGTAGCCCTTCATCATAAAGTCTATGAATGTCACAAAGCCTGCTATGATAACTATAAAGCAGGGCAGGCGCACAGCCTTGGGTATAACGTTTTTAAGAAGGGAGATAACAAGGTTTGAGCACACCAGAACAAAGGTGGTGGCAAGACCCATACCTATACCGTTCACCGCCAGCACCGTCACCGCAAGGGTGGGGCACATTCCAAGCATGGTGACCAGCACGGGGTTTTCCTTTATTATTCCCTTTGTAAGATCGTAAAGGGCAGTCCTTTCCCCGTTCATGCAAATATCTCCTCCTTATGTGTGCTGTAAATATCAAGTGCCTCTTTGCAGGCTTTTTTCAAGCCCTTTGAGGAATATGTGGCAGCTGTAAGATTGTCCACATCATCTATCTGCTGGTGTTTGCTTTTGCCGGTAAATTTATCGGTGTAATCCTTATTCGCAACATTCGCTCCCAGTCCCGGGGTCTCGCCGTTAGAGAGAAAATGCAGTCCTTTTATCTCTCCCCGGCTGTCTATTCCCACCAGAAGGTGAAGCCCGCCTTTTGCGTATCCGTCACAGGTAAGCTCGATAAGGCAGTTATTGTTCTTCCTGTCGGCGATTATGGAGTTGACATGGTCAAAGCCGAAATCCACAGCTTCCTTTTCCCCTTTTTCGGTCCGGGTAAGTATCTCATATTCTCCCTGTCCGAAAATTTGGGTGCAGCCCTCTTTCATCTCCTTGGTGAGCACGCCTGTATTGTCAACATAGGTCATTTCGTGGGCAAGCACCACAAGTGCGCATACAACAGCGCATATCAGCGTCAGGACCAGCGGGGGCATAACTTTACTTTTCATTCTCCGCCGCCTCCTTTTTCACCGGTGCCGTACCGAAGGGTCTGCGGCGTGTAAGCAAGTCTATATACGGAGTAACTATATTCATAAGCAATATGGCAAAGGATACGCCCTCGGGGTAGTTGGCATAAAATCTTATAACGCAGGTGAGGACACCGCAGCCAATGCCGAAGATGACCTTTCCGCTGTTTGAAACAGGGCTGGTGACATAATCCGTCGCCATAAATATCGCTCCCAGCAGCAGACCGCCGGAAAGGATCTGATAAACAGGGTCCCTGCCTGCTATCCAGGAGAAAACAAATACCGTTCCCACGTATGCAAGGGGTATATGCGGCACTATCACCCTCATTACCACCAGATACAAGCCTCCTGCTATAAGCGCAGCGGCGCATACCTCCCCCAGACATCCGGTATGAAAACCAAGGAAAAGGTCAAGGTATGAATACTGTCCCGAGCTTGCCACAAGAGGAGTCGCAGAGGTGACTGCGTCGGGAACCACAAGGGGCTTTGACCAGCTGGTCATCTCCCCTGTGAAGGAGAGCATAAGCACTATTCTTCCCACTATCGCAGGGTTTGCAAAGTTCTGTCCAAGTCCGCCGAAGATCTGCTTGGTGATAACTATTGCGGCAAATGTACCTATTATCCCCATCCAGTAAGGAAGACTTGGGGGAAGATTGAACGCAAGTATCATTCCCGTCACAAGTGCCGAAAGGTCACCTGTGGTGTTGGGGCGTTTCATGACTATATTGCACAGCCGTTCCCATACAAACGCAGACAGCATACAAACGCCCGTAAGTATCAATGCCTCGGCGCCGAACAGCACCGCCGACATTACCAGCGCAGGCAAAAGAGCTATCATAACGTGCAGCATTATCCTGGACGTGGTCACATTGCTGCGTATATGGGGTGACGGACTGACCGTTAGATCTTTCAAGAATTACCCTCCTCACATTGTCCTGAGCAAAGCCTTGGCAAGCTGGTTTTTCTCGGCAAGGTCTCTTTTCGCCGGACACACATATGAACAGCTGCCGCAGTTCATACACAGCGACACCTTCATTTTGGACAATGTTTTTCTGTCCTTTTTATCAAACGCTTTTTCAAGCACCGTAGGCATAAGCCCCACCGGGCACACCCGTATACACCTTCCGCAGCGTATGCAGGCTGTCTGCACCCTCTCGCCGGGTCTGTCGCCCCCCTGCCTCATGGCAAGTATCCCGCTGCAGGTCTTGCACACAGGATCCTGAAGGTCAAACAGATCTGTACCCATCATAGGACCTCCCGAAATGACCTTACCTATCTTTTCCGGGTCGCAGTCGGCATACCACAGAACATCCTCAAAACAGGTGCCTACGGGAACATTTACGTTGCATGGGTTGCCCACCGCATCACCGCTGACAGTCAGCCTCCTGCTCACAAGGGGCATACCCGTGCGAAGATATTTTCCTATAAACGCACAGGTGGAAACGTTCAGCACAACAACTCCCACGTCCGCAGGTATCTGTCCCTCTCTGATAATTTTTCCGGTAAGGTTATAAACTATGACCTTTTCCGCTCCCTGGGGATACTTTGTCTCAAGGGCAGTTATCCTCACCGTGCTGTCATACTTGGCGGCGTTGCCACGCATAACGTCAATGGCATCGGGCTTGTTTTTTTCTATGCCTATGTGGACATTTTTTATCCCCAGATATTTTTTTATTGCCGCTATGGCATCAAAAATACTGTCTGTATCCTCAAGCATGGTGCGGTGGTCGCCTGTAAGATAAGGCTCGCACTCCGCAGCGTTTATTATAAGTGTATCCACATTGTATTTCTCACGGTCAAAGCCCAGCTTTACATGGGTTGGAAAGCCTGCTCCCCCAAGCCCGCAGCAGCCCGATTCTCTCACAGCCCTGCAAAAGCTTTCGGCGTCTGTTATCACAGGGGGCTTTATCCCCTCGAGCAGCGTCTGTGTGCCGTCCGTTTCAATGTCAACGCACTTACAGGTCCTTCCGCCTACCTGCAAAAGCTCGCTTATGCCTGTTACCTTACCCGACACCGAGGAGTGGACAGGCACCGACATATACTTATCACTGTCGCCTATCTTCTGCCCCACAAGCACCTGATCCCCGGGCTTTACAAGCACATCACAGGCTGCCCCGGCGCACTGCTGCATGGCTATGCGCACCTGCTTTGGCAGCGGCAGCTCAACCGTTTTAGCCCCGGCGGTATTCTTTTTATGGTCAAGGAACATACCCTTTATATTCATTTTCCGACCTTCCCGTTTTACAGCTGCCCGAAAGAGCAGTTTTTATTTTCAATGGTTATTTTATCTTTTATGCCGTCAGAGGCATAAATGTTACCCTTTTGGTCTATGGCGATAACATCTATCTGCGGAGTCTGCATATATTCTTTAAGCTTTGCCTTGCCGTCTATGAAAATGGCGGTAGAGAGCTGATCGGACATCAAGCCGTTTTTGCAGATCACCGTAACGCTTGTCAGATCGCTCTGCACAGGCTTTCCTGTGGTCTTGTCAAAGATATGTATATATCTTTTTCCCCCTGCTTCAAAGAACCTTTCATAGCCCCCTGATGTGGACACGAAACATTCGCCGCAGGTGAACTTCAGCGCATGGCTCCCGCTTTGGTCAGGGTCCCTCACCGCCACGGAAAAGTCCTTTCCGTCAGGCTTTTTCCCATAAAGCAGCGTGGACGAACCCATAGTCACCACAGCGCACTGTGCCTTCATATTCTCCAGTTTTTCCCTGGCTTTGTCAAGGGCAAATCCCTTTGCCGCAGCACCGGGGTCTATCTGCGATCCATTTTCAAGAGTACAGCTGTTGCCGCTTATGCGCATATTTTCAATGCCGCAGGTGGCAAGCGCAGTTTCTATCTCCCTGTCAGAGGGAACTGTGGGCGACTCCCCTGTAACATTCCACAGCCTTGTCACCGCACCTATGGTCATATCCGCAGAAGGGTAGCTCTTTGTCAGCGCTGCCGAAGCTTCCAGAAATTCTTTCAGGTCTTTTGAAAGCTCTCCCTGTCCGCTGCTGTTGAGCTTTGAAAGGTCCGAATCGCTTTTGTGGCAGTCAAGCTCCTTGTCAAGCCGCCTTATCTCATCGGTGACCTGCCCGGGTTCTGCACCCCATACACGGGCAGTGCAGGACGCATCCATGGCAAAAACCGTATTCTCCGTATATCCCCTGACGGAGGAACTGTCTGCGCAGGACACCGTAAGTATGCAGGCAAGACATATGCTCATTATTGCTCCTGCCGTTTTTCTACGTATCCTCATACCCTACCTCCGTGGCAAATATCCTCTTGAAAAGACGGGAAAAATATGCTATACTCTAACTGTAAAGCTTTGGGCTGTCAGGTTATATCCTCTTCGCAGCAGCCTAAAAGCTCTTCACATTCTTTTATAAAGCTGCGAAGCTCATGCCCCTTTTCCACCGCAAGCTCAAGCCTGCTTCGGTCTATGCGGCAGCCCTGAAGGATACTGCGGGTATGCCCGGGCATACGGCTGATAAGCTTCAAAACACTTTCAAACTCCTGCTGTGCATCTGCGGAAAACACCTTTGAGGTGTTGTGGGGATTTGCTTCGTACAGCTGTCTGAGCACTGCATATATACAAAGCTTGACATAATCCTCAACACCCTTTTCCAGCAGCTCCGACCCGGAGTTCCTCACCAGTTCATCAAGCAGGTCAAGCGCCTGCTGTGCACCGCTTTCCCCGGTGGTCTGCGGCGTCAGACTGCTGTGTGAGACAGCTTCTCCGAAAATCGCTTCATAGCTGACACCGTAAAGTGCAATAAGGTCAAGGATAAATCCCACGGAAAATGCTTTTTTTCCGTGTTCAACAGCGGAAAGGTAAGACTGGGTCCTGCCCGCAGCCTGTGCTGCACGGGACTGCGTAAGCCCTGCGGCTTTTCTTGCGGCGGCGAGTTTTTCGCCTATTTCCAGCATTTTTTCCCTATCCTGCGCAATGCTGCGACCACTGTACAAGGTTATCCCCTCCCTGCCTTTTTGACCTTAAAAGCATACACCATTATTATAGCACAATTATTCATTTTTGTAAATAGACTGACGCCTGAAAGGAGCACATCAGATGAAAGGCTACCGCATTACCTTTATACGCCACGGAATGACCGAGGCAAATGCCGACGGAAGATACATCGGTATAACCGACCTGCCGCTGAGCAGCGAAGGAGCTCAGGCTCTTTACGATAAACTGGAAAAATACGAATATCCCCCCGCTCAGAAGGTGTACACCTCTCCTTTGAAGCGGTGCAAGCAGACGGTTTCCATTTTACAGCCAAACAGGCTCACCGTTGAGCTGCCCGAGCTGGTGGAAATGGACTTTGGCGACTTTGAAAACAAGAAAGTATCTGACCTTATGGATACCGATGAGTACAAAGCTTTTATCAAGGGCGGTCTTGACAATCCGCCTCCGGGGGGCGAAAGCCTGAGGAGCGTGGTAAACCGCTGCTACAAGGCTTTGCAGATAATCATTTCCGACATGATGTATGAGGGACTTACAAACGTGTGCGTGGTCACCCACGGCGGCATTATTATGAATATGCTGTCCTGTTTCGGCGTGCCCAAACGCAGCCCGATGGATTATTCCTGCGATTTCGGCGAGGGATTTGAGGTAATTGTCACAGCATCCATGTGGCAGCGCAGCGAGGCTTTCGAGGTGCTTGGCACCTACCCTGCCCATGAGCAGGTCCAGCCGTACAGCTTCGCCGACATTGACCGTGACGCAGACTAAAAGCTGAGCTTAAAAGCCGGCTCAATGCCGGGCAGCGTCCTGCAAATACCGATAAAAAAGGGGGTATAGACTTGCTTAACGTCAGAGAGATAAAACAAAGCGCCCGTACAGAGCTTAACAAGCAGATAGGCGGCAGTCTGACAGCTACGCTTCATATGGTCACCAATGTCTGTATGATACTGCTGGTGGAATTCGGGCTGTATCTGCTGCTGAACAAATTTGGTCTGGGGTATTATTATAACATCAGAAACGTTTTCAAAATGCCCTGGGTCACACTGATGTGGGGCTTGCAGATCGCAGTCATAGTATGCTTTCTCACCTATCAGCGCCATGTGAACCGCAGATTGTTCCTTGACATAAGCATGGGCAGAGACTATATCCTCACCCGTCAGTATATATTCGCTCACACAAACGAGTTCATACGCCTTAGCCTGCGCACATCACTGGTGCTGACCTTTATGAAGCTGGTAATGCTCATGCCCCTTTTGCTTTCAAGCTACATGATATACCGCTGGAGCATGAGAAACACCACCCAGAGCCTTACCTCCTGGGGACTTTTCGTGTTCATGTTCTTCATCGGCTTCACCATCATCTGGCTGGCGGTGTATATCAAATACTGCGCCTCACTGGCACTTGCGCCGTATATAATGTCCCTTAACCCACGCACCAATATATTTGATGCCTGCGACCTTTCCGCAAAGCTTATGGATGGTCACTACGGGGATTATTTCTCCCTTATACGGTCCTTTGCAATATACCTGCCCCTGGTGGTGTTGGTCTATCCATTCTTCCTTTTGTACCCCTTCTGGGCAGCCTCGTATAACATAATGATAAAAGAGATAATGGGCAGCTACTGGCAGGACAAAATGCCCTCGATGATAAGAAGGTGGCAGAAATACCGGAAATAAAAATAATTTGCGGCAATGCCGAAAATGACCGCCGTCTGAGTGACGTACTGCGTGAGAGGGGCTTTTCCAGAAAATCTCTCACACGGCTCAAACGCACCGACGGCGGTATTATATGCGGTGATAAGCCTCTGCGCACGGTGGATAGGGTACACAGCGGTGACGTTATAATAATCAACGAGAGCCAGTCTGGAGCCACCCAGCCAAATCCACAGCTGGAGGTTTCGGTGCTTTTTGAGGACGAGCATCTGGCGGTTTTTGACAAGCCCCCTATGATGCCATGCCACGAGTCAATAAAGCACCGTGGAGATACCCTTTCAAACTTCTTTGCCGCCCATTGTCCCGGTGTGACATTCCGCTGCATCAACCGCCTTGACAGAGACACCAGCGGCTGCGTGGTCGTGGCAAAAAGCAGATTCTGCGCCAATGCCCTGCAAAGAAGCTGCGATAAGGTCTATTATGGTATATGCAAAGGACCAAAGCTGAGCGGAGGGCGTATATGTGCTCCCATCGCAAGGGAAAAGGATTCCATTATAAAGCGCTGTGTACGTGAGGACGGGCAGTTCGCCGCAACGGTGTTTTCAACTGTGCAAAGGCACGGGGACTATACCCTTTGCAGGTTTATTCTCGAAACGGGCAGGACCCACCAGATCCGCTGCCATATGGCGCACATTGGTGCTGCTTTGGTGGGGGACGATATGTACGGAGAAAAAAGCGAGCTTATCCAAAGGCAAGCCCTGCACTGCGGCAGGGTGAGCTTCACCCACCCTGTGACCGGAGAACGCATAACCGTAAACTCCCCTCTGCCGGAGGATATGAAAAGAATAATGAACACATAAAAACTCCCGCATCGCACTGATACGGGAGTTTGATTTATTATGAAAAGCTATCAGTCTATCTTCTCTATCCAGCCGAAGTCGTCAGGGATAGTGCCCCACTGGATACCTGTCATGGTATCATACAGCATCTGGGAAACAGGTCCTATCTCGTTGTTGTTGATAGTCATGACCTTGTCCCCCCACTTGAGATGACCAACAGGTGAGATAACAGCCGCTGTACCTGTGCCGAATACCTCGTCCAGCTTGCCGTTGTCGTAAGCATCGGCGATCTCCTGAATGGATATTCTTCTTTCGCTTACCTTGTAGCCCTTGCTCTTGCACACTTCAAGTGCGGACTTTCTTGTAATACCCGGCAGAACCGAACCTGTCAGCTCTGGAGTGATGACCTCACCGTCGATAACAAAAAAGATGTTCATCGAGCCGACTTCCTCAACGTACTTTCTCTCAACGCCGTCCAGCCACAGAACCTGCTCATAATCCTGCTCGTGAGCCTCTGCCTGACCTGCCAGCGAGATAGCGTAGTTTGCGGCAGTCTTAGCAAATCCTGTACCGCCTCTTACAGCTCTTACATACTGGTTCTCAACGTAGATCTTAACAGGGTTCAGACCTGTGGAATAATATGCGCCCGATGGCGAAAGGATTATCATAAGCAGATAGTGGTCTGC
This sequence comes from Ruminococcus sp. FC2018, assembly GCF_000621805.1. GTDB lineage: Bacteria > Bacillota > Clostridia > Oscillospirales > Ruminococcaceae > Hominimerdicola. The sequence continues at coordinate 28,660 of NZ_JHXH01000013.1, read as the reverse complement.
GGGCTTAACGCCTACATAAGGGTCGGTTGCGAAAATGAAAGGTCTTATGTAAAGTGATGTACCTGCGCTGTGGGGTACCCAGTCAGCCTCCATCTTTACCAGTTTTTTGAGTGCGTAGAGCATAAAGTCCTCGTCAACCTCAGGGATGACCATTCTCTTTGCGGAGTTGTTCAGTCTCTTGAAGTTCTCCTGAGGTCTGAACAGCTGGATAGAGCCGTCGGCGATCCTGTAAGCCTTGAGTCCCTCAAAGATCTCCTGACCGTAGTGCAGGCACATTGCCGCAGGGGAGATAGGGAAATCGCCGTAAGGGATTATTCTCGGGTTGTTCCAGCCCTTGCCCTCGTCATAGTTCATCACAAACATATGGTCTGTGAAGATATGACCGAATCCCAGCTTTGACTCATCGGTTGGCTTAGCCTTTGGCGAGGTGGTTTTTTCGATTTTGATTTCCATCATAAGATATATCCTTCTTTCATTTTAAAATATCTGTATCACATTATAGCACTTTAAAGCGATATTTTCAAGTACCTCAAAAAATTTTTATGTTTTTGGCGTATATTTATTTTCCCTTATTTTTCTTTTTCACCAGTCTGTCGGAGTTTATGATGATAATATCCCCGTTTTCAAAGGTCGTATTGTCCGTGGCAAGCACAGTCAGCTCGCTTCGGATTATGATATAAACGCTTACATCATACTCCATTTTCAGCTCCCCCACGGTCTTTCCCGCAAGTCCGCTGCCCGGGTCGATCATTATCTCTCCCAGCTTGTCTATGTCTATCTGTTTTTCGTCGGCGTGCTGGTCCTTCTGGTACTGTTCAACAAAGCCTGCGCTTATGATACCTGTGGGGATAGCGACCACTCCCACACCAAGAAAAGCTGTGATTATCGCCATAAGCTGACCTATGACCGTTATCGGGTAGGTGTCGCCGTATCCCACGGTGAGCAAAGCCGAAACGCTCCACCAGATGCCGGAAAAGGCGTTTTCAAAAACCTCCGGCTGAGCCTCATGCTCAACGCTGTACATTCCCAGGGAAGATGCCAGCATGAGAATAAGGATAATAAACACCGATGAGATTATCTGGTTTTTCTTTGTGGTGAGAACGTTCTTTATGACATTGAAAGAATCGTACTGGTTATTTATTCTGAAAAGGTGGAATATCCTTACCACTCTCAGAAGTCTGAACACCACAAATCCTGTAAGGAAAAACGCCGGTATGATAGTAAGCAGGTCAACGATACCGTCAAAGGAAAACAAAAATCTCACCACGGCAAGGGGCTTGCTTTTTTCGGGATAAAGAAAATCCGCGGTAAGTATCCTCAAAAAGTATTCAACGCAGAAAAAGCCCACCGTTACATACTCCACCACCTTGCAGGCGTAGTGGTACTCGGACAGGGACGAAAAGGTCTGCAAAAACATGGCAATAATGTTGGTGAAGATCACCATTACCAGCACTATATCAAACGCCATGCTGGGTGCATCGTCCTTTTTGCTTATCTGCATTATCTCAAAAATTCGCTTTCTCAAAGCTTACGCCTCCTGTTTCTGAAGCTTTACGGTTATGCGGGATATCTTCTGCTCATCCTCCATTTTCACGGTTATCTCAAAAGGCGGGCAAAGGATACTCTCTCCGTCCCGGGGGATCCTGTCCAGCATATCCATTATCCAGCCGCCCATAGAATTCATGTCCGTCTGGATAGTGTCCTCCTCCAGCTCCATTCGTTCCAGAAAATCCGTTACCGAAAGGTCGGGGGATATTTCCACCCTGCCGTCACGCAGCTTCACAAAGCTGGTGTCCTCTCCGTCGCTCTCATCGTAGATCTCTCCCACAAGCTCCTCGATTATATCCTCAAGGGTGCAGATACCCTCAGTGCCTCCGTACTGGTCGATGACCACAGCCATATGCACCTTTTCCTTCTGCATTGCACGCAGAGCCTCGGAAATTCGGATCGTCTCGGTGATATAAATGGGCTTTTTCATAATATCGGCAACGTTTTTTTTCTTTTTCCCCAGATACATTTCAAAGAAATCCGCCTGGTGTACCACACCCACAATGTGGTCAAGGTCCTTTTCATAGACAGGCAGACGGCTGTATTTTGAGGATATAAAAAGCTCCTTCACCCTGTCAAGGCTGTCGGAAAGCTCGATGCCCTCAACGCTCACCCTGGGGACAAGTATCTTGTCAATGGTTATCTCGTCAAACTCCAATGCCGAACGCACCAGGTCGGACTCCTGCTGTTCAAGCACACCCTCGTCCTCTATCTCACCTATCATATATTTAAGCTCGTCCTCGGTCATTGACGGGGGCTGTTGTTTTTTGCCTCCGCCCAGCTTTGATCCAAGCTTTGTCAGCCCTGTAAAGATCCATATAAGAGGCGTGATGATAAACATAAACACACGCAAAGGCGCAGCCATAGCTCTTGCAAAGGACTCCGCATTTTCCTTGGCAAGGCTTTTGGGAAGTATCTCACCGAAGATAAGCACCAGCACGGTCATCACCAGCGTTGCCACACCCACGCTGCGGCTGCCAAGATATCTTGTGAAAAGCACCGTTGCAAGTGCAGAGGAAAGTATATTCACCACGTTGTTTCCGATAAGAATGGCGGTTAGAGCCTTGTCGAAATTATCGCAGATATACATGGCGTTTTTTGCGCTTTTGTTGCCCTCGTCGGCAAGCTTTTTGAGCCTTATCCTGTTGCAGGCGGAAAAGGCTGTCTCCGTTGCGGAGCAGATCGCCGATATAAGCAAAAGTACAACTATAAAAAATATATCCATATAAAATATCCGGTCTCCTTGATAGACACATCTGTTATATTTCACGAAAATATAATATCATATAATACCTGAAATTGCAAGCAAAAAAGACGGAAAGCTGTTTTCCGTCTTTTGTTATCAAATATGTATCTTTTCCCGATCCAGCAGCGTATCCGACTCCTGCACCCACTGTGGCTTTGCCTTTTTCAGCAGAAGGTCAAAGTTCGGCTTTCTGGAACCCATGTTATGGGTGTCGCTTCCGAAAATGCAGCGGTGGTCGGATTCTATCACCTTTTTAAGAAAGCGTTTGCCGCCCCAGGTCTCAAAGACCTCGTTGTTGAACTGGATAACGGCGTTTAAGGAAAGCGCAGCTTCCATCTGAGCTTTGGTGAAATCCTCGGTATATCTGTGAAGGTGTGCGATGATCGGTGTAAGATGAAAGTTATATGTAATGTTCTCTATCTCCTCTATCATCCAGTCGTGAAAACCTGTGTAGGGGAACTCCAGCAGGATCAAATCTGTACCCTGAAACGCCAGCTTTTCGATGCCATCAAGCTCGGATATTCCCCGCTCGATAGCCACCTCTGCTCCAAGAATGATGTTATCCACCGCCGGAGCCGAAGCCATAAGCCTTTCAAAAGCCTGCTGTCTTTTTTCCATATACTCCTGCACCCCGTTTTCACGGTGAGCGTAAAAGTGCGGTGTGGCAACGATGCGCTGCACCCCTTGTTTTTTGAGACATCCTATCATCTCCATGGACATCTCGACGCTTTTTGCACCGTCATCAATCCCCGGAATGATATGGCTGTGATGATCTGTAAGCAATTTTGTTTCTCCTTGTGTCCTTTAAAACATTAATCCTTATCTGTTATTGGCGCCTGAGCGCTGCTGCCGGACTTGCCGGAACGTCTGTTGTTTCCGTAGCCGTAGGAGTAATATGACTTGTATTTGTATTTATATTTATAGTCATGAACTCCGCCGCTTCTCTTTATGCCGTTGAGAACGCAGCCGACAATATTGGTGTTGGAAAGCTCAGATCTTCTCAAAGCTTCCTTTACGTCCTCAAAGGTTGTCGAACCGTATTTGAGCACCAGCAGTATGCCTGCGATAGATCTGCTTATTACCATTGAATCGCTGACAACGTTTACAGGCGGCGTGTCGATTATAACGTAGTCATAAAGCTTTGACATTGCGCCCAGAACGTCTGCGGTATAATCGGATGCAAGCAGCTCGGAAGGGTTGGGCGGCTTTGTTCCCGTGGTGAGCAGGTCAAGGTTTGGTATTACATCTCTCTTGACGCAATTCTCAAATATATCCATCTGTACCAGAACATTGGTAAGACCGCTCTTGTTATTTACCTTGAATATCCTGTGCTGAACAGGCTTTCTCAGGTCTGCGTCCACCAGCAGCACCTTGCAGTCCATCTGCGCCAGGGATATGGCGATATTGGCAGCGGTGGTGGATTTACCCTCACTGGGGTTTGCGCTTGCTACTGCAAATACGTTTCTGCTCTTTGAAGAGCTTGCCGCAAGAGCAAAGGTAAGGTTTGTTCTCATGGCTTTGTATGCTTCATTTACATAGAAAGGCGTATCCGGATCAAGTATGGTATATCGCTTGGCATTGGTTGAAGCCTCGCCCTTCTTGAGCTTGGTGTTTCCGAACTGGTCGATCTCACCGATAACAGCCATCTCTGTTTTATGGTTAAGGTCATCTGCGCTCTTGACAGTATTGTCAAGCAGATCTGCAAGGATAACCACTACCACCGCAAGGAAAAGACCTGCTGCGGCACCGATAAGGCAGTTCCTCTTTGTTTTTGGCGAAACCGGAGAATAGTTAGCCTCTGCACTGCCGATAGTTTCCACAGAGCCTGCGCCCACAACTCTTACGAGTACCGAGGGGGCTACCTTTGAATAAGCGTTGCAAAGTGCAGCAGATACCTCAGGATCCTTTGTGGTCGCTGTCAGCTGAAGCACCTCGGTATTGTTCACCGATGCCATTGCAATGCAGCTGACTATGGATTTTGGATCTATGGTACCTTCACTTGTGATAGAAAAGCACTTCTTCAGCTTTTCGTCATCAACATTGCCCACAAGCTCGTTGCTTACTTCCTTGACAACGGACGTGTTTTTGAGCACAACGATATATGTTTCAACCAGGGATTTTGAAGCATTGATCTCGTTAAGATTAACGTTTTGCTGCTCGTTCCTGTTGGCGTTGCTCTTAACATACATTGAGACCGAGGAGCTGTATTTTACGGGCATAACGAATTTGGAAACGCAAAACGCCACTATCAGCCCCAGAACAGTAACTATCAGAATGAACCATATTTTCGATAAAAGCAGTGAGAATATATCCGCAATGGATATTTCCTTTTCTTTTTCGTCCATGATCTACGTCCTTTCATTGTTTTTTACATTTACCATACTATCATACACTATTTTAAAAGGTTTGTCAATATTTCCGCAAAACAGGGCATATTGATACAAAATGAAATTTTGCCTTTGTGCAGTTGACAAACGAAGGAAAATGCAGTATAATATATAGGCTGGAAAGCTTAACGAGGTGTGGCTCAGTTTGGTAGAGCGCTGCGTTCGGGACGCAGAGGTCGTGGGTTCAAGTCCCGTCACCTCGATAAAGGAAAAATCGTTCCACCGAGGAAAACGAGGTGTGACGGTTTTTTCTTTTTATCGAAACGCAGACTTGAAACCACGTTCAACGTCCCGTCACCTCGATAAAGGAAAAATCGTTGCACCGAGGGAAACGAGGTGTGACGGTTTTTTCTTTTTATCTTTTTTATCCCTCGGTTTTCTTTTTTTTGAAAACAAACAGCTTACTTATCACATAATTGAGTATCAGCACCACTACGTTGGCAGCTATCTTTGTCACCCAGTAGTTTATACCCATTACCGAGTATCCAAGCCACATCATTCCCATTTCCACGAGCAGCGTGAAAAGCCTGCCGCCGTAGAAGGACGCCATTTCCTCAAGTATCCCCTTTGCGCCGCTCACCTTTGAGTCAAACACCCAGATCCGGTTTGTAACATACGCAAATGTCACCGCACACACCCAGGATATAAGCGTGCTGAGAACGGAAACAGGATCCTTCCCCAGCCCTGCAAGCTCCAGCAGATACTTTGCTATACCTGCCGTTACAAAGCTTACCACCGTGGTCATCACGCCGAAGAACAGGTACATCAGCACCTCTCTGTTCTTTTGGAAAAACGGCTCAAACCAGCGGAATATCTTTAAGTGCACCAGCTTGTCAAATATATCCGGCTGGCGCTGCTGTTTCTCATCCACCGATATTTTCACTCTCCGTTCTTATCATCTGTGCAAATCTGTCAAGGTCTTTAAGCTCCACAAGCTCGCCGCACCTTGCTCTTAACTTTGCCGAGCCCCGCAGACCCTTTAAGTACCACTGAACATTCTTTCGGGCTTCTTTCATGCCCTGTTTTTCACCCTTGTATCTGCATATCATCCCGCAGTGCTTTTTCATCACCGCAAGCCGTGTCTCAAGGTCCGGCTCCGGCACTGTCTCACCGCTTTCAAGGTACTTGCTCACCTGCTCAAATACCCACGGTCTGCCGTAAGAACCCCTGCCTATCATCACAAGGTCGCAGCCTGTGTAGTCATACATAGCTTTTGCGCTTTTGCCGTCGGTAACATCGCCGTTGCCGATAACAGGTATGCTTACCGCCTCTTTCACAGCCTTTATTGTGTCCCAGTCGGCTTTGCCCGAGTAAAACTGCGTCCTCGTCCTGCCGTGACAGGCTATTGCCGCAACCCCTGCCTGCTCCAGCATTTTTGCGAACTCCACAGCGTTTTTGCTCTGCTCGTCCCACCCTGCACGGAACTTTACCGTCACAGGACAGCAAGCATTTTTTACCACCTCTGCCGCTATGGCAAAAGCCCTGTCGGGGTCTTTCATAAGTGCACTGCCGCTGCCGTTTGAAACTATCTTGGGGACGGGGCAGCCCATGTTTATGTCGATAATGTCCGGCTCAAACCTATTGAGCATATCCGCCGCCTTGCCCATGTAGTACGGGTCCTCTCCGAAAAGCTGCAGGGCATAGGGTCTTTCCAAAGGCTCTATCTCGCAAAGCCTTGCGGTCTTTTTGTCACCAAAGCAAAGCCCCTTTGAAGATATCATCTCGCTTACAAGATAGCTTGCGCCGTAGGCTTTGCACATAAGGCGGTATGACTTGTCTGCCACCGATGCCATGGGGGCAAGGGCAGCTGTCTTTTCAATTCGCACGCTGCCGATGTTTATATATTGCATACTACTTTTTCTCGTTACCGAACATACGGTAATATTCCACGATGTTGTATTCGTTTCTTATATCCTTGGTCTTATCGTCCTTTTCGCTTATCTCAAACCACTTTTCGTCGGAATTCATAAATCCGAAGGAGCTTATAACAGGCAGCTTCTGTCTTACCTTTTCAAGCTCCTGCTGATAGGATGACAGGGGCAGACCCGCTACCTTCATCACCTCGTTGGAAAGATAGTTGAGGCTTATCTGCTTTATCTCCTTTGACTGTGTTCCCTTGTTGCTCCAGATTATGAACGGAGTCTGGTGCAGACGGGAGAAGTCCTGTGTGGAAAGGGTGGACACATCCTGTCCGTAAAGCTTCTCGGTAAAGGACATTATGTGAGGGAAATGGTCGCCGAACATAACGATGACAACCTCACGATCGTAATCTCTGAAATAATCCACCAGCTCGCCGAAGTACCTGTCGGAAAGATAGATAGAGTCAAGGTATATACTTGCCTCGTCATTGTCGATGCCCTCTATCTTTATGTTGTAAGGGGTGGTCTTTCTGTTTTGTGGGGTGTAATCTCCGTGGTTCTGCATGGTGGTGGTCCAGATAAAGAGAGAATCATCCTTGTCCTTGTTTTCCTCAACCGCTTTCTTCACACAGTTGAATGTGGTAAGGTCGGAAATATTGGCGTTGATGGTGGTTGAAGTGCCAAAGTATTTCAGATGTGCCTTATACACCGCATCGTCAAACTGCAGATACTTATACACGTTTTCAAGGTTCCACAGTCCCGGTCTGCACGGCGTCACAGCCATGGTGTGATAATTCTGTGAGTTGAGATATGACACAAGGCTTTCCTGATTGCCGTTGATGTACTGGGTAAAGGCTGCGCTTCCTGCAGGGAGAAATCCCATTGTATTGCCCGAAAGGAACTCATATTCCGAGTTACAGGAATATCCGCCGTATGCCGAAACGGTCACATAGCCGTAGACCGATTCTTTTTTCAGAGCGTTGTAGCAGGGCATATAGTCCTTGTCCGTTTTTAAATCGCCGATATGCTTGAAGTCGGCAAAGGACTCGTTCATTATGCCGATAATAATAGGCTTTTTGCTCTTTTCGGCTTTTTCCTCCTTGTACTGTCCCAGTATCTCCTGAGCCTTGTCTTTTGAGTAGTCCTCAGGCTCGTATACATGGTTGTACATACCGTCAAAATAGAACATAAGGTCATATCCCACGTTGGAATAGGTGAGCTTGTTCTCGTTGCCGGAAAAATTCATTATGATATATCTGTTCTTGATACCGATATCGTATCCTATTTTTCCCACAAACACCAGCGCAAGTGCGCAAAGCACCGAGCCTGCCGCAGACATTATCCTCTGCTTTGCCGTTACGGGCGTAAGCTTGACCTTTATGAATATTATTATCATCAGAGCCACATTTATTATTGCATACACCGGCATAAGGGCAAATGTGAACTCATAAAGGTCGCTGGCTTCCTTTGCGGATTCAATGTTGAAAAGGTCGGAAAACTGTATGGGCGCACCTCTGAACAGGAATATGTAGTACTGCATAAACCCGTAGAACGCAAAAAATCCGTTAATGATGCCGAACCAGACCTTTGGGTTTTTGAACATCGCCGCACCCATAAGATAAAGACACATACAAAGGCTGAGTCCCAGCAGGGTATAAAGGATATTTCTTTTCACCGGGGGGGAGCCCATTATAAGGTCGGGCATGAGCATTGAGTTAAAGGAAAAGATAAGCGCCAGCACAAACCTGTTCACAGGGGAACCGAAGTTCTTTTCCTTGTTCTTCCTTGAGGCACGTATAACACGGAAGGTCTGTATCCCTGCCAGCAGAGTGAGCACTCCTGCCGGGATAGCACACCACCTGAGCCATGAATAATCCTCACGCTCATAGCCGTATTTGAGCAAACATATAACGCCCCACAAAAAATATATCGTCAACAGAGAATACACTGTAAATGCGTAGCCTCTGCCCTTGTGGGTGGGTGTTATCAGTCTTGAAAAAATATTGCGGTTTTTTTCCTGCTCTTTTTCTTCTTCGCTTTCTCCGTCTGTCTTCTCGTCAGCGTCTGCCGCCGCTTGTTCGGCTGTCGTGACTTCCTTTTCGGCAGCTTCCTGCTTTTCCTGCTGCTCAGCTTCTTCTATGCCGTCGTCAAGCTCTTTTTCCAGCTCCTTAACGTCACTCATCAGCAAGCTCTCCTTTCTTCCTACACTTTTGCAAAATACACAAATATCATACCACAGCTTTGTTAAAATTGCAAGCAAAAATGGGCAATTTCACGTTGTTACACAAAATTTCCTGATTATTCTGCAATTATTTGTAAAGCAATTTAGCACTCTTTTTGTCCGAGTGTTAGCACTCTACCTCCAAGAGTGCTAATTTTCAGCATTGCGTCACCGCTTTATCACAAAACCAACACAAATGGGCAGTATCTTATAGTCAGTGAACGAAAGGAAATGATACCGATGGAACGAAACACAAATGCATAGCGCCGCATACAGCGCATAAGATAGTAACGGACATCCGCAGTACCGAATGTCTCGCAGTAAGGAAATTCAACAGATACACAAGGAGGAATCACTATGTTTGCACTTACACCTTTTGAGAGAAAGAGCTTTGATCTTTTCAACGCTTTTCATGACTTTGAGAACGACTTTTTTACCGGCACAGCCTTAAAGGGCTTCAAGACCGACCTTCGTGACGAGGGAGACAAGTATGTTATGGAAGCAGAGCTGCCGGGATTTGAAAAAGAGGACATCAGCCTTGACATTACCGGTAACACGCTGACCCTTTCCGCTCAGCACAACGAGGAGAAACAGGACAAGGAAAACAGCAAGTATGTTTACAGAGAGCGTACCTATGGCTCTTATCAGAGAAGCTTTGACATCTCCGCCATTGATGCAGACAAGATCGAGGCAGAGTACAAAAACGGCATACTCTATCTTGCAATGCCAAAGAAAGAGGCACGCCAGCCCGAAACAAAGAGGCTTGAGATCAAGTAAGCTCATATTCCCACCCCTTGCAATATTAAAGGCTCACCACAGTCAATGCGGTGAGCCGATTTTTTTATTTGTTATCACACAGCTTATTCCCATTCGATAGTTGCAGGGGGCTTGGTGGTTATGTCGTAAACTACCCGGTTGATGTTTTTCACCTCGTTGACGATACGGCTTGCACAAACCTCAAGCACCTCGTATGGTATGCGTGCAAACTCTGCGGTCATAAAGTCGGTGGTTGTCACCGCACGCAGGGCAAGGGTGTAATCATAGGTCCTGAAATCGCCCATAACGCCCACCGAGCGCATATTTGTCAGCACGGCAAAATACTGGTTTATGCTGCGGTCAAAACCCGCTTTTGCTATCTCCTCACGGAAGATAAGGTCTGCGTCCTGGAGCACCTCAAGTCCCTCATCGGTTATCTCGCCAATTATCCTTATGGCAAGTCCCGGACCGGGGAAAGGCTGTCTCCAGACAAGAGTATCCGAAAGTCCCAGCTCTGTGCCCAGCTTTCTTACCTCGTCCTTGAAAAGCATTCTCAGCGGCTCGATTATCTCCTTGAAATCCACATAGTCGGGAAGTCCGCCCACGTTGTGGTGGGACTTGATGACTGCCGCATCACCGCTTCCGGACTCGATAACGTCAGGATAGATAGTGCCCTGTGCAAGATAATCCACTGCACCTATCTTCTTAGCCTGCCGCTCAAAGACTCTTATAAACTCCTCGCCGATTATTTTGCGCTTTGTTTCCGGCTCGCTGACACCACGAAGCTTGTCCATGAACTGCGCCTTAGCGTTTACACGGATAAAGTTGATGTCCCAGTCCCTGAACGCAGCCTCTACCTCGTCGCCCTCGTTTTTGCGCATAAATCCGTGGTCAACAAAGATACAGGTGAGCTGGCTGCCCACAGCCTTTGAAAGCAGCGCAGCCGCAACAGAGGAATCCACTCCCCCGGACAGTGCCAGCAGCACCTTGCCGCTGCCTATTTTTTCACGCAGCTGCTTTATAGCGGTCTGTGCGTAGTTCCCCATTGTCCAGTCGCCGCTGCATTGGCATATATTGCGCACAAAGTTATATATCATGTCCGTGCCGTGAACGGTGTGGTTCACCTCGGGGTGGAACTGCACGGCATACAGCTTTTTCTCGGCGTTCTCCATAGCCGCAACGGGGCAATGGGCTGTATGTGCGGTTATCTTAAATCCCCGGGGAATATCGCTTATGTAGTCGGTGTGGCTCATCCATACCGTATTTTTTTCGCCCAAGCCGTCTATTCTGAACAGCTCACAGTCGGTGTCAAACTCCGTTTCGGTCTTACCGTACTCGCTGGACTCGCAGGTCTGTACCCTGCCCCCAAGGACGTGCGCCATAAGCTGAGAGCCGTAGCAGATGCCCAGAACAGGCACTCCAAGCTCGAAAATGCCCTTGTCAACGGTAGGTGCGCCGTCGCCGTAGACGCTCTGCGGTCCGCCGGTAAAGATAATGCCCTTTGGCGAGAGTGATCTTATCTCGTCAAGAGTGATCTTGTTGTATGGCTTGACCTCGCAATAGACATTGCACTCACGCACACGCCTTGCGATAAGCTGGTTATACTGTCCGCCGAAATCAAGAATAAGCACAAATTCGTGATCCATAATAACTTTCCTTTACACAAAAAATATCAGCACCATTAAGATGCTGATATATTATAGCACATATTTTTTTCACTGCAAGAAAGATTTTATTAACAAAAATCTATTGTCGGTGAGTTCCGCTGCTGTTTCAGCTCTGCTTTGCCATTTCGTCAAGCAGCTCCCCCACAGCCTGTATGTGGCAGCCCTTGCAGTCCTCTATCTCGCCCTTGTCGCATTTTTGCGCCACAGTCTGCTTCATGGGTATCTTGCCAAGGACCTTCAGTCCCTTTGCGGCAGCTATCTCCTCGATCCTGCTCTCGCCGAAGATATTTATCTTCTTTCCGCAGTCGGGACACTCAACATAGCTGTAATTCTCCACCAGACCAAGAATAGGTATATTCATCATCTTTGCCATGTTCATCGCCTTTTCAACGATCATCGACACAAGATCCTGGGGCGAGGTGACTACGATTATCCCGTCGATCCTTATGGACTGAAAAACCGTAAGCGGAACATCTCCCGTTCCCGGAGGCATATCCACAAACATAAAGTCAACGTCTCCCCAGATAACGTCCGTCCAGAACTGGGTCACCACTCCTGCGATAACGGGACCTCTCCAGATAACAGGATCCGTTTCGTTCTCCGTAAGCAGATTAAGGCTCATCACCTCAATGCCGCCCTTTGTGTTCACCGGCAAAAGTCCGTCCTCGTTTTGCTGTGCCCTTTGGTGTATACCAAACATCTTAGGTATCGAGGGACCTGTGATGTCTGCGTCCAGTATGGCTGTCTTATATCCCTTTTTGCTTGAAAGCACCGCACTCATTGCGGTAACAAGGGACTTTCCTACGCCGCCCTTTCCGCTTACAACGCCTATGACCTTCTTTATCTGGGACAGATCGTGGGGGTCTACGTGCATATCCTGCGGCGCAGTCCTCTGTCCGCAGTTGCTTGAACAGCTCTCACAGTTATGTGTGCAGTCTTCGCTCATTATTGATCACTCCGTTTCAAAATATATCCATATAAGCATATCACACAACTTCCCTTTTGTCAATCACAGACCACGCCTTCCGGAAACTGTGAAAACGGCGTAAATTTTATTACAATCTGTAAAAAATTTGAGGGAAAACTATTGTACTTTTAAAAAGTATATGCTATAATATTGGGTGTATACAAAATAAACTGCTTGTTTTTGGTAAAGTCTGGATAATATATGGGTTTGTAACCGTTTTGTAATATATTGTTCCGTAAATTTCAAGAAAGTGAGGTGAACAGTCGGTATGGAGACCATCAAGTCCTACATAAACTCCGCATGGGGCGTTTTCAAAAGCATGGGCATCAACGATATTATCGACATACTGATACTGTCCTACCTCTTTTATCATATCATGCGCCTTATCCGTGAGACAAGGGCTTTGCAGCTGGCAAAGGGTATCCTTTTGCTGGTGGGAAGCTACATAATTGCGGTGGTGCTCAACCTTCAGACCATAAAGTTCCTGCTGAAGATATGCTTCCAGTGGGGCTTCCTTGCAATAATCATTCTGTTCCAGCCGGAGCTTCGGCGAATGCTTGAAAGGGTGGGCCGTTCAAAGATCGCAGACCTTGCTTCATTCAAAGCCGGCGATACCGAAGTGGAGAGCGACAAGATACGTGCTGCCATAAGGGCAGTGTGCGACGCATCAGTAAAGCTTGCAAGCACAAAGACAGGTGCACTTATCATCTTTGAGCGAAAGACCAAGCTGGGCGAACAGATAGCTACCGGTACACGCCTTGACTGTGTTCCTTCCGCAGCGGTGCTGGGGAACATATTTGTGCCCAACACGCCTTTGCATGACGGAGCAGTAATAATCCGCAACGGCAAGATCCTTGCCGCAGGCTGTTTCCTGCCCAAGCCGGAAAAGGAAGAGCTGATAAACAAACAGCTTGGCTCACGTCACCGTGCTGCAATAGGTATGAGCGAGAACTCGGACGCTATCGTTATCGTTGTATCCGAGGAAACGGGAACTATATCGGTTGCGGAAAACGGAGAGCTTACAAGGGGCTATGTTGAAGATACGCTGAAGAGGCTGCTTTATAACAGACTGCTTCCGGACAAGAATGCTGATTCCACTAAGGAAAATTCTCTTGCGGGGAGGGTGATCTCAAAATGGAAAAAGTAAACGGCGAGCTGCCCGAGAGAAAACAAAAGCAAAAGCCGGTGAAAAAGGGTCACGGCATAGACTTTCCGCTGAGAGTCGTGGCTGCTGTTGCGGCGGTGCTGGTGTGGTTCGTTTTGTCCATAACCCAGTATCCCACCGTTAACAAGTCCATAAGCAATGTCCCGTTAACACTTTCTCTTGAGGGTACGATAGCTAAGGAAAAAGGACTTTCTGCTCTTAACTTCAAATCCATTACCGTGGATGTGGAGATAAAAGGAATGAACTATGTTATAGGAAACTACACCTCCTCTGACCTTGTTGCCACGGTGGATGTGAGCAAGGTCACAAAGGAAGGACAGTACGACCTGGACATAGACGTTAAATCATCCCATGCGTCAGACAGCTGCACCATAGTTTCGGTGTCGCCAAGCAAGGTAACGGTGGACTTTGACCGCATTACCGAAAAACAGTTCACCCTTGAAGCTGAGGCTCCCAACGTGACCGCAGCAGAGGGATTCACCCTTAAAGACTCTACGGTAAATCCCGAGGTCATAACCCTTACGGGACCGGAGAACAATCTTGAGAACATAGCCAAGGTGACAGCTAAGGTGAATAAGACCGCCAAGCTCACCGAGGATACCAACATCAAGGCGGACGAGATAGTTCTTTACGACAAGGACGGAAACGGTATAAACGACTCGGCTATAACCCGTGACGAGAACCAGACGTTCAATGTAAACTTTATCGTATATAAGAAAAAGACGCTGAGATTCAAGGTGGATGTCGCAGGGGCACCGGACGGCTTTGACGTTTCGGCTATGCCTATAACCTACTCACTCAACGAGGTAACTATCCTTACACCGAAGCTGAACGAAAACGCAACGGAAACAGTCACCCTGGGCACAATGCCTCTGTCACAGATGAGCCTTGGAAAACAGGAGACCTTTGATATACCACTCTCCGAGGGCGAGGTCATACTCAGCGGAGAGAGCAAGGTAACTGTAACAGTTGCGTCCACAGGTTACACTACGGCGATCTACAAGGTCAGCAAGATAGAAACAAAGAACAAGCCAAGCGGAAAGAATGTTTCCATTGAGACAGTTTCCCTGCCTGCGGTCACGGTAATAGGACCGGAAAACGAAGTGGGAAATCTGAACGAAAGCGATCTTGTGGCAACGGTGGATCTGGCGGGTACCACCAACAACGGCTCCTATTCAAAGGTGGCTACCATAAAGGTCACAGGACATAATAAGTGCTGGTGCTTCGGTACAAACGAGATCCAGCTGGTGGTTTCCGACCCGTCGTCAGATTAAACAGAATAATAACATCAAAGATCCGAAAGACCCGGCAAAACCCTGCCCGGGTCTTTCTTGTGAAGGAGGAAAGCAAGTGCCTTTTATCATAAACAGCATTAACGCTGCCTTGGACGAAACAGAGGATAAAGTGCTCCGGCGTGCCTTGCAGCGTCTTGGCAGCCACAGGGACAAGGTGGCTCAAAGCAGTATACACAAGGTCTCTCTGGACGCAAGAAAACGCAAGGAGATACACTATGTCTACTCGGTCTATGTATGCCTTGACGACGAAAAGCTGGAACGCTCCCTCTGCCGCAGGAACAAGGACTTTTCACCTGTGGCGGCAAGCGAACTCAAGCCTGTTATATCCACCAATAAAGTACAGGGCAGAGTGGTCATCACCGGCTTCGGACCTGCGGGAATGTTCTGCGCCCTTGCCCTTGCCGAGCAAGGCTACAAACCGCTGGTGATCGAGCGGGGCGAAAGAGTGGAGCAGCGAACAAAGACAGTCAAAAGCTTCTGGACAGGGGGAGAGCTTGATGAGCAGTCCAACGTTCAGTTCGGCGAAGGCGGCGCAGGTACTTTCTCCGACGGAAAGCTCACCACAAGGATAAACGATCCCCTTTGCCGCTATGTCCTTGAAAAGCTTGTACAGCTTGGTGCGCCTGAGGAAATATGCACCAGGGCAAAGCCCCACATAGGCACCGACAAGCTACGCCTGGTGGTGAAAAATATCAGAGAGCGTATCATAAGCCTGGGAGGAGAGATCCGCTTCTGCGAAAGGCTGGAGGACATCACCATTGCAAATGCAAAAGCACAACGCATTACCACCACAAGATCAACCGAACAGACCGCCGCCCTTGTGCTTGCTCTTGGACACAGCGCAAGAGATACCTTTGAGATGCTTGCACGAAAAGGGATATTCATGCAGCCCAAGGCTTTTTCTGTGGGGGCAAGGATAGAGCACCTGCAAAAGGACGTGGAAAAAAGTCTTTACGGCGACCTTGCAGGCAGCGATGTGCTCCCCAGGGGAGAATACCAGCTCAGCTTCCGTGAAAACGGGCGGGGCGTTTACACGTTCTGTATGTGCCCCGGGGGAACGGTGGTGCCTGCGGCTTCGGAAAGGGGCGGCGTGGTCACCAACGGAATGAGCGAGTTTGCCCGTGACGGAGAAAACGCCAACGCAGCTCTTGTTGTGGGCGTAACTCCACAGGACTTCGGAAACGACCCTCTTGACGGGGTCGTATTTGCAAAAAGCATTGAGCAGGCGGCATTTCGTGCCACAGGCAGCTACAAGGCTCCCGCCACCACCGTCCGGGGCTTTTTAAGCGGCAAGCCCGACCTTGACACAAACATTGTGCCCACTTACAGCCGAGGTATCGTTGCCTGTGACATATCAAAGCTTTACCCCGAGAGCGTCTCACGAATGATGAAGCTGGGGCTGGAGCAGTTTTCAAGGAAAATGGCTTGCTTTGGCGACGAAAATGCCGTTCTTACCGCCCCCGAAACACGCACCAGCTCACCTGTGCGAATTACAAGGAACGAAAGTCTGACCGCCCCGGGAGTGGATAACCTCTACCCCTGCGGCGAAGGAGCAGGCTACGCAGGAGGCATTATGTCCGCCGCCGTTGACGGTCTGCGAGTGGCATTGCAGATAATGTCAACAATGGCACCGTGCGAAAACTCTTAATGATTTTCTCCAGCTGCCATGCAAGGTGACTGAACTAAACAAAAAAAGACACGCCCTGCAAGAGAAGGCGTGCCCCTGTGAACAGCTTTGAGCCGGGTTTCTCCGTTAGAGTCGGAGTCCGCAGCGCAGATATATTTATCCCTTATTCTCCCTCAATGTACAGCACTCCCAGAGTGCCCGGTCCGCAATGGCTGGATACAACGCCCCCTGCTTCGGTCTCAAGCACCTCTTTGAAGTGCCCCAGCCCTTGAAGATAGCTGCACACCTTTGCGGTCACTTCCTTATCGCAGGTGGAATGTGTAACAAACACCCTGTCGGGCTTTGCTTTCAGCAGCTGTTGCTCCATGTCCTTTGCATAGTTCACTATTATATCGCTGTACCTGCCACGGTACTTTTTCCCTGCTCCCATAACGCCGTCCTTAACGTGTATCTTTGGGTGCAGCTTCAAAACGCTGCCTGCAAGGGCTGCAAGTCCGCCGCAGCGACCCCCTCTGTGCAGATATGTAAGGGTATCCACCACAAAGCTTGCCCGCACTCTGGGAATAAGCTCGTTTATCCGCCTTACGATCTCATCTGCACTCATACCCTGCTGCGCCATAACAGCCGCTTCCACAACAAGGTGACCAATGCCTGTGGACAGGTTACGTGAGTCGATATAATGCACCCTGTCCTCAGCTTCAAGGGACTGCGCCGCCAGACGTATAACGTTGCCCATGTTGGACATTTCAAGTGAGATAGAGAACACAATGATCTCATCTCCCCTGTCCAGTACGGGCTTTATTTTTTCGGTTATGTCCTCAAGGGACGCCGCCGAGGTCTTGGGGGTAGTCTTGTGTCGGTCGGACCAGTTGAAAATGTCCTGTGGGGTGATATTCACCCTGTCCTTGTACTGTTTCTCCCCGAGAATAATATAAAGTGGCAGCAAAGTTATCCCGTAACGCCTCAGCAGCTCATCCGACAGATCGCAGGTGCTGTCCGAAAAGATCCTTATCATAAAACGCACTCCCTTTGGTATTTTTAAACATCTTTCAACTGTGAGTATACCACACTTTCACCTCCTTTTCAACAGTTTTGGCAAGATAGTTGAAAATTTGCCTGCGGGTATTGAAAAAAGGATAAAACCGTGGTATAATTATTAGATAGATTTGATAAAAGGAGGATATGCCTTTTTTACGGGCATCACCACACCTATGACTGAGATCTTAGCTAATACAGGGCTGCAGAATATCTATGTTCCTCTGCCCTTTACGGCGCACCTTCTGTTCTGCATTATCGCAACTGCGGTGTATGCACTTGAGGTGTACCGCAAAAAATCCATACATTACATATTTATTGCCGCCGGTGTGGACGCAACTCTGCTGATGCAGTTTTTCCCCAACAGCACAATGGTTGTTGTCCTTGCGGTGATGGAAGTCCTTTTGCTGGGCACTGCCATAACCCTTTCGGTGCTGCACAGCAGAAAGCTGAAGGCTGAAAAGGCGCAGCAGGCAAAGACAGCACAGGAGATATCTGTCCCGGAAAGGGTTGAGGCTGACGACACGGCAGATCCTGACCGTACCGGAGAGGACAAAGAGGACGAAGAAAATGAAGATAGTGATACTTGACTCCGAAACGGTCTCCCGAAACGATGTTTCCCTTGACTGTATAACAAGCCTTGGTGACTGCACCGTTTACGGCTTCACTCCCAACGAGGAGATAGCCGACAAGATAGGCGATGCCGACGGGGTCATATGCAACAAATGCCTCATCACCGAAGAGGTGTTTTCAAAGTGCCCCAACCTTAAATATGTGGGGCTATTTGCAACAGGCTACAACAACGTTGACACAGACGCTGCCACCCGCCACGGCGCAGTAGTTTGCAACGTGCCGGCATATTCCACAAACTCCGTGGCACAGCACACATTTGCCCTTATCCTCAACCACTTCAACAAGATAAGAGAGTATTCCGATGCCGTTGACGACGGAGCATGGGTAAACTACAAGCTGTTTTCCTATTTCGGCATACCCACCTTTGAGCTTGAGGGCATGACCCTGGGCATTATCGGCTACGGGGACATCGGAAAGAAAGTTGCTGTGATCGCAAAAGCCTTCGGCATGAAGGTGCTTGCCTGCACAAGAACTCCCGCAAGGGTGGACGAAAACGCACAGGCTTGCTCACTTGACGAGCTGCTTGAACAATCGGACGTAATAACCCTGCACTGCCCTCTTACGGAGCAGACCAGGGAGCTTATAAACAAAGACACTATCGCAAAAATGAAAAAGTCCGTCTACCTTGTGAACACCGCAAGGGGGGCAATAGTCAACGAAAAGGACCTTGCCGATGCCCTTAACTGCGGACGTATCGCAGGGGCTGGGATAGATGTGCTGACGGCTGAACCTATGCAGGAGAGCTGTGCGCTCAGGGGCTGCAAAAACTGCACTATAACGCCGCATATTGCATGGGCACCCAAGCAGACAAGGGAAAGGCTGCTTTCAACAGTCGCACAAAACATAAAGTGTTATATCAATGGAAACCCGCAGAATGTTGTAAATGGATAACCGGGGGAAGTCACACAAGACAATATGGACCTGCCAAGGACAAAACAGGTTTTTCGATCCCAGAGTAACCGTTACCACGGTTACTCCCAAGAGAATGGCAAAGCCATTCTCGGAGCCTTCTTTCTCGTAAAAAAGGCTGGCGGGTCGAGGGCAGAGCCTTCGTCGCTGACCGCAGTCAGCGAAATCTCCATACAGCGTGCGCTCCGCAAGGGGTGAATTCCAAAGCAGTCCGGTGGACTGTTTTGGAAGAGGGGACGCCCTGCAAGAGAGGGCGTGCCCCTTTGAAAAGCTTTAAACCGGTTTTCCTCAAGCTGCTTGCGGCTTGACGATGGGAGTTTGGCATAGCACTGCTAATACAAATTCCGATTTATCACAGGAACAAAAAGAAAAAAGAACAGTCGGTGAAAAATATGGATCTGAGTAAAAAGAAAAGAGTTGTGGTGAAGATAGGTACTTCCACCCTTACCCACCACAAAACAGGAAGGCTGAATATACGGCGTGTGGAAAAGCTGGTCAAGATACTTGCCGATCTGCAGAACGAGGGCAAGGAGATAATCCTTGTTTCAAGCGGTGCGGTAGGTCTTGGCGCAGGCAAGCTGGGACTTGCCGAAAAGCCCAAGGACACCCCCTCAAAACAGGCTTGCGCCGCTGTGGGGCAGTGTGAGCTGATGTATATGTATGACAAGCTGTTCGGGGAGTACGGTCTTACCGTGGCTCAGCTGCTGCTTACAAAGTTCGTGCTTATGGAGGACAGGAAGCGCAACGTGCAAAATGCCCTTACGAGGCTTATACAAAGCAACGTTATCCCCATTGTCAACGAAAACGACACGGTGGCTATCGACGAGCTGGAGCTTGAAATGGGCGAGAACGATTCCCTGGCGGCAAATGTTGCAGTAATCTCCGGGGCGGAGCTTCTCATAATAATGTCCGACATCGACGGACTTTTTGACAAGGACCCGAAAAAGAACGATGATGCACTGCTTATCCCCGTGGTGGAAGAGATAACCGAGGATATTGTCGCCTCGGCAGGGGGCGCAGGCTCCGCATTCGGCTCCGGTGGAATGGCAACAAAGATAAAGGCCGCAAAGATCGCAAACGATGCAGGGATAGACCTTGTGATAATAAACGGCAGACACCCCGACAACCTTTACGGTGTGTTTGAAAATAAGCCTGTGGGAACAATTTTCCAGGCGGCAACCACTCAGGCGTGACACAGAGGTATTTGAAAAACCATACGGCATCACAATGCTGAAAACAGACAGGAGGAAGATCTATGGGCTATATTCAGGATCTCGGGCGCAAAGCAAAGGCTTGCAAAAACAGGATCGCAACAGCTTCCACCATGGAGAAAAACGACGCTCTTATGGAGATAGCTTACGTGCTGCGCCGCTGCAAGACAGAGATAATCGAAGCCAACAACATTGACATTCAGAATGCCCGGGCAAGAAAAATGAGCGAATCCCTTATCGACAGACTGGCTCTGTCCGAGGACCGTATCGAAGGCATGGCTCAGGCGTGCGAAAAGCTGGTTTCTCTCAGCGACCCTATCGGCGAGGTGGTCTCAGGCTCGGTAAGACCAAACGGTATGAACATCCGTAAGGTCCGTGTGCCCATGGGCGTTATCGGAATTATCTACGAGGCAAGACCAAACGTTACCGTGGATGCGGCGATCTTGTGCCTTAAAAGCGGAAACTGCTGTATTCTCAGAGGCGGCAAGGAAGCTATAAACTCCAATATGATACTGGTTGAGCTTATGCGCAAGGCTGTGAGCTGTGCAGGTCTGGACGCAGACATTATCCAGCTTGTAAGCAACACCGACAGAGAGCTTGCGGTGGATATGATGCGGGCAAACGACTACATCGACCTGCTTATCCCCCGTGGCGGCGCAAGGCTGATAAAGACCGTGGTGCAGAACGCAACTGTACCTGTTATTGAAACAGGCACAGGCAACTGCCACGTTTACGTTGACCAGTCCGCCGACCTTAAAATGGCTGTGGATATAGTTGACAACGGCAAGACTTCAAGACCGAGCGTGTGCAACGCTGTGGAGACCTGCCTGGTACACAAGAGCGTTGCGGAGAAGTTCCTGCCTATGCTCAAAGCCCGTCTTGACGAGCACAACGTTGAGATACGAGGGGACGAGATGACCGCCTATATCCTTGGCAAGGAGAATGTTACTCCTGCCGACGAGGACGACTATGCCACCGAGTTCCTGGATTATATCATCGCAATAAGAGTCGTGGACGACTTTGCCCAGGCACTGGAGCATATCGAGAGATTTTCCACAGGTCATTCCGAGTGCATCGTCACAGAAAGCCTGTTTGCAGCCACCGAGTTCCAGAAGCGTGTTGACGCAGCGGCGGTTTATGTGAACTGCTCCACAAGGTTCACCGACGGGGATATGTTCGGTCTTGGCGCAGAGATAGGCATTTCCACCCAGAAGCTCCACGCAAGAGGACCTATGGGGCTCACCGAGATGACCACCACCAAGTATCTCGTTACAGGCGACGGACAGATAAGAGAATAACTTTGTTGACAATATGCTTTTTGATCAAGCAATCACTATATTGTAAGGAGAATGAAAAATGAACAATTCCGAAAAGACAATGGACAAGATCGTTGCACTTTGCAAGGGCAGAGGCTTCGTTTACCCCGGCAGTGAGATCTACGGCGGTCTGGCTAACACCTGGGACTACGGTCCGCTTGGCGTTGAGCTTAAAACCAACATCAAAAATGCCTGGAGAAAGAAGTTTATCCAGGAGAATAAGTACAACGTAGGTCTTGACTCCGCTATCCTTATGAACCCCCAGACATGGGTGGCTTCCGGTCACCTGGGCGGCTTCTCCGACCCCCTTATGGACTGTAAGGAGTGTAAGACAAGACACAGAGCCGATAACCTCATTGAGGACTTTGACGGCACAAACGTTGCCGGCTGGTCAAACGAGCAGATGATGGACTACATCAGAGATAAGAATATCCCATGCCCAAGCTGCGGAAAGCACAACTTTACCGACATCCGCCAGTTCAACCTTATGTTCAAGACATTCCAGGGCGTTACCGAGGACTCCAAGGCAGAGCTTTACCTGCGTCCTGAAACTGCACAGGGTATTTTCGTGAACTTTGCAAATATCCAGAGAACTACCAGAAGAAAGATCCCCTTCGGCGTTGCTCAGGTGGGTAAATCCTTCAGAAACGAGATAACTCCCGGTAACTTCATCTTCCGTGTGCGTGAGTTCGAGCAGATGGAGCTTGAGTTCTTCTGCAAGCCGGGCACAGACCTTGAGTGGTTCGAGTACTGGAGAAGCTTCTGCAAAAACTTCCTGCTTAGCCTGAACATCAAAGAGGAGAACCTGCGTCTGCGTGACCATTCCGCAGAGGAGCTTTGCTTCTACTCCAAGGCGACTACCGACTTTGAGTACCTGTTCCCATTCGGCTGGGGCGAGCTGTGGGGCGTTGCCGACAGAACCGACTACGACCTTACCCAGCATATCAACACCAGCGGAAAAACTCTGGATTACTTTGACCCGGAGACAAACGAAAGATACGTTCCATATGTTATCGAGCCGTCTCTTGGCGTTGAAAGACTGTTCCTGACCGTTCTGGTGGAAGCTTACGACGAGGAGAATATCGGCACCGAGGACAAGCCCGATGTGAGAACGGTTATGCGCTTCCACCCTGCACTTGCTCCGTTCAAGGCTTGCGTGCTGCCACTTTCAAAGAAGCTCTCCCAGCAGGCAGGTGAGGTTTACGATATGCTGGCTAAAAAGTTCAGCGTTGACTACGACGAGGCAGGCTCTATCGGTAAGCGTTACAGAAGACAGGACGAGATCGGTACTCCCCTTTGCGTGACCTATGACTTTGAGTCTGTACAGGACGGCTGCGTTACCGTTCGTGACAGAGATACCATGCAGCAGGAGCGCATAAAGATAGATGACCTCGCTGCATATATCGAAAAGAAAATAGAGTTCTGATAAACCATTGTGGGAAACCCTTTTGGAGAAGGGTTTCCCTCAAACTCCTATGATACCCTTAGGGTAGTTAAACCCAAAACCGAATAGGACGAACAAAGCCGGTGCTTACTGAAATCAGTAGACATCGGCTTTATTGGTTAGTTTTAATTTGGTGTTCTATTATCCGTTCATTACATTGAGCTAATAGTTTGATTCATCGGCGATTTTGAACTTGGCGGTATTATTCTTTGTTATCATGCCCTTATTCAAGTTGAGTTATAAAATCTTTGCTAACCATTTTTTAGCATTTCACAAATCACATTGTTACCAAGACTTGAAGCTTTTTTTATATATCCACTAATCTTCGAATCATCAACTAGTCCATGCTTGAGCATTTCTCTTATTATTCCCGTACTGCCTATCTCTATTGCGTCTTTAATGATTTTATCGGCGTTGTTCTTTACAAATTCTTCTGATTCACTTTTTTCATCATATACAAAGTACATAAGCTCTGCGGCAGCTCTTTTATAAATTGCATCTTTAAGCTTTGCAAACGAAGATTTATGGCTACCTGGATATCTGATAAACCAATCCAAGTTCTGTTCTTCAGTAAATAAATCCCAGTTGCGTTTTAGTCTCATTGGAATAAGAATATCATCTTTGCAGAATATGAGCTTAACATCATGGTGATGATCTTTTGCATTATATTCTGTAACAAAAGCTACTTGACCAATATCTGTAGCTGTATAAGGAACAACGATTTCAGCTAGATTATCAGTTAATGCAAATGCCGATTGCCCAATCTGAGTAACTCCCTCAGGAATAATAACTTTTTTGATTTTAGTGCACCATTCAAAAGCAGCGTGATTGATGGTTTTTACAGTGTTAGGAACTCTGTATTCATCACATTCCTTATAAATTGGGAATCTTAACAAGGTCGTCATTTCCTTGTTGAACAAAACTCCGTCAATTGTTTTGTAATTTGGGTTGTTTTCATCAACTATGATTTCTTTGAACGGAGAAAACTGAGAAGCATCCAGTTCAGTTACAGTATCTGAAATGTAAACTGTTTCATACTCTGTATCCTTATGAAAAGATTGATTATTGCTATAATTAAAGAAATCATCAGGTATTTTTACAACTCCAGATTTAAATCTGAAAATCTTAGCAGAAGAATCAAATTCAACAGGTACATCCCCACAGTATTTAATGCCGTCTACAAAATCATTATCTTCAAGTCCGCTGCCTGTGAATGCATCATCAGCAACCTTGACATTAGCAGGTATGCTTATTTGTTTCAATGAAGAACAGTTTGCGAATGCTTCACTGTAAATATCTGTAAGCGTGGATGGCAAGGAAACATTTACCAATGCGGTACAATCTTTAAAACATCCTGCTCCGATAATCTCAACACCTTCCGGAATATCAATTTTTTCAAGTGCAGTACACTCTTGAAATGGTGATTTAAATGAATAATTGCTACCTAATGATTTGATTCCAGCTGATAGTTTTACTTTTTTGAGTAAAGTGTTGCCGGCAAGAGTATTTGAAATCTGAGTTACCGAATCTGGCATGGTTATGCTTGTAATTCTTTTTGCTCTATCAGAACACCTTGAAAAAGAAACGCTTGTTACATTATCCGGAACAACGACCTCTGATATTGTGGAGTCAAAATAAATAAGCTCAGCTGAAAGATCGCAATCATTGCTTTTAGACTTTTGAATAAGGTATCCATCGGTGTATTCAAAGAATTCGCTGCCTTCTTCAATACTAATCTTATCAAAGCTGTCAAGCCCTGGATAAATACATCCAATTATTTCACAAGATTTTGGAATAACGAGTTCCTTCAATCCCCTCGGCACAGCAATAAGAGTAAGTCCCTCTCGTTTCTTTTCAAACAGGAGTCCGTTTACCGATATATATTTTTTGTTTTCAGGATCAACTTCGATTATTTCAAGATCAACTAAACCATCAAGACCGTGAATATTATCAACATTCTTGGGAATAACAATCTTTTTTATTCCAGAGTAAACCGGTCGTTCATTTAATGTGCGAAATACATCATATAGTTTAATAATACTATCAGGCAGTATTACTTCAGTAAGCCCTGAGTTGACTGAAAAATCCTTTAATACGCCATCGACTATTTTGCAGAACTGCATTATATTTTGACTATTTGATTTTGATGGCTTTTCATTTTCGCCCGCCAATTCTTTTATCAAGATTACATCAGGATCACCTGAAGCCTCTTTTGCCGCAATAATGTTAGCCATAGGAATAACACCAATACAATCATAAGCTTTTTTATCAAGAAGCTTTTTGTAGAACTCGTAAAAACATTTTGCCGAAATGCTATTTCTGTATTTATCAAAAAACTCAGTTACATTGGTTAGGTGCTTTTTGGTATACTTCATGGCTGCAAGTAAACTCAGCACTGATTCTGCTATCGCGTCGGCTCCACCATCCCTAACTTCAGAGTTATATCCAGTTATCTTTTCTTTTCGCTCGCTCGCTTTGCCGTTCAAAATGATATCAGCATAGAATTCGGGATATGCACTTTGAATCATCTTTCTGCATTTATTAATCATGAAATCAGGTAAACCTTCTATTTCCTTGATGCTGAAACAACATAAAAATGGTTCATAGATTTTCCTGCCCCAAAGCCCTAGATTCTCAGTTCCTTGATAATAATCGATTTTATCGTGCAAAACTAGCTTTTGAAGATGGGTCGTGTTGCGAAACGCATGCTGAGAAATGTATTCTACATCGTGAGGAACAATAAACACTTCATCAGGTTTGTTTGCAGGATAGTATAGCAATGTTTTTGTATCTTTTGTGTACAATACGCCGTCAATTGAAGCATAGTTAGGATTGTTTGCTGAAACATTAACCGCCTCGATTGTACCAATAATACTTAAAACCGAAGAAATATTATTAAATGCTCCAGGTAAAGATAATGTTTGTATACCTTTGCAATCTTTAAATGCACTATAATAAACCTCTGTAACTCCTTCAGGTATTATTACCTCAGTTTCCCCATTCTCAAGTATACATTTTTTCAATACTCCGTTTTCAATTTCAAATGCCATAATCTATTCTTCCTCCTATTTCTTCGACGGCATATTCACCGATCTGCGAATATGCTTCTGCCGTTTAAGTTTCTGTGATTCCTTATCGATCGTCCTCGCATAAGCAAGCCCGAGCGCCGCTTTGTCCTCAAGCTCCTCATACAAGCTGTAAATATTCTTTGTCATCGCTCCGTGAATGACCTCGTTGCGGTATTCCCGCCAACTGTGTAGTTCTGCCAGGTCAGCTTTCAGACTTTCAAGATCGAGCTTCTGCAAGCCCTTGTGCAGAGCGGTCAGATAGCGGTCGTCACCGTCATACTCGGTTTCGGCAAAACTGATCATGGCAAGAACCATATCAATTTTCGCCGAGATGTTTTTCAGATTAGCAAGCTTGTCCTTGCCGGTGTAAGCCGAATAAAGCTCGAAAAGCTGTGTTTTGTTACGCTTGTTGCCAAGACCAAAACGGTCAATGTCATTGAGGGCGCCCGCCGCCCAAAGGAAAGCCGCAAGCCTGTCTTCGAGCACAGCGTAGTCTATCAGCAGTGCCTCAAAGAAGAAACCGTGTTTCATAGCGAGCTTGTGCCTGCCGGTCAGTTCACGGTAGGTTGTGTACTTGTCCTTAGAGGTCTCGGTGTTTTGGATTACTGTAGCCATGGTGATCATCCTTCCGTAAGTTGATCGGTTACTTTGTTCGTTCAAGGCAAAAAACAAAATAACTATTACATCACATATTATATCATTTTACGACATATTTTTCAACCGACATTTTGACTAAAATGTACAAATCGCATTGTGCATAATGCACTTTCGTTCGTTAAAATGCCTAAATAGATATTTGCAATGACATGAGCAAGTCCCGTGATTCTGCGGTTTTCTTGCCGACATCCGTGTGAATATGGTCGAAAGCGTGGTCGCTGCGGTATACTTGAATTATCAGTTTTCAGGAGGTAATTCTATGTCCAGACGAGGAGATAATATTCACAAACGCAGCGACGGGCGCTGGGAAAGGCGTTACATTTCGGGCAGAAACGAGCTTGGCAAGGCGGTTTACAAATCCGTATACGCTCATTCTTACGCCGATTGCTCCGAAAAACTCAAGCTTGCTCAGTATGATTTGCTGCCCGTCAGCAAGCCGATGACTGTTGACGAGTTGTTCACGGTGTGGCATTTAAGCCGCAAAAACAAGGTCAAGCGGTCGACATTTGTCAACTACCTGACCTTGTACAACAACTATCTGCGTGAGCGTTTCGGCTCATTTCGAGTGGACAAACTCAACTCTTTTATGCTCAACCGATTTGTTGATGAAATGCTCACAAACGGCGGAAAGAAAGGATTAGGACTGTCTTCGACTACGATGCAGTCGGTAATGATACTGCTTCGCTCGGTGCTTGAATATGGTGAACTGGAGTACGGTTTGTCCAATGCTGCAAAGCACATTTCGCTGCCGAAATCACAATCCACTGAAATATCAGTCTTCAGCGAATTTGAGGTCCGCAGGGTAAGAAACTGTGCAGATCTGTGCAATAGCACTGAACTTGGCATTGTGCTGACGCTGTTTACAGGTCTGCGAATAGGCGAGCTTTGTGCACTCATTTGGGAAGATATCGACATGGCGGAACAGCTTATTCATGTGCGAAAGACGTTGTTTCGCATCGCAAATCAAGACGATTCTGCGCAGAAAACAGGGATTGTTATTGACACTCCGAAAAGCAAAAGCTCACTGCGAGATGTGCCGATACCGACTTTTCTGCTTGAGCCTATTGCAAGGCTGAAAGCCAATCAGTACAGCCAAAACTATTTCCTGAGTTGTTCTTCAAGACCGGATGAGCCGAGGACTTACACCGAGCAATACAAGTCATTTCTAAGGCGAATTGGCGTGCCATACCGTAACTTTCACTCCCTGCGTCACACATTTGCAACGCAGTGCGTCAAGAGCGGAGTTGATGTGAAAACGCTCAGCGAGTTGCTGGGACATTCGAGTGTCAAAATCACGCTCGATAGGTATATACGTCGGTTTCGGGAGGCTTATCTTGTTTTAATATATTATACGAACCCTGCCGCCGCTGTGGTGTTGTATGTTAACTCTTATCAGCTGCAATGTCAACATCTGAATTGATAACAAAGTGTTAGAACAGAGAAACGGACAGCCTAGTAGCTGTCCAACAGATTGTACAGTTAACTATTGACACATCATGCCCCGAATGATAGAATAAAGCCGTGACCTGACGGCACTCATGATACATAAACCTTCAACCTGAAACCGAAGGGGGTATTCATGAGGATCCAATACTACCACAAGAAAGACAATTCGAGTGTCGTCAAAGGGTTACCTACGCCGCTTGAAC
>NZ_JHXH01000012.1 GCF_000621805.1 Ruminococcus sp. FC2018 | reverse complement strand
ATATTTGAAAGATACTCCAACTTGAAATACAAGTACGGAAACAGGCACTTTTGGTGCAGAGGATACTATGTTAGCACTGTTGGCGGAAATAAGAACGGAATAGCAAAGTATATACGAGACCAAGAGAAAGAAGATATGATGTATGATCAGATATCTTTTAAAGAGTACCAGGATCCGTTTAAAGATATAACAAAGTAGAAGATCAAGTAATGCGGTAGGTAGCTTTAGCGTATTACGTGCCCCTTAAGGGGCGGCTGGTGAAGTGCCCTTTTAGGGCTGTTATAAAACCACCGGCTTCGCCGGTGTGATATTTATTATTTGAAAAAAATTTCTTGTATAATCCTTGCTCTGTGTGAGATAATAAGCATAGTCAATGTATTTTGGCAAATAACGAATCGTTATCGGAAAGGAAATGGAATATATGAAAAAGATAATGGCATTTGTATTGGGTGCTGCAGTGTGCGCATCTATGTTTGCAGGTTGTGCGGAAAGAAACGACAATGTTGATTCAAACCCATCTTCATCGGTAAGCGAAAGCTCTGTAAACAGCCGTGGATCGGACGATTCTTCCAAGAACGTCATGGACCGTGCAGAGAGCATGGCTGAGGACATTGTGGACGGCGGAAAGAGAGTTGTGGACGACACTGTGAGCACCGCAGACGACGTTGTGGACAACATTACCAAGTAAGGCGGATACTTTTCAACAGAGGGCGGCAGGAGCCGCTCTTTTTTTGTGCTTGAAAAATGTAAATTTAAAGTTAACAAATGGTTAATAACAGGTAAAATATATTTAAAATGTAGGCGGGGATACTTTAAAAACATTACGGAAAATGATATAATATCATGGAATGCAGAATGAGTGCATTGACCTGTTTTGGAGCGTAAAAATCTGACAGTGGAGGCAAGGACTGTGGAGAATAAGTCGACTCTGCGTAAGCTGGTTGGGGATATGATAGTTCCTATGGCTGTTATGACCGCTGTTTGCTGGGCTTTTACGCTTATATGGGGCTTTAAGCTGTCAAATCTGGCAGGGTTCGCTGTGGGATTTGCATATGTCTGGGTATGTTATGAGTACCTGGCACGCAGCTGCGAAAGGGCTGTGGAGCTTGATGTGCCAAGGGCGAAACGGGTGATGCTGGTTTGCTACCTGGTGAGGTTTGCAGGGCTGTTCGCTCTTTGCGCAGCGGCTATGCTCACGGGATACATAAATGTTGTGGGGGTGCTGGTGCCCCAGTTTTTCCCAAGGATAATCCTTACGGTAAAACACTTCACAGCAGGAAAGGAAGGTTAGTTGCATAATGGACGGTATCGGACAGGGTCCAAAGGTCGTTTTTGAAATAGGACCTATTCGTATCACCGAGACGGTGGTAACGGGCTGGATCATTATTGTTGCGGTGCTTTTTCTTTGCCTGTGGATAACACGGGGACTGAAAAAGATACCGGATAAAAAAAGACAGATAGTTGCGGAGGCGTTTGTCAATTTCGTCAACGGACTTGTAAGGGACAACATGGGCGTTAAGCTTATGTACTATGCTCCTTACATAGCAACTCTGCTGGTGTACGCTCTGCTGGGCGCACTGGTGAGCATGATAGGTCTGAGGTCGATGACGGCGGACATAAACGTTACGGGCACATGGGCTCTGATGACGTTTATGCTCATAACCTTCCACAAGATAAAAGCCAACGGCTTCGGAGGATACTTAAAGAGCTTCGGTCAGCCTGTGGCGTTCATCTTACCGCTGAATATAGTGAGCGAGGTGGCTACCCCTGCGTCAATGGCATTCCGTCTATTCGGAAACGTTGCGGGAGGCATGGTCATTACAAGCCTTCTCTATGGCGCTCTTGGGGCACTTTCCAAGGCGGTCGGTCTGAGCTTTGCGGCAGGCTCATGGGGCTTCAGCTTGTTCCAGGTGGGTATACCGGCAGTGCTGTCGGTGTATTTTGACTTGTTCTCGGGCTGCATACAGGCGTACATCTTCTCCATGCTTACCATGGTAAACGTGGGTGCGGCAGCAGAGAGCGATTGATCTAATCAACAGCCGCAGATGCGGTGAAAATAAAATAACAAGAAAACCATTAAACTTTCATATTGGAGGATTTATTATGTTGGAAAAGGCAATAGTTTTAGGATGTTCGGCAGTAGGCGCAGGACTTGCAATGATCGCTGGTATCGGACCCGGTATCGGTGAGGGTTACGCAGTTGGAAAGACCATCGAGGCTATCGCAAGACAGCCGGAGGCTAAGGGCGACTGCACAAGAACAATGTTCATCGGTGTTGCTATGGCGGAGTCAACAGGTATCTATGCATTCGTTGTAGCTCTTATCCTTATGTTTGCAAATCCGTTTATCGGCAAGCTTTGATTGGAATAACAGCTCTGTTTTCAAAAACAGAGGAACGGAGGTAAAGTAAATGATCTTTGCATCAGGGGATATAACCGAATTTATGTCCATTGACCTGACAACCATAATCGCTACTTTGCTCAACACCCTTATCCTGTTCCTGGTACTGAAGCACTTTCTCTTTGACAAGGTCAACAAGATCATCAAGGACAGGCAGGAGGAGATCCAGGCTTCATACGACAGAGCCGATGAGGCGGAAAAGAACGCTCAGAAGCTTGAGGCTGACTATAACGAAAAGATCGGTCAGGCTAAGGAAGAGTCCGCCGAGATCATCAGGGATGCTACCAAAAAGGCTCAGGTACGTGCCGATGAGATAATCGACGAGGCGAGAGTTGAGGCAAAGGGTATCCGCACCAATGCGGAAAATGAGATCGAGCGTGAAAAGAAGATCGCCGTCAACGCTATCAAGGACGAGATCTCACAGATCGCTTTCTCCGCAGCTGCGGCTGTTGTTGAGAAGGATCTCACCAGCGAGGATAATGAAAGACTCATAGAGAAATTCATTGACAATGTGGGTGAAGTATAATGGCAAACAGCGTTGAAAATGTTTACGGTACGGCGCTTTTTGAATTGTGCGACGAGCAGGGCACCCTTGACGGTACATACCAGGAGCTGACGGAGGTCTCAAATATCCTTTCAGACCCAGCTCAGGCTGAATTTATGGAAATGCTGTCATCACCGCTTATCCCTTTTGAGGACAAGCAAAAGGTGCTTTCACAGGTGTTTACGGGCAGGCTCAGCGACACTGCGCTGGACTTTCTGTGCGTTGTTACACAAAAGGGCAGGATAAGAGATCTGCCTGCTATTGCACAGCAGTTCAAACAGATGTACTACGACAAAAAGAATATCCTTGAGGTGACTGCTACCACGGTCCAGCCCCTTTCGGAAAGCCTGCGCAAAAAGCTTGTGCAGAAGCTGGAGGGTGTTTCGGGCAAAAGCATTATTCTGCACGAAAAGCAGGACAAGTCCATTCTCGGCGGCATTGTGCTGAGATACGGCAATACTCAGATAGATTCCAGCGTCAGGACAAAGCTGGATAAGATAAAGGCGCAGATTGACAGCGCTATCGTATGATGTGCTTGGTAAAGCGTATCAGCAAATAAATTGAAAGGTTCGGTCTTTGTTATGAAATTACGTCCTGATGAAATTACAGGTTTGATAAAACAGCAGATAAAGGACTATCGTTCAAAGCTCGTTCTTGACGATGTAGGCGCAGTTTGTACGGTGGGTGACGGAATTTCAAGAGTTCACGGCATAGAAAAATGTATGTCGGGCGAGCTGCTGGAGTTCTGCAACGGTACATACGGTATGGCTATGAACCTTGAACAGGACTTTGTGGGCTGCGTTCTTCTCGGTTCGGAGGACGGCATCACGGAGGGTTCAAGCGTTAAGAGAACAGGCAAGATAGTTTCTGTCCCGGTGGGCGATGCTATGCTGGGCAGAGTCGTTAATGCGCTGGGTGCGCCTATCGACGGAAAGGGAAGTATTCTTACGGATGAATACAGACCCGTTGAAAGCCCTGCCTTCGGAATTATCACAAGACAGTCGGTAAACAGACCCCTTCAGACGGGTATCAAGGCTATCGACTCAATGATACCTATCGGCAGAGGACAGAGAGAGCTTATCATTGGCGACAGACAGACGGGTAAGACTACTATCGCCCTTGACACTATAATCAATCAGAAGGGTAAAAATGTTATCTGTATATACGTGGCTATCGGTCAGAAGCGTTCTACCGTGGCAAACGTGGTGGATACCCTTACAAAAAACGGTGCTATGGATTACTGCGTGGTCGTTTCCGCAACAGCTTCGGAAATGGCACCTTTGCAGTACATTGCGCCTTATGCGGGCGTTGCGATGGCAGAGTATTTCATGCTTCAGGGCAAGGACGTGCTTTGCGTTTACGACGACCTTTCAAAGCACGCTGTGGCATACAGGACCATGTCGCTGCTGCTGAAGCGTCCTACCGGTCGTGAGGCTTATCCGGGCGACGTTTTCTACTTACATTCAAGACTGCTTGAAAGGGCTTGCTGCCTTAACGAGGAAAACGGCGGCGGCTCCATAACCGCCCTGCCTATAATCGAAACGCAGGCAGGCGACGTTTCCGCATATATCCCCACAAACGTTATTTCTATTACCGACGGTCAGATATTCCTGGAGACAGAGCTGTTCTTCTCGGGCGTCAGACCTGCGGTAAACCCGGGAATTTCCGTTTCCCGTGTTGGCGGAAGCGCACAGATAAAGGCTATGAAGAAGGTCTCGGGTCCTTTGAAGCTGCTTTATTCCCAGTACAGAGAGCTTCAGAACTTCTCTCAGTTCGGTTCGGACCTTGACCAGGATACAAAGGACAGACTTGCACAGGGCGAGCGTATCGTTGAGGTGCTCAAGCAGAGCAAAAACTCTCCTATGGACGTTGAAAAACAGGTGGTAATGATATATGCGGTGGTAAACAACTACCTCAAGGATATACCTGTCAACCTGGTGAGGGAGTTTGAGGACGACCTTCTTAAGGAGATCGAAGAAAGCCACCCGGATATCTATTCCTCTATAACCCAGACCAAGGAGCTTACTGCGGAAAACGAGGAGGCTATCAAGGAAGTCCTTAAAAATTATGTGGAAAAATTCCTTAAATCCAAGTAAGGAGCGCTGAGGTATGGCAACTGCCAATATGAAGGATGTAAAAAGGCGTATCAAGAGCGTTGAGAGCACCAAGCAGATAACCAAAGCCATGCAGCTGGTGGCGACCTCGAAAATGCGCCGTGCCAAGGAGAGAGCTGTGGCGGTGCAGCCGTTTTTTGAAACGCTGTTCAATGCCATGTGCGACATTTCCTCAGACAGTAACTTTACATCTGTTTTTACCACAAAGGTGGAAAAGAAAAAAACGCTTATGATAGTCATTGCCGGGGACAGAGGTCTTGCAGGCGGCTTTAATGTGAATGTTCTGAAAAAAGCGGCTGCAAAGGCTGAGGGCCTTAAACAAAAGGGCAGGACAGTAAGCATTATGGCTATCGGCAAGAAAGCTGTGGAGTATTTCTCAAAGCGTGATTATAACGTTACAGATAGCTTCAGCGAGATCGCCGAGGGGCTTAGTATGTACGGTTCCATGGATATTGCGGAGGATATTGCCGCAAGATTCAAAGCCGGCGAGTTCGACAGCGTTGACCTTATATATACCACGTTCGTTTCGGCGATAACTCAGGAGCCTTGCGAAATGGCGATACTGCCCGTTGAAAACCTTAATTCATGGACAAACACACGCCATGCGGCACCTATATATGACCCGTCACCGGAAGAGGTGTTCGAGGGCATGATCCCCACTTATCTGTGCGGACTGCTTTACTCGGCGATAGTTGATTCCTTCGCCTCGGAGCAGGCGGCAAGACGTGCGGCGATGGAGTCGGCTTCGGATAATGCTGACGAGATGATAGAAAACCTGTCGCTTATGTATAACAGGGCTCGGCAGGCTCAGATCACTCAGGAGCTTACAGAGATCTCCTCGGCAAGTCTCAACGACAGCGTGTAATTGCTGTGTCACACCGGATATGCGATGCGGTATAGCGGATCGCAGGGAAAGACGGGAAAAAGAAATCACCGCAGGCATGAGCCTTGCTTTATTAAATAAACTGTTTTGAAAGGCGGTAAACAAATGGAAGGCAAAAACATTGGAACGGTTGTTCAGATCGTCGGAGCCGTTGTGGATATCCGATTTGAAAAGGATAACCTTCCCGATCTTCTTAACGCAATAGAAATAGACAACAACGGAACAAAGCTCACCGTTGAGGTGGCTCAGCATATCGGCGACGACGTTGTAAGATGTATCGCCATGAGCTCCACAGACGGACTTGTAAGGGGCACTCAGGCTGTTGACACGGGAAAGGCTATCAGCGTTCCTGTGGGACCTGAAACACTTTCAAGAATGTTCAATCTGCTGGGTGAGCCTGTTGACAATATGCCTGCACCGGAAACAAAGGAGAGGTGGGAGATCCACCGTGACCCGCCTTCTTACGAGGAGCAGACAGCTTCAAACGAGATACTTGAAACAGGCATAAAGGTCATCGACCTTATTGCACCATACCTTAAAGGCGGTAAGATAGGCTTGTTCGGCGGAGCAGGCGTTGGTAAAACAGTGCTTATCCAGGAGCTTATCAACAACGTTGCCAACCAGCACGGCGGTATCTCCGTTTTCACAGGCGTTGGCGAGAGAACAAGAGAGGGCAACGACCTGTACTTTGAAATGAAGCAGTCGGGAGTGCTTGAAAAGACGGTGCTTGTGTACGGTCAGATGAACGAGCCCCCCGGAGCAAGAATGAGAGTGGGTCTTTCGGGACTTACAATGGCGGAATATTTCCGTGATGTTGAGGGGCAGGACGTTCTGCTTTTCATAGATAACATCTTCAGATTTACACAGGCAGGCTCGGAGGTGTCCGCACTTCTGGGACGTATGCCTTCAGCAGTTGGTTATCAGCCTACTCTGGCTACGGAAATGGGTCAGCTCCAGGAGCGTATAACTTCAACAAACAAGGGCTCTATCACCTCTGTACAGGCAGTTTATGTGCCTGCCGACGACCTGACAGACCCGGCTCCTGCCACAACGTTTGCTCACCTTGATGCTACAACGGTGCTTTCAAGAAGCATCGCTTCTCTGGGTATTTTCCCGGCTGTTGACCCGCTGGAGTCCACTTCAAGGATACTTACCCCTGAAATTGTGGGAAATGAGCATTATCAGGTGGCAAGAAAGGTACAGTCCATACTGCAAAGATACGTTGAGCTTCAGGATATCATTGCTATCATGGGTATGGATGAGCTTTCCGACGAGGATAAGCTCACCGTTTCAAGAGCAAGAAAAATACAGAGATTCCTCTCTCAGCCTTTCTTTGTTGCAGAGCAGTTTACCGGTTATCAGGGCAAGTATGTGCCTTTGAAGGAAACTATCAGAGGCTTTAAGGAAATAATCGAGGGTATGCATGACGACCTGCCGGAGTCTGCGTTCCTGTTTGTGGGAACTATTGACGAGGCTGTGGAGAAGGCAAAGAAAAACAGCGAAAATTCTTGATGAAATCAGGAGATAGACCATGACCCCATTCAAGTTAAAGATAATTACCCCGGAGAAAACCTTTTTCAGCGGGGATACAACTCAGATAATAGCCAAGACCACCATGGGCAATGTGGGTATCCTTCACGGACACGTGCCATATGTGGCAAACCTTGTGTCGTCGCCTATATTGATAGAGGTGGACGGAGAGCTTAAAGAGGCTGCACTTTCAGGCGGCTTTCTTAAGGTTTCCCCGGATGACGTTGTAGTGGTGACATACGCTATTGAATGGGCGGACGAGATAGACGTTGCAAGGGCGGAACGCTCAAAGCAGAACGCTGAGGAACGTATGAAACGCCACGAGAGCCAGAAGGAGTTTGACAGGGCGGAAAAGAAGCTCAAACGTGCTCTTAACAGACTTCTGGTGGCAGGCAGAAAACATTAGAAATAAAAAACCGAAGTCTCAGAGAATAATTTGGGGCTTTGGTTTGTTTTTTGCAAATTGGGAGACAGGTAATGAAAAGATTTAGTTTTATTATGGTGATGCTTGCGGTGGTGATGTGCTTTGCGGCTTGCTCTGAAAGTTCATCGGGCAGCGATTCGTCAAAGCAGACTACAGGGATAACCGAGGTCAGCACGGACGGCAAGCTGCTCACATTCGGCTATCAGCCCGGCGGCGAAATGACAAAGGAGCAGTTTGAATCGGGCAGGGCAAATTATACGGTGTACGCTGACGGCAGAGTTGTCAATGATAAAAACGGTGAGGAAAAGACACTTGAGAGCGACGAGCTTGAAAAGCTCAAAGAGTATGCCGAAATGGTGATAAACAATAAGGTAGATGTGATAGAGCGAGACGGCGCTGATATGCCGTCATATTCTGTGACAGTGTATGAGACGGACGGAAAAACTCATCGGCTCACTTCAAACTCAGGTGGAGAAATAGTGGGCTTTAACGAGGTCTACAAGTTAGTAAGGGAAAAGTTTACGCAAAAGTAAGGGTAAAGGAAGTAAAAGGGGAAATCAGGTTTGAGTATTTTTAACATCATAGCTGCTGTGGGAGGTCTGGCGTTCTTCATGTTCGGCATGAACACGCTCAGCAGCGGGCTTGAAAAGGCATCGGGCGGTCTGCTTGAAAAGGTGCTGGCAAAAATGTCGGGCAACATTTTCAGCAGTATCTTTTTCGGTGCGGTGGTTACGGCTGCGGTACAGTCATCAACGGCTACCACGGTCATAGTCATCGGTCTTGTAAACGCAGGAATATTAAAGCTCCGTGGTGCGGTGGGAATAATTATGGGTGCCAACATCGGTACCACCATGACCGCACAGATACTGCGCCTTGCTAACCTTGAAGGGTCGGGAGACAGCAGCTTTTTCGTGAACTTTATAAAACCTACAAACCTTTCGGCAATACTTGCTATTGCAGGAATAATTCTTATCATGTTCTCAAAGCGCAGCCGTAAAAAGACTGTGGGCGAGATACTTGTGGGTGTGGCGATACTTCTTACGGGCATGACCACCATGAGAGCGGCGGTGGAGCCTATGGCTCAGCTTGATGCCTTCAAAAAGATATTCCAGGTGCTTGAAAACCCTCTGCTGGGTATCCTTGCAGGTGCGGTGGTAACTGTATGTACACAGAGCAGTGCGGCTGCGGTGGGTATTTTGCAGGCAATTTCCGGTTCGGGAGCTATCCTTTTTGCATCGGCGTTCCCCATTATCATGGGAACAAACATAGGAACCTGCGTAACACCTATGCTTTCAAGCCTTAATTCCTCAAAGAACGCAAAGAGGGCAGGTCTGCTCCACTTTTACTTCAACCTTATAGGAACTATCATTTTCCTTATCGGAATTTACACCTATCAGATACTGGTGGGCTGGTCCTTCTGGGACAGCGAGTTCACCACGGGAAATATAGCAAACTTCCACACCATATTCAACATCGTGGTCACGGCTATCTTTATCCCGTTTGCAGGGGTGCTTGAAAAGCTTGCCTGCCTTACAGTCAGGGACAAGCCTGAGGATGAGGACGACGAGATAAAGGAAGACCACCTGGACGAGAGATTCCTTGTTACACCTAACGTTGCCATATCCCAGACCAGCGAGGCTGTGGTACAAATGGCTGTTCAGGCGCAGAAGAATTTTAAGTCCGTTATGAAGATATACGAACAGTTCGACCCTAAGCTGGCTGAGAAGATAAGAGAGCGTGAGGACACTATCGACAGGCTTGAGGACAGGGTTGGACAGTACCTTATCAAGCTTAACGATTGCGGACTCAGCGAGGACGAATCCGCCAAGGTCACAGCTTATTTCCACCTTATCTCCGAATACGAGAGAATAGGCGATTACACCATAAATATCCTTGAGACTGCCGAGGCTCTTTTTGAGGACGAGGTAAGCTTTTCCGAGGAGGCTACGAGGGAGCTTAACATTACTTTTGACGCTATAAGCGAGATAATCTCCCTTGCTATAAACGCCACCAAGACAATGGAAGTGGAGGATATGATCCGCATCGAGCCTCTTGAGGAGGTCGTGGACAGGCTTGTGGAGGAGCTTAAATCAATACATATCGACAGGGCTAAGAGCGGAATCTGCAAAGTTGAGGTGGGCGTACACTTTATTGATATTCTCACCAATGTGGAAAGAATATCCGACCACTGCTCCAACATTGCGGTTTATCTTCTTGCAAGCAAAAAGGAGTATTCCTCCCTTAAAAAGCATGAATATCTTGATAAGCTCCATTCAAACGGACCTAAGTCCTATGAGCAGAGCATTGAAGAATATGCGTCAAAATACACTTTGACCAGATAAAAACAAAATCCACGTTCCCGGGTCGTTTCGGGAGCGTGGATTTTTTATAAAAAAAGAGGGCAAATATTTAGCACCCACTCCTGCATAATGCATAGGTCACGTTGCTAAAGTTGTTTTGATCAGCGTGGATTTTATGGAAAAAAAGGCAAAAATTTAACACTCACTCCTGCATTGGAAGTAAGTGTTAAATTCATGGAATTATGAAAGGGAAATTAGAATTAGCGTATTGAAACTTTCAAGCCGAATATTGGGGACAGCCAGAAAGGTAAGATCTTTGTTGTCATTTCCTCTGACAACTATATAATAACAGTCCTATATGAATTGAATATGAATTTTGAGGGGGTAGGAAAAATTTTCTTGAGTATTTTTTTGGACACTCAAAAGTGCGCAGAAAGGGCAGAATAAGGACTTTTGAGAGATGCTCCCAAGGAACTTTGCAAAAAACAATAATATTTTTTCTTCCAATATGAAGTTGAAATTCTCAACACCCCACAGGAAAATATAAAAATTAAAACCCATTCATAAGAATGGGTTTTAATCTATGGAATTATGAAAGGGATTTTTTTGACATTCAGTAAAAGTTAAAATCTTGTCAGGCGGATTGGGGAGCCGCATTGGTATGACCAGGTTTTAAGTTCTACTCAGTGTCAAACGATTAAGTCTTTTCTCTCTTTGTTGTATATATAATAACAGCCCTGTGTGAATTGAATGTGAATTTCAGGGGCTTTTCCAAAAGTTTCTGTTTCGCATAATAGATAAATTTCTTAAACGTTTTCGGCAATCAGGTTGTGCATTGTGCACAAGATTGCGGCGGCAGAAGAAATTTTAATCACAAGTTCATAAATTTGTTGTAAACTGTTTTTTGTATAGGGGAAAGCAGTCTGCGGCGGATCCGCAGGGCTGATTTATTGGTTTAATGGAATTATGTGAAAGGTGAGGGGTAAATGTTTCAGATACTTATTGTTGAAGATGACGCCAGCCTCAGAAAGCTTATCAGCGCAACGCTGAAACAGCACGGATATTCATGCCACACCGCAAACGACGGTCTGGATGCGCTGGACGTTATGGAAAAGACTAATATCGATCTTATCATCTCGGATGTGATGATGCCTAACATGGACGGCTACGAGCTTACAAGGCAGCTGCGCCGTGCTAATTATGATCTGCCGATACTTATGGTCACTGCTAAGGAGACCTTTGAGGACAAGCAGGAGGGCTTTATTGCCGGCACGGACGATTATATGGTCAAGCCTATTGACCTCAACGAGATGGTGCTGCGTGTGGGCGCACTGCTGAGAAGATCAAAAATGGCTTCAGAGCACTCCCTTGTGGTAGGTGACAGTGTGCTTGATTACGACGCACAGAGCGTTTCTATCGGGGGAGGTCAGGCGGAGACCATACCCACAAAGGAATTTATGCTGCTTTTCAAGCTTCTTTCGTACCCCAACAAGATCTTTACCCGCCGTCAGCTCCTTGACGAGCTTTGGGGAATGGAAAAGGAAGTGGACGAAAGAACGGTGGACGTACACATAAAGCGTCTGCGTGAAAGATACGGCGATTGTAAGGACTTTAACATCGTGACCGTGAGAGGACTGGGCTACAAGGCGGTCAAGGGATAAATAAGACAGGGAGGTGAGCGGACAATATGAAGACCACGCTGCAATTCAAGCTTTCGTTTATGTTTTTTATGGTCATGCTTATTTCTGCCACTGTTTCGGTATCTCTGCTGTTGTTGATTTTTTCGCCGATAATGAAAAAGAACGCCGAGACACAGCTTACGGAGGTAGCTTCATCGGCGAGCGCACTTTCTGAGGTTATGAAAGACAAAAACGTTGACGGGACATATGATGCGGCAAAGATCATCTCAATGGTAACAAACTCCGGGTTTACCGTTGAATTACTGCGTGAGGACAGCAACGAGGTGGGGGAAAACCTGCGGGATATAGACGAAAAGGGTTATCATATCGAAACATCGGGCATTATCCCCAAAGCCACTATGGTGATAAAGGTCTATGACAGCTATTATCATATCGACAACTTTTCAAACGACAGTCTGTACTGGATAGTGAACTTTGTTATAATACTTGCCTTTGTGGGCTGTATAGTTATCGGTACAATAATAACATCTTTTGTGGGCAGGACAATACTTCAGCCGCTGCACGATATGAGCCGTGCAACCTCTGAGATCGCAAGGGGTAACTTTACGGTCCGTGTACGTGTGCCGGACGATATGGAGTACGGAATGCTTGCAAACAACTTTAATAAAATGGCGGTACAGCTTTCCGAGATAGAAACTCTGCGGGGAGACTTCATCTCCAGCGTTTCCCACGAGTTCAAAACGCCCCTTGCTTCAATTCAGGGCTTTGCCAAGCTTTTGCAGGACGAGAGCCTTTCCGATGAGGACAGGCGTGAATACACCCAGATAATAATTGACGAGACATCAAGGCTTACCAAGCTTTCGACAAACATTCTCAGCCTTACCAAGCTGGAAAACCAAAAGACTATCGGTAAAAAGTCCAAGTTCCTGCTGGACGAGCAGATAAGAAAGATACTGCTTGTGCTTGAGCCGGAGTGGTCGAAAAAGAATATCGAGCTTGAGGTGGACCTTGAGCAGACCACTTACATAGGCAACGAGGAGCTTATGGCTCAGATATGGCAG
Source organism: Ruminococcus sp. FC2018 (assembly GCF_000621805.1). GTDB lineage: Bacteria > Bacillota > Clostridia > Oscillospirales > Ruminococcaceae > Hominimerdicola. The sequence continues at coordinate 72,745 of NZ_JHXH01000012.1, read as the reverse complement.
AACATTATCAACAATGCCATTAAGTTCACCGATGAAAACGGACACATCGGGGTCAAGCTTTACCACGGGGAACAGTGCATCGTGGTGAAGATATCCGACGACGGGCCTTGTATACCCGACGAAAAGCGCAAGAAGATCTTTGAAAAGTTCTATCAGGGCGACCGTTCCAGGTCAACCGAGGGCAACGGTCTGGGACTTGCCCTTGTGCAAAGGGTGGTCCAGCTTTGCAACGGAAGTGTATGGGTGGAAAACACCGAGCCTACGGGAGTATGTTTCACCGTACAGCTACCTTATCTTATCGAGGATATGTAAGTGAAAATAAAAACGGCGGATCTTTCGGGGTCCGCCGCTTTTTGTTTATTTGTTTTCAAGGAGTTTTACCGACCAGCTTGCGCCGTCTTTTTTTGCCTTTTCAAGCTCGGCATGGGACAGGTCAAGCATCTCGTCAAAGCGCATATTGTTTTCAAGCACAACTGCGCCTATGGTGCAGGACAGGTAGGCTACGGTAAGCTTCAGATCCAGGTTTGACACCTTTTCGGTTATCTGCGCACACTTTGATTCTACCGTTTCCTCTCCGGCGATATTGCTCATAAGCACACATATCTCGTCGTCGTTTACCCTTGCAACGACGTCATTTGTCCTGAACATGGAAATAAGCATCTGAGCAAGCTCAAAGATCATCCTGTCAGTCATTTGTACACCGTTTTCCTTGGTTATTTCTTTGAACCTGTCAACGGTTATCGTCAAAAAGGCACACATACCCACATTTTCCTTCATCATTTTATTGATGAGCTTTTCTGCGGTGCTGCGTGTATATATACCGGTGGTGTAGTCGTTTATCACCCATGGAGAATTGCTGTGTCTGTTGATGACCTCTCTGAAATACTTATCCGAGCCAAGGACGTTGTCAACTCTGCGCACCATTGTTTCACGGACGTAGGGCTTTACCACATAGTCATTGACGTTCATATTCAGCAGAGTCTGCTGCAGGGAAGGTGAATCCTCTGCGGTAGTTATAACCACAGGTATGCTCTGAAGGGCATGGTCCTGATTTTTGGCTTTAAGGAACTCTATCCCGTTCATCACAGGCATATCCACGTCAAGAAGGATTATGTCAACGTTATTGTTGTCCTTCAGGGCATCAAGTGCCTGCTTGCCGTCTGATGCGGTGCTGATGATGAATTTGTCGCTGAAGAAGGAGGAAAGTGTTTGCTGATCGGACTTTACATTGTCCACGATGAGCATACGGTTGGAAAGCCCGGAATCCGAATGCATTGACTGGCGGAGCTTGTCCAGTTTTTTCTGGAACTCTCTTTCCACCGTAACGTCTTCAAGCTGGACAAGGACGATAGCTTTGCTGCCTATGGTGTCTATGTATTCCATTGTGGCATGGATAGTCTTGTAGCTGTTGCTGAAGGAGATATATCTGTTGTACTCGCACTCAGCGGAGCCTTTGGAATCGATCGCTTCACGGGTGCTCTCAACTATCTTCCATCTGTCCTTTTCGTAGACAATATCCATTGGGTTGTACTTATACAGCACCTTTGAGGGGGAGTTGAGAAGTTCAAAAAAGGCATCGTTCACACGGATTATCTCCATATCCTCCGGGTCATAGATGTCACATTCTATCACCGCAGCAGGGGAGAGATTGTCGGTGAAAACCACCTTGCTGTTGATAAGGCTCATTATCTCCGAGGCATTCCTGCCCATGTTGATAAGGTCGTTAAGGTTGCCGCTTGAGGCAAAGGCATATCGCTCGTAATCCTTAACGCACATAGGCTTTGCATAGTAGTAGCCCTGTACGAAATCGCAGCCTATTTCCCGCAAAAAGCCTATCTGTTCCTCCGTTTCAACACCCTCGGCTACAACCGGGATATTCAGCCACTTGCTCATTCTCACAATGGAAGCCACAATGCTTTCGCAGCGGCTCTGGCTGTTTGCGTCAACAAAGAAGTTCATATCTATTTTCAGAACGTCCACAGGTATATTTTTCAGCATACTCAGCGAAGAATAACCGCTTCCGAAGTCGTCCATCATAACGGTAAAACCATGGCTGCGAAGGATCTCAATGGCTTTGACCATCATCTCGGGGTTGTCGGTATAGGCACTTTCGGTAAGCTCCACATTAAACAGATTGTGGGGCACCTGGTATCTGTCCACCAGCTTTATAATGTTCTCCACAAAGTGTGGATTGTATATATTAACTCTTGAAACGTTAACGGAGATAGGGTTAGGCTCCTTGCCCTGGTCTATCCATCTTTTCAGCATTATGCAGGCTTCTTCCCACACGTATGCGTCAAGCTTTACAACAAAGCCGTTCTTTTCAAACAGGGGTATGAAAAATCCCGGGGGTATCATGCCCTTTGTGGGGTGCACCCATCTTACCAGCACCTCGCCGCCTGCGGGTGTGTTGGTCATGATGTTGTACTTGGGCTGGACATAGATAGTGAACTGTCTGTCCTGAAGGGCAATGTTCATATCGTTGGTTATTTCCTGCTCCTTCTCGATGCGAAGGCGCATATCGTCGTTGTAATACTCAAAGTAGTTCACAAAGTTGCCTTTGCAGTGCTTTGCCGCAAGGGTAGCCCTGTCAAACATTATGGATACGGGGATATCCTCCTCACCGGTGATATAAATACCGAAGCAGGGGACGATATAGTAAGCGTTGGAGAAATTCTGCAAAGCGTTCATGCTTCGCATTACAAAATGCTCCACGCTCTGCTTGTCCGAGAAAGGAACGCAGATACCGAAGATGTCCGCTTCTATCCTTCCGAAGGCACTGCCCATAAAATCGGCGGTGTTCACACGCAGATGCTTTGCGATATAGCGCAAAAGGGAGTTTCCCTCTTCCATACCAAAGAAGGAATTGATTATGCTGAAGTGGTTTATATCAAGCCTTATGATAGCAAAACGCTTGTCCGGGTGCTGTTCGATAAGGACCTGGGTCTCGGAATAGAACTTTTCCTTATTAAAAATATCTGTAAGGGGGTCAAACTCCGCCATGTATTTCAGCTGTTCATAGGCAGAGAACTGACTGCGCTCAATGGCGTTGTTTATCCTGAATTTAAGCACCTGGGGAGCGATAGGCTTTTTGATAAAGTCCCATGCACCGAAGGACAGGGCTTTTATCTCGCTGTCGGCATCGTCCCCCGAGGTGGTGACAACAATAGGTATCTTGTTCAGCTGCTGGTCCATTCTGACTGCGCTGAGCACCTCATAGCCGCTCATTACAGGCATATCAAGGTCCAGCAGGACACAGGATATGCTCTGGGGGTCTTTTCGCAGAATGTCCAGCGCCTGTTTGCCGTCCTCGGCTTCAATAACGTTATATGAGCCGGAGATAAGCTTTTTCAGGAGGGCACGGTTAATAAACGCATCGTCAACGATAAGCACAGTTTTAAGACTATCCATTTATTATCCCTCCTTGAGCGCAAAAATTCACTATGTGGTAATTATAACATATTACGTCTTTAATTTCAAGTGGATTTTAGTATCAACTGCACAAAAGCAGGAGATTACACAATAAATTTACCCTTTTCACAAATCTTAAAAGCTGTTTTTGGTTATTTTCCCTCGTATTTGGCCCGCAGCACTTCAAGGGCTTTCTTTTCTATCCTTGACACATAGGAACGTGATATGCCAAGCTGTGAGGCGACCTCACGCTGGGTAAGGGCTTTTCCGTTGTCAAGGCCGTATCGCAGGCGGATTATGGTCCGTTCACGCTCATCAAGCTCGGAGCTGATGAACTTATAAAGCTGCTCGCAGCGTATAACCAGCTCTATCTTGTCGCCCACATCTGTTCCGTCGGATATAAGGTCGATAAGGCAAAGCTTATTGCCGTCCTTATCCGAGTCCACCGGGTCGTCAAAATGCCTGTCAAGGGCGGTTTTCTTCTGGCTGCGGAAATACATAAGTATTTCGTTTTCCACGCATCTGCTGCCGTAGGTGGCAAAGCGGCAGCCTTTTTTGTAGTCAAAGGTGGACACGGCTTTGATAAGCCCGATGGTGCCCACCGAGATAAGGTCGTCCTGGTCGGCTGAGGCAGAGTAGTATTTTTTGATAATGTGTGCCACAAGGCGCAGATTGTGCTCGATAAGCTTATCACGGGCTTTTTTGTCCCCTGCTGCCATGGCTTCAAAGCAGCGACGTTCCTCTTTGGCGGAAAGGGGCTTTGGGAAGTTGGCTCCCGAGCTGTCAAAGTGGAGGGCAAAAAACAGAAAATTTGAGCATAAAAGTTCAAGCAGCTGAAATAGCATAGCATCACCACATTAAAATTATTCTTGGTGAAATATATGCTTTCGGCTGCTTGTATTATTCTTAACCGATTATCTCGAATGTGCTGCCCTCTTCGGTGGGTACGCTGTGGCACAGGAAGTTGTCGATGCTGACAAATCTGCCGTTTTCGATGCTCTGCAGCATACTGTCAATGTTTTCCCTTGTGCCCTGGACCTCCATTACAACGCTGCCGTCGTACTCGTTTTTTACCCAGCCTGCAATGTCAAATTCACGGGCGGCATAGTAGGCACGATATCTGAACCCCACGCCCTGGACCCTGCCGTAAAAGGTATATCTTCGTCTGATGATATCCATAGCTGCTCCTTGGTGGGCCTATTCTATCCCGGTTACCTCATAGCCTGCCTCGGTGACAGCCTTGGTGAGGGTGTCTGTGGAGATGCTGTCGTCGGCTTTGATGTAAGCCTCCCCCTTGTCAAGGTCCACCTCTGCGCTTGTGCCTGCGGATTCAAGAGCCTTTTTAACGTGAGCCACGCAGTGCTGGCACATCATGCCTTTGATCTTCATTGTGTAGTTTTTCATTTCTTTTTCCTCCTTAATGTGTGTTGTATTCCCGACGCTCTGCTGCCCGTGGGGATCAAGCACCGAAGGCTTGAAGCGGCGAAGTCTCAGAGCGTTTGTTACCACGAAAAGACTGCTCATGCTCATGGCAGCGGCGCCTATCATCGGGCTTAAACGCCAGTGCAGAGCGTTGTAGAACACCCCTGCGGCAAGGGGTATGGCAAGGACGTTGTAAAACAGCGCCCAGAACAGATTTTGCTTTATGTTTTTTATGACGCTGCGGCTCAGGTCAATGGCAGAGATAACGTCTGCAAGACTGTTTTTCATAAGCACCGCATCTGCGCTTTCAATGGCAATATCCGTGCCTGCGCCGATAGCTATGCCCACATCTGCTCTTGCAAGGGCAGGAGCGTCGTTAATGCCGTCGCCCACCATTGCCACGGTGTTACCCTGCTGCTGAAGCTGAGAAATGACCTTGTCCTTATCCTCGGGGAGTACCTGGGAGATGACCCGGTGGGCACCTATCTGTGCGCCTGTCTTTTCGGCGGCTGCCTTACTGTCGCCTGTGAGCAGCACCACCTGTATGCCTCTGCGTTTAAGCTCCGCCACAGCCTGCGGGCTGTCCTGCTTTACGGTGTCCTCCACCGAAACAGCTCCCAGCAGTCCATTGTTGTTTGCAAACAAAAGGGGAGTCTGCATTCTGCTCAATACGCTTTCAAGCTCACTGCTTTGCGGGAGAACTCCCTGCTGCTCAAGAAATCTGGGGTTTCCTCCATAGCATTCAACTCCGTCCACCTGTGCGCTGACCCCAAGCCCTGCATGGGTCCTGAAATCGGTGACAGGCAGGGGGTCTATGCCAACGCAGTAGTCGCACACTGCCTTTGCAAGGGGGTGTTCGCTGTGACTTTCAAGGGAGAGGGCGATCTGCAAAAGCTCCTTTTCGCTTGCCCCCATAGGGCAGACCTCTGTGACACGGGGTTTTCCCGAGGTAACGGTGCCCGTTTTGTCAAGCACAACCGTATCCGCTTTTCCAAGTGTCTCCAGTGCCTCGCCCGACCGTATAAGTATGCCGTTTTCAGCACCCTTGCCTGTTCCCACCATTATTGCCACAGGGGTGGCAAGTCCCAGGGCGCATGGGCAGGAGATCACCAGCACACAGATAGCGCAGGAAAGTGCAAACTCCGCACTTTGTCCCACAAGCAGCCAGACGATCGCCGTTACAAGGGCTATACCCATGACCACGGGGACAAAAAAGCCTGCGATCTTATCCGCCATTTTGGCAATGGGCGCTTTGGAGGATGACGCTTCCTCTACCAGTGTGATGATCCTTGAAAGGGTGGTGTCGCTGCCCACATGGGTAGCTTTTATTTTTATAAAACCGCTTTTGCTTATGGTTGCGCTTATGACCTTATCGCCGGTATTCTTTTCCACCGGTATGCTCTCGCCGGTTATAGCCGACTGATCCACTGATGCGTTCCCCGAGATTATCACTCCGTCACAGGGGATACTCTCGCCGGCTTTTATTATCACTATGTCCCCTTTTTCAAGCTCCTCCACAGGGATCTGTGACACCACGCCCTCACGCTCCACCGAGGCGGTCTTTGGGGACAGATCCATAAGGGCAGTAATTGCGCTGCCTGTTTTGCTTTTTGACTTTGCCTCAAGATATTTGCCAAGGTTAACAAGGGCAAGTATCATCACTGCCGATTCAAAATACAGGTCGTGGCGGTAGTGATCCACAATTTCCATGCGGTCGTGGGAAATACCATAGCTCATCATGAAGATGCCGAATATGCCGTAGATCACCGATGCGGTGGAGCCTACGGCGATAAGGGAATCCATGTTGGGAGACAAGCGGAAGATGTTTTTCCAGCCTCTTGTGTAGTAGCCTGAGTTTATATACGCCACAGGCAGGCACAGCAGAAACTGTGCAAAGGCAAAGCTTACGCTGTTTTTCTCTCCCTCGAGAAAAAAGGGCAGCGGCAGTCCTGCCATATGTCCCATGGAAACGTACATTAAGGGGATAAGGAACACAAAGGACCAGATAGTCCTTGACTTCATGGCTTTACGTGCCTCCTCGGCAGGGTCAGGTCCCTCTTTGCGCTTTGCAGCTTTTTTGCCGCTGTCACCTTTTACGCTTGCTCCGTAGCCTGCCTTTGTTACCGCCGAGATTATCCCTTCCTCGTCAAGCCTGTCCGGGTCGTATTCCACATTCATGCTTGCGGTGAGCAGGTTGACCTGTACCACGTTTGCGCCTTCAAGCTTTTTTACAGCCTTTTCTACCCTTGCACTGCAGGCAGAGCAGGTCATTCCCGTTACATCAAATCGTTGTTTCATATTATGTTTATGACCTTTCTATGCACGGTGCTTTTGTGCCGTGCCTCACATTACTTCAGCAGCTTTGACAGAAGTGCCACCATTTCATCCACCTTCTCAGCCTTCTCCTCCTCGGTGCGTGCCCCTGCCACACAGCCCTTGCAATGGGCTGTGAGCACCTCGGTGTTTGCCCTTTTGAGTATTGCCTGAGTTGCCATTATCTGATTTGAGATGTCTATGCAGTACCTGTCCTCTTCTATCATGCGCAGGATGCCCTCTATCTGCCCTTTGGCAGTTTTGAGGAGCTTGCTTACCTGTGCCTTGTCTGCCATCATAGCTCATTCCTCCTATCCCCCCCATATAAGGTGCTGTCGGGACGGGGACAGGGCGGAACGGTACACGGTGTATATACCCCACCCCCCGGGGGTGTTGTTATATCTAAATGTTAACACATTTTTCCCCGTTTGTCAATAGGATGTGCAAGCAGATGCTTGTTATTACAGATCCCGGGATTTTTTTGCACCGGCAAAAAATATGTATCATGTACAAAAAAGCTGAATACCCCTTGCATTATGGCATATAACAGTGTATAATAACCATAAATAAAAAAGTAAAACAAAAGGTGAAATAATGAACGACAGGACAAAAATATCTTATAAAAACATAGGTGCGTTTTTTGCCGTACCTTTTTCTATAATGTTCATACTATTCGCGGTCTTTTTTATAAACGGTCTGTATCCCTTCGGGAACGGCACTATCGCCTGGTGCGATATGACCCAGCAGGTGATCCCCATGACGGCAGACCTCAAGGATATCCTTACAGGCAAAACGGGCTTTTTCCTTAACCTGCAGAATGCAGGCGGAATGAGCATGGTGGGTGTCATATTCTTTTTTGTGGCAAGCCCTTTTAATCTCCTTGCGCTTTTTGTTCCAAAAGAGGACCTTATTTATTTTGTGAATATCGCAACGCTGCTGAAGATGATGACGGCAGGCGTTACCGCAATGCTGTTTTTCCGCAAGTGTCTGAGCAAGACGGACCCGATTATTTCGGCTTGCCTGAGCGTTTCGTATGCATTTTGCGGATACACGGTGCTTTACTATCAGAACAGCATATGGCTGGACATCATGTATCTGTTCCCTCTGCTGATGATAGGCATACACAGACTTGTGACCAGAAACAAAATGGCAGGGTATGTTGCTGTGCTGAGCCTTATGGCGGTGGTAAACTATTATATCTGCTACATGATAGCTGTGTTCTGTATTTTGTTCGCTGCGCTTATCTGTCTGCGTGACAGGAAAAAGGAGCATTTGCAGACCGCTTTTCTGTTCATTGTGGGAAGTATGCTGTCAATGCTCATAACTGCGGTGGTGTGGCTTCCAAGCCTTTTGCAGTTCTTTGCCAGCGGAAGGACCACATCGGTTGCGAAAAACCTTCAGAACGCAAATTTCCTTTCGGAATTCCAGACGGCACTGCCCTTGCTTTTGTACAGCGCTTGCGCAATAGTTATCTGTGCAGGCTGTGTGCTTGACAAGAAAAAGCACAGGCGTGAAACAAAGACCATGCTGATAATGCTGGTGCTGATGCTGGTGCCTATGTTTATAGAGCCTGTCAACCTTATGTGGCACACGGGAAGCTATATGTCGTTCCCATGCAGATTTGCATTTATCACCGTGTTCTTCCTGCTGGTGTGCAGCGCAATGTTCCTTGAAAAGGACAGCGAGCATATCAGCCAATATAAGACAGGCACAAACAAGCAGGATAAGACTGCATTTGCCGTAGTTTCGGTGTTTGTTTTCCTGCTGAGTGCATTTCTGGTAAAGACGGTAATGAATAAAAACGCCGAGATGATCGATCTGTACGCAAGAAGGCTTTGGTCGGACGACAAGAGCTTTTCCATAGAGGTAAAGGTTTTTGCCGTGACCGCCGCAGGCTTTGGAACGGTGTTTTATCTTTATAAAAAAGGCAAGCTCAACAAGAATTTCTTTGCAGCCATGCTCAGCTGCTTTGTGGTGCTTCAGGCGGTAAGCTCCACGACCATGTATATGACCGGTTCAAAGGATCAGGCACTGGAAAAGGCTGCGGCGACCCGTGAGGTATTTAAGCTCAGCGGCAAGATAGACGACGATGATTTTTACAGGGTAAAGACCACCGCAAAGCAGTTTGATGTGAACGACATCGGTGCTCTTGGCTATCGTTCCATGAGCCATTACACCTCACTTACCAACAAAAATTATATGTACACAATGAAAAGGCTGGGCTATTCCTCCTACTGGATGGAGGTAGGCTCACACGGGGGAACAGAGCTTACCGACGCACTTTTCAGCACTAAGTATAAGATAGGGCTTGCCGACGACAGCGCTGAGGACAGCGTATATATGCACTCCAAATACGGAATATATAAGCGCAGCAACACCATTGGACTGGGACTTGTTACCGACCGTGATATTTCCGCTATGGACAGCCTTGAGGACATGGACAGGTTTGAGGTACAGCAGAATCTTTACAGCACTCTCTTTGGTCACGGCAGCAGCGACAGGCTTATGACAAAGTATGAGCCTGATGCCACAGGCAGGGTGCTTATCAGGGAAGATGAGGACGGGAAGATAGACATAAGCCCCATGTCGGGAGGAAGCGATATCGTTTATCATATCGACGTTAAGGGCAAACAGGTGCTTTACTTTGACTGCTTCAACAAGCCAAGCGCAAATCTTAACGAGCCTGAGTATTCCGCATTTACGGTGAGCGTTGACGGACTTCCCATAAAAACAGGTTTTCCCTCCCAGAGCTCAAACGGTCTGCTCTGGCTGGGAGAGTTCAGCAACCGCACCGTTGAGGTCACCGTAAGGGTGGAAAAGAATGTTGAGTGTACCTCTTTCGGAGTTTACGGACTTGACCTGAGCAAGCTCTCAAGCGCTGTGGAAAACGCCAAGTGCGCCAACCTCAAAGAGGAAAAGGGAGTCATAACCGGTGACTATACCGCCTCAAAGGGTGAAAAATGCGTGGTGTTTATCCCTTACAGCGAAAGTCTGAGGCTTGAGATAAACGGACAGGAGGCAAAGCTTGAAAAGGCTTTCGGCGACTTTATCGCCTTTGACCTTCAGCAGGGAGAAAACAGCATAAGGATAACCAATATGCCGCTGGGTATCTCAGCAGGCATTGTGATAAGTCTGTTAGGCATCGCAGGGTGCTTCGGAGTCTGGCTGCTGCGCAGAAAGGTCAAGCTGGACGATACGGTTTATGCGGTTTTGCGTGTTATAGTTATAGCTGCCGGCGCAGCGGTAATGGCAGGGGTGTATATTTACCCGGTGCTGCTTAATTGTTTCGGAAAGAAAAGATAGATATAAGAACAAAACAGGAGGAAAAGAATATGGCAATTCTAAGCGTTTCAGATGTAGGAAAGATATATACCACACGCCTTGGAGGCAACAAGGTGGAGGCGCTTAAAAGTGTGAGCTTTGACGTGGAAAAGGGCGAGTACGTGGCTATCATGGGTGAGTCGGGTTCGGGCAAGACCACGCTGCTGAACATTCTGGCATCCCTTGACAAAGCAACCAGCGGTGAGGTTACCCTTGACGGCAAAAAGCTTTCCGGGATAAACGATAAAGAAATATCCGCTTTTCGCCGTGACAACCTGGGCTTTGTGTTCCAGGACTTCAATCTTCTTGACAACTTCTCCATCAAGGATAATATACTCCTGCCTCTTGTCCTTCTGGGCATGAATTACGATGAGATGGAAAAAAGGCTTATGCCTGTTGTGAAGATGCTTGGGATAGACGGGCTTATCGAAAAGTACCCCTATGAGCTTTCCGGCGGACAGAAACAGCGTACTGCCATTGCAAGAGCAGTGATAACCCAGCCAAAGCTTATTCTTGCCGACGAGCCCACAGGTGCGCTTGATTCAAAGTCCACTGACAGTGTGCTGGATATATTCGACGACCTGAATAAGGACGGACAGACTATCCTTATGGTCACCCACTCCATCAAGGCGGCAAGCCGTGCGAGCAGAGTGCTTTTCATAAAGGACGGTACACTTTTCCATCAGTTATACAGACAGGACAGGTCTTTTGAGGATATGTACCGGACTATTTCCGAGACCCTGACATCGCTGATGAAAGGCGGGAATAATTGATGAATAATAAGTATTATATTCGTCTGTCAAGGGAGAACATAAAAAAGAACGCCAAGATGTATATCCCATACCTGCTTATCTGCGTGCTGATGATGTCGATGATGTATGTTATCAGGTCGCTGGCGTCAAACCCTGATTTCAGCAAGCTGAAACGTGGCGCAGAGGCTTTGCCGACGCTGATGAGATATGGCTCTTATGTAACGGCTGCTTTTGCGGTGGTCATATTGTTCTATTCAAACAGCTTTATTTTAAAGCGCAGAAACAGCGAATTCGGTCTTTTGAACATTCTTGGAATGGAGAAAAGGCACATTGCCAAGCTGATGCTGCTTGAAACGATATATGTTGCGGTGATAACCCTGGTTGCAGGCTGCATTACGGGGCTTGCACTTGAAAGAGCAGTCCACCTTATATTTACGAAAATGCTTGGTGACGATGCGGTGGACATTGGCTACCACATTTCTGCAAAGTCGATGCTTGAAGCATTTATCATGATAGCAGTCACTCTTTTTGCGACCTATCTTTTTACTATCAGAAAGCTGCATTTTTCCAACCCTGTGGAGCTGCTCTCGGGCGCAAAGAAGGGTGAGAAGGAGCCTAAGACAAAGCTTTTCATGACTATTGTGGGATTTTTGTTCATTTTTGCCGGCTACGGTCTTTCGTTCTTTGTTACCGATCTTACAAACAATTTTTCGATGATCTTTATGGCAGTTATTTTCGTTATCATTGGCACATATCTTCTTTTTATCGCCGGCATTATCGCCATGCTCAAGCTGCTGAAAAAGAAAAAGAGCTACTATTACAAGACAAAGCATTTTACCACGCTTTCGGGGCTTGTTTACCGTATGAAGCGTAACTCGGTAGGTCTTGCAAGCACCGCAGTTCTTTCAACCATGGTGCTGATAACCGTAAGCTCAACTATGGCGTTGATGGCAGGCATTGAGGGTCATCTGCCAAAGCATGATGCGATCGTTAAAGTAAACTATGATAACACCGGCGAGGAAACGGCTAAGGTAGAAGCTAAGATCGCTGAAAGGGTCAAGACAAAGAAGGTGGATAAGAACGCATCTGCACGTTTTAATTTCAAGGGCAGGAAAACGATGGACCTTGTGCCCTTTGAGAAGCAGGATTACAGCGAGGGTGCAACACATCTTTACGAAACAAAGCCGGGTATGGAAGGCGGAGTAAAGAGTGATGACAGATTTGATATAACGGTTATGCCGTGGTATATGATAAATACCGAATTCAGCCGTGATGAACAGGAGGATGTACTGTTCAAAAAGGAGGCTGACGAGATACTTGAGTCGTACCGCACCGGAGATGGTGAGGTAATAATTGAAACATTCTCAGATGAGTTTGACGGCATGAAGGAATTTAAACTGCTGGGCAGGACATACAAGATCAAGGAAGTAAAGAATAAAGCTGGACTAAGCAGTGATCACTTAACGGTATTCTTTTCATCAAGCCGGGAGGTGCTTGATCTGGTAAAGGCATATAATGAGATATCACCCATGAATTCCGACGTGTTTTATGAGCTGGATATTGATTATGACGAGCCTACAGCAAAGGCTGACGAAGCTATGAGGACTGTGGCAGACATAAATGAAACTGTAAATCTCAATGATACAGCATATATAGATCCTATGCGTCTGCGCTCGGTAGATAAGAGCGATGCGATGATGGCTTACGGCTCGATATTCTTCCTTGGACTTTTTCTCGGAACGCTGTTTATTTTCGAGACCATACTCATCATCTACTACAAACAGCTTACCGAGGGCTACGAGGACGCAGACAGATTCCGCATAATGCAGAGCGTGGGAATGAGCGAGGCAGAGGTAAAGACCTCGATACGCTCGCAGATACTCCTGGTATTCTTCCTCCCGCTCATCACAGCTATAGTGCACACAGTGTTTGCTTTCCCGATGGTAGGCAGATTGCTGGCATACATGGGACTTGACAGCACAAAGACATACCTGAAATGCACACTTGCAGGCTTTGGAGGATATGTTGTTTTGTACACAGTCATATATGTGCTCACAGCAAAAATGTATTACAGCATAATAAGAAAGAGAACGTAAAAATGCTAAAACTGCTCCCCGAAAAAAAGGAGGGCAGTTTTTCTTTTTGTAACAATATGCCTATTGAAATGGGAGAAAGTATGTGTTATAATATTGGTGCACTAAATATTATTTTGGAGGTATAATATTATGGGAATGTTCGATAAGCTTATCGCAAACCTTAAAGCAAGCAAAAAAACTATCGCTTTCACAGAGGGCACAGACCCACGTATCCTGTGGGCTGCCGACAAGCTCCTTAAAGAGGACCTTATGGGCGTAGTGCTGTGCGGAAACGTTGAGGAGGTAAAGGCTGCTGCCGCTAAGGACGGTTTTGACGTTTCAAAGGCACAGATCCTGGATGCTGCAACATATCCTGAAATGGAGGCTCTTGTGGCTCAGATGGTAGAGCTGAGAAAGGGCAAGATGACCGAGGAGGAGTGCAGAGCTGCACTTACTAAATCCAACTATTTCGGCACAATGCTTGTAAAGGCAGGCAAGGCTGATGCGCTTCTGGGCGGAGCTACTTACTCTACAGCAGATACCGTAAGACCTGCACTCCAGATAATCAAGACCAAGAAAGGCTCCAACCTTGTAAGCTCGTCCTTTATCCTTTTCAGAGAAAAGGACGGACAGGAAGAAAAGATAGCAATGGGCGACTGCGCTATCAACCTTGCTTACACAGACAGAGTTGACAAGGACGGAAACGTTGTTCTCTCTGCTGCAAGACAGCTGGCAGAGGTTGCCGTTGAGACAGCAAGAACGGCCGCTTTCTTCGGCATTGACCCGAAGGTAGCTGTGCTCAGCTTCTCCACCTACGGCTCCGGAAAGGGCGGCACTGTACAGCTTTCACATGACGCTGTTGCCGAGGCAAGAAGCATTGACCCTGAGCTTGTCATTGACGGTGAGTTCCAGTTCGACGCTGCTGTTTCCGCAGAGGTTGCAAAGACCAAGTGCCCCGATTCCAAGGTGGCAGGTCAGGCAAATACATTTATCTTCCCACTTATCGAGGCAGGCAATATCGGCTATAAGATAGCTCAGAGACTGGGCGGCTTTGAGGCTTACGGTCCTATTCTTCAGGGACTTAACGCTCCTATCAACGACCTTTCAAGAGGCTGCACCGCAGACGAGGTCTACAAAATGGCTATCATCACCGCAGGTATGGCATAATAAGAAAATACGAAAGCAGCTCCCGGGCGATCTGAGAGCTGCTTTTTTTGTGTCCAAAAGGGTAAGCCCAAGACAGCAAGGAGGGCTGCCTCGGGCTTTATAGAGGAATATGAAAGCTACGGTTTTTCCGGCAGCAGTATTGCAGCTGCAATGTATGCCACAAGTCCTGTGCCTGTGCAGGCAAGCAGCACTGTGCCTATGCGTATCACATTGGGATCGACCCCGAAATAGTCGCCTATACCGCCGCATACACCGAAAAGTATCCTGTTGTTTTTCGCTTTGTAAAGTCTTCTTTGCTCTGTCATGTTTTTTGCCCCCTTGCAGTGTTACTCAAATTCTATCTTTATATCTCCTAATCCGTTGTCAAGCTTGACTTTGTATTTTGCATCATCCGAGTCCTTGCTGCCTTTTATCTTTACGCCGTCATCGTCACCCTTAAACTTGTAATCCTGCGCATCACCCTTCAGCTTTATCTGGATATCTCCCACACCGTTGTCGATATCCATGTCGCCGTTTACCTCTGCGCTGAGATTTATTTCTCCCACACCGTTGTCAAGCTCGGTTTTCTTCAGCGTGCTGTCGGTGATGCTGACTTCACCAACGCCGTTGTCAACGTCCGCATCTCCCAGGTCGCAGTTTTTAAGAGTTACCTCTCCTACGCCGTTGTCGATCTCTGATCGATTTGCTTTGATGCCGTTGGCAGTGAGCTTTCCCACACCGTTGTCGATCTCGATCTCCTCGCAGCTAAGAGCGTCTGTTATGGTAAGGTCGCCTGCAGTGTTTTTGATGCTGATCTTGCCGTATTGTCCGTCGGGGATCTTTACGCTTATCTTCGCCTGAGGATAGATGTCCTTGAGAAAAGGTATATTTGAAATTCCCGACCACTTTATCAGACTTACAAATTTTTTGCGGTGTATGGAGAATTTGCCGTCCTGTGCGTCGAATTTATATACGCCCTCGGGAGCGTTTTCGATCTCAACGTGTATGTTATTGTCGCTTGATCTTGAAATATCTATTGTAGATGAGTCAAACTCAAATTCCAGATCTTTTATGTCGCTTATCTCCTGTACCTTGGACAGGTTTTCGGACTTGATGTATTTTTTCAGATCGGTGTTGACACACCAGATAACGCCCACGATGCTGATAATAAGCCCCAACAGCATTATCCACACGGCGATAGGCACACGCCTCTGAACTCTGTCACCCATTGCGTCGTACTTAGCCATTTTCGCTCACCGCCTTACCTGAGCCTGCCTTGTTGAAAAGCTTTCTGAAAAGGTTGATAAGCCATGTAAAGAACTTTTTGAAAAGTCCCACCACCAGCTTGCAGAAGGGAACGAATACCAGTACCGAAAGTCCGATAAGGAACAGTCCCACTCCGAACAGCATAAGTCCCACAGGCGGTGCCTGGAAAAGTGTGATGCCGCCTGAAACCACCAGTCCGATACCTACGCAGCCGATGCTGAAAAGTGCCGCCGTAATACCAAAGGCAACAGCAAATGCTCCGGTGAGAAGTCCGAATCCCACAGGTGCCCATACAACAGATGTGATAAGCACAATAACTATCAGCGCAAGGTTTCTGTTGTCCGGTGCAATGTCGTAGTCTGGTCTTGGCGGGGGAGTCGTCTGCGCATTTGCAGGGTCAATAACGTCCTCCATTTTTGCCTGTGGTCTTACAAAGCCCACTGCGCCGTTTTCTGCAAGTATCTGTTGAGCCAGCTTTTCCGGATCGCCAAGATTCTGCGCAGTCTTTTCCTCGTTCTCGTATCCGCCGTCAAGGAAAAGCTCCTCATAAAATTCAAGTGCGTCGTTTATCTCTTCGTTGCTCAGACCGCCGTCAACAAGCTTCTGACGGAGAATGGTCATATATTCAAGTCTTTTCATATTCCCCTGTTATGCCTCCTGCGGAAGCACTTCCTCCTTTTCTTTATTATTTTCCTCACTTACCCTTTTTTCTGTTTCTTTTAATAGTATGCTGTCAACCTTTTGTTTGTGTTCCAGCCACTCACTTTTGTAATCGCTCAACTGTGCCCGTCCCTTTGCGGTCACGTGATAGTACCGCCTGTTGCGCCCCATAAACTCCTTATCGTATGTCTCAAGCATCTGGCTTTTCTGCAGCCGTTTGAGAACGGGGTAGAGGGTGGATTCGGAAACGTCCACCGCCTTGCGCATGGTCTGTGTTATCTCGTAACCGTAGGTATCTTCTCTTTCCACAATGGCAAGCACCATGGAATCCAAAAGACCTGCGCTTATCGGAAAGCTCATACATTCAACTCCTTTCAGCAGTTTTTGTTCTGTTGTCTTTTTTCTTCTGTGCTACACTCTTTTGTCTGTTATATTCTATTACTGTGCATATTATACGACATATAATATTATTTGTCAATAGGATATTATACTTTTTCCAAAAATATGTCGCTTTGCACAGTCCGACAGCAAAACTTCAGACGGTTTTTGCTCATATTGCATAAGTAACAAAAAACGCCAACCGAAATGTTGACGTTTACAGGTGTGTGAAATTACAAAAAAGGGGAGCTCTTCTATTAAAAGAGTTCCCCTTGATATATTAGAGTGATTTTGCTTCCGTGAGAGTAATTCCGTTTGCGCCCAGCTTTACAGCGTGGTCAAGTCCGACAAACTTACCGCCCTGCTGCCAGAGGACTTCCTTAACGAAGTTATACTTTTCTGTATCCCATGTTCTGAAGTCGTCCTTAACAAGTCCGCCGGTATCTCCGGAGTTTGCGTTGAAGCACCAGAAGGTGTGGTTAAGGTGATTATCCTTGATGAGCTTGCGCATAAAGGTCATCCATTTAAGGTTAGGGTCTTTCATAAATCCGCCCCACTCGCCGATAAGCAGGGGAGCCTTGTTCTCCTTATGGATATAGAACCAGTTGTCCTGCCAGCAGTCCTTCATAAGGCTGTCAAAGGTGTAATCGCTCTTGAACCAGGGCTGCTCGTAGACTGTTGGACCGTAATCGTGAGGGGAGTATACCAGCTTATTCTGATATTTGCCCAGGTCGATAGGGAAGTCTCTTACCGCTCTGAGGTTGCCGCCCCACCAGTTGAAGTAGTAATCCTTCTCGTCAGTGGAGGAATAATCGCCCTTTGAGTTTTTGGGATAGATCTCCGTGCCCTCTATCATTATAAGTACATTAGGATTTTTAGCCAGGATCTTTGCGGCAGCTGTCTCGGCAACGTATTTCCAGTTGTTTGCGTCCTTGGAGTTGTTCCAGATAGCGGCGTTTTTGCCCTCATTTGGTTTTCCGTGAGGCTCGTTTTTAAGGTCAAAGGCGATGATGGTATCGTTGCCCTTGTATCTGTCAGCCATCCACTCCAGCGCCTCATAGAACTTATCTGTGCTTATCTTTTCGGTGAACCACAGGTTTACGTTGTGACCGCTTGCGTTAGTCTCTGCGCTGTGTATATCGGGCATTACCTTCATTCCGTTTTCTTCGGCAAGCTTTAAGAAATAGTCGAAGATCTGAAGGCTGTTAAGATCATTAAGAGTCGGGTTATAAGCGTTGTTGTAATTTGCCTTGGGGTATTCGCCCTTTTTCCACTGAAGTATCAGCTCTGCGGAGATGGGCACTCTGATAAGGTTAAAGCCGTGGTCGGCGATAGATTTTACCGTAGGCACCAGCTGGCTGTTCCACAGTCCGTCAAAGGTATTTGTGCCGGTGTTGTATCCAAACCAGTTCACACCTGTGAGCCACACCTGTTTGCCGTCCTTGTCAAGTATCTTGTTGCCGTCGGTATGCAGCCAGTCGTCGCCCTGCTTAGCGTTCTTGGTTCGGGTGAGAAGCTGGGAAATGTCTGTCTTGCCCTGATTGCCCTGAGCCGTTTCCTTGACCTTGTCGTCGCCGCCCTGAGGGGTTATGGAGCCTGCCTTGACAACCATTTCCTTGCCGTTGAGCTTGGCAGATTTAATATTGAGCTTTGAGCCTGTACCGATGTTGCATCCAACGTCGGTAATGCTTGCGCCCTTTGCGATCTCTCCGTTGTGAGGAGCATTGGTTATCGTAAGGGTGTTGCCGCTGACGGTAAAGTTGCCGCACCAGCCGCTGCAGGATTTAAGGTTCTCCACCTCAAGCACCAGCGTCCAGCCTTTTATAGCCTCGTCGGTGTTGTTGACGATAGAAAGTGCAAGTCCGCACATTTTCTTGTCCCCGTCTTCCCAGGTGTTGCCTGCGGTGTAGCCAAGGTAAAGTCCCTTGCCCAGCTTATCACTGCTGCCCGACTCAGATGATGAGCTGTCATCGCCCTTTGGCAGGGAGTCATCGGAAACGCCGCTGACATCGGTAATGCTGTCGGTCTGGGCGGCTGTGCTTTCGCTGCTCTGTGAAGATCCCTCAGATGAGCTTTCGCTGCTGTCGGAGTCTTTCTTCTTGCCGGAGACCATAACGACTATAAGCACCACCAGAAGAATGATGATGACCACGCCCATAGCGATAAACCCTATGAGTACTTTTTTATTTATGCCTTCCTTAGGCGTTGACAGGCTATTGCCTTGCGCTGCATTTTCCTCCTTGGGAGTTTCCTGCTCTTGTGCAGTCTGTTCAGCCTGCTGCTCCTGTGCAGCCTTTTCAACCTCCTGCTCAGCCTGCTGATCTTTTATATCTTTTTCGCTCATTATCTTCATCTCCGGACAATTCAGATTTTTCGGGAAACATCATCCCATTTTCATTCCCGGACATTATAACACATAAACTTTAATAATACAACACAGGTCAAAGAATTGTTACAACTTCACAATTATTTTCTTAGATTTGCCCCAAAAAACAAAGCTCCCTGGGGAAAAGGGGAGCCTTGTAAAGCACCAATATTTCAAAACAGCATCTGAAAGTGAGCCTGCCTGTAAGCCGAGTTTTGTCGAGTGCGGTAATCTATCTGGACCGTACGTCGCCGCACGGCTCAAGCCACCTATGACCGCAAGCCTGACGAGCAGCCATTGACTTGCGCATCACCATTGGTGTTGCATCGGATAAGGTTTACATGGCAGCGGCATCTCTGCCGCTCCGGTGGGCTCTTACCCCGCCTTTCCACCCTTACCGCAGGATCCTGCGGCGGTATATCTCTGTTGCACTTGCTCGGAGGTCACCCTCGGCTGACGTTATCAGCTATCCTGCTCTGTGATGCTCGGACTTTCCTCATGAACTGTGATCGTTCCCGCTACCGCATAGCCTGCTCACTTTCAGATGCTGCTTTGTTGATATTCACAATATCAGTTTTCTATATTTTCCTGATCCTCGATGACGTAGTCAAGTTGATCGCCGCCTTCGTTCAGCGGTGCAGACGGGTGTTCCGTGTCCACCTTGTCGGAAGAGATGATAAGTCTTATTGCCTGCTGGTGGTTGGTTATGGTTACCTCCTTGTGTTTTCCCCCTGCCTCTCCGTCACGGGTCCAGGGTATCTCGTTTTCACTTCTGAAGGTCACCTTGGAGGTCTTGAATGTTATAAAGTTTCTGTCGCTGAGATTGTTTCTTGCGGCGTTGGCAAGGAGCGTGCCGAAATCCCTTGCGTTTTCCGGAGTCTTTGCAAGTACCACCTCAAACAGTCCGTCGTCAAAAACAACGTTCTTTGAGATCATGTTTTTAAGTCCGCCTATGGAGCGTGAATTTGATATAAGACCTATAACAAAGCTGCCTGTGATCGTTTCCCCGTCATGCTCCACCGTAACCGTCTGACCGGATATTTTCGGAAGCCTTTTCAGTGCCTCGGCAATATATGCCGCATGACCGAAGCGGTTTTTTGAGGTCTGGGAGGTCTCATAGGAAACATCCGTGAACGCACCGAAACCTGCCACATAGACAAAATAATCGTCGTTGAACTGTCCCATATCGCAGTCAAAGGCTTCGCCCTCGATTATGCCGAAAGCAGCCTGAAGCATTTTCTTTGATATGCCAAGGGAATTGGCAAAGTCGTTGGTTGAACCTGCGGGGATATACCCAAGGGGGATCTTCAGATCCGGCTCCTTTTCACGCAGCTTCATCACTGCACTCACGCTCTCCGAAAGAGTGCCGTCTCCGCCGGAGCAGACTATGATGTCGTACTCCTTTCCCACGTTCACTATCTTTTCATATCCGTCACCCTGAGCCTGGGTGGGGTATGCCAGAACGTCATATCCGCCTGCGGTGAACATATTTATTATATCACAAAGATTTTTCTGTATAAGACCCTTGCCCGCATGGGGATTAAAAACGAACAGCATCTTTTCCCGTTGTTCCATTTTAATGCTCCTTTACAATTATGGGTGTTTTTTACCGAAATCGTTTAAGTTTATCACGGTCAATTATAGCAGATAACACCAAAAATGTCAACCGACACTTTACAATGCAGGCGTGGTATGCTATACTTATCGGGTAGTGTGTTTTACAAGAAGGAGTTTTATCATGTTCAAAAAATACATAATGGCTTTTCTTATATCTATGGTACCGCTTGTTGAGCTGAGAGGCGGTGTTCCCGTGGGAACGGGCTGGGGTATCCCCTGGCACTGGTGCCTGCTTGTGTGTATGCTTGGAAACATGATACCTGTTCCGTTTATTTTCTTTTTTGCAAGAAAGCTTCTTGTGTGGGGCAGCGATAAAAAGGTTATCGGCAAGTTCTGCAGCTTCTGTCTGAAAAAGGGTGAAAAGGGCGGCAAAAAGCTTCAGCAGAAGGCAGGCAAGAGCGTGTATGTAGCTTTGCTGCTTTTTGTGGGAATACCTCTTCCCGGAACAGGCGCATGGACAGGAACCCTTGCAGCCAGCATACTTGACCTTGACTTTAAAAAGAGCATAATCGCAGTTGTGCTCGGAGTGCTGCTTGCAGGTCTGATAATGACCATTGCCAGCCAGGGAGTTGCCAGCCTTTTTGCATGATCTGTATTTATGTATAAACAAAAATAAAAAGCCCACGGCAAACAAAAAGCCCACGGTGGAAAAACCGTGGGAGTGGAAATCAATTTCAAGTCTTCTGTCATATACGGCGGAAGGCTTTTTTAATTTGCACGTTCTTTTTGCTCTCTCTTTTGCTTACTCTCTTAAACAGTTTCCGAATAATCTATCGGATGATAAGAGTATAGCACAGCATTGAACGGCTGTCAATGAAATCACCATGGAGTAATTTCAAAATTGTAAACTTGTTCAAAAAATGTAAATACCCGCACCATGACCTTGGTGCATTTCGTACATACAATTTAGTCTGTACTGTCCGGGACCGGAGTATCGGAGATATTTTCCTGCTGTGCACAGACCTCCTGATTTTCTTCTATTTCCTCAAAGGAGATCTGGTCAATATCATCCTGATACAGGTCGTCATCGCAGTCCTCCTCGTCGCAGTCCTCGTCTTCGTCATCCGACAAGAACCGTTTTTTGCGGTGCTTTTTTGAGTGCTGTATGTTTCTGAGCCTTATTGTCTTGGAATATCTCTCATTTACAATGACCGTAAGTGCGCTGTAAACGATAGCGCAGGCAGGCACCGCAAGGAACATTCCCAGAACGCCCCACATTCTGCCTCCCACCGTAACGGCGAAGAGCACCCACAATGCAGGCAGCCCAACCGAGTTGCCGACGATACGGGGGTAGATAAAGTTGCAGTCTATCTGAATGAGTATCAGCAGGAACACCACGAACCACACAGCCTGTGTGATGCTGGTTGCGCTGATAAGCAAAAATCCGATCGCCATTCCGATACATGAGCCAAGCACAGGGATAAGTGCCGCAACGGCAACAACAACGCCGATAAGAAGCGGGTAAGGGAAGCCGAAAAGAAGCATACCCAGCGAACAAAGGGTGCCCAGAAGAGCAGCGTCGGTACACTGTCCCGTAAGGAACTTTCCGAAGGTGTCCACTGTACGCTGACCTATTCTTGTTACCTTGGAATTGGCTCTTGCGGGAAGGAAAGCCACGCAGACTTTTCTTGCCTGTTCTTTAAGCTTTTCTTTCTGTGCAAGGAAGTAGATAGAGAAGAAAATTCCAAGAACAACATTTATGATCGAAGAGAAGATGGCAGCTGCTGCCGAGCCGGGGGAGTTCATGGATTTCAATGCGCTCACGCTGTCTTTAAGGAAGTCCATAAGTCCTGTGGTAAATGAATCCTTCTTGATATTAAATGCGTTGAAAATAGTCTTGAGTGCGCCGTTGCTCTCCACCTTTTCCGAGATGTTGTCAACAATAGCCTGTGCGCTTTCGGAAAGAGTAGAAAGCGTCTTTGCCAGCGACGGGATTACCAGCACCAGCAAAAGCGACAGTATGCCGATAGCTATAAGCAATGTAAGCACTATGGAGCAGGGACGCTTTATGGCGCAGATCACCTTTTTAGGCTTTTCCTTTTTCGGCGTGCGGAAAATAGTCCGCTCGATAGCAGACATAGGCACGTTGAGAATGAACGCAAAAAGTCCGCCCAGCATTACAGGATAAAGAATATTTTTTATGTAATCAAGAATGTTCAGCACAAGCTTGTAGTTGGTCAGCACAAAGAACAGTACAACGCCCAGCACTACCAGCATCATGTTTTCTCTGAAACGCTTTGAAAACTTCATTTTTTCCTCTTTTCAGGCACCGTTGACATGGTGCCTTGTATTTGTTTGGATCTTATGTAAGCTCGATATCCATTATAGGTTCCGAAACGTCTGCTCCCGCAGGCACCATAGGCAGAACGTTGATATCCTTGTTTATTACCACGTCCACCAGACAGGGTCTGCCGCAGGAAAGTGCCTTTTTCAGACCTTCCTTTATCTCACTCTTTTTGGTTATTCTTATACCCTCGATGCCAAATGCATCAGCAAGCTTCATAAAGTCTGTGTGACGCTCGATATCCGTCTGAGAAAATCTCTTGCCGTAGAACAGCCTCTGCCACTGTCTTACCATTCCCAGAACGTCGTTTTCAAACACAAGCTCCACCACCGGGATATTGTGCTTTGCAAGGGAAGAAAGCTCGTTGCAGTTCATAAAGAAGCTTCCGTCGCCTGCAATGTTTACCACCGTTCTGTCCGGGTTGCCCAGCTTGCTGCCGATAGCTGCGCCAAGACCGTAGCCCATTGTGCCCAGTCCGCCGCTGGAAGCAAAGCTTCTTTCGCACTTGAAGTTGTAGAACTGTGCAGCCCACATCTGATGCTGTCCCACCTCGGTGGTGATGATAGCCTTGCCCTTGGTGAGCTTGTCAAGCTCCTGGATAACATCCTGAGGCAGGACCTCGTCCTCGCTTTCGATAGGAGCCATTTTAAGGGCGTATTCCTTCTTCCACTTCTTTACCTGCTGCATCCACTTGGGGTGGCTCTGCTGCTGGAGCATGGAAGTCATTTTGTCGATAATGTATTCAAGGTCGCCTGTTACATGGTGATAAACGTCAATGTTCTTGCCTATCTCCGCAGGGTCTATCTCGATATGGATTATCTTCTTGCCGTTTGCAAAGGTGTTTGGGTTGCAAAGAACTCTGTCGGAGAACCTTGAACCAAGAACTATCATAAGGTCACATTCGCTGAGTGTGAGCGCAGCGGTCTTTGTGCCGTGCATACCCAGCATGCCTATGTACTCTTCCTTGGTGTTGTCAAAAGCGCACTGTCCCATAAGGGAAAGGGCAACAGGTGCATTTACCTTTTTGACGAACTCAGCCATCTCGTCCGCAGCGTTGCATGATACCACACCGCCGCCTGCGTAAATGAAAGGCTTTTTGCTTGCCTTGATAAGCTCCACAGCCTTTTGTATCTCCTCGTTCACCGTGTCGGGATTGTGGTTGACTATCTTTTTGGGCTTTTGTTTTTTATATTCTATCATCGCCGCAGATATGTCCTTTGGAACGTCAATAAGCACAGGTCCCTTCCTGCCCTCGTTGGCAATGAAGAACGCCTCTCTGATAATGTCGGGCAGTTTGTCCGGGTCCTTTACGATATAGTTGTGCTTTGAAATAGGCATTGTGATACCGCAGATGTCCACCTCCTGGAAGGAGTCAAGACCGAGAAGTCCCCTTGGTACGTTTCCTGTGATAGCCACAAGTGGGATAGAATCCATGTAAGCGGTGGCGATTCCCGTAACAAGGTTGGTGGCACCCGGACCCGATGTGGCAAAAACAACACCTGTCCTGCCTGTTGTTCTGGAATAGCCGTCAGCCGCATGGCAGGCAGCCTGCTCGTGTGCTGTGATAACATGGTGTATCTTATCGGAATACTTGTAAAGAGCATCGTAAATGTTCAGCACAGCACCGCCGGGATAACCGAAAACGGTGTCCACGCCCTGCTCCAGCAAGCATTCCATAATAACGTCAGAACCGTTGAGCTTCATAAAAAAAGCACTCCTTTTTACATATAATAGTTCAAGTAATAATTATACATCACAACCCTGTGATTGTCAAGTTTAATTGGGCTTTTTTGCGCATTGCCGTCTTGACAGAAAGGGGAATGTGTAGTATAATCTTAAAGTGTATGGGTGTGCCTTGCTGCGTACCCTGAAAGTGTGATATGAAAAAAGGATGACTTATGGATAAACTGAGAAAAACAATTCTGATATTTACCGCCGCACTTTCCCTGTTTGCAGGTGCCTGCTCAAAATCAAGCTCTTCAGACAGCGACAGCTCATCCGGTGAAAGCACCGACAGTTCCTCTCAGACTTCTTCCGAGAGCACTGCCGAAAGCAGTTCTTCCCAAAGCGAAAGCAAGCCGGAGGAAAAGGTCATGGGAGAGAGGATAAAGAAGGCAGCTGCCTTTTTTGAAAACCCGTCCTATGAATTTGTCTGCACCGTAAAAGGCATAGGCAGAGATGCAAAGATGACTCTTTTAAAGGACAAGGGCATAATCAGACAGACCACCGACTACGGCGACATAAAGTCATATGTTGTCTGCACCGGAAACACCACATACAGATACGATGATAAGACCAAGGCGTTTTCCAGAAAAGTGGGGGAGATAAATGAGGATCCCACCGGAAACCTTATCGTTCAGACGGTGAAACAGTCTCTTGAACCTACGAGGACACATATAGATCCTCAGGAAGAAAAAAAGTATGATGCCGAGGAATATACCTATACCGCAGGCACATATATTACAGTACTGGACTTTTACTTTGACAAGACCACAGGTGAGCTGAAAAAGTACACCGTGACCTATTCCATTGAGGGAAAGGATAACGAGGTGGAGACCAGAGAGATAGAGAAAATGAGTACAGTGTCCGCTGATGTACCGGCGTTTAATGAAAAGGAACTTACGGATAAGGGCTATGTGCATTTTGAAGGCTTTACCGAGCAAAAGCGGGAAGAATTCTGCCGCCAGGTGATGAGGGACAATAAAATAACCAATGAAACGCTCTATAATGTAGGTCTTACCACCTATGACCTGAAGACCGTGTCTTACATTGATTTTGCCTCTGCGGTCATTGCCGCAGGTGCCAAGGCATCGGAAAAATAATACTTTAAGGTGAATAATAATGAATATAATACAGCTGCTTCATCCCAAAGCACTGATCGACTATGTCTATAACGACAGCACCTGCCGCCAGGCTTTGGAGATAATGGGCAACCACGGATTTACTGTAATACCCGTGATCAGCCATGACGGGGAGTATGTAAAGACCCTTTCCGAGGGGGACCTGATGTGGTTTATGGTGAATAAGGCAATATGCACAAGGCGTGACCTTGAGATGTTCACCGTTGACGATATAAAAGTAAAGCGCAACGTTGAAGTGAAGCCTGTGCTTGTTACCGCAACCATAGACGATGTGATACTTATGCTGGTGAACCAGAACTTTGTCCCTGTTATCGACGACAGGAAAATGTTTATCGGCATAATAACCAGAAGCGACGTGCTGAAGTATTGCCACAGCAGGCTTGCCAAGCCGGAAAGCCAGCAGGAAGATGAAGCCCTGGCATGGGACTGAAAATAAAAGAAGGGAAGAAAAAAGAGTGAAGAATAATAAAAATGGCAACGCCGCATTGGTAGCAGTTCTGATAATGATAATCCTTATCGGCATCGGTGCAATAGTGATGATGCTTGGAGGGCGAAACGACATCAAGGACACCGACGATAATCCTCAGGAAAAAAAGAACAACGTGGTGACCACTACCACAACAGCCGCTACTGCCCCTGTGCCGGAAACACCAAAGGAAGTGGATCTGTACTTAAAGCAAAGCCCCGACTTCAAAAAGACTGATATAAAGGGACTTACCTCCCAGGCTACGTTGCTTGCAGACCTTGACGACGATGTTATATATGCCGGCTCCAATATGGATCTGAGGATCTATCCAGCATCTCTTACAAAAGTCCTGACAGTGCTGGTTGCCTGCGAGAACGCAAAATCCTATGACGATACATATACCTTCAAGCCGGAGGATCTGGCTCCGCTGGAGGAAGAGAACGCCTCGATGGCAGGCTTCAAGCCGGGAGAAAAGGTGACAATAATGGACCTTCTCTACGGAGCTGTCCTTCCCAGCGGTGCAGACGCCTGCGTGGGACTTGAAAACGCTATCGCCGGTTCAAAGGATAAGTTCATGGAGCTTATGAACAAGCGTATCCAGGAGCTTGGTCTGAAAAATACCCACTTTACCAACACCACAGGTCTTCATGACGAAAAACACTATACCACACTTGCGGATATGGCTGTTATTATGAAAGTCGCAAACCATAATGTTACCTGCCGAAAGGTGCTCAACACCATGAAGTATACCACCGCACAGACACAGCAGAACCCTACCGGTATCGACCTTCAGTGTACCGTGCTTGGCAGAGTAAGCGGTTTCTTTATCGACAAAAACGGCAACGGCTCAAACGACGACAGCATCTCCATAACCGGCGGTAAGACCGGCTATACCAATGAAGCAGGCTTTGCAATGGCGACCTTTGCAAAGGATACCGACAACGGACATACCTATTGCTGCATAATCTCCAAAAGCTCCACCGCAGCCACCTGCGGCAGCGAGACCGTGGCAATGTTTGAAAAATATGTCCCCGGAAGCAAGGCTAAGGTGCCCGGAACAGCAGACGCAGCAGCCCCGGCAACCACCACCGCCGCAGCAGCCGCTAAACCTGCAGCATAAAACCCAATAAGCAAAAACAATGCCGACAGTGATCTTGTTCACTATCGGCATTTTTATTTTATGTTCAGACCGGGGATACGTCGGCTGTGAAATTTTCTCCGTCATGATCCACCTTTATCACACTGTCAGGCTCAATGTCCTGAGCAATTATCATGCGGGCGATAAGGGTCTCGATATTTCGCTGTATAAACCTTTTCAGCGGTCTTGCGCCGAAGTTCTGGTCGTATCCACGGGAGATAACTGCGTCCTTTGCAGCCTGAGTTACCTGTATGCTCAGATGCTTGCTCTCAAGCCGCTTTTGCAGCTGCTCCAGCATAAGGTCAACTATCTTTCCTATCTGTGAGCGCATAAGGGGCTTGTAGTAGATTATCTCATCAAGCCTGTTGAGGAATTCAGGTCTGAACTGCTGGTGAAGAAGTCCGTCCACCTGCTGGCGAGCCTGCTGTGAAAGCTCCCCGTCGTCGCCTATGCCCTCAAGGATATAAGGCGAGCCAAGGTTTGAGGTGAGGATAATGATAGTGTTCTTGAAATCCACCGTCCTGCCCTGAGAATCGGTTATCCGGCCGTCGTCAAGCACCTGAAGAAGTATGTTGAAAACGTCGGGGTGAGCCTTTTCTATCTCGTCCAGCAGAACTACCGAGTACGGCTTTCTGCGCACAGCCTCTGTAAGCTGTCCGCCCTCCTCGTAGCCCACATATCCCGGAGGCGCTCCGATAAGTCTTGAAACGCTGAATTTCTCCATGTATTCGGACATATCTATCCTAACGATGCTGTTCTCGTCGTCAAAAAGAGCCTGTGCAAGTGCCTTTGCAAGCTCTGTCTTGCCCACTCCCGTAGGACCCAGGAACAGGAAAGAGCCGATAGGCTGTGCAGGGTTTGCGATGCCTGCACGGGAACGGAGTATCGCCTGTGAAACAAGCTCCACCGCCTCGTCCTGCCCGATAACACGCTTGTGGAGAATGTCCGGCAGGCGCAGAAGCTTGTCTCTTTCGCTCTCCACCAGCTTTGAAACAGGGATACCTGTCCAGCGTCCGATGATCCGGGCGATCTCCTCCTCTGTGACCTTGTCACGCAAAAGTGTGTTCTTGCTTGCGGATTTTTCAGCCTTTTCCTCCTCCTGCTCAAGCTGTGACTGGAGCTGTGCCATTTTGCCGTATTTAAGCTCTGCCAGCTTGTTCAGGTCGTACTCACGCTCAGCCTTTTCGATGTCCTTGGAGCACTGTTCTATCTCCTCACGGAGCTTTTGCACCTTGGAGATAGCCGACTTTTCGTTCTCCCACTTTGCCTTCATCTCGCTGAACTGCTCACGCATCTGTGCAAGCTCCTTCTGAACGTCGTGAAGATGCTCCACAGCCAGCTTGTCGTTTTCTTTTTTAAGCACCGTTTCCTCTATCTCGTGCTGGAGTATCTTACGCCTTATCTCGTCAAGCTCCGTGGGCATGGAGTCCATTTCCGTGCGGATAAGTGCGCAGGCTTCGTCCACAAGGTCGATAGCCTTGTCGGGGAGGAACCTGTCGCTGATGTATCTGTTTGAAAGCACCGCCGCCGATACAAGAGCCTGGTCCTGTATCTTTACTCCGTGGAAAACCTCGTATCTTTCTTTGAGTCCACGCAGTATGGATATAGTGTCCTCAACGGTAGGTTCGTCCACCATTACCGGCTGGAAACGCCTTTCAAGAGCAGCGTCCTTTTCGATATACTGCCTGTATTCGTTAAGGGTAGTGGCACCGATACAGTGCAGCTCGCCCCTTGCCAGCATAGGCTTGAGCAGGTTGCCTGCGTCCATCGCTCCGTCTGTTTTTCCTGCCCCAACAATGTTGTGCAGCTCGTCGATAAACAGGATTATCCTGCCCTCGGACTTCTTTATCTCCTGCACCACAGCCTTAAAACGCTCCTCAAACTCGCCCCGGTATTTTGCTCCTGCGATAAGCGCACCCATGTCAAGGCTGAAAAGCTGCCTGTCTTTCAGGTTGTCGGGCACGTCGCCGCTGACGATACGCTGAGCAAGTCCCTCTGCAATAGCTGTTTTGCCCACGCCCGGTTCGCCGATAAGGCAAGGGTTATTTTTTGTCTTTCGTGACAGAATACGGATAACGTTTCTTATCTCGCTGTCACGTCCTATGACCGGGTCCAGCTTGTTTGCCCTTGCCAGCTCCACAAGATCCTGACCGTACTTTTTCAGCACATCGTATGTCTCCTCAGGGTTCTGACTGGTGACCTTGGCGTTGCCCCTTACCGATTGAAGGACCTGTAAAAACTCGTCTTTGGTCAGATTAAAGGTCTTGAAAAGCCGCTTCATCTCGCTGTTTGGCTGGTTTATCATTCCCAGCATAAGATGTTCCACCGAAACGAACTCGTCCTTCATCTGCATAGCGCAGTTCTCTGCGTCCGCCAACGCCCTGTCCAGCTCGTTTGAGATATATACCGAATCAGCCTGCCTGCTGCCTGAAATGCTCACCTTTGGTATGGCGTTTACCGACTGTGTCACCGCCAGCTTGAAGTTTTCCGGGTCTATTTCCATTTTTGTCAGCAGCTGAGGTATAAGCCCGTTTTCCTGGGTAAGCAGAGCCAGCATAAGGTGCTGCTGGTCCACCGCCTGGTTACCGTATGTGGCAGCCACGGACTGTGCGCTGTTAATTGCCTCGATAGATTTCTGTGTCAGCTTCTGTACATTCATTTTACATTTCTCCTTTCTGTTTTCCCTGCCTCTTTGGGAAGGGTTGTTTTATAAGATAAGTACCCCCTCATCAAGGTACTGTTTATACGTCTGCTCCGTAAGCCTTGCCGCCCTTTGCGGGTCATCAAGATTGTCAAAGTATTGCTGTATGCATTTGTCAATAAGTCTGATATACCGCCCGATAGCCATTCCGATGTCCTTGTCATTAAGACGCTCCCGGGCAGGGGAGTAAAAGTCCCTTGTGAAGCAGCCCTGAGATATGCTTCCCGGGAAGCCCCCTGTGAAAAGATGAGAAAGTTCAGCTTTTTCAAGCTCTCTCCAAAGGGTGAAAAAGCTTTCCATAAGCCCCATAAGATTTCCCGATGTGGTCCTCAGCCGCACTTTAAGGCTGCCCACCTTGCCTCCCGTGTCCCTTGCCAGTTCCACCGAGTAGCGGATTGTGGGTTTGTATTTGTATTCCAGCATACTCTTTATGGACATGGTGGAGTTGCTTTGTCTGTCTATAAGCTGAAAGCGGTTGTCGATAAGGCTCTGCATTGCGGAAAAAATGCTCTCGATACGCATCTGCGGCGTGTCAAGCTCCACCTTCTGCGCAAGGATAGTGTTTATAAGATTGCTCCTGCTGGTGTTCATAGAGTGCGCCAGCTTGTCCACCGCATTCACCACATCGTCGTCAAGCACCAGACTGTAAACGCTTTTACCCATGACCTTCCCTCCTTTTTCCTCTGTAAACTATTGTACCACAATTAAATAATTTGTCAATAGAATTATATAACTTTGCCTACGAATTATATAACTGCACAAAAACAGTTTCCCCTTTTTGGTGACATTTATGCATCTTTTAAAAGAGCATAAAAAAACCCCCGCAGTCTGCTGCTGCGAGGGTTTTGTTGTCAGTTGTTGTATTTACTTGAAATGCCCAGATATTCCTCAAGGCAAAGTCCCGAAGCCTCGATAGTCTTGCAAAGCTCCACATCCCCCAGGTACCTGATATGCCACGATTCCGCAACGTATCCTGTGTACTGCTCCTTGCCCGGCTTGTATCTGATAATAAAGCCGTAATCGTTGCAGTGCTCTGCCAGCCACTTTGCCTCCGGCGTGTTGTCAAACTGCCAGCTGCTTGCATAGTTTACGTCTATTGCAAGTCCTGTCTGGTGCTCACTGTGTCCCGGTCTTGCGGAATAGGTCTCTGCCTTTTCCGTTCCGTCACGCCAGCAGTACTGTGCAAACAGATTCTGCTGTGTGTAATAGCTTCTGAATCCGGAGCATATCCACAGCTGTATCCCGTCCAGAGCCGCAGCCTGCCGCATTTTCTCAAAAGCCGCAGCGGTTTCCGGAGTCAGTCCTCCCGGGTTGTAATCCGCAGGCAGAGGGTAGCTCTTGTTTACCACGAGTATTCCCTTGATGACCGTAGGCTTCACCACCTCCGGGTCCTTGTTGTCAACCACCTTTGTTGTGGTGGAGGTCATGGGCTTCTGAGTGTTGACCTCTGTGGTGGTCGTCTGCTGTGTAGTGGTCTCCTGTGTGGTTTGCTGAGAGGAAGTGGTGGTATCCTCCGTGACCGTTGCCGAGGAAGTCGTTGAGCTTTGTGAAGCGGAGGTCGTGGTGGAGACAGCGGAGGTGGTAACTTCTGTATCTGACTCTGTATTTTGAATAAAAGCCTGAGCCTCGCTGTCACCTGACTCTATGTCACTGCCGCTGTTTTTTGTGATAAGCACCGCCACAGAAGTTATAACTATAAGTAAAATTGCCACACCGCATATCTGTCTTATGCGGTATTTGTTGCGCTGTAAAAAGGTTTTGTGCGCCGTTTTATTTGTGACCCTGACCTGGCTGTCCTCGGCATGGGATACGCCGTTTTCGCCATGATCTTCGATCTGAGTTATTTTACTGTCATCAATCATTCTTTATCAGTTCTTTCCGGTTCTGAGGGAATTTTTGTTTCTGAAATTTTTACACTTGTGGTCATTATATCACAATATGCCATAAAAATCAAGTGTGCGTTCAGGTATATATATTAAAAATTGCCGATAATGACTAAAAATGCGGAAATCCCTTGATTTTTTGGGAATTAAAGTGTATAATAAGCATAATTGAGAATAAATGCGGGAAGGTACATATATGGAGATAATCAATAAAAAGGACAAAAATATGCTTGCCGAGTTTGAAGAGTTCGCAAGCACAAGTAAATACGGAAATTTCATGCAGTCCCTGCTGTGGCCCAAGGTAAAGGACAACTGGGGCTGGGACGCCGTTATTTCCAGGGACGAACAGGGCAAGATAAAAGGCACCTGCCTTGTTATTATCAAGAAGATCCCGATTTTCGGCTGCACTTTTCTGTATGCTCCCCACGGACCTGTCTGCGACTGGCGTGACAAGCAGACAATGGAGGATCTGTTTGAGGGCATAAAGGTGCTGGCTAAAAAGTATAAGTGCTACCAGTTCATGTGGGACCCTTGCCATGAGGAGAAGGATAAGGACATCTCAGAAATGATAATATCCATGGGCTTCAAGCATACCTATAACGCAGCGGAGCTTACCACCATACAGGCAAGAAACAACTATATGCTTCGCAACATAGAGGGAAAAACTCCCGATGAGGTCATGATGACATTCCAGCCCGACTGGCGCAACAGGATAAGAAAAGCCGGAAGAAAGGGCGTGTACTGTAAGGCTTGCGGTACGGAGGCTCTTGACGATTTCTATCCGCTGATGCAGGCAACGGGTATCCGTGACGGATTTTCTATCCGTTCAAAGGAGTATTTTGTAAAGATGATAGAGGGGCTGGGCGAAAAGCATTGCCGTTTGTTTATGTGCTATGTGGACGAGGACGGCAAGCAGATACCTCTTTCCGGTGCCGTTACTACACAGTATGCAGGTAAGACTTGCTACGTCTACGGCGCATCCGCCAATCACCACAGAAACCTTTACCCCAACTACCTCATGCAGTGGACTATGATAAACTGGGCGATAGAGGGTAAGAATTATATCTACGACTTCCAGGGCATACCCTTCTATAAGGACCCGGAGCACCCTAACTACGGCGTTTATAAGTTCAAAAAGGGCTTCAACGGCGAGGTGGTCACCTATGCGGGCGAGTTCTTCTATGTGTTCAAGCCGTTTATGAAAAAGATAGTGGATCTGTGCGAAAAAATAGTTATGTGGAAGCATGACCGAAAGACAAAGAAGCTTCTGAAAAACAGAAATAAAGATATGCAGTAGGACATCCGGGGGGGACTCTTTTGTGTAAGGAGTTTTCCCCTTGCTTATTTTGAAAAAAAGCCGCACGTATGCTTGCCGGGACACAGCGTGATGTCCAATTTTTGTTTCGGGAATTTGATAGAATTATTAAGGCGTAACAGGCTGTTCTTCGGCTTTTTGCGCCTTTTATACGTGATTTGTAAAAATATCCTTTTTGCAGGGGCGTTTTTTGTGCAAATTTATTTGCTATATTATTTGCATTTTGCGCATAAATATGGTATAATAGCTGTGCGTGCATATATCGCATATGTAACGCAAAATGTTATCTGACATAAATGTGAAAAGGATGAGGACCGATGCTCTACGACCTGATCGAAAAGCTGGGAAAAAATATAATGATAAACGGTAAGCCCATGAAGGGGCTTGCTCTGTGTATCGTTTTTCTCACAAGCTTTTTGTTTGTATTTTTCACCATCAAAATATTCAGAAAGATACTTCCCAAAGACCAGGGACGTGAGTTTGCGGTAAACGGTGCTCTCTCCCAGGGAAAAGCCAGGGGAGCAGGTCTTATCTTCATTACCGGATTTGTTATCCTTACTGCGCTTTTTATACCTCTTGACCTTGAAATGGTGCTGTATCTTGTGTTTATATACGGCGCAATGCTCAGCGGTTATCTGGACGATGCCTCGGACGTTCCCTGGGGCGAGGTCAAAAAGGGACTTATCGACCTTATAATTTCCGGCGGTATCGCAGGGACTTATTATTACTTTAATTCCGGCAGATTCAAGCTTCCGCTGCTCAAAGAAATTATCGAGCCTCATCCGGCAGTTTTTATTGCCCTTGCAACTTTGCTTGTGTGGGCAGCGATAAATGTTACCAACTGCTCCGACGGAGTTGACGGACTGTGCGCAACACTTTGTATGGTGACGATCTTCTTTGTGAGCAGATTGCTTGAGGACTCGGCAATGATAACCGCCTGTCTGATAATGCTTGCCGCATTGGGAGCATATCTTTGGTCCAATGCCTCACCAAGCTCTATACTTATGGGTGATGCAGGCTCCAGAGCATTGGGCGTGTTCCTTGCGCTTATCTGTCTGAAAACAGGTTCGCCGCTGATATTTATCCCATTGGCACTTATGCTTATTATAGACGGAGGTCTGGGACTTGTGAAGCTCTCATTCATTCGTTTCCTGAGATTAAAGGGATTTATGAAGAATATCCGTACACCTATCCATGACCATGTGAGAAAGAATAAAGGCTGGTCTGATACACAGGTGGTAACAAGGTTCGTTATCATTCAGATTCTTGTGGCTGCTTGCTTCTGCTTTATCACCGAGTGATGCAGCCCCTGTTATAACGCTGCTTCACCCACAGTGATGATACGGATATGAGAAATATGGAGTGATAACTATAAACAAAAAGGTCAAATATACTCTGAATGTGCTGTTTATCGCAGTGGTGGGGTATCTCACATTCAGGATATTGTTCAACAATAAGGAGCTTTCCGAGGTCATGAGCGAGCTTCATCGTGCAGATAAGCTGTGGCTCATCCTTGGCTGTGTGTGTACCTTCTGCTTTATCGCCGGCGAATCGGTGATAATCAAGTATATGCTCTGGCTCTTTAAAGAAAAAACGCCCTTTCGGCGGTGTCTGAAATATTCGTTTATCGGATTTTTCTATTCCTATATAACCCCGTCCTCGTCCGGCGGTCAGCCTGCACAGATGATATATATGAAAAAGGACGGTATCTACTACGGCTATTCGTCCCTGATAATGCTGGTCATCGCAGTGGTATATAAAGCTGTGCTGGTGCTTTTGGGATTATTCTTCTATATCTTCTACCATGGCTATGTTACCGAGCACGTGGGGGGATATATGTGGCTGGTGTATGTGGGATTTTTCCTGAATCTTGCCTATATCACCCTGCTTCTTATCGTCTGCCTCAAGCCGCTTTGGTCAAGGAAAATGGCGATAAAACTCATAAACTTTCTGACCCGTATCCATGTGCTCAATAAGAAAAATACCGAAGGCTATATCAAAAGGGTCACAAGGATATTTGATAACTACGTCAAAGCCTCAAAATATATCGGCGGTAACATGGGCTCTTTGTTCACCATAACATGGATCACAGTGTTGCAAAGACTCTCGCTGTTCATGCTCACATGGGTCATCTATAAGTCCTACGGACTGCACGGCGCAAGCTTTATGCAGATAGTGGCACTTCAGGTGCTTATCGGTGTCGCCGTTGAAATGCTGCCTCTTCCCGGTGCAGCAGGTATAACCGAGGCTTGCTTTATAGCGTTTTTCACAGGCGTATTTGCAGATGAGCTTCTCAGCCCCGCAATACTCCTTAACCGTGGTATCAGCTTCTATGCTGTAATTATCGTGGGAGGACTTGTAACGCTGTTTACACATCTGCTGAATATAAAAAAATACGGAAAGTCCACCGACAAGGCTGAAGATGCGGCGCAAGCGGAAATAGCTGTCCCGGATCAGGTGCAGGTGGTCAAGGAACAAAAAAACAAGGAATAAGGTGAAAATATAATCGGGTTTTATAATTATACCGTAATCCTTACTTACCTGAGCCTTTGCTCGGCTGTGGTAGGTATAACTCAGGTCTTTGAAGGTCGTGAAGCAATAGCTATCCTGTGCCTGCTTATTTCGGGAATATGCGACTTGTTTGACGGAAAGGTGGCAAGGCATAAAAAGGACAGAACAGACCAGGAAAAGCTGTTCGGTATCCAGATAGATTCTCTGTGCGACCTTGTGGCATTCGGCGTTCTGCCGGCGTGCATCGGTTACAAAATGGGATTTAACTACGGACTGGGACTTGCGTCGGCAATACTTATCGTGCTCTGCGGTCTTATCCGACTCGGCTACTTTAACGTTATGGAGGAGGAACGC
Organism: Ruminococcus sp. FC2018; assembly: GCF_000621805.1. Lineage (GTDB taxonomy): Bacteria > Bacillota > Clostridia > Oscillospirales > Ruminococcaceae > Hominimerdicola. The sequence continues at coordinate 36,506 of NZ_JHXH01000012.1, read as the reverse complement.
CAGAGAACCACTGCCGAAAACAGAAAGGAATATCAGGGACTGCCTATAACAACCTCCTCTATCATTCTTCCCCTTCTGTTTTTGGGAAAGAGAAATATACCCAATGCCGCATACCCCTACGTTTTCCAGGGCTTTATGTTAGCACTTGCAGTGCTTTTCGTGCTTGATATCAAGGTTAAGAAAGTATCCGCAAAGAGCATCTTCCTTATGTTCACCCTTGCCGCACTGGTAATACTGGGTATCTGGAAATTCGCACCGTCACATTGAGGCTGGAATATTAGGGAGGGTTTGTAATGAAATACCGCAATAGAAAAGGCGAGGAGTTTGAAGAGACCACCTCACAGGACAAGCTGCTTCAGAGAGCGTATAACAGCTACTTTTGCAGAGCTTTTCTCAGACTGCTGAGTATGCCCGGATTTTCCGAGCTGGGGGGAATGATCCTTGACAGCAAGATCTCTGCAAGCTTTATCTCTGACTTTGCCGAGAAGAACAATATCGACCTTTCTGACTATGAGCCAAAGGCGTATCGTTCCTTCAATGACTTTTTCACAAGAAAAATAAAGCCCGGCTCACGACCGATCCCAAAGGATAAAAATATCCTTATCTCACCCTCCGACGGTAAGGTCACAGCCTATAAGATCGACGAGGTCAACGGCTTTGTTATCAAAAATTCTGTTTATTCAGTGAAGAGCCTGCTTCGTGATAAAAAGCTGGCTAAGCGTTATGAGGGCGGCACAGCGGTAATAATCCGCCTTACCCCCGACGATTATCATAGATATTGCTATGCCGCAACAGGCATTAAAAGCCACGACAGAGCTATTAACGGCGTGCTCAGTACCGTAAACCCCGTGGTCAATGAGTATGTCCCCGTTTACCGTGAAAATTCCAGACGCTATTGCGTTATAAGAACCGAGAATTTCGGCGACGTTGTGCAAATGGAAGTGGGAGCGCTCCTGGTGGGCAAAATCACCAACGCCCACCCCTACGGCAGAAGAACTGTCCTGCGAGGGGAGGAAAAAGGTTATTTCGAGTTCGGCGGCTCTACTATCGTCCTGCTGCTTGAAAAGGATAAGGTCAAGGTCTGCCCCGACCTGCTGGAAAACACCCGACAAGGCTTTGAAACTAAATTGCTCCAGGGAGAAGCTGTGGGCGTGGCTGTAAAGCATTGACGAAAATTATTGATCTATTAGGAAAGAGAGGTTAAGCCGTTGTATAAAATAAACTATGCATGGATAGATCAGGAATATTTTTACGACGGCGATGACCTCGGAGCGATAATACACGAGGACAAGACTGTATTCAAGACATGGGCGCCGATGGCGACGGGTGTATACCTGAATTTATATCTTGACGGAGAGGGTCTGAGCCGAATGGAGTCGCTTCCCATGGAACGGCTGGACAAGGGCGTGTGGTATGTAGAGATACTGCGAGACCTTGACGGCTGTTTTTATACCTATTCCTTTGAATATAACCACAAGAAGAACCCTGAGACCATAGACATCTACGCAAAGGCGTGCGGCGTAAACGGTGATCTGGGAGCGGTGGTAAACTTTTCGACCACCGACCCCATTGGCTGGGAAAATGTAGACCGACCTGTGTGCAAAAACCCTTGTGACGCAGTTATCTACGAGTGTCACGTAAGGGATTTTTCCGTCCATCCGTCCTCCGGAGTTCCAGCAAAGCTTCGTGGCAAGTTTCTTGCAATGGCAAAGGGCGGCACAAGGAACCGCAGCACCAATACCTGCCTTGACCACTTGCAGGAGCTTGGTGTTACCCATGTACAGCTGCTGCCTGTGGCGGATTATGCCACCGTTGATGAGGCGCACCCCGAAAAGAACCAGTTTAACTGGGGCTATGACCCGAAGAATTATAATTGCCTTGAAGGCTCCTATTCCACCGATCCCTACGACCCAAAGTGCCGTGTGAGGGAGTTTAAAAAGCTGGTCATGGAGCTTCATAAAAGAGGCATCGGCGTGGTAATGGACGTTGTTTTCAATCATACATATTATACCGATGAGTCTGCATTCGAGCGTTCCTTCCCCTATTATTACCACCGTCATATCAACGGCAAGTTCACCAACGGCTCGGGCTGCGGTAACGAAACTGCATCGGAGCACCTTATGATGCGTAAATATATTGTGGATTCTCTTAAATTCTGGGCAACGGAGTATAAGGTGGACGGCTTCCGTTTCGACCTTATGGCGCTTCACGATATAGATACCATGAATCATATCCGTGACGAGCTGGATAAGATAGACCCGCAGATCCTCTTGTACGGCGAGGGCTGGACAGGGGGAGCATCGCCCCTGGCATCGGATAAACTGGCGTATAAATGGAACTCCTACCGCTTCGGCAGAGTGGGACTGTTCAACGATAATATCCGTGACAGCATCAAGGGCGGTACGTTCAATGTGTTTGATACAGGCTTTGTAAGCGGCAATACCCATAGCGTGGCAATGCTCAAACGAGGCATCGCAGGCTCTGTGCCTCACCCGGAACTGCATGAGGCAAAGGAAGCCTGTTGGGCGTTTGAACCCACCCAGACCATAAACTATTGCGAGGCTCACGATAATAATACCCTGTGGGACAAGCTTTGTATCTGTTCAAATAACGCATCTGAGGAGGACCGTATCCGTATGGATAAGCTGGCAGCTGCCATTGTGCTGCTGTCTCAGGGCGTGCCGTTTCTCCAGCTTGGACAGGATTTTCTGCGCACTAAGCCAAGAATTTTAAAGCCCGGGGAGGAGCCAAACGAGGTCAACATCTTTGACGAGAACAGCTATAATGCCCCCGACTATACCAACGCCATCGACTGGACACGAAAAACTCAGTATTCCGCAGTCTTTGATTACTATAAGGCGCTTATCGCCCTGCGTAAATCAAGCAGCCTGCTGCGAATGTCCATGAAGTGGGAGGTGGAGCAGAAGCTCTCGTTCTGGAAAATAAGTCATGGAAATTTCCTTATCTACAGCCTCTTTGAGGGCAGCGAAAGCTTCGTTGTCGCCCTTAACGGCAGCAATGAAGATAGGTATTTTGACCTGCCCATGGGGGAGTGGCTGCTGGTGCTGGACGAAAACGGAAAGTCCTATCCCGCCCCAAGAACAGGTCATGTCTGCTGCCCACGTATCTCCGCTGTGGTGTATAAGCTGAAGCCATTTTAAAATAAGTACAAAAAAACGGACACTTTTTGGTGCCCGTTTTTCTTTTATACAGCATATATTTCCGTGACAGTCAGCGTGTCACCGTTCACCTTGAACTTTATCTCCAGTCCGGCAAATTCAAAGCCGTAAACCCTCTGCCCGTCGTCCTGATATCCGGGACGAGGGTCAAGGGACAGAACCTCTGTAAGTGCGCTGCGCTTTTCCGGGGCAACAAGCTCCATCAGATCAGATCTGACCTCCACCTTCAGCCTGTCGCCGCTGTGCCGCTGCCCGAAACCGCCGTCTGCCTCCTCAATGCAGTCCGCATAGGGAATGTACGGCTTGATGTCGTAAACAGGCGTGCCCTCCTTCATGTCGCCTCCCGACACTTCAAGGATGATCCCGTTATCCGAGCGTATCACCCGCTCCAGCTTAACGCAGGATAGCCCCAGAGGATTAGGTCTGAAAGGGGAGCGTGTGGCAAATACCCCACGCCTTTCGTTGCCCCCAAGCTTAGGCGGTCTCACCGTAGGGGAGAAGACCTCCCTTGCGTTGTCCGAAAAGCCCCATATTACCCATATATGGGAGAATTCCTCGATACCTCTGAACGCATCTGCCGTATTGTAAGGCGATTCAAAAACTATCTGTGACAGAAGGTTCTTGCAAAGCCCGCTCTGCCTGGGTATTCCGAACTTGGTGGGAAAATCGCTCTTTATGTGACCGATAGCCTTGATCTCAAGCGTTGATGAACTGTCCATTTTTACCTCCGTCTGAACCGCGGTGCGCTCCTTAATAAGCCTGCCGCAGTAGGCTCAGTCAGCAAACAGGGAAGTAGACAAATACCTATCGCCTGTGTCGGGCAGCAGAGCAACGATAGTTTTGCCTGCGTTTTCCTCACGCTTAGCCAGCTCAACAGCAGCGTAAACAGCTGCGCCCGAGGATATGCCCACCAGTACGCCTTCTTTCTTGCCTACCAGCTTGCCGTATTCAAAAGCGTCATCGTTTTCCACCGCAATGATCTCGCTGTATATGCCTGTGTCCAGAACGTCCGGAACAAAGCCTGCGCCAATGCCCTGTATCTTGTGCGCTCCTGCCTCACCCTTTGAAAGTACCGGTGATGATGCAGGTTCAACAGCAACTATCTTAACGTCAGGGTTCTTGCTTTTAAGGAATTTGCCCACACCTGTTACCGTTCCTCCTGTGCCAACGCCTGCAACGAAAATATCCACCTTTCCGTCTGTGTCACGGTATATCTCAGGACCTGTGCTATCAAAGTGTGCCTTTGGATTTGCAGGGTTTACGAACTGTCCCATGATAATTCCACCAGGAGTTTCTCTCTCAAGCCTCTCAGCCTCGGCAATAGCACCCTTCATGCCCTTTGCCCCCTCTGTGAGTACAAGCTCCGCACCGTATGCCTTCATCAGCTGCCGTCTCTCAACGGACATCGTCTCGGGCATAACAATGATTATGCGGTAGCCCCGAGCCGCCGCAACAGATGCCAGACCAATGCCTGTGTTGCCGCTTGTAGGCTCGATTATTACCGAATCTGCGTTCAGCTTGCCCTGTTTTTCCGCATCCTCGATCATAGCCTTTGCCACCCTGTCCTTTACAGAGCCTGCCGGGTTAAAGTATTCCAGTTTTGCAAGGATCTTTGCCTTCAGACCAAGCTCCTTTTCAATGTGCGAAAGCTCCAGCAGGGGAGTGCCGCCTACAAGTTGATCTGCTGATGTGTAAATGTTAGCCATAATAAATTCCTCCGTTTTTATCAGACCTGTGCAAATGCATTGTCAAGGTCTGCAGTAATGTCGTCAATGTGTTTTTTCTGATATAAAGCCTTACCGTGGCATGGATCATGCCTGCCTGAGCAAGAGCCTGAATTGTGTAGGTCATGACAGCTGCCCCGAAAGGCTCTGCCGGAGCAGCCATACCGCCCCTAATCCGTTACCGGGTCTGCCTGTTCCTGTCCTACGTGTAATTGTAATGCTTCAAATCTGTAAATACTCATTACAAGTTCTTTCTTTCAAGTTAAATGTGTTGTTGCGGCTGCAACATCGCCACATTCGACCGAAACGGTAATACTGTCTTAAAAACCTGTAAGATCTGCCTTGCATAATGCTCATCTCCCTTTAACCTACCAATCAGGTAGTTTGGTGGTTTGATAGCATTATAGCACACACCGGGGGTTTTGTCAAGCCCCTTTTCAAAAAAATCTTTCACCATACTAAAACACCGTATCTGCGCAGCTTTCACAGGCTGCCACCGGTGTACGAGCATGTTATTACAGCTTTTTTTGCGGAATATGCCCAATTTTCTTCTGCTTTTCAACAGCTTATCAGCTGCCATTGTCCCTTAGCGGCGCAGACAGAGTGAGTCGATCCTTTAATAAATATTCAGGGGGGGAGCTTAACTAAAAACTCCCCCCTTTTTATTTGTATATCTACCTGTGCTTTGGAACAACGGCGTAGAAAATAAGGTCGCTGTCGCCGTCGTTTATAAGACTGTGTTCATGTCCCATAGGGCAGTAGTGGCACAGTCCTGCCTCTGCCTTTTCATATCCGCCGTCATACAGCACCTTGCCCTTTCCCTGCAGGAAGAAAATTACCTCGCTGTCCCCCTCGTGGGTGTGAAGACCGATAGACGCCCCCGGAACGAGCCGTCCCAGCATTATCTTGTTGTCACCGTCCTCAAAGGCTTTTCTTGCGTAGAATTTCTCTCCGCCCTTAAAGCCCTCTGAGAGCTGTTCATTCATCTTCGTCCAGTCTATTATCATCAGAGTGCACCTCCGCATTCTTTTTAAGATATTTTCTGTTTGTCCTTACAACGTGTACCACCGTGTATAACACTATAAGACAGCCAATGAGCACCAGTGTTACATAAAAGACCTTTGACTTAAAATAGCTCTTTGCTATCTCCCATTTTGAAGCTGACTCTGAACGCTCCACCTTGGTGGTGGAAATAAGGTCCAGCGTAGCGATAGTCTCTCCGTTGTAGCTCAGCTTCATCTCACCCAGAACATCGCCCACCTCTACCGGTGCCACAATGTTCTCCTTTACGGTTATCTCACGCTTAACGTCCTCTGTCTTGATGTAGCTTGGCCAGACTCTGCTGAAGCCTGTCTTTGCCTTCAGATTGGCATAGTTCTTGTCTCCGTAAAGCACCTGTACATCACGGACCTCGCTGTCAGGGTTGAGAAAATCCGACTCCACAAGGAATGTCCTGCACCAGTTGTAAATGTTGATGTGGTCGATAAGGTTGTAGTAGATGTAGTCCTGAGCATAGACCGAATCAGGGTCGTCCTTGCCCTTTTCCTTGTCCTCCTCCAGAATTTCCGCCGGTGCGCCCAGGGATACAATGAGATAGTTTTTGCCCTCTATTACCGCACAGCTTGCAAGGCATCTGCCTGCATCGTTTGTTGAGCCTGTCTTGATGCCCTTTGCCGAGGAGTAGTAGTATAAAGATGCGCTGTTTATAAGCACATTGTTGTTGTAAAGTGTAGTGCCCTCAGGGTGCTTGTCTGTTTTGGACATGGTGTAGGTGCTCATGTTGAAAATCTCTTTGAGTATGCTGGAATTTTCCATAACATACTTGCAAAGCACCGCCATATCCTCGCAGGTGGAATAGTTTCCGCTGGTCCATAAACCGTGTGCGCTGGAGAATTTGGTGTGTTTAAGTCCCATCTGCTGAGCTCTGTCGTTCATAAGCTTGGTAAAGCCCGCAAGCTTTCCGCCTCCCATGTCAAGAGCCGCAATGTTCGCCGCCTCGCAGGAGGACTGTAAGATCATAGCGCACAAAATGTCGTAGTAGCTCACCTTTTCATTGGGCTGGATGTCCGCCGTAGGTGCGCCCTTGTCGAAAAGCTCGTCGTAAGCCTCTGAGCCTGCGCTGACGGTGGTGTTTTTAAGAGTGCCGATGTCGTTGTATTTTTCAACGATCAACAGGCTTGTCATTATCATGTTCAGAGTGCCCACAGGCATCTCCTTGCCGCCGTTCATGCTGTAAATAATGTCGCCGCTGTCCATGTCCATAACGCAGCAAGCCTTTGAGCGCAAGGTAAGCTCCACCGGTTTGCCGTCCTTGTCAATGGAGGATACCGGCTTGAAATTCAGTGCCGCCCCACTCACTCCCGGCAATACCATTGCCAGAGCCAGCATAAAGCCAAGCACCCTGCAAAACTTCTTTTTGAGTTTCATTTAACCATTCCTTTATATTAACTGCACGTTTGTTCCAAGCTTTTGTAAGCGTTCCACCCTGTCAGGGAAGTGAACGCTGAAAAACATACACATACATTATATATTTTTTTCTCTGCTTTGTCAATCGGCAACGGTGTAAATGTAGCTGTTTCCCACCTTGTCCACACGCTCAACAAGTCCCAGATAATTCAGTATGTTAAGCCCCATGCCTGCAAGCTCTTTGCTGATAGAGCAAGCCTTTGCGTATTGCGCCGAGGTGAACCTTACAGGCAGGGAGCCGGGGATAAACAGCCTGTAATCCTGTACGCAGTCAAAGCGGACTTCCTCGATTATCTCCTTGGGTATGCGGTCGCATCTGCTGGAGCCACGCTTTTTGTCCTTGGACCAGCCGTTAAGATATCTTATCTCGTCCATTTCCATAAGGCACAGCACCAGGTGAAACCGTGGATTGTCAAGAGCGTACTTTATGTTGTATATCTCCTTGAAAGCATCGTAAATACGGTATTTCCGAGGGGACCTCCGCTTCGGGGACACCTCCCCTGTGTCCATGTCCAGCCAGCTTACGTATTTAAGGGCAGGCATTGGATAAACCACCGTAACGTCGCAGAATTCCAAAAAGTTATCCAGCTTTGGCACAAGCCTGAAAAACTGCCGTGTCTGTATCTCAATGACTCCCTGTTCCCCCACAATGTCCGCAACGTACCGTCCGACCTTTATCTCGTGGTTTTCCCGGTGAGGCTCGTAGTAATTTTTAAGCACAGCGTGCAGCGTTTTTTCTCCAAGAGTACCGATACCCCTGCGCTGACGCTGCTCACCGATCACCTTTTCGCAAGCGTCGCAGAATTGCTGCTTGTCCAAGTCCTCACCCTCTTTTTACCCACAAACAGCCATACAGACTTGCTCTGTATGGCTGTTTTGCAATTTCGGATAGATTATTTAAGTCCCCAGATGTCCTTAGCGTACTCCTCAACAGATCTGTCTGCCGAGAAAATACCTGCACCTGCAATGTTTGCAAGACTCATCTTGTTCCACTTCATCTTGTCTGTGTAGCATTCCGAAGCGTACTTCTGTGCCTGCTGATAGCTGTCAAAGTCCTTCAGAGCCATGTATGGATCCTTGGTCTTGAGGTTTTCAGATATCTCGTTGAAGGTGTTGCCGTTAATGCCGCCCTGAAGCCTGTCGATAGCAGCCTTGATAACACCGTTTGAGTTGTACATATCCATAGGATTGTAGCTGTTCTTGCAAGCGTTTACCTCGTCAACGTTCATACCGAAGATAATGATGTTGTCATCGCCCACCTGCTCGTGGATCTCAACGTTAGCGCCGTCCATAGTGCCCAGAGTGATCGCACCGTTTATCATCAGCTTCATGTTGCCCGTACCGCTTGCCTCAGTACCTGCCAGAGAGATCTGTTCGCTGATGTCCGCTGCCGGCATAAGGATCTCGGAAAGGGAAACGTTGTAATCCTCAAGGAAAATGACGCTCAGCTTTTCGCCCAGATTCTTATCCTTTTTAAGCTCCTGGGAAATGTTCCAGATAAGCTTGATTATCTGCTTTGCCATGTAGTATCCCGGCGCAGCCTTTGCGGCAAAGATGTATGTCTTTGGCACAAAGTCAGCGTTTGGATTGTTCTTGAGATAATTGTACTGAGCAATGATATTCAGAGCGTTGAGCTGCTGACGCTTGTACTCGTGCAGCCTCTTTACCTGAACATCAAAGATAGAATCTGTGTTGAGCAAAACGTTGTACTGGTTCTTAACATACTTTGCAAAGCTTTCCTTGTTTGTGTGCTTTATCTTGCCCAGAGACTCAAGAACAGCCTTGTCGTTTGCAAAAACAGTGAGCTTTGAAAGCTCCGCAGCGTTTCTGAGGAAGCCGTCGCCGATCTTCTCACGCAGCAGCTTGGTCAGCCCCTCGTTGGACTGATACAGCCAGCGTCTGTAAGCAATACCGTTAGTAACGTTCTTGAACTTTGTAGGTGTGTCAAGATATTCGTCCTTGAAGGTCTCTTTCTTGATTATCTCCGAGTGTATCTTAGCCACGCCGTTGACGCTGTGGGAAGCGTGAACGCAAAGAGTAGCCATCTTGACCTTGTTGTTTTCCACAATAGACATATGGGAAACCTTAGCCTCATCTCTGTATCTCTCCCAAAGGTCCTTGCAGTATCTGTCGTTTATCTCAACGATGATAGAGAAAATTCTGGGGCAAACGCTCTTGAGAAGATTGCAGTCCCACTTTTCCAGAGCCTCGGGCATGACTGTGTGGTTAGTGTAAGCAAAGGTGTTGGTAACTATGTGCCAAGCCTTCTCCCAGGTGTATCCGCAGTCGTCCAGCAGTGTCCTCATAAGCTCGGGGATAGCCAGCGTGGGGTGTGTGTCGTTAATGTGGATAGCCACCTTCTCGTAAAGGTTATCCAGCGTGCCGTAAACGTTCATATGCTGGTTTACGATGTCGCCGATAGACGCAGCGCAAAGGAAGTACTGCTGACGCAGTCTCAGAGACTTGCCCTCAGCGTGGTTGTCGTTAGGATAAAGCACCTTGGTGATAGCCTGAGAGATGATATTTCTGCCCAGAGCCTTGGTGTAATCGCCCTTGTTGAACATGGACATATCGAATGTAGACAGCTCAGCCTTCCAAAGACGCAGCTTTGATACCGCATCGCTCTTGTAACCCGAAACATACAGGTCGTAAGGCACAGCCATTACCGAAGTGTAGTTTTCGTACTTTACACAGTGGTACTGGTCGTCCCAGTATTCGTTCAGCTCGCCGTCAAAGCGAACCTCAACCGACTGTGTAGGTACAGGCACCAGCCATGCGCTGCCGCCGGGGAGCCAGTTATCCGGCAGCTCTGTCTGCCAGCCGTCCTCCAGCTTCTGCTTGAAGATACCGTATTCATAGCAAATTGAATAACCTGTTGCGTGGTAGCCGTCTGCTGCCAGAGCGTCAAGATAGCAGGCAGCAAGTCTGCCCAGACCGCCGTTGCCCAGACCTGCATCAGGCTCCTGCTCGTAGATACCGTTGATAGAGATACCAAAGTCCTTGAGCATGGAAGTGACCTTGTCAGCAATGCATAGGTTATATATTGAAGTTTTCAGCGAACGTCCCATAAGGAACTCCATAGAAAGGTAATAAACCTTCTTTTTGCCCTGTGAGTTGTGATTTACTGTAAATTTTCTTCTCTTAGCTTTAAGAATACTTACAACGATCTTTGTAAGAGCCTCATACACCTGCTTATCCGAAGCCTCGTCGGGTGTAGTCTGAAAATCGTTGTGGAGAATTTCCACAAACTGATTTTTAAGCTCTGTTTTGGTTATGCTGCCTTCCGCAGTTGTCTTTGCCATGTTTTTTCCTCCTGATACCGTCCCTTTGAGATCAAGGGGCGTTATTTTTACCCTGTCTGCGAGGTTTTTCTCCGCATCAGGACATAATTCGACTTGTTATATAAGCGCATATTACCCCCTTGGGCACATCTGCAATATCCAGTATACCATAAAAGCACAAAATTTGCAAGCCCACAGTTATCAAATGTTAGGTGTTCGCCAAAAATAACTGTAAATTATTATGAAAATAGTTGCAACAACTAATTATACATACTCATTATATGTAACTTTTGCACGGAGATACACTCGCTTGTATGTGCATTATGTCCACCCGACTACCTTTCTGCTCTTGTGTGCAGATTGTTTTTTCTCCCAAATAATTCACATCTTACCGCATCTTATCCGTCTTTTCCCACAAAACAAGCGTCCCCTTTTTGTGCACAAAAATGATAAAAGAACTAATTATACCGATTTTCTGTAATTGTTGCACGTTTCAATGCAACAAATCCCCCCTTTTTCGCTATTAGTGAAAGGACTTTTCCATTGGGTGACTTAAAGCTGACAATTCTGCTGCTGCCGGATAATTCTTTAGCAGGTCACCAAAAACAGTCCTTATATCCAACCAATACAACTTAAATACGCAACAAAGGAGCCGATGACCATGAAAAATCTGACCACAAAAACCTTTGCCCAGCTTTACGCCCGTTTGCGCAACAGCTTTGAAACGGCAGTGCGTCTGGGTATCCCACCAAGCAAAGCAAAGACCGAAGGGGAGCGCATGGCGAACACCCCCGGGGTGCAAAAAAGCCTGCGAAGCATAGAAAGCAGCGCCCCCTATTCCTTTTCCGAGGTACGTGCAGGGCTTGCCCGTCTTGCCTTTGGAAGCGTCAACGATGCTGTGTCCCTGATTTTTTCCGACCAGCCCACCCCCTACGCCATAGCCCACTCTGACCTTTTCAATATAAGTGAGATAAAGCGAGTCAAAGGCGGCGGGGTAGAGGTAAAGTTCTTTGACCGCCAGAAGGCGCTGGAAAAGCTTCTTGAGCTTGACGACAAGCTTCAAAGCGACAGCAAAGCAGATGATTTTCTCTCTGCCGTCTGCCGCACCTCTGATGAGGATATATCCTATATGCTGAAGGACGGTGATGACGATGTCCCTGAGGAGATGCCTGAATGATCTGCCAAGGCTTTCCCCGAAACAGCTGTTTTTGTTCCATTGGTGGCACAACACCAAGTATAAAAACTACGACGGCGTGATATGTGACGGAGCTATCCGAAGCGGAAAGACCACCGCCATGTCCGTATCCTTTGTGATCTGGGCGATGGATCGTTTTGACGGCAGGTGTTTTGCCCTTTGCGGAAAAACAATATCCTCACTTCGGCGCAATCTTCTTGACGACCTGCTTGTACGTGTGAGGAAAATGGGAATGACCGTGCGTGAGCATAAGACCTCCAACTTTTTCGAGCTGACCTATAACGGTCACCGCAACCGATTTTATATCTTCGGCGGAAAGGATGAAGGCTCTGCCGCACTGATACAGGGCATTACCCTTGCAGGGTTGCTCCTTGACGAGGTAGTACTGATGCCCCGCAGCTTTGTGGAGCAGGCAGTGGCAAGGTGTTCCGTAAAGAACTCAAAGCTCTGGTTCAACTGCAACCCTGACGGACCGTATCATTGGTTCAAGACCGACTGGATAGACAAAGCCCGTGAAAAGAACCTGTGTCATATCCATTTCGGGCTGAAGGACAATCCCTCCCTGTCCCCCCAGGTCATACAGCGTTATAAGCGGCTTTACACAGGAGCCTTTTATAAACGCTTTGTCCGAGGAGAATGGACAGCCCCCCAGGGTATCGTTTACCCCATGTTCGATACCCGTATACATACCTTCAAGGGCGAGCCCCTTTGTGATAAATATGCTGTAAGCTGTGACTACGGCACCGTAAATCCCTCAAGCTTTGGTCTCTGGGGCAGGTCGGCAGGCATCTGGTACCGACTTGAGGAATATTATTACGACTCACGCCGCAGCGGACAACGAAGGACCGACGAGGAGCACTATCAAGGACTTTGCCGTCTTATCGGTGACAGGAATGTTGAAGTGATAGTCTGTGACCCCTCCGCCCAGTCCTTTATCCAGTGTATCCGCCGTCACGGCAAATACAGTGTCGCAGCAGCGAAAAACGACGTGCTCACAGGCATAAGGAAGGTGTCCGACTGCATTCGTGAAGGCAAGCTTATGATAAGCGAGAAATGCACCGACACCCTGCGTGAGTTCACCCTCTACCGTTGGGACGAGACCGCAGGCAAGGATTGTCCCATAAAGGAGAACGACCACGCCATGGACGATATACGCTACTTTGTGACCACCGTCATCGCCGATGAGCAAACCCAGCCGTTTTTCGCCCTCTCTCTTGAAAGGAACTGATAAGAAAGGAGGAATACTTTGGGTCTTATAAAAGACATATTCAAAAAAAAGCAGCCGCCTGCGGATACCTGTGCAGCTGCCAACCGTGAAAGCGACAGATTTACCTATCGCCTCGCCCATAACGGAGAATATCTCACCGAGAGCATCTTTTACGACCTGCGTGAAAAGGTCCCCGTGATAGATTCCTGTATCCATAAGATAGTCCGCCTTACAGGCGACTTCACCCTGCAAGCCCTTGACGAAAGGTACCAGCCTCAGCTTGATGCCTTTTGCAATGACGTGCCTGTGGGTATCTCGGGAAACTCTGTCCATACCTTTGCCGATATGTACCTTGACAGCCTGCTGACCTACGGCAGAGCAGTGGGCAGGGTGTTTACCGACCACCGCACCATGACCGTGAAAGGTCTTTATGTGGGCGACCCTACCCTTTATACCTTCACCTGCGGAAAGTCCCCCCTTGATATTAAGGTGAAAGGCGCCTTCAGCAAGAAGGATATCCCCGTTACCGCCCCCCATAAGCTTATGTACACCACTCTCAACCCCAGTCCACAGGACCCCCAGGGAGTATCCCTGCTGCGTGGACTTCCTGCGGTGAGCAGCCTGCTTATGAGCATCTATGACTGTATCGGCAGGAATTTTGAGCGTGCCGGAAACGTGCGTTACGCCGTGACCTATAAGCCTGCCCCCGACGGCTCCGATCGTATCTATGCAAAGGAGCGTGCCATGGCGATAGCCAAAGAGTGGGCGGACGGCATGACTGCCTCCCGCAGCGGTGTTGTCAAGGACTTTGTCACCGTAGGGGACGTGGATATAAGAGTTATCGGCGCAGACAATAAGGTCCTTGATACTCAGATACCTGTGCGCCAGCTCCTTGAGCAGATAGTTGCCAAGCTTTCCATTCCCCCCTTTATGCTGGGACTTAACTGGTCAACCACCGAAAAAATGAGCTCCCAGCAGGCGGATATCCTCACCAGCGAGCTTGAGTATTACCGCCGCCTGCTCACCCCGGTGGTGCAGCGTGTGGGAGATACCTTCCTTCGCCTTATGGGAGCACCCTGCGGCTGCAAGGTAAACTGGGCGAATATCAACCTCCAGGACGAGGTGAACCTTGCTCAGGCACGACTTGATAATGCCCGTGCACAGGTACTTGAAAACTCTTTACAGAAAGGAGAGAACTGATTGGAAAAATCATTTCCCGTTACAGACAAGGTCATGGATATGATAAACCGTTATACCATCGACCCGCTGAAACCGGAGGATGTCTTCTGCTTCAGCCTTACCCTTTGCGATAACGACATCGACAGGGATAACGAGCGCTTTTCAAACGCAGCTCTGCAAGAGCTGGCAAAGCTTTTTCTTGGCAAAACAGGCATCTTCGACCACGACCCTACCTCGTCGGGACAGACGGCACGCATCTTTTCCACCGCCGTCGTTACCGATGATACCCGCCTGACCCTTGACGGACAGCCGTATACCGCCCTCACCGCCAAAGCCTATATGGTCAGGACCTCCTCCAATGCCGACCTTATCAAAGAGATAAACGGCGGCATAAAAAAGGAGGTATCCGTGAGCTGTGCCGTTGCAAAGCATACCTGTTCTGTCTGCGGCACCGACAGAGCACAGCATAGCTGCTCCCATATCAAGGGCAAACGCTACGGAGAAAAGCTGTGCTATGTGACCCTTGAAGACCCCACCGATGCCTATGAGTGGTCCTTTGTTGCGGTCCCCGCCCAGCAGGGCGCAGGTGTCACCAAACGCCATGAAACAAGGCAGGACACCTCAAAGCAGCTTACAAAGCTCAGAAGCGAGCTTGGTGAGGCAACAAAGAAGCTGTCTGCCGCCGCTGACCATGTGAGAGGGGAGATACTGAAGCTGTCTTATTTCTGTACCCCCTTTTATACCACCGACCAGGTGTGCGCAATGACTGAGGAAATGGATATCTACCGCCTGCTTGAGCTTCGTAAAAAGCTTGAAAGCTACGTCCAAAGCCACGCAGCGGATATAGAGCAGAGCGAAAAGAGCTTCATCACCCAGCCCGCAGATGATGACACAGACGAAAACGAAAATTATACTATCTGAAAAGGAGAAACGAAAATATGTATACCGACGTAAAACTTGACAAGTCCCTTTATAACATCACCGGCAAGTCCTTCACCCAGGCACTTTGTGACCTTGACCCGGACTCAGCCTACGAAAACACCGAGCTGAAGAACCTTGACGCCTTTGAAAGACAGCTCAAGCGTTTTGACATAAAGCTCAAAGGCGCAAACTCCGACAGAGTGGAAAAATTCTTCCTCTCCGCCCAGTCCGCAGTCCTCTTCCCCGAGTATGTAAGAAGAGCTATCAAAGCAGGTCTTAACGAGGCATCTATCCTGCCTTACGTTGCAGCCGCAACTACATATACCGACAGCATGGACTTCCGTGGACTTACCGTGGTAAAACAGGGCACCGATGAGGTTGCCGAGGCAGGCACACTCCCCACAACTACCGTAAGACTTGCCTCCACAGCTACCGCCCTGACAAAGTTCGCAAGAAAGCTCTCCCTTTCCTATGAGTCCATAAGAAAGCAGCGTCTTGAAGCTTTCGGCGTTATCCTCAAAAACCTGGGTGCATCTATCGCCAGAGACGTAAACGGTCTTTGTATGTCCACAGCCGCATACGGAGTAACACCCTCCTCTATCTCAGGCAGCAGCATAACCTATGCCGACCTTGCCGACTTCTGGAGCAGCATGAGCGACTACAATATGACCACCATGGTCTGCAAGCCTGAAACAATGGCGCAGATCCTGGGTCTTGAGCAGATGAAATACTGTGCCGGTGAGTATATGACAGGGGGAGCCGTAAAAACACCTTTTGGCGTGACCCTGGTAAAGTGCCCCCAGCTTACAAGCGACATCGCCGTAGGCATCGATAAGAACTGCGCCCTCGAAGCAGTTTTCGGTACCGACGTTGTGGTAGACTTTGACAAGCTTATCTCCACCCAGTGTTCAGAGATAGCCTGCTCCGTGACCGTTGGCTTCTCCAAGCTTTCAAGCGGCGCAGTCAAGACACTTTCCACCGGTTCCTGACAAAAGCTCTTGGACCATGCTTCCCACCCTCAAAGGGCAGGGAAGCCCCCCATTGGGGGCAATAAACGAAAAGGAGAGAAAGAATGATAAAACTATCCTTAGAAAACGTAATTGCACAGTTTGACCACCTCAGCGGCTGCAGCTCACAGCAGACCACAGAAAACCTGGGGCTTATCGAGAATTCCTACCACATGGTGAGCCGGCTCCTGGACGATAGAAGGTGTACCGCAGGTGACATCTCAAGAGCAGAGTATGCCGCCGCAGCCTGCGCCTTTTATGACTATGTCTGCAAAGAAAATGCCCGTAATAAGCTTATCTGTACCCTCTCGGGAAAAGCCTCCGCAGACGTGGCATACGAAAGCCGTGTGCGCTCCGCACGCTGCCTGAAGGAGTCCGCCCTTGAAGCAATCCGCCCGGTGACGCTGGGTACCGACTTTCTGTTTAAGGCAATGGAGGGATAAAATGACTGCTGATACAAGACCTTTTATGACACCCCTGCAAAGCCTTATTACCGACGCCGGCTTTTTCCCAATGACCGAGTTTTCCGCCGTTGACAGCCTTACCCACCCACAGGATATGCTTGCCGTCATCTGTGTAGAAAATACCTCCGTCACCGCCTGCGCCTATGATATATCCGATATGAAGCTGTATGCACAGACGGATACATTGATAAAGCTGCGTCTTTATGGCAAAAGCGGAGACTTTGTGGATTATGATACTTTTTCCGCCGCCTGCGATGAGCTGTTTTATGCCCTTGCCGCAAGCCGTGAGCTGCTTATCTGTAAAATGACAGCCTCAAAAACCGTCCAGTCCATGCCCCTTAAACGCCTTGAAAGGGACATCGAGCTTACACTGCGGACAAATGTAACACAGGAGGTGCCCGATGATTGACCGAACGACCTTCTGCACAGCCACCTGCGGCGGTAATAGTATCCTGCTGGACAGCTATGATATCCGCTCCATATACGCCCTGACACAGCTGCCGCTGGTGCATGGTGGCTTTATCTCAAGCCCCTCGGGACTTCGGTTCAAAGAGCTGACCCTTGAGGGAAAGCTGCCCCATAGCCGTCTGTCTGACCTGACCGCCTTTACCGCACCCCTTGAAAGCGGTATGGCAGCTATGACCCTTGACGGCATGACCTTCCAAGGCTGCTGTCTTGTGCAAAGCCGCCTCACCGACCGCTGCGACAGCGGAATAGATACATTTGTCCTGAAGATAAGGAGCGTGGAAAATGGACAGACCACTTAAACTTGTGATCCTGGACGTGAACAATATTCAGCGCACATTTGAAAAGGGGATACGCCTTACAATGCAGCGTGAGCTGTATACACCCTTTGCAGCCCTCACCGCTGAATTTGCCAGCGATACCCCTATTACCGCCGCCCAGATATGCAGTATAAAGCTTCTGTGGGGAACCGATACGGTCTTTCACGGAATACCCGATAAGGTCACCATGACCACAAGCGCAGGCATGAGCCTTATCACCGTGTCAGCCCGAAGCTATACCTCCCTCACAGCCAATAATGAGCCTGAACCGGGAATAAAAAGCGACGTTGACCTTGCCTCACTTGTGACAGGCTGTCTGCCGCACCCGAACATCACCATAGAGACGGGCACACCTGTGGTGAATTACATTTATGTTAAGCCCACTTCCACCTTGTGGAGCGCAATAATCGCCTATAACATCAAAGCAAACGACCGCCTGCCCTATATCCACGGCACAAATAAAATTATGTCCACCCTCAGCCATAGCCGACAGGTGGACTATACAGGTGTAAAATTGCTTTCTTGCGGATTCGGAGTAAACACACTGAATATGCTTTCAGATGTGCATATGCGGATCGGAGACGGGACTTACGATTATAATTATAACAATCCGCAAACAGGGAAGTATTCCATTAAGCGATCACGTTATTATGAATTGGACCGCCAATGGCTTTATGATATGAACAAAGGACTTGTGTACAAAACAGCGATCTCCAACCAGAAGCGGAATTTCAGCTTTTTTGAGTACCCATCCTTTGCCAATGAGCAGCTGTTTGACCGTGTGGTAAATACCTCCACAGATTGTGACAGCAAATACATAAACGCCGTTTTCATGACAGCGGACAGTAAAGGCGTGAGAACGAAAATAAGCTGCTATGATGACGACCTGGGGCAGAAGTAAAGGAAAATAAGGCAAAAAAAATCGGAACACGTAAAGTGTTCCGATTTATTAAACGGGCGATTAGCCCTTAACGCTACCAAGAGCAATTCCACGAATAATGAACTTGGACAAGAATAGGTAAACTATAACAACAGGCAAAATAGCGATTACCATGTACAGATAGAATACACCGTTGTCCTTTTCCTGCGGACCTGCAACACGCATCTGGCTCAATACGAGAGGAACAGTAAACTTTTCCTTAGAGTCGATGATAAGTCTTGGCATGAAGAAGTTGTTCCAGTTAGCAACGAATGTGAAGATGATCTGAACTGCATACGCAGGTTTCAGGATAGGAGTAACAATGCTGTTAAAAATCCTGAACTCACCGCATCCGTCGATACGAGCAGCTTCAATGATCTCCAGAGGGAGAGAAGAAGCCATGTACTGCTTCATGAAGTAGTATGTAGCAGGAGCTGCAATAGAAGGAATGATAAGTGGAATGTAAGAGTCTGTGAGACCCCAGTCCTTCATGATTCTGTAGAAACCGATAGCAGAAGCCTGAGTCGGAACCATCATTATCAAAAGGATGAAGGTATCAGCAAATTTTCTGAGCTTAAACTGATAAACGTGAGTAGCATAAGCTGTGATAGCGGAGAAGTAAACGCTGAGCAGAGAAGCACTGGCTGAAATGATCAGCGAGTTAATCAGAGCTCTGTAAACACTTCCGTAAGCAACAGCAGTAGCAGGAGCAAAGAGCTTTTTAATATTGTTGATAAGCTCGCTGCCCGGGTAGAACTGAATACCTACCTGACGTCTTTCACGAGTAGCATTTATAAGCAGCAGGAAGAATGGGAAAAGGGAAACGAAAACAAGAACAGCAAGCACAACATATGCAACTATTCTTCTGATCGTAAGGGTGGTATTACTGGTCTTCTGACCAACAACCTCAAGTGAACCAGTCATTTATGCCGCCCTCCTTTTCTTCTTTTTCTTTTTAGGTTTGTCGTCGTTCATACCGAACATAAGGATGATACCGAGGATAGCGGAAACGATAAAGATGGCAATGCAGACGGCAGAAGCCTTACCTACACCGGAATCCTTACGCAGCTGAACCTCCATGATAATAGTAAGGGCTTTACCCTTAGGATTACCCTGGTCCTTAGTCAACAGAGCAGGAACGTCGTACATCTGAAGACCACCGATCATAGACGTTACGAGAACGAATGAAAGGATAGGTCTGATAAGCGGGATTGTGATCTTCCAGAAGGTATCTCTTGGTGTAGCACCGTCGATCTGAGCTGACTCATAAAGAGTTGGGTCGATACCCATGATAGCAGCCATGAGAAGGATGGTTGTATTACCGTACCATAACAGGAAGTTGATAAATCCGATTGTACCTCTGGTACCCCAGACAGTATCAAGTATACTTAAGTCTTCGCCGGTCATCCAGCTTGTAGCGTTGAACAATGAACCTCCTCGTTCAAGCAGCGAGGTGAACATGAACGCAACTGCAGAAGCCATGATAACGTTAGGAAGATAAATAACAGTCTTGAAGAAGCCTTGAGCCTTGATTTTCAGACGCAGGTCTGTAAACCAGGTAGCAAGGAGAAGTGAAACAGCGATCTGAGGAATGAAACCGATTATCCACATGATAACTGTGTTCCAGAAGCTCTGGAGAAGGGTCTCTTCCTTAGCAAAGATGTTCACATAGTTGTCAAGTCCGCAGAACTTAATGGTTTCGGTAGCAGTGGTTTCAGCACCCCAACCTCCGCCGATAGTACCACGGTCGATTACGTAATCAAGGAAGCTGTTATAGAAAGTCTGGATCAAAGGATACAATGAGAAGATAATATAAACAACGAAAAACGGGATCATGAAAATGTAACCCCATTTTGCATAGCTTACACTTTTTCTTTTCATACACGATTACCCTTTAGTAATTGAAAAAGTGATCAATTACATTCCTTTCCGAGAGAGTTTAAGTTAAAGATAAAATAATTAGGGGGAGGGATCCTCCCACCCCCTATTATTTTTTAGATGAAATTTTGCTTATGCGCTAAGCGGGTAATTAAACCTCGAGGTTAGCGTAGAGCTTCTTGATCTCAGTCTTGAATGCTGCAACTGCATCATCATAAGACTTGGTGTTGCCCTTGTACCAGTCAGCCATAGCAGCCTGGAACTTCTCGTTACAACCCTGGTCATAAGCGGAGAGCTTATTAGTAAGGTCGATCTTGTCAGCGTTCTCAGAGAGGAGAACGAGGTGGTTCTGACCATTGTGGAGTCTGGACTTGTATCCGCCGTCGATGAGCTCCTTGATTGCAGCCTTGTTGTTGGTGTAATCCTGCTCACCCTCGGTGATAGACTTCATGACATCCTTGTTACATGTCATAACCTTCATGATATCAGCAACGATATCTGTGTTATCGGAGTCGATAGCTCCGCAGATCCATGTGCCGCCCCAGAAATAAGACTGAGGACCTGGGCAAGCTGCCCATGTGCCGATCTGATCTGCGCCTGCTCCACCTGCGTTGCCTTCGAGTGTGAATGCAATGCCCCATGTGGAGAAGAAGTATGCAAATGTCTTACCGTCTGGCTTCTGACCAGCTGCCCAAGCAGTATCCCACAGGGATGTCTTGTTGTTCCAGCCGTTGTCAGTGAACTCCTTGGTCATCTCAGCCCAAGCCTTGTACTGATCGTCAATAGTCAGCTTGTTGTCGGTAACCCAAGGTGCCTTTACGTTGTTGGAGAAGAGTCTGTATGTATCGTCATAGCCGGAAACCATTGCGATACCCTTATCCTTCATCTTCTTAGCAGTATCCTTGAATGTATCCCAGTCCTTAACGAACTCCTGAACCTTGTCAGGCTCGTCTGTTCCGAGAACGTCCTTAGCATACTTGGTGTTGTACATCAGAAGACCAGGAGTAGCCTGCCAGGAAACACCCTTGAGCTCGTTGGTCTTTGTATCTGTAGCAACGTCCTTTGTGTACTTGTACTGCTCCTTCAGGTCATCCTCTGTAACGCCGATATCCTGTACGGAAAGTGCAACGTCACCGTTGATGTACTTCAGAGCGTAGTCAGCCTCGATAAGGAACATATCTACCTTATTGTCGGAATCTTTCTGCTTCTTGAGGTCCTCATCCAGCTTTGTCTGGTAAGCGTTACCTTCGTTAGCTGTCTGGATCCACTCGATCTTAACGCCGTTGATGGACTCGATACCGGTCATCTTTGTTGTTGTACCGTCATCGTTCTTCTTCTCGTACTCGTTGGTCTTGATCTCCATCTTGGTGCCCTTTGGATAGTACTTCTCGAGTCTCTCTCTGAACTCAGTGTTCCAGCACTCGATTCTCAGTGTCTTCTTGGACTCCTCAGAAGAAGCCTTACCGTGGAGCTCAGCTGTGTTCTGTCTGTCAGCCTTGGACTCAGCTGTTGAAGAATCAGCAGCGGAAGAGCTGCCAGATGCTGCAGAAGAGCTGTCCTTCTTAGAGCTGTCGCTGGAAGAAGAGCTGTCGCCGCAAGCGGTGAGCATTGATCCTACCATGCAGAGGCTAAGTGCGCCTGCAAGTACTCTCTTAAGATTTGCCATAATAATTTCCTCCTTAAATTTGCATTATATTGAATTGTCTTACGGCGGGATTGCCGTAAAATATTAATGCCGTGAATTAAACCTGTGCTACCGAATCGCCTTCGACCAGCGACCCTTCCACAGTTATGACCTCCGTAAAGGTGGTCTGGGGATCCTCGATCAGTGAGATCAGCTGTTTTGCAGCGATCTTTCCGATCTTCGCAGTATCCTGGGAATAAGTGGTGAGTCTTGGTGAGATCAGCTGCGAATAAGTGATCCCGTCGTATCCTACCACCGAGATGTCCTCCGGTATCGACATTCCAAGATCTTTGATGGCGTTATACCCGCCTATTGCCGAATAATCGTCCGGCATAAAGATACAAGTTGGTCTGTCCTTGTCCGAAAGCAGCTTCTTGGTAAGCTCATAAGTCTTTTCGGGATTGTGAAAATCGCCCTGGACCAGCCAGTCGTTATTTACATTTATCCCTCTGCTTATACAGGCTTTACAGAAACCTGCCAGTCGTTTGTCGGCAACAGATGATTTGTTCCCCTGAATGTAAGCCAGTTTTGTATGCCCCTTGTTGGTGACATATTCGATCAGCTTTTCTATACCTTTTTCATTGTTGGACATAACAGCTGTCCGGCAGTCAAAGATATGATCTATGGTAACAATGGGGATATCTCCATTGACGACCTCATAAACATCCTGAGAAGTGAAATCCGTGCACGCTATGATCACACCGTCCACATTCCTGTACTTGCAGTGCTCGTAGGTGGACATCTTGTTCTTGCCCATCGAGCCGCTTATAAAGGTGATATCATAGCCTAAAGACTCCGCCTCTGTCTTGAAGCTGTTGAGCAGCTTTGCAAAAAACTCGTGAGTCAGACCGCTTCCGGCTTCATCAAGAAACATAACGCCTAAATTGTGCGTTCTGTTGGTCTTGAGCGCCCTTGCCTGGGAATTGGGGAAGTAGCCCATTTCCTTTGCGGCTTTGAGCAGCCTTTCTCTCGTAGCGGCAGATACATCTTTATGCCCGTTCAGCGCCTTGCTGACCGTAGCGACTGAAACACCGCAGCGGACGGAAATGTCTTTTAAAGAAACCAATGGTCTTTCCGCCTTTCGCTCGATAAAAACGTTTTCGCATTTTCATCAAGATGCATAACATTTCAGCGTTTCCGCTAATAAGAATATACAATATTCCTTATTCGATTTCAAGTCTTTTCTTTTATTTTTTTGCGCCTTGTAATAAAATATGTCGGTTTCAACAAAAATCTAACTCAGCCTTTATGCAAATTCACCACACAATCATCACATTTGTTACCGTTTTGTAATTTTTCAGCAGGACATTTTTTCCAAATACATTGATTTTTGAGCTGTTTTTTGTGAAATTCAGTATATGATGAACAAAGAAAAGCATTTTTTAATGTGCAATATTAACATAAAAACGGAAAAGTTCTAAATTTTTCAGCTCTCAGATGCAAAACACCAAAAAACAAACGCAAAAATGTAACTTAATCGTTTTCGGAACAAAAGTTACAAATCAAGAACAGAAAAATACAAGGATTTTAAATTTAAAAACTGTTTGCATTTTTGCTGTTACACATTTATGAACATTTTTGAAAAATTCTAAAATGGCGCATATACGCAGAAAAATCATACTGTACCATTTTGGTGACATTTGGTAAAGTGCACAAAATATGAACTATCGGTTATTAAATAAAAGGGGCGTTACCACAAAATGAAACTATGCTAAATCATTTAATCTTTGTGGGCACTGCATCGGCAAAACACGCTGTTTAGGGCAAAAGTACGTTTTAATGGACAGATAAAATACGTTGGAAAACCGGCGAAACGAATGTTTGAAAGTGTAAAAACCGTGGCGTAGTGAAAAAATCAGGGGAGCCTCATTTGGTTGAGGACTCCCCGTTATTTATGTTTTTAACCGTCGTGGGGCATATTATATATATTATAATAGTATACCCTTTGGAGCTATATTCTTTCGCAGATAAGATCGCCCATTTGCTCGCAGCCCACACGGGTCTTGCCGTCGGACATTATATCCACGGTTCTGTAACCGTCGGAAAGTACCTGTTTTACGGCGTTTTCCACTGCATCAGCTTCTTTATCCATATCAAAGGAATAGCGCAGCATCATAGCGGCGGAGAGGATAGTTGCGATGGGGTTAGCCAGATCCTTGCCTGCGATATCGGGGGCAGAGCCGTGGCTTGGCTCGTACAGACCGAATTTTGTATCGTTGAGGGAGGCTGAGGAGAGCATTCCGATGGAACCTGTGACCATTGCAGCCTCGTCGGAGAGGATATCGCCAAACATATTTTCGGTAAGGATAACGTCGAACTGACCGGGATCCTTGACAAGCTGCATAGCGCAGTTGTCCACCAGCATATGCTCAAGCTCCACCTCGGGGTAGCTTTGTGCCACTTTATTTACAACCTTGCGCCACAGACGTGAGGAGTCAAGGACATTTGCTTTATCCACGGAAGTTACCTTTTTACGGCGTTTCATGGCGATATCGAAACCACGTTTAGCGATACGTTCGATTTCCTTTTCGGTATATGTAAGGGTATCGGTAGCGGTTTCAACGCCGTCAACTGTTTCGGTTTTTCTTGCGCCGAAGTAGAGACCGCCGGTAAGCTCTCTCATTATCATCATGTCAAAGCCGTCGCCGATTATCTCGTCGTTGAGGGGGCAGGCGGAGCGGAGCTGGTCAAAGAGCACGGCGGGACGCAGGTTTGCGAACAGTCCAAGCTCTTTTCTTATTTTAAGCAGACCTGCTTCCGGGCGGAGGTTGGGGGGCAGCTTATACCAGGGCGATGTGGAGGTATTTCCGCCGATTGCTCCCAGAAGCACTGCATCTGCGGCTTTTGCGGTGGCAACAGCCGCATCGGTAAGGGGTTCGCCGCAGGCATCTATTGAGCAGCCGCCCATAAGGATATGGGTATAGTTAAAGGTATGTTCGTATTTTTCTGCGACTTTATCAAGGATTTTCTGAGCCTGGGTAACGATCTCGGGACCTATTCCGTCGCCTTTGATAACTGTGATCTTCTTTTCCATTTGAATATTCCTTCTTTCAATGTATTAGTAGCATAATAACAGGTTTTTCGCTCAAGCCTTTTCTCGTAAAAGAAAGCTACACTATCCTGCGGATAGCGTGCGGTCGAGGGCAGAGCCCTCGTCGCTGTCCGCAGACAGCGAAATGCCTGACCGTCAGGCTCTCCGAAAAGGGTGAATTTCAAAACAGTCCGGTGGACTGTTTTGAAAGAGGGAAAGCCCTGCAAGAGAGGGCGTGCCCCTTTGAGAAGTTTCAGACTGTTTTTCCTCGATCCGCCTGTGAAAAGGCGGATCGAACAGCATTTTCAAGTTATTGCAGCCGAGCACACAAAAAATGCTATCATACGATAGCACTTTGTTGTTATTTCAGCGAGTTGAGCAGTCCGTTGGAGTCGATTATATTGATGAGAAAATCGGGGAAGGACTGTCCCTGATAGGTTTCGCCCTTTGTGTGATTGGTGATAACGCCTGTTTCAAAGTCGATCTCCACGTCGTCGCCTGCGCTTATCTTGTCGGCTGCCTCTTCACACTCGATTATAGGCAGTCCGATATTGATGGCATTCCTGTAAAAGATCCTTGCAAAGGTTTTTGCGATAACGCAGGATATTCCGCTGGCTTTTATTGCAGCGGGAGCGTGCTCTCTTGAAGAGCCGCAGCCGAAATTCGCCTGTCCCACCATTATATCTCCCTTTTGCACGTTCTTTGCAAAGTCGATGTCGATGTCTTCCATACAATGCTTTGCAAGCTCCTGCATATCGGCGGTGTTAAGGTATCTTGCGGGGATTATTACGTCGGTATCAACGTTATCTCCGTATTTATGTACTTTGCCTCGAGCTATCATTTCTAAGCTCTCCCTTCGGTGGTTATATTCCTTTACGGTTTGAAATCAGGGGAATTGAACACATTATCGCCCTGGGCTTGTCTTCGCAGCTCGTCATAGATCTGGTCCAGATACGCTGTGTCAAGCTTCTCTTTATTTCTTGTTATAAAATAGCAGGTCTTGGGCTTATGGAACATACCCTCTTTCACCAGTCCGATAACGGGCTGTCCGTTTATCTGGGTATTATAAAAGGAATTAAAGCCCTTTTTATCTATAAGCGCCTGCGCCATTTCCACGGTATACGAGTTGGTATCGTGCAGTATCCTTATTATCTCGTCGGCTTTTTCCTCACGCTGGTCGTCGTTGAGCTGGTTGCCGTATTTTTTGGTAACAAGGCTTAGCACAAGGTCGTTGAATATCTCTTTAAGAAAATTCTTCATAGCTTTTTGTTACCTCCTTCTTATCCTTTATGTTCTCTTTTCATAGACTATGCTTAAAGCTGTGAGGGCTGGGCTATTTTTCCTGCCACTGCACTTGCGGCTGCCACATATGGAGACGCAAGGTAGACCTCGGACTCGGGATGTCCCATTCTGCCCACAAAGTTACGGTTGGTTGTTGCCACGGCTCTTTCGCCCTTTGCGAGGATACCCATATGTCCGCCGAGGCACGGTCCGCAGGTAGGCGTTGAAACTGCACAGCCTGCATTGATGAATATTTCAAGCAGACCTTCTTTCATAGCCTGCATATAAACCTTCTGGGTGGCAGGGATAACGATACATCTTACATTTTTTGCGATATGCTTATCCTTGAGTATCTCTGCGGCACATCTCAGATCCTCGATCCTTCCGTTGGTACAGGAGCCGATCACCACCTGGTCGATAACCACGTCGCCTATTTCATCGAAGGTCTTTGTGTTTTCGGGGAGGTGGGGGAAAGCCACGGTGGGCTTTATCTGACTAAGGTCGATGGTATACTCTGCCTCGTACTCGGCATCGGCATCTGCTTCATATATCTTATAATCTCTGTTGACCTTATCCTTTATATAATCGAGCGTTACGCTGTCAACGGCAAAGATACCGTTCTTTGCCCCTGCTTCGATCGCCATATTCGCCATACAGAGTCTATCCTCCATAGAAAGGTTCACAAGTCCCTCGCCGGAGAACTCCATAGACTTATAAAGTGCGCCGTCCACGCCTATCATTCCGATAATATGCAGAATAACGTCCTTTGCGGCACTGTACTTTGGCAGCTTGCCTACGATATTGAACTTTATTGCGCTTGGCACCTTGAACCAGGTCTTGCCCTTTGCCATACCTGCGCACATATCGGTGGAGCCGATACCTGTGGAGAATGCGCCGAGAGCGCCGTATGTACAGGTATGTGAATCTGCGCCGATAACGCAGTCGCCGGGGGCAACAAGTCCTTTTTCGGGAAGCAGGGCATGCTCGATACCCATATCGCCCACGTCAAAGAAGTTGACTATATCGTATTTTCCGCAGAAATCCCTGCACTGTTTACACTGTGCGGCGGCTTTGATATCCTTATTAGGCGCAAAGTGGTCCATGACCATGGTGACTTTATTCTTATCGAATATATCGCTGAATCCTGCCTTATTGAACTCATTTATGGCAACAGGCGAGGTGACGTCATTCCCCAGCACAAGGTCAAGGTCAGCCATTATAAGCTGTCCTGCTTTTACGCTGTCCAGTCCTGCGTGCGCTGCAAGTATTTTCTGAGTCATTGTCATTGCCATGATAAATAAGCCCCTTTAAACACATATTGGGCGGCAAAGTCTGCGCCCTGTCCCTGCACTCTGTACAGGAGATAATAATTTATTTTAATCAATCATCATTTGCCACTTAACATTATAACATAGCAGAGGTCAAAATGTAAAGAACAATTTATAACAAACTATGAATAATATTTGTCTAAAACGATTTAGATTAAAAATTTTTAAGGATTTTTCAGCCAGAAAAACGGAAATAATCCACAGCTATATTTTCAGACCCTGCGGGAAAAAATAAAGATATACAAAAGACGAATGATTTTGTAAAAATCTTATTTATGCGGGGGTGAAAAGGTTGAAGGTCAAGACTATAATTGCGGGAGTTTCCGTATGCGCTGCGGTAGGCACTGCGCTGTACGCTGTGGCAAACTCCACAGGCTCGGAAAAGCGTATGCTCAAAAGGCGTACCAGCCGTGCTATGCACGCCATCGGTGAGGTTGCCGAGGGTATCGCTCAGATAATGGGATAAAAAGGCACAATGCCTTAGGATATTGACTGGGGAGGGATCTTTTTTGGCAGGGATCTTCCCCGGGTATTTTTAATAGTGTGCTCTGTCAGCCCCACAGCTTTGCAGGATAAACGCCTTTATCCACCAATGCTTTGAAATTTGCCTTTGCGCTTGGGGTATCCTCGGCATAGGTTATGCCGAACCACTTATCGCTGCTTTGGGTAACGGCGCAGGTAACGTCGCCGTTTTCGATCATTTTCTCTATCCCGCCTGGAAGCAGGAACTCGGCGGTGATATTGTTTACATTTTCTTTGAGGAAGCTTTCAAAATACTCACCCAGCTTTGTGATGAACTCAGGGGGGCAAGCCCACATATTCATTGAAACAGGGTTATCGTCGGCTATTACCTCGTCGGTTTCTTTTCCGCAATGTATTTTTCCGTCGGCTTCACGGCGGATATTATAGGTTTCCTTTATGCTTTCCAGCTTGCCGTTTTTCACCTTGCAGACTCCACGGTTTACGCTGCCGAATTCGCTGAGGGTATTTTGGAGCTCAAACCCTACAAGGGCGATAGACATTGGTGTTTGCGGGGCAGACTGCATTTCCTTCAGTTTATCATACAGCTGGACAAAGGCTTGTTTGCCGTAGTAGTCGTCGGCATTGATGACAACAAAAGGCTCTTTGACCGCATCTTTGCAGCAATAGACGGCATGACCGTGTCCCCAGGGTTTTACACGGTCCTTGGGACACTCAAATCCTTTGGGGAGACAGTCAAGCTCCTGAAATACATAATCTGTTTTAACTATCTTTTTTATACGCTCGCCTATCATTTTATCAAAGGCGTCCTTAATATCCCTGCGGATAATGAACACCACTTTATCAAATCCGGCTTCAACTGCATCATATATGGAATAATCCATGATTATCTCTCCGCCCGGTCCCAGGGGTTCAAGCTGTTTTATTCCGCCTGCAAAGCGGCTCCCGAGTCCTGCTGCGAGTATTACCAGGGTTGCGTTCATGTTTTCGTCCTCCAAGCAATGTATTTGCGCTGGTTTTACAGCTATATTATCTCACATAGCAAAGGATTTGTCAATAGAATGTTAAGAAAACGGCAAAAAAAACAGTAAAAATAATATACAGGCTGATTGACAAAGGTCGGAGGGGTATGGTAAAATCAAAGGGAAACAAAACCGCAAGGAGGTAATATATATGGCAAGGACGGCACTTATCACCGGGGCAAGCTCGGGGATCGGCAGGGAGATCGCAAGAGAGCTTTATGCAAGGGGCTTTCGGTGTATTCTTTGTGCTCGCAGAGAGGACAGGCTCAGAGAGCTGGCTGACGAGCTGGGAGAGAACACAAGGGTCATTGTATGCGATGTATCCAAAAAAGAGGACTGTTACAGACTCTATGACGAGGTAAAGGATGAGAATGTGGGGGTACTTATAAACGGTGCGGGATTCGGACTTTTCGGTAAGTTCTGCGAGACAGAGCTTGAGCGTGAGCTGGAGATGATAGACACCAATATAACTGCGGTACACATTCTCACAAAGCTTTTCGTGAAGGATTTTGCACAAAAGGACAGGGGCTATATCATGAATATTGCATCCTCTGCGGGACTTATGAGCGGCGGTCCGTACATGAGCACCTACTACGCATCAAAGGCATACGTTGCCGACCTTACCAGCGCAGTTGCAAGAGAGCTTCAGGAGGCAGGCAGCAGGGTGCATGTATGTGCGCTGTGCCCTGGACCTGTGGACACTGAATTTAACCAGGTGGCAGGCTGTTCATTCGGCGTCAAAGCCATAAGTGCAGAACAATGCGCCAAGGATGCGATCAAGGGTATGTTCGGCGGCAAGACTATCATTGTGCCATCGGCTGCGCTTAAACTGGCTGCGGTGGGTTCAAGGCTCATGCCAAGAAAATTGCTCGTTGCCATGACAGGAAAGGTCCAGAGCAAAAAGGGCGAGGCATAACACATATCCGGATCTGCCGCATTACTTCTGCGTGGCAGCAGGGGGAAACTCTTTTGGAGCTTTATCGGGGGGAACTCTTTTGGAGAAGACTTCCCCCCGTACCCCCCCTGAGAAACCTCTTAATGATTTTTCCCCACTCCGTCTGCGACGGGGCAGGGAAAAATAACCGAAAGGCTCCCAAAGAGAGTGCGGAGAAAAACTTACCCGGAAGAACTACTCCCGATAGAGCACCAAGAGAATATCCCCGACAACAACACAGGGATAATGGAAAAACAAAGCTCGCTCACCCATGCTGCAAGGGGGGGCAGGCGGCTTGGCAGGCGGCAGTCATTCCATGCCTTTGGCAGAAAAAATTAAGAAAAATTCAAAAAGGTATAGACAAATTGAAATAATTATTGTATAATTAGTTGGGAAATTATATCTTTTTACCCATTGGAGACGCTTATGAGAGTTATTACCGGAAAATGCAGGGGCAAGAAGCTTGCGACCTTAGAGGGGTTAGACACCAGACCCACCACGGACATGGTCAAGGAGTCTGTTTTTTCCATTATACAGTTCGATGTTGCGGGCTCCAAGGTGCTTGATCTTTTCGCAGGCAGCGGTCAGATGGGCATTGAGGCTCTGAGCAGGGAAGCGGATCACTGTGTATTTGTTGATTCAAACCCTGAGGCTATAAGGATCGTCAAGCAGAACATAAGCGACTGCAAGTTCGTGGCACAGTCAAGGGTACTGGGCATGGACAGCTTTGAATACCTGAGGGTGTCAAAGGGCGGTTTTGACATTGTCTTTATAGATCCGCCGTACAGGCAGGGGCTTGTTGAGAAGGCTCTGGGATTCATGGGCGATCAGCTCAACAGCGGCGGTATTGTTGTTTGCGAGCACGAAAAGGAACTTGAGCTGACGGATAGTTACGATGGCATCAGGCTTTACAAGCGGTATAAATACGGCAAGACGGCGGTGACTGTATTCAAGGCACCACAGGAGGACATATGAAGCGCATTGCGGTTTGTCCCGGAAGTTTCGACCCTATAACGCTGGGGCATCTGGACATTATAAACAGGGCATCCACGCTTTTTGACAAGGTGATCGTGCTGGTTTCTTTCAATGCAGCAAAGAAGGCAGCTTTCACGGTGGGAGAACGTGTGGAGATGATATACGATGTGGTCAAGGATCTGGACAACGTTGTTGTTGACTGCAATGACGGGCTGTTGGCGGACTATCTTAAAAGGACCGGCGCAACGGCTATTGTCAAGGGTTTGCGGGCTGTTTCGGATTTTGAATACGAATTTCAGATGGCTCTGGCAAACAGAAAGCTTTACGACGGTGCGGAGACGGTATTTCTCACCACCACGGGGGAGAATATGTTTTTATCCTCCAGCGTTGTCAAGCAGATCGCATACTTCGGCGGTGACATCTCGGGCTTTGTTCCGCCGCAGATACATGATTTTATAAAAAGCAGACTTCTCAAGTCTGACGATATAAAAATATAGGTTGAAGAAAGGATGAGATATACATGAATCTTGAAGAGGGACTGAACAACCTTAAATCCGCACTTATGAACGCTCAGGGCACACCTTTTTCAAACAAGAAAAAGGTAGATGCTGAGATGATGATGGAGATCGTTGACGAGCTTATCGAGTCCACTCCCGATGAGATCCAGAAGGCAAAGGAGATAGAGAGGGACAGACAGAGCATTCTTGACGATGCAAGGCGTCAGGCCGACCAGATCGTTAAGGACGCTCAGGCAAAGGCTAAGGAGCTTATCAGCGAGGAAGAAATCGTTAAGCAGGCTCACGAGTATGCAAACGCAGAGGCTCAGAGGGCGAACGAAGAGGCTGAGAAGATCATTTCAAATGCAAAGGCTCAGGACATGGCTATCAGAAAGGCTATGGTTGAGAAGCTGAACATTTCTCTTGGCGAGGCTCACAATGTACTGTCAAAGTGTGTGGCTGATGTTACGGCGACACACGAGGCTCTTGAAAAGATCGCAGGTCCAAACAACAATGCTTCGGCTATCCCGCCGGCTAAGGGTCCAAAGATCACGCCTCCTATCAAGGACGACAAATAAGCTCCGATACATAGTAACGGATACAAGCTTCTCTGCTTTTGCGGGGAAGCTTTTTGCTGCAAAAAAACCACCCATATAGGGTGGCTTTTTTATTGGTGTGGTTTACTTGCCTGCCTTGTAGGAGTCGATCATCTTCTTGCTGATGTTACCCGAACGCCGAGCATACCTCGCTCCCTTGCGTACGTAGGTGACAGGCTCGTTATCGCCGGTTAGCAGCTTTATTTGCAGCTTCATGGTGTTTTTGTTCATTGGCACCACATCTATCCTGTCGATGACCGCCTTTGCCATTTCGTCAACATCTTCCTTGGTCATTACGCCTGTTGGGTCGTACATATTGCGGAAGTAGTCGCCGATGCGGCGGATATTCTTTGCGTACTGCTCGCTGTCCTGGGATTTTTCTTTGCGGTATTGCATTTCGTTTTCGATGTCCTGGATGACCTTGGTGTGCTTGGTGTTGCGCTCGGTGAACTCCGCCTTGGAGATAGTTTCTTCCATGTAAAGTTCCAGCAGTTTGTCACGCTTGCGGTTCTCCTTGTCAAGCTGAACCTGCAGTCTGTTCAGATCCTTTTGCAGCTCGCCTGTGTTGTCGGCTTGCTTGTATATCTCAAGGAATGATTCGATGTAGTCGTCAAGGTCGCCTGCTATCTCGGTGAAAAATCCCGACAGCATTTTGTAAAGCTCGCTTTCAAGTATTGCAAATGATGCGCAGGTCTTTGTGCCGAAGCGTTTTTTCTCGGAGCATATCCATTCGTAGACGGGCTTGCCCTTTGATGCGCTGTTTGAAAAGCTCGTCCGCCAGTATGGCTTATCGTGAGCCTGACACCATATCTTTCCAGTGAACACGCTTTTGTCCTTGAAGGAGTGTTCTCTTGCTTTTATCACGCTGCTGCGGTAGGCAAATATCTGATTGCACCTTTCCCATATCTCCTCGGAGACTATCGCTGGGACTGTTTCGCCTGTTTCGTCCTTGTACATCACCCATTCATCCTGCGGCAGGAACTTCTGCTCTTTGGTGCGGTAGTCAACGGTGGTGACTTTGTTTCCGCAGTAGTAGCCTTTGTACTTGGGGTTCTGAATTATTCCCGAGATGGTGTTGTGGTGTATGCGTGTGCCGTTGCGTCCCCGATAGCCTTTGTCGTAGAGTATCCGTTCTATCTTCCGCACGCTGGCATCGCCTGTGGAGTACAGCTCGAAGATGAGCCTGACCATTTCGGCTTCCTCTTCGTTGATGACCAGCTTGCAGTCTTTCTTGTCATATCCGAAGATGCGGTTGTTGCCAAGGACGTTGCCGTTCTTGATAGCACGCTTGTGACCGAATCGCACACGCTCGGACAGCTTTCTTACCTCGTCTGCGGCTATGCTTGACATTATCGTAAGGCGAAGCTCGGAGTCGGGGTCTATGGTGCAGATGTTGTCATTCTGAAAGAACACTCCCACGCCCGAGGAGAGAAGCTCTCTTGTGTAGGTCAGGCTGTCGATGGTGTTTCTTGCAAATCTGCTGACCTCTTTAGTCAGCACGAGGTCGAACTTGCCCGCCTTGCCGTCGTCTATCATCTGCATAAACGACTCACGATTCTCGGCACTCTCACCTCTGACTCTGTCCACATAGCCCTCGACGTAGTTCCAATGTGCATTTGACTTTATCATCTCGGTGAAGTAGCTTATCTGATTCTCGATAGAGTTTTCCTGCTCGTCCGAGAGGGTGGACACTCGTGCGTAGAAAGTCACGTTGATGTCCAGGTCAAAAATAGTTTTCCGCTCGCTCATCATCAGCTGACGAGCCTTGTAAATATCCATAAGATATCCTCCTTTATTTTAATTATAACTTGTTATTTTTCAAAATCAATACGGTGGAAACATTTACATATCTACTCTATGTAGCCCGCCTTTGCAGCGGGCTTTTTCAGGCTGTGAGCTTATCTATCAGCACAAGCATCCGGTTGTACTTTTTCACATCTATCTCACCACGCCCGAGAAGTATTCTCGTCCAGGCGGTGAGCGTCTGCTTTTTAAGCTCAAGAGCCTTGCATTTTTCTGTAATCTTCAAACGCATCACTCCTATCTTTATTCTTATCATCGTCAGGTGGATTATACCATTTATTGCAGTAGTTTTTACCACAAGAGTACCACACTCTGCGGCGGTTATCTATCACCAACTGCAACGAATTTTGTCTGTCTTTTTTGTGCATCAAGCAGCACATCGCTTTTGGATTATAGTTTGTCATTTTTGATCTTCCTTTCGTATTTATTTTTTGCCGTTAAGAGTTTCAACACAACTTTTTTGTTCAGCCGAAAACAGCCCGTGACGCCATCGGATAACCTCGCACAAGCGGAGTTACAGGCACATTTTTTGAATTTTGACGTCGGTAGTTTTGGCTTTTTCACATTTTGACTCCAATTCTCATTTCGCAGATTCTCTCGCAAACACGCCGAGCTTTGCTCGTCGAAGTGAGGCGTGCGGCGGCAAATGACGCCGTGCTTTTTCCTGCAAAGCTCTGAATGCTCTGAAATCGAGCCTTGTTTGGCTGTACTCAAAACTGTCGGGTTATCAGTTCAGACATATTCTTTTTCTGCTAATGCGACAGGGGGTTCACGGGGTCCGCCCCGAGCCAGTGAAGCGGGCGGTGGTGGACTGCCGACTGCGATGCTGGCTGGTCACAAAGTTTAGCGGTTTTCGGACTGCCGTTTGACACCCTCAAATTAGCTGTTTTCTTTCTTCGCTATCATTCGCAGAAGAGAGAAATATGCTGTGTGGCTTGACCTGCCGACTTAAACTTGGAACAGTTTTTTGCTGCACCCGTGAGCTGCAAAGCGCTCAAGCTCGGGGTTTTGTCTTTTCCGCAATTTCAGAGTTACTATACAGATAGTAAACTCCAGCCGTTAGTGTTCCTTGCTTTTTCATTCGCTCACACTTGCGCCACGATGCCCTGTGTGGCGTTCTGTGCATGCGGGTCGGGTAAACTCTCCACCGGGGGAGAGGGTGGGCAAATTTCGGCTCACAGTGCGGGGTCGAACTCGGGGACGAGAACACCTCGTTCCTTGAAAATCTTTTCTCGCAGTCTTGCTGCACTTTGGTTGAGCAACTCGTTAAGTGTGTATCGTTTCACCTCGATTTTCTTTCCATTGATGAGCAGGTACTCAGGGTCAGCGCCTTTCCGAAAAGGGACAGCTAACTGCCCGACAGGGTCAGTTGACTTTTCACAAGTGTTGCTTCCTTCTGTTGCCGCAGAGCCAATAGAATCAATGGCTTGCGAGCTTTCGGGTTGCTCGGCAGTGACAGCAGGGTCAGCGTTTTGTGACGGCTCGGGCATAAGATTTCTGCCGTCACTGGTGTCACTGTCACGGTCGTACGCCAGCATAATCAGTCTCTGTCCATTGCTTCTCTTGTGCGAGAAATTCACGCCGTAGCTTTGCAGTTCGTAGCCGTGCAAGGTCAGGTCTTTCTTTATCATGTTCGGGAAAAATTCTTGCTCAAACTTTTCCGTCAGCAGACCGCACAGCTCTGTTGCCGAGCCTTTGAACGAAAGCATTTCCAGCATCAGGTCATGAATGGCAAAAGAGAAAATGTCAGGCGGCTTGTCCTCGCTCTCGTCGGTGACTGTCCACCTTGCACCCTGCCGAGTGAGCAGCAGCTCGGTGTCCTCGATGTCACGACCTGTGCAGTGCAAGGTCGCCTGATTTGCACTCCGCTTTGCTTTCATCAGCACCAGCAGTCCGTCAACACAGCCGTTAAGCCCTGTGCTGCCCGAGACCATATTGAACGGGTCGCTATCGGTAGCCTTGCGCAGATGATGTACAAGCACGATGCAGATTCCAAGCTGCTGTGCAAGATTTTTTAGAGGCAATAGCTCTGCGTAGTCGCTGCCATATGTGGACTCTGTTTCACTGCGAACCATTTGCAGTGTGTCGATTACAATGAGATGCAAGTCCTCGTGTGCAGATTTGAACTTGGTGATCTGTTCCTCCAATCCACAGCCGATAGAGTCAGCCATTATCGAAAAGAACAGTTTGTCCGACGGTTCGTCTGTCAGTTCGTACAGCCGCTTTTGGATACGCTCGTAGCCATCTTCGAGGCACAGATAAAGAGCCGTTCCGTTTGCAGTTTCACGCTCTAACAGCTTTTCTCCCTTGGCGACTGCAAGGCAAAGCTGCAATGCCAGCCACGATTTCCCCGTCTTCGGGGAGCCTGCAAGGATGTACAAGCCTTGGGCAAGCAAGCCGTCAACGGCGAACTCTATCGGCTTGTACAGCGTGGTCATTATCTCCTCGCAGGACTTGATGATCAGTTTGTTCATGTGATTTCTCCTTTCTTTTTTTGTTTATTGAGAACGATCGCCCTCTATATACTTACCGATGGCAGAAGACAAAAAGCGACATTTTTCTGTCGTTCATAAAATCTTTACGTTTTACAAAGCAAAAAAAGACCGCACAGACTGCTCTGTGCGGCGGAATATCTACGCTGCTTTCTTTCGTTTCTTCTTGGGTTTCTCC
>NZ_JHXH01000011.1 GCF_000621805.1 Ruminococcus sp. FC2018 | reverse complement strand
CACGAAGACGCTGGACCTCGGCTATGAGATCTTCTTGGACTTCCTTTTTTAGCTTTGTAGGACGGCCTGTCGACTTGCGTCCTCGGCGTTCAACATAAAAACCTTCTTTGCCTTCTTCAAGATAGATGCGCTCCCAGTCTGAGACTCTATTATGATTACTCACATCGAATTCCCGTGCTGCTTCCCTGTGGCTCAACTTTTCTTTGTGCATCGTTTCAACAACCTTGATTTTGAATTCCGGTGTGTATCTCTTATTTGGTATTCCTTTAGGCATAAAAATGCCCCCTTCCGTTAGATTTCTAATTGGTATATTTCTATTATACCACATTGTCTAACAAAAGGGGAGCATTTCATTGATATGCGGTCCATTTTTTATTTTCATAACTTCCGTTTAAGGCTAATATATATTAAAAAAACGGAGGGTCAAATAATGAAGAATGTTCTAAAAATACTTATTTTCGTAATTGCATTTTTATTTACAGGATGCGCACATAATCTGAATGAAAGTGAGAATAACACATTCGTCCCAAAAGGGAAATACATGGTTAAAAACTCTGTTATTCCGCATGATATCAGCTTTAGATCCGATGAAAGCAATGAAAGATTGAATTATGATTATCTGAAGGCGATCTGGATATCATATATAGATCTTGCACCTATGTTGACAGGCAAGACGGAGCAGCAGTTCAGAGACAATTTTGAAACAGCTTGTAAAAATGTATTAAAAGCAAAGTGCAATACTGTTTTTGTACACGTAAGACCGTTCGGGGATGCAATATACAGGTCAGATATTTATCCTATTTCATATTATCTGACCGGAAAGTATGAAACGATCGCCGAATTTGATCCTTTAAGTATTATGACTGAAATAGCGCATAAAAACAATATTTCAATCCATGCCTGGATAAATCCGCTGCGCCTTGAAAGCGAGGAGCACTTAAAACAGATAGACGATAAATTTAAAATAAAACAATGGTATAATGCTAAAAACGATTATGTATGCAGTGTTGACGCAGACAAGCATCTATGGCTTAATCCCGGTTATGAGGAGGTAAGGAAGCTGATTGCTGATGGGGCACAAGAAATTGCCCGTAAATATGATGTTGACGGCATACATTATGACGATTATTTTTACCCGACCACACAAGAGAAATTTGACGTTAAATGTTTTTCAGCTTTATCAAAGGGGAAGGAACTATCCGTTTGGCGCATGGAAAATATTTCATCTATGGTGAAAATGATATATAATGCCGTAAAATCCGTAAACAAAAACATTGTTGTAGGTGTATCCCCACAGGGAAATCTTGAGAACAATTATAACTATATGTTTGCCGATGTCAAGAAATGGAGCAGCGAGACAGGGTATATAGATTACATATGTCCACAGATATATTATGGGTACAATAATTCGGTTAAGCCGTTTCTCAAAACTTTAAAGGACTGGACAAACGTTGTGACGTGTAAAGATGTAAAGCTTTACGTTGGACTTGCCGTGTATAAAACCATTGGAAATGACAGCGAATTTGTCAGGACCACAGGCATAATTGCAAAGCAGATCAGCGATATTGCGGCACTTGATGAATGTAAAGGATTTGTGCTTTACAAATATCTGGATATGTTTAACGACAATCAACGCTCAAAAACAGAGCTGGATCTGATAATCAAGCAGTTACAATAACACATAAAAAAGCTGTTTTTAGAAAAAACTATTGTATTTTTTACAAAAATGTATTATAATACACAATGACAAGTTATTTTCTTATGTCAGGAGGATCTGTTGATGTTTAAGATCTTAAAGAAAAAGCAGCTTAATGAAAATGTTGTTCTGTTTGAAATACAGGCTCCTTTTATCGCAGCAAAAGCTGAAGCGGGACAGTTTATTATCTTCAGGGTAGATGAGTTCGGTGAGCGTATACCGCTTACCATTTCTGATTATGACAGACAAGCCGGTACGATCACTATTGTTGTTCAGACCGTTGGGGCAAGTACGTTGAAACTTGTAAAACTTGGTGTAGGTGACTGTATAAGTGATGTTGCCGGTCCTCTTGGCGTTGCAACCGAGTATGAAGATGGCATTAAGAAAGTTGCGGTCGTAGGCGGCGGTGTTGGCTGCGCTATTGCCTATCCTCAGGCCAAAAAGCTGTTCAATATGGGCGTTGATGTAGATATTATTGCAGGTTTCCGAAACAAGGATATTGTTATTCTTGAGGATGAGATGAAGGCGGTGTCGAATAACCTGTATATTTGTACAGATGACGGAAGCTACGGCTCAAAAGGTTTTGTTACCGATAAACTTAAAGAGCTTATCGAGTCCGGCAACAAATATGATGAGGTTGTTGCGATCGGTCCGGTAGTTATGATGAAATTTGTTTCACGCACCACAGAACCATATGGTATAAAAACCCTTGTTTCGCTCAATCCTATTATGATAGACGGAACCGGTATGTGCGGCGGCTGCCGTGTTACTGTGGGCGGAAAGATCAGATATGCTTGTGTAGACGGACCTGACTTTGACGGTCATCAGGTGGATTTTGATGAGCTTATGAAGAGAAATTCCACTTATAAAGAGCAAGAAGCAGAGCATATTTGCAGATTAACGGGAGGAAAGAGAAATGGCTGATATGACTTTGACAAAAACTCCCATTGCAGAGCAAAAGCCACAGGAGCGTATACGTAATTTCAAAGAGGTGACCCTGGGATATACAGCTCAGGAAGCTATGAAAGAGGCAGCAAGGTGCCTTAACTGCAAGAATAAGCCTTGTACTACAGGCTGTCCGGTAAACGTAAGGATCCCTGAGTTCATCGCTAAAGTGGCTGAGGGCAAGTTTGAAGAAGCATACGATATTATAAAAAGCACAAATGCTTTGCCTGCTGTCTGCGGACGGGTCTGCCCACAGGAAAACCAGTGTGAAGGCAAGTGTGTACGTGGAATAAAGGGCGAACCTGTGGGTATCGGCAGACTTGAAAGATTCTGTGCGGATTATATGATGGACAAGCAGAAATCGGCTGAGCGTCCTGAACCAAACGGACACAAGGTCGCTGTCGTTGGTGCCGGTCCTTCAAGCCTTACAGCAGCAGGTGATCTGGCAAAGCAGGGTTATGAGGTGACCATATACGAGGCTTTCCACACTGCCGGAGGAGTGCTTATGTATGGCATTCCCGAGTTCAGGCTGCCAAAGGAAATTGTAAAAAAAGAGATTAAAGCCCTTGAAGATATAGGCGTTAAGATAATGACCAATATGGTTATTGGCAAGGTCCTTTCGGTGGACGAGCTTATTGAGATGGGCAATGAGGCGGTATTTATCGGTTCCGGTGCAGGTCTTCCCAGGTTTATGGGCATTGAGGGCGAAAGCCTTATCGGCGTATATTCCGCAAATGAATATCTTACAAGGATAAACCTGATGAAAGCCTATAAAGACGGCTATGATACGCCACTGTTAAAATCTAAAAGCGTTGCGGTCGTAGGCGGAGGAAACGTTGCAATGGACTCCGCAAGATCTGCAAAGCGTATGGGTGCTGAAAACGTATATGTTGTTTACAGACGTTCAATGGACGAGCTCCCTGCACGTAAAGAGGAAGTTCACCACGCTATTGAAGAGGGCATAGAGTTCCATGTTCTTAACAATCCTGTAAGAATAATAGGAGACGAAAATGACCGTGTAAGCGAACTTGAAGTAGTAAGCATGGAGCTTGGTGAGCCTGATGAAAGCGGAAGAAGATCACCTATTGAGATCAAAGGATCGGAGCACACCATAAAAGTAGATACTGTTATCATGGCGATAGGTACATCACCAAACCCGCTTATCAAGAAAACTACACCTGGGCTTGAGGTCAATAAGCGAGGCTGCCTTGTTGTAGATGAGGCACATTCGACGACTAAAGAGGGCGTTTATGCCGGTGGAGATGCGGTTACAGGTGCAGCTACTGTTATTCTGGCTATGGGCGCAGGAAAGAGCGCAGCTGCCCAGATCGATAAGTTCATAAAAAATAAAAATGCGAAATAAAAGTAAAATTTTTGATTTTCTATTGATTTTATTGTAAATATCTGATATAATCTTTTTAGTTTTAGTATGGAGGTAAAATAATTATGTTCAGTGTACTTGCAGAGCAGCAAGCATCTGTTGGATCTCTGCTTCTGACATTTCTTCCGTTGGTAGCTATTTTTGCTTTTTTCTATCTTCTTATTTTAAGACCTCAGAAAAAGCAGGAAAAGAAGGACCAGCAGATGAGAGATAATCTTGAGGTCGGCGATGAAGTTGTAACAAACGGTGGTATCGTTGGTATCGTTTTCTCGATAAAAGAGGATACTGTTGTTATTGAGACCGGCGGAGACAGAAGTAAGATACGTGTTAAAAAGTGGGCGATTGCTAAAAACGAGACAGAACACGACAGCTGATATTATCTGAGAACTGCACTTGATGCAGTTCTTTTTTTGCTGCGCAGTGAATAAAATGTTATATCTTATCTGTGAGGGGATATAACTATGCGTAACAGCAGATTATTCGGAAATAAAAAAGTGGCTGCCTCAACAGCATTCGGTTCTGCGTTGCTATCCTGCGCTGTTACCGTTGCAGTAATAATGTTATTAGGCTTTTTTGTTGCTAAAATCGACGCTACTGACATGATCCTTTCAGCTATGTCAACCTTTGCTCTTTGCGTCGGCGCATTCTCGGGCGG
The DNA here is from genome assembly GCF_000621805.1 of Ruminococcus sp. FC2018. Classification (GTDB taxonomy): domain Bacteria; phylum Bacillota; class Clostridia; order Oscillospirales; family Ruminococcaceae; genus Hominimerdicola. The sequence continues at coordinate 102,687 of NZ_JHXH01000011.1, read as the reverse complement.
TTATGTTAGCGGCAAAAAGCATCGAAGAAACGGGCTTATAATGGGAATACTATGCGGAGTTTTCGTGTTTTTGATAATAATTCTGGTAAGCCACTTTTTTGCTAAAGCAACCCAGAGCATCTCGCTTCCATCCAAACTTATCCTTACCCTTATGTGTTCCGGACTTGGAGGAATACTGGGAGTTAATGCGAAAAATGGTAAATTATAATGCTTATCACCGAATATTCGTTTTTAGTTAACAAAAAATTTATAAATGTATTCTGTGTATATGATATAATTATAAAAATAAGTTTTGGAGGTAATTTGTATGAAACACATTAAAACTATAAATAAGGCTAATCTTAAAAAGAGCGCTGAAAAGGGCGGCTGCGGTAAGTGCCAGGCTTCATGCCAGTCAGCTTGCAAAACTTCCTGCACAGTAGCTAACCAGAAGTGCGAGAGAGAAGCTTGATAATCAGAGCAACTTACTAAAGGGGCATTTTTATGTCCCTTTAATTTTTGCTGTTTTATATGATCTGTTATCGGAGGATGTAAAATGATACACAAGTATAAACTTTCCGGTCACAATATTGTGCTGGATGTCAACAGCGGTGGAGTTCATATTGTCGATGACCTGACCTTTGACCTGCTGGATATTGTACAGCCGCCTTTTGAAGAAAAGTGCCCGGCAGATGTAATTGACAAATTAAGCGGCAAGTATGATAAAGATGAGATTGTTGAATGTTACGAAGAAATAGTATCTCTTTATAATGACAAGATACTGTTTTCCGAGGACGATTATGAAAAGTTTGCATTGACCTCTGTAGCTTCACCTGTGAAGGCAATGTGCCTGCACGTTTCTCATGACTGCAATCTGAGATGTAAGTATTGCTTTGCCTCAACCGGAGATTATAAAGAGGGAAGAATGCTTATGAGCCTTGAAACTGGAAAAAAGGCTATTGATTTTCTTATTGAGCATTCAGCAGACAGGAAGTTCCTTGAGCTTGATTTCTTCGGCGGAGAGCCCACGCTGAACTTTGATGTTGTGAAAAAGATCGTTGAATATGGGCGGTCAAGAGAAGCCGAGGCGAATAAAAAGTTCAGATTTACCATAACCACAAACGGCGTTCTTCTTGATGATGATATGATTGAGTTTATTAACAAAGAGATGAACAATGTTGTACTTTCCATAGACGGAAGAAAAGAAGTCAACGACAGACTGAGAGTCCGTGTTGACGGTTCAGGCAGCTATGACAGGATCCTTCCTAACTTTAAAAAGCTTGTAGATGCCCGTGGTAACGATAAAGACTGGTATGTCAGGGGTACATATACAAAGTACAACCTTGATTTTTCAAATGACGTAATGCATCTTTATGAGCAAGGCTTTGACCAGATATCTGTTGAGCCTGTAATGGCTGACCCTGAAATGCCTTATGCTATAACTCAGGAGGATCTGCCAAGAATATTTGACGAATATGATGCGTTGATGGAGAAGATCACAAAAGTAAGAGAAAACGGCGGTTTTATAAATTTCTTCCATTTTATGCTTGACCTTGACCAGGGTCCATGCGCAATAAAACGTTTGCGTGGCTGTGGCTGCGGCAACGAGTATGTTGCCATTGCTCCAAACGGCGATATATATCCTTGTCACCAGTTTGTAGGTAATGAGGAGTACAAAATGGGAAGCCTTAACGACAACACTTTTGACATGGAAATGAAAAAGGTTTTTGCTTCGGCTCACGTCTACTCCAAGCCTGAATGCAAAAAATGCTGGGCGAAGTTCTATTGCAGCGGCGGATGTAATGCAAACAACTATATATACGCCGGTGATATTCATAATGCTTATAAATTAAGCTGTGAGATACAGAAAAAACGCCTTGAATGTGCAATTCTGATGAAGGCACTCTCCATGATGGACACGGCAGAATGATTTTTGAAAAGAGATGTAGTAAAAATACGTCTCTTTTTTATTTGACGAATTGCTTAAAAAATGCTATAATAAACATCAGAAAGTGTTAATTATCTTTTTGGGAGTGACGGATATGAAAAAGATATGGAAATTTAAATTTGGCGGATTGCAGCAAAAAATCATAAATCTTGTTATAGTTACGATCATTGCTGTTCTTGCGGTTTTCGGAGCAGTTTCTGTATATCAGGGCAGGCAGCTGAAAAAAATTGTCGGGGATGCTTCCTCTGAACAGCAGGATAAGATCAATTCCATATCTGAAAGTACAATGGAACAGGTAGTAAATAAGACTCTTATAAAATCTACTGCGGAGCAAGCTTATATAGCAAATGATATGTTTTCCGATGCCATAAAGGATGTCAAGACCCTTCAGAATCTTGCGGCAGGACTGTTTGATAACAGCGCAAGCTTTTCAAAGCGTGATATTCCTCTTCCCGATAAATCAAAAAACGGTACAGTTTGTGAACAGCTGCTGCATGAAAGCTCTGTTGATCCTAAAAACTCGGAATATATCGGTCTTATAGGTAATATGAGCGGAATGATGGAATCTTTGTATTCAAATTCTAAAATGCTTAATTCATGTTTTGTGGCTTTGCCTGACGGTACCTGTTTGATGGTTGATGACAGACCGGCAGATAAATATGACAGCAGTGGAAATCTTGTTGACGTTCCTATCAGACAAAGACCATGGTATACCGGAGCTGTAAGTAAAGGTGATGTTTTCTTTACTGATATTGAAAAAGACGCTTTTACCGGTAAAATCGGAATAGTATGTTCTGCGCCTGTTTACCATAACGGTAAACTTGTTGCTGTTGTCGGAGTGGATCTTTTTCTGGATACAATGGCACAATATGTGGAATCATCAGTTGAGGGCGGAGGTTACATTTGTGTTGTTAATGAAAAAGGTCATGTAATTTTCTCGCCTCAGAAGGAAGGTACATTCAAGGCTGAAACTTCTGATAAGGCACAAGATATAAGAAATATCGGAAATAAAGAACTTGCGGACTTTGTCAACAGTTCTTTTAAAGACAAGACAGATCTGAAAACTATTACTGTTGATGACAAAGAATTATATATGTCAGCTGCACCTATAAACTCGGTTGGCTGGTCAATTATCTCGGTGGTGGAAAAGCAGATCACTAAACAGCCCGCCAAAGTAATGGTGGATGAATATGATAAAGTAAATAAAAATGCTCAGGACGTCTTTAACGACGCTGCCAAAAAATCTGAAAAGACCACACTTGTGATGATCATAGTTATCTTTTTGCTGGGCAGCGGTTCTGCGCTGTTTCTTGCAAACAGGATCGTTAAGCCTGTGGAGCATATGACAAAGCGCATCACAGAGATAGGCGGCGACGATCTTGAGTTTAAGATGGAAAAAATATACAAGACAAAAGATGAAATAGAAATTCTTGCCCAGGCGTTTGAAACACTGTCTGCAAGAACAAGAAAATATATCAATACTATTACTAATATAACCAAAGAAAAGGAAAGAATAAAGACAGAGCTGGAACTTGCAACAAAGATACAAGCAGATATGCTGCCAAATCTGTTCCCGGCTTTCCCGGACAGACCGGAATTTGACATTTATGCTACAATGAACCCTGCAAAAGAAGTGGGCGGAGATTTCTATGATTTCTTCCTTATCGATAACGATCATCTTGCTATCGTTATGGCTGACGTATCCGGAAAAGGCGTTCCTGCGGCACTGTTCATGATGATGTCAAAAATCCTTGTTAATAATTATGCATCCATATGCAGCTCTCCGGCAAAGATCCTTGAAATGACTAATAATGCAGTTTGCATGAATAACGAAGAAGGAATGTTTGTTACCCTCTGGCTTGGTATCCTTGAGATCTCTACCGGTACGATCACGGCGGCAAATGCCGGTCACGAATACCCGGCCATAAGACGTAATAACGGCAAGTTTGCCTTGCATATTGATAAGCACGGTTTTGTTATTGGCGGTTTCGAAAATCAGAAGTACAGCGAATATAAAATAAAGCTTGAAAAGGGTGATATGATGTTCCTGTATACTGATGGAGTTGTAGAGGCTACAAACGCTGAAAACGAACTGTTCGGTACAGAGCGTATGCTGAAAGCCTTGAATGAACACTACGATCCGTCCCCTCAGCAGCTTCTTTCGGGTGTTAAGAGAAAAGTGGATGAATTTGTTGGTGATGCTTCACAGTTTGATGATCTTACAATGCTTGGATTAAAGATACAATAATATGAAAACGCCTCCTGTGGATTTGTGACACAAGAGGCGTTGCTGTTTTTCAGGTCGTTACGTTGCCTGAGGTTTTTCCGTTAAATCTTCCGTTATCTGATGTTTGTACTGTTACCGAGCTTATATCGTCGGCTGAAATGCTGTCGCTCAGTGTATCCTTTGCGATGTTTATAGTCAGCTTTCCGCCGTTGGACCCGTCTTTGCCCCATCTTCCTGTTGCAGCATTTACAAGTTCGCCGTTTTCCGAAGTCAATGTATTGCCGCCATTTAGATTTATGACAGAGGTTGTATTTGTTATATAGAACATAGGTCCTTTTGAATTGTTTGTAATGGTTGAATTGGTCATTTCAAGAGTAGAAACGCTGGCTTTTGCATCTTTATCAGATGCGTCTCCTGACATACTCTGATAAAGCATTACTCCGTTGTTTCCACCGCTTGCTGTTAGTTTTGAGTTAAGCATTGTGATTGAATTTTTACCCTCAATAACAGCTGCCTGCGAACCTGTGGATGTGCCGATGAGGTTGTCTACTTTAATGTTGCCTGTAGAGTAAATGCACGGGCTTCCGTCGCCTGAGCATTTTACTACACTGTTTGTAACGTTAACATTACCGCCGCCTCTGTCTGTTGCTATGGGAGCACAATGCGCTCCGGTCGTAGTAATGTCAACATGGTCGGCATTTATAGTACCGTTATAGGTAGCATATACTCCTCTTGAAGAATTTCCTGTTGTGGACACAAGAACGTTATTTACGTTTACTTTTGCACCCGAAGTGGAGAATACTGCATTTGCACCGCTGCAATCTGAGGTCAGCTTACAGTTGGATATTTCAGCAGAGCTTTCTTCACCGACCACAAGTATAATAGAGTTGATTCCGTAAAAATTGTAATCATCCGAAACATCGGAACTGCGCTTTGAGTCATTTTGGGAAGCGTTTCCGGTTTTTATTATTTCCGCATTTGACAGTTTAAGCTTTCCGCCGTTTATTACAAGAAATACATTCTGGTCTGCTGTATCAGAGCGGTAAGTTCCTCCGATTATCTCTGCTGTTATTCCGTCAACAACATATGCACCGCTCAGATCCACCTTTTTGTTGCCTATAGTGACTAAAACGCTTTTTGAGGAAAGAGAAGTGTTTGATGAGCTTGCTTGGACAATATTTATATCGCTTACTCCTGCGACTGCATTACCTGAAGTATAGGTGGATACTGACTCAACCGAGCTGTCAGAATCGCTCTCGGAAGATATTTGAACTGACTGCTGTGAGTTTTCGGATACCTTGGTTACAACTGATGATCTTTCCGTTTTTGACGACTCTGCGCTTTCATTATTGCTTGTGCAGGCAACAAGGATCGATATTACAGAAAGAACTGCGATAGCAATATATGCGCCTTTTCTTGAATTTTTCTCTTTCATATTATCATCTCCTTTATATTTTGATTTAATTATAGGCAGGTAACTTTAATTTTATTTAAAATACAGAAAAATTATTTTAATGTGAATAATTGACATAGCATCTCCAATAATCATAGCATATTTAATTTGGAGGTACAGAGAATGAAAAAAATAACTAACTTTAAAAAATCGCTTATGATAGGCGTTATTGCAGCTGCTTTATTCACAGCTTTTCCTGCTGCGGATAATAGCACCTCAACTGAAAGCTGGTTCATTACAGGATCTATACTTGAAGAAAATGGTAAAGAGCTTACTGTTATAAACGATAGTGATACAGAAGTTGAATTTGGTTTCGGGTTCTTTGATTTTATTGTGGACTTATTCTCTTGACTGTACGTTCTTTTGTACAGTTAAACCTGCTTTCTGATTGACATTATGTTATTATTATGGTATAATTTCAGCAGAAAATGTATCAAAAAAGGGAAGTAGGTCGGTCTATATGATAAGATTTTTTATCGGCGGTGCAACCAGTGATCGTGAAGAGCGGTTTATTGATTCTATAAAAAGCTCTGTTAGTGACGGGAAAAATGTCGTTGTTATGATCCCGGATCAGTTTTCCTTTGAATACGATAAAAAGCTTTATAATAAACTCGGAGCAGTGGATTTTAACAGAATTACAACTGCCGGTTTTAACAGGATCTCTGAATTGCTTTTAAACAAGTATGGAGGCAACATCGGTCAGACTGTTGCCGGCGAAAATGCAAAGATAATTCTGATGTACAAAGCTATTCAAGCATTAAGATCCCGGAATGAGCTGAAATACTATGTACGAAATATGGATAAAAAGGGGCTTGAAAAGGGTAATTTCATTTCCCAGCTTATTGATCTGGTGCAGCAGATGAGAGAAAGCGGAATTACATATGAACTGCTTTCTATTATATCCGATAACGCCAAGGGGAGCTTTTCTCTAAAAATACACGATATTGCGCTGATATATAATGAGTATATGCAGCAGCTGTCCGCTTCGGGGCTTCATGATGCGGTTTCAAGCATCAGTGCTGCGGTCAGTGCGGCAAGAGATAATTTATATTTTGCCTGCACAGATATTTATATTGATTCATTTTCAAGTTTTTCGTATGACGAACTTAAAATGATAGAACTGTGTTTTTCCCAGGCTGACAATGTGAACATCTCCCTTTGTATCGATAATGACAGCTGCAAAAACGCAATCCATCCCTTTAAAATAACCGAAAGGACACTGGGCACACTGCGTATTCTTGCAGGCAGCAGGCAGAGCGAGACAGTTTATGCTGTTGAAATGGGTCTGTACAGCACTGACATAGCCTATGTCTCAAAAAATCTGTTTAATATAACAAAGACGGCTTTAAAAGATAACGGCGAGAATGTCAGGATAATAAGTGCTGACGATGTATACTCTGAGGCAATGTTTGTCTGCGCCCAGATAAAACATCTTGTTTCTAAGGGTTACAGATATTCGGATATTGCCGTGATAGTGCGCAATGTCCAGGAAATATCAGGTGTTTTTGAAAGCACGATGGAAAGATATGAAATACCGTATTTTATTGATCTTTCAGAGAAGATCTCCGCTTCATCTATCATTCAGTATTTTACTTCGCTTTTTAACTGCCTTATATCCGGAAAGTATAAGACCGAGAAGATTATAAAGCTGGTAAAATCGCCGTTTTACTCGGCAAATAAGCACAATGCCAATATTATTGAACGATATTGTTTAAAATGGAACATCAACGGTGATATGTGGACAAAGGTTTATTTTGGGCTTGACACATCACTTGTAAAAAGTGAAACTGAATTAAAGCATATCAATTCGGTTGAAGAGCTTAGGAAATCCATAATTTCACCACTTGAAAAGTTCAGGAAAGTTTGCGGCAAAGGTGATCTGCCTGCTTCCGAGATATGTCAAAGATTTTTTGCGCTGCTTGACGAGCTGAATGTTTCAAAGCGTGTTTATTCTGTTGTAAAAAATGCGGTTCTTAATGAAAATCAGACTCAGACAGAGCTTTCAAGGGGACTAAGGCAGCTATGGAACTCGATTCTGTCAGGCATAAAGTCTATATATGACTGTCTGGGTGAGGAATCGATTTCTCTCAGACAGTTCTACGAATTGTTCAGGGTAATGGTATCTCAGATGAGCGTTTCAAATCCGCCGCAGAAAATAGACTGTGTAAGAATTGCCGATTCATCACATTCAAGACTTACCAATGTTAAAATTGCTTTTGTATGCCAGGTCAATGACGGAGTGTTCCCCAAAGTGATCTCCAACAACAGCCTGCTTTCAAGAACAGATATGTCTGTGCTGCAAAAATCACTGGAAAGCTTTTCCGGTGAGTTCAGACGTGATTTTTCCGGCGATGTCAGATATTCTATTATGAATGAGGAGCTTTCTTGTTACAATGCAGTATCCATGGCATCGGAAAAACTTTTTGTTTCATATATAAACGCTGATCTGACCGGCGAGGAAAAGAGACCTTCTGTTCTGGTAAATGATATACTCAAATGCTTTAAAAATAAACAGGCAGAAAAGCTGACAGATATTCCTTTGGAGTTTTTCTGTACATCGGAAAAAACAGCGTATCATATTGCAATCGAGCATTTTAACCAAAAGAGTTCATTTGAGACATCAGTCAAAGCTTCGCTGAAAAATACCGAATACGGTCCAAAGCTTTATGCTATGGAAAATGCTGCCGGGGACCGTCTTAACAGTGCAAAGACTCAGCCGGACAGCGAACTGAGTCATCAGACGTTTTTTAACAACAACATGGCTGAGGTATCCGCATCTCAGGTCGATTCATATTATAAATGTCCTTTTTCATATTTCTGTAGGTACGGATTAAGATTAAGACCGATCGAAATAATGGAAATGAGTCCCGATCATAAGGGAACTCTTGTGCATCTTGTACTTCAAAAAGTTTTTTCAGATACTGATAAAGAGGGCCAATATATTGTTATGGATGATTCTGAGCAAACGGACGATCGTGTAAAATATCTTATTGATGAATGTTTTGACGACTATTATAACAACAGCCTTAACAGCGATTTCGGAAAGACAGAGACATACAAGTATGATTATGATCTGCTAAAAAATATTACTTTCAGGATAGTAAAATATGTTCAGCAGGAATTTAACAGATCAAGATACAATTTTGTGGAAACCGAATACGATTTTGGTATAAAGGATAACAGCCGAATTGTAGAATACAGCACTGCCAAGGGTAACACACTGAAGCTTAAAGGCTTTATAGACCGTGTCGATCTTTCTGATCCGGGGGGGTCGGAACTTGTAAGGATAATAGATTATAAAACGGGTTCCATAGCTATTGATTATTCCCATCTGCAGTGCGGTCTGAATCTTCAGATGCTTATTTATCTTGATGCGTATATGCAGATAAACGGCTCTGGATCCGATATTAAGCCTGCAGGCATAGAATATATGACCTTTGGCGAGAGCATAAAGCCTATCCGTGACAGCAGCATCACAGAATCCATGTATAGCAGCGAACATAACGACCGTATTTTAAAGGCGTTCAAGCCCAAGGGCATTATCGTCGGAAACAGCGATGTAATAGGCACATTCAACAAGGATAACACCGATGCAAATTATATGTATGCCCCCTTTGACAAAAACAAGAAGGATACTGTCGACGAACAGACTTTTAATGCGATAAGAAAATATGCTGGTTCAAAGGTAATAGAGTTCGGAAATGCGCTGGAAAAAGGCGATTTTCCAATGAGAGCTACTGGAAATGTATGCAGCTGTTGCGATTACAGAACGATATGTAATAAGGACAGATTCGAGGACAATTCAGGTCTTACGACCAATAAAAAAGAACTGGAAGATAAATTCAAGGAAACTATTGCAGAGCTTTCAGGATCAGAGAATGGCGGTGATAAGTGATGAACAGCATAGAATGGACCGCGGCGCAGCAAAAAGCTATTGAAACAAGGGATAAAGGGATCGTTGTATCAGCTGCTGCAGGAAGCGGTAAGACGACAGTTCTTATTGAGCGGCTTTCACAGCTTCTTCTGGATGAAAACAAAAAGATACCTGCCGAGAAGCTTCTTGCTGTTACATTTACCAACAAAGCAGCTGCACAGATGCGGGAAAAGCTTAATAAGGCTATTGATAAAGAGATCGCACGTTGCTTTGCTTCACCGGAAGAGAGAGTTTCTGAAAAAAGCCGATGGCTTCTTGAACAGAAGGATAATCTTCAATTTGCAAGAGTATCAACAATAAATTCGTTTTGCCTTGATTTTGTAAAAGACAATATAGAACGTTTCGATTTTCAAAGCGGACTTAAAATTCTCGACGAGGCAAACGAGAAAATGATGTTTGAAAATGCCAGGGATCAGGCAACAGAGGAGCTTTGCAAGAAAAATAAAGACGCATACGGCAGACTGTGTAATTCCTTCGGTGCTCATTCTATCAAGCTGAACACCATAATAAGATCTCTCTATGTCTTTTTAAGGACTATACCTTTCAGAGAAGAATGGATAAGCAACGCAAAAGGTTTGTATTCAAACGATGATTTTATCAGCAAGCACATTGAGGATTTCAGAAGCGGGATCAAAGATAAGCTTGACTATATACTGTCGTTGATAAATGCTCTTGAACCGCTTGCTATGAAAATAAGCGTATATCCACAGGCAGCATCATTTTCAAAAACATTGTCATCTGATCTGGATATTATCCGCAATCAGATCAACGAACTTGTCAAAAGCTTTGATGAACAGGATTTTGACCGATTCCTTTCTCTTGCCTCACCACAGGTCAGAAAGCCTTCACTGAAAAGCAACAAGATGCTTGATGCAATGGAAATCGGCGAGCGCAGCCAGCTGGAGGATATGGCGGCACAGTCAGCAAGTATAATTGCCGAGATAAACAGTACAATAAAAGAACTGAAAACCGACGGTGTTCTTACCGACAAGCAGATAAGAGATAATATCAATGATGTGCTTGAAGTTTTTGATATCCTTGCAGGTCTTGTATCAAGGATCGAAGAGATCATGCACGAGGTGAAGGTGGAAAAAAACGCCGTTGACTTTTCGGATGTTGAAATGATGACAAAGGATCTTCTTGTTGAGTTCAAAGACGGGGATATCGTACGCACAGCGTTATGTGAAGACATCAGACAGAGCGGGATATATAAGATAATTACTATTGATGAGTTCCAGGATGTAAACAATCTTCAGGAAATAATCTTTCGTGCTCTTTCAAACGGAAAAGACCTCAGCCATATGGGGGATAATGTATTTGTTGTAGGAGATATAAAACAAGCTATATACCGTTTCAGACAGACTAATCCTGAATTGTTCAGCAAGACTGTTGTTGATGCAAACAAAGGTTACGAAGATCTTATGCCTGTCATATTGCAGGAAAATTTCAGAAGCAGACAGGGTATAATTGATTTTGTAAATAACGTTTTTACGCCTATAATGTCTAAAAAAATGGGCGGAGTAGACTATAACGACAGCCAGAAACTTAAGTTTGGTGCAGAACAATATCCGCAGCAGCCTGAATTTGACGGGGCAAATTGTGTAGAAATGCTGCTTGTTGACAGGCATGATACATTTGATAGATCCGGGTTCAGCGAAGAATACTATTTAATAGCCCGGAAGATCAGAAAAATCCTTGCTCCGGAATCGGGATATTTAGTCTGGGACAAGGATATGAAGTCCATGAGACCTTGCCGGGCAGGGGATATCTGTATCCTTATGATGAAAAATAAGAGCATAACTCAGATGTCAAAAGCACTTGAATCGTTTGGTCTGAAAACCCGTTCACAGGATACGGAAGGATATCTTAAATCCAGCGAGATAACTCTTATACTGAGTATTCTCAGAGTAATTGACAATCCGCTTAATGACATTGCAATGGCATCGATGCTTATGTCACCGGTGTTCGGATTCAGCGCATCAGATATGCTTTTGATACATCAAAAGCGGTGTAAAAATCAAGGCAAGACAATAAATGGCATATATACCGTTTTATCCACCGCACACCTTACTTATATAGGCAAAAAAACAGAGGACTTTGAATACGAACCAATCTTCAATGATAACCCGAAACTTCAGAAAAAGTGTTCAAAGACGTATGAAGCGATAGAACGCTTTATTTTCCGCTCGATGAGCTCGGATCTTGAGCGGCTGATAAGATACATATATGATTCTACAGAGCTTTTGTCAGTTACTTCGGTTTATCTGGACAGCGAAAAGAAACGGGCAAATCTTCTGTTGTTTCTTCAGTATGCAAGAGATTACGAGCAGTCCGGCGGAGATGGCGTTGCAGGATTTTTAAGATTTATTGATTCAGTATACAACAATGACAGCGCATTTAAACAGTCGGGTAAAATAACTTCATCCGGAGATTCGGTCAATGTTATGACTTATCACGCATCAAAAGGTCTTGAATTTCCATATGTTTTTCTCTGTGATCTTGTGTATTCCAAAAACTCAAGCAGTGAGAATATTTATATGCATCATAAGGTATCCGAAGATCCCCAAGACGTTGACAGTTTTGCTTTTGAGACCTCAGATACGATAAGGGATATAATAAAAACCAATATTCTTTTCAAGGATATGCATGATAAAAGTGTTCTTGAGGACAGAAGCGAAAAATTAAGACTTTTTTACGTCGGATGCACACGTGCAAAGGAGAAGCTGTTTTTGTCAATGTCGCCAAAGTGCAATGGCAATATAAAGGCGCAAACAGGCCGAAACACTGTCAAGAATGTTTACAGACAGGCGTGTAATTGCGCTGATGCTATCCAAATGGAAAAGCTGGTGGCAGAGTGCGATAATATGCTTTATTGGCTCATGTGCGGACTTTCAGGCTTCAATATGGGAAAGGAGTTTGCTCAATGGCTCAATGGTGATTATGATCTTGAAAATGATAAATTGGCAGATGAAGCTGAGACATTTGAATTTCTGGTTTGTGACCCCCGCAAGCCAAAGATAAACGCCGTTATGGAATTTCTGACAACAGATGATGAGGATACATTGGTCATTGATGAAAAAACGGAAGAGACCGAAGATGAAGCCTTGGTTGATAAGCTGACAGAAATCTATGAAAATGACAAGATGCTGAAAAAGAGTTCCTCCGGACAAGCTATGCTTCCTTCAAAGCTTACTGTGACCGAGATAGTGAGAGAAGAAAACGAGAAAAAAGCCATTGAAAATGCCCATAAATCAGACGATCCGGATTTTGCTATACAGATTGATCCTGATTTTTTCCCAAGTCTTCCTAAGCTTGATGACGGTTCAAAACTTACGCCGGCAGAAAAGGGAACTTTTACACATAAATTTATGGAGGTTGCGAATTATACCAACGCACAGATCAGCGTAAAAAACGAGCTCCAAAGACTTGTTGATAACGGTTATTTTACTCCGACTGAAGCAAGCGGTGTATATGTAAACAGGCTTGAAGCGTTTTTTAATTCTGATTTTTACAGAAGAATAGATCAATCGGATGAGGTGCACAGAGAAAAAAAGTTCCTTGTAGCAATGAAAGATACAAGCCTTGGAAAAAAATATTCCGATATTACCGGTGATGAAGGTATGCTCCAGGGTATAGCTGACTGCGTTTTCAAGGAGGATGACGGATACGTTATCGTCGATTATAAAACAGACAATTTCCAAAGCATAAATGACATGGATAAATATACATTACAGCTGGAGCTTTACAAGGCAGCGCTTGAGGTGGTCCTTGGAAACAACAATAGTGACGGAACTATAGATAAAGCAACGATAAAAAGCTGTTATATTTATTCTTTTAAGCTTGGCATGGGAAAGGAGTATAAATTTTAATTGTAAAAAAAGTGTTAACGACTTGACAAAGTATGGGCAATGTTGTATAATACTTGAGTAAACAAAGTAGGACTTGATTCGTTCTCACCTTTAGCCAAGGCGAAAAGGTCAACATCTGATCGCATTATTATTTATGCTTTCTATGCGGGTACGGATCTATGTCTGTACCCGTTTTATATTTTGTATATTGGAGGTGCTGTGTCATTAGCAACAGAGAACATCAGATCAACGAAGAAATTAAGGACAAAGAAGTGCGTTTGATCGGCGTTGACGGAGATCAGCTTGGTATCGTAAGTGCGAGTGAGGCATTGGAACTTGCTTTTCAGCAGGATCTTGACCTTGTAAAGATCGCTCCGCAGGCGCAACCGCCTGTGTGCAGGATAATGGATTACGGCAAATTCTGTTTTGAACAGTCCAAGCGTGAAAAAGAAGCAAAGAAAAATCAGAAGGTCATTGAGGTAAAAGAGATCAGGATGTCATCTACCATTGATACTCATGATTTCAATACCAAGGTCAATCAGGCAATAAAGTTCCTTAATGGAGGAGATAAGCTTAAGGTTTCCGTAAGGTTTCGTAAGCGTACGGTTGCTCACCCTCAGTTTGGCGAGGAGATACTTGCAAAATTCAAGGATGAGATTTCTGAAGCTGGTGTTGTTGACAAGCCATCTAAGATGGAGGGACGCAGTCTTGTGATGTTCGTTTCTCCGAAACAATCTAAGTAATAAATTCAAGGGAGGATAAATCAATGCCAAAGATCAAAACACATTCCGGTGCCAAGAAGCGTTTTAAAGTTACAGGCAGCGGCAAGGTAAAATTCCAGCACGTAAACAAGAGACACAGACTTACACAGAAGGATCACAAGCGTAAGAGAATTCTTCGTGGTGCTGCAGTTGCAGATAAGTCAAATCTGGATAACATTAAGATTCTTGTACCTTACAAGTAATAACGGGTTGTAGGGAAACGATCTAAGAAATTTTAGGAGGTAATAACTATGGCTCGTGTTAAGGGAGCAATGATGACTCGTAAGAGAAGAAATAAAACTCTGAAGCTTGCTAAGGGCTATTTCGGAGCAAAGAGCAAACACTTCAAGATGGCTAAAGAAGCCGTAATGAAGTCAGGACAGTATGCATACATCGGCAGAAAGGCTAAGAAGAGAGATTTCAGAAAGCTCTGGATCACAAGAATCTCTGCTGCTGCAAAGCTCAACGGAATGAATTATTCCACATTGATGAACGGTCTTAAGAAGGCTGATATCAATTTGAACAGAAAAATGTTGTCTGAAATAGCAATCAATGATCCTGCAGGATTTACTGCGATCGTTGAGAAAGCTAAGGCTGCACTTTAATAAATACTGACACGCATGTTTTAACGGATATGCGTGTTTTGTTATATATTAAGGTGCAAAAATAAGCGAAAGAACGGTGTGCTTTATGTTTATTTCAAGCAAAGACAACCCCAGGATCAAGCACTATATTAAGCTCTCAACAAACAGAAAATTCAGATATGAAGAGGGCTCGTTTGTGATCGAGGGAGCAAGAGTCTGCCGTGATGCATTTGAGCAGTGGCAAAACGGGAAGCTTATTATAACTTCATGTTTTGCGACTCAAAAGGCTGTCGAAAAGTACACCGATTATATTGATCCCACATGGTTTGATAAATACGAGCAGTTCCATTTTATCAGCGATGATGTGGCACAGAAAATGTCAGATTCCGAATATCCTCAGGGCGTGTTTATCGAAGCCAAAATGATACGTACAGCATTTGAGGGGGATACTGAAGATGAAAACGGAAAATATCTGATCCTTGATGATCTGCAGGATCCGGGTAATGTTGGCACGCTGCTCAGAACAGCTGAAGCTGTAGGTGTTGATGCTGTTTTCATGTGCGGATGCTGCGACCTTTATAATCCCAAGGTTATCCGTTCTGCAATGGGTACGGTATTCAGAATGAGGATAATTCACACTAAAAGCTTCTCGGAAGTTATAAAGCTCTTGAAAGGCAATTCTATCACTGTGTTTGCATCTGTTATAGATGAAAATGCTGAAAGTATAACAGATGTTGATTTTGGCTGCAAAAGTGCAATGGTACTTGGAAATGAGGGCAACGGTATTGCGGATGATGATATTGAACTATGCGATAAAAAGGTAACTATTACTATGCTTGGCAATACCAATTCTCTTAATGTTGCATCAGCAGGTGCTATCTTACTATGGGAAATGTGCAGAGGTGGACAGAAAAATGGATAATCGCTTGATCTGGTTATTGCTTGTAAAGATATTTGGTCCCGGCAATGTTCGTATCTGGGATCTGTCCGCTAATTTTGATAATGTCCGGGAGTTCTATGCAAGCCTTAAAGCACATGAAATAAGCGCTGTAACCGAAAAAGAGTATGATGCTGTTGATAAATTCTCACAGGATGATGCTCAGAAGATAGTTGATTACTGTAACGAAAAGGAAATAAGCATCTGCTGTTATGACAGCGATGAATATCCTAAGTCATTGGCGTATATCGCTAATCCGCCTGCTGTCCTTTTCAGCTATGGAGATATAAGGCTGATAGACAATGTCAATATTATCGCATTTGTGGGGACAAGGATGCCGTGTGAGTATTCGATATATACAGCAAGGGTTCTTTCCTCGGAATTGATAAAATGCAATATAACGCTTGCTTCCGGTTTTGCAACTGGTATCGACCAGATCGCAAATACTGTATCTCTGAACAACAATGTACCTACTGTTGCTGTGTGCGGTACTGCTTTAGGTCATGACTATCCGGAGAATACTCTTGATCTGAAAAGGAAAATCGCTGAGAACGGTGTGGTTATATCCGAGCTTATCCCTGGCAGCAAGCCCATAAGCAACGCATTCAAGTTAAGGAACCGAATACTCGTTGGTATCTCAAAGGGTGTTATTTTTATTGAGGCAAGTATGCAGAGCCATGGGCTTGATAATTATATTCATGCCACTGCTCAGGGAAAACCTGTGTTTGTCCTTCCGCCAAGAGATATTACGGACAAGAGATTTTTCGGTCAGAGATATCTGATACGAAACGGGTGTATTCCTATTTTCAATGCTCAGGATGTAGTGGGACTTCTTTCCTATGATAACTTTGAAAGCTTTTCATATACAAATCAGTTCGGAGATTTCAGTCTTCCCGTGGATGATTCAAGCTTTTTCAGCAAAGAAAAGGAAAACAAAACTAATAAAAAGTCTGCAAAAGATCATGCACATTCGGAAGATAGCGGTACCGGATCGGATGAAGAAAAATCCAAGCCTGAGATAGATTATGGACAGCTGAACGAGACGGAGTCAGCGGTATGCAAGGTTCTTGAAAAGGGAAGGACGCTTGCGGATAATATATGTACACAAACAGGGATTGATATTTCAACTGTACTTTCTACACTAACATTGCTGGAACTTGAGGGTATAGTAAACAGCTTGCCGGGTAATCAGTTTGAACTGGCAGATTAACATATAGAACGGAGAATGGAATTTGTCTGATCTTATTATAGTTGAGTCACCTACAAAGGTGAAGACAATAAAAAGATATCTTAACGGAGATTATGAAGTTGTTGCTTCTATGGGACATCTTCGTGATCTGCCTAAATCTAAGCTTGCTGTTGATATTGAGCATAATTTTGAGCCTCTGTATGTCAACATCAAGGAAAAAGAAAACCTTATAAAAGATATAAAGAAAAAAGCTAAAAAGTGTGATCATGTTTATCTGGCAGGAGACCCTGACCGGGAAGGAGAGGCAATTTCGTGGCATCTTGCACAGATACTGGGCCTTGATCTTGAACAAAAAAACAGAGTAACGTTCAATGAGATCACCGAAAGCGGAATAAAAGCCGGAATGGCTAATCCCAGGACGATCGACCTTAATCTTGTTAATGCACAGCAGGCAAGACGTATCCTTGATAGGATCGTGGGATATAAACTGTCACCGTTTTTGTGGAGAAAGATAAGGCGTGGTCTGTCTGCTGGCAGAGTTCAGTCTGTGGCGGTTAAGATGATATGTGACCGTGAAAATGAAATTAGATCTTTTGTTTCACAGGAATACTGGTCTATTGACGGTAAGTTTACAGCTTCGGGAAGCAGAAGAGCATTTTCTGCCAAGCTTAATACCGTCGACGGTGAAAAGATCGAGCTTGAGAATAAAGAACAGACGGATAAGATCCTTGATCGCCTTAAAGATAAAAGCTTTGTTATAGAAAATGTAAAAAAGAGCATCCATAGAAAATCCCCGGCTGCACCGTTTACAACGTCAACTTTACAGCAGGAAGCTTCAAGAAAGCTCGGATTCCAGGGCAGAAGAACAATGAAAACTGCCCAGGAGCTTTACGAGGGTGTTGAGATCAAGTCCATGGGACAAACAGGTCTTATAACCTACATGAGAACAGACAGTCTGAGGATATCCGATGAAGCACGTGCTGCTGCTACGGAGTTTATAAGAAAAAAATACGGCGATAACTATGTCCCTGATACTCCAAGAAAATTTAAGAGCAAGGGCAATTCTCAGGATGCACACGAAGCTATAAGACCTACACATCCGGAATTAACTCCCGATGAAGTAAAGGCAAGCGGCGTGACCAATGACCAATACAAGCTTTATAAGCTTATCTGGGAAAGATTTATTGCATCTCAAATGGCAAATTGTCTTATGGACACAGTATCTGTTGATATAGTGGCGGATAATTGCTGCTTTAAATCGACCGGTTTTTCAATTAAATTTGACGGTTTTACAGTCCTTTACGAAGAAAGCAAGGATGATGATACAGAGAAAAAGAACGTTTTGCCGCCAATCAAAAAAGGCGATAAGGTGAACGTTAAATCTCTTGAAGGCAATCAGCACTTTACTCAGCCGCCTCCAAGATACACAGAAGCGACCCTTGTTAAAGCGTTTGAAGAAACAGGTATCGGCAGACCTTCAACGTATGTTCCCACGATCACAACTATTCTTGCGAGAAACTATGTTGAACGTGACGGTAAACAGCTCAAGCCCACAACACTTGGCGAGGTCACTAATGACCTTATGAGTGAGCATTTTAAAAAGATCGTTGATGTTAAGTTTACAGCAAATATGGAAAACAGCCTTGACCAGGTGGAAAACGGCAAAAAAAGCTGGATCAAAACTCTCCATGATTTTTACGGAGAATTTGATAATGAGCTTACCGAAGCAGAGAAGTCAATGGACGGTAAGAGAGTTAAGATACCAAGCGAAGAATCGGACCAGATCTGCGAAGTTTGCGGAAAACCTATGGTAATAAAAATAGGAAGATACGGAAAGTTTCTTGCTTGCTCCGGTTTCCCTGAGTGTACAAACACAAAGAGAATAGTTCAGGAAATGAGCGGTAAATGTCCTTATTGCGGCAAAAAGATACTGCTCAAAAAGACAAAGAAGGGCAAAAAGTATTATGGATGCGAAGACAATCCTAATTGTGAGTTTATGACTTGGGACCTGCCTACGGAAGAGGTTTGTCCTAAGTGTGGCTCAACGCTTTTCCAAAAGGGCGGAAAGCATGGATTGCTTTTGTGTCATAAGCCGGAATGTGATTACAGGCGTGATCTGTCCGCTTCTCCTAAAGAAGATTGATCGATCGCAAAGTACGGCTCGATTTAAAGGATAATCAAACATGAATAATAAAGCAAAAGTAATCGGTGCAGGTCTTGCGGGAGTTGAAGCTGCATGGCAGCTTGCAAATTTCGGTATAGAAGTTGAGCTTTACGAAATGAAACCCGTGAAATTTTCACCTGCGCATAAATATAAGGGTTTTGCTGAACTTGTATGTTCAAATTCCCTTAAAGCTGACAGGATCGAATCTGCTGCCGGTATGCTCAAAGAGGAAATGCGCAGACTGGGTTCACTTACAATGCAGGCTGCCCAAGCTTCAAGAGTAAGTGCAGGCGGGGCACTTGCAGTTGACAGAACTCTGTTTTCGGACATAATTACAGATAAGATCAAAGCTCATGAGAAAATCAAAGTTTTTGAGGATGAGGTAACCAGTATTCCGGACGGAAATGTTATAATCGCAACAGGTCCGCTTACAAGTGATACACTTGCCGATGAAATATCAAAGCTATGCGGTGATTATCTATATTTTCACGACGCAGCAGCACCGATAGTCTCGTTTGACAGCCTTGATAATGAAAAAGTGTTTTTTGCTTCCCGATACGGTAAGGGTGAAGCTGATTATATAAATTGCCCTATGGACAAGGATGAATATCTGCGTTTTTACAATGAACTTATAAATGCGGAAAGTGCGGAGTTAAAGCAATTTGAAAAAGAACACTTTTCAAAAGACGGCTTCAAGGTCTATGAAGGCTGTATGCCCATTGAAGTGCTGGCAAAGCGTGGAGAGGATACAATGCGTTTCGGTCCGCTGAAGCCGGTAGGACTTACGGATCCAAGAACAGGCAGAAGACCGTATGCGGTCGTTCAGCTTCGAGCCGAAAACTCAAAGGGAACCATGTATAACATGGTAGGCTTCCAGACAAATCTGAAATTCGGAGAACAAAAAAGAGTCTTTTCTTTGATCCCGGGACTTGAAAATGCAGAGTTTCTGCGATACGGAGTAATGCACAGAAATACATTTATCAACTCTCCAAAACTTCTTACACAGCAGTTTTGCATGAGAAACAATGAAAATATTTATTTTGCAGGGCAGATAACGGGAGTTGAGGGATATATTGAATCTGCTGCCAGCGGTATCTTTGCCGGTCTATGTTTGAGCAGAAAGCTCAGAGGTCTGGGTAAAGTCAGCCTGCCTGAAACGACAATGCTCGGAGCACTTTCAAAATATATCTCAGACGAATCTGTAGAGAAGTTTCAGCCTATGGGATGCAATATGGGAATCTTACCGGAGCTGCCCGAAAAAATAAGGGATAAAAAGCTTAAATACGCACAAATCTCAAACAGAGGTCTTGATGACCTTGACAGATTCATTTCACAGCTTTAAACAGGAGGTCACAGCATGAATATTGTTATTGACGCATTCGGCGGAGATAATGCACCGCTGGAAGTTATAAAAGGGTCATTAAAAGCACATAATGATTTTAAGGTAGATGTAACACTTGTGGGTGATGAAAAGAGAATAAAAGCCTGTGCAAAGAAAAATCAGCTTGATATATCATCTCTTAAAATCAAACACGCAGATTCGGTTATAGATATTTGCGAAGAACCTACCGAAGTTATAAAGGGTAAAAAGGATTGCTCTATGGCAGTGGGCATGAAAATGCTTGCTGACGGAGAGGGCGATGCTTTTGTTTCTGCCGGCTCAACAGGAGCGCTTGTTGTTGGTGCTACTTTTATTGTAAAGAGAATAAAAGGCGTAAAAAGACCTGCTCTTGCAACTATACTTCCAACGGCAGGCAAGCCAACAATGCTTCTTGACAGTGGTGCGAATGCTGACTGCCGCCCGGAGATGCTTGTCCATTTCGGTATAATGGGCTCAGCTTATATGAATAGGATAATGAAAGTAAAGAATCCACGTGTAGCACTTGCTAATATCGGTGCTGAAGAATCCAAGGGCAGAGAGCTTGAACTTGAAACATATAAACTAATGAAAAATGCTCCCGTCAACTTTACCGGCAATATTGAGGCAAGGCAGCTTCCGCTCGGCGACTGTGACGTATGCGTTGCAGACGGATTCTGCGGCAACCTTATGCTGAAGCTTTATGAAGGAATGGGAAAATTCTTCTCAAACGAGCTTAAAGGTATCTTCAAAAAGAATCTGAAGACAAAACTTGCTGCGGCAATGGTTATGAAGAATATCAAAGATTTCAAGAAAAAGGTTGATTATTCCGAGTACGGCGGAGCTCCGCTGCTTGGAACAGCAAAGCCTGTTATCAAAGCACATGGAAGCTCTGACGCTAAGGCTTTCTATAACGCCATAAGACAGGCTAAGCAATTTACGGAAACTAAGGTAATAGATACCATAACTCAGGCACTTGCCCAGATGAAAGCAGAATCAGCCGATAAGTAACTTTTCGATTTTATAGTTGTTATTATTATTTGGGAGTTTTTAATATGAATGAAAACGAGACAATAAAAGAATTTCAAGAAAAAATAGGTTACAAATTCAAAAATGAAAAGCTTATTATCGAGGCTCTTTCTCATTCTTCTTATGCCAACGAATGCAAAAAACAGCGTAAAAATAACGAAAGACTGGAGTTCTTAGGCGATTCCGTTTTATCTGTTATCGTTTCGGATTATATTTTTGAGCATTTTAAGCACCTGCCCGAAGGTGAGCTTACAAAGCTGAGAGCATCTTTAGTGTGCGAACAGGCTTTGTTTGACTTTTCCAAAAAGATAGATCTTGGTGAATATATCTTTCTTGGTAAAGGTGAGGAAATAACCGGCGGACGGGAAAGACCGTCAATAGTTTCTGATGCGTTTGAAGCTGTTATTGCCGCTATCTATCTTGACGGCGGTCTTGATGTGGCAACAAAATATGTTTTGTCGTTTATTCCTGAAGATATTAAGCCACATAGTGTCGTCAGCTTTGTTGATTACAAAACAGCACTTCAGGAGATAATCCAGAAAAATCCCGAGGAAAAAGTTGAATATGTCCTTACAGATGAATCCGGTCCGGATCACGACAAAAAGTTTACTGTCAATGTAATGCTAAACAGCAATGTTATTGGTACGGGTATAGGCAAGTCAAAGAAATCCGCAGAACAGAATGCTGCAAAGGAAGCGCTATCGCTTATGGGCTATGAAGCATAATAATATATCTATATTTGTTACCCATGTGGGCTGTCCTCATATGTGTGCGTTTTGTAACCAGCATACTATCACGGGAAATTCACAGATCCCCCATGCACAGGATGTAAGACGTATATGCTCAAAGGCACTTGAACAGATAAAGGATCCTGAAAATACTGAAATCGCTTTTTTCGGAGGCAGCTTTACAGCTGTTCCAAGGGAATATATGATCGAACTTCTTGAAGCTGCAAATGCTTATTTGGGAGAAGGAAAATTTAGCGGTATAAGGATATCTACACGCCCAGATTATATAGATGATGAAGTGCTTGATATATTGAAAAGATACGGCGTAACATCTATCGAGATCGGAGCGCAGTCTTTAAATGACAAAGTCCTTGACGCCAACGAAAGAGGTCACAGTACCCTTGATATTGTCAACGCTTGCAAGCTTATCAAAGAGCATAACTTTGAGCTTGGACTTCAGCTTATGGTCGGACTATACAGATCTGACATGGATATTGAGCTTGAAAACATGGAAAAAGTGCTTGAAATAAAGCCTGATACAGTCAGAATTTATCCGGTTGTGGTTTTGAAAGGCACCAAGCTTGCACAGCTGTTTAAAGCCGGGAAATATCATCTTATTAGCATGGACGATGTTATAGATTTGTGCTCAAAAATGCTTTATGAATTTGAAAATGCAGGGATAAAGGTGCTCAAATGCGGACTTCATGCAAGTGAGTTCGTTGAGCGTGATATGGTGGCAGGGTATTACCATCCCGCATTCAGAGAATTATGTGAAAGCAGAATTATTCGTGAGAATATGAGTAATGCTTTTCGCAAATCCGGTATACCCATTGCCGAAAATGCGCAGGGACAAAGATATCATGTTACCTGTGCTGTTTCCCCACGATGTATCAGTGCAGCAATAGGACATAAAAAAGCAAATAGTGAACATTTTTTAAAAAATGGGATAAACATAAAAGTGGTGGGCGATGAAAAATTGTCCAAATACGAAGTAGAAGTCAGGGATGTGAGAGTTTGTATCTGAAAAGTCTGGAAATACAGGGATTTAAGTCATTTCCTGATAAGACCGAACTGAAATTTAATAAAGGTATAACTGCTGTTGTGGGACCAAACGGCTCCGGCAAGAGCAATATAAGTGATGCAATGCGCTGGGTAATGGGTGAACAATCCACTAAGGCAATGCGTGATGAAAAAATGTCCGGAGTTATCTTCCACGGCACGCAGTCTCGCCCTAAATCACAATTTGCGCAGGTCACAATAAATATATCCAATGAAGATCATACGCTTGATTTTGATTCCGATCTTGTATCCGTTTCAAGAAAGCTCTATCAGAACGGCGACAGCGAGTATATGATAAACGGTAACGCCGTAAGACTCAAAGACGTTGTAGAACTGTTCCTTGACACAGGTCTTGGCAGAGACGGTTATTCAGTTATCGGACAAGGCAGGATAGCAGATATAGTAAAGGGCCGTTCTTCGGACAGACGAGAGATATTTGAGGAAGCCGCCGGAATATCAAAGCTCAGATTAAAAAAAGAAGAAGCGCAGAAAAAGCTTGTTGCAGCACAGGATAATATTTCAAGGCTCAACGATATCATAACAGAATTGGAATCAAGGATCGGACCTTTGAAAACACAGTCTGAAAAAGCCAAAAAATTTCGTGTACTTGACGACGAAAAGAGAGAACTTGAAGTTTCGGTCTGGAACCACAGGCTTGACAGTTATATGTCTCAGATAAAGGGGCATGAAGAAAAACTCGTTTCTTTGAGGCAGCAGTATGAAAGCCTTAATGATGAGCTTTCCGATGCTGATAATGCTATACTTGAATACTCTCAGAAAAGCGCACTTGAGCTTGAGAATATAGATAATATCAGAGACCGGATACATAGTATCGAAGAGAAAAATTCTCAGTTCAGGACCGATATGGCAGTTATAGAAAACGACATATCCCACCTCGAGGATAAGATCCTTCAGCTTAACGAACAGATCGAAGAAACTAAGAGCATGAGGTATTTTAATACCACAGAGCTTGAAAAAAGAGAGAAAGATCTGGATTCGTTAAGTGCCAAGAAGGATGAGATCGAAAACGAGATACTTGAAAAAGAGGACCGTATACAAAAGCTTATTCTTAAATCCGAGGATTCCGATAAGAGTATAAGCGAAGTTAATTCCCGTATAAATAAATATTATCTTGACAAAAATCAGCTTAATTTCAAACTTGAAAATGAAAAGAACAATATCTCGGATTATAACGAGCAGATAAGCTCTGCTGTACAAAGCAAAAACGAGCTTGAAAAGACAGAAAAGCTGGCAAACAAAGAGCTTAGTGAGCTTCGCAACGCAAAGAACAACGCCGATGATAAGAAACAGGAATGTGAAAATAAGCTTGCCGGGCTCACCAAATTATATGAAAACAAAGCGGCAAAACTCGAATCAGGTCGTGAGGAGCTTTCTCAGTTAAGACTGAGACTTGGAGAGCTTGATTCAAAGCTTTCTATTCTCAACGATCTGGAAAAATCTATGGAAGGTTTTTCTTACAGCGTTAAGCACGTTCTTACAGCCGGCAAGCAGGGAAGGATCAAAGGCGTATGCGGTTCCGTTGCTCAGCTGATAGATGTTAAGAACGAATATACAATTGCTATTGAGACTGCCCTTGGCGGTGCTCTGCAAAACATTATTGTTAACGATGAAAGCGTTGCAAAGCGCTGCATTGGTCTTTTGAAAGAGAATAAAGCTGGCAGGGCAACATTTTTGCCCATCACGTCAGTCAGATCCAAATCATTTGAAAACAGCGGTCTGTCTGAAATGGACGGATATGTTTCAATGGCTAATGAACTTGTAAAAACCGATAATAAGTATAGCGAGGTCATCAAAAGTCTTCTGGGCAATGTTTGTGTTTGTGAAAACATTGATCTTGCATCTGTGATAGCTAAAAAGTTCAACTACAAGTTTAAGATCGTTACTCTCGATGGTCAGATAATCAATGCCGGAGGTTCGTATACAGGAGGAAGCGTGTCCAAAAGCACAGGTATTCTTTCCAGAAAGAATGAGATCGAGCAGATCAACAGGGATAAGGACGAGCTATCTAAAAATCTGAAGGATCTTGAAAAGCAAGTCGAGATGATGTCCCAGGAAACTGCCAAGTATTCGGCAGATATTGAAGGGCTCAAAGAACAGCTTGGTGGATATAATAATGACTGCGTCAGATTTGAATCGGAGATAAAGAGGGTCGGCGAATTTGTACAGCAGTATGAAAAACAGCTTGATGACATTGATCTGACTATAGAACAGTTAAAAGCAAAGATATCTGCATCACAAAAGGAAATTGAAAAGGCTTCTGATGACATAACCACAGTTGATAAAGATATAATTGACTGGGAAGCAAAGCTGACAGTATCACAGAGTGAACAGGTGGAGCTGAAGAAAAAGAGGGAAGACCTTACTGCCGAGCTGTCAGAATTACGCATTAAGGCAGCCGGGGTTGCAAAAGATGCTGAAGCCTGCAAACTTTCCATCCAGCAGATACGGGGCGTTATAGAAAACAGCTCTGATGAAAACAGCAAACTGGAGCTTTCGGTTTCCGAGTGTAAGGATCAGATCCAAAGTAAAAAGGATGAAATCAATTCCCATAAGGACTATATTGCCAATTCTGTAAGCGAGATAGAAAAGCTGAATTCAGAGATATCTCAGTGTCAGAAAAGGCACCTTGAATTTGATGCATCTGCAAATATGCTGCGAAATAAGTTTAAGAACAAAATGGACGAAAAAGAGAATCTCTCCACTCAGATCACACGTACAGAGGAAAGATGCGATTCCATTAAGGAGAATTTCGATAAGCTTGTTTCACAGCTCTGGGACGACTATGAGCTTACAAGGACCGATGCTGCTCAGATGGCAGTGCCTATAGATGATCTTGATGAAGCGAATAAGCATCTGACGGAATTAAGGAACAAGATCAAAAATCTGGGCAATGTTAATCTGGGTGCTATCGAGGAATATGCTGAGGTATCGGAAAGATATGAATTCATGTCACATCAGCTTGAAGATGTCAACAGCTCTAAAAAAGAACTGGAGGATATGATAGAACAGCTGACTGATAATATGAAGAGTATGTTTATACAGACATTTGACGTTATAAACACTAACTTCAAAAAGATATTTGCCGAGCTTTTCGGAGGAGGAACAGCAGAGCTTATTCTTACCGACCCCGAAAATGTCCTTGAATGCGGCATAGATATCAATGCACAGCCTCCGGGTAAGGTAATAACCAATCTGTTGTCCCTTTCCGGCGGAGAGCAGTCACTTGTCGCAATATCTATTTATTTTGCAATACTCAAGCATTCGCCGTCTCCTTTCTGTCTGCTTGACGAGATCGAAGCGGCACTTGATGATACAAATGTTGTAAAATATGCTCAATACCTGCATAGACTGACCGATAAGACACAGTTTATCGCCATAACACACAGACGAGGAACAATGGAAGAAGCAGATATGCTTTATGGCGTAACCATGCAGGATAAAGGCGTTTCCAGACTGCTTGCAATGTCCGGGAGCGACGTCAAACAAATGAAACTTGATTGATCCGGGAGGAAAATATGGGATTATTTGAAAAACTTAGAAACGGTCTGAGGAAAACAAAGAACTCAATGATGGGTAAGATCGAGGGATTGTTAAAGAAATTCTCAAAGATCGACGAAGAGCTTTTTGAGGAGCTTGAAGAAACCCTTATCATGTGCGATATCGGTGTGAACACATCGGTAAAGATCTGTGATGAACTCAGAGACAGAGTTAAGAAAGAAAATGTAAAAGAACCTGAGCAGATAAGAGATATGCTAAAGGATGTTATCACCGATATGCTTGGCGAGGATCAGCCTCTTGATCTTTCAACAACACCGTCTGTTATACTCGTTATCGGCGTAAACGGTGTGGGAAAAACCACAACAATAGGCAAACTCTCGTATTCACTGAGCAATCAGGGAAAAAAAGTTATCGTTGCCGCTGCGGATACATTCAGAGCAGCTGCTATTGACCAGCTCGAGGTCTGGACACAGCGTGCAGGGGTGGATATTATAAAGCATAATGAAGGCTCGGATCCTGCTGCGGTTGTATTTGATGCTCTTACTGCTGCAAAATCAAGGAAAGCAGATGTTGTTATATGCGATACCGCAGGAAGACTGCACAATAAAAAGAACCTTATGGACGAGCTTAAAAAGATCGCAAGGATAGTTCATCAGCAGGCAGAGGGCTGTGCCCTTGAGGTGCTTCTTGCTCTTGATGCTACCACAGGACAGAATGCTGTTAACCAGGCAAGACAGTTCAATGAGGTTGCTGATATTACAGGTATCATTCTTACCAAGCTTGACGGAACTGCAAAGGGTGGTATAATCATCAGTATTACCGATGATCTTAAAATACCTGTAAAGCTTGTTACTGTCGGTGAGCAGATAGACGATCTTCAGAACTTTGTTGCAAAAGATTTTGTCGATGCTTTGTTTGAGGAATAAGGTGAGATAATGCAGCTTATTATAGCAAGTAATAATAAGGGAAAGATAAGAGAGTATAAACAGCTGCTTCAGCCATTTGGATACGATGTGGTTTCACAGAGTGAAGCAGGTATAAACATCGAGGTTGAAGAAACAGGCACCACATTTGCTGAAAATTCTGCGCTGAAAGCACGTGCTATCTACGCTTTAAAGCATTGTGCAGTGCTTGCAGATGACAGTGGACTTGTTGTTGATGCACTTGGCGGCGAGCCGGGAATATATTCTGCAAGGTATGGCGGCTGTGAAAACGATGCTGACAGAGTTTCTCTTGTACTTGAAAAAATGAAAAATGTCAGCGAAGAAAACAGAACAGCTCATTTTGTTTGCACTATTCATTTCATAGATACTGACGGATCGGAGATCCCTGTTGAAGGCAGAGTCTATGGTAAAATAGGATATGAGCCTATCGGTGAAAACGGTTTTGGATATGACCCGGTATTTATGTATGAAGGAAAGAGCTTTGCGCAGCTTGGCGCAGAGGAAAAGAATGGGGTCTCACACCGAGCAAATGCGCTGAAAGCGCTTATTGAAAAGCTAAACGAGAGAAAGCAGGTGTAGAAGATGATAACACCAAAACAAAGAGCTGAATTAAAGGGTTACGCAAACAGCCTGCCCTGTGCATTTCAGGTGGGTAAAGGTGGACTGAATGATAACCAGATCGCACAGATAGATGATTACCTCAGAGTACATGAGCTTGTAAAGCTTGGGGTGCTTGATAATTCTTTGTATTCGGCAAGGGAAGCAGCCGAAGAAATTGCAGAAAAGATAAACGCAGATGTTGTCCAGGTGATCGGGTCAAAGGCAGTACTTTATAAACCGAACCCGAAGGATCCGGTAATAAAACTAAAAAACAAATGAAAAAGATAGGAATATACGGCGGTACATTCAACCCTGTCCATAAGGGACATATAAATTGTCTTAGGTCTGTGCTCAATGAGATCGATCTTGATAAAGTGATCATCCTGCCTGACAGGATCCCTCCCCACAAATCATCCAGCGAGCTTGTCAGCGGTGAGGACAGGTTTAATATGTGTAAAATTGCTTTCAGAGGATTTGAAAATGCACAGGTTGATGACTGGGAGCTCAGACAAACCGGGAAAAGCTATTCTGTAAAGACGCTGCGGCATTTCCATAAAGTTTATCCCGACTGTAAACTATACTTTATAATGGGCAGTGATATGCTGCTGAGTTTTGAAAAATGGTATAAATATGATGAAATACTAAAGCTGGCAGCTCTTTTGTGCGTTTCAAGAGAAAACAGCAATACAGATGAAATGCTCCGGGCTTATGCTAAAGAACTGACTGATGAATGCGGTGGAGAGATAATTGTGATAAAAACCCGTCCTTTAGAGGTTTCATCAACACAAATAAGGCAAATGATCTCTTTTTCAGAGGATTGTACTTGCTATTTGGATAAAAATGTTGTAAAATATATTTATGATAAGAAATTGTATAAGAATAGTAAATAGAATGAGGTCTTATTAGTGCTTGATAAAAAACAGATCGGAAAATATAAGGCATATCTGAAGGATAATCTTTCAAAGAAAAGATATAATCACTCCATTAATGTTGCAGGCGCAGCACTTGAACTTGCAAGGAAGTATGGGGCGGACGCTGATAAGGCGTATATAGCAGGTCTGCTGCATGACTGCGCAAAGGAACTTGATATTACAAAACAGCTTGAGATCGCTTTGACCTCGCCGCTTGATGTCAGTGATATAGAAAAGAACGCAACTCCTCTTTATCACGCCATAGCCGGATCGGAACTTGTAAAGACTGAATTTGGAATAACCGATAAAGAGATAATCCATGCCATAAGATATCATACCGTTGCCTGCGGAAATATGCCAAAGCTGAGCCAGATAGTTTATCTTGCTGATCTTATCTCAGAGGACCGTGATTATAAAGATGTTAAGAAAATGCGCAAGTATGCCGATCAGAGCCTTGAAAAGGCAATGTATGAGGCACTTAAATTTTCCATTACAGACAGTGTATCAAAGGGCAATGCTATACCTGAGTGTACACTTGAAGCATACAACGATTTTGTACGTATAATGAAAAATACATAACAAACGAAAGGACGATGTTTATGGCAGAACTTACTGCACAGCAGAAAATAGAGGTAATTGTTAAGGCTCTGGATTCAAAAAGAGCTGAGGATATACAGACGATAAAGATCGGCGATCTGACGATCATTGCCGACTATTTCATAATCGCAAACGGAACGTCTAACATTCATACTAAATCTCTTGCCGAGGAGGTTGAGTTTAAAATGACTCAGCTGGGCATTGAACCTCTGAGAACAGAAGGCTATCAGGGACAGAACTGGATCGTTCTTGATTACGGCGATGTTGTTGTCCATGTTTTCTATAAGGAGACAAGGGATCAGTATAACCTTGAAAGACTTTGGTCCGACGGTACAAGTGTTGATATTTCACAATACATTGTCAAGGAATAAAAAACTATAATTTCACAATAAAGGATTGATTACAATGGCAAATTATGATTACGCTGCTATTGAGAAAAAGTGGCAGAAATACTGGGAAGAGCACGAAACTTTCAAAACTGATGTCTGGGATTTCAGCAAGCCTAAATTTTACGCCCTGGATATGTTCCCATATCCTTCCGGAGTCGGTCTTCACGCAGGACATCCCGAGGGCTATACTGCCACGGATATAGTATCCAGAATGAAGCGTATGCAGGGATACAATGTTCTTCACCCAATGGGTTATGATTCTTTCGGACTGCCCGCAGAACAGTACGCCGTGAATACAGGTAATCACCCTAACGGTTTTACTCAGCAGAATATTGAAACTTTTTCCAAGCAGCTGAAAGAGCTTGGATTTGACTATGACTGGTCCAAGATGGTCGCAACCTCTGATCCTGAGTTTTACAAATGGACACAGTGGATCTTCAAACAGCTTTATAACGACGGCTATGCAAAGTACATAGATATGCCTGTGAACTGGTGTGAGGAACTTGGTACAGTTCTGTCAAACGATGAGGTTATCGATGGAAAATCGGAGCGTGGCGGTTTCCCTGTTGTACGTAAAAATATGAAGCAGTGGGTAATCGACCAGCCTGCATTTGCCGAAAAGCTCCTTGAGGGCCTTGATGAGATAGACTGGCCTGAATCAACAAAGGCTATTCAGCGCAACTGGATAGGTAAGTCCACCGGTGTTGAGGTAGAGTTTGATATAGTAGGCGGCGGAAAATTCTCGATCTTCACTACCTGTATTGAAACGATCTACGGTATTACCTTTATGGTGCTCGCTCCCGACGGAGCAATAACCGAAAGTCTCCTTGACAGGGTACAGAACAGGGAAGAGGTACAGGCTTATATTGATGAAACAAAGAAAAAGAACGATATGGACCGTACCGAGCTTAATAAGACCAAGTCAGGCTGTGAGCTCAAGGGAATAACATGTATCAACCCTGTAAATGGAAGAGAAGTACGTATGTTTATAGGCGATTTTGTACTTGCAAGCTATGGCACAGGTGCGGTTATGGCGGTTCCAAGCCATGACCAGCGTGACTTTGAGTATGCTGTTGCTCATAATATTGATATGCTCCAGGTCATAGACGGAAATGATAAGGACGGTCATATCGATGTTTCAGGTGCTGCACTTGAAAAGCAGGATTACCTGGGTAAAGGATATAAACTGATAAATTCCGAAGAATTTACCGGGATGACAGTTGAAGAAGCCAAAGAAGCTATTACTCAGAAGCTTGAAAAAATGGGCAGAGCAAAGAGAACTGTAAACTATCACTTCCGTGAGTGGATATTTGCCCGCCAGAGATACTGGGGCGAACCTGTACCTGTTGTACACGGAGATGACGGAAAGATCTACGTTCTGGACGATTCCGAGCTTCCCCTTATTCTTCCCGAGCTTGATGATTACAAGGGAAAGAACGGAAAAGCACCGCTTGAAAACGCCGTTGAATGGAAAAAGTATGATAATAACGGGATTAAGGGCACCCGTGAAACATCCACTATGCCCGGAAGTGCAGGTTCAAGCTGGTATTTCTTCAGATATATCGATCCTCATAATGATAAGGAATTTGCAAATCAGGAGCTTTTAAAGCACTGGATGCCTGTGGATCTGTATATCGGCGGTCCCGAGCACGCAGTGGGACATCTTATCTATTCACGAATTTGGAACAGATACCTTTACGATAAAGGTCTTGCCCCTACTAAAGAACCGTTTAAAAAGCTGGTTCACCAGGGAATGATACTTGGTGAGAACGGGATCAAAATGGGCAAAAGATTCCCTGAATTTGTTGTCAATCCTTCGGATATCGTAAGAGATTACGGTGCAGATACTCTGCGTCTGTATGAAATGTTCATGGGACCTCTTGAGGTAAGTAAGCCATGGAGCAAAAATGGTGTCGAGGGCGCAAGAAAGTTCCTTAACAGAGTATGGACATTCTTTACCGATCTGAGCAATCTTACAGATAACAATGACGGTTCACTTGCAAAGGTATATAATCAGACAGTTAAAAAGGTCACCGATGACTATGAGAGCCTTGCTTTCAATACAGCGATCAGCCAGATGATGATCTTTGTAAACGCTATATATAAAAACGGCAGCTGTCCTAAAGAGTATGCAGAGGGCTTTATAAAGATGCTTTCATGCGTTTCGCCTCATATAGGCGAGGAAATATGGAGTATCCTCGGACATAGTGACACCATCGCATATGAACCGTGGCCAACATATGATCCTCAGCAGCTGGTTGAAGATAGTATTGAGATCGTTGTCCAGATCAACGGCAAGATCAAGGCAAAGCTTACAATTGCAGTTGATTCGGATAAGGATTCAGTTCTTTCAAAGGCTAAGGCTGAGCCTGCCATTTCTGCCCTTATGGACGGAAAGACTGTGGTCAAGGAGATCTATGTTCCTAACAAACTGGTAAATATTGTAGTTAAATGATCAGCAAAATGTCACTCTTTGACAAGGGTGACATTTATGCTATAAAGATAGAGGTCAACCAATGAGCGAGTCAGAAGAAAGACAGAATAAATATGACTTTATGACCCGGACCCCTGTGAAAAGGCTTATATTAAAGCTCTGTGTGCCCACCATAATCAGTATGCTGGTTACAGGGCTTTATAATTCCGCAGATACATTCTTTGTGGGAAAAATATCCACACAGGCAACTGCTGCGGTTGGAATTGTATTCTCTGTAATGGCAATGATCCAGGCAGTGGGCTTTATGTGCGGTCAGGGATCAGGAAGCTTTCTTGCAAGAAAGCTTGGTGCTAATGACGTAAAGCAAGCTAATGAAGCTGCGGCAACAGGCTTTGCATTATCCTTGCTATTGGGTGTTGTTATCGCTGCTTTAGGTATCATCTTTGTTGAACCTATAGCCGATATGCTTGGTGCCACCGATGCAACACTTGATGATACTAAAAGATATATGAGTATTATCCTTATCGGCTCTCCGTTCATGACAGGTCAGTTCGTTGTAAACAATCAGCTTAGATTTCAGGGCAGTGCAATATACGCCATGTTCGGGCTTTTAGCCGGAGCAGCTGCAAACATTATCCTTGACCCCATATTTATATTTGTATTTGATCTTGGGATCTCCGGAGCAGCCCTCGCAACAGTCTGCGGTCAGATAATGAGTTTCATAGTCCTTTTGATAGGAAGCCGTAAAGGCGGTAATATACATATAAGACTAAAAAACATCAGGATCAACAAACATTATATCTTTGAAATTATAAATGGCGGCGTACCATCGCTTTTCCGTCAGGGACTTGCTGCACTTGCAACAATTCTGCTTAACACTACAGCAGGGAATTACGGCGGTGATGAAGCTATCGCAGGAATGTCTGTTGCTACAAAGGTACTGATGCTGGTTTCTTCAGCTTTGATAGGCTTTGGTCAGGGTTATCAGCCTGTATGCTCCTTTAATTACGGTGCTGATCTGAAAAAACGTGTTAAGGACGGATATTTCTTCTGCGTTAAATACGGTACTTCCTTTCTGATCGTTGTTGCAACAGGCTGCTTTATTTTTGCTCCGCAGATAATATCCTTTTTCAGAGATGACCCCAAAGTTGTTGAGATAGGAGCAAAAGCACTGCGTTTTCAGTCAGTATCACTGCCATTTATGAGCGGTATCGTTATGACAAATATGATGCTTCAAAGTATTGGTGCGGGACTAAAAGCATCAATAGCATCTTCTGCACGCAGCGGTATATTCTTTATACCAATATTATTAGTTTTTTCATATCAGTTCGGATTGACCGGTGTTGAATGTGCACAGTCAGCGGCAGATCTTTGTTCACTGCTGATGGCAATACCTTTTGCTTATTCAGAACTAAAGAAAATGGGAGGATCATAATGAGTGTATTATTTATAAACGGATGTGTAAGAGAAAAATCACGTACCAAAGCTCTTGCTGACTATTTAATTTCAAAACTTGACGGTGAGGTCATACGTGTCGACCTTCAAAACGAGAATATTGCCCCGCTTGATGCACAAAGGCTTTCCGAACGGGACAGTGCTCTTCTAAATAAAGACACCAAACACAAGATATTAAAATATGCTGTACAGTTTTCCAATGCGGATATTATTGTTGTTGCATCACCTTTTTGGGACCTTTCGTTTTCTTCATTGATAAAGGTTTATTTTGAGAATGTAACTGCTGTTGGCGTAACATTTGATTATGATAAAAACGGTATCCCGTTTGGTATGTGCAAAGCGAAAAAACTGTATTACGTAACTACCGCAGGGGGGCAGATCTTCAATAAAGATTTCGGATATGGATATATAAGAGAGCTATGCAGATCATTCTACGGTATACCGCAGGTGGAGTTTATAAGTGCGCAAGGTCTGGATATTATAGGAGCAGACGTTGAATCTATTATGGATGAAGCAAAGAAAAATATAGACAAATTGTTTGATTGATATTCTGAAAGGAGGTAAGCTCTATGTCAGACAGTGATCTGAAATGGTTATGTCAGGTTTGCGGTAATGAAAACACAGGGGATTTCTGCTGTGAATGCGGCGTAAAAAAGCCGGAAAATGCTGATATAAGCATACCACCGGAACCATCAGTAAACAACAACTTCTTGTCTGATAATATTATAGATCATTTATTTGCAGGAACACCTCAGATGCCTGCCTTTGGCATGATGAGCGAGCCTTACTTTATGACGTTATATAAAACACGTAAAGATAATAAATATCTTATTAAGAGCCGCTGCAACTGCGGCTGCTATACCTGCTGCAACATATTTGATCCCAAAGAAATAACTCAGTGGGTGGATGAAAAATATGCTGTCTGTCCTTACTGCAATAGTCCGACCATTGTGGGAGATGCCGCATATGATAGTGTGGATTTGTCGGTGCTTGATAAACTAAACAAGTACTATATAAAGAAAGAATGCGTTGACGGCTATAAACCGTCCGGATATAGCTGTGACGATTCACCATGGATATGTCCAAAATGTAACAGCGAGGTCAAAGGCGGACTTTATTGCTTTACCTGCGGCACAAGAAATCCAGGAGCCGTTGCGGACATCCCCGACACCGAAGAAGAGCCGCAGACATGGGTATGTCACAAGTGCGGAGCACAGGTAAAAGGCTCTGCATTCTGTCACGAGTGCGGAAGTAAAAAGTCTGATTAAATATTGTAGATGATAATAAAAAGCATTTAGCAGGAGGTATAAGAATGAGGATCTCAAAGGCAGAACTTAACGAATTCAGCTATGTTAAAAAGATAACAAAGGACACTATAAATGCGGTTTATCCAAAATACTATCCTGTCGGAGCAGTAGATTTCTTTTTGGATCATCACAAGGATGAAGATATTATAAATGATATAAAGCAGGGGAAAGTTTATATATTGCAGCACGATAACGGAGAATATATCGGCACAGTTACTGTAAACGGCAACGAAATTAAAAGGCTTTTTGTCCTTCCACAGTACCAGCATCAGGGCTTTGGCAGGGAACTTATGGACCATGCGGAAATAGTGATCGCGCAGGATTATAACGAGATAGTGCTGGACGCTTCATTTCCTGCAAAAAAACTATATAGAAAAAGAGGATATGTGGAAACGGATTATTGCACTGTTATCGCCGAAAATGGGGACTATCTTTGCTATGATGTAATGCGTAAAAGCATTTAGCTCTTATTATTGCGTTAAAATGCAGTTAATATTGCGTTCTAAAATTTGTGAAAAAAACATTACAAAAACACTTGACTTTATATGCAATATGTTGTATAATTACTTTGTAATCGTATCGGTCATACATATCTGTGATCTTTTAAGACAGAGCGGTCGTAAAATACGGCTATCATAACGATGTTCGTTTCTGTTTACAGGAGCAAACGCCTTCACTATCACCTAAAATCACAGTTAGACCTTTATATATTACCTCTGTCATAGGTGGCAAAGGGAGGGAACAATTTTGGCAGAAATTCGTGTTGGAAAGAACGAAACTTTGGATACCGCTCTCAAGCGCTTTAAGAGATCTTGTGCAAGAGATGGCGTTATTGCTGAGGTTCGTAAAAGAGAACACTACGAAAAGCCTTCAGTAAAGCGTAAGAAGAAGTCTGAAGCTGCTCGTAAGCGTAAATATTGATATTAAAACCAAAGGCGGGCATTTTTATGTCCGCTTTTTGTTTGAGAAAAGGGGAGGTTATAAAATGAAACTTGCACAAGCACTTAATGAAAGAGCTGATATCCAGAGACGGATAGCACAGTTGAGATCAAGGCTTATCAACAACTCAAAGAGGCAGGAAGGGGAAAAGACTGCCGAGGATCCCGGCGACCTTCTCAATGAACTTACCGCCTGCACACAAAGACTTGAAGAGCTTATGGCGAGAATAAATAAAACCAACAGCTGTGTTTTATATGGTGATAAAACGATCACCGAGCTTATTGCACACAAAGATACACTGTCATTGAAACTCGGCATTTACAGGGATTTTCTTAATAACGCAAGCGCAGTCGTAAACAGAATGACAAAGACTGAGATCAAAATTCTGCCATCGGTAGATGTAAAAGAACTTCAAAAGCAGATCGACGATATGTCTAAGGAGTATCGTGAGACCGATACCAAGATCCAGGAGCTTAACTGGACTACAGAGCTTTTATGATTTTTTTGTGTGTAGCCAAAACAGGGCGAGTGCTGATCTCCGGCACTGAGTGAGAATAAGTGCTATTCGGACATATCGGAGGTATGTTAACTCAAAGTTAGCCTCATCAACGATACAAGCGCAATGTTATTCATTTTTAAGCTTATTACCGCTGCACTGACTGTTTTGGTGAGGGAGAGGACAGGGGACTTATTTTATACAGGAGCGTAAAATGTTATTTTTTGAACCTACCTATGTATTTAACGATATAACCGGAATAACCGTCAGATTTTTAGAGAAAAAGCGCATTAAGGGCATTGTTCTGGATATTGATAATACACTTACAACTCATAACAATCCAATACCGCCCGATTCAAGTATGAAGTGGCTTGAGAATGTGAAAAAGGCAGGTATAAAGGTGATAATTGTTTCCAACAACAAGCCTGAAAGGGTAGTCCCTTTTGCTGAGCTGCTGGATCTTGAATTTGTTGCCAACGGTAAAAAGCCACTTACAACAGGCATTAACAAAGCTGTAAAAAAACTTGGTTTAGAGAAAAAGTATGTTGCTGCGATAGGGGATCAGATTTTCACCGATATAATCGGCGCCAATCTTTCCGGGATAAGATCCTGTTTCGTGTTTCCCATGCAGCCGGAAACAAGTTTGCCGTTCAGAATAAAAAGAACGCTGGAAAAGCCTTTACTGCCCGGCAGAAACAGAATTATTAAGGAGTGATATCATGCCCGCAAGATTTGGCCCGGCAGGAAACAGCGACAGCTTTTCAGCCAAATATAAATCTACGATACAAGCTCCCGGTTATCTTGAAGAATTGGGACTTGACCATTACGAATATCAGTGCGGAAGAGGAGTTAAAGTAACCGATAAAACCGCATTTGCGCTCAGAGATAAAGCAAAAGAGCATAATATCTCCCTGTCCCTTCATGCGCCGTACTTTATTTCATTATCAAGCACGGAAGCCGAAAAGCGTGACAACAGCATAAACTATATTCTCCAGTCATGCGACGCCGCACAGAGACTCGGCGCACAAAGAATAGTGATACATTCGGGCTCTTGTGCTAAAATATCCAGGGAAGATGCTCTTGAACTTGCAAAGGACACCATTACAAGGGCACGAAAATCTGCCATTGAACAAGGTTTTGAAAATGTTATTTTCTGTCCTGAGACAATGGGCAAAGTAAACCAGCTGGGCAACCTTTATGAGGTGCTTGAGCTGTGTAAACTTGATGAGACTTTTTTGCCGTGCGTTGATTTTGGACACCTTAACGCCCGTGAATTCGGATACA
The DNA here is from genome assembly GCF_000621805.1 of Ruminococcus sp. FC2018. Lineage (GTDB taxonomy): Bacteria > Bacillota > Clostridia > Oscillospirales > Ruminococcaceae > Hominimerdicola. The sequence goes on along the minus strand of NZ_JHXH01000011.1, from coordinate 64,615 downwards.
TAAAGGGCAAGGCTGAGTACGAAAAGATAATCAACGACATGGAAAACGCCATTGGAACAGACAGAACAAAGGTGTTTCACAGCCATTTTTCCAAAATAATGTTCACACAGCCCGGTGGCGAAAAAAAGCATCTGACTTTTGATGATAATCAGGGCTTTGGTCCCGATTTTGAGCCGCTTATGGAGATCGTTGCAAAAAAAAATATGTCTCCGATCTTTGTTTGTGAAAGCGCAGGGACACAGGATAAAGATGCTTTGACAATGAAAAACTATTACCTTTCGGTCAGATAAGGAGCTGATGATATGAAAAAAATACTTGTTATCCATGGACCAAATCTTAATCTTCTCGGTGAGCGTGAACCGGGAGTGTATGGCACAGATACTTATGACAGTATCAATAATGAGATCATAGAGCACGCTATAAACAGACAATTCCATTGTGAGGTTTTCCAGTCAAACCATGAAGGAGAAATAATAGACACACTTCATCTTGCAAGAAAATCATTTGACGGTGTCGTAATCAATGCAGGTGCTTACACTCATTACAGCTATGCCATAAGAGACGCTATCGCCGCAATAAAAATACCTGTTATCGAAGTACATATCAGCAATATAAATGCAAGAGATGAATTTCGCTCCAGATCGGTCATTGCACCGGTATGTGTAGGTTCTATCTGCGGATTTGGCAAGGATTCTTATATTCTTGCTGTTGATGCACTTTATTACCGCTGGGAAAACGAGGAGGCAGCCGAAGCATAATGACTCGCTTGGAACAGCTGATGAGCGGAATTGAAGGTATCTGCGACTGCGGTATAATAAATGACGATGTCAACCGAAGATACTTTACAGGCATGAAATCCAGTGACGGGACCCTTGTTGTATTTAAGGATAAGGCTTATCTTATAATTGATTTCAGATATATCGAAAAAGCAAGAAAAACCGTTTTCGATTGTGAAGTTATTTTGCAGGGCAGACTATATCACCAGATAAATGAGCTTATCAAAAAGCATGATGCTAAAACAGCCGCTGTGAATACAGAAAGCTGTACATTGGAGCAGTTCAGCCTGATGAAAAGTGCTCTCAAAGTGCAGCTGTCATCAGACAATACATTTTCAAAACTCATAAGAAAGATAAGAATGATAAAGACTCAGGATGAGATCGGTCTTATGATCCAAGCCCAGCGGATTGCGGAAAAGGGCTATGATCATATACTTGATTTTATCAGACCCGGCATGACCGAAAAGGAAGTTCAGCTTGAGCTTGACTTTTTTATGCTTAAAAACGGCGCCGAAGATCTTTCCTTTGATACAATTGCTTTAAGCGGTAAAAACACCTCGCTTCCACACGGTGTCCCTTCTGACAAACCCGTTGAAAAGGGAGAATTTGTGCTTCTGGATTTTGGTGCAGTCGTCAAAGGCTACCACAGTGACATGACAAGAACTTTCTGTGTGGGAGAGCCAACAGATAAGATGCGGTCTGTCTATGAAACTGTACTTGATGCCCAGCTTGCTGCTCTTAATGCCGTAAAAGCCGGGATGTCAGGCAAAGAGCTTGACAAGATCGCCCGTGATATAATAGAAAGCGCAGGTCACGGCAATGAGTTCGGACATTCTCTGGGACATGGAGTTGGCATGGAGATACATGAATCACCGTACGCATCTCCAAACAAAGATGACATTCTTGAACATAACTCAATAGTAACAATAGAACCCGGTATCTATATTGAAAATGAGTTCGGGGTAAGAATAGAAGACTTTGTTGTTGTTAAGAATAACGGCTGTGAGAATATGACACTGGCTGAAAAGAAACTGATAATAGTTTGACCGATCAAAAGTGGGAGATATTATGATGACACTTGAAGAGTTCAAAGCAAAAAAAGACGATGATGAATTTGCACCGGGATGGGATGAGATCGAAGCTGCTTTTTCTGAGGTATATGGAAACACCAAACCCGAGCATTACGGAACAACTATCACCAGCCGTGCAATGTTTGGCGGCAACGAATACCTTGACGGTTTCAGCGCTTATCCCTCTCCAAAAGGTTATTCACATATCGTTACTTTTGGTATGAGCGAGCTGTATTACGATGAGGAAAGCTTCGGCGGAGAATTCAGCAAATGGGGCTACGAAATGACTATAAAACTCAAGGATACAGACCCTAAAAGCTGTGTTTGGGCAATGAATATGATGAGCAACCTTGCAAGATACACATTCCAGAGCGAAAGATGGTTTGAGCCCGGGCAGTATGTGGGAAGTGCTAACAATCCCGAGTCTATCAACCTGAGCAAACCAGATTCCAAGATCACATCATTGCTCATTGCACAAGATACAGAGATAAAGGGAAGAGATACTATTTACGGAAAGCTTGATTTTGTCCAGCTTGTAGGTATCACTACCGAAGAATTTTTGAAAGTCAAGGAAAATAGGGACCTTGTACCTGTACTGCTTGAAAACCTTAGAGCAGATTATCCAGACCTCGAAACAGATATGGAAAGAACAAAGAACTATATTTAAGCGCCTATCTTGTTAAAAAAGTATTAAAATGAGATAAATATTGCTAAAAGACTTGCAAAAAAGAATGAAATGTGATAATATTATTGTGTAAATGTGTGCCTATATTGTGGCATGCGTGTGGATAAGATCAATATTTGGAGGTTTTAAATATGGTAACAGCAGGCGATTTCAGAAATGGTATGACTTTTGAAGAAGAAGGAAATGTAATGCAGATCGTTGAGTTCCAGCACGTTAAGCCTGGCAAGGGTGCTGCATTTGTAAGAGCAAAGGTCAAGAATGTTATTACCGGATCTGTAATTGAAAAAACTTACAATCCTACAGCTAAGTTCCCTACAGCTTATGTTGAGAGAAAGGATATGGAGTATTCTTATAACGACGGAGATCTTTATTATTTCATGGATCCTGAGTCCTATGAGCTTATCCCTGTAAACAGCAAAGAGCTTTCCGACAACTTCAAGTTTGTTAAGGAAAATATGATCTGTAAGGTCCTCTCCTACAAGGGACAGGTATTTGGTGTAGAGCCTCCTTACTTTGTAGATCTTGAAGTGACCGAAACTGAACCGGGCATCAAGGGCGATACTGCAACTAACGCAACAAAGCCTGCTACTGTTGAGACCGGTGCAGAGATCAGAGTTCCTTTGTTTATCAATACAGGTGACAAGATCAGGATCGATACCCGTACCTGTGAGTACATGGAAAGAGCGTAAAACATAAAATAATTATTGTAACGGAGGGATAGCTATGGAATTGACAAAAAAGGTAGCTTACCTTAAAGGTCTTATGGACGGTCTGAAAATAGACGACTCCACTAACGAAGGCAAAATACTCAAGCTCATGTCAGAAGTCCTTGAAGAGATGGCTGATACCATTGAGGATATGGCTGTTGAAGTTGACGAGACAGTTGAGCTTGTTGACGTTATCGATGAAGATCTCGGCGCATTGGAAGAGGATTACTACGGTCTAGAAGATGACGACGACGATGACGAATGTGACTGTGACTTCTGTGATGACGACGAGACCATGTATGAATGTGTGTGTCCCAACTGTGGAGATAAGATAATGCTTGGCGAGAACATTCTTGCAGACGGCTCTATGGATTGCCCTAATTGCGGCGAAAAGCTTGAATTTGACTTTGACGACCAGACAGAGGAATAATTCGTATAAAACTATACAACTTAATATTTATTATGTATTTCAGGGGTGGTGAAATTCCACACTGGTGGTAATAAGCTTTTGCTTTAGTCCACGACCGCTTAACGGCGCTGAATCGGTGAGATCCCGATACCAACGGTAAAGTCCGGATGGAAGAAATGACACAAGAAGATTTTTCAAGCCCTGATCACGTTTTCAGGGCTTTTTTATTTGTCCTTGCGCTGTTTCTCCCAATAATTGATTATTGGAGGAATTATTATGACTCAAAAAAATTTCACAACAAGAAAGATCGTTATTATCGGTATGATGACAGCAGTTGCATCTGTTGTTTACTACCTTGATTTTCCTATACCGGGCATAATGCCGTCGTTTATAAAGCTTGATTTTTCCAATGTCATATCCCTTCTTGCCGGTTTTGCAATGGGACCTGTGGAAGGTGTTATTGTCTGTCTGCTGAAAAATCTTATCCATTTGCTGATAAAAGGCTTTGGAACAACTATGGGTATAGGTGATATTTTTGATTTTGTTACAAGTGCTTTCTTTGTTCTTGTTTCAGCAACGATCTATCGCAGAAAAAAGACCAAAAAAGGAGCCATCTTTGCTACTTTTGTGGGTATGTTAGGCTTTACATTTATAAGCTTGCCTTTGAATTATTTTATCGTTTATCCTATATACTTCAAAGCTTTCGGTGGAGAAGAAACTGTCCTAAAAGCTTATCAGGCCATAATGCCGGGTGTTGACAACACGTTTATGGCGCTTTGCCTGTTTAATCTGCCGTTTACATTTGTAAAGGGACTGTTGTGTTCACTAATTACAATTTTTGTATATAAACCTCTTTCACCCATTATAAAGAGCAGCAAATCATAGTGTACGCATAAAAAAGCCTGACCTGTTCAAGTTGCAGGTCAGGCTTTTTGCTATTGTTTGCTTTTCAGTTTTTTCACCGATGTAAACGCCAGTACAGGAAGTGTGATAAGATCAACTATCCCGATCGGCTTTATCATTGTGGCAGGGAAGCCCATATCAAAAACATTGTTTATAGAAACTATTAGTACACCGAGTCCGATAATTATAAGGCATATAAACCATACAACATCAAGTTTGTCCAATTTCATTGTATCACCTTGCAAAATTATTGATAATTAAGACCAAAGCCCCGTTTAAGCCAGCATTCATTAGTCCCTATCTGCTTCAGATCGCTATACCACGGGCTTGGCAGCTTGCCGGAAAATCCGCTGTTTCCGCAGAGCACATTAGCAACGCCCTGTCCTTCAGAGCCCGGCAGATAGCACATTACAATACTGTCCCAGTTCTTTATGCTTTGTTCATCTAAAATAACATTTCTTCCGGCTACAATACACGCAACAGTTGGTTTGCCAAGGGATTTTACTTCGTTTATTGCCTCTGTGTTGCCCTCAAGTCCCAGTTTTCCGCACAGCGCAAGATCCTCCGTGTCGCCGTTCCATTCCGCGTATGACTGTTCGCCTACGCAAAGCAGGACAACGTCTGCCTTTGAAGCCTCGTTTTTATCTGTAATTACCTTTATTCCGTTTTTCTCGGCGATCTGTTTAAATCCTGCAAGAATAGTCGTAACACCGTCAATGTTCTTTTCAGGACTGCTGTTCCAGTCAAGGGTCCAGCCACCGCATTGTGCCTGAGCATTGTCTGCCGCAGGACCGGTGATATATACCGAAGTTCCTTTTTTGAGAGGCAGTACCTTGTTATCGTTTTTCACAAGCACAAGGCTTTTTTCAACAAGCTGCTGAGCAACTTTCCTGTATTCCTCCGAGCCTGTTTCGGATTGTTTTGTCTTTGTGCTTTCAAAAAGCGGATCGCTGAAAACTCCTGCATCAAGCTTGACTTTGACAATACGCTTTGCCGCATCATCAATACGCTCCTGTGATATTTTACCGATATTTACAGAACTTACAATGATATTTTTTACCTGCTCAAAAGTATCAACTTCCATGAACATATCTATTCCTGCATTCACCGAGGTAATGATCTGCTCCTCGTAAGTGCTGGGTGATGTGTTCTGAACAGAATTCCAGTCGCTTACTATGAACCCTTTAAAGCCCATCTCGTTTTTAAGCTTATCTATGTATTTCTTATTTTCATGCATTTTTACGCCGTTCACAGCAGAATGGGATATCATGATCGTCTGGACTCCGGCATCTATCTGAGCTTTGTATACTTTCAGAAGGTCGTTGATCTGTTCATCTGTAAGCTTGGCATCGCCTCTGTCAATAAGCATTTTAACATTGCCCTGTTCACCTGTGCCATAGCCTACATTTCCGTCACCAAAGAAATGCTTGGCGCAAACGATCAGACCACCGTCAAGCAGACCCTTTGAATAGGCGGTGCTAAGCTCGGTTATAGTGCCAAGATCGCTTCCGAGGCATTCATATGTGCGTCCCCAGCGTGGATCAACGGATTGTGCAATAACAGGGGAGTAGTTCCAAAGCATATGACAAAGCTTTGCTTCGTCTGCTGTGATCTGCCCCATTTTATACATAAGATCCTTGTCGTTCGCAGCTGCAAGACCAATATTATGCGGGAAAATTACTGCGTTAAGGCAGGCATATACACCGTGAACATCGTCCTGACCGTATATTATCGGGATACCGCATTCAGAGGATATTGCACCCTTTTGCAGATCGTCAACAGTCTGCCTCCACTGAGCGGATGTTAAAGGCTGAGTCTTTGAAAGTACACCGCCATAGCAGTTCTGCTTCAATTTTTCGCTGTCTATCTCTTTGAGCTCGGGAAGTACCATCTGACTGACCTTTTGTTCCAAAGTCATTTTTTCTACTATCTGATCAGCTGTTAAACCATCATATTTCTTGTAGTTATATACCGGTTCAGACGAGCTGCTTTCAGAACCCCAGGTGCCGCTTTGTGATGAGGACGGCTGTTCTGATACAGATGAAGACGAAGAGCTTTCATCACTTTGAGATGAACTGTCTGCACAGGATGATGTTGATAAGACTATTGACAGGCTGACAACAAGTGCCAGAAGTTTCCTTTTCATATTACCCCCCCCTTAATATCTTGCAAAGATTATATCACATATTATTTATTCCGTCAATTACATTGTTTCATATTTTGAGTCCTACAGATTAATTGATCTAAATCAAATAAATTGAAAGCAATCAAAGGCATAATCGCTCAAAGACATGTTCTTTCATTACTTATTATTTTACTTGACAAAAACGACGGTTTTTGATATAATTAGTCTGTCTAGATCAATTTTGAAGGGAGTAACCATAAATGGATGAATTGACCGAAAAAAAGCGCAGGGAACTTGATTTTAAACAATGCTTATTTTTTGTTTTAGATCATTGCATTGTAGCGATCATCGTTGGTGTCATCTTTGCTTGTCTGCTTTCATGTTATAGCTATACAAATCAAAAGAATAATAATAATTCTGAGAAGACACTAAAAGAAATAATCACAAGAAACAAATCTGCCTACTATCCAAATGCAGGACAAGTTGTTAGAAACACAGAAAAAGAAGAAGTCCCAGGCAGCTGCAACATTAGGGGCGATATCTTTATTGATTTTGATTTTAAAAGCATTGAGGGTAATTCTAATCTGGACTACAGTTCAATGGTAAATAGATTTCAGTCAGATGCAATCTCTCTTTTTATAAGAGATACTACGATTTATAAAATTGCTGATAATGTCAATTCATCCAGTTACAAGAATATAAAAAAATCAATTTCAGCCGATGAACTTCGTTGGCTTATCAATATCAATTTTAGCGGTGCAAATATTTTACATTACTCTGTTACAGATATAGATCCAGACAGAGCACTTGATATTGCAAAAGCACTTAACGAAATTTTTATTAAAGAAAACAATAGTTATGAAGCTTTCAATTCAGTTAAGTCTCTGAATGAACCAAGTATCTTTATAGATAATACAAATATTGAGTATAAAACCAGCTATTCAACAATCATAAAGTATTCTGTTGTCGGTTTCGTACTGGGTATTATCTTTATATTTGGTCTGTATTTCCTTCTCTTTATACTTACGGATAGGATCTGGACCATTAAAGATCTTGAGTATTTCGGTGTTGATACTTATGGTGTTATTCCATGTAAGTCTAAGCAGCGTGATAATGAGTACAAAAGAATAGCTTATAATCTTATTGCTAAAAACGAGAGTAAAAAGATATTCTTGATTCCTGCTGATGAGAAAACAAAAATTGATTCAATAGTTGATAATGTTTCAGCTATATTAAAAGACAATAATAACAACAGTGAATTTATCAAATCGGATTGTGTTAAGTCAACCCCGGAAGCTGTAATTAATGCACAAAAAACAGATGGAATCGTACTTGTTGTTAAATACGGTTCTACCACGATCAAAGAATTTGATTTTTCATTAAATGAGATGCTCAAGTCAGGTAAGGATATTTTAGGAGCGATCATCATTAACTCCAAACATAATTAGTCGTGTTATAGATAATAAAAAACCATTGTTTTCAATGGTTTTTTATTATTTTTACTACTTAATCTATAATGCGATTTAAGTTTTTGGCAATAATTTATTATTTTTAAACAAATTATTTCAAATAGTTGCATATTTGCTGAAAAAGCGGTCAAATAGTTGACATTATGGTGTGTTTTTGGTATAATATAAAATGTTGGTTTATGCCATTGTTTTTGCGCAAATATTGCACATTATAATTGTGTGAAAATTTCTATGAGAAAGGAAAAGTTGCTATTTTATATAAGCAACAGCTTTAAAATAAATGAAATCGAAACAAAAAACAACTCGATTTTTCCATTTTGAGCAATGGAAGGTTATCGCTTTACTGATCGGGATATTTGATATCATAGTTGTATTTATGTCATATTTTGTTGCATTGTGGCTGAGGTTTGACTGTAAGTATTCTTTGATCCCGGCTGAATATTTAAACGGCTGGCTTAAGTTTTCTCCGTACTATGCCTTATTCTCGATTGCATGCTTTTATTTTATGAGATTGTACAGAAGTATGTGGAGATTCGCAAGCTATAGTGAGTTGTTACGAATAACTCTCGCTTCGATAATTACAGGTGTTTTCCATGCCGTTTTTATTACGGTATTCGTAATTCGTATGCCGATATCATATTATATTATCGGATCTATCATACAGTTTTGTGCTGTTTTCACGGTGCGTTTTTCTTATCGTTTTGTATTATTTGTTAAAAATGCAAGCCATACAGGCAAGAGCAGCAATAACGTTATGCTTATCGGTGCTGGCAATGCAGGTCAGATGATACTTCGTGATGTCAACAGAGCTAAAGAGCTTAACGATAGGGTAGTATGTATAATCGATGACAGCGAGAATAAGTGGAATAGATTCATTGATGGCATTCCTATAGTTGGCGGCAGAGATACTATCCTTGAAAATGTGGAAAAATTTAATATACAGAAGATATACGTTGCTCTTCCTTCAGCATCTATGGAAGAACGCAGAGATATACTGAGTATATGTAAAGAAACTTCTTGTCAGCTGAAAAATCTGCCGGGAATGTATCAGCTTGTTAACGGCGAAGTGACCGTATCAAATCTTAAAAATGTTTCTATCGAAGATCTTTTAGGCAGAGAACCAATAAAAGTTGAAATGAATGAGGTTTTCGATTTCATTCACGGAAAAACAGTCCTTGTAACAGGCGGCGGCGGTTCGATTGGCTCTGAACTATGCAGACAGGTAGCAAGTCACAATCCCAAAAGACTCATTATCTTTGATGTATATGAGAATAATGCATACGATATTCAGCTGGAATTAAGAGAAAAACATCCCGAGCTTGATCTTGTCACTCTGATAGGATCAGTAAGAGATTCAAGAAAGATGTTCCAGGTGTTTGACAGATACAGACCTGATATTGTTTATCATGCAGCTGCCCACAAGCATGTTCCTCTCATGGAAGACAGTCCCTGTGAAGCGATAAAGAATAATGCAATAGGTACCTATAAAACTGCCTATGCGGCAATGCTTCACGGATGCAAAAGATTTGTGCTTATCTCCACAGACAAAGCTGTTAATCCAACAAATATAATGGGTGCGAGCAAAAGGCTGTGTGAGATGATAATACAGAGCTTTGATGCTAAGATCAAAGCAGGTAAAGCTTACGAGATACCTCAGCTTTTTACGCATCATACCGAAACAGGTCTTGAAAAAGCAAACTTAAAAACGAACAGGGAATTATTTGAAAACATTAACACTGAATTTGTTGCTTTAAGATTTGGCAATGTTCTCGGCTCAAACGGAAGTGTGATCCCGATATTCAAAAAACAAATTGAAAAGGGCGGTCCGGTAACGGTAACTCATCCTGATATAATCCGTTATTTTATGACTATCCCCGAGGCTGTAAGCCTTGTCCTTCTGGCAGGAACTTATGCTAAAGGCGGAGAGATCTTTGTTCTTGATATGGGTTCACCTGTAAAGATAGATACTCTCGCAAGAAACCTTATCAGGCTTTCCGGATTTAAACCTGATATTGATATAAAGATCGAGTACACAGGATTAAGACCCGGAGAGAAGCTTTACGAAGAAAAGCTTATGGCAGAAGAAGGATTAAGAAAAACGGAAAACGACAAGATCCATATAGGTTGTCCTATTCCGTTTGACACGGATGAATTCCTGCAGCAGCTTGGTCCTTTAATGGATGCAGCATATGCTAACGATAAGAATATTCGTGAAATTGTCGCAAAGATCGTTACTACCTATCACCAGGACGGTGTTGAGGGCAAGAAAAGCGAGACCTACAAGCAGTTGGTGGCAAGTATCGTTGATTGAATAAGAAAAGAAATACGGTGAAATATATGGATAAAAGAATGATAAAATTCAGTCCTCCGGACATATCCGAGGCAGAAATACAGGAAGTATCCGAGGCACTTCGTTCCGGATGGATAACTACCGGTCCACGAACCAAATTGCTGGAAAAAAGATTAGCAGCATATATTGAAACCGGGAAAAACGATATTGATGTTAACGAAGATTCTGATCGATGGAGTAATCGTGTTGTATGTCTTAATTCCGGAACAGCTGCGGAGGAATTGAATTTACGAGTATTAGGGATAGGATGTGGGGACGAAGTTATAGTCCCGGCTTTTACCTATTCCGCAACTGCTTCTTCTGCGATCCATTGTGGTGCAACCGTTAAATTCGTGGATATTATAAGAAATGGGAATAGTACCAATCATTCTCCCGAGATGGATTATGATATGCTTGAAACCCTTATATCAGAGAAGACTAAAGCCATCATTCCTGTGGATATATATGGTATCCCATGTGATTATGAAAAAATATATAACATCATCAACCAAAAACGACATCTATTCAAACCCAAAGAAAGTGACGGCACTTTTCTTGGCGACCTCTCATCGGCTATCCAAAAGTCAATCGGTCGCATAGCCGTTATTTCGGATTGTGCACATAGCCTTGGGGCTTATGTGATACAAAATGGTGAGAAGCAATACTGTGGTAGGATGGGAGATTTTTCAAGTTTCAGCTTTCACGCAGTTAAGAATTTCACTACTGCCGAGGGCGGTGCATCTACGTGGAAGAAGATCAGCGGTGTGGATGATGCTGATATTTATAAAGCGTTCCAGTTGCTTTCACTGCATGGTCAAAACAAAGATGCACTTGCAAAAACAAAGATCGGATCGTGGGAATATGATATTATTGCACCATATTACAAGTGCAATATGACTGATATTATGGCTGCTTTGGGATTGTGTCAGTTGAACAGGTATCCTGACCTTTTGAGCAGAAGGCATAAAATCATTGAAAAATATGATAAAATGTGTTATGAATTGGGCGTTTTCCACCTTTATCATTCTTCCGAACATTTTTATTCAAATGGTCATCTTTATATTGTGAGAATCCCGGGCATCGATGATGAGAAAAGAAGAGATATTATAACTAAGTTTGCGCAACAAGGTATCGCCACAAATGTGCATTATAAGCCTTTGCCGATGATGACTGCATATAAACAGCTGGGCAATAATATTGCGGATTTCCCGAATTCATACAAATACTATGAAAATCTGATAACACTTCCGCTTCATACACTTTTGACCGACGAAGACGTGGATTATATTATCGATAACTTTAAAACGATTATCTCTCAGTATAAATAATTAAGGGATGAATTTATGTATTTAAAAAAATGGAATGAGCTTCCTCGCTTTATGAAAAACGAAAAAGTTCGACCTTATTATGACTGCCTAAGTAAAAAAACATTCTCACTAAAGCTTAAAAGAGCATTTGACTTTGTCGTGGCACTTATAATGCTTGTTTTACTTTTTGTTCCGATGCTTATAATTGCCATAATGATAAAACTCGATTCAAAGGGACCTGTGTTTTTCAGGCAGGAAAGAGTTACAATGTACGGAAGGAAGTTTTATATCCATAAATTCCGTACTATGGTCAACCATGCAGATAAAATTGGAACCGGTGTTACGGTCAATGATGATGCAAGAATAACAAATGTCGGTAAAAAGCTTAGAAGGCTTAGAATTGACGAACTTCCGCAGCTCATTGATGTGTTGTCCGGAGATATGAGTTTTGTCGGTACCAGACCTGAATCCACAAAATATGTTAAACGCTATTCGGACGAAATGTTTGCAACGCTGCTTATGCCTGCCGGTATCACATCGGAAGCATCGATCAAATATAAGGACGAAGACAAACTATTGAGTTCTGCATCTGATGCTGACTCAGTTTATGTTAATAAAGTTCTTCCTGAAAAAATGAAGTACAATCTTTCTTCAATAAAAAACTATAGTTTTTTTAATGATATTAAAACAATGATAAAAACGGTTTTTGCAGTTGCCGGGAAAGAAGAAGTATGAACATTCTCTATATTAATCACTATGCCGGTTCCCCACAAATGGGAATGGAATTCCGTCCATATTATTTGTCTCGTGAGTGGGTAAAACAGGGTCATAATGTAAGGATTCTGGCAGGTGATTTTTCACATTTAAGAACCAAGAATCCAAAGGTAAAAAAAGATTTTCAAACCAAAACAATAGATGGTATTAAGTATACATTCTTGAAAACCGGAGAATATGAGGGCAATGGTATTAAAAGAGCATTAACGATGTTTAAATTCGTTGGGAAGCTCTTTTCCCAAGCAAAAGCAATATCAAAAAAATGGAAACCGGATGTTGTGATAGCCTCGTCAACATATCCGCTTGACACATATGCTGCACAAAGGATAGCAAAGCTTTCTAAAGCTAAATATATTCACGAAGTTCATGATATGTGGCCGTCTACTTTATATGAAGTTGGTGGAATGTCTAAATATAATCCGTTTGTTATTATGATGCAATTAGCTGAAAATTCAGCATATAAGCATTGCGATAAATGTGTTTCTCTCCTTCCTTATTCAAAGGATTATATGGTCAAGCACGGATTGAAACCAAGCAAATTTTGCAATATTCAAAACGGCGTTCAACTGGATGAATGGTCAAATAATTATAAGATCCCTGAGGAACACCGGGCTTTTTTTGAGGAACATAATAACGATTTTATTGTTGGTTATTTTGGAGGTCACGCATTGTCAAATGCACTTGACAATGGACTTGATCTTGCGAAACGAATAATGTCAGAACCTCAGGACAAAAGAACAGTATTTGTTTTTGTAGGCGATGGTGTTGAAAAGAATAAACTTATCCAAAGAACGCAGAATGAAAATATTACAAATGTATATTTTTTGCCGCCTGTTCCGAAAGAGTCAATACCCGATTTATTAAATCATTTTGATTGTTCGTATATGACAGGATTAAATTCTCCGCTGTATCGGTTTGGATTATGTCTTAATAAAATGTATGATTCTATGATGGCGGGCTTGCCTGTGCTGCTTTCTTTTGATGCTCCTGATTCGCTTGTAAAAAAATATAATTGTGGTTTTCAATTCAGTCCGACAGATATGGATTCGGCTGTCAAAGCATTAATAGTTTTACAAAGCATGTCTGAAGAACAAAGAAAGGACCTTGGTGATCGAGGAAAAAGAGCGATATTACGCTATTACACATACGATAAATTAGCGCAAAAATTTCAAAGGCTTTTTAAGGAGTACTAAATATGAAAGTCGTTACTGTTGTCGGTGCCCGTCCGCAGTTTATAAAAGCAGCGGTCGTTTCACATATCATAAGAAAGGAACACACTGAAATACTTGTTCACACCGGTCAGCATTATGATTATAATATGTCTGAACAGTTCTTTAATGAATTGAACATTCCGGCACCTGACTATAATCTTGGTATATCCGGAGGCTCACATGCCCAAATGACAGCAAAAATGATGGTTTCTATTGAGGAAGTTCTTATGAAAGAAGAACCTGATTGTTTGCTTGTTTACGGAGATACTAATTCAACATTGGCTGCGGCGTTGGCTGCAGCAAAATTACATATTCCGATATGTCATGTTGAAGCCGGAGCAAGGACTCATTGTATGACCAATCCTGAGGAAATAAACCGTATATGTACGGATCATGTTTCCACGCTGCTTCTTGCAAGTACACAAAGTGGTATTGATTCAATGTCCAAGGAAGGTCTCGCTGAAAGGGGAGTTTTAGTAGGAGATCCTATGTATGACGCTTTCCTTGAATACAGTAAGATCCGCAAAAAAGAAGATGTTGAACTTTTACTGTTGAACGGTGAAAAGAGAAGTTTGCCAGCTGTTTTTTATTATCTTACATGTCACAGAGAGGAAAATACAAACGACGATAAAGATCTGCTGGAGATATTTAATGCAATGCAACAGCTTGATGCGCCTACAGTATATTCTGTTCATCCAAGAAATAAAGCCAGAGCCAAAAGATTACAAGAGAGATACAATTTCAACAACATTATTCTTTGCGAGCCTGTTGGCTACCTTGATAGTGTTTGCCTTGTAAATAATGCAAAGAAAATAGTTACTGACTCAGGTGGATTACAAAGAGAAGCTTTTTTCGCAGGTATAAAATGTGTAACAATATTAGATTTTGTGGTGTGGCCTGAAACGATGGTCGATAATCGAAATGAACTTGCCAAGCCTAAAGCTTCGGATATCATAGAAAAGCTTAATAACAAACAAAAGATAGATTCGGCATATAAGCCGTTTGGTGATGGACATTCGGCAGAAAAAATAGTTTCTGCTTTAGAAAACAGATTTTTGCGGAGGGTTTAAAATGAAATACGCACTTATCGGATGCGGTCGTATAGCCGTTAACCATGTAAAAGCAGTTGTAAATAATAAACTTGAATTTATCGCAGCTTGTGATCTTGTACCGGAGAATATTGATATTTTATTTGACAAGACAAACTACGCTGACAGAGATAAAGTTGAGCGTTACACAGACTATAAAACAATGGTGGACGAGCATCCTGAGTTGGAGCTTGTAGCTATTGCAACTTCAAGTGGTGACCATGCAAAGATCGCACTTTACTGCATTGACCATGGCATCAACGTAATTATTGAGAAGCCTATGGCAATGAGTATGGCTGATGCCGAAGAGATTATCAAGAGAAGCGAAGCAAAAGGTGTTAAGGTTTCTGCCTGCCATCAGAACAGATTTAATATTGCTGTTCAGCAGATGAGGAAGGCACTTGAAGCAGGACGTTTTGGTAAGTTATCTCACGGAAGCATTCATGTTCGCTGGAATAGGAACAAAGACTATTATGATCAGGCACCGTGGAGAGGAACTTGGGCTGAAGACGGCGGATGTCTTATGAATCAGTGCATTCATGGTATTGATCTGCTCAGATGGATGATGGGAAATGAGGTGGACAGCGTTTACGGCGTAACCCGGCAGCAACAACATCCTTATCTTGAAGCTGAGGACATTGGAATGGCTGTGGTTACATTCAAGAACGGTGCGGTTGCAACGATCGAAGGTACGACTAATGTTTACCCCAAGAACCTTGAGGAAACTCTCTATCTCTTTGGCGAGAATGGAACAGTAAAGCTGGGCGGCAAATCTACAAACAACATTGATGTCTGGGATTTTGCTGATGAAACAGACGCAGATCAGAAGAACAAAGGGCTTGAAGAAGCAACCAGCAATGTATATGGAAACGGTCATACCAGCCTTTATGCAGATGTTATGGATGCAATAAAGAATAACAGAAAGCCCTATGTTGATGCAGTTGCAGGCAGAAATGCACTTGAAATGATCCTTTCGATATATAAGAGTGTGAAAACAGGACAGCCTGTGAAACTGCCACTTGAGGATTTTGCAAGCGTTGACATGATTGGAGAGTTTAACAATGGCTGATTACTTTGTTCATGAAAGTAGCTACATAGATGACGGTGTTGAGATTGGCAAAGGTACAAAGATATGGCATTTTTGTCATATTCAGACCGGTGCTGTTATTGGAGAAAACTGTTCTTTTGGTCAAAACGTAAATGTATCTAACAATGTAAAGATCGGCAATGGTGTAAAAGTTCAGAATAATGTGTCTCTTTATGAGGGCTTGGAGCTGGAGGACTATGTTTTCTGTGGTCCATCGTGTGTATTCACCAATGATCTTACACCAAGGGCTCAGTATCCTAAGGGTCATGCCGGGTACAAGAAAACTATAGTCAGAAGCAATGCGACTATCGGTGCTAATGCTACTATCGTCTGCGGTCATGAACTGGGTGAATACTGTACGATCGCAGCCGGCGCAGTTGTAACAAAAAATGTTCCTGCACATGCACTTATGGCTGGTGTTCCTGCAAGACAGATCGGTTGGGTTTGCGAGTGCGGGCAGGTCCTTGATAAAGAACTTTGCTGCCCCGATTGTAATAGGAAATATGAAATGAAAGATGACAAGCTTTCAGAGGTGAAATAAATGGAATTTCGTGATCTAAAACATCAGTACGCTGTACTAAAAGAAGAAATCGACAAAAATATATCAGAAGTCTGCTCATCAGCTCGTTACATATCCGGACCGCAAGTCAAGGAGCTTGAACAGCAGCTTGCAGAATATGTGGGCGTTAAACACTGTGTTACCTGTGCCAACGGTACCGATGCGCTGACCCTTGCGCTCAAAGCGTGGGGGATCGGTAAGGACGATGCTGTATTCGTTCCCGATTTCACGTTCTTCTCAACAGGTGAATGTCCGGCAGCAGAGGGTGCTACACCTATTTTTGTTGATGTTGATGAACGCACATTTAACATTGATCCCGATAAGCTGGAGCTGGCAATAATTAAGGTCAAGAGTGAGGGTAAGTACACCCCAAAAGTGGTTGCAGCAGTTGATTTGTTTGGTCAGCCTGCTGATTATCCAAGGATAAAAGAGATATGCAAGAAACATGACCTGCTTCTTCTTGAAGACGGAGCACAAGGCTTCGGCGGTTCAATAAACGGCAAAATGGCATGCAGCTTCGGAGATATCTCCACAACCAGCTTTTTTCCTGCAAAACCTCTTGGTTGCTACGGTGACGGTGGTGCAATTTTTACCAATAACGATGAGTGGGCTGCTATGCTAAGAAGCCTTGCAGTACATGGTAAAAATGCTGAGAACAAGTACGATAACATCCGACTTGGTATGAACAGCAGACTTGATACCATTCAAGCGGCTATACTTGAAGTTAAACTTAAAGCATTCAGAGAGTATGAGCTTAATGATGTAAACAAGGCAGCTCAGATGTATAACGAAGCTCTTAAGGATACCAACCTTGTTCTTCCGCTTGTAAAGGAAAACTTTGTGAGCAGCTGGGCGCAGTATACTGTACAGCTTCCGACTAGTGTTGACAGAAATGCTTTGCAGACTAAGTTAAAAGAGCAGGGAATACCCTCAATGGTTTACTATATGAAACCAATGCATATTCAAGGTGCATTTGCAGGTACAGACAGCGTTAATGCTGATTGTCCTGTTACAGAAAAACTGTGTAAAGCAGTTCTTAGCTTACCTATGCATCCTTATATTACTAAAGAGGATATAAACGCGGTAGCTGAGGCTTTAAAAATAAATATATAAATAAGAATCGAGGAATACTAAAATGGAATTCAACAACATTTATCAGGGACTCATTAACGGAACTGAAAAACTCGCACTCGTAGGACTTGGATACGTAGGTATGCCTATTGCAGTTGAGTTTGCAAAGCATATTAAAGTTATAGGCTTTGATATAAACGAGAAAAGGGTAAACGAATATGCAAACGGAATCGACTCAACAAATGAAGTTGGCGAGGCAATAAAGGATACAACTGTAGATTTTACCGCCGATCCCACTCGTTTGAAAGAAGCAAGATTCATTGTTGTTGCTGTTCCCACACCTGTAAATGATGATAATAGTCCTGACCTCAGACCGGTTGAGGGAGCTTCACGCACTGTTGGTCAGAATCTTGCACCCGGAACAATAGTTGTATTTGAATCTACTGTTTATCCGGGAGTTACAGAAGATATTTGTATTCCTATCATCGAGAAAGAATCTGGACTTAAGTGCGGAGTTGACTGGAAAATCGGCTATAGCCCTGAAAGAATCAATCCGGGTGACAGAGTTCATACTCTTACATCTATCCGTAAAGTCGTTTCCGGAATGGACGATGAGTCTGCAAAGGAAATCAAAAAGGTTTATGATATCGTTATAAAGGCAGGTACATTCCCTGTTTCCAATATTAAAACTGCTGAGGCTGTTAAGGTCGTTGAAAACAGCCAGCGTGATATTAACATCGCATTTATGAATGAGATCGCTATAATCTGCGACAAATTGAAGATAGATACAGACGAGGTACTTCAGGGTATGAATACCAAATGGAACGCCCTCGGTTTCAAACCCGGTCTTGTTGGCGGACACTGCATTGGAGTTGACCCGTACTACCTTACAAATGTATCGGAAAAGCTTGGATATCATAGCCAGATCATTCTTAACGGAAGACAGGTCAACGATAGTATGGGTGCATTTGTTGCTGATGCTGCAATCAAAGAGATGATCGAAGCCGGAATGGCACCTAAGAAGGCTACGGTTGTAATAATGGGTCTGACCTTCAAAGAGAATTGTCCCGATACAAGAAACAGTAAAGTTGTTGATATAATTAACAGATTAAAGGAATTTGATATCCAGCCTGTTGTAACCGATTCTTGGGCAGATGCAGAAGTTGCAAAGCAGGAGTATGGTGTAGAATTGACTGCGTGGGAGGATATCCCCAAGGCAGACTGTGTTATAATTGCAGTAGGTCATAACGAATATCGTTCACTGTCAATGATGCAGATAAAGGAACTGTTTAAATCAGATCTTCCGGATGAGGAAAAAGTTCTGATTGATGTTAAGAGCCTTTACAGAATGGACGAGCTAAAAGCAAGCAAGATGAGATTCTGGAGACTTTAATTTTTATCCATTTAGTTATTATAATAATTATTTTAAAATACAGGTCGAAAACATCAGACCTGTATTTTAAATATATGAATGGGAGTGTATCAGATGGGAATTATAATACGTTCTTTAATTGCTATTATTGTATTGATCGTATCTACGGTACTTTTCCATTTTGCAGCGGATAGTCTTAAAATTAAAAGACTAAATATGATAAGCACTATATACTACTTTATCCTTGTTTTTAGTCTTATCGGTGGTTCATTAGTTTTTATAGGATTGCGAAAGCATTACCTTATTCAAAAAATAACTCAGCAATCAACCATCAATAAAACCTACTTTTTTCTTGCATACTGTGTTATAGTTTTTCCGCTTGTTTTGATAATCATGAAAAAAATAATAAACAAGTTTTTTCAGCCCAAAAGTATGGGAGATTATATATCAGGAGGTATAAACTATAACAGCAACATGGTACAGATTCAGGGCTTTGTTGTTATACTTATGGCGGTCTGTACTCTCGCAACAGCTTATGTATTTATGAACTTAGGATATATTCCGTTTCTCTCCATTATTAAGGGCGATGATTTAAACGTACTTCGTCAGAGCGGAAGCAGATTTTTTCAGGGAAATCAATATATAAAAAATCTGTTTATGACAACGCTTACACCTTTTGTTTCATATCTGACTTACATTTACTTCAGATTTACACATTCAAAAAAATGGGCGTTGATGTTTATATACATGGCTCTTTTGAGCGTTGTTGTTTTAACATATGATTTCTCTAAATCACCCATCATTACTTATTTACTTGGTTTGTATTTACTTGAAGTAATGATTGGAAACATAAATTCCAATAAATGGTTCAGCAGACTTGTAATTGCAGCTGCCGTTCTGATCCTTTTCTTCTATTTAGTAATGATGAATACAGGCAGTTCAATATTTTCAATTTATACAGGTCCGGTAGGTAGAATACTGTTTACTCAGATCGCTACACTTTTCTTACACATTGATGCTTTCCCGGCAAACCATGCTTTTTTAGATGGTGCAAGTTTTAATTCGTGGATGTCATTCTTTATCCCTTTAGCAGATGGAACCAGATCCGGAAGAGTTGTCATGACCATCTACAATTCAAGAGGCGTTCAGGATGGTACAGCCGGTGTAATGAATACTATTTTCATTGGTGAATCATATGCAAATTTCGGAACAATAGGTGCTTTGATCGCACCGGTTATATTTGGAATTATCATAGGATTATTTGCATATTTGCTTCCAAATCTGAAAAAAACTCCTGCATCAATACTACTATATGCACAGTTTACTTTGCTATTTGTCACAATAGTTGAAGGTGGATTTGTAGATATATTCTATACTGCTTCATCAGTGTTTGTTATTGCTATTACATTTTTTATATACTTTATTACCGGTATGTCAGATCAAAAGTATAATACAAAGCTATCTAAACTAAGATTTTTTTATCGTAAAAGAGTAACCACAAAAAAATGATACTCACGGAAGGGGATTATAATGGGTGAACGGATCAAACACTTATTTAAAGATGGGTTTTTCCATATTTTAGGCTCATCGTTTATCAATAAGTGTATCGCATTCATAACCAACATAATCTTAGTAAGAATTCTTTCAAAAAATGATTTTGGAGTTTTTACAGGTGCTTTTAATGCCTTTTTCATTATATTCCTTTTTTCGGGGATGGGAATTACAAGCGGTATTCTTTATTTTTGCTCTAAGGACATAAGTAAAGACGAAAAATCCATATACTATCATTACTCCTTTAAATTCGGTCTTATATCTGAAATTATACTATCATTAGCACTTGTTTTATATGGCTTATTCGGGAATGTCGGAATTGAAGAAACCAGACCATATATTATATCTCTTGCAGGAATGCCTTTTATTGCATTTGTATTTGATTATTTTTCTATAATTTTAAGAGCTGAAAAAAGCAATATAAAGTATTCAAAACTAATGAATATAAATTCGTTGCTGTATCTTGCATTTGGTTCAGCCGGAGCTTTTGTTGGAGGCATCGCCGGAACTATTATCGGACGTTATGCTGCATATATCATTACAGGTATTATCGGATGGTACTACTGTAAACCGTTCATTGCAAGTACAAAAGAAATACTATCTAAAGATAAGAAAAAAGATCTTACTTTTTATTCATTTAAAGCCGGAATTACAAGTGCACTGAATGTAATTCTCTATAGACTTGATGTTGCTATAATTGCAATAGTCGTTGTTGATGCTTCAGTACTTGCCTCATATAAAACAGGAACTACGCTCCCTGAAAACCTGAATTTTATTCCCCAGTGTGTGATGATATACTTTTTGCCGATATTGATCCAAAATGCTTCTGATAAAGCATGGCTTAAAAATAAGGTTAAACAAATCTACTTATTAGTTGGCGCAATAAGTGTAACGATTGGAGCGATAATTATTATTTTTGCCCCGCTGATCGTTAAGATACTTTGGGGTGAACAATATTTGGATTCTGTTCCGTGTATGCGTATACTATCTGTTAGTTTTATAGTCCTGTCCACTTTCAGAGTAACCAGTACAAATATTCTTCTTGGCTTAAAGAGAGCCGGTTATACGCTGATAGTAAGTATCGTTACGGGTGTTTCAAACATCATACTTGATGTGATCCTAACAATTAAATTTGGTTCAATCGGTGCAGCGTACGCCACGCTTATCGTTACAATTCTTGCTGCAGCCATGTCATTCCCATTTGTTATTCATGTTATAAGAACCGATAGTGAAAATGTACAATAGTTTCTATTATATTTAGAATTGGAGTTTTTTAATATGCGAATTTGTTTTGTAGGTCCTTCAGAAAGCTCACACATTATTAAATGGTGCGATTGGTTTAATAACCAAGGGCATGAAGTACACGTTATTTCTTTTACAAATCACAAAATTGATTCAGCTAATGTACATACGATCAATATAGGTGTTGATCCTAATGGAAATGAGCTCCAGAAAATAAAATATATGCTGACCGGCAAGAAAATAAAAAAAATAGTTGAAGAGATTAAACCTGATGTAATAAATGCACACTATGCTACAAGTTATGGTGTTGCAATGGCTCTTTCAGGTGTTAAGAATTATGTTCTTTCCATATGGGGATCGGATATATTTGAGTTTCCTCAAAAAAGTCCTTTACACAAGGCACTTTTAAAGTTCAGTCTTAAAAATGCTCCATATCTTTTCTCTACAAGCCGGGCTATGTCTGATGAAGCAAGAAAATATGTTAATAGAAAGTTTTATATTACTCCCTTTGGCGTTGATATGGATCTTTTTTCACCAATTAAAAGAACACGTTCAAATAGTGACGACACCTTTATAATTGGTACAGTAAAAGGATTGAATGACAATTATGGAATAAAATATATACTTATGGCTGCATCCGAAGTAGTAAACAATACTCAAATCAATCTTAAGCTAAGAATTGCCGGAAAAGGAGATAAAGAACAGGAATATCGTGATCTTGCAAAAGAACTTGGTATTGACGATATTACAAATTGGCTGGGTTATATTTCCCAGGAACAAGCTGCGATAGAGTGGGCAAACATGGATTTAGCCGTCATCCCGTCAATAAATGAATCATTTGGTGTTTCAGCTGTTGAGGCACAAGCCTGTGGGACTCCGGTCATTATTTCAGATATTCCCGGACTGATGGAAGCTACTGATCCGGGCAAATCTTCCATAGTCGTTAATAGAAAAGATCATCATCAGATAGCAGAAGCTATTAAAGATATGTATTACAACAATGAAAAACGACTTGAAATGGGTGCTTACGGAAGACGATTTGCTATACACAATTATGAGCTTAACAGATGTTTTAAAAAGATAGAAAACTACTATGAAAAGATATTGGAGAGAAAATAATGAAGAAGTGTATTTTTTATTTGCCTTATGAACTGCTTGAGCACGGAACAGGTGCAAGAATGATGCGCCCAAAAAAAATGATAGAGGCATTTGAAAAAATTGGATATAATGTATTTGTGATACAGGGTTACTCCGGTGAACGAAGAAAACTGATACGTAAGCTAAAAGAAAGCATAAAGCGTGGGGAAAAATACGATTTTATGTATACCGAAAGCAGTACAGAGCCTACGTTGCTTACTAATCCAAATCATCTGCCTACACATCCTTTTCTTGACTTTGGGTTCTTTAAGTATATTAAAAAACAAGGGATCAAGATAGGCTTGTTTTACTGTGATATCTATTGGAAATTTGACACTTACGGACAGGAGCTTTCAACGCCAAAGCGTTTGGTCGCTCTAAAAAACTATGAATATGATATCCAAAAGTACAAGCAGCTTCTTGATAAATTTTATGTTCCCGATTTAAAGATGCTTGATTATTTAAAATCCCAAAAATTAAGAAGTATCGCTGAGATACTTCCGCCGGGCGCAGAGAATATAGAAGTAACAGTTAAATCATCGTCGGACAGGGATTTCAGTAAAAATCCGCTTCAAATTTTCTATGTTGGAGGAATCGGAAATCATTATCAGATAGCAGTGCTTGTTGAAGCTGTTTCTAAAACAAAAAACTGTATACTTACTTTATGCTGCCGTGATACTGAGTGGAACAATGAAAAACATAACTATGAAAAATGGCTGAATGATAGAATACATATCATTCACAAAAATGGCGATGAGTTAGAGCCTTACTATCAAGAAACAGATATATGCTCTCTTGTTTTCAAATCGGATAAATATAGAGAGATGGCTATGCCGTATAAGGCTTTTGAATATCTTGGCCACGAGAAACCTGTTATTGCTACAAAAGGTACTGCAATCGGACGATTTACCGAACAAAACCAAAACGGTTGGGTAGTTTCATACGATGAGAACGAGATCTGTGATCTTTTGAACAGAATTATAAGCGATCCCACACTATTGGCTGAAAAAAATAGAAAATGTATAGATGCCAAAAAAGAGAATCTCTGGATATGCAGAGCACAAAAAGTTGTAAATGATCTAAAACAGTAATTTAAGGTCCCGACTCGTTCGGGATCATTTTTTTGCCATCTCATGTAAATTTACACAATTTCTATTGAAATTTCGACAAGAATATGATAAAATACTATAAATAAATCCGGAGATAAGGTGTTGTACAATGAAACTCTTGAAAAACAAAAGTATAAAGTTGTCATTGAGCTTTATTATCACTGTTTTATTCTCATTATCTCTTTCTGTTTGTGTATATGCTTATGATTCGTCAACAAACATTATCAGAAATTATGAGATGACCAAATCATCAGATGTAGTAAATGTGGGTTTGCACGGAAGCTATATCAACGATGTCCAGAACGCAATAAACAGAGTTAATGCGATCAGAAAAGAAGCATGCGATCAAGGTGTTCCGGACCCAAGAAACAGCAGCAGAAAGCTTACTCCAAGCGATTATGTGCCGATCCAATGGTCACACGACCTTGAGGAAGTGGCAAGACTTCGTGCAGCCGAGGCTGCCTTAAATGTAAGCCATACAAGACCAAACGGAAAGAGCTGTTTTACCGTTACTTTCCCCGGTATCAAGACCACAGGTAACAGCGAGGTCCTTGCCTGGAACTGGAACAAAAATATGGTTAGCGGAATAAACCAGTTTTACGATGAAAAATCTGATTGGGTGAATAAGACCCGCGGCGTAACAGGTCACTACACCTCAATGATAAACCCTTCCAACAAATATATGGGACTTGGCTGTTTTTACGCTGATGTAACTGTATCCTATAAAAGTGCCCTTTGCGGACGTTTCAGCTCATCACAGGGAAGCTCCGGAAGTGCTGCTTCCGCCGCTATAAACAACTGCTATGTTCCGGTTCAGGTTAAGCTGTCCCAGCTTAGCAGACCTTCAATTACTCATGTGGCAGCTATAGATAAAAATGATGGTGAATTTAAAATTGTGAATATTTCTGGAAGTCAGAATCTTTCTGTTGGCGGCACAGTATCATATGAAATGTGGGCAAATGTAAAATGTGATACCGCATACACCGCTTCTCCTGTTTTGCTGTATGAAGCATCATGGAAATCGTCAAATGCAGCTGTTGCATCTGTTGATAAGTACGGAAAAGTCACAGCAAAAGCTCCGGGAAGTGCTGTTATAACTGCAAGTCTTGGCAGTCTTTCCAAAACGGTAACAATAAGTGTTCCTTACAAGGACATTTCAAAATGTACAGCATCTCTGAGCACAGCTTCCTACGTTTATGACGGTCAGGCTAAAACTCCTGCTGTAACTGTTAAGGACAGTTCAAAAACCCTTTCAAACGGCACTGATTACACTGTTTCTTATTCATCAAATGTGAATGCAGGCACGGCAACTGTCACAATAACAGGAAAGGGAAGCTATAAAAATTCAAAGGTCCTTACCTTTAAGATCACACCAAAGCCCCAAACTGCTGCACAGCAGACACAAAAGTCCGACAGCAGTACAGTCAGCACCGCTGATAAGAAAAGTGACAGCAGTAAGTCGGCTTCGGATAACAAGTCAACTGACAGCAAGAACAGCTCCGACAACAAGGATAATTCCGATAGCAAGACAGATTCTTCCTCTGTTAACGGCGGAGAAATAAGCAATGAAAAGCTTTCAAATGAAAATGATGTCACTGATAAGGAAAGCGACGATATGATTGCTGAAAAAGACAAAGACGATGACAGGGCGGACAAAGTCACTGAGGATACTGTCTCGGAAGCTGAAGAGGAACAAGACCGGGAAGGCACAAGTGATAATAACAGCAATGCAGATGACAAAGAAGACAAAGACAACAAATTCCCCGTAATACCCGTAGCAGCCGGTTCAGCAGGAGGATTGCTGGCTGTTGCTGCGATAGTGTACGCTGTTAAGAAATCAAAGTCAAGGTGATTTTTTGAAAAACTATGATATATACAAAGCAACAGACGTAATATCAGGCTATAAATGCCGTCCGGGAGTATACAGTATGAACGGCGCATCGGCAGGCTCTCATGGCGTTAACTTCACCGTTCATTCCTCAAATGCAACGGCTTGCTCTGTTGTGCTTTTCAAAAGGGGAGAGACCGAACCTTTTGTGGAAATACCTATCCCGGACAGCTACAGAATAGGGGACACCTGGTCCATTATCGTTTTTGATATTGATATTTATGAGGTAGAGTATTGTTTCAGGCTGTCAGGTGAGTATGCTCCGGAAAAGGGAATGCTTTTCAATAGCGAAACAAATATTCTCGATCCCTATGCACGTGCCGTGACCGGTCAAAGCGTCTGGGGCAAACGTTCAGGCGCACAGGACTGTTATCACGGCAGAATCTGTACCAATCTGTTTGACTGGGGCAACTTTGAGAAGATCAATATAAATTTCAGTGACCTGATAATTTACGAGCTCCATGTGCGTGGATTTACCAAAAGTTTGACCTCGGGTGTTAAAAACCCCGGAACATTTAACGGTGTAGTTGAAAAGATCCCTTACCTGAAAAAACTTGGTGTAAATGCGATAGAGCTTATGCCTATATTTGAGTTTGATGAATTGTATGAAGAGCGTGAATATAACGGCAAAAAGCTATTGAACTACTGGGGATATAATACCACCTGCTTTTTTGCCCCAAATACAAGCTATACGTCTGGAATAGAATACAACCATGAGGGCGATGAGCTTAAAAATCTGATAAAGACCTGCAATGAAAATGGTATCCTGGTTTTCCTTGATGTAGTCTTTAATCACACATCCGAGGGCAATGAGGACGGCTCGATTTTTTCATTCAAGGGACTGGACAACAACGTTTATTATATGCTTACTCCTGAAGGAAAGTATGTTAATTTCAGCGGTTGCGGAAACACAATGAACTGCAATCATCCTGTTGTACAGCAGTTTATTATTGATTGTCTGAGATACTGGGTCATAGAGTACCGTGTGGACGGCTTCAGATTTGACCTTGCTTCAATACTTGGACGCAGCGAGGACGGAACGCCGCTGGAAAATCCGCCGCTGTTAAAAATGATTGCTTTTGACCCTATTCTGAGCGGTGTAAAGCTTATAGCCGAAGCCTGGGACGCAGGCGGTCTTTACCAGGTAGGAAGCTTTCCATCATGGAACCGCTGGGCGGAATGGAATGGTCGTTTCAGGGATGATCTCCGCTGTTTTCTTAAAGGCGACAACGGTATGGCTTGGGCGGCTGTTCAAAGGATCACAGGTTCCTCCGATCTTTATCCTTATGAACGGTGGCACAACGCTTCGGTAAACTTTCTCACCTGTCACGACGGATTTACAATGTATGATCTTTATTCTTACAATGTAAAGCATAATCTTGAGAACGGCTGGAACAACACCGACGGCGATAACAGCAATACAAGCTGGAATTGTGGTGTGGAAGGTGAGACTGATAACAAATCGGTCAACGATCTTCGTATCAGAATGGTTAAAAATGCATTTGCAACTCTATTATGCAGCAGGGGAGCAGCAATGTTCTACGCAGGCGATGAGTTTTGCAACACCCAGTTCGGCAATAACAACGCCTACTGTCAGGACAATGAGATATCCTGGCTTGATTGGACAAGGCTGAAAAAATACAAGGAAGTCCATGACTTTGTAAGCGATCTGATAGCTTTCAGAAAAAAACACGCCTGTGTTCGTCATGCAACAAACCCGTCGTCAATTGGTTTTCCGGATATAAGCGTACATAATACCTGGGCATGGAACAATGAATTCAACGACCACGATCATGTTATCGGTGTTATGTTTGCCGGGACGGACAAAAAGGGCAGGGAAGACACTGTTTTTATTGGGATAAATGCATACTGGGAGAAATGCCCCGTGCAGATGCCAGATCTGCCGTCGGGATACAGCTGGAATATTGATTTTTATACTGATGTTCCGCATAAAAAAGCAACTGACTACAATAAAATGGTCGACCGCCAGCTGAATAAGATAACTCTTGCACCAAGGAGCGTTGTTGTAGCATCGCTTAAGATCAACAAATAAAAAAGCAAGCAGAAAATGAAAAAATCTATCAAGCGGTGGATGTGCGGTGTTGCCTTAACGAAGCAGTTCCGGCTTAAGTCCACTATCAAATGACACAAAGATAAGAACCGCCCCTCCCGGTAAATAATAATACGGGAAAGGCGGTTTCTGCGGTTCTTTATATGTGGTCTGAGTTGAATTTTGTTGTTCCTGCATCATAACAATAATTCTAAACCTATAAAATGTTCCGAATAATAATTTTTTCTTCCATATCGAAAAAACTCTTGACTTTGAGAAACTTATTTGGTATAATGGAGAAAAACTTTTGGTGGGTGATAATATGATACTTCGTCCGGATTATGTAAATGAAATACTCAAGTACATCGACACACCGCTTGTAAAGATCGTTTCGGGTGTGCGCCGCTGCGGAAAATCGACTATACTTGAAATGTTCAGAGATGAGCTGCTCACCAGAGGTATTGCAAGTGACAATATCATTGTCCGCAGGTACAGCGAAATGGAATATGATGATATGTCGGCAAAGGATATGTATAGTGATATCAAGGCTGCAATATCAGGCAAGGGCAGATGCTATCTGATACTCGACGAGGTGCAGGAGATCAAGGGCTGGGAAAAGGTGCTCAATGATCTTCTCGAAAATGCTGATGTTGACATTTATGTGACAGGCTCAAATTCAAAGCTTATGTCCGGTGAGATCTCAACATATCTGACAGGGCGTTATGTTTCAATACCTGCCTACACTCTTTCACTGCGGGAGTATCTTGATTTCAAGGGAAAGGATGTCTATGCCGGAAAGGATATGTTTGATGAGTACATCAAATACGGCGGTTTCCCGGTTATTGCAATAAGCAGCTTTGAACCCAGGACTGCATACCAGGTGGTCGATGGTATTTATTCTTCTGTCATCACAAGGGATATTTCAAAGCGTCATAAAATCAGAAACAAGGAGCTTTTTGACAGGGTCGTAAAATATATTATAGAGAATGTCGGCAAGACTTTTTCTGCCAATACCGTTGTTAAGTTTCTGAAAAACGAAAAGCGTGAATTGTCTGTTGAGACGGTTTATAACTATATCAAATGGCTTGAAGAGGCATTCATTATTTATCCCTGTCAGCGTTATGATATTCAAGGCAAAGCTGTGCTGAAAACATTTGAAAAATACTATCTTTCCGATATTTCTCTCAAATACAGCCAGATGGGATTTGACAGCAAAATGTTATCAGCTATGCTTGAAAACATTGTATTTCTCGAAATGAAACGCAGAGGCTATGATGTCTATATCGGCAAAAACAAGGATAAGGAGATCGACTTTATTGCCAAAAGGCGTGAGGAGAGGATCTATGTTCAGGTGTGTGTAAAGATCCCTGAGGATTCTGACAGAGAGACTGCAAACCTTATGGAGATAAAGGATCATTATCACAAGTATGTTGTATGCTATGACAGCCTTGCAGGCGGAAATGATAACGGGATAGAGATCGTTAACATCATAGATTTTCTGCTAAGGGAGAAATGGTGATATTCCCCGACTTATGTCACCTTATACTTAACAAAATCAGCCCCGAGCATTGACAAGGTGTCCGGATATGGATATAATGGGAAACAGTATGGGATTCCAAACAACCCTGTACCGTATAACGGACTTAATATATCTTTGCCTGTGGAAATATCAGCAGTTATTTATCTATAGTTTTGCCAATTAACAAATTGTAACATTTGCACATTATTCAGCTCTTGATATTTTGTTGAATTATATATTCCTACATTTTTTTCAGAATCGCTCTCCAAAGAGCGATTTTTTCTTGTGTTTTTTCTTAAAATATCACATAAATAAATTACCTTACCTTTTCGGAAAGGAAAAAAATATAAGGAGGTTCATTAAAATGAACGAGAGGTACTACAAGCAAAGTCCGAAGTATCTCAAAGAATACTTTGACTATTTGAGTGTCGTCAAGGCAAGAAGCGACACAACTATTGACGGATATTTCAATGACATCAGAGTTTTTTTGAGATACTTAAAGATGAACCACCAGCAGACATCAGAGGATAGCTTTGATAAAATATCAATAACTGATGTACCGCTGGAATGGCTCAACGAGGTTAAAACTGGAGAAATGTGCAGATTTCTCAACTTCACTTCAAATAGTAGAGGAAATAGCCCAAGAACGAGAGCAAGAATAATATGTTCTTTAAAGCAATTATACCTCTATCTCACCCTTAACTATGATAATTTTAATAATAAGACTGTTATAAATCTTGAAGTTCCAAAGTACCGACCTACTGTTCCAAAACACCTTACGAAGCAGCAAAGTATAAAGCTGTTAAACAGCATAGATTCAAAGCACAGATTAAGAGATTTGTGCATATTGTTGCTCTTTTTAAGCTGTGGTATGAGATTGAGTGAGCTTGTCGGGCTTGATATAAACGACTACAACGAGGAAGAAAGGTATTTAAGACTTCTTGGAAAGGGGAATAAGGAACGCATAGTCTATCTGAACGATTCTTGCGAATATGTCTTAAAAAAATACATCGACAGCAGAAAAGATAGTTCAAGAGCGTTATTCCTTTCAAATACAGGAAACCGCATACATAAAAGGAGAGTGCAGCAAATAGTAGACGAGACCCTTGAAAGAGCCGGGCTTGGTAATCTGGATATCACAACGCACAAATAAAGACACACTGCCACTACTTTAATGAACGCAGATTTATACTCACGTATCAAACCCAAGACTTAAAAAAGCCTGTGAGAACTCACCCTTCGCAAATAATTACGCAACAGATATATGATAGACAATGGTCTGTTGCAGTGCTGGATAAAAAAATGAGTCGTCTTTGTGACGGCTCATTTTCGTTTATAAGCAGTAATTATCAGTCAAGTGCAACTATCTCTTTGTAGAATTCTGCGTAGTCCTTGCGGTCTTTCTTTGTAAACTCTATCGCCGTTCTCGGATGCTGATTGAGCAGACCTGTCATAAGATACTGAAGATCATATCCCCATTTTACACCGTTTTCACGGAGCTTGTTCATATGTTCATCAATAAACTTGATAACAGGGAAGACCTTGTATTTCGGGTTTTTAAGGAAACCAAGAAGAAGCTCCATAGCGCAGTTGCCAGCACCTCTGTCTATTGCGGAATATGTCGCATCGAGCCAGTCAACACCATCACCGACAGCTTCAATAGTGTTAGCAAATGCAAGCTGCTGATTGTTGTGAGCGTGAATGCCTATCTTTTTGTTGTACTTCTCACCGTATTCCATATACAGCGCAGCAACACGTTGAAGCTGCTCGGGATACAGCGCACCAAAGCTGTCAACTATGTAAATAACATCAACAGCCGTCTGACCGAGAATATCAAGCGCTGCACGTACATCGCCCTCCTGTGCGGAAGATATCGCCATAATGTTGCAGCTGACCTCGTATCCGTTGTTCTTTGCGTGCTCTATCATATCAACCGCCGTCGGTATCTGGTTGATGTATGTCGCAACGCGAATAAGGTCAACAGGGCTTTCGCTCTTTGGTCTGATGTCCTGCTTGTAGTTGCATCTTCCCACGTCAGCCATAATAGCGATCTTGAGATCAGATTCATTATCGCCAACGATAGCTCTTATATCGTCATCATCGCAGAATTTCCATTTGCCGAACTTTTCGGGGTCAAACATCTCCTTGTCACCCCTGTAGCCGAATTCCATATAGTCAACGCCCGACTTGATGTTCGTAAGATAAAGGCTTTTTACAAAATCATCTTCAAAGAAAAAGTCGTTTACAAGTCCTCCGTCGCGAAGTGTTGCTTCAACGACCCTGATGCTTTCTCTGTATGACATAAGCTTGGATATTTCTTTCATAGCGTCATTTCTCCTTAGTCACTATTGATTATTGTCATATTAGACAGTATATCACAACATATAGCAATAGTCAACTATTTATTGTTTTTCAGAATATTGATGTGGTGTTGTCAGAATATAATACTAATCAAAATAAAAGAAAAGCGCCAAATATCATGCATTATCGGCAGTCTTGCCAATGAATGACCTGTTGACGCACTTTTATCTATCATAACAATCGAGTATTAACTTTGCTTTTCTTCTACCGTCCTTGCGCCTGTAAACACCAGTATATGCCATAATCAACTTTCCTTCGTTGAAATATTCAGTTTTTGTCGTTAAGCATTGCAAATAATTGCCATTTTGCCAAATTTCAAATGTTTTCGTTGACATCTACCATTTTGTTTGTTATAATAGAATGTGTGAAATTATGCAATAAAACTATATATAAATTTTAAAGCTTTTAACAAAATGCTATGTTTTGCGAAAAGTAAGGTATGATGGACAAGTCAGGGAAGGTAGCAAAAAAATTGAAAGCAGGTCGGTTATGAACAACCTATTGATAATCGGCGCAGGGCAGTACGGCGCAATGATAAAAGAATCTGCCAGAGCGCTCAATCTGTATGACAAAATAGATTTTCTTGACGACAACAGTGAGCTTGCTGTCGGAAAGATAGACGAGTATAAGAAATTCACGGACACATATAGGTGTGCGATAGTTGCTATCGGTAACGCTGACGTTCGTGTTGAAACCACAGAAAAACTCAAAGAGGCAGGCTATGAGATAGTTTCGTTCATCAGCCGCAGAGCTTATGTCAGCCAGTCGGCGAAAATTGCTGAGGGCTGTGTTATTGAGCCGATGTCAGTCATCGGTACTGCCGTTGAGGTCGGCAAATGCACGATAGTTTCCAGCGGTGCTGTCGTCAACCACAACTCGTTTGTCGGTGAGGGCTGTCATCTCGACTGCAATTCAACGGTTTGTTCAAACACAACTGTTCCGCCGAGGACAAAGGTGGACTACGGCGTAGTATTCAGAAATAAATAACTTAAAGCACGAGGATCTTTGTTATGGGTAAGAAGTTCAGAAAATTTATCAAAGTCTCCGCAATAATTCTCGGAGTTGCATTCTTCATCATGAGGATGATCGCAAAAAAGCAGAAAGCAGCTACATACTATGAAGACGAGCCGCTTGAGCAGAACGATATGCAGGGCAAGAGCGTTGTTTTTGTTGAAGACGAGGACGACGAGGTCAATGCAGACGGTAAGCAGGGTCACCTCGAATCAACAGGTAACACAAATCACTATCCGACCTTCTATGAGAAGTTCATAAAGCGTGGATTTGATGTGGTGCTTTCGTTCTTCGGTATGGTTTGTCTAGCTCCTGTTTATGCGGTGACAGCACTCTGCATCAAGAAGGACGATCCCGGCCCGGCGATCTTCTGCCAGAAGAGAGTCGGCGAGGATAAGAGGTACTTCAAACTGTTCAAGTTCAGATCTATGAGACTTGACACACCGAAGAATGTGCCGACACATATGCTCGATAACCCCGACCAGTACATACTCAAGAGCGGAAAGATAATCAGAAAGCTGTCAATAGATGAGCTCCCGCAGCTGTGGAACATCTTCATAGGCAATATGAGCATTATCGGACCAAGACCGGCTCTGTGGAATCAGGATTTCCTGACCGCTGAAAGAGACAAGTACGGTGCAAACGATATCAAGCCCGGACTTACAGGTCTCGCACAGATCAAGGGTAGAGATGAGCTTGAGATCCCCGAAAAGGCAAAGCTTGATGGACTTTATGCTAATGCAATTAAGGCATCCAGCATATCAGGCCTCCAGATGGATACAAAGATTTTGCTTGGCTCTGTATACGCTGTACTTAGAAGTCAGGGCGTAGTTGAGGGCGGCACAGGTCAGATGGCTAAAGAATTTGAAAAGGCGAAGATGTTATGAAAAAAATACTCATCACGGGTGCAAACAGCTACATAGGCACCTCGTTTGAAAATTATATGGAGCAGTTCGGAAATGACTACTCTGTTGATACAGTTGATATGATCGGTGATAGCTGGAAGAGCAAAAGCTTTTCCGGCTATGACTGTGTTTTTCATGTCGCAGGAATTGCGCATCAGAAGGAAACGCTTGAAAATGCGCATCTTTACTATGAGGTGAACCGCAATCTTGCAATAGCAACAGCCAAAAAGGCTAAACGAGATGGAGTTAAGCAGTTTATTCTGCTTAGCTCTATGAATGTTTATGGGGTGGAAACCGGTGTGATAACCAAGAAAACGGTTCCGCATCCGAAGAGTCATTACGGCAAATCAAAGCTTCAGGCTGACGAAAAGATAGTTAAACTTGATTGTGATTCATTCAAGGTCGCTATCCTCAGACCGCCGATGGTTTACGGTAAGGACTGTAAGGGTAATTATCAGAGGCTCAGAAGCTTTGCGTTAAAGTCACCTATCTTCCCTAATTATCCTAATCAGAGGTCAATGGTGTATATCGGAAATCTTTGTGAGTTTGTGAAGAATGTTATTGATGATGAAAGGCACGGGCTGTACTTCCCTCAGAATTCAGCTTATGTAAACAGTTCAGAGATGATAAGAACTGTTGCAAGTTTTAAGGGTAGAAAGCTGTTTATGCCCCATATATTTAATCCGTTTATTTATCTTTTCAGGATATCGATCATCAAGAAAGTTTTTGGCAATTTAACCTACGACGGTACAGATATAATAAATAAATACAACTTCTATGAAAGTATGGAGTTGACCGAAAAGTAATCGAGGGATGATTCATGACAAAAAAAATGCATATTCTTGCAACCTGTCAATATGGCTGGCCTGAACCTTATCCTTCCTTATATCCTATGGAAGAAATGGCAAAACGTGGTCATTATGTTCATGCCATAACAGGTACTCCAAATTATCCTATGGGAACGGTCTTCAAAGGATACGAACATAATAAAATCATGGAAGAAACGCACAATGGTATTCACATTACACACGTTCCTGTTATCGCAAGAAAGCAGGACAGCGTTCATCGGTTATTGAATTATCACAGTTATCCGATAACAGCAAAGAAAAGAATCCTTGAACTTAGTAACGATTATGATGTAGTTTTTGCTAATCAATCTTCTCCTGTTATGATGGTAGAGCCTGCAATTGCATATGCAAGGAAATACCATAAAAGAGTAGTTATGTATTGCATGGACCTTTGGCCGGCAAGTCTATGTGTCGGCGGAGTAAAAAAAGATTCATCAATCTACAAATTCTATTATCATATCTCAAAAAAAATATACAGAAGCGTTGACATCATATTGGTTACTTCAAGAATGTTTAAAGAGTATTTTGTCAATGAATTTGGAATCAGTCCGGCAAGGATTGAATATCTTCCGCAGTATGCTCTTTCAGAATTTGAGGAGACTCCACAATCCCAAGATAAAGATACGACTGATTTTGTATTTGCTGGTAATATAGGAACTGCCCAAAATATTGGAGTGATTTTGCGAGCTGCAGAGATTATTCAAAGAGATAATCTTACAGATAAAGGGAAAAAAATCATTTTTAACATCATTGGTGACGGACAAGAGCTTGATAATCTGAAGGCTTTTGCCAATCAGCAAAAGATTAACAATGTTGTTTTTCACGGCAGAAAGCCTACAGAAGAAATGCCAAGATACTATTCATTAGCAGATGCGATGATAGTCACCTTGACTCCTGATCCTTTGATCTCACTAACTCTCCCTGCAAAGGTTCAGAGTTATATGGCAGCAGGCAAGCCAATCATAGCATCCGCAAACGGTGAAATACCTAACGTACTAAAAGATAGTAATTGTGGTTACTGTGCGAAAGCTAATGATGAAAAAGATTTGGTAGATAAGATTAGTTTATTTATAAATGATTCTAATAGAAATGAACTTGGTAAGAAAGCAAAAGCGTATTATAAGGATCATTTTGAAGTTGGGATTGTAATGGATAAGCTTGAGAGAATTCTTTGTCATAGTTGCAAATGAATAGAGATGATTGGCAGAAATTTTCATTTTGAAAAGACTATTATGATTATGAGTTCATCTTACTTGCTATTAAGATTTCAATCATTGAATAAACAAATAAAACAAAATCATGTTAGGGTGATATTGATAATGAAAGCAAGAATCCTAGAACAAACACTTGTTATAGGACAGTCTGAATACTCAATAGAGACTATGGATACTAAAGAAATAGAGGACTTCTTTGCAAAAAATATTAAGAGCTATATGGATGATTCTCCAATAGTTAATGAAGCTTTTATTAAATATGCTCATTTACTTAAAGCATCTGAATACTTGGTTAAAGAGAACGGTGTTAAATCTGTTGCGTCAAAAAAAGGAAATAGGGTTCTATTATCCTGTGTTGCTGATGCAATTGATAGAAGAAAATGTCCAATTATCAAGAGACTGTTTAGCTTCATTTATCAAAGGTTTATGGTTTTAGGAACATTTTTGTTTCTAACATTTAAAGTATTGCGTGGCAAAAAAGTCGAAAGAAAAGCTGATCAATATGAGGGCTTTTTCGTATGTAGGACAAAAGCAGGAAGAAAAATGATTAATGTTTTGTCGGAGCAACCAGTGCTCCAGTTGTTTGACACTTATAATGATAAGGGCTCGTTTTATTTGTGTTTTAGCAAACTGGAAAGATTTAAAATACTGTGTAAAGCACTAGTGAGTGCAAATTCGATCTTGAATGGTTATTGCGACCATATTAAGCAAAAGTATGGTGCAAATTGCTCAAATGATGCAAGGCGATATTATTCTATAAGAGTAGTTCAGACATCTGCGTACGAGCTCTTTGTTGATAGAATTGCTGCTGAATTTAAGGGGAAGCGTTATTATACTGCAGAAAATCTAGATAGATTTGCTCTAATTCAGGAACGGATTGCCAAAAAGCATAATAACACATTGGTATGTATACCTCATGGGATTGAGTATGGCTTCATGCTTCCTCATTGTTTTACTGGTGACATTTTCTATACAACCAGTGAGTACTCCGCAGTTTATTTGAATAAAAAATACAATTGTAACAAGTTTTTGTTTGACAATAGTATAGCAAAAAAAATGTTTTATGTCTCGCATAGTCTTATTCCTGGCAAGAAATTTGTTTTTTTTACTGAGTCGAGAGAGCCATATATTAATGTTAGGATTATTCAAGCCATTTTGCCGGTTTTTAAAAAGCACACTGTGACATTATATTTAAAGTTTCATCCTGCAGATGATTTGAAAAACTATAGCGCAATTATTGATGACGTTGTTGTTGTTAATGACTTTATTGAGGCTATATCGAATTCTTATTGTATTGCTAGAAAATCTACAGTACTGATTGAGGCATTGTATAATGATTCTGATTCGATAGCTATTTTGGAAAACAATAAAGACAGAGAGATATTTGAATCATTTCCTTCTCTATCAGATGCAAGAATTAATAGATATGATTCTGTTGAGAGCCTCTCTGCAGGTTTAGAAGAATTGTTTCGAGTAGTCGGGGAGAAAACAGTTTAAACCATATGTTAGGCTTGGAGTTAATAGTAGAAAATATGATGTCGAAAAAGCACATTAATTATGGCCTTGAAATAGCAAAATGAAAATAGCCAAATAAGTAGACGATTTGATTCTTATCTTAAGACTTCTTTTGATATAACAAAACGGAAAATGTAGAATCTATCTTCAACGTGTAATTATGGCCAGTTTTTTTGATTATTATAATACGTTTATATGCTAGTGTTGTAATGAGGTTGTTTGACTCGCAAGATAATTCACTCTAAAACGAATAAAATATTGCGGCATTCGTTTTTTTATTTCAATTTGTGCGGTACCGCCCGCTTTGGAGATTACTATGAAAAAGATTTTATGTCTATACTTGCCTCAGTTTCACTCTATCCCTGAAAATGACAAGTGGTGGGGTGAAGGATATACAGAGTGGACAGCTGTACGTAAAGCCAAGCCGTTATTTAAGGGACATAAACAACCTGTTATACCATTAAATCACAATTATTATGATTTATCTGAAGAAGATGCAGCGACGTGGAAATGGCAGAGTGAACTGGCTAAAAAATATGGTGTTTATGGTTTTGCTATATATCATTATTGGTTTGGTAATAGCAAAATGCTTTTAGAAAAACCGATGGAGATTCTCTTGAAACACAAGGAAATCGATATAAAGTATTGTATTGTATGGGCAAATGAAACGTGGACCAAGACTTGGTACAATCTTGAGTCGACGGTATTGATAGAGCAGACCTATGGGGATGAACAAGACTGGACTGATCATTTTAATTATATGTCAAAGTTCTTTGAAGATGAACGGTATATTAAGATTGATGGAAAGCCAGTAATCAATATATATAAAACAAAATATATTCATCATTTGGATGAAATGCTTCTTTGCTGGAAAAAATTAGCGATTAAACATGGGTTTCCAGGGATTTATGTTGTTTCTGGGAATACGATTATGGGTGTAGAAACGAGAATAGATAACATAGATGCATTTTATAATTTTGAGCCTGGATTTAGTCTGAAATACAATAGCACACAATTTCAATCTGTAAAACGAAAAATATCTATATTGAAAAATGTATTGTGTAATAAGGCATTAAATAACAAGCGACTGGAGAGAATCGAGAATATTGACAGTGTTTACAAAGCGATAAATAATGGAGGTGTTTATAAAAGGAAAACATATTTAGGTACATTTCCTAAATGGGATAATACACCAAGAAGAGGATATAAGGGCTCATATTACAAGGGAGCGACGGTGAAAAAGTTTTACAATTCATTAAAACACATATATGATATGTCGGAAGATGAATCATTTATATATATCAATGCTTGGAACGAGTGGGGAGAAGGATGTATGCTTGAACCGACTACAACAGATTCATATAGTTATTTAGAAGCTATAAAACGAGTGGTATCAAAATGAAAGTGGCAAATAGATTTCGCATCGATAAAAATAGGTTTTTATGTATAGTTGTATCATTAATACTAATTATGGCTCTTGTTGTTTTGCGGATTGTGTTTGAACGACTTTACAATGGAAATCTTGAGTTTGCTTTATCAATTTGTGTAATGATTGCAATTGGTGTTTATGTATTTCTGTTCTACTGTTGTTCAGTATTAAAGAATGGATTGATTAATGTATACAGCTGTATGCTCCTTATGAGTTTTTTGTTCTACTTCGGGCAACATCTTGTTGTTCTATTTGGAAAGGCGAGGGTTCTTAAAACATACTACAGATCTATTCTTGATGGTAGGATTCCAGATACAAGTAGGATCGGAGCTAGTTTCTTTGTTTTGATATGTATGCTAGTAATTAATATTGGTGTTTTATTTGGATGCGACTCAAAATCAAAACAAATTGATTCAAAAGAACTTAATTTTTCTCAGAATAACTATTACAGCGAATCAATTAAAAGAGTTGCCTGGATTGTATTAGCTATTGTTGTAGTTCCCACATTGTATAAGTATTATAATGATGTTGTAAATACATTCAAATATGGTTATTCGGAAGCTTTGGGAATGACAACAGGTTCTACACTGTTGAAAATCTGCTACTTTTTATCTTACTTCTTTTTGCCAAGCATATATCTATTGTTGATCAGCTACTCTAATAGCAAGAAAAAGACACTGATAATTCTTATCTATTTGGTTTATGTTGTTTTATATCTAATGACAGGTTCGAGATTTAGAGTCTTTGAGTCTGTAATAGCTATCGTTTTGATATATAATGATAAGATAAAGCAGATTAAAGGACGAGATTTAATAAAACTAATAATAATTGGAGTGGCGATACTGGCAGTTTTTTCAATTGTCAGAGATTCAAGAGAAGCTATTGCTAATTCTGGTAGCGTTAGTGAAATGGCCTCGAAAACATGGGACAAGATTAGCGATGAAGGCCTTTTGACGAATGTTTTAATTGAAACTGGTTCGACATTTGAGGTAGTGGATGTTGTATTGTATAAAACACCTGACATAGTTCCATATTCATATGGTTTTTCTATAATTGGTGCAGTTGTCATGGTTTTGCCATCGTTTTTGCGAAATGTAATTGATATTAATTCTCTCAGTACAAGTTTATTGTATTCTCCTCAATATACACAAGAAATAAAAATCGGAATGGGTTCATCTTTTATTGCTGAATCGTACCATAACTTTGGCTATTTTTCTATTATATATATGCTTTTCATCGGATTCGGCGTCGGAAAGCTTATGATGTCTTATATTAAGAATAAGCATAATAATTTCTATTTATATAAATATGTATACATTAGTTCGTTATTATGTTTTGCTATCAGAACAGATTTAGTTTCATTCCTAAGATATTATGTGTATTACGTTTTACTTTTCCATTTTATGATAAAGCTACACTACGATTATACCAAACGAAAAGCAAGATTGTAGTGTTGGTTGCTTTAAATTAAAAATTTTTAAGGGGATGGAGTTTTGAAGTATCGTTCAAAGTATTCTAATGCACCATGTGTTAGAAGCAGACTACTATACGCGCTTGCCAAAAAAATGTATTCAAAGAATAAAATAACTAGGCACTTTTTCTTCTCGTATATTAATCGCTTTGAAGGTGGTCAGTATTATTCATTAACTCTACGTAAGATTTTTCGTGAGTTATATGATATAGATGTTGGAATAGGCTCGTATGGCGGTATTTTTCAAGGCGGGTGGAGACCGCATGTGAAAGTTGGAAATTATTGTTCTTTCGCTACTGGTATAGAAAGACTATATGCTAATCATCCGATGGATTATGCTAGCACTCATCCGATTTTTCATTTAAAAGATTTTGGATGTTGTGACGAGAATAGATTTGAAACATCAAAGCTTATTATTGGAAATGATGTTTGGATTGGTGTAAATGCTATTATCACCAATAAATGCCATAAGATTGGTGATGGAGCGGTAGTTGGTGCTGGTTCAATTGTATTGCACGATCTTGAGCCATATGGTGTTTATGCTGGCAATCCTGCGCGATTAATAAGATATCGTTTCGATGAAAGTATAAGAAAACGATTGATTGAGTCAAGGTGGTATGAACTTACGCCTAATCAATTACAGCCTTTAATACACAATTACATATCTGTTGATGATTTTTGCAATAAGGTTAATAAAATAACTAAACTGAGCAGCAAATCATCGATGCCCAAAAGCAACAACCCTTAATGTATTTTTTTGCTTTGTAAACGGTTGTTATAAATTGGAATATACATAAGCATAAATGATTTCTTGAGGTCAACTTATCTATTACTAGCTTATATTGGTTGTTCCGAAGTTCACAGGGTCGAGGTAAAATGTATAGTACAAATTTTAGCAGCTTGTGGATATGATTGAAATAGCAAATAGTGGTCTTCATAGATAGGTTTTAGTTGCAAAAAGGGAAATAGAATAAAGGATTGATTATGGTAAAAGTGTTTGTACAGAAGTATCGTTCAATGCCAATTCAGTTAAGAGCTTCAATTTGGTTTTTGCTGTGCTCTTTTTTGCAAAAAGGCGTTTCAATGATTACTACCCCTGTTTTTACCCGTATTATGTCCACGAAAGAATATGGACAGTATGGTACTTTTAGTTCGTGGTTAGGAATAGTAACGATACTTATAAGCTTAAATATGTATCTTGGTGTTCATGCACAAGGTATTGTGAAATTCTCTGATGAACATGAGAAGTTTACTTCATCAATCGAAGGATTAACAACGATGCTTGCCTCTGTGTGGATGATTATATATGTTTTGTTTCGTAACTTTTGGAATGAACTATTATCGATGACAACACCACAAGTATTGGCAATGGTTGTAATCATATGGTCCACTGCTATATTTAATTTTTGGGCGAATGAGCAAAGATTAAAATACACTTATAAAGCGCTGGTAATAGTAACGTTATTGGTATCGATAATTAAACCCGTTTTTGAGTTTTTGTTGGTAGTTCAGTCAAATGAAAAAGTTACGGCAAGAGTGCTCGGTTGGATGATAGTAGATTTTGCGGCATATTCATGGATGCATTTGTTTCATTTGATTAAAGGAAAGACTTTTTTTTCAAGGAAATATTGGAGATATGCATTGCTTTTTAGTATCCCGTTAATTCCTCATTA
Organism: Ruminococcus sp. FC2018; assembly: GCF_000621805.1. Classification (GTDB taxonomy): domain Bacteria; phylum Bacillota; class Clostridia; order Oscillospirales; family Ruminococcaceae; genus Hominimerdicola. The sequence goes on along the minus strand of NZ_JHXH01000011.1, from coordinate 22,750 downwards.
CTTATCTGCTACAATACTTAATAGTGCTGATCGTATTATGATTAAGGAAATGATAGGCGAAGGTGAATCTGGTATATATAATCTTGCTTATTCAGTTGCTATAATTATGACACTATTTAGTACTGCTTTATCTCAAACCGTTACACCATGGATGTATCAAAAAATAAAAGCAAAGAAGAATAAAGAAATAGCACCAATTGCATATGTTTCTTTAATAATAATAGCTATAGCAAATCTTTTGCTAATTGTTTTTGCACCAGAGGTAATTAGAGTTTTTGCTCCGAAAGAATATTACGAGGCTGTTTGGATTATTCCTCCAGTTTCAATGAGTTGTTATTTCCTGTTTTCGTATGACCTGTTTGCTAAATATGCATTTTATTATGAAAAGACCAAGATTATAATGCTTGTAAGCATTATTGGAGCAATGATGAATATAGTTTTAAACCTTGTGTTCATTCGTATTTTTGGATATATCGCAGCAGGATATACAACATTGATTTGTTATATCATTTTTGCTTCGTTTCATTATTTGTTGATGAGATATGTCTGTCGGAATTATTGTGAGAAGGATTATCCGTACGATACAAGAATAGTTTTAGTTATCAGTGTTATCTTTATTCTAGTTGGATTTTTCTTTTTGTTCCTATACACAAATACGTTCCTTAGATATATAGTTATTTTATTAGTTGTATTAACATCTGCGATATTCCATAAAAAGATAAAGTATGCCGTGGTTACAATTGTTAGAATAAGAAAAAACGATATAACCAATAGTTAATATGATGATTGAAAGGTGTGTATTAATGTCATATTTATACAACTGCTTTATGAATATACTTACTTCTATTGTTTGCCTATTCATAAGAAGAGATAAAAGGATTCTGTTGTTTGGTTCTTGGATGGGAAGAAGATATGCTGATAATTCTAGATGCTTATATGAGTTCTTGTCAAAAAACAAAAAAGCTTACGGATTGAAAAAAGTAATATGGGTAACTGATAATCCGAAGGTAGTTAAAATGTTGAACGAAAACGGATTTGAGGCATACAGAAAAAATACAATCAAAGGCGTTTATTGGCATTTTAAGTCCGGTGTTCATATTGTTAGTAACACTTATTCAAGTTCGAAAAGTCATAATGGTGATATAATTGGACATCTTTCTTGTGGCGCAATAAAAATACTGTTATGGCATGGTTTAAGTATTAAAGCATGCGGAAAAATGAGAGCAGATATTAATAACAATCACTCGTTAAAACATTCAGTTCGTAATTTTCTGAATTTAGTTTTTTCTGCTGCATTTTTCTCTCCTGGCTGTTGGAAAAACAGATTCCATTTAACTACCGCACCTGAATCAACAAGAGTAGCTTATTATGATTTCGGGGTAAAGCGTAATCACGCAATTGAGGCAAGCTACCCAAGGCTAAACTATCCATCTTTTATTACTAAGAAAGAAAAAAGACTATTGGAGAAATTGGACTCGTTAAGGAAAAAGCATAAGTTGATTCTATATTGTCCTACATTTCGTGAGATGAATAAGACGGAAAGTAGATTTGTCAATCCGATACTACAACCAGGATTTATGCAATTCATAGAGAATAATAATTATATCTGGATAGATAAAAGGCATTCTGCAAATACATTTTCTGTAGAAAAAATAGATAGTCCAAATGTTATGTATATTGATAGTGATTTTGATATTAACTTAATATATAGATACATAGATATTTTAGTTACAGATTATTCATCAACTGCTGCGGAGGCTGTCTATTTTTCAATTCCAGTTGTTTCGTTTATCCCTGATTATGATCAGTATAACACTCAAGAGAGAGGATTGGTTTCACCGTATGATTCTTACTATCCTGGCGAAAAATCTTACACGACAGATGAGTTGAAGATGCAAATTAAAAATGCTTCTGATTACGAAACCTATTTTGTTAGATTTGGTAAAAAATATGATCAGTGCAAACGGTTCCTTTTTAATGATAATCCGAAAGATATGAATTGGATATATAATCGAATAAAAGAAAAAGCAAAATTTTAATATGGGAGAAAGAAATGAAATCGCTAATCCTTAACTCAGGTCTTGGCACCCGTATGGGTGTGTTGACCTCAGAACATCCGAAATGCATGACCGAGGTATCTGCAACAGAAACAATACTCAGCCGTCAGCTTAAACTGATCTCATCAGCCGGTATTACCGAGGTCGTAATGACTACAGGATACTTTGATGATGTACTTGTTAACTACTGCAACTCACTCGATTTACCATTGCATTTTACATTTGTGAACAACCCCGTATATGATAAAACCAACTACATATACTCAATTTACTGTGCAAAAGAGTACCTTGATGATGATATCATACTCATGCATGGTGATCTTGTATTTGAGAATACTGTTTTTGATGATGTTGTTTCAAGTGAAACAAGCTGTATGACGGTAAGCTCAACATTGCCACTGCCTGAGAAAGATTTCAAAGCTGTCATAAAGGATGATCATATAGTTAAAGTTTCCATCGACATTTTTGATGATGCGATGGAAGCACAGCCTTTGTATAAGATCAAGCGTGATGACTGGAAGATATGGCTGGATAATATCTCGGCATTCTGTGAAAGCGGTGACGAGGCAAAACGCAAAGTCTATGCTGAAAATGCATTCAACGAAGTGTCAGATAAATGTATGATCAAGCCTCTTGATGTAGAAAACAGACTCTGTGCAGAAATAGACAATCCTGAAGACCTTGCTGTTGTATCTGCAAAGCTCAAGGAAATCGAGAACAGAAAAGTATATATGTGCTTTTCAACCGATATGATCCATAGCGGTCATATAGCTATTATCAAAAAAGCTGCTAGACTTGGCAAGCTCACAATAGGTGTTCTCTCAGACGAGGCAGTTGTAAGCTATAAACGTTTTCCTCTGCTGCCTTATGCTGAACGCAAGGCAATGTTTGAGAACATCGTAGGCGTGCATAACGTAGTTGAGCAAAAGACGCTCAGCTATAAAGATAATCTTGAAAAGTATAAGCCGGATATAGTTGTACACGGTGATGACTGGGTAAGCGGATTCCAAAAGCCTATACGAGATGAGGTAGTATCTGTTCTCGCTGAATATGGCGGAAAGCTTGTGGAATATCCGTATTCAGCAGATGAAAAGTATAAGGAACTTGAAAACCGCTCTCGCTCAGAGCTTGCAACACCAGATATGAGAAGGGGAAGACTCCGTAAGGTTCTTGCCATGAAAGGCACAATAACTGCAATGGAAGCACACAGCGGTCTTACTGGGCTTATCGTTGAAAACACCGTGGTTAATGAAAACGGCGGTGCAAGACAGTTTGACGCAATGTGGGTAAGCTCACTTTGTGATTCAACTGCAAAAGGTAAACCTGATATAGAGCTTGTAGATATGACAAGCCGCTTCCGTACTATTGATGATATTATGGAAGTTACCACAAAACCGATCATTTTTGATGGCGATACCGGCGGGTTGACTGAGCACTTCGTATATACTGTTCGTACACTCGAAAGAATGGGCGTGTCAATGGTCATTATTGAGGATAAGACTGGATTAAAGAAGAATAGTTTGTTTGGAACTGAGGTAAAGCAGACTCAAGCCTCTATCCCGGATTTCTGTGAAAAGATAAAAGCCGGTAAGAAAGCGCAGAAGACCAAAGAATTTATGATCTGTGCAAGAATAGAAAGCTTGATTCTTGAGCAGGGAATGGATGATGCTCTTGAAAGAGCGTTTGCATTCACGGATGCAGGCGCTGATGCGATCATGATTCATAGCCGAAAGAAAGATCCAGCAGAGATATTTGAGTTTGTTGAGAAGTTCCGCAATAAAGACAAAACAACACCTATCGTAGTTGTACCAACTTCTTTTAATACTGTTACTGAAGAAGAGTTCAAAGAGCGTGGCGTAAACGTTGTTATTTATGCAAATCAACTCACAAGAACCGGCTTCCCGGCAATGCAGAACGCAGCTAAAATAATTCTTGAACATCATCGTGCCAAGGAATGCGATGATATCTGTATGCCGTTTAAGGAAATAATCAGACTTATTCCGGAGGATGTATAATGCAGAGCATACTATATGCCAGTGAGAATTACGCAGAATTAGATTTGTATTTTGCTGAAAAGAAAGTAAAGAAGATCTTACTTGTATGTGATAATTCAATAAGGTTTCTAAGACTTAATGAATACTTTGAATCACTTGAAAACAGATCCGGCATTAAAGTAGTTCGTTTCAGCGACTTTGAGCCTAATCCCAATTACGAAAGCGTTGTCAGGGGTGTTGAGTTGTTCCATAAAGAGTCGTGTGAAATGATCGCTGTTGTTGGCGGCGGTTCTGCTATAGATGTTGCAAAATGCATCAAGCTGTATTCTAATATGGACAGCAGCGAGAATTATCTTAAACAGGAGATAGTTCCGAATGATATTGTTCTCTTTGCAGTTCCGACAACAGCCGGAACCGGAAGCGAGGCGACTCGTTATGCAGTTATTTATTACAATGGAGAAAAGCAGAGCGTAACAAGCGATAGCTGTATTCCAGGCACTGTGCTTTTTGATGCAAGTGTTCTGAAAACACTTCCGATATATCAGAAAAAAGCAACTATGATGGATGCGTTTTGTCATGCAATAGAGTCTTTCTGGTCTGTTAACAGTACAGATGAGAGCAAACAGTATTCAAAGGAAGCTATACAGCTTATTCTTGCTAATATGGACGATTATCTATCAAATGACGAAAATGCAAACGCAAAAATGCTTAAAGCTGCAAATATTGCAGGCAAGGCGATCAACATCACGCAAACCACAGCAGGTCATGCTATGTGCTATAAGCTGACGAGCCTTTATGGAATAGCCCACGGTCATGCTGCTGCCCTTTGTGATAAGGTGCTTTTCCCTTATATGATTGCAAACACGGATAAGTGCATAGATAAGCGTGGAGAGCAGTATCTCAAAGAGTCGTTCAATGAAATAGCTGCTGCTATGGGTTGTCCGACAGCTGAAAAGGCTGATGAAAAGCTTGCACATATAGTTGACAGCCTTGAGCTAGAATCGCCAAAGGCCAAGGACGCCAATGACATAGACGTGCTGAAAACGTCGGTAAACCCCGACAGACTGAAGAACAACCCTGTGAAATTAAGTGATGATGTAATAGAAAAACTATATTTGACAATTATAACTTGATATGAGCATTATTGAAAACTTAAAAGACATAGGAATACTAGATTTTCCAATTGTATTTAATTCAGATGATTTTAAACATGAGGTCAATAGGCTTTTAAATTCTTATGTAATCGCATTAAAAATGTATGGTGCTAATAAATCAGTAGTAGAACGAATAACAAGATTCAAAAGATCTTGCATGTTTGTACTTTCAAACTATTTCCGTGGGAATCACTATAATGCACATAATAATTTTGAAAGAGCTTTGAATGCTTTAGATATTGATGAATCGCCGCTTTTGTATAGTTCGTTAGATGAAAAATGCATGTTTAGAGGAAGAATAAATAATGAGCTTGATGATTACACTGATGATCAGATGTTTCACATTCCACTAAATAGGCGGACTATTATCTCTACGCAAAGATATAGTTCACCGGGTCTGCCGTGCTTATATGCTGGAGCATCAGTATATACATCTTGGGTTGAAATGAATCGACCAACAATTGATTCAATGCAATTAGTTGCTTTGAAGCCCACAGAAAAAGCCTTGGAAATGAAAGTTGTTGACCTGAGCCATATTCCTGAGAAGATCAATGAACTGAGTAATGAAGAATGGTTCGATGAAGATGAGTATCTTTTGTATTGGCCATTAATGGCATTGTGTTCAATTAAAGTTAGGCATGAAAATGATTGTTTTAAACCTGAATATATTTTCCCTCAGTTATATTTGGAGTACATTTTGAGGAAAAAGAATGCAGGAAGCTTAATGGGAATAAAGTATGTTTCAATTAAAGTTTCAAGCATAAATGCTAAGCAATTAGCAGAAGATTGGACTACATATGTGAATTATGTGTTCCCTGCTCGTTCTGATAGCACTAGAGATACAAAATGTAAGTTCTTATCAAATTGCTTTACCACGACAAATAATAGATCAGGTAAAGAACTATATATGATTGCAGAAACAATTCGTCGTGATGAATCATCTCTTAAGTGGAATACTGCTTGCGAAGAATCCCTTGCAAATGCTGATAAAAGGATATTATATACCCGTGATGGTTCACCTTTTTCTTATCATAGCAGCCTATGTGGTTTGATTGAACAAGCACTGTTTAAAAACGAATGCATGGAAGAATCGGATATGAATTTTTACGAATTGTTAGGCATGAGCGAATAATAATGACTACTGGAGAGGATATTATGAAAGTAGAAAATCTTGTTGAAATAATTGGTGCGGATTTTTACACGGGTGTGCCGGACAGCCAGCTCAAAGCGCTGTGCAACTATCTTATGGCGACGTATGGCATTGACCAGAAACACCACATCATAGCTGCAAACGAGGGTAATTGCACTGCACTTGCTGCGGGATACCATCTTGCGACTGGAAAAGTACCTGTTGTGTATATGCAGAACTCTGGTGAGGGCAACATCATAAACCCTGTTGCCAGTCTGCTCAATGACAAGGTGTACGCTATTCCTATGATATTCATTGTAGGTTGGAGAGGCGAGCCTGGTATACACGACGAGCCACAGCACATCTATCAGGGTGAGGTAACTGTAAAACTGCTCGAGGATATGGACATAGCTACTTTCATCATTGGCAAGGAAACGACAGATGATGAAGTTAAGGTGGCTATGGAGAATTTCAAAGCCATACTTGCAAATGGCAAGCAGGTCGCCTTTATAATCCGCAAGGGTGCGCTGACTGATGCACCAAAGGTTGAGTACAAAAATGACAACACAATGGTGCGTGAGGAGATAATCAGGCACATCGTAAAGGTGAGTGGAGAAGACCCGATAGTATCCACAACCGGCAAGGCGAGCAGAGAGCTTTTTGAAATCAGAGAGGCAAACGGGCAGAGCCACAAGTATGATTTCCTGACTGTAGGATCGATGGGACACAGTTCGTCGATTGCGCTGGGTGTTGCGATAAACAAGCCTGACAAAAAGATATGGTGCATCGATGGTGATGGTGCTGTGCTTATGCATATGGGAAGCATGGCTGTTCTTGGTGCAAACAAACCGAGTAACTTTGTACATATCGTTATCAACAACGCTGCGCACGAAACGGTTGGCGGTATGCCAACTGTTGCAGGTCAGATCGACGTGGTTGGTGTGGCAAAGGCTTGCGGTTATCCGAACGCTGTAAGCGTAGATGGCTTCGAGGCGCTTGATGCGGAGCTTGAGAAGGCAAAGGCTGCAAACGAGCTTTCGCTTATCGAGGTCAAGTGCTCGATAGGTGCAAGGGACGACCTCGGTAGACCTACGACGACGGCGATTGAGAATAAGCAGAATTTTATGAGTAATATATTATAAATTGTTTGGATGATTTCAAAAGTTTTTTTAGATAATAAAACTGTTTAATTTGACAATACTTGTGATTAAGTATAGATAGGAGTTAGTTATGAAAATAATAGGCGTTATCCCTGCACGGTATAAATCATCCCGCTTTCCGGGTAAACCTTTGGCTGATATTTGTGGCAAACCAATGATATGGTGGGTATATCAACAGTGTAAAAAAGTAGATGATTTTCATGAAGTATATGTGGCAACTGATAGTCAGGAAATCTTTGATGTGTGTATGTCATTGAATATAGAAGTAATAATGACTTCGGAATCGCACAAAACAGGAACTGACCGTATAGGTGAAGTAGCTAGAAGAATTCCTGCAGATTTAATAGTAAATATTCAAGGCGATGAACCGCTTCTTGAATCATCTACAATTAAAGCGGCTATTGAACCATTTTATAATAATTCTCATCTTCAGGTTTCTAACCTGATGACCAAGATTAAAGATCCTGTGGATTTGGTCAATTGTACAGTTCCTAAGGTTCTTACAAATAAGGATGGGATAGGCGTTTTCCTTACTCGTACCACTGCCCCTTATCCGAAAGGTAGTATTGACTATTCATATTATAAGCAGGTTTGTGTATATGGATTCAAACCAGAAGCATTAAATTTCTACTGCGATTATGGTATTAAATATGGCAAGGCTAAATTAGAAGCTATTGAAGATATAGAAATCCTTCGGTTCATTGAGAATGGCTATAAAGTTCAGTATGTTGAGGTGGATTCGGAGACAGTTGCCGTAGACACACCGAATGATTTGGAAAGAGTCAGGACAATTGTTGCCTCAAAACTTCAAAAAGGAGAAATAGCGGTGAATAATACCGCCAAAAGTGATGCTTGATGAATAAAATACAGGTTTTAGATTGTACGTTACGTGATGGAGGATATTGTAATGACTGGAACTTTGGATTCGAGAATGCCAAACAAATTGTAAGCGGATTGGTAACAGCAAATGTTGAGATTATCGAATGTGGATTTATTTCTGGTAAAGAGGTTTACGATCAAAACTCAACAAAATTCAATGGTCTTAATGAGGTAGCCAGTATTATTCCTAAAAATCGTGAAAGTAAAAAATTCGTTGTAATGATGAATTATGGTGAATATGATATTGATAATCTGCCAAATTATGATAGTTCGTCTGTTGACGGTATTCGAGTAGCATTTCACAAAAAAGATTTACGTGATGCATTAGAAGTGTGCAAACGGATTAAAGAAAAAGGTTATCTTGTTTTTGTTCAGGCCATGGTCTCGCTTAGCTACTCTGATGAAGAGTTTTTATCGCTTATTCGTTGTGTAAATGAATTTGACCCCTATGCATTTTATATTGTAGATAGTTTTGGAATGATGAAGAAAAAGGATTTGATAAGATTATTCTATATGGTTGAACATAACTTGAATGATAAAATATGTATTGGATTTCATTGCCACAATAATATGCAACTTGCATTTTCTAATGCTCAAAGCTTGACTATGGTACAAACCAATCGTAGACTCATAATTGATTCTTCAATAATGGGTATGGGACGCGGTGCAGGTAATCTAAATACAGAATTATTTGTAGGTTATCTTAATGAAAATGCCGAAAAGGACTACTTTATTAATCCTTTGTTGTCTATTGTTGATAAGATACTAACTCCATTCTATGAAAGGCATTATTGGGGATATTCTCTTCCCAATTATATTTCCGCATCATACAATGCACATCCAAATTATGCAGCGTATCTTGATTCGAAAAAAACACTTACTTTTGAAGAGATGAATGATATATTTGGTATGATGGATGTTGAAAAGAAAACATCGTTTGATAAGTCATATATAGAAGATTTATATTTAAAATATCAAGCAAAAGAACACATTCAAGTTGAGCATTTGTCTGAACTAAGGGAACGCTTAGCAGGAAAACGAGTATTAATGATTGCGCCAGGAAAAAGTTCAATATTTGAGAAAGAAAAGATTATTAGTTATGCATATCAAGACGACGTTGTGGTGATAAGCATAAATTATGATTATGACGAAAACATAACGGATTATTTGTTCGTTAGTAATTTGAGACGTTTTCGTGATCTTCCAGCTGGGAAGAGGTTTAAGAGTATTGTTACATCTAATATACCAACTGTAGATGTTTTTTTGCAGGTTAGATATAAGGATTTGTTGAATACTGTTGAGGCAGTAAAAGATAATGCTGGGCTCATGCTCGCAAAACTGCTATTAACACTAGGAGTGAAGAAAATCCTGATTGCTGGTATGGATGGATATTCAGTTAATCAAGAAGAAAACTATGCGGATCAGAGAATGAATTATTATACAGAAAAAGAACTTGCTGAAAAAAAGAATAACGGCATAGTGTCTGTATTGAAAGAGTTGGGCAAAGAGATTGATATAGAATTAATTACTACGCCAAAATACGTTGTGATATAGGAGACGATAATATGAAAGTTGTAACATTTGGTGAGCTCCTTCTTCGTTTGGCAGCACCAGGATATACAAAGCTCTTTCAGAAGGATAGTTTGGAAGCGACATTTTGTGGAGGAGAGGCTAATGTTGCTGTTTCACTATCTATCTTTGGAATTGACTCGATGTTTGTTACTAAACTTCCAAATTCTGACATAGGACATGCGGCCGCACATTCTCTTGACTATTTCAAAGTAGACACTTCAGAGATTAGTTATGGAGAAGGACGGATGGGGTTGTACTATTTGGAAAAAGGTGCAGCACAACGTCCATCAAGGGTAATATATGATCGCGTCGGTTCTGCGATTTCATTAGCAAGTAAAGAGGAGTTCGATTGGGATGGAATCTTTGAATCTTCGAATTGGTTTCACTGGACTGGCATTAATCCTGCATTGTCAGACAATCTCGCAGATGTTTGTTTAGATGCATGCAAAAAGGCAAAGGAAAAAGGTTTGATTGTTTCATGCGATCTGAATTATAGGTCAAAGCTGTGGACGCCTGAAAAAGCTCAAAGGTATATGAAACCATTAATGAAATATGTTGATGTGTGCATATGTAATGAAGAAGATTCTGAAAAAGCGTTAGGAATAGAATCATATCAATCAAATGTCGATTGTGGATGTTTGAGCGAAACAGATTATATTAATAATGCAAAAATGATTCATTCCATTTACGGTTGTAAATATGTAGCTACCACATTAAGGAAGAGTTATTCGGCTAGCTTGAACGGATGGAGAGCTATGCTATATGATTCAAATACATCACAAAGTTATTTTTCAAAAGAATATGACATACAGATAGTTGACAGGGTTGGAGGAGGAGACAGTTTTGCAGCTGGTCTCATATATGCATTAGTATCAGGGTTTAATTGCCAAGAAACTATAGAGTTTGCCACTGCAGCTAGTTGTTTGAAGCAAACTATTGAGGGCGATTACAACAGAACAACTATAGAAGATGTAAATAAATTGCTTGAGAGTGGCGGAAACGGACGAGTTCAAAGATGAAATGGGGAAATTTATGAAAGGCATAATTCTCGCCGGCGGTGCCGGCACACGGCTTTATCCGTTGACAATGGTAACAAGCAAGCAGTTGTTGCCGGTATACGACAAACCAATGATATATTACCCTTTGAGCACGCTTATGCTTGCCGGGATCAAAGACATTCTCATAATATCTACACGCGAGGATACTCCACGATTTGAGAACCTTCTCGGTGACGGTTCTCAGTTTGGTATCAGCTTGCAGTACAAGGTCCAGCCGTCTCCTGACGGACTTGCTCAGGCATTCATCCTTGGTGAAGAATTCATCGGCGATGATGCTTGTGCAATGGTTCTTGGAGATAATATATTTTATGGTAACGGCTTTGGAACGATACTTCGTGCTGCAAAGAAAAATGCGGAAGAGAATGATCGTGCTACTGTCTTCGGCTACTATGTAAACGACCCCGAGCGTTTCGGTGTTGTTGAGTTCGATGAGAACGGCAAGGCTCTGAGCATTGAAGAAAAGCCTGCACAGCCGAAGTCTAATTATGCTGTTACGGGATTGTATTTTTATCCCAAGGGAGTATCTGCAAGAGCAAACGCTGTTAAGCCGTCTGATCGAGGTGAGCTTGAGATAACGACGCTCAATGATATGTACCTTGGCGATGAACTGCTTGATGTTCAGCTGCTTGGTCGTGGTTTTGCATGGCTTGATACCGGCACGATGGACAGTCTTGTTGAAGCTGCAGACTTTGTTCAGATGATATCCAAGAGACAGGGCATCACGATCTCTGCACCCGAAGAGATTGCTTACATAAACAAGTGGATCGATAAGGATAAGCTTATGGAGTCTGCACAGAGATACGGCAAGTCTCCGTACGGTGCGCATCTTAAAGCTGTTGCAGAGGGAAAGGTGAGGTATTGATATGACAATAATAGTTACCGGCGGAGCCGGATTTATCGGAAGCAATTTTGTATTTCATATGCTGAAAAAATATCCTGATTACAGGATCATATGCCTGGACAAGCTTACATACGCAGGGAACCTGAGTACACTTGCGCCTGTAATGGATAATCCGAATTTCAGGTTTGTAAAGGCTGATATATGCGACATGGAAGCGGTCAACAAGCTGTTTGAGGAGGAGCACCCAGATATCGTGGTGAACTTCGCTGCGGAGAGCCATGTTGACAGGTCGATCGAAGATCCGGGTATCTTTTTGCAGACTAATATCATCGGAACGCAAACGCTTATGGACGCTTGTCGAAAGTATGGCATACAGCGTTATCACCAGGTATCGACAGATGAGGTGTACGGCGATCTGCCCATTGACAGACCGGATCTGTTCTTTACAGAGGAAACTCCGATACATACAAGTTCTCCTTACAGCAGTTCAAAAGCAGGTGCAGACCTTCTGGTGCTTGCGTATCACAGGACATACGGTCTGCCTGTAACGATCAGCCGCTGTTCAAACAACTACGGTCCGTATCATTTCCCCGAGAAACTGATACCACTGATGATAGCAAACTGTCTTAACGATAAACCTCTTCCGGTATACGGCGAGGGACTTAATGTAAGGGATTGGCTGTACGTTGAGGATCATTGCAAAGCGATAGACCTTGTTATCCATAAGGGCAGAGTAGGCGAGGTCTATAATATTGGCGGCCATAACGAGATGCGCAATATCGACATCGTCAAGCTGATCTGTAAGGAGCTTGGCAAGCCCGAGAGCCTTATCACCCACGTTACGGACAGAAAAGGACACGATATGCGATATGCTATCGACCCGACCAAGATACATAACGAACTTGGCTGGCTGCCTGAAACAAAGTTTGAAGACGGCATAAAGAAAACAATCAAATGGTACCTTGACAACCGTGATTGGTGGGAAACTATCATCAGCGGCGAGTACCGGAATTACTATGAGAAGATGTATGGAGACAGAAAATAGATATGAAAGTATTAGTAACAGGTGTTGGAGGTCAGCTTGGCTTTGATGTGATAAACGAGCTTAAAAATCGTGGACATCAGGCAATTGGCAGCGATATCATTGATAAAGATGACGACAACTACATAAAGCTTGACATTACAGATAAACAGGCTGTAGAAAAGGTAATATCCGAAACAAAGCCTGATGCAGTCATCCACTGTGCTGCGTGGACAGCTGTAGATGCAGCTGAGGACGCTGAAAACAAAGACAAGGTCTTTGCAATAAATGCAAATGGCACAAAGTTTATAGCAGAAGCTTGCAAAGCAGCAGACTGCAAGATGATATACATTTCTACCGACTATGTTTTCAACGGCGAAGGCACAGAGCCCTGGCAGCCTGATTGCAAGGACTACGCACCGCTTTGCGTTTACGGTCAGTCTAAACTTGACGGTGAACTTGCAGTTTCACAAACACTGGACAAGTACTACATTGTTCGTATTGCCTGGGTCTTTGGCAAGAACGGGAAGAACTTTATCAAAACTATGCTGAATGTGGGTAAGAAACACCCGGAGGTTCGTGTAGTAAACGACCAGATTGGCACGCCAACATATACATTTGACCTTGCAAGGCTGCTTGTTGATATGGCAGAAACGGATAAGTACGGTTATTATCATGCTACAAACGAAGGTGGATATATAAGCTGGTACGATTTCACTTGCGAGATCTACAGGCAAGCAGGCTATACCACAAAAGTAACTCCTGTTACAACAGCTGAATATGGATTGAGTAAAGCCAAAAGGCCTTTTAACAGCAGACTTGATAAGTCAAAATTAACAAATAACGGTTTTAAAACCCTGCCTACCTGGCAGGATGCACTTTCAAGATATCTAAAGGAGATAGAGTACTGATGGGACAGATAAAAGTAGAAAAGAATGTTGGAGGAATTGAAGGACTCTGCGTAATAACTCCCGCTGTTCATGGTGATAACAGGGGATACTTTATGGAAACCTACAGCCAGCGAGATATGCAGGAGGCAGGTATTGACATTATCTTTGTTCAAGACAATCAGAGCTGTTCAACGAAGGGAGTTCTCAGAGGTCTGCATTTTCAGAAGCAGTATCCGCAAACAAAGCTTGTAAGAGTCATAAAGGGCAGGGTATTTGATGTAGCTGTAGACTTACGAAGCGGCAGTGATACATACGGCAAGTGGTACGGAGTTGAACTGACAGAGGAAAACAAAAAGCAATTCCTTATACCCAAGGGCTTTGCACACGGTTTCCTTGTACTATCTGATGTGGCTGAGTTCTGCTACAAATGTGACGACTTCTATCATCCCAACGATGAGGGTGGAATGGCTTGGAATGATCCACAAATAGCTATTGAATGGCCCGAAGTAAAAGGTGAATATAACGGCACAGCAAGTGCTGAAGGGTATACGCTGACTGATGGGACAAAGCTCAATCTGAGTGATAAGGATCAGAAGTGGTCGGGAATTAAAGATACATTTTCATTTTAGTTTCTTGGAGGAATAATAATGAGTCTATTTAAAGATTCAACCCTAATGATAACCGGTGGAACAGGCAGTTTTGGTAATGCTGTTCTTAACCGTTTTTTGAAGACCGATATCGGTGAAATAAGGATATTCAGCCGTGATGAGAAAAAGCAGGACGATATGCGCCACGAGTATCAGGCTAAGTATCCCGAAGTAGCTGATAAGATCAAGTTCTACATTGGCGATGTTCGTTCGCTGGAGAGCTGCCGTACTGCTATGCACGGCGTTGATTACATATTCCACGCAGCTGCGCTCAAGCAAGTGCCTTCGTGCGAGTTTTTCCCGATGGAGGCTGTTCGCACCAATGTCATTGGCACAGAAAACGTGCTGAATGCCGCTATCGAGGCGGGCGTAAAGAGCGTCATTTGTCTCTCGACTGACAAGGCAGCATACCCGATAAATGCTATGGGAATCACCAAAGCTATCGAGGAAAAAATTGCTGTTGCAAAATCGAGATACTCAGGTAATACAAAGATATGTTGCACCCGTTACGGCAACGTTATGTGCAGCCGTGGTTCTGTTATCCCGCTTTGGATCGACCAGATAAGAAACGGCAATCCTATTACACTTACAGAGCCTAAAATGACACGTTTCATAATGTCTCTTGATGAGGCCGTTGATCTTGTTCTGTTTGCTTTTGAACACGGAGAAAACGGCGATCTGCTTATCCAGAAAGCACCTGCCTGCACGATTCAGACACAGGCAGAAGCAGTCTGCGAGCTGTTTGGCGGAAAGAAAGAGGATATCAAGGTTATAGGCATCCGTCACGGTGAAAAGATGTATGAAACACTTCTTACCAACGAGGAATGTGCAAAAGCAATCGATATGGGTGATTTTTATCGTGTGCCTGCCGATAATCGTGGACTGAATTACGATAAGTATTTCAAGGAGGGAGACGAAAAGCGTGTTACGCTTTCGGAGTTTAATTCCAATAATACCCGTATTTTGAATGTAGAAGAAACGAAGGCGAAAATAGCTTCACTCCCATACATACAGGACGAGCTTGCCAAGATGGGGGGAGAATAATGACACTAACTATAAAATGCGAATGCGGAAATGAAGTTACAATGTCCGCCCCCAAAAAGAAATATATACAATTTAGGGATTATCTTGATACAAAGCGATTCCGCTTTTCAGATGATGAATATGATAAAGAATCAAAAATAAAAGAAATAAAGATTCTATGCGATGAATGCGGAAATTATGTGTCTCTTGGATTTGATTAATGCTGCTTTTGAAAGGTGAAACGCTCTATGACAATTTGGAAAGATAACGGCAAACTCAAACTAATGATAATAGTCGGCACCCGACCTGAAATAATCCGTCTTGCGGCTGTTATCAAGAAGTGCCGCAAATACTTTGATACCATACTTGCTCACACAGGTCAGAATTACGATTACAACCTTAACGGCGTGTTCTTCCATGACCTTGAGCTTGATGATCCTGAGGTTTATATGAACGCTGTGGGCAACAACCTCGGCGAGACAATGGGCAACATCATAGCAAAGAGTTATCAGCTTATGGCTGAGATAAAACCTGACGCTGTGCTCGTTCTCGGCGACACAAACAGCTGTCTGTCGGTCATCGGTGCAAAGCGTCTGCATATACCCATTTTCCATATGGAAGCGGGCAACAGATGCAAGGATGAGTGCCTGCCTGAGGAAACTAACCGCCGAATCGTTGACATCATCAGCGATGTGAATATGGCATACTCCGAGCACGCAAGAAGATACCTTGCCGACTGTGGTCTGCCAAAGGAGCGCACATACGTTACAGGCTCGCCAATGGCGGAAGTTCTGCACAGTAATCTTGCTAAGATTGAAGCAAGCGAAGTTCATAAAAAGCTCGGTCTGGAGAAAGGAAAGTACATTCTGCTTTCTGCTCACCGTGAGGAGAACATCGACACTGAGAAGAACTTTATGAGTCTTTTCAATGCGATAAATAAGATGGCTGAAAAATACGATATGCCGATACTTTACAGCTGTCACCCCCGCTCTAAAAAACGTCTTGAAGCAAGCGGCTTCAAGCTGGATAAGAGAGTTATCCAGCACGAGCCTCTCGGTTTCCACGATTATAACTGCCTGCAGATGAATGCGTTTGCGGTAGTTTCCGACAGCGGTACGCTGCCTGAGGAAAGCAGTTTCTTCACAAGCGTTGGTCATCCGTTCCCTGCAATTTGCATCAGGACAAGCACCGAGCGCCCCGAGGCTCTTGACAAGGCTTGTTTTGTGCTCGCAGGCATCGATGAAAAGTCACTGCTGCAGGCTGTTGACACAGCTGTTGAGATGAACAAGAACGGCGACCTCGGAATCCCGGTTCCCGATTATGTTGACGAGAACGTATCCGATAAGGTCGTTAAGATAATCCAGTCGTACACAGGCGTTGTCAATAAGATGGTTTGGAGAAAGAATTGATGAATTATAATTATGCATATTTAGATAATAATCAGTTTGACGGTAAGGCAATAAAAAAAACCAGTGGAAAAGAAATAGAAATTGAATATCTTATTTTTAATTCTGCATCAATGGAAACATTAGGGGATCTTTTGAAAAATGGAATGAGAGGTACTAATCAAACATTATATATTGATGAGTTATCTATCAACAAAGTCGATAATGATGAGTTTTCAGCTGGTCAAACTTCATTAATTAAGACGAGTAATGGAATGAGCTTAAGTGCTAAGCCAATTCACCATACGAACTTTAATTGTGAACTACAAACAACAGTTTCAAAGAATGAATTGATCTATGTTGCTACTTTATTAATTCCTAATATAGTGTTTCATATTGATGATTGTATATCAAAGATTATTGATGAAAGTATTATATATGAAAATGTAAAATGTGAGATATTTGAAAACTGTAGTTTAGTTATTAATGAAGAATAAGGGTTTATTAGTTATGAACATACTCGTTACAGGTGCAAAAGGTTTTGTCGGTAAGAACCTTGTTGCCAATCTCAAAAACATAAAAGAAAACAAGAATCGCACTCGTCCGAACATCAAGATCGATGAGATCTACGAGTACGATATCGACACCGAGCCTGTGCTGCTTGACACATACTGCGAGAGAGCTGACTTTGTGTTTAACCTTGCAGGGGTCAATCGTCCAAAGGACACAGCGGAGTTTATGCAGGGCAATTTCGGCTTTGCAAGCACGCTGCTCGACACACTCAAAAAGCACAACAATAAGTGCCCGATAATGCTGTCAAGTTCCTTGCAGGCGACGCTTATTGGCAGGTATGACGGTGAGTACGGCAGAAGCAAGCTGGCAGGGGAGAACCTGTTCTTCGACTACGCTAAAGAGACGGGTGCGAAGGTGTATGTGTACCGTTTCCCGAATCTGTTCGGCAAGTGGTGCAGACCTAACTATAACAGTGCTGTTGCGACATTCTGCAACAATATTGCAAACGATCTGCCTATCCAAGTCAACGACAGAAGCACTCAGCTTGAGCTGCTGTACATAGATGACCTCGTTGAAGAGATGTACAACTGCCTTGAGGGCAAGCCGAACCGCTGCAATTATGAGGAACTTGTTCCCGCTGCAGATGCTGACGGCAAGTTCTGCTTTGTACCTACAACACACAAGGTCACACTCGGTGAGATCGTTGATTTACTTGAGAGTTTCAAAGCACAGCCTGATACTCTCGTAATGCCGCAGATACCAAATAACAGCTTTGCCAAAAAGCTTTACTCAACATATCTGAGTTATCTTCCGAAGGAAAAGGTCAGCTTCCCGCTGAAGATGAATTGCGATGAAAGAGGAAGCTTCACTGAAATGCTTAAGACCGCAAACTGCGGTCAGTTCAGCGTAAATATCTCGAAACCGGGAATCACCAAAGGCCAGCATTGGCATAACTCAAAGTGGGAATTCTTCATAGTTGTTGCCGGTCACGGGCTTATCCAGGAGAGGAAGATCGGCTCCGATGAGGTCATTGAGTTCGAGGTTTCAGGTGATAAGATTGAGACGGTACATATGCTGCCAGGGTATACGCACAACATAATAAATCTTTCCGAGACGGAGAATCTGGTCACGGTGATGTGGGCGAATGAATTGTTTGATCCGCAGAGGCCGGATACGTTTGGGGAGATAGTGTAATATGACCAAGCACGACTACAAGCAAAACGCATACTATCTTATGTACCTTATCAGATGTATACTGAATAAAAAAACACCCGCAAAAGAAAAGCTCGATAAGATGGACTTATCGGGCTTGTTTGTGGTTGCAAAGGGGCATTCGCTGACCGCTATTGCAGCGTATGCTTTGGAGTCCGCTGGTAT
This sequence comes from Ruminococcus sp. FC2018, assembly GCF_000621805.1. Lineage (GTDB taxonomy): Bacteria > Bacillota > Clostridia > Oscillospirales > Ruminococcaceae > Hominimerdicola. The sequence continues at coordinate 4,050 of NZ_JHXH01000011.1, read as the reverse complement.
CTATGACAAGGACTTTGAAGAGGAGAAGAACAAAGCGATTAGGAAAACGATCATCCTTGATGCAGAGCGTGAAAACGTCCTTGCAGAGCTTGAAAAGGCTTGCATCTGGTATATGCCACTTAAAGGCATACTTATCAAAGATCTGTATCCACAAATTGGTATGCGTCAAATGGCAGATAATGATATACTTTTTGATAAGATTCGCGCTGAAGATGTGCGCACGATCATGCAGTCCTTCGGGTTTAAAACCAAGAATTTCGATTCTGGAAATCATGATATATATTATAAATCGCCCGTATGTAATTTTGAGATACATACAGAATTGTTTGGTGATTGGCACCAGGAAGAGTTTTATACGTATTTCTCCAATATATTTCAAAAGGTAATAAAGGACAGCGAAAACGGCTACGGATATCATCTTTCTGTTGAGGATTTCTATATTTACATAACTGCCCATAACTATAAGCATTATTCAAGTGGCGGCACAGGACTTCGTTCACTTGTTGACACATATGTATACTTGAATCACTATGCTGGTAAGCTTGATATGAAATACATTGAAAATGAATGTGAAAAACTCGGTATCGCAGAGTACGAAAAGCAAACCCGTGATCTTTCTTTACATCTTCTCGGTGGGAAGAAACTCACAGCAGGGGAGTGCAAAATGTTTGATTACATCATTTTTTCAGGGACTTACGGTACAATCGATAACATAGTCAGCAATACGATCAAAAAAAATAATAATGGTCACTTTGAGAAAATAAAGTATATCTGCCAACGTTTAATGGTGCCGGTTTCAGAGAAGAACGAAAAATACAGAATCTTTGCAAGCTATTATCCGTGGTTTTACAAGAGCAAAGCACGCTTACCGCTACTGTTCTTTTACAGGATCGGATCTATATTTACAAGCAAACGTAGCCGTGCAAAAGCTGAGATTAGCGCATTAAGAAAGATATAATAATTCAAATCATATCGTGCAAACCCTTATAAAACAATAGCCCTGTGAAGGGTAGCCAGCTGACTATCTCACAGGGCTATTGTTGCATATGATCGTTGTATAGTGTGTTGTCATTATAGTAGTTTTGAAATCCGTTTATTTCATTTCTAAAGTCATATATATTATTGTTTTGCAGTTCGGTAGGCTGTTCTGTTTTGTTATTTGTAATGGTTCTTAGATGTTGTATTATTTCTTCGTTTTGTAGTTTTTGTTTATATAGTTGTTTAATTATTATATCGTTTTGTTCGTTTGCTGAATATTCCGCATAAAAACGAGCGTTAAAACCGCACGAATTGTGCATACAAAACGCTTAAACCGTGCATGCTCGCCGCACCATTGTGCATATAGTTGAACGGCAAAAGATCCTGCGGTAAAATGTTGATACACGCAAATTGCGTGAATTCAACAAAAGGAGGTCATAGAAATGACCAATTATCGTGAGATCCTGAGGCTTCAATCACTCGGGATGAACAAATAGGAAACAGCCGCAAGCGTAGGCTGTTCCAGGAACACAGTTGCAGAAGTGCTGCGCAGAGCAAAGGAAAAAGGGCTCAGATATCCGCTTCCACCCGGAATGACAGATGTTATGCTTGCTCAAACCTTGTACCCGTCAGCAGCTATGAAGACTGTGTACAAAATGCCGGATTATGCGTATGTAGCAAAAGAAATGATGAAAGACGGCGTAACACTCAACCTGCTGTGGCTGGAATACTGCGAAAAATGCCTGTCATCAGGTGAAGTTCCTTATCAGTCTACACAGTTCAACAAGTATTACAGAGAATATCTGGCAAAGTCAAATCCGTCTATGCATCTGAACCATAAGCCCGGTGAGATGATGCAGGTAGACTGGGCGGGAGATACAGCATCTATTGTTGATACCGATACAGGCGAACTGATCCCGGTGTACGTTTTCGTTGCTGTACTCCCATATAGCGGTTATGCTTATGTCGAAGGCTTTTTATCTATGGATCAGCAGAGCTGGACAGCAGCACATGTGAATGCATACAAGTATTTCGGCGGTGTTGCAAGGATAATTCAGTGTGATAACCTGAAAACCGGTGTGCTGCATCATGGGCGAAATGAAATAGAACTTAACAAGTCTTATCAGGAGCTGGCTGAGCATTATGGTACAGCTGTTCTTCCGGCCCGTGTCCGTGCTCCAAAGGATAAAGCTATGGTAGAGGGCACGGTAGGCGTCATTTCAACATTCATATTGGCTGCACTAAGAAACCGAAAGTTCCTTTCGTTGTCAGAATTGAATGAGGCTGTCCATGAAAGGCTTTATGAGTTCAATCATAAGCCTTTCCAGAAGAGAGACGGCAGCAGAGCAAGCGAATATGAACAGGAAAAGCCGTTTTTACTGCCGCTGCCTGCACATCCCTATGAATTGTCGGTGTGGAAGGTCGCAACAGTTGGTCCGAATTATCATATCTCAGTTGACGGTATGAATTATTCTGTCCCGTATGAATACATCAAGCAAAAGGTCGATGTCAGACTCACACGCAGCGCTGTTGAAGTGTTTTTCAATGGCAGCAGGATATGCTCACACATACGTTTGTATGGCAGGAAGAATCAGTACAGTACTACCGAGAGTCATATGCCTGAAAAGCATCAGCAGTATCTGCAGTGGAACTCAGAAAGATTTATCAGCTGGGCAGGCAAGATCGGTCAGAACACCAGAACTGTTGTTTGTGCCATCTTATCCGGGTACAAGGTCGAACAGCAAGGCTACAAGGCTTGTATGGGACTATTGAAGCTATCTGACAAGTATACTCCTCAAAGGCTTGAAAATGCCTGCAGAAAGGCATTAACTTTTACGCCGAGGCCATCGCTTAAAAATGTTCAGGCTATTCTGGCCTCCGGGCAGGACAAGCAAGACAAGCCACAGGCGGTCACTAACTCTTCAAAATACGGATTTACAAGAGGAAACGAGTATTATGGAGGTAAAAAGTGATGCTTACAGGAAATACGATCACAAAGCTGCAGGAAATGCATATGACAATGATGGCAAAGGCGCTAAGGGAGCAGCTAACTGATCCAGAGATGAACTCGTTGAGTTTTGAGGACAGGATAGGACTTATCGTCGACCGTGAATGGACTTCAAGGAAAAGCAATCACTTGAAGCGTCTGATCAAAAATGCCGGATTCTCTGACACAGAGGCTTGCATAGAGAATGTTGAATATCACAGTGACAGAAATCTCGATAAAGCCCAGATAACAAGGCTGGCTGCCTGCAATTACATTACACAGCATCACAATGTTATTCTCCTTGGCGCCACAGGTTCGGGCAAGACTTATCTTGCATGTGCATTGGGAATGGCGGCAGCAAGGAATTTTATGAGTGTGAGATACATTCGTCTGCCTGACTTGCTCGTGGAATTATCGATCGCAAGAAACAACGGAACCTTTCCAAGAACGATGCAGCAATTCAAAAAGCCGGCGCTTCTGATAATAGACGAGTGGCTACTGTATCCGCTTCGGGAAACAGAGGCGAGAGATATCCTTGAGATAGTTGAGACCAGATACAAGAAAGCATCTACGATATTCTGTTCTCAATTTGATATCCCGGGCTGGAGAGAAAAGATCGGTGATCCAATAATGGCTGATGCGATATGTGACCGCATTGTTCACGACTCTTACACGATAGTTATCGACTGCAAGGAATCGATGAGAAAGAGAAAAGGTGTGAACGAAGAGGGTTGATATGGCACCTGCGTTGCATCAAACAGACCGACTTGCGTCGGTCATGAGTTTAACGCATTAAGGTTTTCCAAGGAGAGTGGGTCTATGCTTAAGCATAAAAAAAGAGTGACGCACCCGGCATCACTCTCCTTGCTAAACCCCGTATCAGGCGCTCAGGTCGCACTCCTGCGTTGCCTTATCCTCCTGTACGGCTAAAAGCATACTAATGATACCATGGCACAATGTATATTGTCAATACTCAACCGCGCGGAATCCATGCACAATTCAAGCGTTCTCCGTGCACGGTTTCAGCGGAAACCATGCACAAAACGAACGGTTTATGTGCACTCACGGAGCGGAATATGCAGTTT
>NZ_JHXH01000010.1 GCF_000621805.1 Ruminococcus sp. FC2018 | reverse complement strand
GTATTCACCATGCGTATGATGATAAATTCTGATTTATGCATTCAGAAAAAGATAAGGATTAAGCAAAGGGCAGTCAAAGCAACACCTGCGGCAGACAAACCAATAGCACCGCTATGTTTTTTGACCACACTTTTCATTGCCGCAGCACCGTGGTGGGTATTTTTTCCGGCAAGAAAACTTTTCGCAATGCATTTCGCTTTTTCGTCTGTTTCGCCCCTGGATATCCCCCCTTGATTGGCATTAACAAACAACAAAATCTTTTCAAACCGTTCATCTTTTGGACATCTAATCTCAATGATTTGTTTATTTACACCTTTGATCATTTTCAAAATCCGCTCCATTTTCTAAGATTTGCACATATATTCCATTATATGTAAATTTCAGCCCTATGTTTTCAACATTTTCAACTTTCTTGTTGAAAACAAGGTAGTTTTCAACATTCCGGCTACTGGTTAATGTTGAAAAACCCGTTGAAATCTTTGAAAAAGAGCATAGTTTTAAGCATTTGGCGGTTGTTGAAAACCGGTTTTTTCACCTTTCGGCTGATAAAAAACGTCGAAAACTGTCAATTACTGTAATAAAATGCGCCTACAACTATGAACAAACCGTTAATTCAAAAGTATGTTTTTTTACACTTGACAAGCAGGCTGTTTATCTATCGACTTTTGCTGAGAATATGATTTTGTTTGGAGAAAAATTTACAATTATTTTTGATTTGTCCAAAAAAGCGGACACTTACCTGCCCGTATGACAATACTGTGACCGTCAAGCAGATTATGTACATTTTTTTGTACTTTTATACAAATCCGGCGAAAATAAACATTCACAAAAACACTTGACGAAAATAAACGAAAACTATCGTGTGGTCAGGAATTTTATGGCACGCTCTACCGAGTCCTTTGAGTTGCCCCAGTCTGCGTTTGCACCGGTGTTTCTGTAATCGTACATCTTGCAGAAGTGTGAAACATCCGCCTCCAGCTCGTCCAGATACTTGCTCAGCAGCTGTTCGCAGGTTTGGGAGAAGCGTTTGTGCTGCTTTTTATCAAGACTGTCGTCCATCATTTCCGTGAGCAGCTGATAATGTGGCAGGCAAAGCATCTGCTGATCCTCAAACAGCTTGCGGAATTCCTCCTGCTGCTCATACATTTCAAACAGCGTCCGCATTATCCTGCTCATTCCCCACTCTATTTTCGAGCAAACGAAGCAGCTTTCGTTCACAGCGGATACGGTCCTGCGCTTTGCACCCTTGCCATAAAACAGGCTCTTTTTTGACAGTTCCCCTTGCAAATGCTGCAAATGCGTCTGTATCATAAGCGCAAGGGAAAGTCTGTTCTTGCACGCCCGCATCTGCTCGAAGTGCAGGTGGCAAAACCCCAGTTTGTTGGTCTCTATCCGCACATCCGGCTCCATCATTGCCGCACCCATTATGTACTCCACCGTTCTGCTTTCAAGCATATCTCTCAGCCGGCAGATGGGACATCCGCATTTGGGCTCAAAAATGTCTGTTACAGGTATGGTCAGTATGCTTTCTCTCATAAAAAGCTTCCCCCTTGTTGAAAAATCTGTTTTTTTATATTATAATGTATTAAAGCTATTATTTCAAGGAGTTTTTATATGGATTACAAAAAAGACGGAAAAGATATTCTGCTGCGTCAAAGTGACTTTGCTCTTGACGATACCCTTGACTGCGGGCAGGCTTTCCGCTGGGAAAAGATTGCAGACAACGCCTACCACGGAGCTTTTCTTAACCGGCAGCTTACCATAAGCTGTGAAAACGGCAGCGACCTGTTCAGGCTCCATGACACAAGCGAACAAGACTTTCTGGAAATATGGGCGGACTATTTTGACCTTTCCACCGACTATGGCGAGATAAAGCGCAGGTTTTCTTCGGACGATACCCTTTCAAAAGCCTGTGAGTTCGCAGGCGGCATCCGTATCCTGAAGCAGGACAGCTGGGAAGCACTTTCCTCGTTCATAATCAGCCAGAACAATAATATTCCCCGCATCAAGGGCATAATCGGGCGGCTTTGCCAGCATTACGACGGCTACCCCTGCGCCGTTGACATGAAAAACGAGACCGTTGACAGCCTTTCCTATCTGCGGTCGGGCTTTCGTGCAAAATACCTTGTTGACGCTATCTCAAAGGTGCTTGACGGAAGCATAGACTTTGAAGCCCTGCGTACCATTCCACTTGACGATGCACGAAATGTTCTTATGACCATAAAGGGAGTGGGACCTAAAGTTGCCGATTGTGCCCTTCTTTTTGGGTTTTACCGCCTTGACGCATTTCCAAAGGATGTTTGGGTAAAGCGTGTTATGTCCCGGTGGTATCCCAACGGCTTGCCTGAATGTACAAAAGGACTTGAAGGCATTGCACAGCAATACCTGTTTCACTACATACGCAGTATATGAAAAAACTCCTATGGAAAAAAACCATAGGAGTTTTATTATAATCATCTTTCGACTTTCACCATGCGCCTTGTCTTTAAAAGTCAAATACGTTTCTAAGCACTCCGAACGCAAGCAGTATCACCAGACAGATCAAAGCTGTCACACGGTAGAAACGGCTCCGGGGCATGAGAAGATCAGGCTTGAATACAACCTTGACCACGGCTCCCGCCGCCAGCAGCGGAACCATGAAAAACAGCACCTGATTGCACTCAAACGCAGCGAGAAATTCCCCGTGACCGATGTGCAGAAACATTCTGGTTATCCCGCATCCGGGACAACGCAGCCCTGTGATCGCCCTGAAGGGACATTTCAATTCAAATCCGATCAGCTTTATCTCGGCATAATACCCGACAAGGATCGCAAACGCAATCAGATAGCGCCTGAGTATAGTCTTTCTCAGATTATCAGATCGCACCTTCTGCTGCTTTGTTAAGCTCATTCTGGAGCAAAGCATATGTTACGATGCTCAGACCGAAAAGGCAAAGCACAAGATATATAACTGCATTGTTAGGCTTTGGCATACCCTTGTTTGCGTAATAGTTATCAACTACCTCACCCTTCTTGTAAGCCCAGTAGATTCCATAGATACCACACGTTACGATGGTAAGGATAAGAGCTGTTACACCCGGTGTATCGTTAGGGTTGCCGATGGACTGATTAACTTCGTCGTTCATCTTTACAAACCAGTACAAAGCATAGATACCCAGGGTAATGATAGAAAAGATGATAGCCTTGGCTATATCTCTTTTCTGCAAATTGAACTGTGGTCTCTGGTTCAGAGGTGCTCCGCAAGCCTGGCAATTAGCAGCTCCGTCCTGATTGTCTGCTCCGCAAGAAAAACATTTCATAATAAAACGCTCCTTTAATTTTTTTCCGTTGTGATAACACCACATATCGGTTACGGTTATTTTACTACAAAATCAGTGATTTGTCAATGACTAACAGGTGTTTTACAGCCGTTTTTACAATCTTTTTTACCGCAAAAAAACAGAGGCTGTCGCCTTGCGCAGCAGCCTCAATCTTTATTTTCCTTGATTCCTATGATCAACCCTCATTTATAAAGCTTCCGAATTTCTCCAGAAATGCAGCTCTGTCGTTATCACGTGTTGTCAGCAGCACTACTTTCTTGGTGCCTATGCTGAAAATACCCATAACAGACTTAGGATTAACCCTGATAGCGCCACTTTCGATAAACATATCGTAGTCGCAGCTTCTTGCCACATCGTTAAGTCTCATAATGTCCTGAAATGAATCGAGTTTGATATACGCTTTCATAGTTGTTCCTCCTTTGCCTGAAATTGACTCTCTCACACAGCTTTTAGATTTTCCCTTTCAACGGTCCATTCTATCGACTTGACAAATCAACCAAAAATAACATCTGAAATTGTCTATATTGTAGCACAAAATAATAAGAAATGTCAATATTTCTATGAATTTTTTGTTTCTTTGTACAACTTCGACTTGTCAATTTGTCGAATATGTTTACTATTAATTAAAACCGTTTAACAATAAAGAAATTCATGCACTACGAGAGCCAAAAACAAGCTCTTTCTCTTGTTCATTTTGCACAAGCGTGGTTTTTCCACGTTTTTTCACTTATTTTACGGGTACCCGTCTTTTAAATGCAAGACCGGCTTGTTTTTAACACAAGCCGGTCCCGATTATCCTGCGGGTCTTTCCCGTTTTTTTCAGCGAACAGGGCTTTCGCCCAAAGCATTTCATGCGCACTTTCTTTGCGCTGAAAGTCTTGATGCCTTATTATATGCAGCATCGTTCACAGTTGCCTCAGCTTAGCCTACAATGTACTTTGCGATATCCGTAAAGAACTTGTCTGCATCATCTGTGTGAGCTGTAAGCTGGATCGGCTTGGACAGATCAAGACTGAAGATACCCATGATAGATTTTGCATCTACTGCGTATCTGCCAGAAGCGAGATCCACGTCATAATCGTAAGCTGATACGATGCTGACAAAATCCTTAACCGCTGAGATGGAATCCAACATTACCATTGTCTTTTTCATAAACCGTTCCTCCTTAAACTGTTTTTTCGACTTTCGTCTTAATTCATTTTACTTTCCGCAGGCCCTTTGTGTTCCTGCAACTCCCATTATACGCACCTTTTTGCGTTTGTCAATGAAAATTTGCAAAAAAAAATAAAATATGGTACAATACTCAAAGGTAACAAAACACGCCAATTAAATATATGCACTTTGCACAATCAAATTGTGTCTAATTTGTGCACATTGTCGATTTTAAGGAAATTGCCATATGAAGATATATTACTACACCTTCGGCTGCAAGGTAAACCAGTACGAAACGGAAAACCTGCGGCAAAAGCTCAGCTCACAGGGCTATGAGACGGTAAATGAACCCGGCTGTGCAGACATCTGCATTATCAACACCTGCACCGTTACTGCCCGCTCCGACAGCAAGTTCAAGCAGCTGCTGCACAGGATAAAGAGAGCCGCACCCGACAGTATGATCGTCGTTACCGGGTGTTTTGCTCAAGCATTCCCCGAAAAAGCCCATGAGCTTGACGGCTGCCACATTATCACCGGCACATCAAAACAGGAGATACCCCTGCTCATACAGGAGTATCTGCGTGACAAAAAGCCTATAATCCGAATCGGAAAGCATGAAAAGGGAGAGGCTTTCCAGCCCATGGAAAACAAGCCGTCTGCGGCTAAAACAAGGGCATACGTCAAGATACAGGACGGCTGTGACCAGTACTGTTCATACTGCATAATCCCCTACGCAAGGGGACATATCCGCTCAAAGCCCATTGATGAACTGAAAAAAGAGGTACAGGGACTTGCCCGGGGCGGATATAAGGAAGTGGTGCTTACGGGTATAAACCTTTGCTGCTACGGCAAGGACTTTGTCGACGGCACACGGCTGGTCGATGCGGTGGAAGCTGCTTGTGAGGTACAGGGGATAGAAAGGGTGCGTTTAAGCTCAATGGAGCCGGAAATGCTCCTTGATGAGGATATTGAGCTGATGAGCAGGCTTGAAAAGCTTTGTCCGCAGTTTCATCTTTCTCTTCAGAGCGGCTGCGACAAGACCTTGAAGAAGATGAACAGAAAATATACCTGCGCACAGTACAAAGAGCTTTGCCTCAAGCTCCGCAGGGCTTTCCCCGACTGCGTTATAACAACGGATGTAATGGTGGGCTTTGCCGGAGAAACGGACGAGGATTTCATGCAGACGATGGAGTTTGTAAAAGAGATAGGTTTTGAGAGGGTGCATATTTTCCCCTACTCGGTGAGAAAGGGCACCGCTGCGGAAAAGTTTGACGGACAGGTGCAAAAGCAGGTCAAGCAGCAGCGGGCACAACAGCTGGAAAAGGTATGCGGACAGATCCGCAGAGAATTCCTGCTTTCAAATGTAGGCAGAAAGGTCAAGGTGCTTTTTGAAAAAGAAAAAGGCGACGGCTTCCACAGAGGCTACACCATGAATTACACACCTGTTGCGGTGAAACAAACAAACGACTGCTCCTGGCGCTGGCAGACAAGAACGGTCACCATAACAGGAGTTGAGGGCGATTTCTGTATTGCACAGGCGGAAGAATAAGCCCATCAGCTGATATTGTCACTACACAAAAAGGCTGCATTTCATAGGTGCGGTCTTTTTCTTTTGTGAAATGTTTGGTTTTAAGGCGCAGCGTTGTTGACAAAAACCATTATAATAGTGTATAATATTCTTATCTATTTAAAGGGAGATGTAGCCATGTCTGTTTACAGAATATATGTTGAAAAAAAGCCTGAATTTGCGGTGGAAGCTTCATCGCTTATCGGAGATATCAAGTCCGCTCTGGGGCTTGAAGAGCTTGAAGGTCTCAGAGTTATAAACCGCTATGATGCCGAGGGTATGTCAAAAGAGGATTTTGACCTTGCCACACCTGTGGTATTCTCGGAGCCTGCGGTGGATCATACATATGACCACCTGCCGCAGCTGAGAGATAACGAGTTTGTTTTCGCAGTCGAATACCTGCCCGGACAGTTCGACCAGCGTGCGGATTCCTGTGCACAGTGTATCTCGCTGCTTACGGGAGGAAAAAGACCTACTATCAGGTCTGCAAGAATATACATAGTCACCGGAAATCTCTCCGATGAACAGGTAGCTCAGATAAAGAGCTATATGATAAACCCCGTTGAGTCAAGGGAAGCAAGTCTGGAGACCTTTGAAACGCTTGATATAAAATACGCTATTCCCACCACGGTGGAAACTATCGACGGGTTCATCTATTCCACAGACGATGATCTGAAGGATATGCTTGGCGAGCTGGGGCTTGCAATGGACCTGGACGATATCCGCTTCTGCCGTGATTATTTCCGTGACACGGAAAAGCGCAATCCGACTATCACAGAAATAAGAATGATAGACACCTACTGGTCTGACCACTGCCGTCACACCACGTTTTCCACTATCATCGACAACGTAAACATACAGTCCGATTACATCGCAGATACCTTTGCAGACTACGTCAACACCAGAAAAGACCTTTATGCCGGCAGAACAGACAAGCCCATCACGCTTATGGACCTTGCCTGCATAGGCGCAAAGCAGCTTAAAAAAGCAGGGCTGCTCAAGGACCTTGACGAGAGCGAGGAGATAAACGCCTGCTCGGTAAAGATAAAGGTGGACATTGACGGAGTGGACGAGGACTGGCTTTTGATGTTCAAAAACGAAACTCACAACCACCCCACCGAGATCGAGCCTTTTGGCGGCGCAGCTACCTGTCTGGGCGGCGCAATAAGAGACCCACTTTCGGGAAGAAGCTACGTTTACCAGGCTATGCGTGTTACAGGCGCAGGCAACCCCCTGGTGCCTGTGGAGGACACTATCCCCGGCAAGCTTCCACAGCGTAAGATAGTTGTGGGCGCAGCAAGCGGATATTCTTCATACGGCAACCAGATAGGTCTTGCAACAGGCATGGTCAACGAGATATATCACCCCGGCTACGTTGCCAAGAGAATGGAGATAGGTGCGGTGATAGGTGCTGCTCCTGCGGCAAACGTAAGGCGTGAGCGTCCCGCACCGGGAGATATTGTTATCCTGCTGGGCGGAAAGACAGGACGTGACGGCTGCGGCGGTGCAACAGGTTCGTCAAAGTCCCATACACTGCACTCGCTGGAAGACTGCGGCGCAGAGGTACAAAAGGGTAATGCCCCAGAGGAAAGAAAGCTGCAAAGGCTGTTCAGAAACCCTGATGTCACAGCTATGATAAAACGCTGCAACGACTTTGGTGCAGGCGGTGTATCTGTGGCAATAGGCGAGCTGGCTGACGGCTTGCAGATAAACCTTGACGCTGTGCCTAAGAAATACGACGGTCTTGACGGTACCGAGCTTGCAATTTCGGAATCCCAGGAGAGAATGGCTGTTGTTATCGCCAAGAGCGACCTTGAAAAGTTCATGGCTGAGGCGGACAAGGAAAATCTTGAGGCTACACTTGTGGCTGAGGTCACCGCAGAGCCAAGGCTGGAAATGCACTGGAACGGCAACACCATCGTATCCCTTTCAAGAGAATTTCTTAACTCCAACGGTGCCCAGAAGCACACCGATATAAACATAGCAACACCTATTTTTGACACCGTGACCGAGACCGAGGATACGGCTGACAGGTGGTGCTCCATGATATCCAATCTGAACATCTGCTCCCAGAAGGGACTTATCGAAAGATTTGACTCCACCATCGGCGCAGGCAGCGTTCTTATGCCTTTCGGCGGAAAGTACCAGGATACACCGACCCAGGCTATGGCTGCAAAGATACCTGTGCTCCACGGCGAAACAAAGACCACCTCTGTTATGGCATGGGGCTTTGACCCGTATCTTTCTTCTATCAGCCCGTACCACGGTGCTGTCAGCGCAGTTGTAAGCTCTGTGGCAAAGGTAGTGGCAACAGGCGGTAAGTATGAACAGTGCTGGCTCACCTTCCAGGAGTATTTTGAAAGAACAAAGAACGACCCCGACAGGTGGGGACAGCCTATGTCCGCCCTGCTGGGCGCATACAAGGCTCAGATAGCTCTGGGCTGCGGCTCTATCGGCGGAAAGGACTCCATGTCGGGAACCTTTGAGGAGATAGACGTTCCACCGACGCTGGTATCCTTTGCGGTATCCCTTTCCACATCCGACAAAGTAGTTTCCCAGGAGTTCAAGAAGACAGGCTCAAAGGTAATTCTTATCAAGCCTGAATACGACGACAACAAGCTGATAGATTTTGACTCGCTCAAGGCTGTGTTCAAAAAGGTGGAGACACTTATCGACGAAGGCAAGGTGCTTTCCTGCTGGGCAGTTTCTTACGGCGGTGTTTCGGAGGCTATCGCTAAAATGGCGTTCGGTAACCGCATAGGCTTTAAGTTCACGTCCGATGTGACTGCCGACGAGCTTTACAGAGCGTGCTACGGCGCATTCGTTATCGAGCTTGCACAGGATGCGGAAACGAACGAAAGAGTTATCGGTGTTACCATTGAAGATTACGTTGTTATCAACAACAGCTATACCGTAAATCTCACCGGTCTTTACAAGCAGTGGGCAGACAAGCTGGAGCCGGTATACCCTGTTCACGTTAAAGAGCCTACAAACAAACCTGAAAAGTACACCTTTACATCCACAGCCAAGCTTTCCCCTGCAATAAAAACAGCAAAGCCAAGGGTTCTTATCCCTGTATTCCCGGGTACCAACTGCGAGTATGACACCGCAAGAGTTTTCCAGCGTGCAGGCGCAGACGTTGACACAATGGTCATCAGGAACCTTAGTATGTCCGCTATAAGAGAATCTGTGGAAGCTATGGAGACAAAGATAAGACAGTCCCAGATAATCATGCTCCCCGGCGGATTCAGCGGCGGCGACGAGCCTGAGGGAAGCGCAAAGTTCATCGTTTCGTTCCTGCGTAACCCACGTCTCAAGGACGCTATACATGAGCTTCTGCAAAAGCGTGACGGACTTATGCTTGGTATCTGCAACGGCTTCCAGGCGCTTATCAAGCTTGGTCTTGTGCCTTACGGCGAGATAGTTGACATGAAGCCCGACTCACCAACGCTGACATTCAACAAAATAGCAAGACACCAGTCAAAGATGGTAAATACAAGAATTGCATCCAATAAGTCCCCGTGGCTGTACGGATGTGAGGTGGGCGACATTCACAATATCGCTATATCTCACGGTGAGGGAAGATTTGTTGCAAGTGCAGAGCTTATCGACAAGCTGGCTAAGAACGGTCAGATAGCTACCCAGTACGTTGACTTTGACGGCGAGCCTACATTTGATATCCAGTGCAACCCGAATACCTCCTTTGAGGCTATTGAGGGCATTACCTCACCTGACGGACGTATACTGGGCAAAATGGGTCACTCCGAGCGTATGGGAACGGACATAACCAAGAACGTATGCGGAAACAAGGACCAGAAGATATTTGAAAGCGGTGTAAACTACTTCAAATAAAACCTGTTTCGGAGTAAAATATGAAAGATTTTCTTACAAACCACATGACTGCGGTGCTTGTGTACCTTGCCATAGTCAATTTTGCGGCGTTTATCGCTTACGGTATAGACAAAAGGCGGGCAAGAAAAAAGCGCTGGCGGATACCGGAGATAACGCTTATAATGTTTGCCGCCGTCGGCGGAGGGGTAGGCTCGCTTTGCGGAATGTTCTTTTGGCACCATAAGACCAGAAAACTCAAATTTCTGTTTTGTGTACCATGCCTGCTTGTCCTGTGGATGATCGCAGGGGTGTGCACATTCGCACTATAAACATATTGAACGGAGGAAACAGACAATGGACAGACTTATCGGACTTCTGAAAAGCAATGCTCGGCTGAGCAACAGTGAACTTGCTGTGATGCTTGGCAAAAGCGAAGAGGAGGTAAAGCAGGAAATAGAAAGGCTGGAGAACGACGGCATAATCAAGGGCTATACTGCTATAGTGGACGAGAGCGCATATGACCCTAACAGCGTTTTTGCCCTTATCGAGCTGAAGGTCACTCCACAGTCACAGTCAGGCTTTGACGAGATAGCCCAGCAGATATCCGGCTACGAACAGGTGGAAGCTGTGCGCCTCATGTCAGGAACATACGACATTATAGTTGAGGTAACAGGCAAGAATATAAGAGATATCTCCCTTTTCGTCTCCCAGCGTCTGGCAACCATTGCCGCCGTTCAGGAGACTACCACCCATTTCGGACTGAGGGTGTACAAGGATAACGGAATAATCATCGGCAGCGATGAAAAAGACGAAAGAGGAATGATGTTCCCATGATAGATTATAACAAGGCGCTGAGCAAGACTATCAGGGAAATGAAGCCCTCTGGCATAAGAAAATTCTTTGACATAGCTCAGGGCATGGAGGGCGTTATCTCCCTGGGAGTGGGGGAACCTGATTTCAAAACACCCTGGCTGATACGCAAGCAGGCGATCGACGTGCTCGAAAAGGGCAAGACCTGCTACACCGCAAACTCCGGACTTATAGAGCTGAGAAACGAGATATCAAAATACTTTGAACGCACCATTGACACCCACTACGACCCTCAGCACGAGGTGATCGTAACAGTGGGCGGCTCAGAGGGCATTGACCTTTGCATTAGGAGCCTGGTGGAGCCGGGAGACGAGGTGCTGGTGGTTGAGCCAAGCTTTGTGTGCTATTCCCCTATTGTGGAGATATGCGGCGGCAAGGCAATAGGCATACAGACCAAGGTCGAAAACGAGTTCCGGCTTACGGCACAGGAGCTAAGGGAAAACATAACCGACAAGACAAAGCTTCTCATTCTCCCCTTCCCCAACAATCCCACAGGTGCTATAATGCGCCGTGAGGACCTTGAGAGCATTGCACAGGTGCTGAAGGATACAAATATAATCGTGCTTTCCGACGAGATATACTCCGAGCTTACATATTCGGGCAGACACGTTTCTTTTGCTCAGATAGAGGGGATGAGAGAGCGCACGGTGGTAATAAACGGCTTTTCAAAAAGCTTTGCCATGACAGGCTGGCGTCTTGGCTTTGTGGGCGGACCTGAGCCTATCATATCCCAGCTTCTGAAGCTGCACCAGTACGCAATAATGTGCTCCCCCACCGTGAGCCAGTACGCCGCTGTGACAGCTATGCAAAGCTGCATAGGCGACATAGAAAAGATGAAAAAGGAATATGATATGAGAAGGCGTTACGTTGTTGACGCTTTCAATAAGCTGGGTCTTGACTGCTTTACACCACAGGGAGCCTTCTATGTGTTCCCCTGCATCAAAAGCACCGGGCTGACCAGCGCAGAATTCTGTGAAAAGCTTATTTTCAGCAAGAAAGTCGCCGTAGTTCCGGGTGATGCATTCGGCAGCTGCGGAGAAGGATTTGTTCGTGTGTCCTATGCTTACTCCATAAATCACCTGCGTGAGGCGGTCAAGCGCATAGGAGAATTCCTGCGGGAGCTTGAAGATGAAAAAAGATAAAAAAATAACCGTCAGAGCCTACGGCAAGCTTAATCTGATGCTTGACATTGTGGGCAGACGGGAGGACGGCTACCACGAGCTTGAAACGGTAATGCAGTCGGTGGACATTTACGACACCCTGGAGCTTTGGGTGAACGGCACGGGAGAGAACAAGATAATCTGTGACAAACCCGACTTCCCATGCGGCGAAACCAACCTTATTTGGAAAGCTATTGACGCTTTTTCCAAATACACAGGCATCGACACAACAGGCATTACAGTGCGTGTCGACAAACAGCTGCCCTCAATGGCGGGAATGGCAGGAGGCAGTGCAGACTGCGCTGCCACGCTGTGTGCGCTTGATGCGATGTTTGAAACGGACCTCACCAAAAAGCAGCTTTGCGAAATAGGCGTGACGCTGGGTGCGGACGTTCCTTTCTGCATTATGGGCGGCACCCGTATGTGCAAAGGTGTGGGGGAAAAAATGCAGGCTCTGAAATCTCCACAATGTGTTTTTGTGATAGTAAAGCCGGATGTGAGCATTTCCACTCCCATGGCGTTCAGAACATACGACAGTCTGGAAAGGGTGGAAAAATGCCGCACAGAAAAGTTTTTGAAAAGCCTGGAAAATGGCGATCTCAGGGGAATGTGCGGTGAGATGTTCAACGCACTTGAATTTGCGTCAGGGAAAAAGGAAATTGAGCTGGCAAAAAAAATGCTGCTTGATTCAGGTGCGATCGGCTCTCTGATGACAGGCAGCGGCTCGGCGGTGTTCGGTGTGTTTGAGGACATCAAAAGCGCAGAGGAGTCAGCAAGACTGCTTAAAGATCATTATCCACAGGTCTGGGTATGCCTGCCGGCAGACACAGGTCATAAGCTGATCGTTTGAGAAATAAGAGGGGATAAAATTGGGTAACAAGTGTAAGATCTGCGGTTACAGATTTAAAAGCAGGGACGAGGCTATCTGTCCCGAATGCTTTACCGCAAGACAGGACGATATTTCCTGCGAAAGATATTCAAACAGCGAGCACAGCCATAGAAACAGCTACAGCTCGGGTCTGAGAGATACAGAGGAATCCTTTGTCCAAAAAGAGCTCCGTGAGGAACGGCGCAACAGCTTTGCACGAGAGAATTTCGGTGAACGTGCAAACGCAGGACTTGATCTTTCCGACTTTAACAGGAGATATGACCAGTCACGCTTTCAAAGGAACGATTACTATTACGAAAACAACAAAAGTGGGGCGACACTTTATAACCAGCCGCAGCAGCCACAGCCCCAGGGCTCGGCATATCAGAGATTTGTTGCCCAGCAGCAGCGCAAAGGCTATACGCCCCCTGCTTCTTCACGCACCACATCAGGCAGCGGCTTTACCCCCGCAGGTCAGATCCTTGCCCAGAAAAGCACGATCCCTGTTCAAAGAGAAATGCTCCAGCGATACGGCACGATGAACGGACCCCGGACAAAAAAATCCGGTAACAGCGCAGCAGCGATAGTCTTCCTTGTGGTTATTGTCTTTGTTTTTGCATTTGTCATCTCTGCGGTGCAAAATGAGGAAAGGAAGTCTTCGTCCAAAGGTTATAATACTACTTCCCGAACTACGACCACAGCAGCCACCAAAAAGCTGAACAATACCGCACCGACCACGAAAAAAACATATTCGATGCAGCTTATCAGCCAGACCTTCGATCAGATGAACAAGGATACCCTTCCAAAAGGTCTTTGGGAGCGTTCATCAAGAAGAGACGGACAGGACGATAAATGGCGGACCATAACCGTAACCGTAAGAGTTTCCCCGGGTGAGACCTGGAAAAAAGACGATAATACAGATGCCCAGATATCATCGGTGTTCCTTTACAGCTTTACAGATGCAAACTTTAATAATCAGATAACCACATCAAGCCAGCTTCCCAAGCAGGATATCAAGATCCAGGAAGGCGGAACGGATGTTACCTTCACCCTTCTGACGGACACCACTGCCAAATATCATACCCTCAGAATTTACATTAAAGGAAAGCTGCATGAATACTGCACCTTTAACTTTGAAAGCGTATAAAATAACATAAGACAGGGGCGAAATGTCCCTGTTTTTTGTGAGGTGAGAAAATGAGCGCAGGCATGGATATTTTAAAGCACTGTACCCTCTGTCCCAGGCGGTGCAATACGGATAGAACAAAATCTCCCGGATTTTGCGGCGAAACAGACAAAGTACGCATTGCACGGGCAGACCTTCATTTGTGGGAGGAGCCTTGCCTGGTGGGAGAGCACGGCGCAGGAACCGTGTTCTTTTCAGGCTGCAGCCTTAAATGCTGCTTTTGTCAGAACTACGAGATCTCCGCCCTGGGCAAGGGATTTGAGGTCACCACCCGGGAGCTTGGGGATATATTTTTAAAGCTCCGTGATATGGGCGCAGCCAATATCGACCTGGTCAGCCCAACACATTTTGTCCCCCAGATATGCAGTGCTCTTGACATGGTAAAGGACAGTCTGAAGATACCTGCGGTATATAACTGCGGCGGATACGAACAGGTGCAGACACTTAAAATGCTTGAGGGCAGGGTAAGCATATTTCTGCCCGACCTTAAATATTATAATAGTGCGCTCTCACAAAAGTACTCCGCAGCTGCCGACTACTTCCCTGCCGCAATAAACGCCATAAAGGAAATGGTGCGAATAGCGGGCAAGCCTGTTTTTGACCCAAACGGTGTTATGCAAAGGGGTGTTATAGTGCGCCACCTGGTGCTGCCCGGTCAAAGGCACGACTCCATGAGGCTTTTGGATGAGCTTGCCTCGGCCTTTGACACTGACCAGATACTTATAAGCATTATGAGCCAGTTTGTCCCTGTTTACAAAGCCTTTGAGCACAAGGAGCTTTCACGGCGCACTTCCACTTTTGAATATAACAGCGTTGTTGACCACGCTGTAAAGCTGGGCTTTGAGGGCTTTTTCCAGCAAAGGTCATCAGCGAACACCCATTTTATTCCGGAGTTTTACGATTGTAAGTATTTTTGATGAATTAAATAATATTTTTGCGCAGGTATATTCCTTAGTTATATAAAATTGCTCAAATCATAATACAATTATCACCGTTTCACCTTGAAATCATCTTATTTACGGGGTATAATTTATAATGGAATGATATAACAGGTCAGCAGCTGACCTTACCATATAGAGAAATGAGAACACTAGGAGGAAGACAAATGGCAAAAGCAATGGGTTCCAAATATAATATTGAACATTCACAGCACACCAAGGAATACTTTGACTTTGTAAAAGACCTTCTTGACAGCGATGTTGTCAACGAGATGAAGAATTACCGTCATCATTACAGCACCACCTGTTTCCAGCACAGTCTGAACGTATCTTATTACAACTACCTTGTGTGCAGAAAGCTGGGGCTTGACGCACGTTCCGCTGCAAGGGCAGGACTTCTCCACGACCTGTTTTTGTATGACTGGCGTACAAGAGAAAGACAGCCCGGTGAGAAGCCCCATGGGTTCACCCACCCTCAGACTGCTCTTGAGAACGCAAAGGCGCATTTTGACGTTGATAAGCGTGAGGAGGACATGATAGTAAAACATATGTGGCCGCTGACTGTTAAGCTGCCAAAATATGCGGAAAGCTATGTTATAGTTGCCATTGATAAGTATTCTGCAATGCTTGAAATAAGTATGCATCTGGGCAGCGTTATGAAGAAAAAGGCAAGAAAGATAACTCACCGCAAAGCAAGCTGAATAAACATACGACCGAAGGCTCAGAGCTTTCGGTCTTTTTTTGCAAAAAAGTTGCTGCGGGGCTTTTATTATGTAAAAAAATGTGTTATACTGTAATCTGAAAGAGAGGTGAGCTGCTTGGAGGACAAGGAAAAATACCTTATAGACGTGGCAAATGATAAAACCTATCAGAACCAGTTTGACGACTACCACAAAGAGTTCTCCAAGTGGAGAACCAAAAAGGGTAATCCCTATGGATACAGCTTTGTTCATGACACCCGTGAGCATACCTACGTTGACGGCGAGGGGTATTTTCAGAAGTCCGCAGACATTGCTGAGCGCAAAGCGCTGGTAAAATGCCTGGGTCTTTTAGGTGTGGTAATGATAATTATTCTGGCAATAGACGGTATTACCTCACTGATGCTGTACAGGATCTTTCAGGACCCGGGTGCGGATGCAATATACTATTCCGGCATAGACTCTCCCACACATGAGTTCAACCCGCTTCTGGTATTGCTCTATTGCTGCATGAACCTGCTGAAATATCTGATCGCCTTTTTGATATTTATAAAGTCCACAGGCATACCCCTTAAAGTTGCCGCCCCCGTCCCCAAGGGTGCAAAGCTCTCAAAAAGCGGCATATTCCTTATCCTTGTGATAATGGTGTTCAGCAGAGTGTTCAACTATGTCATCAGCTTGATTTTCGGTCTTATAAACCTGGATTGCGTTTACGACATTGCGATACACGATCCCAACAATTTTGTTTCGGATCTGATCTATCTGATCTTCAACTGCGTACTTGTAAGCATCGTTTCGGAGCTCTTTTTCCGTGGTGCTGTAATGCAGACCTTCCGCCAGTTCGGTGACACGTTTGCAATGCTGGTTTCCGGCATAGCTTTCTCCCTGACCTATTACGATATATCATCAATGGGATATGCGGTGCTGTGCTCGGCAACGCTGGGACTTTTTACCCTTAGAACAGGCTCGCTGAAATCTGCAATAATCATGCGTATAACCGCATCTGTATCAGGATATGCACTTACAAGGCTGGTGATCGACAGCTTTACAAACGGGCGTATAGTCGAGGTCATCATCTGCGCCTTTATTATGGCAGTGGCAGCTTTTATCTTTGCCCGGCTCATGTGTAACGGCAAATGGGCATTCACCGTAAAAGATGACCCCTCCGAGCTTGACACAGGGGAAAAACTGAAGCTCTTTTTCACCACCAACTCCATTGTGATCTGGCTGGTGGGAGTTGCGGGAATGTTCTTTCTTATAATGAGGTTCAAATGATGGACAGAGATGAGATCTATATGCGAAAGGCTCTGGAACTGGCGGAGCTTGCTGCCCGGCAGGGAGAGGTCCCTGTGGGGGCAATAGTTGTAAAACGCTCCACCGGGGAGATTGTGGGCAGAGGCTTTAACCGCCGTGAATACGGCAGATCCCCCCTTACCCATGCAGAGATAGTCGCCATAGAGACCGCAAGCAGAAAACTTGGGGGCTGGAGGCTGATAGACTGTGAGCTTTATGTTACCCTTGAACCTTGTCCCATGTGTGCAGGGGCAATAATAAATTCAAGGATACAGCGTGTTGTGTTCGGCGCATCCGATCCTAAGGCGGGTTCATGCGGCTCGGTGGTAAACCTGTTTGAACTGCCCTACAATCATAAACCACAGCTGGTTGGAGGGGTGCTTAAAGAGGAATGTGCGGATATACTAAGCCGCTTTTTCAGACAGCTCCGGGAAAACAAAAAACAGACATAAAAAAAACTCCCTGCATCAACAGGGAGTTTTAATTAATGTCTGCTCAACAACTAAAAATCGGCTTTATATAGCTTTTTAAAGCATATTTTTAGTTGTCAAAGTGCAAGAAAAAAGAATGATATTGAGAATTTTTCTTGCACTTTGTTTTGCCCTTTAGGAAAAAATGAGCTTGACATCAATAAATGTGACGCGCAAATTCCCAATATTGAAAAGAATTTGCGCTCCCCGAACTATGTTCGGGGCAATAACCGCCTGAGGGCGGTTATTTAGGACACATTAATTATATCTCGTTTCGGTTTTTGATAGCCTCATTAAGCGTTTCTTTATCCGCATATTCAAGACTTCCGCCAACAGGCAAGCCAAAGGCAAGCCTTGTGACCTTAACGCCTAAAGGCTTGAGAAGCTTTGATATATACATGGCTGTGCTCTCACCTTCCACCGTGGGATTTGTCGCCATAATCACCTCGGTGATCCCCTCGGTGTCAATGCGCTTTAAAAGCTCGGTTATTTTCAGATCCTGAGGACCGATGTTTTCCATAGGCGACAAAAGCCCGTGAAGAACATGGTACACACCGTTGAATTCACGTGAGCCTTCAAAGGCGGTAATATCCTTGGGACTCTCCACCACGCACACCAGTGAGTGGTCTCTTTTCCCGTCGGAGCACACACTGCATATATCCTTTTCAGTGAAATTCTGGCACCGTCTGCAAAGATGCACCTTGCTGTGGACGCTTGAAATGGCGTCCGCAAAGGCTTTTGCTTCCTCCTCAGACATGGACATTACATGGTAAGCCAGTCTTTGCGCCGACTTCATGCCGATGCCGGGAAGCTTGGCAAACTGCTCTGTGAGCAGCACCAAAGGCAAAGCGTTAGTGTCCGCCATATCAGAACAGACCCGGGAAGGAAACGCCGCCTGTAAGCTGTTTCATTTCCTCGTCGCTGGTCTTGTCCAGTGTCTCAACTGCCTGGTTGAATGCACTCATAATAAGGTCCTGGAGCATTTCAACATCGTTAGGGTCAACCACCTCAGGCTTGATATTCAGCTTGAGCACGTTTCTCTTGCCGTTGATAACCACCTCAACAACACCGCCGCCTGCTGTGCCTGTGAACTCTCTCTGCTCAAGGTCAGCCTGGAGCTCGGTGATCTTATCCTGCATCTGCTGAGCCTGCTTGAGCATCTGGTTCATATTATTTGACGGACCCTTGCCCATTCCCTGTGGTAATCTTGCTTTCATTTCAAAAACTCCTTACAGTCAATTTTTTATTTCAACTTCAATACCTGTGTCCATAGCCTTCTGAAGCAGCTGATTAGTGGGATCTTCCGCATCGGCTGGATCAGCCTTTTTAGCTGACTTGACCTTGATATTGAAAGTCTGTCCATACATTTCGTTCATTACTTCATTTATAATATTGGCATCACTTGACGCCTTGAACTTTTTAAGATAAAAGTCGCTCTGGACGATAAGAAAAAGATTTCCTTCTTTTATAAATGCCACCGAGTCCTTTAAGAAGGAACCTATCGCCGGGCTTTTATCCCTTATCTTTGCAAGTATATCGCTCCATTGTTTAAGTGGCTTGTCGTTGTCGGCGTTAAGCTTCTGAAGCTCGGGATCGTACTGTTTAGGTTCCGGTGGAGCAGCTGTCTGTACCGCCTGGACTGTCCCGGCGTTTGCAAGTCTGCTTTCCAGCGAGGCTATACGTTTCATAAGGACGCTGACCTCCGCACCGGAAGTACTTTGCACAGCAGCTCTAACCTCTGCGTTGCCCTGTGTGTCGGTACAAAGCTTGATAAAGGTCATTTCCAGCTCTATCCGCTTTGAGGTACACCTTGCAAATCTCTCGCTGCACTGCTGAAGCACGGAGATATTTCTCAAAATATCCTCAAGCTTGAGTTTCTGTGCAATACCGCTTAGCCGTTCATACTCGTCCGGAAGGCATATCACCAGTTCCCTGCTGTTGTCCACCGTCTTGACAAGCATAACATTTCTCATCTGCACCAGCAGCTCATTTGCAAGCACTTTAAGGTCCTTGGACATACCGTAAAGCTTGTCCACAACTTCAAGCGCCCCTGCCGCATCCTTATCGGCAATTTTTTCAATAATATCAAACAGATAATCCCGCCCTGCGATCCCCGACGCACCGGACACAACATCCAGCGTAATATGGTCATCAAAGGCAACGCACTGGTCGAGCAGCGAAAGAGCATCACGCATTCCGCCGTCGGAAAGCCTTGCTATCATTTCCGCAGCATCCTTTTCAAGGGTAAATCCCTCCTGCTGTGAAATAAAGGTCAATCTGCTTACAATATCCTCTGTGCGGATCCTGTGGAAATCAAAATGCTGGCACCTTGAAACTATCGTAGCAGGGACTTTATGTATCTCGGTGGTGGCAAGGATAAACTTAACGTGCTCGGGAGGCTCCTCCATAGTTTTCAGCAGGGCGTTGAATGCGCCCGGGGAAAGCATATGGACCTCATCGATTATATACACCTTATATTTACACATTTCAGGCGTATAAATAACTCCCTCACGAAGCTCTCTTATATCGTCCACCTTTGAGTTTGAAGCGGCATCTATCTCTATTATATCCGCCAGAGTGCCGTTATCAGCAGCCTTACATATCTTACAGTCAAGGCATGGCTCACCGTCATGTGGATTTTCGCAGTTCACAGCCTTTGCAAAAATCCTGGCGCAGGTCGTTTTACCTGTGCCCCTTGAGCCTGTGAAAAGATAGGCGTGAGCGGTCTTGCCGTTTTTTATCTGATTTTTAAGGGTAGTTGTGACATGAGGCTGGGATACAACGTCGTCAAACGACATAGGTCTCCATTTGCGGTATAGCGCCTGATACATTCTTTCACACTCCTTAAAAAATCGATCCGACATATAGGTATGCAGGCGAAACTGTGTCACACGAAACAGACTGCTTAATGCTGCTCGGTTCCCCGCCTGACATGGTTCACAGCGTTTCATTGCACAGGACCCGCACACCTATATCTCGGATCGATGAGGAACATCATATTCACTCATTTTAAGCCTTTAACATTATAGCATATCCTACTATAAATTTCAAGTGTTTTATAAAAAAACTTGCTTACCCCGAAACGTCGGTCAAAAGCACCGCAAAGCGGCTCGCAGGAATTGCAAGCCGCCTGTTATAAACTATTTTTACTGATTGCAGATTACGAAATCCACTGTTCCGAAGGGGAACTGGACCGGGATACAGAATCCGGATTTTACAAAGTCCACCTTAGTGTCCTTAACGACCTCCTGCGGACTCATGGTAAGCTCAACACCGTACTCGTTGGACTCGTTAACAGCAAAAAGTCCGTCAACCACATTCAGAAACTCACCGATAGTCGCATCAACGAAGTCGTCGATCTCGGTAAAGCTTTCCTTTGAAAAACGCTCTGCAAGCCCCTTATAAGCTTCGTCGTCCGCCGCAATGCAGGCAACAGAGTTATAGCTTCCCGTAAAGGACTGCCTTACCAGATTCTTTGCGTTATACTCTCTTACCATATGTGATTTAAGCGGTGTAAAATCGTCGCCGATAAATCTGATGACGTTTTTGAACAGAAGAGTTACATAGTCTGTGTATATCCTTGCATTTTCTGCGCTGTCAAAATGATAGAAATCATTGATAACTCTTGCAAGCACCTCATTCTGGTTGTCGCTTATATCCTCATCAGAAAACTGTGTCTCTGCCTTGTAAGCATTTATTGCCTCTTCAAACTGAGAATTTGTAAGCACGCCGTTGTTCACCAGAGTCTGTCCAAGAAGCAGATAGTCTGTAGGCTGCTGTGAAAGCAGCTTTTCAACGTCGTCATTTGTAACGTATCCAAGCTCTACAGCAAGATCACCGAATCTCTTATCCACGCTCTGCTGAGTGATGTTTACGTGCTCAACCTGCTGAGCCGTCATAAGACCTGCATTGATAGCAAGCACGCCAAGACGCATACGGGTATTCTTTTTGTCCTCGATCGCTGTTGTAAGGTCCTGGGAGTTGACCAATCCCTTATTGAGAAGATAACCGCCAAAAAATTGCGCAAACATTTACAAAACTCCTTTCGCAGCATTTTCAAGGATCTTTTTTGCATCCTCATCAGTTATAGGCTTCTGCAAAAAGTCTGCCGCACCCGCTTTGAGCGCATCCTTAAGGTGCCCCTGTGTTCCCACAGAGGATGCCATTACGACCTTTGCATCCGGGTGCTTGGCAACAATAGCTTTCAGAGCGTCAATTCCTGTTACCTTAGGCATTATAATGTCCATAAATACCACATCAGGATTGCACTCGTCATATTTTTCAATAGCCTCCGCACCATCGGCAGCCTCAAATATCTGACCTACGCCCATATTGGCGATAGCCATGCTAAGTTTCTTTCTTGCGAACATTGAGTCGTCGCAGATCAGAACAGTAAGATCTTGTAATGTCATATTATTGCCTCCTATACGTTTATTAGATACAATAGAATTATATCACAAAATCAAACAAAAATCAAGGGCTTTTTTAACGAATTTTAAGCAAAAGGGCACAAATAATCAGCTTATTTTTTTCAAAATTTGCAACCTTGACAAGTTTGTAGAAATGTGATATAATATTTTGTACTTTAAACGGGGGAATGGCGGAATGGCAGACGCAGCAGACTCAAAATCTGCCGATAGCAATATCGTGTGGGTTCAAGTCCCATTTCCCCCACTGCGTCGTCGCAAGCTTCGTATTGCTTGCGACGATTTTTTATTATCTGTTTAAAATCATCTCGCGCTCACTGCGCTGCTCCTCCTTTCCGCAAAAGCCTCGTCGGTCTTTTGCGGTGCTTACTTTTGCACGCTTGTCCGCCTTTGGGTACGTTCCGAAGGCGGATATTTTTGTGTGGCGGCGGAGTGGACAGGGTCAGGTACACTATCCGCTGTTTACGATTGACAACAGCCATTTTTTGTTTTATAATATAATAAACAGATTTTGGTAGTGCTTTCGATGTCTAAAAAGATCAAGGTCATAATTGCGATCATTGCAGCTGTTGTTGTAATGGCTGCTGTAATAATTATCATTACCTCACTAAAATTATGTAGATTCTCAAAAGTGAAAAAGAGTCATGCGATGCTGCCAAAATCAAAAAGCACCTACTGTCAAAGCAGGTGCTGTTTCAATCGCTGTTATGCAGTTTACCACTCTATCTCGTCGATGTCAACAGGGTTTGCGTTAAGCTCGACAGCTTTGATTTTGCCTGATTTAACGGAGATAGTTCTGTCGGCTATGGGTTTAATAGCGGAGTTATGGGTGATGATAACGACAGTGACTCCGAAATCACGGCTGAGCGTCTGCAAAAGCTTGAGTATAGACTTTCCCGTCACGTAGTCCAGCGCTCCGGTGGGCTCATCGCAAAGCAGGAGCTTTGGCTTTTTGGCAATAGCTCTTGCAATAGAGACTCTCTGCTGTTCGCCGCCTGAGAGCTGCGAGGGAAAGTTATTCATTCTCTCTGCAAGTCCGACGGCATTGAGAGCTTCTTCCGCACCCATAACATCGGCGCATATCTGGGTGGCAAGCTCAACATTTTCCTTTGCAGTCAGGTTATTTATCAGATTATAGAACTGGAATACAAAACCCACGTCGTTGCGGCGGAAAGTTGTCAGCTGCTTTTTGGAAAAGCCTGCAATATCCTGTCCGTCGATGATGATATTGCCGCCGGTGCAGGTGTCCATGCCGCCCAGCAGGTTGAGGATAGTGGTCTTACCTGCGCCCGACGCACCGACGATAACGCAAAGCTCGCCTTTTTCGATAGTAAAATTGACGTTATCGTTGGCGAGTATCGTGGTCTCGCCCATTTTGTACTCTTTTACAACGTCCTTAAATTCAATGTAGCTCATGTTTTCTCCTGTTTTCTCATTTTGTGTTTTCTTACTTCATCAGCGGCGATTGCGGCGAACAGCGGCAAAGCAAGGACAAGCACTATTGTGAAATTTCGGTTTATGATGAAATGCCAGCGTGACTGGTGTATAACGTGGAATGACCAGAACGCCCAGAACACTGCCCAGCACAGTTTGAGCATATCGCACAGAAACCTTATTACAAGGCGTATGCCCTCAGTTTCATTCTCCTTGTACTTACCGCCGACCTTTTTTATTTTGCTTGCGGCAAATGAAAGCAGGCTGAATATCACAAACAGCCCATAACCTGCAAAGAACGGGTAGAACGCCATTACTCTGTTTTCGCTGTAAATGTCGAAATTGCCGTCTATGTCGTAGTGGATACCGAATTTCTGCGGCAGGTCTGACAGTGTGCAGAATGTCCACACGAGGAATGTTGTCAGCATAACGAGTGCCAGCACATTTGAGGCGATATGAACACGTTTGAACAGTTTCAATGTTATCCCCCATTCTGTCTTTTCATTTAACATTATACATTAACATCCGCACTTTTGTCAACACAAAAAGGGAGCTATCCTTTCGGATAACTCCCTTGAATTGCATATTAGCTATTCAGCGTTTCAAGATTACTTGTTGATCTTGGTAACAACGCCGGAACCAACTGTTCTACCACCCTCACGGATAGCGAATCTCAGACCCTCTTCGATAGCGATAGGAGTGATAAGCTCAACGTCCATCTCTACGTTATCGCCAGGCATGCACATTTCCTTATCAGCAGGAAGGCTGATAACGCCTGTAACGTCTGTTGTTCTGAAATAGAACTGAGGTCTGTAGTTGTTGAAGAACGGAGTATGACGGCCGCCCTCTTCCTTCTTCAGAACGTAAACCTGACCGGAGAACTTGGTCTCTGGGTGAATGGAGCCCGGCTTGCAAAGAACCTGGCCTCTCTTGATGTCAGTTCTCTGAACACCACGCAGCAGTGCGCCGATGTTGTCGCCTGCCTCAGCGTAGTCAAGGATCTTTCTGAACATCTCGATACCTGTTACAACAGTCTTAGCTCTTTCCTCTGTAAGACCGATGATCTCAACTTCCTCACCAGTCTTGAGCTGACCTCTTTCTACTCTACCGGTAGCAACTGTACCACGGCCTGTGATCGTGAATACGTCCTCAACAGGCATCAGGAACGGCAGGTCTGCCTTTCTGTCAGGTGTTGGGATAAAGCTGTCAACAGCGTCCATAAGGTCAAGGATAGGCTTGTAAGCAGGATCGTTAAGATCGTCCGGAGCTTCAAGAGCAGCAAGTGCAGAACCTCTGATGATAGGAGTATCATCGCCTGGGAACTCGTACTTGTCAAGCAGCTCTCTGATGTCCATCTCAACCAGATCGAGCAGCTCTTCGTCGTCAACCTGATCAGCCTTGTTCATGAATACAACGATTGCAGGAACGCCAACCTGACGAGCGAGCAGAAGGTGCTCTCTTGTCTGAGCCATAGGACCATCGGAAGAAGCAACGACCAGGATAGCGCCGTCCATCTGAGCAGCACCGGTGATCATGTTCTTTACATAGTCAGCGTGACCCGGGCAGTCAACGTGAGCATAGTGACGGTTCTTTGTCTCATACTCAACGTGAGCGGTGTTGATCGTAATACCTCTTTCTCTCTCCTCAGGAGCAGAGTCGATATTAGCATAGTCCTTCTTCTCAGCAAGACCCTCCAGAGCAAGAGTCTTTGTGATAGCAGCGGTAAGAGTTGTCTTACCGTGGTCAACGTGACCGATGGTACCAATGTTTACATGTGGTTTGGTTCTTTCAAAATGTGCCTTTGCCATAGGATTTTCCTCCTTAAATTTCAATTTTCCGATTTAACGATACCGTAGTATAATTACATCAGCATAATTATATCAAATTTTTTCCCATTTTGCAATAGCTAAATGGATTTTTTTTAAAAAAGTTAGTCGTTGTTCTTGTTTCTCGAAGCCATGATCTTCTCGCTGATGTTCTTAGGAACCTGGATATAGCTGTGAGGCTCCATTACATACTGACCTCTGCCCTGTGTCTTTGAACGCAGGTCATTGGAGTAACCGAACATTTCGGACAGTGGAACGAGGCAGTCAACCTGAGCTGCACCTGTTCTCTGCTCCTGACCAAGGATCTGTCCACGGCGTGAATTAAGGTCGCCGATAACTGTTCCAAGATAGTCGTCCGGAGCGATAACAGAAACCTTCATGATAGGCTCAAGAATGATAGGCTTAGCCTTTCTCATAGCCTCCTTGAATGCCATAGATCCTGCGATCTTAAATGCCATTTCAGAGGAGTCTACCTCGTGATAAGATCCATCGTAAAGCTCGACCTTAACGTCGACTACCTGATATCCTGCAAGAACGCCGCTTTCCATTGCGCCCTTGATACCTGCGTCAACAGCAGGGATATATTCCTTAGGAATAGCACCGCCCACAACGTGGTTGATGAACTCGTATCCTGCGCCTGACTCGTTAGGCTCAACGTTGATCTTAACGTGACCGTACTGACCCTTACCACCCGACTGCTTAGCATACTTGTAGTCCACAGTTGCAGGAGCGGTGATAGTTTCCTTGTAAGAAACCTGAGGTGTACCTACGTTTGCCTCTACCTTGAACTCACGCAGAAGTCTGTCCACGATGATCTCAAGGTGAAGCTCACCCATACCGGCGATAATAGTCTGACCTGTTTCCTCAGAAGTCCATGTTCTGAAGGTCGGGTCTTCCTCAGCCAGCTTAGAAAGGGCAATACCCATCTTCTCCTGACCTGCCTTAGTCTTTGGCTCGATAGCCAGCTGGATAACAGGCTCTGGGAATTCCATAGATTCAAGAATGATCGGGTGCTTCTCGTCGCAGAGAGTATCACCTGTTGTGGTATTCTTCAGACCAACAGCAGCGCCGATATCACCTGCAAAGATCTCCTCGATGTCTTTTCTGTGGTTAGAATGCATCTGAAGGATCCTACCGATTCTCTCGTTCTTATCCTTTGTTGAGTTATAAACTGTAGAACCTGCTGTCAGAACGCCCGAATAAACTCTGAAGAAGCACAGCTTACCAACAAACGGGTCTGTTGCGATTTTGAAAGCAAGAGCTGCAAAAGGCTCATCGTCGGAAGAAGGTCTTTCGTCCTCCTCGCCTGTGTCGGGGTTAACGCCCTTGATGTGCGGAACATCAAGCGGTGACGGCATATAATCTACGATCGCATCCAGAAGCTTCTGAACGCCCTTGTTCTTGTATGAAGTACCGCAGCATACAGGTACCATTGTGTTATCAATGGTTGACTTTCTGATGGTCCTTTTGATCTCCTCTTCGGTGAGCTCCTGACCATCAAAATACTTCTCCATAAGCTCGTCGTCCATTTCTGCAACGTGCTCGAGAAGCTCGCTTCTGTACTGCTCAGCCTTTTCCTTCATATCCTCGGGGATATCCTCGACCTGGATGTCTGTGCCGATATCGTTTGTATAGATATAAGCCTTCATCTCGATAAGGTCGATAATGCCCTTGAATTCGTCCTCAGCGCCGATAGGCAGCTGGATAGGAACTGCATTGCACTGCAGTCTGTCGTGAAGCATATTAAGAACGTTATAGAAGTCAGCTCCCATAATGTCCATCTTGTTCACGTATACCATTCTCGGTACCTTATAGTTATCAGCCTGACGCCATACGGTCTCAGTCTGTGGCTCAACGCCTCCCTTTGCACAAAGAACAGTTACAGATCCGTCCAGAACTCTCAGTGATCTCTGGACCTCAACAGTAAAGTCAACATGTCCCGGGGTGTCGATGATGTTAAGTCTATGGTTCTTCCAATAGCAGGTAGTAGCAGCAGAAGTAATTGTTATACCTCTTTCCTGCTCCTGAGCCATCCAGTCCATAGTGGCTGTACCATCATGAGTTTCTCCGATCTTATGGTTTATTCCGGTATAAAAAAGGATACGCTCGGTAGTAGTGGTCTTGCCGGCATCGATATGAGCCATGATACCAATATTTCTTGTGTCCTGTAAAGAACAATCTCTTTGCATAATTTCCTCCTGTTTAAAATACCGAAATTACCATCTGTAATGTGCAAAAGCCTTGTTAGCTTCAGCCATTCTGTGTGTTTCGTCACGCTTCTTGCAGGATCCGCCTGTACCGTTAAGTGCGTCCATGATCTCTGCAGCGAGTCTTTCCTTCATTGTGTCCTCGTTTCTCTCACGAGAATACTTTGTTATCCATCTCAGTCCCAGTGTCTGACGTCTGTCAGGACGAACCTCCATTGGAACCTGATATGTGGCACCGCCCACACGGCGAGCCTTTACCTCGAGCTCAGGCATGATGTTATTCATTGCCTCCTCGAATACCTCAAGAGCAGGTCTGCCTGTCTTCTCCTCTACGATCTGGAATGCACCGTAAACGATCTTCTGGGCAACACCCTTTTTGCCGTCGAGCATAATGTTGTTTACAAGACGTGTTACCAGCTTTGAATTATAAACCGGATCAAGAAGCACGTCTCTTTTTGTAACTCTACCTCTTCTTGGCACTTTGATTCCCTCCTTCACAAATAAATGAATTCACAGGTACTCGCTCCGCAGCCATACACTATTATAATATAATAAGCGTATTCTGCAGCCCCGTCAGCCCAATGTAGAGTCATCTATATAAATCACTCCACACTAACTGTGGTCTTCGCATTTTGCGACAATGAGTATATTCCTTTAAACTTTCCGAGCTTCAGAGATATTTTTTATCCCTTGGCTGCTCCTGCCTTTGGTCTCTTTGCACCGTACTTGGATCTTGCCTGCATTCTCTTTGCAACGCCCTGTGTATCAAGTGTACCACGGATAATGTGATATCTTACACCAGGAAGATCCTTAACACGTCCGCCTCTGATAAGAACAACGCTGTGCTCCTGCAGATTATGACCGATGCCCGGGATATAAGCTGTTACTTCGTTTCCGTTTGTCAGCTTAACTCTGGCAACCTTTCTCATAGCGGAGTTAGGCTTTTTAGGTGTAGCTGTTCTTACGACTGTGCAAACTCCACGCTTCTGTGGGCATGACTGGTCGATAACTACCTTCTTCTTGGAGTTAAATCCCTTCTGAAGAGCAGGTGCTGTGGACTTGTCCACCAGAACATCTCTTCCCTTTCTTACTAACTGGTTAAAGGTTGGCATATTTTCTCTCCTTTCGTAAAATGATAGCTCTGCCAAATGGGCGCACTTGCCCTATGTCGGCATGCTCTAATATTATACACTTATTATCTCCTCTTGTCAAGGGTTTTATGGCAAAAAATTCACCAAAACCCTCCTGTTTGACCCTTGCTGTCGTTGTGCATATATGTGCATTTGCAAAAAAAGAGCGGCATTGCTGCCGCCCTTTTGAGTTCATATTATCTATCAGAAGCTGCCGCCCTCTACACCTGTCTGCGCAGCAGGGTGAGCGTCCACCTTAGCGATCTGGGTATTGTTATATATATCCATACCCGTACCGGCAGGTATAAGCTTACCGATAATAACGTTCTCTTTAAGACCCATGAGTTTATCAGTCTTTCCTCTGATCGCTGCATCTGTAAGAGCCTTTGTGGTCTCCTGGAATGATGCTGCGGACAGGAAGGAATCGGAGTAAGAAGAAGCCTTTGTGATACCCTGAAGGACAGGCAGTGTTGTGATAAGCTTTGCGTCCTCGTCGCCTGCATCTATCCTCTGCTGTATCTCGTCATTCATCCTCATGACTTCGCTTCTCTCTACCAGAGTACCCGGCAGCAGATAGCTTGATCCCGGATCGTCCACCTTGACCTTCTTCATCATCTGGCGCACGATAACCTCGATATGCTTATCGTTGATATCAACACCCTGCAGACGGTAAACCTTCTGTACCTCGGTGATAATATAGTTCTGAACAGCCTTTGAGCCATTGACAGCCAGTATATCGGCAGGGTTGATAGAACCTTCTGTAAGAGAATCTCCCGCCTTTACAACGTCGCCGTCACGGACTTTGATCTTGTAGCCGTACGGGATAGCGTAAGCTTCCTCGTCCGGGTTTTCGGTATCCTCGCTGGTAACGATGATATGCTTTTGCTTTTTCATCTCCTCGATCCTTACCACACCGTCAAGTCTGGTAATGATCGCTGCGCCCTTAGGCTTACGGCTCTCGAACAGCTCCTCGACTCTCGGCAGACCCTGAGTGATGTCCTCTGCCGATGCGATACCACCGGTATGGAACGTTCTCATGGTCAGCTGAGTACCCGGCTCACCGATAGACTGTGCGGAGATTACGCCGACAGCCTCGCCCACCTGAACGACGTTGCCTGTTGCAAGGTTAGCACCGTAGCACTTAGCGCAAACGCCGTGCTTAGCGTGGCACTGGAGCACCGATCTGATCTGGATAGACTGCTTGCCGTCCTTTTCAAGGGCAGCAACTATCCTTGCAGCGTCGTGCTCGTTGATAAGCTTGGTCTTTGAGCAGATCATTTCGCCTGTCTGGCTGTCCTTGTAATCCTCAACAAGGAATCTGCCCACAAGTCTTTCTGTGAGCGGCTCGATCATTTCGTTGCCGTTCTTGATATCAAATATCTCGATACCTACATCGCTTCCGCAGTCGTCCTCATGGATAATAACGTCCTGAGAAACGTCAACGAGACGTCTTGTAAGGTAACCCGAGTCAGCTGTACGCAAAGCGGTATCTGCCAGACCTTTACGGGCACCACGGGATGAGATGAAGTATTCCAGAATGTTAAGTCCTTCACGGTAGTTTGCTCTGATAGGCATCTCGATGGTGGAACCTGATGTATTGGCAATAAGTCCACGCATACCTGCCAGCTGTCTGATCTGGTTGATAGAACCACGGGCACCGGAATCAGCCATCATGTTGATGGGGTTATACGGGTCAAGGTTTGCCTGAAGTGCGGCAGTTACCTCATCGGTTGCCTTGTTCCAGATCTCGATGAACTTCTTGGACTTTTCTTCTCTTGAGATATAACCTCTCTTATACTGCTTGTCGATCTTGTCAACAAGAGCGTCTGCCTTTGCAAGAATATCCTTCTTTGCAGGCGGGATCTCCGCATCGCACACAGCTACGGTGATAGCTGCTCTCGTGGAGAACTTGTAGCCCAGAGCCTTTATCTTGTCCAGCACCTCAGAAGTTGCAGTGGTACCGTGCTTATGGATACACTTGTCGATAAGGTCTTTGAGCTGCTTTTTCTTTACGAGGAAGTCTATTTCCAGATCGAACTGCTTATCCGAGTTTGTTCTGTCAACATAGCCCAGATCCTGAGGGATTACCTCGTTGAAGATAAGTCTTCCCACGGTGGCATCGATTATCTTGGACACCTGTTTGTCGCCGATCTGCTTTGAGATCCTTACCTTTATCTTGGACTGGAGGGAAACGATCTTCTTATCGTAAGCCATAAGAGCCTCGTTCACATCTCTGAACACCTTGCCCTCGCCCGGCTCTCCGTCCTTTGCAAGTGTAAGATAGTACGAACCAAGCAGCATATCCTGTGAAGGAACAGCCACAGGGCTTCCGTCGGAAGGCTTGAGCAGGTTGTTTGCGGCAAGCATAAGGAATCTTGCCTCAGCCTGAGCCTCAACGGATATAGGGAGGTGAACAGCCATCTGGTCACCGTCAAAGTCCGCATTGAAGGCTGTACATACCAGTGGGTGGAGCTTGATAGCTCTGCCCTCTACAAGCACAGGCTCGAATGCCTGGATACCAAGTCTGTGGAGTGTAGGCGCACGGTTGAGCATTACAGGGTGACCCTTTATAACATTCTCAAGAGCATCCCATACCTCGGGCTTTGCTCTCTCAACCATTTTTCTTGCGCTCTTGATATTTATTGTGGGGTTGGTGTCCACCAGTCTCTTCATAACGAAAGGCTTGAAAAGCTCCAGAGCCATTTCCTTAGGAAGACCGCACTGATACATTTTAAGCTCAGGACCTACAACGATAACCGAACGTCCGGAGTAGTCAACACGCTTACCCAGCAGGTTCTGACGGAAACGTCCCTGCTTACCTTTAAGCATATCCGAAAGGGACTTGAACGCTCTGTTGTTCGGACCTGTAACAGGTCTGCCGTGTCTGCCGTTGTCGATAAGTGCGTCAACAGCTTCCTGGAGCATTCTCTTTTCGTTTCTTACGATAATATCGGGAGCTTCCAGCTCCAGCATTCTCTTCAGACGGTTATTTCTGTTGATAACACGTCTGTAAAGGTCGTTAAGGTCGCTTGTAGCATATCTTCCGCCGTCCAGCATTACCATAGGTCTCAGATCGGGCGGGATAACGGGAACAACGTCCAGTATCATCCACTCAGGGCGGTTACCGGACATTCTGAATGCCTCAACGATCTCCAGTCTCTTGAGCAGCTTTATCCTCTTTTGTCCCGAGGAAAGATCCTTCAGCTCCTCTTTAAGCTCGTCTGCAAGCTTGTCAAGGTCTATCTCGCACAGCAGCTCCTTGATAGCCTCTGCGCCCATTCCTGCCTTGAACTGGTCCTCGTCGTACTTTTCCAGCATCTCGTTATAGTCCTTTTCGGTGAGCAGCTGACCCTTTACAAGCTCTGTGTCACCCGGATCAATAACGATATACTTTGTAAAATACAGTACCTCTTCAAGTCTTTTCTGTGAGATCTCCAGCATCTGTCCGATCCTTGAAGGTGTGCCCTTGAAGTACCAGATGTGGGAAACCGGAGCAGCTAGCTCGATGTGACCCATTCTCTCACGTCTTACCTTGGCTCTTGTTACCTCAACGCCGCAGCGCTCGCACACCTTGCCCTTGAAGCGTATTTTCTTATACTTTCCGCAGTGGCACTCCCAGTCCTTGGTCGGTCCGAAGATCTTTTCGCAGAAAAGTCCGTCCTTTTCAGGCTTCTGTGTACGATAGTTTATGGTTTCAGGTCTCTCAACAACGCCATAGGACCACTCACGGATCCTATCAGGCGAGGCAAGACCGATCTTTATTGATTCAAATACATTAAAATCCAACAGCTGTACCCTCTTCCTGTATAATTTGGTTTACCTTTGGCTGATGTGTTCACCCGGGCGGCATCCGCCCCGGGAACATTTTTTCTCACGTGTTATTCCTCGTCGCCGAAATCGTCATCGTCCTCGAAATCATCATCGAAATCGTCGTCGCCCAGTTCCGAAAGTCCGTCCTCGTCCTCGGCTGCAAAGCCGTCTGCGAAGTCGTCAGCATCTGTGGAATAATCTATCTCGTCATCTATTTCAGGTGTTGGGATAAGGTCATCGTCATCATCAAACTTCTGTTTAAGGTCGATCTCCTCATTGTTGATGTTGAGCACCTTGATGTCAAGGCAAAGTGACTGAAGCTCCTTGATAAGCACCTTGAAAGCTTCCGGAACGCCCGGCTTAGGTACGTTCTGTCCCTTTACGATAGCCTCATACGTCTTTACACGTCCGTTAAGGTCATCGGACTTGACTGTCAGGATCTCCTGGAGAGTATATGCAGCACCGTAAGCCTCCAGTGCCCATACTTCCATTTCACCGAATCTCTGTCCGCCGAACTGTGCCTTACCGCCAAGAGGCTGCTGTGTAACCAGTGAGTAAGGACCTACTGAACGTGCGTGGATCTTATCGTCAACAAGGTGGTGGAGCTTGAGGTAGTACATATAGCCCACTGTAACCCTGTTATCAAACTTTTCGCCTGTTCTTCCGTCATAAACGGTGAACTTGCCGTCCTGAGCCATGCTCAGTGCATTGGTATTGATGAGGTCTTCCATTTTGTGAACGGTGAACTCATCGTCTTTATGCTCAAGATAATTCTGCTGTGCCATCTCGAAGCACTCACGGATATCTGCCTCGTGTGCGCCGTCGAATACAGGGGTCATTATCTTCCAGCCAAGTGCCTTTGCAGCCATACCCAGATGTACCTCAAGCACCTGACCGATGTTCATACGTGAAGGAACGCCCAGAGGGTTAAGACAGATATCCAGCGGAGTACCGTCCTCCAGGAAAGGCATATCCTCCTGAGGGAGTATTCTTGAAACGACACCCTTGTTACCGTGTCTACCTGCCATCTTGTCGCCCACGGAGATCTTTCTCTTCTGTGCGATATAGCATCTTACCAGCTTGTTGACTCCCGGTGAGAGCTCCTCGCAGTTCTCTCGTGTGAACACCTTGACATCTATTATGATACCTGCCTCGCCGTGTGGAACTTTGAGGGAGTTATCTCTTACTTCCCTTGCCTTCTCGCCGAAGATCGCACGAAGCAGTCTTTCCTCTGCGGTCAGCTCGGTCTCGCCCTTAGGAGTTACCTTACCTACAAGAATGTCTCCCGAGCGTACCTCTGCACCGATCCTTATGATACCGTTATCGTCCAGATCCTTCAGAGCGTCGTCGCCCACGTTAGGGATATCTCTTGTGATCTCCTCAGGTCCGAGCTTGGTATCTCTTGCCTCTGTCTCCAGATCTTCGATATGGATAGAGGTGTACTTATCCTGTTTAACAAGGTTTTCATTGAGCAGAACGGCGTCCTCGTAGTTGTAGCCTTCCCATGTCATGAAGCCGATAAGTGCATTCTTACCCAGTGAAAGCTCACCGTTTGAGGTTGCCGGACCGTCACCGATGACCTGACCCTTCTTGATCTTCTCGCCCTTGTCAACGATAGGTCTCTGGTTTGTGCAGGTACCTGCATTTGATCTTTTGAACTTGGTCATCTCATAGGTGTGCATCTCGCCGTTCTTTTCACGTACAACGATCTTGTCGGCGTCAACGCTTTCAACCACACCGTCAGCATCTGCAACAACTGCAACGCCCGAGTCGACGCAAGCCTTATACTCCATACCCGTACCAACGATCGGGTTTTCTGTTTTGATAAGCGGAACTGCCTGACGCTGCATGTTTGAACCCATGAGGGCACGGTTAGCGTCATCGTTCTCAAGGAACGGGATACAAGCGGTAGCCACGGACACTACCATTTTAGGAGAAACGTCCATAAAGTCGATCTTTTCTCTTTCGATCTCAAGGATCTGGTCTCTGTATCTTCCGTTTACCTTAGCTCTTGCAAACTTATGGTCCTCGGTAAGAGGCTCGTTTGCCTGAGCAACCATATAGTTGTCCTCCACATCGGCAGTCATATAAACTACCTCGTCGGTAACAACGCCTGTCTCCTTGTCCACCCTTCTGTAAGGAGCCTCGATAAAACCGTACTCATTTATTCTTGCAAAGGAAGCAAGATATGAGATAAGTCCGATGTTAGGTCCTTCAGGTGTCTCGATAGGACACATTCTTCCATAGTGTGTATAGTGAACGTCACGCACCTCAAATCCGGCTCTGTCTCTTGAAAGACCGCCAGGACCCAGTGCGGAGAGTCTTCTCTTGTGTGTCAGCTCTGCAAGAGGGTTGTTCTGATCCATGAACTGTGACAAAGGAGAAGAACCGAAGAACTCTCTGATAGCGGCTGTGATAGGTCTGATGTTTATAAGTGCCGCAGGAGTAGCTACCTCAGTATCCTGTGACTGGATATTCATTCTTTCGTGAACGACTCTTTCCATTCTTGTGAAGCCGATCCTGAACTGGTTCTGGAGCAGCTCGCCCACGGATCTGATCCTTCTGTTGCCCAGGTGGTCGATATCGTCAACAGTACCCACGCCGTCGCAAAGGTTAAGGAAGTAGGATACGGTTGCGATTATGTCATCAACTGTGATGTGCTTTGGAACAAGCTCGTCAACTCTGGACTTTACAGCCTCCATAAGCTCGTCCTCGCTGTCGCACTCCTCAAGGATCTGTCTGAGCACAGGGAAGGATACCTTTTCGTTTACGCCAAGGCTCTTGGCATCAAAGTTTACGAAATCAGCAATATCCACCATGTTGCTGCCGATTATCTTTACCTCGTGCTCCTCAAGTCTTATCTCGGTCTCACCTGTGGCAGATGTAACAAATTCCTTTACCTCTACCCTTACAAAGACCTCACGCACGCCGGCAGCCTCTATCTTTGTAGCCTGATCGAAATCAACAAGCTCTCCTGCCTCGGCAAGTATCTCTCCTGTCAGCGGGTCGATTACCGGCTGAGACAGTCTGTGTCCTGCAAGTCTTGAAGCTATGCCCAGCTTCTTGTTGTACTTGTAGCGTCCGAATCTTGAAAGATCATATCTCTTTGCGTCAAAGAACAGGTTGTTGAGGTGGTTCTCTGCGGATTCCACCGTAGGAGGCTCACCCGGACGGAGCTTCTTGTAAACCTCAAGGAGAGCTTCCTCTCTGTTAGCAGTCTGGTCCTTCTGGAGAATAGTCTGCTCGATACGCTCGTCCTTGCCGTACTCAGCCTCGATCTCCTCATTTGTTCCTGTTTCTCCGATAGCACGCAGGAATGTGGTGAGAGGGATCTTTCTGTTCTTATCTATTCTTACATAGACAACATCGTTGGAATCCATTTCGTATTCAAGCCACGCACCTCTGTTAGGAATAACAGTGGTCTTGAAAAGGTCCTTACCGGTCTTGTCCTTGTCAAAGGCATAATAAACGCCCGGTGAACGCACCAGCTGTGAAACGATAACACGCTCCGCACCGTTGATAACGAAGGTACCGCTCTCGGTCATCTTCGGGAAATCACCCATAAATACCTCAGACTCTTTTATCTCACCTGTTTCGGTGTTGTTGAGTCTTGCAGTGACCCTCAGCGGCACAGAATACGTAGCGTCCCTTGCTTTGCACTCCGCAATGGAATACTTGGGCTCGTCGTCAAAGCGGTATCCCACAAAATTCAGCTCCAGATTACCGTTATAGTCGGTAATTGTTGAAGCCTCGCTGAATACCTCCTTCAGACCCTCCTCAATAAACCATTTGTAAGAGTTTTTCTGTACCTCGATAAGATTGGGCATCTCCAGGACCTCATTGATCTTAGCGAAGCTCTTTCTCGTGTTCTTACCGAGTTTTACGTCCTTGACATTCACCATAGGCTCTATCACTCCTTAAATTATTTACCATTTTGTTCTGCAAGCTCTCAACAGTCGTGAATATTTTGTGAACGTTTATTAAAATTTCTTCACAAGCTAACCCGAACTACCTTGAGAAGCACCTTAAAATTCCTTAAAAACCAAAAGAAAAGGTGCAAAACTCCATTATGATACAGTATACAATTATATAATACTGAAATCGTTATGTCAAGGGTTTTACACCTACAAAATATCCAATTCAAGCAAAATCGGCGTTTTGCACATTTTTGGTATGATTTCGACCGAAATTTTCTATTATTACCATTCATAAGATTTCCCGTAACTTTTTTGTTAACATAAAGTTAAATCTGGGAAATACTGTAAGTTACGGATCTGTTTTGTCTGCTTTTCGAGCTAAAAACAATAGTTTTTCTATCGTTTTGTTCTGCGGTCGCCGTACAGACAGACAGGCTCAGTATGCGCATTTTCTTTAGGTTGTTTGTTTTGTCAAAAAGCGCATTATTTGTTTTAAACAAAAGTCAGGCAACTGTTGCAAAGTTCAGGGTTATCTGTTATACTCGGTAAAACAGATGATAATGCGAAACGGGGGTAAAGCAGAAATGAAAACAAGGATATTGCTGATAGCTGCGGCGGTGCTTTTGTGCGGCTGCGGTGAAAGTTCGCAGGCACCGGAAAGCAGTTCGGTTAACGGCGAATCGTCCGTTGTATCCTCACCGGGAGCTGTTTGCTCCGGGACCTGCGGCAAAGACCTTTCCTGGTCCTTAGACGAAAGCGGCAGGCTGAAAATAAGCGGCAGCGGTGAAATGGCTGCAATGACCGCAGGTTCTGCTCCTTGGTGGTTGTTGAAGGACAGCATAAAGACTGTGGAGCTTTCTGACGGAGTTACTTCTGTGGGAGCAGGTTCTTTCGCAGGCTGTGCCTATCTTGTCGGTATAGAGATACCTAAAAGTGTGACAGCAATAGGCAGATCGGCATTTGACGGGTGCACAAGTCTGAAAAGCATAACCATACCCGATAGTGTGACGCAGCTCGGTGAAAAAGCATTCTGGAACTGTGAGGGTCTTGAAAGCGCAGTTGTGGGGAA
Organism: Ruminococcus sp. FC2018; assembly: GCF_000621805.1. GTDB lineage: Bacteria > Bacillota > Clostridia > Oscillospirales > Ruminococcaceae > Hominimerdicola. Next base: position 71,335 of record NZ_JHXH01000010.1, on the reverse strand, counting down.
AGGTGTAAGGGAGCTTGGCTACAATACATTCTGCAAATGCCGCAGCCTCACCACGGTAAAGCTATCACAAGGCCTTGAGCGCATTGGTGACTGCGCCTTTGAATACTGCACCTCGCTCACCGAGATAACGATACCCGAAACAGTCACATCAATGGGATACAATGTTTTTCCTTTGGGCGAGTTGGTAATAAAGGGCAAGGCAGGCTCTGCGGCACAGCAGTATTCGGAAAGGACCGGGCACAGTTTCAAAGCGGAATAAAACAAACCTCTCACGCTGAAAAACGATCGTGAGAGGTGTTTTTGTTTTTTACGATTTCCAATACTTGCGGTCAAGGCTTCTGTACTGCACCGCCTGGGCGATATGCGCCTTGTCGATAACTTCCGCACCGTCCATATCCGCAACCGTCCGTGCTACTTTCAGTATTTTTTCATACGCTCTTGCTGAAAGTCCCATTTTGTCGAAAATGCCCTCCAGCATCTTCTCTGCGGCATCGGTCATAGCGCACACCTCGTGGATGATCTCCGGGGTTATCCTTGCATTGCAGGTTATCCCCGTGCCCTCATACCGCTTGTTCTGGATATCTCTTGCCGCCTGTACACGCTGTCTGATGCTTGCAGACGGCTCTTCCTTTTCTGCCGAGGAAAGATCTGCAAACTCCACAGGCGCCACCTCAAGGTGGATGTCAAACCTGTCCAGCAGCGGACCTGATATCTTGTTCAGATAGTGCTCCACCTGGTGCTTTGAGCATATGCATTTTCTACCGGGATGACCGTAATATCCGCAGGGGCATGGATTCATAGCACCGATAAGCATAAAGGAGCTCGGGTAGGTTATGCTTCCCGATACACGTGAGATCGTAACTTTCATGTCCTCAAGCGGCTGGCGCAAAATTTCAAGAGCAGGGCGTGAAAACTCCGCCAGCTCGTCCAGAAACAACAGTCCGTTGTGGGCAAGGGATATCTCCCCCGGTCTTGGCGGTGTGCCTCCTCCTGCAAGTCCTGCCGCAGATACGGTGTGGTGGGGGGAACGGAACGGTCTTGTGGTGATAAGGGGGCGTTGGCTGTCAAGCACCCCGGCAACGGAATGTATCCCCGTAGTCTCAATGGATTCTTCAAAGGTCATTTCGGGAAGTATGGAGGGCATACGCTTTGCAAGCATTGATTTTCCGGACCCCGGAGAACCTATCATAAGCACGTTGTGCCCTCCTGCCGCCGCAATCTCCAATGCTTTTTTGGCAGCCGCCTGTCCCCTTACGTCGGCAAAGTCAAGCGAGCTGAGATAGTCCGCCTTTGCCGGGCTGAAAACAGGTGCAGGCTGCATTATTTCTTTGCCCGAAAAGTGCCTTGCCAGCTGCTCAAGCGACTCAACGCCGTATGCCTTTATCCCTCTGACCGCCGACGCTTCAAGCAGATTTTCCTGGGGAACATATATCTCCGTCAAGTCCTTCTGCGCCAGTATGGTCATAGGTAAAACTCCGTTTATCCGCCTCATCTCGCCGCTGAGCGATACCTCTCCGACAAAGGCTGCACTTTGTATCTGCTTTGGGTCTATTATCCCCGCCGCACACATCAGAGATACTGCGATCGCAAGGTCATGTACCGTGCCCGATTTCTTAACGTCCGCAGGCGCAAGATTTACAAGCACCTTCCCCTTGGGAAATCCAAGTCTGCTGCTGCGAAACGCCGAACGTATCCTCTCCCGACTCTCCCTTACAGCTGCATCTGCAAGTCCTACTATGTCAAATGCCGGTAACCCCGCACTGGATTCTATCTCTACCTCTACCCTGAATGCATTAAGCCCCATTAACCCTATGCTGTTTACTTTGCTAAACATCTATCTCACCTCTCATGTTAAATCAGAATTTACCGCAGTACCCTTGCGTGGCAGCTGGGGGAAACCCTTTTGGAGAAGGGTTATCCCCCAGACCCCCTTCCTAAACCTTTTATAGATTTTCGGCAATCGGGAGCCATGCCTCCCGATTGCCGAAAATATGTAGAAGTTCAAGAGTAGAGTTTGAGGAAAACTTTTCCCAAGAGAATATCTCCAACTGCTATGCAAGGATATTGTGGTAAATCCGAATTATCATCGTATGTTTGGTAAATAATTGAGGTGACCTCTTGAAAGTGTTTCCTCTTAATCTCTTCTCCTGAACTCTCACTACTTTTTCGGTGCAAGATGTCGCAGACATCTTGTGCAGAAAAAGCAATAAAAGTTTTAGGGGTGGGGTTTGGGGAGAGACCCTTTTTCAAAAGGGTCCTCCCCAAGTATTCACCATGCGTATGATGATAAATTCTGATTTATTCCATTACTGTTTCAAAGAAGTCGAGGACATCTGAATAGACCTCGTCCTTATTGATTTCATTGAGCAATTCATGGCGGGCGTCCTTATAGATCTTCATTTCCACATTACAGTTATAGAGATTCAGGTTATTAAAGACTTTGAGCACGCCTTTGCCGTAGTTTCCCACGGGGTCGGCGGAGCCTGAGATGAGGTAAGTAGGCAGGTCTTTAGGATAAGAGCTATACCACTTATCGTTTGAGACATACCAGATCATCTTTATAAGGTTTTCAAAACCGTTTATGGTAAACGTAAAGCCGCAGCGTTTATCGTTGCAGTACCTGGCAACATTAGCGGTATCTCTTGAGAGCCAGTCAAAGTCAGAATTTCTGGGAGAAATGCCGTTGTTGTAGCTGCCGAAAGCCAGCTTGTTAAAAAACTCTCCCTTATACTTTTCACCATGTATTCGCTTTGCAATGTCAAGCATGGTCAGCATAGCCTCTGTGCCGCCCTGACCGCCGGAGGTCCCGCAGAAGACAGCGCCGTCCAATGCCCTGTGATAGCAGGTGACAAATGCTCTTGCAAGGAAGCTTCCCATACTGTGTCCGAAGATGAAATAAGGCACCTCGGGGTAGCTTTTTTTCATCATTCTTGTAAGCTTGTACATATCCTTTACAACGCACTGCCAGCCCTCACGCTGAGCAAAATATCCGTAGTCGGTGTCATCGCTGACGCTGCGTCCGTGACCAAGGTGGTCCTCGCCGCACACCACAAATCCTTTTTCCGCCAGAAAATCTGCAAAGCCGCTGTATCTTTCAAAATGCTCCGCCATACCGTGAGCTATCTGAACAACGCCTCTTACAGCCGTTTGGGGAAACACCGCATAATAGGCTATATCGTGTACCTTGTCGCACGACCTGAAACTGCTTGAAAAATGGGTGCTCATGTTTTATCCTCCCTTGTAAATTTTATCAAAATAATTATAACACACAGCGCAGATTATATCAAGTGTTTTTTGTCCCGTTTGCGCTATGGAATTTGAAAGAAAAAAAGCCGGGAATAAATCTAAAAATTCCGTGACAGACCTTGAAAAATCATGAAAATGTGTTATACTTAATTTGTATGGTAATATTTTAATAAAAAGAGGTGTGTGACAATGACAGAAATGGAACTTTATAAGCTCTGGTGCGACAATGCCACCGAGGATGAGGATCTGGTCAGGGAACTTAAAGAGATAGCAGGTGACGAGGAAGCGATCAAGGACAGATTCTACCGTGACCTTGAATTCGGAACAGGCGGACTCAGAGGCGTTATCGGAGCAGGTGCTTACAGACTTAACATCTACACGATAAGACGTGCCACACAGGGACTTGCCGACTATGTAAACGGTGCGTTCAAGGACGCTGCTGTGGCTATCTCTTTTGACTCAAGAATAAAGTCTGACGTTTTTGCAAAAGAGGCTGCGGCTGTGCTTGCGGCTAACGGCATAGAGGTATACATCTACACCGAGCTTATGCCTACTCCCTGCCTTTCCTGGGCAGTAAGAGCCTGCAAGTGCCAGGCAGGCATAATGATAACCGCTTCCCATAACCCTGCCAAGTACAACGGCTACAAGGTTTACGGCGAGGACGGCTGCCAGATGACCATAGACGCTGCTAATGCTGTTACCGAAAAGATAGCGGCTGTTGATATGTTCGGCGGAGCAAAGGTAATGAGCTTTGACGAAGGCGTTAAAAGCGGCATGATAAGCTATATCGGTCAGGACATCATTGAGGAGTACTACAAGAAAGTCCTTGAGCAGGGCATACACACCGACCTTGTGGCACAAAGCGGTCTGAAGGTGGTATATACACCTCTTAACGGTACAGGAAACAAGCCCGTAAGAGAGATACTCAAAAGGATCGGCATAAAGGAAGTAACGGTTGTACCCGAGCAGGAGAACCCCGACGGCAACTTCCCCACCTGCCCGTTCCCCAATCCTGAGATCAAAGAGGCTCTGGCAAAGGGACTGGAGCTTTGCAATACTGTAAAGCCCGATCTTCTGCTTGCAACAGACCCGGACTGCGACAGAGTGGGCATAGCTGTTCCCGGCGACAACGGTGAGTTCGTGCTGTTCTCGGGCAACGAAGTGGGAGCTATGCTGCTGAAGTATGTCTGCCAGGAAAGAACAGCTCTGGGAACAATGCCAAAGGACCCTGTGGCTGTAAAGACTATCGTTTCCACAGACATTTGCAAGAAGATAGCTGCCGAGTATAACGTTGAGCTTCGTGAAGTTCTCACAGGCTTTAAGTTTATTGGCGAGCAGATCGGTTTCCTTGAGCAAAAGGGTGAGCAGGACAGATACATCTTCGGATTTGAGGAGTCATACGGCTACCTTGCAGGCTCTTATGTAAGAGACAAAGACGCTGTTGTGGCATCAATGCTTATCTGTGAAATGGCTGCTTTCTACCGCACAAAGGGCATCTCTCTGCTCAAAGCAAGAGAGGATCTTTATGCACAGTACGGCAACTACCTCCACTCTCAAAAGTCATTCCAGTGCGAGGGTGCAAGCGGAATGGAGAGAATGAAGGAAATAATGACCGACCTGCGTACCAACGTCCCCACAGAGATCGGCGGACTGAAAGTCCTTGTTTTCGGGGATTATATGGCATCTGAAGAAACAGAGCTTGCAACGGGCAAAAAGAGCGAGATAAAGCTGCCTAAGTCGGACGTGCTTGCGTTCAGACTGGAGCAGGGCGCATCGGTCATCCTCAGACCGTCAGGCACGGAGCCTAAGATAAAGGCTTACTACACCACTATCGGCGAAAAGCGTGAAGATGCTGAAAAGCTGGAAGAAAAGATCGCAGAAGATTTCAAAGCTAAATTGGGTTTCTGATATAAAGAATTAGAGGTAAGAGATTTTGGTCTCTTACCTCTTTTGTTTTATCAAGCGGGGAAATAAAACCTGCCAGAAAGCTGATAGTCAGACATCACTGCTGCAAGCAGGTAGCACTCTTTCATCGTTGAGGTGCCGCCCTTGGAAAAGCTGATACACTCGCCGCTTTTATACAGCTGCTCGGCTTTTGCTTTGAACAGCTTTTCAAGCAGCAGCATTCCGTCAAGCTCGCCGTCGTAGCTGTCAATGTTCCCTGTGTACACCTTGCCCGTGCCGCCGCTTTTGCTCTTGCCGTGAAACTCCACACAAAGTCCTGCGCCGCCGTCGTACACCCTTGTACCCTCGTATGTACCCTCGGGCGCATAGCCGTTTGCATAGACCTGCTCGAAGAAATATGTCAGGTCGACCTCGTCTTTATAGGCGGTTTTTGATGATGCTGTGGTCGTTGCGGCGGCAGTAGTCGTGGTCTGTCTTGTCGTTTCAGTCTCCTGCTTTTTCTCCTCGCTGCAGGCGGTCAGGCAGGAAAATGCCATTATCATTGATACTGTTATTGCAAGGATCTTCTTCATAAAACCGCTCCCCTTTCAAATATGACGACAAAGATAATATATCAAACAATATTTGTCTTGTCAAGGCTGCGGCAGCGCAGGGATCGGTAAGCACGGCATTTGTGCAAACTCAACAATCAGCCCCTTTGTTTTTCTACGCCGAAGCACCCTTCTTTTTGTTGCAAAAAAAGCAGAATTGTGTTATCCTTTTTACATAGCCTTTACCGGGATCTGTGGTAAGAGGCTGAAAAATAAAAAAGGGGTAGAAACAATGAAATACTTAGGGACATGGAAGATCAAGACAGCTCAGACCTTTGACAAGGCGACCTTTAAAATGGTTGAAAAGCCTGTTGAGGATATACTTGCCGATGAGAGCATCGACAATGATGAAAAGAAAATGCTGGCATGCAAATTCATATTCAAAGACGACGGATATATTTACACTGCTATGCCTATTCCCGAGGATATGCCCAAGGAAGAGATAGACGAGTACATTTCATCGGGCGAAGGCTGGCTCGTTGACGAAATGCTTGGCATCGAGAGAAAAGAGTGGAAAGAGCAAGACGGCAAGGTCAGCTTCAACACTGGAACAAAGGGCGAGGTTTTAGGCGAAGCTGTTGACCCCTGGATGGAGATCCCCCAGGCTGAGGACGGCAGCATAAAATACTTTACATATACTCTTGTAAAAGCAGACTAAATAATCAAGGCGAGGATGATCCCCTCGCCTTTTTTGTGCTTATTGTTTCTCGTCGCTTCCGCCGTAGGTAAGCCCGCTTTCAAGCCTGCCTGCGGCTTTGTTGTCGGTCCTGGTACGGGCGTACGGTGCTTCAAACCAGAAGGTCGAGCCTTTACCCTGTACCGATGAAACACCGAATGCAAAACCATGCTTTTTAAGTATCTCTTTGCAGATAGAAAGTCCAAGACCTGTTCCCACCACCGCACGCTTCACCTTTGCGTCACGGTAGTATCTGTCAAACACAAGCGGCAGCATTTCTTTTGATATGCCGCTGCCGTTGTCTGTGACCTCTATGCGCACGCAGTCCTCAAGGTTGATCTGCTTTATCCTGATTACCTTCTCGTCCCCTGTATAGTTTATGGCGTTGTTGATAAAGTTATAGATGACCTGATCCAGCTTGTTGATGTCTGCACTTATGATCCTGTCCTCATCAGGCTCATACTTGATGTCATAGCCGTTTTGCTCGATGAGCAGGATGTAGCGTGTCATGCAGTCGTTTATCTTGTCAACTATGGAAAAATCCGTGATCTCCAGCTCCATATTCCCGCTTTCAAGCTTTGACAGCTCAAGCAGATTGTTTACCAGCGCAGATAGTCTGTCCGCCTCGTCAATTATTATCTGAACGTGCTCTGTGCGCTTTTGGGGATCGTCCCCCGACAGATCCCTTATCATCTCCGCATACGCCTTTACCATTGTAAGAGGTGTACGCAGATCGTGGGAGATATTGGCGATAAGATCACGCCGCAGATCGGAAACTTTTTTTATCTCGCTTTTTGCATTGTTAAGAACGTCTGAAAGCTCCTCCACCTCACGGTAACCGCTGCCACGGAAATCCACATTGTAATCCCCTGCGGCAAACTGCTTGGCGGTGTTGGTAACGCTGGTGATAGGTCTTGAAAGCCGCTTTGATATGAACATCGTCACCACAAAAGCAAGCTCAAAGATTATCACGGTTATATATATCAGCTGTTCTCTGATTATGCTGGCTGTGGAATCAATAGGCTCCACCGAGCTTTCAAGGAACACATACGCCTGGCTCTCGCTGGATGAATCGTACACCTTAGCGCAGTAAATCAATCCCTGTGCATTTATATCCGTATAGCTGACTTCCTCACTGTAATGATCCGAGGAGGATCTGTTAAGCCTGGCTTTAAGCTCAAGAATGTATCTTGAAAAGTTATTGTGAACATCGTTGCTCAGCTTTGAGCCCGAGCCGGGATTGTCAGCCATTATAAGCCTGTTTCCCGAGCTGTCTGTGACCACCACGCACATATTGTTCTCAAAGGCAAGACGCATACAGATGTTTTTAAGCTCCTCTTCATCCGTACCGTAGACCTTTATTATCTTGTTGGCAGCCTTTGCCATATCTCTTGTCTTTGAGGCTTTGTAGTACCGTCCAAGAAAGAAATACTGGAACACCCAGATAAGCGCAAGTATCACCACGGTGAATATGATAAAGTAAAGCCATACATAATACCGCAGAGCAAGCCTGGGCTTGCGGGGCTTTGGCTCTGTCTGAACCGCTTGTCCGGTCTGTGCCGTCCGGCTTTCCTCACCTGATCTTTTCAAACTTATATCCCATTCCTCTCAAAGTGACTATAAGATTCCTGTAAGGTCCCAGGCTGTTGCGCAGCATTTTAATGTGGGTGTCTACCGTTCTGTCATCGCCGTAGAAATCAAATCCCCACACCTCTTCAAGCAGCTTTTCTCTTGAAAGTGCAATGTTCATGTTCCTTACCATATAGAAAAGCAGATCATACTCCTTTGGTGTCATGTTCGCCTTTTGCCCGTCGATAGTGACCTCACGGGCTGTAAAATTGATAACAAGTCCCTGATACTTTATGGTATCCTCACGTGTCTGCGTCACCGCACCACGGGCAAGCACAGCCTTTATCCTTGCCATAAGCTCCTTGGGGGAGAACGGCTTTACCACATAGTCGTCTATGCCTATCTCGAATCCGAACAGCTTGTCGTATTCCTCACCCCTTGCCGAAAGCATTATAACAGGGATCTTCTTTTCTTTCTTTATCTCCTTGACTGCGGAATAGCCGTCCAGCCTTGGCATCATAACGTCCATGATAATGATGTCATAATCCTCACTTCTTACCATTTCCACAGCCTCCATGCCGTCGGCAGCTTCTGCCACCTCATAACCCTCAAACTCGGCATACTCTTTGATTATCATTCTTATCTTTGCCTCGTCATCAACAACAAGTATCTTTGCCATATTTTTCATTCCTCCCGTAAGATCTGGTATGTATTGTAATGTATAAATGTGTTATCTGCGTGAAAACTATGTGTAGACACAGTATGTTTCACAAGCCAGCCTGATTTCTTTGTCGTTATGCTTCCTTTAGTATTGTACCACACAAAGCACTGTTTTTCAAGCATTTTTTCACTTGACAAGATATCTGGATATGGTATAATTATCACAAGGACAAGCTTTGCATCAGGAGGTGCTTAAAGAATGATAAACGGCATAGGCAAGATCGGCGAAGGAGTTGTAAAACGCTACACCACAGGTGAGGAGATAGTTAATTCACTCACTCATGGTATAGGCGCAGCATTATCTATCGCAGGCACAGCTGTGCTGATAGTTGTCGCAGCGATACATTCAAACGCATGGGGCGTTGTCGGTGCGGCGATATTCGGTGCATCGCTTGTGATCCTTTATATGATGTCCACCCTTTACCACTCCATAACCAACCGCAAGGCAAAAAAATTCTTCCGGATAATGGACCACAACACTATATTTTTCCTTATCGCCGGAACTTATACACCAATAACCCTTGTTCCCCTGAGAGGAGCTATGGGCTGGGTGCTTTTCGGACTGGTCTGGGGCGCAGCCATTGTAGGCATCGTTCTCAACTCGGTGAACCTTGAAAAATTCAGAAAGGTGTCCTTAGTCTGCTACATGATAATGGGCTGGGTGGTTCTCATCGCCGTAAAACCCATGGTGGACAATGTATACTCTCCCTCTTTGTGGTTTATCCTTATCGGCGGACTTTTCTACACCGCAGGCACCTTCTTTTACATCTACAAGAAAAAGCGTTATTTTCACAGCGTATGGCATCTTTTCACTCTGGCGGGGAGCATCTTCCATTACTTTGCTATAACGATGATGCTTATGCACTCCTCAAAGTAATATAAAGCACAAAACTCCTGCGGTTCATTCGCAGGAGTTGTTTTTTTGCCCATTTTTAATTTTGTCTCTCTGAGCCTTTGAGTACACACAGCCGCAGTAATCCTGCCTGTAAAGATCATACCGGGCAGAAAGCTCGATAGAGCGTTTATAGCCCTCTTTTTTCTTGAAGTCTGCCGGCAGAGCCTCTACACCGTATATTCCCGACAACTCAAAGGCTATCTCATTAAGTTTTCCGGCATTTTTATACGGGGAAATGGACAGCGTGGTGGTAAAATAGTCAGCACCAAGCTTCCTTGCCAGCTCAGCAGTCTTTTCAAGGCGCATACGGTAACATTTAAAGCACCGCTCTCCCCCCTCAGGCAGATCCTCAAGACCTTTTGCGATCTCATCGAACACCTCCGGTTCGTAATCCCCCACTATAAGCTCCGGCTTGTCCTGCATGGGCATTTCCCTTATGAGCCGCCGAAGCTCGCCTGTGCGCTTTTCAAATTCCTCCTTGGGAGAAATATTTGGGTTATAGTAAAATAATATAATATGGAAATATCTGTTCAGATATTCAAGCACATATGACGAACAGGGCGCACAGCAGGAATGAAGTAGAAGCACCGGCTTTTTCTGCTGCTGTGAGACCTTTTCTATTATATTGTCAAGCATTTTCTGATAATTGGGCTTTTGCACACTTTTCACTCCTTTGAATGCTATTGTACCACACTTTTTATTCTTTTGCAATGCATAAAATCACATTGATACTGGAACAATAAGCAGGAAGAAAGACCGAAAGGAACAAAAAATCAATGAAAGCAAAAGCTACGATCCACCTTACCAGCCAACCCAGCATTATATCCTACGCCGCCGTAGGAGGCAAAAAGGAAAGCGAGGGTCCCCTTGGAGATTATTTTGACAAGATAAACGACGACCCATATCTTTCCTGCGGTACCTATGAACAAGCGGAAAGCAAGCTTCAGAAGCAGGCTGTGCTCATCTGCCTCAACAAAGCAGGACTACACCCGGAAAATGTAGATGTGCTTTTCGGCGGTGACCTGCTCAACCAATGCGTAAGCACCACATACGGAGTGCGAAGCTTTGATATTCCCTTTTTGGGCATATACGGAGCCTGCTCCACAATGTCCGAGGGGCTTGCCCTTGCTTCTATTTTTGCGGACAAGGGTATCTGCCAGAGAGCCATGGCTGTGACCAGCTCCCACTTTTGCACCGCAGAAAGGCAGTATCGTTTCCCCCTCACATATGCAGGACAAAGACCTCCCACAGCTCAATGGACTGTCACCGCAGGAGCATCCCTTCTTGTCTCACAGCACAGCAAGCCGCCCTATGTCAAAGCCTGTACCATCGGCAGGATAGCCGACATGGACATAACCGATGCAAACAACATGGGTGCGGCAATGGCACCGGCGGCTTTCGACACCATACGAAACTTCTTTGAGGAAACGGGAAAATCCCCCTCGGACTTTGACCACATTGTAACAGGCGACCTTGGCAAGGTGGGCAGCAGGCTGTTTTGCGACCTTATGCAGCAGCACGGGATAGATGTTTCCGCCAACCATAAAGACTGCGGTCTTATGATGTATCACGTGACTGACCAGGACGTTCACGCAGGAGCAAGCGGCTGCGGCTGTGCAGGCTCTACCCTGTGCGGCTATTTTCTCCCCAAGCTGAAGGCGGGAGAGATAAAAAACATACTATTTGCAGCAACAGGCGCTCTTTTGTCCCCAACCACCACACAACAGGGCGAGAGCATACCCTCTATCTCCCACCTTGTCTGGCTCAGCAGCGAGGATAACTGAAAGGAGGATGACAATGACCTATATTTACGCATTTCTCATCGGCGGACTGCTTTGCGCCATAGGGCAGCTGCTTATAGATTTTACAAAGCTCACCCCTGCAAGGATATTGGTATCCTATGTGGTGGCAGGGTGCATACTTGGCGCACTGGGCTGGTACGAACCCCTTGTGGATACGGCAGGCGCAGGAGCGACCGTTCCCCTTACGGGGTTTGGATACCTGCTTTCCACAGGCGTAAAGGAACAGGTGGACTCCGCAGGCTTTACAGGCATCTTCACCGGAGGACTTACCGCAGCGGCAGGGGGAATAACCGCAGCCATGTGCTTTGCCTTCTTTTTCTCCCTTTTTTTCAAAAGCAAGCCAAAATAGCAAAAGAGCCATGCGACCTGCATGGCTCCCGGTTAATGTCTGTACTTTTTGTATTTATTGTTCCAACTTGCTGCAATGCTTTTTCAAAGCCTCAAAGCTTTCCTGGCTGATGACGTGCTCGATGCGGCAGGCATCCTCCGCAGCTATCTTAGGGTCTACCCCAAGACGCACCAGTCCCTCGGTTATGAACTTGTGCCGCTCATAGACCATGTCGGCAATTTTCTTGCCCTTCTTTGTAAGGGTGATGTAGCCGTCTTTGTCCATGGTGATATACCCGTTTTCACGGAGATTTTTCATGGCGATGCTCACACTCGGTTTTGAAAACTCAAGCTCATTGGCGATATCTATACTGCGAACGCTTCCCTTTCGCTCAAAAATCACAAGTATTGCTTCAAGATAATCCTCTGCTGATTCACGGATTTTCATACGCCACCTCCTCTTTTTTGTCAGTATAACACATCTGTTTTATTATTTCAACTACTTTTTTATTTTTATTTTTCCTTTACCGCTCAAAAGGCTTGAAAAAAGCAGAAAAATGTGTTATAATCCACAAAAAAGGGGTGAAACAAAATGAAAAGCTTTGAATTTACGGTAACAAATCCCGTGGGGATACACGCACGTCCGGCAGGTGACCTTGTAAAATTTGCCAAGGAGTTTGAAAGCGAGATAACCGTCACAAACCAACGCAACGGTAAAAGCGGCAGTGCTAAAAAGCTCTTTTCTATCCTTAGCGCTGTGGTGAAATGTCAGGACACGGTGACCGTCACTATTGAGGGACCGGACGAAGAAAAAGCTTTACGGGAGATCCGGGAGCATTTTGCTCAGAATCTATGATAACACAAAGCGGTCCTGTACCTATGAAAGGGACCGCTTTTTTCTGTGCACTTGACAAAACACGGTGAAATGTGTTATCCTTTTTATTGCGCAATTTTTATTTAACTATGGTGAAAAATATGTGGGACAGATTACTTGATGTGTTTTTAGACGCCTGCAAAGATTCTCTGCTTACTCTCCCCTTTCTTTTCGGCGTTTATCTTTTAATAGAATATATCGAACATAAAGGCTCCGACAAAATGGGTGGTGTGCTGCGTAAAATGGGACCGTTCGGTTCTGTGGGCGGCGCAGCCATAGGCTGCATACCACAGTGCGGATTTTCTGCTGCGGCATCTAACCTTTACGCCGGGCGGCTCATAACCATGGGCACGCTTGTGGCGGTGTACATTTCCACCAGCGACGAGGCGATACCTGTTATTCTTTCCGAGGTCGCCGATTCGGGAAAAATATGGTCGCTGATACCAAAGCTTATGATCGCAAAGGTCATAATCGCCATCGTGACGGGTATTATCGTTGACGCTGTGATAAAGCTTTTTGTCAAACCGAAGGACGAGGAGCCCTTCAAGGAGCTGTGTGCCGACTGCGACTGCGAGCATCACGGAATACTACATTCTGCGCTGCACCACACGCTGCATATTATCATTTTTATCTTCATTATAAATATGCTGCTTGGCTGCGTAATGGAATTTGCAGGCGAACAGACGGTGGAAAAGCTTATGATGACCAACAGCTGGGTACAGCCGCTTATTGCTGCGCTTATCGGATTTATCCCCAACTGCGGAGCTTCTGTGGTACTCACCAAGCTTTATATAGGCGGTGCGGTATCCTTCGGAGCACTGGTGGCAGGTCTTTCCACCGGCGCAGGCGTTGGACTTGTGGTGCTTTTCAAGACTAACAAAAAGTACAAGCAGAACTTTATCATTATGGGCATTCTTTATGTCGCTGCCGCAGCAAGCGGAATTATAATACAGATGTTCAAATAAAGCATATCGCCCGAGGCACAAAGCTTCGGGCGTTTTTTTATTTCTTGTGAAAGACTGCTGCCAGAACAGGTACGACCGCAGCGCTTGCAAGGGCGATCACCAGCTGGGTACGTGTGAGAGCGAAGGTGAAAAACACTCCCTGCAAAACAGGCAGATATGTACACACAAACAGCACCAAAGCGGAGACTGCCACGGAAAATACCAGAAACGGATTTGAGAGAAGGTCCACGGAAAACAGCGTCTTGCGTTCCGACTTACACTCAAAAACGTGTATGAGCTGGCTGACAGTAAGGGTGCAAAGAGCAGCGGTGCGGGCAGCCTCAACAGAGCCGGAATACTTCAGCACCAGTGTGAAGCTTGCAAGGGTGCTCAGGGCGATAAACACACCTCTGATTATCATGCGCCACAGCAGACCGCCGCTGAAAAAGCTTTCGTCTGATTTCCTCGGAGCTGAGTGCATAAACGAATCCTCGGCAGGCTCAAGCCCCAGTGCCACCGCAGGCAAAGAATCTGTAACCAGATTTACAAGCAGTATCTGCACCGGCAGCAGTACCATAGGCAGCCCCATCACCATGCCTCCCAGCATGGTGAGCACCTCTCCGATGTTGCAGGATATGAGATACCTGACGAATTTGCGGATGTTGTGATATATGGTCCTGCCCTCCTCAACGGCATTGACCAGCGTTGCAAAGTTGTCGTCAAGCAGTATCATCTCCGCTGCCTGCTTTGTTACCTCCGTTCCCGATTCGCCCATAGACACCCCGATGTCCGCTTCCTTTATGGCGGGGGCATCGTTCACACCGTCCCCTGTCATGGCGCAGACGTGACCATGCTTTCTGAAGGCTCTGACGATACGCAGCTTGTGGGCAGGAGTCACCCTTGCAAATATGCTGCAATTCTCCACCATACCCTCCAGCTCCTCATCACTCATCCGGTCAAGCTCTGCGCCGGTGAGGATAAGCGAGCCTTTTTTATAGATACCCGTCTGCTCCCCGATCGCCTGTGCGGTAAGCTTATGGTCGCCGGTTATCATAACTGTCTTTATACCTGCCTTTGCGCAAAGCTCCACCGCAGACTTTGCTTCCTTTCTCGGTGGGTCCTCCAATGCGGCAAATCCAAGAAAAATACGCTTGTCGTCCCTTGTTTCCTCAAAGGCTATCACCCGAAGTCCCCTTGCACAATATGAATCGCACAGCTTTGCTATAGAAAGCCGCTGTCCGTTGTCAAGCATACGAGGTTCCTCGTCCGGGTATGTGAACATACACTCCGAAAGAATAATGTCACAGGCACCCTTTTTGTAGCTGAACGTACCCCGGGTGTCCTTGCAGATGACAGTCATACTGCGGCTTTGGCTGTCAAAGGGTATCTCGTCTGTCTTTTCTATGTCAAGCTTATCAGCAAACACCCCCATCTGTGCAGCAGCCGTTACAAGGGCAGCTTCGGTGGGATCCCCTTCGGCGTTATAGCTGATGTGCTTGCTGCCGCTGATACTCAGCCTGGCATCGCTGCACACACAGGCGCATTCCAGCAGCTTTTGCAGCGCAGTGCTGCGAGGGATATCATTTTCTCCTGACAGGTCGAACTGGTTTATCCCCTCCTGCGCAGTAACTATGTGGGTCACTCTCATACGGTTCCGGGTAAGGGTGCCTGTTTTGTCGGTACATATCACCGTGGCACAGCCAAGAGTTTCCACCGAGCGCAGCTTGTGTACCAGAGCCTTGTGTCTGAGCATCCTTCTCACCCCAAGTGCCAGCGCTATGGTCACCGTGGCAGGCAGCCCCTCGGGTATGGCGGCAATGGCAATGGTTATACCCGTCATTATCATTTCAAGCAGCGGCTCTCCCCTTAAAACACCTGCGACAAAAACGAGCACACAAACTCCCAGACATATCAATGCCAATACTTTACCAAGCTCACCCAGCTTTTTCTGCAGCGGTGTGGGCGGCTCCTCTATCTCCTCCAGCATGGCGGATATCTTACCCATCTGAGTGTTTTTACCTGTTGCAGTGCAGCTTATAACACCGCTTCCCTTGGTCACCACAGTGCCCATATAGCACATATATCCGCAGCCGGGAGAAGAAAAATCATTTTCTACCATGCGCTTTGTTTTTGCCGCCGGTTCCGACTCCCCGGTAAGCAGCGACTCGTTGCATTCAAGCCCCTTTGCGCTGACCACAAAGCCGTCACATGGCACTCTGTCCCCTGCCTTCAAGGATACAATGTCTCCCGTTACCACACGGGACGCAGGGATCTTTACAAGCTTTGAGTCACGGTAACACATTGCCCCCGGGGCTGTCATATCCTTTAGCTTTTCAAGCGTCTTTTCACACCGCCACTCCTGGAAAAATCCAAGAAAAGCGTTGACGATAACTATAAGCAGGATCGGTATCGCATCGGTGTATTGCCCCAGTATCACAGATACCACCGTTGCTATCATAAGTATTATCACCATAACATCGTGGAACTGTCCTGCAAATATTTTCACAGCCGAGTTCTTCTTTTTATGCTCAAGGACGTTTTCACCGTCTCTTGCCAGCCTTGCGGCAGCCTCCTGTGAGCTCAATCCGTCAAAGCTGTATGTTTGCTGTTGCGAAATGTCATTTTCCAGCAGCTTTACCATCTTATCCTTCCCCCTTGTTCAATGGGCTTGTGTTACAAGCATATTCACCAAAGACAAGTTATATTACAACCTCTGCACACTTGACATTTTACGCCGTTTGTTTTATTATATACTGGTAAGTCAAAATGAAGGGATCGTTTGAAAAAATGGGTTTAAAAAACGGTTTGACGATATTTTTCGGCAAAATGATGGTAAAGGTCCTTCGCCTTATCGGCAAGGACGCCGGCAACGCTCCGGGGCTTGTGCTGTGGACGCTGAACAAGGACTGCCTTAAAGCCTTTAAGGTGGAGTGTCCCATTATCGCCGTTACAGGCACCAATGGCAAGACCTCGGTGACCAACTATCTTAATCATATATTCACAAGCGGTGACAAAAAGGACCTTAAAATAATCACCAACAAACAGGGCAACAACCTTGACACAGGCATCTGCTCCCTGCTTCTGGGAGAGTGCGATTTCCACGGCAGAGTCAAGGCGGATTATCTTGTGCTGGAAACGGACGAATCCCATGTGCCTGTTATATACTCAAAGCTGAAGCTGGAAACTCTTGTGGTGCTCAACTTTTTCAGAGACCAGCTTGACCGCAACGGCGAGGTGGAGACCCTTATTTTAAAGGTAAAGAAGTTCCTTGAAACATATGAGGGAAATCTGGTGCTCAATGCCGACGACCCCAACGTTGCAAGGCTGGGGCTTGCCAATCCCAACAATAAAAATGTCCACTATTTCAGCGTTGAGCGTTACTCCGGTGCCACCGACCAGCCCTATGAGGTGGGCGAGGGCAAATACTGTCCTTTCTGCAACTCAAAGCTGGAATATGAATACTATCAGTATTCACACATCGGAAAATTCCGCTGTCCTAACTGCGACTTTGGCAGCGCAAGACCGGAGGTCGTTATAAAGGACGTTGACCTTCAGGCACCTTCCTTTGTCATAGACGGGGAGAAATACAAACCCAGTCACAACAGCATTTACTACATCTATAACCTTGGGGCAGTATACACTGCATCCAAGCTTTACAACATCTCCAAAGACGTGCTCCACGATACCTTTGAGCATTTTGAGGTGAACAACGGAAGACTTGAAGTGTTTGAGGTGGCAGGCAGCAAGCTGCTGGTCAACCTTGCGAAAAACCCTGTGGGCGCAAACATGACCCTGCGTGTGATGAACGAACATCCCGGGGAAAAGGAGCTGCTTTTTGTGCTTAACGACAACCTGGCAGACGGTCACGACGTTTCCTGGATATGGGACATTAACTTCTCTGTCTTCAAAGACGTTACAAGAGTGGTCACCAGCGGCAGCAGAGCCTACGATATTGCCATAAGGATAAAATGTTCCGGTTACGATCCGGATAAGATCGTGGTAAAGCCCGATCTTGACCGGGCAATGGAGAGCTTCTTCTCCACCGTGGGCGACAAGTTTGCCATTGCCAATTATACCGCTATCCAGCCCACAAGGGCAGCAATCAGAAGATATAAGGAGGGTACCGAAGATGCAAACGATTAAGCTTATGCATATGTACCCCAATATGCTGGATCTTTACGGCGACAGCGGAAATGTGGAGATAATAAAATACCGCTGCAAAATGCGGGACATCGACCTTGAGGTATCCTCACACGTTATCGGCGACGATACCGCAGACTTTTCCCGGTATGATATAATTTATCTGGGCGGCGGCGCAGACCTTGAACAGCAGATACTGGCAGAGGACCTGCTCAAATGCAAAGACGCAATTTCCGATGCCTACAAAAAAGGCACTTTCTTTCTTATGATATGCGGCGGATACCAGCTCATGGGACAGTATTACAAGGACTCCAACGGTGAGAAAATACCCGGGCTGGGGCTTTTCGATTACTATACCGCAGCATCTACCGACAAGGGAAAACGCTGCATCGGAAATATCGTTATCAAGGCGACTCTTGACGGTGAGGAGTATAATGTCATCGGTTTTGAGAACCACGGCGGTCAGACTCAGAATGTGACCTCGCCTTTCGGGACTGTACTTGCCGGCAATGGCAACTGCTTTTCCAGCAAAACTGAAGGCTATATGGAGCCCAGCGTAGTGGCGACTTATCTCCACGGACCGCTGCTTTCCAAAAACCCAAAGCTGTGTGACTATATCATAAACTACGTGATGACAAGAAAGACCGGGGAAAAATACACCGCACAGCCTATCAACGACAAGCTTGAGGAAGAATGCAGACAGCAGCTTTTTGAAAGGCTGCTGAAGTAAGGTGGACAGTATGCTATCTTTTTTCAGAAAAGCACCCAAGGACCCACTTCGCCAAAAGGTGAAGGAGCTTAAATGCAGACAGATACACTATGTTGACAAGGACTTTGATACGGTAGCTGCCAATATGGACAGCGACTGTAAAGCCATTCTTTCCCTTGTGCCTGTAAACTATTATGCGGTCAAGGAAAAATACATTATGGCAAAGGTCTACTCAAACAAGGACTTTACAGAGAATTATGCTGAGTTTTTCAGATACGACTCGGATAAGCTTGTAAGCTCCACAAAGCTTTTTCCCCTTGATAAGGTCACAGCCTCAAAGGCGTTTGCCAAGGTGGGCATAATCATAAAATAACAGCTGCCGCTCCATACCCGGGGAGGTTTTGTTTTAGCCTCAGCTGTGCTTGAAAAATTCATAATTATGTGTTAAACTATGAGCGTAGGATAAAGTGTTTATAATATAAAGGAGCGTGATTGTTCATGAATTCATTTGTAACATATTTCAGCGCAAGCGGCACCACTGCAAAGGTTGCAAAAAAACTTGCACAGGCTATCAATGCCGGCTCTTATGAGATAAAGCCACAGACTCCGTACACCCAGGCGGATCTTGACTGGCGTGACAAATCATCAAGAAGCTCCGTGGAGATGAACGACGAAGCTTGCCGTCCTGCTCTTGCGGACAATGACGCAGCAGCAGATATCGCCGCAGCAGACGTTATTTTTGTGGGCTTCCCGGTGTGGTGGTACAGAGAGCCGTCCATTATCGATACATTCCTTGAAGCATACGATTTCAAAGGCAAGACCATAGTTCCCTTTGTTACATCCGGAAGCAGCGGGATCGGCTCCACCGGCGTGCATATGCAGTCGGTTGTAGGCAAGGGTGCAAAGGTGCTCGAAGGCAAGCGTTTCTCATCAGGCGTAAGCGAGGATGAGCTGAAAAAATGGGCACAGTCCCTGGTATAAAAAACACGCCCGCAGGAAATGCGGGCTTTTGTTTTGCCGGAGTTGACACCTTAACATGGGTGTGATATAATTTCTAAAAACACAAAAGGGGTGATCAAATGAGCGAGCTTATAAAGTATACCTGTCCCAGCTGCGGCGCAAACCTCAGTCCTGCCCCGGGAGATAAGACTGTCAGCTGCCACTTCTGCGGCAGTACATTCTCCGCCTCTGCAATTACCGACAGGTATGAACAGCTTTCAGCTGAAAAGCTGGCAAAGTCCACCGCAAAATACAAAGCGGACCTTATAAAATACAGGGAGCTGCGCTCAAACACTTCAGCCCTTGCCGATGAGGTCACTTCCCTTTCCCAGACACCTACCGCCCTGCCCATATGGGCTTGGCTTATTATACCCCTTCACTTTCTGGCTGTGGTCTTTATTCTTATAACGATCAAGTTCGCATGGGACAACACGGCTGCTATGACATTTTCATTTATCGTCTTTTTTTCGGCTATCATTGTACTAATTGCCATGGACTTAAAAAAGAAAAAAATCAAACGCACAGCCGAGGAAACCAACAGACAGCTGCGGATCAAACTGGATATGCTCAACAAGGCAAGAGGCGAGCTGGAGGAGTTTGAGAAAGGCTTTGAAATTGACGCTATTCCGGAAAGCTACCGAAGCTTTGAAGCTCTTGACTATATCACAGATATTTTCAAAACAAAGCAGGCAAGTAAGCTTGGGGACGCATTCAGACTTTACGACAAGCACCGCCACTACAAAACAATGGAGGAGCTTCAGAGCCGTCAGGTGGAATTGCAGCAGCGTCAGCTGGAAATAATGGACGAGCTTGCAGCCTATGACTTTGACGATACCTACGACGATGACGACTTTACCCTGCACGAAGCTGTGCAGACCTTCAAAAAGCTGAATCAGGACCAATAAAAAAGATCACGGACCGCTCCGCCGGGAGCAGCCCGTGTTTTTTTATTGTTTGTAATCGAAAACAAGCTCTCGCTGTATCTCCTTGTCGTTGACCACGATCTTTCGCCTGCCGTTTACTATACGCACGTTCTCATCCTTTGCGTAGGTGTCCCTTCCGCAGGAATTATGCACCACCGCTCTGGTGTCGGTGCCAAGCAGTTCAACATCAGTCTGCTCGCTGTAACCGCCAAAGACAAGGGATTTTTCTCCTGCCATCTCTATCCTGAGCGATGCGTCCTTTGCCTTAACCATAGAGCCTGCGTTAAGCGCACCCAGCGCAGTGGTCCTGTCCGCACTCATATTTATATCAAGCATCGAGTCGGATAAATGCACCTGTGCCTGTTCGCCGGTCACCGTGCCCACAGCAACAACGTCCGTTCCTGTTCCTGAAATGGATACAGAGGATT
This sequence comes from Ruminococcus sp. FC2018, assembly GCF_000621805.1. Lineage (GTDB taxonomy): Bacteria > Bacillota > Clostridia > Oscillospirales > Ruminococcaceae > Hominimerdicola. The sequence goes on along the minus strand of NZ_JHXH01000010.1, from coordinate 50,588 downwards.
TTGCAATGTTTACCCTGCACTTTCCTGACTGAGAACCGATGCCTGCACCGTGTACCGTGGCAAGCTCAATGGAAATATTGCAGGTGGTTATGTCAAGCTCGCTCTCGCCTGATGTAGTACCGATAGCGACCCCGTTTTCTCCCGTTGCTTTCAGCTCATACTGTCCACGGTTTATCTTTATGATTCCGCCAAGACCCGAGCCTATGCAGGTGCCGCATACTCCCCGGCAGCTTATATCCACAATACCGTCCTGTTCAAATACTATCTCTCCGTGCTGCTGGTCGGTGTGACCGCCGATGCCGGAATAGTCTGCACTGTTGACGGATATTTTAAGGTTTCCGCCGCCCTCAATAGTAAGCCTTGAATCCTTGGGAACGAGGATGCCGCCGTTGTTGAGAATGTTGTCGCCCTCGATGGAAAGGGTAACATCGCACCCGGAGGAAAGCTCGATGCAGGGGCGATTTTTCACGTTGGAAAAATATGCGCTTTCAAGGTCGATCCTGCCGATATACCCAGGTTCAACTATAACGTGGATATTGGTTTTTGCACCAGGTGTTCCGAATATGGAGAAGTCCTTGTATACCATGGTTCCTCTGCCCACAACAATATCCGTACATCCGTCCTTTGACAGGGAGACAAGTGATATTCTGTTTGTCTTTCCGGCAACATATATCTGCTTGGTGCTGCCGTCCAGACGCTCCTGATAGAAGGACTTTATCTCCCCCCTTACCTTCTCGTCTATCTGAGGGATAAGGTTTGCCGACGGCTTTGCGGTATAGTAGCCCTGGATAAGGTCTGCACCCAGGTGTATCACCGTGCGCAGCTCCTCCACTGTTTCAACGCCCTCTGCCAGTGCCATTATATTATTGTCATGGCAAAAACCGATTATCTCTCTGACAAAGTGCTGTTTTTGCGGCTTTGTATCTATTTCGCTGAGAAGTGCACGGTCTATCTTTACATAGTTGGGCATATACCTCAGCAGATTGTTTACATTGGAATAGCCTGTGCCGTAATCGTCTACCGCTATCTCCAGATGCAGTCTTGTGAAAAAGTCCTTTTGTTTTTTAAGCTGCTCATCGTCCAGCTCGGCTTCTTCCGTAAGCTCCACCACCACAACATCCGAATTCTTCCCCAGATACTCCTCAATGCGCTGGTACTCGACACTGTTCACCGGAACGCCCGGTATGCTGTTGATAAACACCTTGGCTTTTCCGATAATGTCCCTGCTCTTGCTTATTATTTCCAGCACGTTAAGGAATGTGGCAGTTTCAATGTCGCTGAGTCTGCTTTGCATATTGGCATATTTTATCATGTCAAGAGGGGATATGCGCTTTAATGTGTTTGAACGCATAAGTGCCTCGTAGGAATAAATGCTTGCATCGGAAACCTTGACGATAGGCTGGAAGTAGTAGGTAAGAAGATTGTCGTCAAGTATCTTTCCGACTAGGTCGTAGTCCTTCTTTTCCTCCTCGCTGAGGCTCTCATAAGCCGCACCGCCTGCAAACTTGCTGCTGCGCATTTTATCCAGCTTGTCTTGCAGATTGTTGCTTATCATCCTGCATCGCAGAGCTTCAAAGCCCCTGGATACAGTTGCTATCCAGCGGCGGTAAACATCGTCATAGCTCCGTGCCTTGCCACCGTAATTCACCGCAGCGTAGCCGTAGCACTCGTTTGCAAAAAACAGCGGAGTGAAAAAGCAAGCCTGCGGGTGGTCGCTTTTCTCAAACAGTCCCGGCAGCAGTTCTCTGGTGTCAAACACCGTATCCAGTCCGACAATACCGTCCTTGCGGTCGCTGTTATATCTTACGGCACATATCATTCTGTCGGGATAGCCTGTGTTTTTCACATGGATCCCCGCATCTGCGCCCATATGCTCCCACAGGGGGCACAGGCACAGATAAAAGCTCTGTGCATCACTTATCTGGTATGCATAGGAGTATATGACGCTTAAAAACTCCTGCAGGTCTGTCTGCGCCATAAGGTTTTCCGCAATGGAATTAAAAACAGAGTCGTAGCCCTCCTCGGATATTTCGGTACCCCACTTTTCTCTGTTGGCACTGTACTGGGGTATTGTCATTTCCGTGCAGCCGCAGGTCTGACCGATAACGAGTTTTGGTTTGTGTTCAAAAGGCGGAGTCTGCTTTCCGCTAAGACTGTTATGTATATAATCCGCAGCATAATGCCCCAGCTCCACCGCAGGAACAAGTGATGAGGTTATCGGCTTGGGGCTTGTCTGTCCCTCGTATGTAGAGTCATAGCTCACCACAGCCACGTCCTCGGGGACTCTTACCCCACGCTTTTCAAATGCCTTGCAAAGACCGATCGCCATGGCATCGTTTGCGCAAACTACTGCCTGTGGCAGCTCTCTGCCCTTGCCCATAAGCTGGTCTGCGCATACCTCACCGCTGCTGTACCAGAAGTCTCCGTAGATAGTCCTGTCCTCTCTTGGCTCAAGCCCGTGTGCCTCCATGGACGCACGGTATGCATTGGCTCTGGTTATGGAGTGCTTGTGCCAGCGTTTACCGGCAAGAAAAGCAATATCTTTATAGCCGTGTACCTCGATAAGATGATCCACCAGCTCCACCATGGCATTGTAGCCGTCAGTGAATACATACGGGAAATACGGGCTGTCTTGTTCCACAACAAGCACGGGCTTATCACCAAACTGCTCATGCAGCCTTTCTTCCAGCCCCTTTGCTGCCCCTGCCGTCTGTATGCTGTCTTCAAGGATCACCGCACCGTCATAGTCCTCAGGACGCATAAGCGCAAAGATATTAGACTCACCCAGCTCACGCTCGGCTGTGTCCTGGTACTTTCGGTACATGGAGAAAACACACGCATCAAGGTCATATTCAAATGCTCTTTCCAGGAATCCGCTTATGATATTGCTCTGATATCCCTCGTCGGCTTGTCCCACGAAAAGTGCTATCCGCTTTCTTTTTTCTGCCATAATCTTAACCTCAAATGTATAAAATGATCGAAAAAACGACTACAGTTTCTCACTGTAATTTTAGCACAAAAAAACATCCGATGTCAACGTTATTTTTGACGGTTTTTACTACTGTTTTTATAGCATTTTACCCACAGATCCATTTGCCTTCACGCTGCCGGCGGGGAGATTTTTTGCAGTTATTGATTTTTATTACATTTATCCTCTCCTCAGATTGTGCAAGATACCCAGAAAACGTTTTCGCATAGATTAAAATTTATGCACTTTTACGGCTAATTTGCAAAAATACATTTAATTATTAATAATTTGATGTTAAACTCAAAGAGAAGAGTTGTGACTATTGTTAAGAAAGGGAGGTGAAGTATGATGCGTACAGCTTTTGCAATGGTCTATGCTGCTATGATAATTCTGCTGACAGTTTTTGTTGTCATTGCTCATCGTACAAACAAAAGAAATATCGTATCCAACGCCGTTGCATGGCTTGATGCGGCGCTTATACCTCCGATCCTTGGAAATCTTCTTGTACTGCTTTCTTCCAGCCCCACACTTTCAGCTGTGGGTTTTTACTTCTACTTCCTTGGCATGGACGTGGTCATGCTGGCACTGACGAATTTTACCGTGAAGTACTGCGATGGCGGCGGCAAAGGGCAGAAAGTTCCAAAAGCCGCTTATGTTGCCCTTGGGGCTGATGTATTGCAGATGATGCTCAATCCCATATTTCACCACGCTTTCACCCTTGAAGAAATACTCGTGGAAGGTCGCCCCTACTACCGCTTTATTGCCCACTGGGGACAGACCGTACACCGTGTGGTAGATTACAGCATACTGGTGGCTATAATGGCGATATTCCTTATGATGTCGATCAAAATGCCCAAGGTATACCGTGAGAAATATGCTATAATCCTGCTATCCATGGTGGTTGAGTGTGTATGGCAAAGCTTTTACATTTTCTCCCGTACCCCTATCGACCGCTCAATGATAGGGTTCGGAGTTTTCGGGATATTGATTTTCTACTTCGCCATTTTTTACCGACCAATGCGGCTTCTTGACAATATGCTTGCCAATATGGCATCTGATATGCCGGAAGCCCTGTTGTTCTTTGACCCCAATCAAAGGTGCATCTGGGCAAACGACCCGGGCAAGAATCTTCTGAATATCCAGGAAGGGTCCTTTGACCATGTGCCGCAAAAGCTCAGGGAAATGTTCGGTGACCTTGAGCTTGACAGAGAAAACTGGGTAAGGCATAAGGTCATAGGATCGGGAGAAAACGCAAAGCATTATATCCTTGACAAGCACAGCATTTCATCAGATAAGAATGCAAACTCCGGCTCGTTCCTCAGTATTCGTGACAATACCAGCGACCAGCTTTTGATTGAACGGGAGAAATACAACGCTACCCACGATACCCTTACCGGACTTTACAACCGTGAAATGCTTTTCAGGAGCATCCAGAAAGAGCTGAAAGAGAATAAGGACACGACTTATTATATAATCTTTATCGACGTAAAGAACTTCAAGATAGTAAACGATATCTTCAGCAACTCCTTCGGCGACTTTACCTTGAAGCATATCGCAGAATGGATACGTGCAGATATGTCCTCCCGCTGCGTTTACGGAAGAATGGGTGGAGACAAGTTCGGTGTGCTTATGCCAAAATCCGAGTTTGACCCGGACCGTGTGGAACGTACCCTTTCCAATTATGTGGTCACCGACGGAAATATCGAGCACAGCCTTTTTATCCACCTGGGTGTGTACGAAGTCACCGAGGCGGACACCGATGTTTCGGTAATGTTTGACAGAGCGCACCTTGCTTTGACTACAATAAAGGACGAGTACAAAGCACATGTAGCATACTATGATGACGAACTGCGTGAAAAGGCAAAATGGAACCAGCATATTTCCACCCAGCTTCAGCATGCCATCACCAGAAATCAGATGGTCCCGTACCTTCAGCCTATCGTGGACGACTCCGGAAAAGTTGTTGGCGCAGAGGCTCTTGCACGCTGGAATCACCCGGACAGAGGATTTTTGTCTCCTGCATCATTTATCCCGTATTTTGAAAAGAACGGTCTTATCGTCGAGGTCGATAAACATATGTGGCGCAGTGCCTGCGAGATACTTTCACGCTGGCAGCAGATAGACAAGGAAATGTTTATATCCGTAAACATCTCCCCCAAGGACTTCTACTTTATGGACGTCAAAGCCGAGATACACAACCTTGTTGAGGAGTTCGGGATCGAACCTAAGCGGCTTCGCATCGAGATAACCGAAACAGTTATGATGAACGACATCGACGAGCGTATAAAGATCCTCAACGAGCTTCGCAATGAGGGCTTTATCGTTGAAATGGACGACTTCGGAAGCGGTTATTCCTCCCTTAATATGCTCAAGGATATACCTGTTGACGTTCTGAAGATAGATATGAAGTTCCTGGGAAGTTCCCAGGACAGCGACAAGGCTCAGACTATACTCCGAAATATCATAAGCCTGTCCGACGACCTTGGCATCTCCTCCCTCACAGAGGGCGTTGAAACAAAGGACCAGTACCGTATGCTTTCGGATATGAATTGTAAGATGTTCCAGGGATATTATTTCGCAAAGCCAATGCCTGTGGACCAGTTTGAGACCTACGTTCACAAGCAGGCACAATAAAATAACAATACCGTCTGCGGGCATGGCTCACAGGCGGTTTTTGCGTTCAATAAGGGGCATCGCCCCGTCATTCAAGCAAGACCGAGGCGGGACACAGGTCGTGATTATAAGAAAAAGGCACAGGGAATATCCTGCGCCTTGTTGTTGTTCAATTATTAAGCCGGGCTGAAATCTTCTTTGCCCACTCCGCACAAAGGACATACAAAATCCTCGGGAACGTCCTCCCACTTTGTGCCGGCAGCGACTCCTGCATCCACAGCGCCCTCCTGTGGATCGTAGATATATCCGCATACATTGCAAACATATTTCATTTTTTCACCTCCCTGTTTTTTTTACTATTATAACCTATGATGCTCGCCTTGGCAAGTATTTTTCAAAAATATATCCTATTCTCTTGAAATCAGCGGAAAAATAAGTTATAATATAACCGATAACGGAGGAGATCACAATGGCTTATAACGATTACGATGACGCCTTGAGAAGAGCCGAGGCTCATGAGCAAGAGCTTCAAAGGCAAATGGGTATGCAGGACGGTGTGAGCAGGGCACGACCTGCCGAGCCGATGAAACAAACATATATGCAAAACGGCGGCTACCCTCCCCAGGGAGGATATACTGCGCAGAATTACGGCGGACCTTACCGTGGAGCACAACAAAATGTCTATACGCCAAAGTTTGCAGCATATAAGATAAACGGAACACCTGTGCGCAGAGATCCCTCAGCCACAAAAAAACTGTGTACCATCTTTGCAGTGGTGTTTTTCATGATAAGTCTGGTACTTGCAGGGATAATGTTTCTCGTGGTGTGGTCCATGCGTGCAAGCTATGACCGCTGCACCGAGGAGGTCAGAGCCGTAGTTGTTGACAATATCAAGGGCAGCAAAGACGATAACGGACGTTATTCCTACTACCCGGTTTTCCAATACGAGTACGACGGACAAAGCTATAAAAAGAAAAACAGCATTGGAAATCGACCTGCCAAATATCAGATAGGCGATGTGGTACAGCTGCATATAAACCCGGCAGATCCCGGGGAATTCTACGATGAAAAGCAAGACGGTATAGTTATGCTTGCTGTGGGCTTGATCAGCGGGATCTTTTTCATAGTAAGCCTGATTTTCACAATAGCTGCAATAAAGATCAAAAGATCCATGCAAAACTCAATGATGTAATATTTTATAGCCCTTGCTTCGGCAGGGGCTTTTTTATGCCAAAAAAAGAGATCACGAAGCAGAAACTTTCTGCCTCGTGATCCGGTGTAATATGAAGAGGTCGTAAAAAATGAAAACCATTTTTAGCTTGTGAAATGTGCCTTTATTTGCAAGGCTCGCTCTTTTTGTCTGCGGCATACTTTTTTAGCCTGTGTCTTGCAGCAGAAAGTCCCTGCGCAAACAGACCTGTACACAGCAGGACAGCAGCGATCGCAAGTATTGTGATCATCTGCCCTTACCACAGCCGCCGCATCCGCCGCAGCCCATGGCGCAATGAGCGCATTTGCCGCCGCAAATCGGGGACTTCCCTTTCCTCTTGTCTTTTATCATGTTTCTTATTATGGCAAAAACTATTAAAGCAAGCAGGATACATACTATTATAGTACCGATGTTCGCCTCTATCCACGACAGCATTTTACTCACTCCCTTTAAACGATTTATGATCTGTTATTTGTTTTCCACTGCAAGTGCCTTGCTTTTCATTGTCAGCTTGGTGGATTCCTTATAAGGTCTTACAAGCATATAGATCATGCCGCAGAGGATTATTGCCGCAGCGATAATACCAAATACATTTACCTTTGCCCCGGACATAAAGATATTTCCGAACTGGGTTATCATAAGTGCGATCGCATATGCAAAGCAGCACTGATATCCGATAGCGAACCAGGTCCACTTTGCATTGTTCATCTCACGCTTGATAGCGCCGATAGCCGCAAAGCAAGGTGCGCAAAGCAGGTTGAACACGAGGAACGAGAAGCCTGTTATGCCTGTGAAGGAAGCTGCAAGCGCTTGCCATGTGGTCTGGTCTGAGCCGCCGTAAAGTGTACCCATTGTTCCGACAATGTTTTCCTTTGCAACAAGTCCTGTAACGGAAGCCACAGTAGCCTGCCAGTTGCCCCAGCCAAGAGGTGCAAATATCCAGGATACTCCGTTTCCTATCTTTGCAAGGATAGATGCGTCAAGCTGGTCTTCTTCCAGCATTGAGAAGCTTCCGTCAACAAATCCGAAGCGGCTTGTGAACCATACTACGATAGTTGAAAGCAGGATGATAGTACCCGCTTTTTTGATAAACGACCAGCCACGCTCCCACATACTTCTGAGCACGTTGCCCACCGTTGGAAGGTGGTATGCAGGCAGCTCCATAACAAACGGTGCAGGATCTCCCGCAAACATTTTCGTCTTTTTCAGCATGATACCCGAAACGATTATTGCAGCCATGCCGATAAAGTATGCCGATGTTGCGACCCATGCGGATTTGTGGAAAAGAGCACCTGCTATCATTCCGATAAACGGTACCTTAGCTCCGCAGGGGATAAATGTTGTTGTCATAATAGTCATTCGGCGGTCACGCTCGTTCTCGATGGTCCTGGAAGCCATTATTCCCGGAACGCCGCAGCCTACGCCTACCAGCATAGGTATAAACGATTTGCCCGAAAGACCGAACTTTCTGAATATCCTGTCAAGTACAAATGCGATCCTGGACATATAGCCGCAAGCCTCAAGGAATGCCAGCAGCAGGAACAAAACCAGCATCTGCGGTACAAATCCGAGAACTGCGCCAACACCCGCAATGATACCGTCAAGGATAAGTCCCTTTGCCCAGTCTGCTGCGCCGAGCTTGTCGAGTCCTTTTTCTGCAAGTGAAGGCAGAGAAGGTACGAACACGCCGTAGTCCTCCATTGCAGGAGCGTCCATATGTGGCTTGTAGCTCTTATCAAGGTACTGTGTTGCTGCATCTTCGAGGGCTTCCTTGTCAGCCTCCTCGGTCGTCGTTTCAAGAGTTTCCTCATCTTCGAGGGTGTACTCTACATTAGCATCGGCAGGCGTATCTGCAATCAGCTTATCAAGAGCTTCTTTTGCAGCGGCCTCGTCAAACTCCTCAGACTCGGTATCCAGAGTTCCGGAAAGCGCTTCGGCATCGCCGTACTTCTCTGCAAATGCAAGTATGATGTCGTTCGAGTCGCCGTACTTTTCTTCGGCATCTTCAAAATCGCTTGAACCGATGCCTACGAGATGCCAGCCGTCGCCGAACACGCCGTCATTCACCCAGTCGGTCATAGGCGTTCCCACTGCTACCATGGAGATATAGTAAACAAGGAACATTATAACTGCAAATATCGGAAGTCCGAGCCAGCGGTTTGTGACCACCTTGTCTATCTTGTCCGAAGTTGTCGCCTGACCGCTGTTTTTCTTCTTGTAGCAAGCCTTGATGACGCTTGATATGTAGATGTATCTTTCGTTGGTGATTATCGACTCGGCATCGTCATCCATTTCTTTCTCAACAGCTGCGATGTCTGACTCGATGTGTGCTCTTGTTGCGTCGTCGATACCAAGCTGTTCAAGAACTTTATCATCACGCTCGAAGAGCTTGATAGCGTACCATCTCTGCTGTTCCTCAGGCATTGAGTGAACGCAGGCTTCCTCGATATGGGCAAGTGCGTGCTCTACGCTGCCTGTAAAGGTGTTCACAGGGATTGTCTTTTCCCCGGATTCTGCTGCCTTTATAGCTTCCTGCGCAGCCTCTTTTATTCCAGTTCCTTTAAGTGCGGATATCTCCACCACCTTGCAGCCCAGCTGCCTTGCAAGCTCCTGTGTGTTGATCTTGTCGCCGTTTTTCTTCACAACGTCCATCATGTTCACAGCAACTACCACAGGTATACCCAGCTCTGCCAGCTGTGTGGTGAGATACAGGTTTCTTTCAAGGTTCGTGCCGTCGATTATGTTGAGGATGGCATCGGGTCTTTCACCCACAAGATAGTTTCTTGCAACTACCTCCTCAAGTGTATATGGCGACAAAGAGTAAATACCCGGCAGGTCCGTTACGGTCACCCCGTCATGACCCTTGAGCTTTCCCTCTTTCTTTTCCACCGTTACGCCCGGCCAGTTTCCTACAAACTGGTTTGAACCTGTCAGCGCATTGAACAGTGTGGTCTTGCCGCAGTTAGGGTTGCCGGCAAGTGCAATTCTTACACCCATTGCAATACTTCCTTTCCATTCAGCGGTTAGTTTTCTCTAACCCAATGTGAAAAATAATGCTCCTCACATTATTTCGATCATCTCAGCATCAGCCTTCCTCAGGGAAAGCTCGTAACCTCTTACCGTTACCTCCATGGGGTCCCCCAAAGGCGCCACCTTCCTGATATAAACATCAACATTCTTTGTGATGCCCATATCCATTATGCGCCTTTTTACTGCGCCCTCACCATGCAGCTTTACGACCTTTACGGTGCTGCCGATGCCGGCATCTTTAAGTGTCTTCATATTTTCCCTCCTGTATTGTTATATCATTATCTTGTTAGCCATCTGCTTGTCAATAGCTACTCTTGAATCCTTGACATTAACTATCATATTTCCGCCAAGGGTGTTTACCACAGTCACGGTACCGCCTACCACAAAGCCAAGGTCTGAAAGGTGCTTTTTCACCTCAGGTGTACCGCCTATCTTTTTAATGATATTCTCCTCTCCTGCTTTTGCAAAAGTCAAAGGCATCATATTTCCTCCCTCTTTATATGTAATTCACTTCCCATTATCCGGGCCATGACAATAAAAGTTAGTAACATCTAACCATATTGATTTTATCGCTTTTTGCCCTTTTTGTCAAGCCGAAATCACCGCCCAAAAGCAAAATCGTGAATTTCTACAAAGTGTTAGTGTTATCTAACAAAATGATTAGGCAAAACTAACTAACTTGCCTCAAAAGCAGAAAAAGTCTTGACATTTTTTCTGATATATGTTATGCTTTGACTGTAAAATAAAAAACTGTGAGGGAGTAGTAGCATTGCATTTATGCAGTGTGACAAGCCAACAATCCCGGCGTTACGCCTGGCTTGCCTTAAATCACGAGACTCATGTATCAAGCCTTTGATAAGCTGTACATGGAGTCATTTTTTATGCCCTTTACCGGTTACTGCTTATCGGACTGATACAGCAGCAGCCGGTTTTTTGTTTCTCATTTGCAAAAAACAGGTCTAACAGTATCGGTATTTTTGTAAAAAAAGCAGATTACAAAAAAAGGGTATTGACAAAACAAAAATTGTATGATATATTTCCCATTGAACATATGAGTACTTGTTCATACAATAGAAAGAGGGGAAGAAATATGTTTATTGAGATCAAAGGGATCAAAAAATCTTTCGGAAGCGGTGAGAGCCGTGCAGACGTGCTCAAGGGCATCGACATAGGCATAGATAAGGGTGAGTTCTGCGTGCTGCTCGGACCTTCCGGATCGGGAAAGTCCACCCTTCTGAACATTATCGGAGGTATCGACTCCGCAGACGAGGGTTACATTTCCATAAACGGTGAAAAGACCGCAGATATGAATGAAAAGGCTCTTACAATGTACCGCAGAAAGCATCTGGGCTACATATTCCAGATGTACAATCTTATACCCAATCTGAATATAAAGGAAAATGTGGAAGTAGGCGCATATCTTAGCGACAATCCTCTGGATGTTGACGACATACTGAAAACACTGGGATTGTACGAGCACCGCCATAAGCTTCCCAACCAGCTCTCCGGAGGTCAGCAGCAGCGAACCGCCATCGGAAGGGCTATTGTCAAGAACCCTGATATTCTCCTTTGTGACGAACCAACAGGTGCCCTTGACTACAACACCTCAAAGGAAATACTCCAGCTTATTGAAACAGTGAACCAAAAATACAACAGCACCATTATCATGGTTACTCACAACGATGCCATTAAGAACATGGCTGACAAGGTCATTAAGCTCCGTGACGGCGTGATAAGAAAGCAGTATGTCAACCAGACTAAGGTCGCCGCAGCCGACCTTGACTGGTAAGGAGGGAGAGATATGAGAAATCCTCTTTCAAGACGTATCTGGCGTGAGATAAAAGGAGAAACGGGCAAGTACGTTGTTATTTTCGTATTTATGCTGGCTCTTATCGGTGTTGCTTCGGGCTTCTTTGTGGCTGATGTAAGCCTTAAAGAGGCATATGACAACAGCTTTGAAAAGTACAACATCGAGGACGGCAACTTCAAGGTTGCACAGGTGCCCGATGGCGAGGTAATAAAGGCTATAGAGGAAGAAAACAAGCTCAAGCTCTATAACAATTTCTACTCGATGCAGGAAAGTGTGGGAGGCAGCCGTATACGTTTCTTTGTTGACAGAAAAGAGGTCAACAAGGTTTGCGTGCTTGAAGGCGAGCTGCCAAAGAACAGCGGCGAGGTCGCTCTTGACAGGCTTTACATGAAGAGCAACGAATTAGAGCTTGACGGCGATGTTGAGATAGGCGGCAAGGAATACAAGATAGTCGGTATTGTGGCACTTCCGGACTACTCGGGTATGTATGAGAACAACACAGACTTTATGTTTGACACGGAAAAGTTCGGTGTGGGTATTGCGGTACAGGAGGACTATGATAAGTTCTGCGAAACAAACATCCACTACTCGTACTCGTGGAAATATGACAGCGCTCCTGCTGACAGACTCGGCAAGGAGGCTATTGACAGGGCAACAGATATTTCAAAGGCTCTTTCACAGAAGGTTCAGCTGCTTGACTATATCCCCGGCTGCATAAACAACGCTATCAATTTTGCAGGAAACGATGTAGGTCACGACAAGATAATGATGATGGTAATGCTTTATATGCTTATTGTTATCATCGCTTTCGTGTTCGCTGTTACTACGGGAAACACTATCGTAAAGGAAGCAAATGTTATTGGTACGCTGCGCGCATCGGGCTACACAAAGGGCGAGCTGATAAGACACTACATGGCGGCTCCGATAATCGTTCTGCTGGTTGCGTGCGTAGTCGGAAACATTCTTGGCTACACGGTATTCAAGGAGTTTATGGCTGATGCATACCTGGGTTCGTACAGCTTTGTTTCGTACACAACGGTATGGAATCCGGAAGCTTTCATTTACACTACGATTATTCCGCTGATACTGCTTTCGCTCATCAACTTTATTATGCTCGCGCGCAAGCTCAGCCTTTCACCGCTGAAATTCCTGCGCCGTGATCTTAAAAGGCATCAGCGCAAAAAGGCTTTCAAGCTTAAAACAAGCATAGGTATTATGAAGCGTTTCCGCCTAAGAGTCATCTTCCAGAACATTCCCGGATACATCACGATATTTGCGGGTATTTTCTTCTCAAGCGTAATACTGCTGTTCTGTCTGCTGTTCAACCCTTTGCTTGACCAACTCAGAGAGGACACGCTCAACAATATGATCGCTCAGCACCAGTATGTGCTTAAAGCACCTGTTCCGACGCAGAACGAAAAGGCTGAAAAGTACGCTGTAACAGATCTTGAAACTACGGGCAGGGATTTTACTGAGGAAATAGCGGTTTACGGATTTGTTCCGTCAAGCAGGTACTTCCACGAAAAGCTCGGTGACGGCAAGGCGGTGATTTCAAACGCTTACGCTGACAAGTACGGTCTTGAAGAGGGCGACAAGATAACGCTCAAGGACAAGTACACCGAAAAGAAATACGAATTCAAGGTAGACGGAGTTTACACTTACCCGGGCACGCTGGCTATATTCACGGGACTTGACGATTTCAACGAGATTTTTGAAAAGAGCGAGGATAACTTCTCGGGCTACCTTTGTGATGAGGAGCTTGACGACATAGATCAGAGGGCTATTGCTGCGCACATCACAAAAGACGATCTGACAAAGACGACTCGTCAGCTGAAACGTTCCATGGGAAACATGATGTCAGTCTTCCTCGTTGTCGGAGTTGCAGTCATTGTTCTGGTAGTTTTCATGCTGGCAAAGGTCATCATCGAAAAGAACAGCCAGTCGATCTCTATGACGAAGATCCTCGGCTACAACAAGCGCGAGATAGGCGGCATTTACATTCACACAACAACGATAGTTACTCTGGTGTCGATAGTTGCCTGCTTACCGATAACGTCATTTGCGCTTGACAAGATATGGCGTGTCATGATGATGGAATATTCCGGCTGGATAGCTCCTGATATCCCCCTGTCGGCATACATCACAACAGTTATCCTGGCAGCTGCCTCCTATCTTGTTACGACCTTCTTCCTTAAAATGAGGATAAACAAGATACCCCTTGACGAGGCTCTTAAAAACGTGGAATAAAGGACAACAAAAAAATCCCCGCCGCAAAGGCAGGGATTTTTTGTTTGTCCGGGTATATCAGAAGTTCGAGCCGTTCCAGCCCCAGTTGGGTGTTTCAAAGTATTTCACATACACCCTGTCCGCAGGCACCCCTGCGCTTGACGTAACAATATCCGTTATCTGTCCGGTAAGGTTGTCGTATGCGCTTGGTGATGCGCTTCCGAAAACACTGACCTCAACCATAGCCGCCGGTGCGTCGCTGCCCTTGAACCAAAGGTCATAGTCAGCCTCGATCCCCACCATGAGCCAGCCCTCGGATTTGCCGGGTATAGCAGTTATTGCCCTGCCCAGTGCGCTTTTGATGTCCTGCTTTTTGTCCGCCGAAAGGGAAGCGTTTGTTTTTACATTGATAAATGGCATAATAATTCCTCCTGTATATCTTATTCGCCCTTGAGATAAGCAAGTATCTCAGCGGCGTTGGTGTCCGGTTTTACCTTGGGCATCACCTTTTCGATGCTGCCGTTTTCATCGATAATAAATGTGGAGCGCACCACACCCATACTTACTTTGCCGTAGTTTTTCTTCTCCTGCCATACGCCGTAAGCTTCTATCGCCTGCCTGTCAGGGTCCGAAAGGAGAATAAACGGCAAGGAGTATTTTTCTGCAAATTTGACGTGTGACGAAACGCTGTCCTTGCTCACTCCGATAACCTGAACATTGAGCTTTTTAAAGTCGCTGTATGCCGCTGCAAAGGCGCACGCCTGCCTTGAACAACCGGGCGTATTGTCACGGGGATAAAAATACAGCACCACCTTTTTGCCCTTAAAGTCCCCCAGTGAGACCTGTTTTCCGTCTTTGTCCGCCAGAGTAAAATCAGGCGCTTTGTTTCCAACTTCAAGCATTTTATCATTTCCCTCCCGATATTATTTTTATCAGTATAACACATTTTTCTCCGAAGCGCAACGTTTTTTTGTGTGTTGACGAAAAGCACGGAATGTGTTATACTGAAAAGCGGAGAAATAACATGAAATTGATCGAAAGGGGTATGAAATATGGGATTCAGATTCAGAAAGAGCATCAGCCTTGGCGGCGGAACAAAACTGAACATAGGCACTAAGAGTGCCAGCGTTTCGTTCGGCACAAAGGGCGTGCGCAAGACCATAAGCACATCCGGCAGGGAGACGACAACATTCAGTATCCCCGGCACGGGAGTATCGTATGTAGATTCCAAGAAGTCATCTTTACTGGGCGGACTTTTCGGAGGATCAAGCAAGAAAACGGCTGCAAAAAAGACAACTTCCAGAAAGACGACAAAGAAATAACGTGGGGTATTTTCAGCATGAAGGCTTTAAAGCGCACGCACCTTATTATCCTGTTTTTGTGTCTTGCTCCGCTGCTTATCGGGCTGGTGTGGTTTATCATCAGGTACGAAAGCCTGCCCGACCCTATGGGTATTCACTTTGGTTTTAACGAGAAAACCCACGAAAGCATTTTTGACGTTGTGGATAACAAGATATTCGGAATATATCCGTTCGTTGCAGGTTTCGGGCTTATCGGGCTTTTGAGCCTGTGCGGCTTTTTTGTAAGGCGTGTTAAACCGAACAAAAAGGTCACCGAAAAGGGCAACACCGTAATGCAGCAGTTTGTGCTGTTCTTCGTTGATGCCCAGAACATCATCATCTCGATATACTTTACCGTGTGGACATACTGCATAATCAACCAAGAACCAAAACCAATGGGACAATGGGGCAAGCCGCTGGCGTTTATATGGGCACCGCTGCTGCTGTTGTTCCCGATAGCTGTGGTAGTGCTGCGGATAGTTTTCAGAAAGAAAAAAGAGCAATAAAAAATCGGGTGTACCTTGTGCCAAAAGGTATGCCCGATATTTTATAGTATCCCAAGTACAAAAAGCCAGTGCAGAGTCATTCCCACAACGCCAAGTCCCATAAGCAGCGTCCCTGCGGCAACAATGACCATGCTGTGGCGGTCAAACACAAGCCGCTTTTTTCCAAGCCTTGCTATGCGGACAAAGCACTCACTTTGGCGGTATATCCTTTTTCTCATCACCGACTCAGCCGGGAACCAGTTGCGCAGTCTTTCTCCGTCCACCTCATAAAAAGCGAACCGGGACAGCATCTTGTTCTTCCCGTCCTCACGGGTCTCCTCCCCGTCTTTGCCCCCGTCCTTATCTATCCCCAGCAGCTTTGCAGGGTGCTTTTCCGAGGCGAAAATAAGCAGAAGATCGCAAAACACGAAAAACAATGCACACAGACAGGTGAGCACAGTCATTATTATCTGAAGTATGGACAGCAGAGTGGTTATGTCCACACCCAGCATATACAGCAGCCCGAAAACTATGACCGCCCCGATAATAAGCTCCACGACCTCACCTCTTCTCACGTCCAAGTATACCACAGCCCACCGGTCAAGTCAACAGTTGACACAGCCGCCCTCAACGTGGTATCATATTGTTAACGATAAAGAAAACAGGTGAATTTAAATGACTCTGGAAAAAATCATATCCGGCGACGAGCGAACAGACCGGATAAACGAAATATACACCGACTCCTTCCCTGCCGACGAACGCTTCGGGCTGGATATTATCCTGCGCCTTGCCGCACAGGGCAGCCTTGAAGTTTATGCGGTCATGGAAAATGGCATTACCGCAGGCATGGCAGTGTGCTGCATACACCGTCAGACGGCGTACATCTGCTATCTTGCCATTGATAAGAATATGCGTGGCTGTGGACTGGGCAGCAGTGTTGTATCCCGGCTTTGCAGCCTGTATAAAGGTAAACAGGTGGTCCTTGAAATAGAGACCCTTGACCCCTGCGCCGAAAACTACCCCCAGCGCAAACGCCGTGAAGGGTTTTATCTCCGCCTGGGCTTTCACCACACAGACAGATATATCCGCTATTGCGGCGTGACCTACGAGCTGCTTTTTACAGGGACGGATAAATTTGACCCCGATGATTTTGACAAGCTTATGCAGACCCGCAGAGGGGGCAGCTTCCAGCCTGTGATGTTTGACGCAAAAGCATACACCACCTACATTTTCGACCTGGACGGCACCCTGCTTGATACCCTTGACGACCTTACCGCCAGCACCAACTTTGCCATGCGCACCGTGGGCTGCAAGGAGCACACAAAAGAAGCTGTCTGCGGCTTTGTGGGCAACGGCATCAAAAAGCTGATACAGCGTGCCCTTCCGCCGGATGCTTCCCCAAGCACCTTTGACAAAGCGTTTGAAGGCTTCAAGACCCATTATGGGGAGCATTGCTTTGATTCCACAAAGCCATACCCCGGCATTTTGGACATGATGAAAAAGCTTACCGAACAAGGCAAAAAGATAGCCGTGGTTTCCAACAAAGCGGATTTTGCAGTAAAAAAGCTTTGCCGTGACTATTTCGGCGACCTTGCCCGGGTAAGCATCGGAGAAAAGGAGGGCGTTCGTAAAAAGCCTGCCCCGGACACAGTCCTCACCGCTTTGGCACAGCTCGGCTCAACGCCCGAAGAAAGCGTTTATATCGGTGACTCAGACGTTGACATACAAACTGCCCTTAACTCGGGCATGGACTGCATAAGCGTGCTGTGGGGCTTTCGCAGCGAGGAATTTCTTACCCGATGCGGCGCAAAGGTGTTTGCACAGACTCCCGGAGAAATAAGTCTGCTGACACTTGTCCACTGACACAAAACAAAAGCGGAGCATCAAGCCCCGCTTTTTTCATGTCCGTTATTTCTTAGCCTTACCCTTTTTCTTGCCCACGCCGGCCTTTGCTCCGAAGTAGCTCCAGCCCATACCCGTAATAAGCATAAAGTAAGGTGTACTGTAATTGTTTCCGCTGTTGAAGAACGCCTGTATCATATAAGCTATGACCGCAGCCATAAGACCTGCTGCCACCCAGCTCACATTCTCCTCGTCCTTGAAATGCTTTTTAACTGCCTTGCCCAGCTTGACCACCGTAACGATAAGGAACAGTCCGTACAGTCCCAGACAGATAACTCCTCTTTGCATACCCACATCAAGATACTGGTTGTATACACGGTCAGCGGTGAGCTTCAGCTCGAACATCTCCGACCAGTTATCCGGTCCCACACCCACAACAGGGTGCTGCTGTATCACATACGCACCGTCACTCCACATATACTCATATATCCACTGGGATTTTTCCTCTCTGGGGTTTCCAACGGACAAACGGTGGTTGGTCTCTGTATACATTACCTGTTCGTCCTTGAGCTGAGCCGCTCCCGTGGTGTAAAGCACAGCCGCACAGCCTACTGCCGCTGCCGCAGCGCAAAGGGCAAGCACCACAGGGATCTTCTGCTTTTTGACCCCTGCCTTGACACAAGCTATAACAAGGGCTGCAACCACAGCTGCACCTGCACCCACAGCACCCACCAGTGTCTTTGTCAGCACCGCCGCCGCAGTACAGCTTATAGCGGTAACACCGTAAAACGCCTTTTTCTTTCCGCTTTTTACAAGTGCAAATCCTGTGAGAGTAATAGCAATTACCAGTGTCATCACCGCAGCAAGTGCAAATGGAGTTATAAGGAGTCCGCTTGCAGCGTAACCTTTTTCATAAATACCCTCGCTGGTAGCGATCTCACCTGCTCCGGGTGTTGCACCGAATCTGACAAACAGGTCCTTGAACTTGTTTGGCATAACGTCGTAAAGTGCAGGTATGCTTTGCAGTATTCCCACAACAGCATTGAGCAGACCGAGTGCCGCCAGAAAATCGGTAAATCTCTGCCGCCATTTATCTCCCGTTACTGCCATGCCTGCTGCAAAAAAGCCCCAGTATGCCAGAATTGTCAGCAAGCCCTCCGACCTGTCAAGATATCCGAAAAAGCAGGTGCTTATGTTTCCCGATGCAAACATAGACCAGGCAGAAACTGCTATAATGAATGCCGGGATAAGCAAAAGCTTGTTATCCTTTATTACTATTTCCTTTTTCATTCTTCCCACAAGGAAGAACCAGAATCCGATAAGTCCTGCGCCCACAACAAGAATGCTGGCATAATGTGCGATCAGATCATCGGCATAGTGAGTAATATTATCCTCGTCCACATAGTCAAACGTATGCTTGAGTATGGTGAAAGGAATATTTATTGCAGCCAGCACCGCTATGGCGATAATACTGTAAAGACCGCACAGCTTGAACGTCTGCTGCTGATTCATATTAAGTATAAAATCAGATTTTTCCGTGGTCCCGAAAAGGTGCTTTCGCTCCCTGGATTTTTGCTCTGCCATAAGACCAAGCCTCCAATACTAAAATATGCCTGCTAAAAAAGCGGACAATAATAAAAATTGTCCGCCTTGTTTTTTACTTTGCGTACTCCACCGCTCTGCTTTCACGTATAAGGTTGACTTTGATCTGTCCGGGATAATTCATCTCGTCCTCTATACGCTTAGCTATCTCACGGGCAACAAGTACCATTTGTTCGTCGTTGATCTTTTCAGGCTGGATCATTATTCTGACTTCTCTGCCCGCCTGAATTGCAAAGGATTTCTCTACGCCGTCATAAGAGGTGCAGATCTCCTCAAGCTTCTGAAGCCTTTTGATATAGTTTTCGTAATTTTCGCTTCTTGCCCCCGGTCTTGCTGCGGATATGGCATCGGCAGCCTGTACCAGTGCAGCCACAACGGTGCGTGTCTCAACATCTCCGTGATGCGCCTCGATAGCATGTATAACATCGGGGCTTTCCTTATATTTCTTACATACATCTACGCCTATCTGAACATGAGACCCTTCGATCTCATAACTCAATGCCTTACCTATATCGTGAAGCAGACCTGCTCTTCTTGCCAGATTTGCGTCAACACCAAGTTCAGATGCCATCATTCCCGCAAGGTGTGCCACCTCGATAGAATGATTAAGAACATTTTGCCTGTAACTGGTTCTGAAGCGGAGCCTTCCCAGAAGCTTCACCAGCTCATGGTTAAGTCCGTGAACGTTAGTCTCGAGAACGGCTCTTTCACCCTCCTGCTTGATCTTCAGCTCGACCTCACGTCTTGCCTTGTCAACCATTTCCTCGATCCTTGTGGGGTGGATCCTTCCGTCCTGAATAAGTTTTTCAAGTGCTATCCTTGCGATCTCTCTTCTCACCTGGTCAAAGCATGAGACCGTGATAGCTTCCGGAGTATCGTCAATTATCAGGTCTACACCTGTAAGAGTTTCTATGGTTCTAATGTTTCTTCCCTCACGTCCGATGATCCTTCCCTTCATGTCATCGTTGGGGAGAGGGACAACTGATACTGCGGTCTCGGATACCTGATCCGCCGCACATCTTGCGATCGCCAGGGATACATACTGTCTTGCCTTTGCATCGCATTCTTCCTTGATCTGTGCTTCATAATTGTTCACACGAACTGCCTTTTCGTGTACCAGATCCTCGTCGAGCTGGCTAAGGAGATATTCCTTTGCCTGATCCACAGTAAACTGTGAGATCTTTTCCAGCATATCAAGCTGCGACTTCTTGATCCTGTCAGCCTCAGCCATCTTTTCGTCAGCCGACCTCAGCTTGTTCTGCAGAGTTTCTTCCTTCTTTTCAAGATTATCCAGCTTTTTATCTATGGATTCTTCCTTCTGCTGGATCCTGCGTTCCTGTCTTGAAACCTCAGTCCTTCTTTCTTTGAGCTCTTTTTCGGTTTCCTGGCGTGATTTATGTATCTCGTCCTTTGCTTCCACCAAAGCTTCTTTCTTTAAAGTTTCCGCTGTTTTTTTAGCATCCTCGACAATCCTCTCCGCTTCCTTTTCCGCCGAGCCTACTGCCGCCTCTGCCGTTTTTTTACGGTAACTTATGCCTTGCTTAAAACAAATGATTCCACTGATACCTGCGCCAAGAACAAGAGCAACTACACACAACAAGATCGTTATTCCTGTGCTCATTGTATAGTTTTTCCTCCTTCTTGAAGTTGATACCTGCTGCGATCTGTGTAAAAACACTGTTTTTATCACCAAAAAGCAGGGTATCACCAATATTAAATTGTAAAGATACAAATTAGCAAAATTATTTTATAGAAAAGACAAGCCATGCTTATCCATTTTAAAAAATTATAATGCATGGTATTATTGTAATACAAAATCACTGAATTGTCAAGGCGTTTTTTGTTTGAACGCACGAAAAATCCAATTATTTTTTACTTTTTTCTTGACACTTTCACCTCAAGGTGATAAAATAGTTAAGGTAAATAGTGCAAAAAGCGTTGACCAAGGAAGCCAAAGTGCAAAAAGGGCACCAGAGAATTTCCCGTTTGGTGTGAGGGAAATGCCCCGGCACAGAGGACACCGCCTTGCGAGCGTGCGTTAATCCGCACCGCCTGACCGGCGTTATCGGGTCACGAGGGAGAAAGGGTCTTTCTCCGAACACGGGTGGAACCACGCAATTACAGCGTCCTGCGAGCATCTCGCAGGGCTTTTTTTATTTAGTTTGATGTTTATTGTCAGCACACAAGATCGTCTCCTGCATTGTCGAGGATTCTCTCTTGAAAAGGCTGTTTTCGGGCTTCGTTCTTAGCCCTTACTCATTTTTCGTAAAAAGGGACTTGTTCCCTTTTTGCGAAAAATCAATAAAAGGTTTAGGAAGGGGGTTCGGGGGACAACCCTTCTCCAAAAGGGTTTCCCCCGATAATGCAGGAGGTGAACAGGCATTGGGAGCGAACAATATGGGCAGTAACCGAACCCGGGATCTTACAAAGACTGCCAACCAGAACGAGGTATACTATTTTGACCCCAGGACCTTGCGCAACAAAAAGCGCATTGCCGGAGTATGCTTTACCGTTGCCATGCTCAGCCACTGCGTGTCCTGCTTTCTGATCTATCTGGCGGTGACACAGAAAATATCCTATTATGAGGGTGTGCTGTTTTTCATCCCCGTGTGGATAATAGGCTATTGGGGCGGCACATTTTTCTCCCGTGTCCTGGACGTAAAGCTTCCCGACGGGAGCAAAAAATGCATAATCAGCGAGTCCACAAGAAAAACGCTGAACAACGTGGTGTTCTTTCTGGGAATACTCCTTGTGGCGGTGTGGGGCTACTTCTACATCACCCACTGTCTTATGGTGGAAAAGAACACCCAGCTTACAAACCAGTAAACAATAACAATACTATACACTATTAAACGGAGGATTCATTATGATAAAACTAACACTTAAAGACGGCTCGGTCCGTGAGATCGAAAAGGCAATGCCCGCAAGCGAGATAATAAAGGGCATCGGAATGGGACTTTATAAGGCTGCCTGCTGCGTAAAACTGGACGGCGAGGTCTTTGACATGAGGACTGTGGTCGATCACGACTGCGAATTCGAGGTCATGACTTTTGACTCAAAGGCAGGCAAGGAGACTTTCTGGCATACGGCTTCCCACCTTATGGCACAGGCTGTAAAGAACCTTTACCCCGAGGCAAAGCTTGCAAGAGGTCCTGCTACCGAGACAGGCTATTACTATGACTTCGGCGTGGACAAGCCGTTTACACAGTCCGACCTTGATAAGATCGAAGCTGAGATGAAAAAGCTGGCAAAAGAGGGCTATGAGCTTGAGCGCTTTGAGCTGCCTGCCAGCGAGGCTGTAAAGCTGATGCAGGACAGAGGCGAGGACTACAAGATAGAGCTTATCCACAAGCACGACGACAAGGGCGAAAAGCTGTCCTTCTACAAACAGGGCGACTTTGTTGACCTTTGTGCAGGTCCTCACATCATGAACGTTTCGGCTATCAAGGCAACAAAGCTGCTCTCCTGCACAGGTGCCTACTGGGGCGACGCAGCGGACAACAAGCAGCTTTGCAGAGTTTACGGAGTTTCCTTCCCCAAAGCTTCAATGCTGGATGAGCATCTGAAAATGCTGGAAGAGGCAAAGCTCCGTGACCATAACAAGCTTGGAAGAGAGCTTGAATATTTCACAACAGTTGACTACATTGGTCAGGGACTGCCTATCCTGCTGCCAAAGGGATCAAGAGTTATCCAGCTGCTGCAAAGATGGGTGGAGGACGTTGAGCAGGCAAGAGGCTGCCAGCTGACAAAGACTCCTCTGTTTGCAAAGAGGGACCTTTACAAGATCTCGGGACACTGGGACCACTACCGTGACGGTATGTTCATTATGGGCGACCCGGACGACGAGGAAAAGGATTGTTTTGCTCTGCGTCCGATGACCTGCCCGTTCCAGTATCAGGTATATCTTAACAGGCAGCGTTCCTACCGTGATCTGCCTATGAGGCTCACAGAGACTTCTACCCTTTTCAGAAACGAGGACAGCGGTGAGATGCACGGTCTTATCAGAGTGCGCCAGTTCACCATCTCCGAGGGTCACTTCATCATTCGCCCTGACCAGCTGGAAGATGAGTTCAAGTTCTGTCTTGACCTGGCAAAGTATTGTCTTGAAACGGTGGGACTGCTTGAAAACTGCACATTCCGCTTCTCCCAGTGGGATCCGGCTAACCCCAAAAACAAGTACGAGGGCACCGCTGAGCAGTGGGAGTACGCACAGGCTGCCATGAAAACTATCCTTGACGACCTGGGGCTTGACTACGAAATAGGCATCGACGAGGCTGCATTCTACGGTCCTAAGCTGGATATCCAGTACAAGAACGTTTACGGCAAGGAAGACACGCTGGTAACTATCCAGATAGACATGCTGCTTGCCGAGAAATTCGGTATGTACTACGTGGACAAGGACGGTCAGAAGAAGCTGCCTTATATTATCCACCGCACGTCGCTTGGCTGCTACGAGAGAACCCTTGCTTACATGATAGAGCACTTCAACGGCGTTATGCCTCTGTGGCTTGCTCCCGAGCAGGTAAGACTGCTGCCAATAGGCGAGGCTCATGTTGAGTATGCCCGGAAGCTGGCTGAAAAAATGACCGCAAGAGGCATGAGGGTCACAGTAGATGCCGACGACATCAACATCGGCACCAAGATAAAGAAATCACGCCTTGACAGAATACCTTATATGTTCATCATCGGGGACAAGGAAGTGGAAAGCAACACATTGTCTGTGCGTTCAAGAAAAACAGGCGAGGAATCCGGCGTAGCTGCCGATGATATGCTGGCAAGGCTGTACGAGGAGATCGACACAAAGGCAAAATAAAGGAAGGTTTGAAGAAAATGTCATCAACGGTCTGGATAATCATAGCATTTGTGTGCTATCTTATGGGAATGCTGCTGATCGGCGCATCCTATATGAGAAAAACAAAGAACTCGGAAGACTTTTTCCTGGGCGGAAGAGGGCTTTCCGGCTGGGTGGCTGCCCTTTCGGCACAGGCTTCGGATATGTCCGGCTGGCTGCTTATGGGACTCCCCGGTGCAGTCTATGCCCTGGGAACGGGACAGATCTGGATAGCCGTGGGCTTGTTCATAGGAACGGCACTTAACTGGATATTCGTAGCCAAGAGACTGCGCCGCTACACCATAAGGGCCAACAACTCCCTTACCCTGCCCAAATACCTTGAAAACAGGTTCCACGACAAGCACCGCATACTTCTTCTTATTTCATCGGTAGCTATTCTCATATTCTTCCTGGTATATACCGCATCGGGTCTTGCCGCAGGCGGAAAGCTGTTTAATTCCATATTCGGCATAAACTATAAGCTCTGCCTTACCATAGGTGCTCTGGTCATCCTGTCCTATACCTTTATGGGCGGCTTTATGGCGGTGTGCGTCACCGACTTTATCCAAGGTCTGCTTATGCTGATCGGTGTTATAACCGTGCCGATAATAGCGTTTATGCTTGTGGGCGCAGGCAACGTTATGGACAATATAACCTCCTCGGGAGTCGATTCAAAGGCTTTCTTTGACGTTTTCTCCGACGCAGGCGGAAAAAGCTATTCCTTTGTGGACATAATCTCTCAGCTGGGCTGGGCACTGGGCTACTTCGGAATGCCTCATATTATCGTAAGATTTATGGCTATCAAGAATGAAAAGGAAATCAAAAAATCCAGAGTCATCGGTATATGCTGGTGTGCACTTTCTCTGGCATTTGCCTGCATTATCGGTATTGTGGGCAGAGCTTATCTGGCGGACGTTCTTGAAGGCGCAGACACCGAAAAGGTGTTTATCGAAATGATACGCAAGGTGTTCAACGAGGACATAGGCATTGCCTTTATCGGCGGAATTTTCCTTTGCGGTATCCTGGCTGCCATAATGTCCACCGCCGATTCGCAGCTTCTTGTTACCGCTTCCTCCGTATCCGAGGACATTTACCACTCCGTTATAAACAAAAAAGCCTCGCCAAAGGGTGTCCTGCTCGTTAGCCGTATCACAGTGCTTGTGGTGGCTGTTGTAGCCTACTTGATCGCCCTTGACCCTGACAGCAGCGTTATGGGACTTGTTTCCGACGCCTGGGCAGGACTTGGAGCATCCTTCGGTCCCATCGTGCTTATGTCCCTTTACTGGAAGCGCACCAATCTTGCAGGTGCCGTGGCAGGTATATCCTCCGGCGCATTGACCGTTATAGTCTGGGACTACATCAAATTCGGTGGCAAGACCCTTGCCGAGTCCACAGGGCTTTATTCCCTGGTCATCGGATTTGCAATAAGCCTGTTTTGCATCATTGTGGCAAGCCTTTGCACCAAGGCACCCACCCAGGAGATGCTGCGGGAGTTTGCAGACGTTAAAAACGGCGTAAATTGCGGCTGCGACCAACAGCCCGCGGAGACACAATCCTGATAAAGCTTTGAAAATACGCACCTTTCCGATAATGTGGGAGGGTGCGCTTTTGTTTTATGCAAATTTACACTTTTTGCCTTGACAAAGACAGGCTTTTGATTCATAATAATACATAGGTAACTATGATCTGAAAAGGAACGAGGGTGATAAAATGATAGACGTATGTCTGGCAGGCACAGGTGGAATGATGCCCCTGCCCAACAGGTGGCTCACAAGCCTTTGGGTGGAGTATAACGGAAAGGCTGCTATCGTTGACTGCGGCGAGGGAACACAGATAGCCCTTGCTCAGCACGGCTGTAAGCTCAACAAAATAGGCGCTATCTTCATCACCCACTTTCATGCCGACCACATCTCCGGGCTTTCCGGACTGCTTTTGTCCATCGGAAACACGGGGAAAAAGGGATATATCACCATTTACGGCTGCAAGGGACTTGCAAGGATAATCAAGAATCTTTGCTGTATCTGCCCCCTGCTCCCATACGGAATTGATATTGTGGAGCTGGACAGCTCAAAGCCCAACACCATGCACTGGAACGATATGGTGGTAAACACAATACCCCTGCACCATGGGATACCCTGTATGGGCTATTCTTTCAGACTGGACAGAAAGCCCGTTTTCAACCCCAATAAGGCTAAGGAACTGGGTGTGGACGTTAAATACTGGCGACAGCTCCATGGCGGAGAAAGCGTTACCGTGGGAGATAAGCAAATAACCACCGACATGGTAACAGATGCCGCAAGAGACCCGATCAAGATAACATATATGACCGACACAAAGGCGTTTGAGGGTATGGCTGAGTTTGCCAAAGGCTCCGACCTGCTTATCTGCGAGGGAATGTACGGCGACGACGAGCTTCTGGACAAGGTGAGAGAGAAGGGTCATATGGTATTCTCCCAGAGTGCGGATATTGCCGTAAAATCAGGCTCAAAGGAGCTCTGGCTCACCCATTACAGTCCCGCTATGCCAAACCCGGGTTATTACGAAAAACGCACAAAAAAGCTGTTTGCCAATGCGGTGATAAGCAAGGACGGACAGAAGAAAACACTTGGATGATCTATATGCCCTGTGTGCCCAAAAGGTACCCGGGGCATTTGTGGTTTTCTCCCTTTATGTGTAAACGGTCAGGATTTATATTAGATAACAAAAATTTACGCTTTTAGTGCCATTTCTTTGTCAACTGTACAATATTGACAATCCTACGTGGCGGTGATATAATAACTGTGTATTTATAAAGGGGGGAACTGTTGATTTCCGCCTTTGAGAAGGAGGGAATGTCTGCCGGGTGCAGGCATGGAATAAATATGAAATTTGTTGTTATCGGTGCGGGAAAGATAGGTGCTACCCTTTCCGAACAGCTGGTTGAAGAGGGTCACAGCGTTATCGCCGTGGACAGTAACCCCGAAGCAGTCAAAAAGCTGCTCAACTCCCAGGATATAATGTGTATCGAGGGCAACGGTGCAACTGCCGGCGTTCAGATCGATGCAGGAGTCAAGGGCTCCGACATGCTTATTGCCACCACCGCCCACGACGAGCTTAATATGGTGTGCTGTATGCTGGGAAGACAGCTTGGTGCAAAAAAGACTATCTGCCGTGTTAGAAATCCGGAGTATCTTGACCAGATAGACATAATCAAAAACCAGCTGGGACTTGCTCTTATCATTAACCCCGAGCTTTACACCGCCCAGGAGATAGTTAACGGACTGGTGTTCCCCACCGCCTCAAGACTTGAGGTCTTCGGCAAGGGCAAGGTGGAAATGGTTGAGCTGAAGCTTTCCGAGGGCTCACCTTTCATCGGTCTGACGCTTGCGGAGATATACAAAAGACTGAAACTGAAATTTCTTATCTGTGCCGTTCAGCGTGAACATGGCATTTTTATACCCACCGGTGACTTTGTGCTCCACGCCGACGACAGAATAAATATAGCTGCCACCCATTCGGATATCGAACGTTTCTTCCGTGAGAACGGACTTGTAAAGACTAAGATAAAATCCGTGATGATAGTGGGCGGCGGAAGGATCGGCTTTTATCTTGCAAAGCAGCTTTCCGCAATGGGAATGCGTGTCAAGGTAATTGAAAAGGACTACAACCGCTGTACCGAGCTTTGCGACGAGATACCCAAGGCTACGATAATCCATGGTGACGGCACCGATCAGGAGCTGCTCCTTGACGAGGGCATAAGGGATGTTGATGCGTTCGTTGCACTTTCCGGACTTGACGAGGAAAACATTATCATGTCCCTTTACGCAAAGAACAACTCCGAAGCAAAGACTATCACAAAAATAAACAGGGATTCATATGTTGATATGGCAAGAATGCTGGGGCTTGACACCCTTGTAATGCCAAAACTGCTCACCACAGCCACCATTCTCAGCTATGTAAGATCTCTTGAGAATGCGTCTTCCGAAAGCCGTATTGAATCTCTCTACCACCTTATCGGCAACCAGGTGGAGGCTATCGAGTTCAATATCAAGGAGGCTATCCCCGGACTTACCGGTGTGCCTCTTAAAGATATAAAGATCAAAAAAGACATACTGATCTGTGCAATAATCAAAAAGCGTCAGGTCATTATCCCCAGCGGTAATGACACCATAGAACTTGACAACTCAGTTATTATTGTCACCAAGGATCAGCGTTTCTCGGAACTGAGAGATATACTGGAATAGGAGAAGATCCCTTTGAACAAGAAAACTGTGCTCCATATGCTGTCGCAGATGTGCACCCTTGAAGCGGTGCTTATGCTCATCCCGGCAGGTGTGGCGCTGTATTACCATGAAATGCGCACCTTCAGAGTGTTTATCATAGTAGCCCTGTCAGTGGCTGCGATACAGGTGCCGATATTTCTTTTCACACGTCAGAAGAAAATGGACGTTAACTCCCGTGACGGAATTGCGGTAGCAGCTCTGGGCTGGATAGTAATATCCTTATACGGCTGCCTTCCCTTTTATGTCAGCGGCGAGATTCCAAACTTTATAGATGCCCTTTTTGAAAGTATCTCCGGCTTTACCACCACAGGCTCGTCTATCCTCACCGATGTTGAGACGATGACAAAGGGTATGATGTTCTGGCGATGCTTTACCCACTGGGTCGGCGGTATGGGAGTTCTGGTGCTTACGGTAGCGATACTGCCGTCGGACAAGAAGTCCTCAAGCCTTCAGCTTATGAGAGCTGAGTGCCCGGGACCTACCGTTGAAAAGCTGGTGCCTAAGGGAAGGTCATCTGCGGCGATCCTTTATGCAATATACACCGTTCTTACGCTTATCATGATAATCTTCCTGGTGGTTGGAGGAATGCCTCTTTACGACAGCGTCTGCACCGCCTTCGGAACATCAGGAACAGGTGGCTTCGGTATCAGAAATGCAGGACTCGGTTATTACAATTCTGCTTACATTGAAGGCGTTGTAACAGTGTTTATGATGCTTTTCGGAATAAACTTCAACATTTACTTCTTCATAATAATGAAGCGCTTTTCGGATATTTTCAAAAATTCCGAGTTCAAGGTTTACCTTGGCATAATCGCCACTTCTATCGGTCTGATCTGTGCAAACACCATGGCTTACGGCGTTTACGGAAGCTTCTCCAAAGCTTTCAGATACTCCTCCTTCCAGGTCAGCTCCATAATGACCTCCACAGGCTTTGCCACAGCTGATTTTGACCAATGGCCGGAGCTTTCCAAAGTCATACTTGTAATACTTATGTTCGTGGGTGCCTGCGCAGGCTCCACAGGCGGCGGATTCAAGGTCTCAAGACTGATAATCCTTGTGCGTACCGCAAAACGTAATCTTCGCAAAATGCTTCACCCAAAATCGGTGAACGTGGTCAAGTCCGACGATAAGACCCTAAATATCGAGACCGTCCACGGAGTCAGCGGATACCTTATACTTTATATCCTTATTTTCTTTACCTCCCTGATAATAATCTCCCTGAACAACCTTGATTTCACCACCTCGTTCACATCGGTGACCACCTGCTTCAATAACATCGGACCGGGACTTGCCAAGGTAGGTCCAATGTGCAACTTTGCACATCTCTCCGACCTTTCAAAAATAACCCTGAGCATGGATATGCTTCTGGGCAGACTTGAATGTATACCCATAATAATGATGCTGGCACCGTCAATGTGGATAAAGAAGCTCTATTGATAAAAGACATAATAAACCCTCCCCGTTTTACCGGAGAGGGTTTTTTGTTGTGCTTTATTTCTGTCCGTTCATTCCACCCAGGAGTCTTTCCAGATCCTCTGCGCTTGGAAGTGCAACTTCGTCCATTGTTCCCGAACCTGCAGGATCCTGCGGCGGCTGAGGCGGCTGGGGTGCAGGAGGTCTTACTCCCGGTGCAGGTCTCAGATTCTGAGGAGCTGCATTGGGTGAAGGTCTGAATTGCTGCTGTGGCATTCCCTGTGGTGAACCCATCGGTCTTTGCTGCTGGGGCATTCCCTGAGGTGCGCCCATTGGTCTTGGCTGTTGCGGTGCTCCCTGAGGTGCGCCCATTGGTCTTTGCTGCTGGGGCATTCCCTGAGGTGCGCCCATTGGTCTTGGCTGTTGCGGTGCTCCCTGGGGTGCGCCCATCGGTCTTTGCTGCTGAGGCATTCCCTGTGGTGCGCCCATCGGTCTCTGCTGCTGAGGCATTCCCTGTGGTGCCCCCATCGGTCTTTGCTGCTGAGGCATTCCCTGTGGTGCCCCCATCGGTCTTTGCTGCTGAGGCATTCCCTGAGGTGCGCCCATCGGTCTTTGCTGCTGGGGTGCTCCCTGAGGAGGTACCGGCGGCTTGTTGAACTGAGCAAAGAAATCGTCTGTGTTCACCGTACCCATGCCCGAACCGGAGGACGAGGACGAAACTGTGGAGGAGGAACCTCCTGTGAGGAACGCACTGCCAAAGTATCCAAGTCCCAGTATAAGCCCTGTGTATGTGATTATCTGAGAGAATGGCTTTAACGCCACCATATTGAATTCCATATCCGACGGCAGTCCGCTTCCGCCCAGAGCTTTTCCAAAGGTCTTGAAAAGCTCCGACATCAGGTTGAACGCTGCCTCGATCTCATCATAGTCCTTTCTGTTCACCATCATCGGATACACTATCACTCCGATGGCTCCCGCCACCAGAACAGCTCCGATAGCGATCTTCGCTCCCGAACCGCTTGATTCTGCAAGGATAATACCCAGAATACCCGCCACAATATGTATCACGGACAAAGCTAATATAGCATAGGAATACGTTGTAGATTTTCCGTACCATTCGTCAAAGGTTTTGAACATGGCACTTCTTGAATCGCTGGCGCTGTTTGTTCTGGGAGTTGAATACCCGTACTCATTTCCGCCGGAAGAGCTCTCCATCTGTTCGTAATATGTCTTGAGCTGACCCATGGTCTTGTTGGTCTTTTTGGAATTTGAAAGTCCGATAAGGCCAAATACAAGTGTGACGATACCTGCCACAATAAGCAGAAGGCTTATGGACCTGAATGCTTTAACACCGTTATCTCCGGACATTTGTCTTTCCTCCCGTTTCTCCCGTTTTACAGGGTAACTATCCCCTGACTGTACAACTCAAATTATATCACATAACAGTTGATTTTTCAATAAGATTTTCTCAGCCCGAGTATTTTTATGCACATTTCATATTCTAAACGTTCATATTTTGTCTGTTCCTACAAAAACTGCCTTATCAGTACCCATGATTTCCATAGTGTAAAATTTCTGTCACAGCTTGAAAAAAACGGCTTTGTGTGTTATACTAAATGGGTATGTGAAATATGGGACTACACAGGAGGAATATATTTGAAAACACTTGAGCAAGAGATAAAAAGGCGCAGAACGTTCGCCATAATATCCCACCCGGACGCAGGTAAGACAACCCTTACCGAAAAGTTCCTGCTTTACGGCGGTGCCATCGCCCAGGCAGGTGCGGTAAAGGGAAAAAAGAATTCCCGCCATGCTGTCTCCGACTGGATGGAGATAGAAAAGCAAAGAGGTATCTCGGTAACCTCATCGGTAATGCAGTTCCAGTATAAGGACTTTTGCATAAATATCCTTGATACACCGGGACACCAGGACTTTTCCGAGGACACCTACCGTACCCTCATGGCGGCAGACTCTGCGGTAATGGTTATCGACGCATCAAAGGGCGTTGAGGCGCAGACAAGAAAGCTTTTTAAGGTTTGCGTTATGCGCCATATCCCTATCTTTACCTTTGTCAATAAAATGGACCGAGAGGCAAGAAACCCCTTTGACCTTGTGGACCAGATAGAAAACGAGCTTGGGATAAAGACCTATCCCGTCAACTGGCCTATCGGCTGCGGAAAAGAATTCAAGGGTGTTTATGACAGAGACAAAAAGCATATCATCTCCTTTGAAGCCAATAACGGACAGCATCAGGTAGCCGCTACGGAGGTAGACCTTTCCGACCCGTCCCTTGACGAGCTTATAACCCCCTGGCTCCACCAGACCTTATCCGACGACATCGAGCTCCTTGACGGCGCAAGCTATGAATTTGACATTGATGCCGTGCGCAAGGGCGAGCTTTCCCCTGTGTTCTTCGGCTCTGCCCTGACCAATTTCGGCGTTGAGCCTTTCCTTGAGAACTTCCTTGAGATGACCACATCCCCTACCCCGAGAATGTCCTCCGAGGGTATCGTTGACCCCTTTGACCCTACGTTCTCCGCTTTTGTTTTCAAGATACAGGCGAATATGAACAAGGCGCACCGAGATAGGATAACCTTCCTGCGTGTGTGCTCCGGAAAGTTCGATAAGGAAATGGACGTTCTGCACGTTCAGGGCAACAAGAAAATGCGCCTTTCCCAGCCACAGCAGATCATGGCGCAGGAGCGTGAGATAATCGACGAGGCGTATGCAGGGGATATAATCGGCGTGTTTGACCCGGGCATCTTTGCCATCGGTGACACCATATGTGACCCCAAGAAAAAATTTGAGTTCGAGCCGATACCAACCTTTGCTCCCGAGCACTTTATGAGAGTCCGCCAGAAGGATACCCTTAAAAGAAAACAGTTCGTAAAGGGTGCCACCCAGATCGCCCAGGAGGGAGCTATCCAGATCTTCCACGAGCCTGATACAGGTATGGAGGAGGTCATCGTGGGCGTTGTTGGCGTGCTGCAGCTTGAAGTTTTCGAGTACAGAATGAAGAACGAATACAACGTTGACCTGCTCAAAGAGAGCCTTTCGTATTCCTATATCCGCTGGATAGATAACAAGGACCTTGACCCCAAGACCCTCAAGCTTTCCAGCGACACCAAGCTGGTAAAGGATTTCAAGGACAACTACCTGCTGCTTTTCACAAGCGAGTGGAATATCCGCTGGGCGCTTGAAAAGAACGAGGGCTTACAGCTTTCGGAGTTTAACCGAGGCGAATTACAGTAATACCGCAAAAATAAACAGGAGCGTTGCTGCTCCTGTTTTTTTGTCCCCGTCGCACAGTGATCATAAGCTCCCGGTTTTACTCTTTCGGCATACTAATAAGATACTCCTGTGCCCCGGTGAAGATAGTAAAGGCAACCTTTTTCTGGTAGTCTGCGCTCTCCAGCAGCTTTGCCTCCTCGGGGTTTGACAAAAATCCGCACTCTATCATCACTGCCGTGTTCTTTGTGTTGTGTATAAGATACATCTCGTTTCCCACCGGCTTTGTCTCACGCATATTCTTGGGCTGCAAAAGCCCTGTGAACTGGGCTTTCATGCACTCTGCAAGCCGCTGCCCCTCGGTGCTGTCCTTGGGGTAGAACATCTGCGCTCCGCTGTATCTGGGGTCGGTAAACTGATTCTGATGCACCGAAAGAACAAGGGCATTGTCATAGCGGTCCATTATCTCCAGACGGTTCTTCATATCCGAAAGCTTCTGCTTTGCTATTCCCTCAACGCCGTTGTCATGGATAGACCTGTCGTCTTCACGGGTGCAGACCACATCAAACCCGGCAATGTCAAAGCAGTCACGCAGCGTCTGAACAATGGCAAGGTTTATCCCCTTCTCCGCCACTCCGTTCACCGATACGCAGCCTCCGTCTATGCCCCCGTGTCCCGGGTCCAGAACTACTACCTTCCTTTTGCTGTCTGCCCCGGCTGCTCCTGCCGCAGGGACATCTGTACCCCCTTTGCCCGAAAGCATCCATATAAGTGCAAATATACCAACCATTAAAATGCAGGCTCCGCTCTGTACCTTTCTCATCATGTCATATCTCTCCTTCATCCCCCATGTTCCGCAGCGGTCTATTCCCCTGCAGCCCGTAGTGCCTCTGTGGCGGTTATATAGTGACAAATCGCTCCTCCCCCTCCTTCTTTTTTATTGTATTCTCATGCTTATCAAATAATTCCCCCACCATGCCGATATGCCCTGTTTTTCCCTTTTTACAGCCCTTTATACACCCTTTTCAGTTATTTGTGCAGTCCTCACAAAAAATCAAAGCCAAATTTGTTATCGGTTTGTTTCCTTCCTGTTGTTTTTTTGTTGACATACTAATAAAAATATTGTATAATATTCTTTAGTAAATTTTATCTAATATATACGAAAGGTTTGGATCTCCTATGGCAAAAAAGCAAGAAACAATTCCTGAACAGGTAGTCAGACTCTATAAAGAGGGCTATGATCTGGATCGCATAGCAAATATCATGCAGATGAGCAAGGTAGGCGCAAGAGGCGTGCTCGAAAAGTATATGCCCGACTATGAAAATTTCCACCAGCCACCTGCTCCCACCGAAGAACCCTCACAGGAAAAAGGTGTTATCGGAAGAATATCAAATCCGTTCAAAGGCAGAAAGAAAAAAGACGAGAGCACAGCTGCTTCAGCTGTGAATCTGAACCTTAACTATGATGAAAACGGATTTATCGACAAGCATACCGAATCTATCGCAAAGATGATCCGCAGAGGTGATTCCGATAAGAGGATCGCTGAGTTCTTTAACTGCTCTGTATCCGATGTAAAGGCAGTAAAACAGGTCCTGGATCAGCAGACTGATCTTGCAAAGACCGCTCCTGCCGATACTTCTGCCAAGCAGGCTCATGAGGCTGAGGAAGAGGTCTTTAATCCATTCATGCCGGAAAAGAAAAAGCATGAGAGCGAGGCTCAGCAGACGCAGCCACAGCAGACCGGCGGATATGATCCCTATGCACCGGATGCACCGCTTGATCCCTATGCAGTGCCTTACGATCCCACAAATCCGTACGATCCCAACGCACCGCTTGATCCCTATGCAGTGCCTTACGATCCCACAAATCCGTACGATCCCAACGCACCGCTGGATCCTTATGCAGTGCCTTATAACCCCAATGAAGCTGAGCAGGAATATGTGCCGAACATAAAATTTGAAGACGATGACGGGCTTGAGGAAATGCCTTCTATCTCTACGGATAATCTTGTGTTCGCCGAGCCGCCTGTTACACCTTCCACCGACGCTATCGATGC
This sequence comes from Ruminococcus sp. FC2018, assembly GCF_000621805.1. Taxonomy (GTDB): domain Bacteria; phylum Bacillota; class Clostridia; order Oscillospirales; family Ruminococcaceae; genus Hominimerdicola. Next base: position 15,671 of record NZ_JHXH01000010.1, on the reverse strand, counting down.
CATTGCCACAGAGGATATATCCTTTGATATGGATGCGATCGACAATGCCGATGAAAATATTTCATTTGAATTGAAAGAGAGTGACGCAGAAATGACCGCAAGTGAAAAGATGAAAATGTTTGCTAAACAGCAGATAGATGAAAACAACGCAAAGCTGGAGGCTCTTAATAAGGAAAAGGAAAGCACAGCTAAGGAGCTTGCAAGCGTAGAAGCAGAACTTTCCACCACTAAGGCAGTTATCGACGACTGCGAGAGCCAGATCTCACAGCTCAACATTCAGCTTTCGGAGATCAATGCAAAGCTCACAGATCTGCGTTCAAGACTTTCCGAGAACCAGATCAACGAGACAAAGCTTCTTGATACTGCCGTTAAGAACAGAGCAGCTGTCCAGGATATTGAAAACTCCATAAACGAGATCATGAAGGATAACTCCGAGTATGAGGCATTCCTGAAGTAAGAACGAACCCCCTTCTTCAAACCGAAGGGGGGTATCTTTTAAATCGGAGCAAAGCCAGATGTAAGCGTACAGGTCACCTGCTGCCATGAGAGGACCTGACCGCAGCAGCTTTAGCTCCTCAGAAAGTCAGTGAGGGATCGTACCCCCTCCACCGAATGACGTATGTGATCCGCCGCCTCAAAGAGGCATGGGTAACAGGTTATATATTAAAGGAGGAAAAACAATGCTGGTAACTACAACAGAAAATATCCCCGGAAGAGAATATGAGATCCTTGGTCTTGCAAAAGGTTCCACAATCCAGTCCAAGCACGTAGGTAAGGATATAGGTGCAGGGCTCAGAAACCTTGTGGGCGGCGAGGTAAAGGCTTATGTTGAAATGATGAACGAGGCACGTGATATCGCAACCCAAAGAATGATCGAAAATGCATCACAGATGGGCGCAGATGCAGTTGTTTCCATGAGATACGGCACATCTGCAATTATGACAAGCGCAGCTGAGGTAATAGCTTACGGAACGGCTGTTAAGTTCAAGTAATAATAAAAATCACCGATCCGGGAATTTTAAACGCTCCCCTTTTGTTAGGTTAAAAATGGTATATTTATTATACCACACCGTCTGACAAAAGAGGGGCTTTTTATATTGTATTATCTACTCTTTATCCACAGTAAAATACACGCCGATAACCGATAGTTGTCGGCTAAATAGGAATGTCGGGAGAAACCGCCTGCAAATTGTCAACTACATTTGCAGCAAAAGGTTGACAAATTGCCCCTTGAGTATTATACTCTATATGGAGAGGAGTGGATACTATCACAAACACCAATAGAATAAACAGCATGGTGATGACTGCGCTGTTTACGGCTTTGATAACAGCAGGGGCATACATCCGCATCCCTGTTCCCGTGTGCCCGTTTACCCTGCAGTTCCTTTTTACAACACTTGCAGGGATCGTACTGGGCAGGAATAAAGGTGCCGCCGCAGCAGCCCTTTATGTTCTTGTGGGACTTGCAGGATTACCTGTATTCACAGGCGGTGGAGGGATAGACTATGTATTTCAGCCCACATTCGGCTATCTTATTGGCTTTATTGCAGGCTCGTATCTAACCGGTCTTATTGCCCACAGCAGCAAACCTACCACCGCACGCCTGCTTGTCGCCTGCTTTTCAGGGCTTGCCGTGGTTTATGCCTTGGGAATGATCTACTATTATCTGATAAGCGCATTTTATCTCCACGCTCCGATCGGAATAGGCTCACTGTTTTTGTACTGCTTTGTTCTTGCGGTGCCGGGAGATATTGCGCTGTGTATATTGTCTGCGGTGCTGGCAAAACGCTTGATGCCCGTACTTCACAAAAAAGGAGCAGTATAATGGATATTGAAAATATGACCCGTCAGATAATTGAAGGAAAACGACTTACACGGTCTGATGATCTGAGTTTCCTTCTGAGCACAGAACTTAGCGAGCTTACCCGATGTGCCGACAGTCTTAGAAAGCATTTCAGCGGACACCATGCAAACCTTTGCAGCATTATAAACGGCAGAAGCGGACGGTGCTCTGAGGACTGCAAATTCTGCGCCCAGTCAGCTCACCACTGCACAGGGATCCGGGAATACGGTTTTCTTGATAAAGCCAGGATCCTGGCTGAATGTAAACATAATGAACAGCAGGGGGTGCATCGCTTTGCTATCGTTACTGCGGGACGCAGACTTAGCGGCGACGAGTTTGAAAAGGCACTTGATACCTACCGCACACTTTCCCGTGAAAGCAAGGTGGGCTTGTGTGCCTCGCTGGGACTGCTTGAGGAAAAGCAGTTTTTAAAGCTGCGTGAGGCAGGAGTAACGAGATACCATGCCAACATCGAAACTTCAAAACGCAACTTCAAAAACATATGTACCACCCACACCTTTGAGGATAAGCTGGAGTGTATCCGACGGGCAAAAGCAGCCGGATTTGAGGTCTGTTCCGGAGGAATAATCGGTATGGGCGAAAGCTGGGAGGACAGGATAGACATGGCGCTGACCCTCAGTGAGCTTGGCGTAAGCTCAATACCGATCAATGCCCTGATACCCATCAAGGGTACGCCGCTGGAAAACATACAGCGCATCACCGAGCCTGACATACTGCGTACCGTGGCAATTTTCCGCTTTATCGTTCCACAGGCGGATATACGCCTTGCAGCAGGTCGTGATCTTATGACAAACTGTGGTGAAAAAGCTTTTCTGTCAGGTGCAAACTCAGCTATCACAGGTGATATGCTCACCACTTCGGGCAACCGTATCCGTGAGGATATTGCAATGCTTGACAGCATAGGCTATTCGACCGGGAGGGAAAATGATGAATAAGGGCATCTTTGTAACAGGGACAGCAACAGATATCGGAAAGACATATGTCACTGCCCTGCTTGTAAAAAAGCTTCGTGAAGCCGGCTGTGATACCGCCTATTTCAAAGCAGCAGTCAGCGGAAACCGGCGTGATGAAAAGGGCAGCCTGATCCCGGGAGATGCGGCATTTGTAAAGGATATTTCCGGCATTCCCCAGCCCCTGGACACCATGTGTCCCTATGTCTACGAGAACGCCGTATCTCCACATCTTGCCGCCAAAATAGAGGGTGATCCCACAGAGCTTGAAAAGGTGGTGTGGTGCTATGAAAAGCTCTGCGGTGAATATGAATACGTTATCTGCGAAGGCAGCGGAGGCATTGTTTGTCCTATACGTTATGACGAGAAGATAATAATGCTTGAGGATATTATAAAAGCTCTTGATCTGCCCACGATAATTATTGCCGACGCAGGTCTTGGAACGATCAACAGCGCAGTGCTTACCTGCCATTACATGAAAGCGCAGGGACTAAAGATCCGTGGGCTGATACTCAACCACTTCCACAAAGGGGACATAATGGAGGAGGACAACAAGTTTATGTGCCGGCAGCTTACCGGACTGCCTGTTATCGCCTGCATAGGTGATGGCGATACCGATATACATATCCCGGCAGAACAGCTTAAAAGAATATGCACCTCAGGAGGAGAATTATGATCTGGTATCCATATGCTCAAATGAAAACCCTTGATGCTCCCGTTAAAATCGAAAAAGCACAGGGAGTACACCTTTATACACAGGACGGTCACGACCTTATTGACTCGGTTTCTTCATGGTGGAGCGTTATCCACGGCTACAATCACCCTGAGATCAACGCAGCTATCAGACAGCAGCTTGATAAGTTTGCTCACGTTATGCTTGGGGGACTGACACATGAACCTGTGCAGAAACTGTCAGACAAGCTGGCTCAATGGCTGCCCGGAGACCTTGATTACTGCTTTTTCTCCGACTCGGGAAGCGTAGCTGTGGAAGTTGCGCTGAAAATGGCTTTGCAGTTCAACACAAACCGAGGCTCTGACCGTGACATGATACTCGCACTTGAACACGCATATCACGGAGATACCTTCAAGGCTATGGAGGTAGGCGACGACGAGGACTATCATTTTGCATTCGGAGCAAACAGCGAGAAAAAGCATGGCGTTATCCATATTCCCACACAAATCCCCGCCCTTGAAAACGCCTTCACAGAATACGGCGAACGGCTTACCTGCTTTATCGTGGAGCCTCTGCTGCAAGGTGCAGGCGGAATGCGTATGTACGATGTCAGCTTCCTTGAAAGGGCAAGGCAGCTGTGTGATAAGTATGATGTACTGCTGATCTTTGATGAGGTGGCGACAGGCTTTGGACGTACAGGAAACAGATTTGTGGCTGACCTGGTGCTGCCTGATATCCTTGTGCTTGGCAAAGCACTGACAGGCGGATATATCGGTCACGCCGCAACGGTTGCAAACCGCAGAGTATGGGAAGGCTTTATGAGCGACGATCCCACCCACGCATTCATGCATGGACCCACCTTTATGGGCAACGCCCTTGCCTGCTGTGCGGCACTCAAATCTATTGAGCTGTTTGAGCGTGATGATTATCTTTCAAAGATCCGCACAATAGAGGAGATAACCCGCCGTGAAATGGAAGGCTTTACAGATCCGAGAATAAAGCAAATTCGGATCATGGGCGGCTGTGTGTGTATCGAAGTTTACGACCCGAAAGTGCTTGAGGGATTTAAGAAATTCGCATACGATCACGGCGTTTTCAGCAGGACATTCCTGCGGTATATGTACGCAATGGTCCCCTATGTGATAAGAGAGCCCGAACTTGTTACTATACTTGATACAATGAAAGCATGGTTCAGATAAACCGTCCATTATTTAAAAGCTATCCGCAACTGACCTTATGATAAAAGACAGCCGCCCGATCTGACCGGACGGCTGTTTTGAGCTATATTCCCTTACTTTAAAATGAACTCGATTAGCGGCTTGATATTCTCTTTATCGGAGAAATCAACAGGTGTATCGTATGCATCAAGCATTCCCTGCTCGTCCTCGGTGCGCTGCTTTGTCTTTTGCAGCTTTACCTTCAGCATTTTCATCAGTACCTTGTCCTTTGCAGTCAGCTTGCTGAAATCAAATCCCCCCCGCAGATAAAAATGTCCTATCTTTTTCTGCTGTTCCGATGTCAGCACCCTGTCCCAGAAAGGCTGCATCTCATGCTCCCTGCCGGGATTTGAGCCTACCGCAAACAAAGCGATCTTTTTGCCCGACAGCTTGTCAAGATTCTTGGTGATAAGCTTTACTCCGTTGAATCCCCCTGCGTACATACCGCCGCCGTAAATTATCCTATCATATCCAATGATGTCGGAAAGCTCCGGGTCCTCTTTTATATCGCAGCCCAACTCCTGTGCTATCCACTTTGCATATCTTTTTGTGTAGCCTGACTTGGATCTGTAAGCGACTATCGTTTTCATATTGTCTTCTCCTCTCTTTATCCATCGTTTTCCTTCTTCAGTTCGTTAAGCCTGTCACACAGCTTTGCAAGGGCAGAACAGAAAGCGGTAGTTTCCTCCTCGGTCAAGCACTCAAACAGTTTGAATACGAACCGCTGATCCTGTCCGTCTTTTTTCGTGCGGAGATGCTCGGCAGCCTCGGTCTTAACAAGGCGGATAGCCCTCTTATCCTTCTTATCCGCAACGACCTGCAAAAAGCCCTTGTCAATAAGACGGTCAACGATCTGCCGCATACTCTGATGTGTAACCCCCGAAAGCTCGGATATCTGCTTTAGTGTCGGCGGTTCGGGAAACGCATCTATCATCGTTATCGCAAGCCATTGCTTTGCGGTGATGTCCTCAAAACCGCTGTCCATTATCGCCTGCAAACGATTGGCACAGATAAAGATATTCACATAAGCAATAAGCCTCTGATCCATTTTTTCAAAGTCGTACATAAGCCTCTCCTTAATATGTAGTATATTACCTATATATGCAGTATACTACATATTTTCCTGTTTGTCAATAGCAACTCCTTTTTCCGAACAAAGAAACAACTTGGTTTTCAGCAAATATATCCGCTTAATTTGACATAGCCGTCACAATAGGGTATAATGTTTTTAGTACAGGTTTTTAGGCAATGACGTAATTTAACATCCTCTGCTTTGCAAACGCCTGTAAATAGCCACGATCTGAAAGGAGAAACAACTATGGATCTGATCCCCAGCTTTTCCGTTGACCACACCAGGATCATCCCCGGGATATTTACCAGCAGAGTAGACACCCTGGGAGACCAGATGGTCACCACCTATGATGTAAGAGTAACCAAGCCAAACACAGAGCCTGCCGTGGACGTGGCAGCAATGCACTCCCTGGAGCACATCATCGCCACATTCCTGAGGAATGACCCCGACTGGAAGGATAATATCATCTACTGGGGCCCTATGGGATGCCTCACGGGATTTTACCTTATCTTAAAGGGAAACCGTGAACCAAAGGAAATATACGATCTCATCCTCAGTGCCTTTAAGTCAGTTGAGAACTCCGCCGATGTCCCCGGGGCTTCACCTGTCAACTGCGGCAATTATCTGATGCACAACCTTGAAATGGCTAAGTGGTATGCACGCAGATTTGCTGATTATCTGACTGAAAATGCAGGCAATGCGGAGATCTTTGAGTATCCAAGATCTCAGCGGCTTGTAACCGAAGACGGTCGCCAATTCTTTGATTCCTGAATAAAAAAGCAAGCCGTTAAGCTTATTGAAATGCCCCCTTCCGTTAGATTTCTAATTGGTATATTTCTATTATACCACATTGTCTAACAAAAGGGGAGCATTTCATATCGCTTGGCGGCTTGTTTTTTTCAGTTATATCCCATGGATCATTATTTTTAAACAGACAAAAAGCACAAAAAAGAATTAGCTCAGCTGTGGGATTTGTTTTACGTAATAATATAGATTATTCTGTCAACTCGCTGTCCGGAACATCTCGGCATTTTCAGCTTTTGTGCTTCATCAGAACTTTGATCTCGCTTATGCTCTTTTTTCTCTTGCTCGTTATTCCTCTCAGCAACCGATAGAAAAACAGCAGCGGCAGCCGATATTTCTTCTCATAGAACCACGGATAAAAGCTCTTCATTGCTTCGTATCTCGTGTCTTTTTCGCTTATCGGTACTGTCAGCCTGCCAAGCGTATATTTTATCTTGGCGAGCTTGCCGCTTCCGTGCTTTGCAACCCTGTTATTGACCAAGTTTTCAAGTGTGCCGTAGGTGCCGCTGAAAACGATATACCTGAGCATTTCCTTATCCTCGTCTGTCAGCTTTTTCCCACCGAAAAGGTGCATCGCAAGGCTTCGGCTTTGCCTTTCAAATTCTGCTATGCCCAGCTTTTCGCACTCGCCCTCTATGTACTCCATATCGAGCTTGTCGCCCGGCTTAGTCAGGTACACATTGGTGTCAAGCACCGACCGCAGCCCTGTTCCGCCGTTTGAATAGTGCTTATATTCGTGAGCGGTCATGAATATATAAAAATCCTCATCGCTGAAATGATATCCGAAGTTGTTGTCCTCGTCCTTGATAAGCCTGTCCTTGACGTTCCTGTAGTATTCAAAAATTCTGTTATCATTATGATTGATGATCGACGTGTGCATTTCAAAATTGCTGACAGGCTTCTTGAAATATACATCGTGGTTGCCATGCCCGAAACGCTCACAGGCAAAGCCCATTGACTCCATTATCTGCTTGACGTCCCGGGCTCTGGCGCTGTCAAAGAGGATATCGTTGTCCGACATCTGGCGCATACCGTACTTGGGGTACAGGTCCTTGAGCAGCGAGCCCTTGAGGGGCATATACCATATCTGCGCCGCTTCAAGCCGTTCAAAAAGCTGCGCTCTGTCAATATCCATCTGAGCATTTTTACGCATAGCCTTGCCCTTAGCCTGGGTGAAGCGCTCATCATTGACTCCTGCCGATTCGAGAGACATTGCGCAAATCGCCGTCAGAAGATGCTTATTCGCAGCTTCATATACAGCCGTGATATCCATTTTCCGCACTCTTGCGTCGCCGGGTATTTTGCCGTTCACACCGCAGTACGCAAGGTAAATAACGTCCTTGATCGCCTTGATATATTCTCGCCTATCCATTTTTTCAATTACTCCGTTCTATTTAATTCAAGCACCACCGCTCGCACCATTTAGTGCCTGAACGAGCATCAGTGCGGCGATGTACCATTTTTCTTTTTCGCAGCGGCATAGAGCAATTTTATTGCATTGTTATTCATGGAGTATACTCTCAAAGCGAAAAGCCCTGCGGACATCTGTACATATACAGTCCATGACTTTTATATATCATTTCTCGTCTTACCCTTGTCCAGCCCTTTCTGTTTTCAAGGTAGTCACCGCTTTGTGTGTCCCACCAATAGAAGAACCTGACGGGATGAGTAAGATTTTTTTCAAGCATATTGATAAAACTGTGAAAGGCTTCCGTTTCAAAGGGTCTGCCGAGGAATAAGACCGTATAGCTGTTATAGTCATGCTCAAAGGCATTTCCGTGGATGATACTGATCTTCTTATATCTCTGCGCCCAGCTCTGTGCGTATTGTGCAACATCCTTATTGAGTTCTATCCCTGTCAGTGAGCAGGGATAATTTTTGCTTACCAGATATGCAAGCACCCTGCCCTTGCCGCAGCCCACATCAATAAAAGAATCATTTTCATCTAAGCTCTCACCCTCAAATATCTTGTCCAGTGCCCAGTAGCAGGTGGCTTCACTGCCTGTTGCACCCATAGTTTCTCTGTATAAAGAGGGGACATATTTTACAAGTGAACAGCCGCATATTTTCTTGTCTTTTCTGCCGTCAAAGAAATGCACCAATCGCCTGTGCGCACCAAGATATTTTCTTCTGACAAATCGCTTCAGCGATCTTTTTTTTGTCTTTGTCTGCATAACTATTTCCTTTTTATCATTCTTCCAAGTTTATTGATTACGTGAACAATAAACGCCCTCACCGGGAACAGATCGCACCACAGGTGAACGTATAGTCTGTACTTTGTATCGGTCACCTTTATCTCTTTGCCGTTGCGGATAACAGCGGTAAGCAAGCCTATGATATGCCTGTCGGTTATGCCGTATTCCTTGCTCCAGCGGTTATCTCCGCATATAACGTAGTCATGCTTTCTGACCTTTAAAATACGGTGCAGCACATACTGTCCGCTGTCACGCTTATACAAAGGAACATCATACTTTTTAAGCCTGTGTTTTGGCTTTTTACTGATAACGAGCAGATCTCTGTCCTGTTTTATCAGCGGCATCATACTGTCGCCCTTGTTGGTATAGATAAGCTTGCCGTCACGGGCTATGACTTCCTCGAAGGTCTGATTATTACCCATCAATAGCACCGATCTTTCTGAGCTCTGTGATCATCTTCTTCACGTCACGCTCTATGGCACCCTCAGGGGCATCGTACTTTTCATGCATTTTCCTGATGATCTCAGCCTCTGTGGTGTCGGTCTTTAACAGCTCCAGCACATCGCCTGCTGTCTTATTACCCTTTACAAGCCCCGAGAACTTAGCACTTCCTGTGGCAACGAGCATTGTCTCGTCTCCTGCGTCGTGTACGATAAAATCCTTTTTCAGCTTCATGGTTATTATCCTTTCATTGAGTTGTAAGCGACTCAGCCGCTTCAAGTTCCATATTACAGCCCAGCCGGTGCTTGCGTTGTATTTCGTTCCGTAGGCCATTATACCACAGTCTGAACATTTTATCAAGTATTTGTCATCATTCTCCATGACCGCTGTTTCTTCAAGCTCGTTCCCGGAGTTATCGGGGGCGCACTATCCCCTCGCAGGTCTTTGTCATATTGTTTTCCTCACACAAACGAAAAAAAGGCAGGCAGCCATTTGGCTGCCTGCCGGGAAAAAGAAGGTTAGAATGGTTCTGTTTCTGGGTTACATGATGTAGAAATAACATCTTCTACATTAAATGTAATAACCTCAAGTTCAACACTTGTATACTCTCTTCATTTCCCTCCTCTTTTTATGAAATGTAATCCGTCGCTTTAGCATTGAACAAATACAACGCTCTTGCGAGGTCTACATTTTTCTGTGTTGTAGCTTTAGATGCTGCATATGCCCAAGAAAGAGCACTTCTTGTAGTAGAATAGGTTGTTGTACCATCAGAAATGGTAAATACGTGAGATTTATTCAAATCTAAAGAACCTATCTCTCTGACTACAAATGCATTGTCATTCAGTTTAACAGTTTTGCCATCAATTTTAAATGTAAATTTAGATGCATCATATCCACTATTGAATTGAACTTTGAGTCTAAATGTTGTAACATCCCTACACTCTAATGTCATAGCTACTTTAGCTATGCCTTCAGGGAGTGAGCCACTTTCTGTCATTGCGTATTCACTCAATGCATTCTGAAGTTCTTCCTTTGATAACTGATTAAACTCTTCACTGAAGTTTAAGTTTGTATAATCACCGGACTGGAAATACTTCTGTGCAGCAATTCCATAATCACGCGTCGCTTTAGCTAAAGCAACCATCTTTGGATTAGTTGATTTAGAAATCGCAAGATCAAGATAATCAGACAAACTCATAGTATATCCATCATCATAGTTTGCGTTATTAGAATCAGTCAATGGAATAAGAACATCATCTTTATTATACACCTTAATGTTGACATCATCATGCATCTCAATTGCCCTATACGGTACAGCAATTTTATACTGTTTTTCCTCGCCAACTGTACGATATGTAAGCTCAGATACAGCTAACTTTGTTTCTTCACCATTCTTTGTGAATACTACATATCCTTCATTTTCAGGATCAGTTATAGAATCCGGAAGCGTCATATAAACATTCAGCTTTATCTGTCCGCCAAGATCAGCAGTTCTTGCTTTAACAGTTGCAACTCCAGTCTCCTTAACTTCCCAAGTAACCTTGATATCATCAGATATGACTTCAAGTGTTGATGCATCGGAAACTGTGAGCTTATAGGTCTTTGCAACGTTGATCTCTTCAGGACCCTTGACGATTGCGATCTCGCCGCTAAATTTGTTGCCGTTCTCGTCTATTGCATCAAATACAGGTGATACGAATTCGTCTCCGCCGCTTGTCTTGATGTAGCTGGTCTTTGCCGTTACACTTACAAGCTTAGCTGCTCTGATTGTAAGCGTAGGATTTCCTTCTATCACAAGCTCGTAGTTGTCACCAAGAAGTGTCTCAATGTCCTTAATTGCTTGTGTATCAGCGGTGATCGCTGTGCCGTTTTCAACACCTGTTCCGATGTCGATAACTTCCGGAAGTGTGATTTTGTCGCTTTCAACGATACCTGAGATTGTAACGCCAACCGTTCCGTCGGTGTAGCCTGCAGGCTTAATAAGGTCTTCTGCTTTCAGAGTCACAGTAGCTGTTGCCTTATTGATCGTGAATTCCTTCATAGCAGGATCTGCTGTGAAGTTATCACCCGTTGCAGTAGCTGTTACTCTGTAATTTCCTGCAGCCTTAGCTTCGGTTACTTTTTCCCAAGATTCTACATTGCCTTCACCGACTACCCTCTTCTCGAACTCGTAGGTTACAGTGATGTCGTTGTCTTCGATAACTTCTTCATCAAGTACGGTTTCGCCGTTCTTCAATGTAGCTGTCACTGTGGTTGCAGTACCGTCATAAGCTCTTGCTGCGATCTCAGGGATCTCAACAGTCAGAGTAGACTTGATTATCTTCCAGTCCTCAATAGTAAAGCTGCTCCAAAGTCTCATACCTCTATCTTCTGCCTGTCCATCAGAGGATGAACGTGATCCAATCTTACAAAGCAAAGCAGACAGCTTAACGGCTGCCTGCTTTTAACCATGATAAAAAAGTCCGCAAACAAAGTGTTTGCGGACTTAGTGGCAGGGGCAGAAGGTTTCGAACCCTCGGCACGCGGTTTTGGAGACCGCTGCTCTACCAGCTGAGCTATACCCCTGAATATAATGGACCATCGGGGACTCGAACCCTGGACCGACCGGTTATGAGCCGGTTGCTCTAACCAACTGAGCTAATGGTCCATATTAAAAAAATATACAAGCCATACTAAATTATAGCTTGTATCCGTTCTGCCCAATATGGTCAAGGCAGATTAAAAATGACCCGTGGGAGAATCGAACTCCCGTCGCCGGCGTGAGAGGCCGGAGTCTTAACCGCTTGACCAACGGGCCTTGCTTTAATTTTACAAAACAAACATCATACTTCATTCCGAGTTTGCGAAGCAAACTCGCAAGGTTTTTTAATGCGGCGATAAAAATCGTAAAAATCCTGTGTGAGCTTTGCGCGTGCGAGCACAAGGATTTTTATTGATTTTTACGAGCATTTAAATACCGAGTGCACCATCGGGGACTCGAACCCAGGACCCACTGATTAAGAGTCAGTTGCTCTACCATCTGAGCTAATGGTGCATATCCAATGTCGGCGACGACCTATGTTTCCGGGCCGTTACCAGCCAAGTATTTTCAGCGATGATGAGCTTAACTTCTGTGTTCGGCATGGGAACAGGTGTGACCTCATCTCTATAGTCACCGACTTGGAAATATTGAAGACCGGGTCTTCAAAATTGAATAACAAAGCAAAGCGAAGAAACAATCTGTAATTTGGTCAAGCCCTCGACCGATTAGTACTTGCAAGCTAAATACGTCACCGCACTTACACTTCAAGCCTATCAACCTTGTAGTCTTCAAGGGGTCTTACTCTGTAAACAGATGGGATATCTTATCTTAAGGACGGCTTCACGCTTAGATGCCTTCAGCGTTTATCCGATCCGCACATAGCTGCCCAGCTGTGCCACTGGCGTGACAACTGGTGCACCAGAGGTGCGTCCATCCCGGTCCTCTCGTACTAGGGACAGCGCCTTGCAAATATCCTACGCCCACGACAGATAGGGACCGAACTGTCTCACGACGTTCTGAACCCAGCTCGCGTACCGCTTTAATTGGCGAACAGCCAAACCCTTGGGACCGAATTCAGCCCCAGGATGCGATGAGCCGACATCGAGGTGCCAAACCTCCCCGTCGATGTGGACTCTTGGGGGAGATCAGCCTGTTATCCCCAGGGTAGCTTTTATCCGTTGAGCGACGGCATTTCCATTCACATACCGCCGGATCACTAACTCCAACTTTCGTTACTGCTCGAACCGTCATTCTCGCAGTTAGGCTTGCTTTTGCGTTTACACTCTGACGCATGGTTTCCATCCATGCAGAGCAAACCTTTGAGCGCCTCCGTTACTCTTTAGGAGGCGACCGCCCCAGTCAAACTGCCCACCTAACAATGTCCCCCGACTTGATTCAAAGCCGCAGGTTAGAACTTCAGCACTCCAAGAGTGGTATCCCAAGGTCGACTCCGCACAAGCTGACGCCTGTGTTTCACAGTCTCCCACCTATCCTGTACATGAAATACCAAAATTCAATATTAGGCTACAGTAAAGCTCCATGGGGTCTTTCCGTCTAGTCGCGGGAAACCGGCATCTTCACCGGTACTACAATTTCGCCGGGCGGGTTGTTGAGACAGTGCCCAGATCGTTACACCTTTCGTGCGGGTCAGAACTTACCTGACAAGGAATTTCGCTACCTTAGGACCGTTATAGTTACGGCCGCCGTTTACCGGGGCTTCAATTCAATGCTCTCACATCTCCTCTTAACCTTCCGGCACCGGGCAGGTGTCAGCCCCTATACGTCATCTTTCGATTTAGCAGAGACCTGTGTTTTTGCTAAACAGTCGCCTGGGCCTATTCTCTGCGGCTTGATTGCTCAAGCACCCCTTATCCCTAAGTTACGGGGTCAACTTGCCGAGTTCCTTAACAACCCTTCTCCCGTTGGCCTTAGAATCTTCTTCCTATCTACCTGTGTCGGTTTGCGGTACGGGCACCTGGGATATACACACAGCTTTTCTTGCCTCCCGCTACGGCTACTTCCCTACTTGTTTTCGGTCCCTTACGACCGGATCAACCATTCTCCGGCTAGTCGCTTTGAAAGTGTCCCTGTGTTTAAATCCTTCGGTGGCTACGGAATTTCAACCGTATGTGCATCGGCTACGCGTTTCCGCCTCACCTTAGCCCCCGGCTTACCTTGAGCGGACGAACCTTCCTCAAGAAACCTTAGATTTTCGGCCATTATGATTCTCACATAATTCTCGCTACTCATTCCGGCATTCTCACTCGAATAAGATCCACCAGCGCTTCCGCTCTGACTTCACCCCTTATTCGACGCTCTCCTACCACTGCACCATAAGATACAATCCCAAGCTTCGGTACATTGTTTAGCCCCGTTGAATTTTCGGCGCAGAGTCACTCGACCAGTGAGCTATTACGCACTCTTTTAATGAATGGCTGCTTCTGAGCCAACATCCTGGTTGTTTATGCAACTCCACATCCTTTTCCACTTAACAATGTTTAGGGACCTTAGCTGTGGGTCTGGGCTGTTTCCCTTTTGACAATGAGACTTATCTCACATTGTCTGACTCCCGTGAATCAATTGTCTGGCATTCTTAGTTTGATAAGGTTCGGTAATCTTTCGACCCCTAGCCCATTCAGTGCTTTACCTCCAGCAATCTGTCACGAGGCTAGCCCTAAAGCTATTTCGGAGAGAACCAGCTATATCCGAGTTCGATTGGAATTTCTCCGCTATCCACATTTCATCTCCGGTCTTTTCAACGAACGTGAGTTCGGTCCTCCATGGAGTTTTACCTCCACTTCAACCTGAACATGGATAGGTCACTCGGTTTCGGGTCTATTGCATGCGACTTAATTCGCCCTGTTAAGACTCGCTCTCGCTTCGGCTCCGCACCTTAAGTGCTTAACCTTGCCACATACAATAACTCGCCGGACCATTCTACAAAAGGTACCCGATCACGCATTGACGCGCTCTCGGTGCTTGTAAGCATAGGGTTTCAGGTTCTTTTTCACTCCCCTCCCGGGGTTCTTTTCACCGTTCCTTCACAGTACTATCCGCTATCGGTCATCAGGTAGTATTTAGGCTTGGAGGATGGTCCCCCCACCTTCCCACGGGATTCCTCGTGTCCCGCGGTACTCCGGATACAGCTCGCTGCTCTTCACTTCGCCTACATGACTCTCACATTCTTTGGTGTGCTTTCCCACACACTTCGACTCGATCAAAGCAATGCTAAATGCTGTCCATACCCCAAAGGTATTTCTACCCTTGGTTTAGCCTCTTTCCCTTTCGCTCGCCACTACTCAGGAAATCTCGGTTGATTTCTTTTCCTCGCCCTACTTAGATGTTTCAGTTCAGGCGGTTCCCCTCATATACCTATTTGATTCAGTATATGATGTATGTGCATACACATACGGATTGCTCCATTCGGAAATCTGCGGATCAAAAGATACTTGCTCTTCCCCGCAGCTTATCGCAGCTTATCACGTCCTTCATCGGCTCCTGATGCCAAGGCATTCCCCCTACGCTCTTTTTAGCTTGACCACTTCTACAGAATTATGTTTCCTCGTTTGAAGTTTTGCTAAATTGTAGGTTTCCCGACTAATTCTTTTTCTTAGTCGTTTTCCTCATTTGCATACTTTACTTTCTTTGTTATTCAATTTTCAAGATCCAGTCTTGTAACCCTTTCGGATCACAATGGGCACAATGTGGATGAGTCCACTTGTTTTTCACAAGCTTCCTTTTCCTACATTCTGTCACTTTTTCATCAGCAAGTTTTACCTCACTGTGATGGGCACAAGTGGACTCGAACCACCGACCTCACGCTTATCAGGCGTGCGCTCTAACCACCTGAGCTATGCGCCCATTTTGAATTTGCCTTTAGGCAAATTCAAAACGGGTGAGTTTGACTTCAAGGTCAACGACCTTGATTTGCTTC
>NZ_JHXH01000009.1 GCF_000621805.1 Ruminococcus sp. FC2018 | reverse complement strand
AAGCCAAATCAGAAATGGGTCACAGATGTGACAGAGTTTGCGCTGTTTGGTATCAAGCTGTATCTTTCTCCTATTATCGACCTTTTCAACGGCGAAGTTGTATCCTACAACCTGAGTTACCACCCTAATTTGAATCAAGTCACAGATATGCTTGAAAAGGCGTTTGCAAAGATACCCGACAATACAGGGTTGATACTGTATTCAGATCAAGGTTGGCAGTATCAGCATAAGCATTATCAGAAAATGCTTAAAGATAAAGGCATCAGGCAGAGTATGTCACGAAAGGGCAACTGTCTTGATAATGCCTGTGCAGAAAACTTCTTCGGATTACTCAAGACAGAATTGCTGTATTTACAAGAATTCACATCAATAGAACACTTCATATCCGAGCTTCATGCTTACATAGAGTGGTACAATACAAAACGCATAAAGCTTAAACTTAACGGTATGTCACCTATTGAATACAAATTCGCTGCCGCATGACAAAAGCGACCAAGATCTCTCTTAGTCGCTTTGCATATTTTTTCTTTAAAAAGTTTGTCTAACTTTTTGGGGTCAGTTCAAAACCGAGTGGTTTTTGTTTTTACCTGTTCCGGCTGTCCAGAGAGCTAAGGTCGATGTTGGACGTGTCAATAGCGTCCATTTCTCCCCAATTCTGAGCGGGAGCCTGCTGTTGCTGCTGCGGCTGCTGTTCATAAGCCTGCTGCTGTGGGTACTGCTGTTGCTGCTGGGGCTGCGCATAAGCCTGCTGCTGTGTATACTGCTGTTGCTGCGGCTGCTGTTCATAAGCCTGCTGCTGTGTATACTGCTGTTGCTGCTGGGGCTGCGCATAAGCCTGCTGCTGTGTATACTGCTGTTGCTGCTGCGGCTGCTCATTAGCCTGCTGCTGTGCGTACTGCTGTTGCTGCTGCGGCTGCTCATTAGCCTGCTCCTGCTGGGGCTGAGCCTGCTGAGCAAATCTGTTCACCCCGTTGCAGGCAAGGGGCTGGGGATAACCGAACATTCCATGAAGCGATGCGATATAATCAGCATCTACACGGACATTCTTAACTATTGCCGAATTAACTCTCTGATTGTTTTTTGCATTGTTTATCCTTGTATGCATAATAGTCAGATAGTTTTCATCGTAATTTCGGCTGTGACAGTAGCTGACGGTGTAATATGTATTCAGCGAGCCCATCTGCGGAAGCAGCGGCTGGAGCGTGAACAAGCTGTCTATGTCGTTTTTGAACGTAACCTTGAACTGATTTTCTCCGTTGGAATTTCCCGGGAAAGGATCCACAAACTTAAAGGAAAGCTGCGGCTTATCTGTAACAGCCCAGTCGTTATCGTTTTCGATAAACGGTGATGTAGCCCTTGCACGGACGATCGCCACTGCGGGGATAAACATAAGCAGCATCTCACCTATCCATGTGAGCCACAGAAATACACCTGTAACAGGGGTTTTGCTGCTTTTTGACGAGTAGCTGTGTCTGGAGCTCATGGTCCATCTTCCCTGGGTGTTTATAGAACGAATGTCGTCCCACAGCTCGCCGGGATGAACAAGCAGGAAGCCGATGTTATGCTTGGGCTGCTTTCTGTACTCATATGTAAATGTATAGGCGTTTTTGCCCCTCAGGTTCTGAACGGACTCTTTTATCTCCGAGTCATTTGTTCCCAGAATATTGTCCAGATCCATAAACTCCCAGACAGTTGCGTTTTTATTATAAAGATCCCTCTGTTTTGCAGGCAGAGAGTCCAGCTCAGATGTGGTCAGCTTTGTAAAGCTCTTGACCTTCAGACTTTTATAAGCGCTGACCACACGGCTCGGGTCATCGAAAAGTCCGTTTTGATCCATCTCGCTGTCGGTAAGTCCCAGGTAATACGAAGCAGCCGGACTGGTTTTCATGGAATCATAAATGTTCTTGTCATAATCCCTTGCCACGTAAACGCACCAATGGAAATAATAAACGAACAACATTGCGATAAGGGTGGCAAGCACAGCTATCATAGGATGGCGTATCTTATAGGTCTTTACAAAGAAATAACCTATACCTCCCACGGCAGCGCCGAAGCCTACTGTGATAAGAACGCACAGATAGATTATAGGTATAACTGCCTGAAGTACCACATACAGCCACGAAAGCAGTGCGCCTGTGATGAGCATTGAAAGGAACATCAGGATAAAACCTACGAATGAAAATGTGTTTGATGGCTTATAACTTACAGCCGGTCTCATAATTATTCTCCCCCTGAATATTATTGCGCTCAAAAGCATTATTCATTATATCACAAACGTTTTCGTAAATCAAGAGATTTTCCCATAAAAATGCAAAAAAACACCGTTGTGCACATTTGTGCCTGCGGTGTTTTCCTGCCATGCTAATGGTAAAAGCATTGATAGCTCTCTCTTGGGGTGCTTATATATCTGTACGCTCCCACTTTATAACACGCCCTCTCCCTTTGAAATGCAGAAAAGAAAGGGGCAGATACTATCCTTATTATTTTTCCGTATCCAGCTCGGAAATTATCTGAATGAAAGATTCAACGTCGCTGAAATCCTTATATACCGATGCAAAACGCACATACGCCACCAGGTCCAGCTTTTTAAGTCCGTGCAGGACCATATCGCCTATCTCGCTGGTGGTAGTTTCGGTCTGCATCTTGTTTGCATAGGTATTTTCTATATTATCTACCAGCGCAGTCATCTGCTCAACGCTTACAGGACGCTTCTTGATGGCTGTCTGGAGTCCCTTGATGAGCTTTGCTCTGTCAAAAGGCTCAAAGGAGCCGTCCTTTTTATACACCATAAGCATAGGCTTTTCAACTACCTCGTATGTAGTAAAGCGCTTTCCGCAGTTGGTGCACTCTCTTCTTCTTCTCTTTTTGCCCTCGCTGGGACGAGAGTCAATGACCTTGGTATCTTCAAATCCGCAAAAAGGACATTTCATAATTATACTCCTGTTCTATTCCGGGTCGTAATACTACAATCAGCATTATAACACACTTTTTTCAAAATTGCAAGCTATTTGTACAAAAAAATTCTCTTTATTGGAAAAATTTTTTCTTGTCCAATGTTTCCTCAGGGCAAAAACAGCTTATTTTCGCAATATATTGCAAATAATAAAATTACAGATAATATAAACTGTCCAAAAAATAGCCGTTTGTACAAAAAAGGGAGAGATACGCTCTCTCCCCTGCCTGTATATCATCTATATTCCCGCAGGCACGCTACTTTGCTTTTACAAGAAGCTCCTGACGCTTCTCGTATTTGTGCTTTGTTGCCATGCCGCCCCTTATATGTCTTTCACGTTTGTTTTCCTCAAGGATTTCCTTGACCTGCTTAAACAGCACCGGTGAAGCTTTTTTTAGTCGTTCGGTCAGATCCTTATGTACCGTGGACTTGCTTACACCGAAAACAGCAGCTGTGGCACGCACAGTGCCCTTGTGAGCTACAATATACTCTGCCAGCTGTACGCACCGTTCCTTCTCACGGTGATCCATAGAATATCACTCCAATACATTTTGGTGTATTAAAATATATGCAGTGATATTCAGGATATTACAGCAGTTTCACAACTGCGTTGTTACTGCTGTATATATTCAAACCTCTTAAAGGTCTTTCCGTCACGGGTTACGGTCTCATTCCACATTTCAGCAGGACGGACCCAAAGTTCCCCGTCCCCGTAAAGGGCACGGTAAACCACCATTTCCTCAAGGGTCTCCGAGTTCTTTGCTATGCCTATTACCTCATACATATTGCCCTTGAAGTGTCTGTATTTTCCTTTTCTGATCTCCATTTCATCCGCTCCTTACTCCGAAAAGAACGCAAAAACGTCCTTTTTCACCTGCGGCAGTTCGTCGTAGACCGCATGACCGTAGCCATCATATATCATCAGAGGGCAGCCAAGGGTACGGGCTGTATCCTTCAGGAGCTGCTTTGAAAAGATCCTGTCCTGTGCTCCGCCGACAACAACGGACGGGCACATGATGTTTTCCAGTGCACTGCGTCCATCAAAGCGCACTACCGCACCTGTCAGACGGATAAATCTTTGCAGCTCCTGTTCCGTTGCGCCGCAGACCGTATCGATTATTGCTTTTTCGTACTTTTCATAAAAGTCACGGGAGTATACCAGCCGGGCAAACATTCTGCCTGCGGTTTCAATTTCTCCGTTTTTAAAAAGCTCGCCTATCTCCCCCATTGCTTTTCCGGGCTCCTCCTCAATGTATGGTGCGGTGGAGATAAGCGCAAGCTTCTGCACAAGGTCTCCCCTTTGCGCCGCAAGGCACTGGGCGATCATTCCTCCTGTGGAAACGCCGTACACGCAGGCTTTCCCTACCCCCAGGGCATCGAGTGCATCGGCGGTGAGCGCTGCTGTTTGCTCTATGGTGCAGTTTTCATTCAAAGGCACCTGACGCTCAAAAACATAGAATGTATAATCCTCTGTAAAGTCGTCAAAAGCCAGTTTTACCGCTTCTGAAAGGGTCATGAGGCTTTTGGTGAAGATCCCAGGGAGCATGACCAGTGCTTTCTTTCCGCTGCCAAAGGAAAAATACGGTATCTCCGCAAATGGGAGAGTGACACTTGAGATTGTGATGCTCATATATCCGTCCTCCTTACTGTGTACTTTTATTTTCCGAATCGATTATACCACACAGTCCCGGCAAAATCAACAGCACTAAATGCAAAAAGCTTTTTTCACTTTTGCCGTTTTTACTGTTGCAAAAAAGGTTTGACTGTGGTATAATAATCAAATAGATGTCCACATACGGAAAGAAAAAGCGTTTTGTATGCGCATACAAATAAATCAAACAGAGGTATGAACATGTCTGACACAAAAGCTCCAAGCAGCTATCGCAAGTTGTTTTCAAACACGCTTGCATTTGCCATAGGATCTTTCAGCTCAAAAATACTTGTTTTACTGCTTATACCTATTTATACCAACGCCCTGTCACAATACGAGCTTGGTTTTACCGACCTGCTCACCCAGATAGCCAACTGGGCAATACCTATCGCTTCAATGACTATCGCAGAGGCGATAATTCGCTTTGGTCTTGACAAGGCTTACGACAAAAAAGCGGTATTCACCATTGGCAACGTGGTTTGCCTTGGCGGTCTGGCAGCTTTCGGAGTTCTCCAGTTTATCGTTATGATGACAGGAGTTGCCGACAGGTATCTGAAGGATTACGGCGTAATACTGTACCTATATATCTTCATGTCCAGCATGAAGACCCTTTATTCAACATACGTGCGGGCAATGGAAAAGGTCAAGCTTTTTGCCCTCAACGGCATAATCGCAACATTTTTCACTCTTTTATTCAACATTCTTTTCTTTACCGTCTTCCCCAAAGATTTTAAGTTCTTCGGCATAGGCGGAGTGCTGAGCACACCTATCGCAAAATATCTTCTCGCCATTGTCCTTGCGGATTTTATATCGGTGATCTTTTTGATGTTCACCTGCAAGCTTTGGCAGCATTTCGACATAAAGCGCTGGAACAAGGACCTTTACCGGGTCATGCTCCAGTATTCCCTTCCCCTTATACCCGCTCAGCTGCTGTGGCTTATAACCAACAGCTCCGACTCGTTCATGACAACGTATATTATGGGCGAGGACGCAAACGGCGTGCTGTCGGCGGCTTATAAGATACCTAACATAGTTGCAACGGTGTATCTTATGTTTGGGCAGGCGTGGAATATGTCCGCCATTACCGAAAACGAATCAAAGGACAGAAACAAATTCTACGAGAATGTCTTTGATTTCAACCAGAGCCTCATCTATATCCTGGCAGGCGGCTGCCTGCTGGTGATACAGCCCCTTACCAATCTGATGATCGGCAAGGATTTCAGAGACTGCATGAACTACTCTCCTATCCTCATCTATTCATCGGTTTTCTCCTGTTTCACCACTTTTATGGGCTCCATTTATATCGCAACAAAGAAGTCAAAGCGTTCCCTTTTCACCAGCCTTATATCCGGCGTTGTAAACGTAGCTCTGAACCTTATCCTTATACCGAGGATAGGACTTTACGGACCGGCAATATCTACCGTTGCAGCTTACTTCTCCGTTTTTATCGCCCGGTATATAGATTCACGCTATCTTATCCCTTTTAAGATAAACATAAAAAAACTGGTGCTGAGCAACATTCTTCTTGTGGCGATGACAGTTCTGAACGTCATGTTCCCACGGTTCCTGGATAACCTGGAAATTACCGACTTACCCATTGCCGCAGCAATGCTGCTGCTGTTTGCAATGATATTTGTTTACAACGCAAAGTCCCTTACAGGACTTATGAGCAGATTTCTCCCAAGAAAAGTTGTTGAGCACTTTGAAAACGCATCCTTCTTCAAGGACGTCGTTGCATTCTGCGTTGCTATGATACTGTTCGGAGTTATCGGTGCAGGCATATATAAAAAAGTGCTGGGAATTACGGAGATACTTGCTTTGTGCGCAGCTTTGCTGCTGGGTGCGGTGGTAAGGAAAAAGCGCTGGCTGGGCTACATGATGATGCTGCCGGTGCTGGGGATCGTTTTTTCACAATGGGGATTTTTCGCCGCAGCTGTCTTCTGTGCAGTGGTAATGGTCCCATGCCTTGTAGTCAGAAAGCAGCTGTTTGAAATGGTTTGCCTTACCGCTATCACCGCCGCTATCACAGGGTATTATATCAGACCCTTGTTCGCAGTTTTCATCATACTTTTGTTTATACCATGCTATGTGCTTGCATTCTCGGAAGAGATAGGGGCATTTATCCGTAAATCAGTCAATAAATAAGCTAAAAATAAATAATTGGAGGTCTTGAAAATGGCAGAGCTTAAATACGAGATAAAGGAAAATATCGGTGTGCTGTCGGAAAACGCAAAGGGCTGGACAAAGGAGCTCAACCTTATAAGCTGGAACGACAGAGAGCCAAAGTACGACATCAGAGAATGGAATCCCGATCACACCAGAATGGGCAAGGGAGTCACCCTTTCAACAGAGGAATTTGAAAACCTCAGAAAGCTCATCAACGGTGAAGAGATCGAGGACGACATCGACGAGGAAAAGATAATATGACGATCTGCAGCCCCTTGCCTTGACGGCAGGGGGATCTTTTTGCCTCGGTGTTAATTGAACAATATTAACAAAATGTAAAAAATGCAGAATGGTTAAATTATAATCGAATGTTAATTTTACGTTCAAAAAATGCTGTTATAATTTGTTGTGACAGTAAACAAAATAAGTTTGCAGGATCAAATGACTATTTACGCCGGAGGCAATGATAATATGGAACAGCATGGAATAAGCAAACTGGATCTGAAAAGGCGCAACCGTATGCAGGTCCTTAAAATACTGAAAACCCGTGGACCAACGTCAAGGATCGATATTGCCGGAACGCTTGAGCTTACAAGGGCTGCCGTCACTATCATCACCAACGAAATGATAGAACAGGGCATAATCCAGGAAATAGGCGAATACAGACACGTTACGGAAAAAGCACCAAGAGGCAGGAAAAAGATACTAATAGATATAAACCACCACTATAAATTCGTGGTCGGCGTAAGCATTGAGGATAATCTCATCAGCGTAGGTCTGTCCACACTTTCCGGTGCCGTTCTTGACAAGCGAAACAACGAGATCAACGATAAAACTGAGTATAGTGAGATAGAGGATTTTATAATCAGCTCCATCAAGGAGATCCTTTCGGACAACTGCCTTACCGCCGAGAATATTCTGGGTATCGGCTTTGGCATATTCCCCACAATGTACCAAAAGCTCGGGATAAAGGTGACCGATTCGGATCCGGATTACTCCACCGTCTTCGCAAAGGTGAGAAAGTTCACCCAGCTTCCGCTGGTATTTGATAATTCCGTTAAGGGCACGGCTATGGCAAACATCGATTTCCAGAAAACAAAGGATGTCAACCGCCACAATATTGCCTTTCTTCACTACGGAAAGACTATCCACTTTGTTGTTACCAACCTCAACGAGCCTATCGTTTCCTATGACAACCGTACCAACTTCGTGGATAAAATGATAATCAATCCTAACTCCGACACGGTATGTGAGTGCGGAAGGCGTGGCTGCGTGGAGAACGAGCTTACACCACAGGCAACTATGCGCAAGATCAAAGAGGTATTCTCGCAGGAGCAGACTCCTTTTCTTTATGCCGCTGCAAGAGGAAACTTTGACAACGTTACCACGGAAATGGTCAACGCTTCCTATGACAAGGGCGACGAGAGTATTGTAAAGATCATCAATGAGCGTTTCAGGCTCACAGCTGTTTTGCTCAACAATCTTTATTTCTCCACCAACCCTCAGAAGATAGTGCTTCACAACTTCAATTTTCACGACGAAAAAGAATTCCAGATGCTGAAAAATGCTATCACCGAAGTGGGCGGATCGTATGTTTCAAGCAAGATAGAGCTTTCCATAATCGAGGACAAGCACAGATTCCTCTCCGGATGTGCTCTTGCCATCAGAGAGCTGTTCTTCAACAAGGGCGGTTTTGAGACAAAAAACTGATAAGATTTCCAAATACAAACTGTTTACGGTGCCGTATAAAATACGGCACTTATTTTTTCTAAAAACCAACATTATGTGACAAATAGCCTTGATTTTTGGAGGCGAGTGTGGTATTATGTAATTTGGGGGTGGATATCCTTATGAAAAGTTTTTTCTCGGTCATATTCATGAATCTCTGGGGCTTTGACCTTATCATATTTCTCGTGGCTGTTTTCACGGGATTTGTTTATTACTCAACTAAAAATTCAGCGGACAGACTTTACAAAAAACTGCATCTCACCGTCTTTGTCCCCGACGCCCGCTCATCAAGCCAGGAAGCTGAGGGCGAGGTGTCAAGGCTGAAGGAGACCGATGTGGTCGACATGAGGAACCATACCGGCAAGCTTTATTCCCTTTTTGTGAACCTTACGGGCATATTCCCGCTTCTTGGTATCCTTGGCACGGTCATTTCACTTCTTGGAATGGTAAGCGATATGAGCAATGTTCAGGGTAACTTTTACGGTGCGCTGACATCTACCTTCTGGGGACTGATCTTTTCCATTATCTTTAAGCTCCTGGACGGTGTTGTGGCTGCAAAGATAGAGGACAACGAGAAAAACGTCCAGCTGTTTCTGGAGCGCAATTCTTCTAATCCCGTTGAGGCAAGAGAGATCGTATGAATACTTTTCGCAAAAACAAAGGTATCATCATCGAGCTGACCAGCCTGCTTGATATTATCATGATAATGCTTTTCTGGGTAATGCTCAACATCTCAAACAGCGCACAGGACGTTGAGAAAAAGGCGCAGGAAAAAATAGATGCGGCTGAGTCCCGGGTCGTGCAGGCTCAGCAGGATGCAAGCTCCCGGATCGAAAAGGCTCGTGAGGATGCAAAGGCACAGGTCGCTCAGGCTGAGGAGCGCAACAAGGAGAATACTGCTGCCGTGGTGAAAATGCAGAGTGCCCTTGACGGCTTCAACAGCGGAATGATGGTGAGCATAGAAATGAAATATGCCGACAGCAAAGATACGCTGTACATATCCCAGAACGGAGGCACACCGGTGAGCGTTGCCATAGGAGATGACCTTTCAAAGGACATTGTAAACGCTCTGAATTCCTATGGTCTGGACAAGGATTCCATAATCCTTGCGGCGTTTATCTATGACGGCGACAAGGTGCTTTACAGAGATGTGAACCGTGTTCAGGACATTCTCAGCACGGTGAAGGGCAACTACAAGAATCTGTACTTTACACATATCAATTCATCAAAATCCAATTAGAAAAAGGAGATAATGAAAATGAGCATTGAAAGAGATGTAGAAAAAAAGTATATCGACGAACTGGAAAGAAAGAATAAAAAGCTTAAAAAGAGAAAGAAAAAGAGACTGCTTATAATGCTTCTTATCCTTTTGCTGCTTTTGCTGGCTTTCTTCCTGCTGCGCTTTGGCTTCGGCTGGGGAACAGGAAAAGGCTCTGACGGCAGCGAAGCAGGTGCCGACAGCCCAAGCTCATCAAGCGAAAAGGTAACCACCGCAGAGGCTCCTGTTTATGTTGACGTTAAGGTCAGCGGAAGCTCCTACATTTACGAGAATCAGGTCAAGACTCTGGACGAGATAAAGGCTACCATCTCCACAATGAAGGACAACGTTGTTATCAGGATAACTGACGACAACGCCACAAAGAACGCAATGGACGACCTCACCAAGATGCTGGGAGAGGTGGACCGCAAGTATCAGCGTGTTGAGGGCAGCACCTCATCGGATTCAGGCTCGTCAGACAGCTCCTCCTCAGACAGCTCATCTGAGAGCAAAAAGGAATAAGACATAATTTCTCCCGAAAGGACATATAATAATGTTGGGTATAACTTTTGAGGGCGGTGCAAGCAGGACTGTATACAGCTGCGGCATTATGGACGCTTTGCTTGAGGAAGGAATATACGCAGACTACGCTATCGGTGTTTCGGCGGGCGCAGCCTTTGGTGTAAGCTATGCTTCAAAACAGATAGGAAGGAATTACACTCTCGCCACCGAGATAATGAACCGCAAGGAGTATATGGGGCCCCACAATCTGCTGGACCCGAAAAACAAGTGCTACTACGGTCTGAAATACGCCTTTGATACTGTACCCAACGAGATCCTGCCCTTTGATTACGATGCCTTTGAGAAATCAAACGGCTTTACTGCCGTGGTGACAAATATCGAGACCGGGGAGGCTGAATATCTTGAAGTTCCCGCCGACGATAAACAATGGAACGTTCTGAAAGCTACCTGTGCTCTGCCATTGCTTTTCCCTGTTATCCGGATAGGCGGAAAAAAATACATGGACGGCGGCATTGCAGATTCTATCCCATACAAGCAGGCTATAAAGGCAGGCTGCGATAAGAACATCGTTGTCCTTACCAGACCTCTTGGCTATCTCAAACAAACAGAAAAGATAACAGCGCTTGCTTTGGCAAAATATCGCCGCTATCCACGCTTCTGCAAGGCTATGCAAACAAGGGCAAGCCGTTATAACAAGTGCATCGCAGAGCTTATGGAGCTTAAACAGCAGGGCAAGGTGTTTGTCTTTACACCAAAGACCGCTTTCGGAGTGGGCAGGGTGGAGAACGATCCCCAAAAGCTCAAAAGGCTTTACGACCACGGATACAAGCACGCCAGATGGGCGATGAACGATCTGAAGAAATATCTTGACAGGTGATACAATGTCTAAAAAAACAGTATTTGGTCTGCTTCTGGCATCTGTCGGAGCAGGCTGTTTTCTTGTAGGAAACAGAGAGGTGAAAGTGAATAAGAGGGAGCTGTACTGCCCGGCTCTGCCAATAAGCTTTGAGGGCAAGCGGCTGCTTATCCTTTCAGATCTGCACAAGAAACGCTATGGCGACAACTTTAACAACATCATGGCTTACTGCAAGTGCCAAAGCCCCGACTACATCTTTTTCCTGGGGGATCTTTTCAGCCGTGACGAAACGGATATGCGCCCGAAGGCGTATTTTATGTCATGCTTGCAGTCCATAGCACCTACCTATTACATTGTGGGTAATCATGAGCTTTTCCAGCCGGAATGTCTGGCGGCTCTGCGGGAGAAGCTCACCCGGATAGGTGTGACAGTGCTGTGCAACGAAAAGATCACGCTCACAGAGAACAAAGAGCATATAAATCTTTACGGTCTGAAGCTGCCTTTGAGATATTATATCAACAGCAGCTGGCACTACAACGATCTTCCTGTGCCAACGGTGGATTATCTGGAAAGCAAACTGGGAAAGGCTGATACAGACAGTTGCAATTTTCTCCTTGCTCACAATCCGTTCTTTTTTGAACAGTATGCACAGTGGGGCGCAGACGTGACATTTTCCGGTCACTGTCACGGCGGGATAGTAAGGCTGCCTTTTATAGGAGGGCTGCTTTCTCCGGAGAGAAAATTTTTCCCAAAATACACAAAGGGGATCTACAACAGCAAGACATATGCAGAGCAAAGAAAAATGGTGGTTACATCCGGACTGGGAAAGTTCAGATTAAATAATCCCTCGGAAATACTGGTTTGTACACTTAGAAAAGGGTGTGAAAAAAATGCTTGAATACAAGCAGGAGTTTGAAAAATACTTTGAAAGTCACATGGACGAAATAGTTGCCTCGCTGGGAGAGATAATCGGAATAGAAAGCGTCGCCACACTTGACAGCAGCGTTAAACCTTTCGGCGAAGGGTCGGCAAAGGCACTCAAATGGGGTGAGGACTTCCTCAGAGGGCTTGGAATGAAAACAAAAAACGTGGACAACTACGCTGTTCACGGGGATTTCAAGGAGGGCGAGCCTGTGCTGGCTATTCTTTCCCACCTTGATACTGTTCCTGCCGGTGAAGGCTGGAGCTATGACCCTTTCAAGCTCACATGCAAAGACGGTATCCTTTACGGCAGGGGAACTATCGACGACAAG
Source organism: Ruminococcus sp. FC2018 (assembly GCF_000621805.1). Classification (GTDB taxonomy): domain Bacteria; phylum Bacillota; class Clostridia; order Oscillospirales; family Ruminococcaceae; genus Hominimerdicola. The sequence goes on along the minus strand of NZ_JHXH01000009.1, from coordinate 101,350 downwards.
GGTCCCAGCGTTGCGGTGCTGTACGCAGTTAAGGCAATAAGAGATCTTAACATCCCCATAAACCGCAATTTCAGAGTTGTTTTCGGCGGGTTTGAAGAAGGGGGCTGCGATGACATAAAGTACTATCAGAAAAAATATCCATTCCCTGAATATGTCTTTACCCCCGACGGTACATTCCCTGTTCTTAACTGCGAAAAAGGCATGATACATCTGACTTTCAGGGGAACATCTGACGACGGCAGCAGGCGTGTGGACCACCTTAAAGCCGGCACGGTCATAAACGCTGTCCCCGGCAAGGCGGAGTTTATTCTTTCCGGCATCACCATGCAGGAAATGAAAGATGCCTGCCACGAGTCTGAGGGTTTTGATCTGCTGCTTGAAACGGAAAGCGGAAAGCTTTGCGGTGTCATAACAGGAAGATCCGCCCACGCTTCTTTGCCGCAGAACGGACTGAACACGGCGACTGCACTCACACAAGCATTTTCCCAGCTTGGCATATCAGGATTTGACAAACTTTCAAGGATATTCGTCCACGGGGATCTGAGCGGAAAGGCGATCGGTCTGGGATTTGCTGACGAAATATCGGGAGATATGACCTGCGTGCTTACACAGCTGGAAAAGCAGGGACAGCAGATCAAAGGCGGAGTAGATATACGCTTCCCCATCAACAAGACCTCGGATGAGATATATTCAATTATAAAGAATACCCTTGAAGGATCGGGATTTGAGATAACCTCTCTTGAACGCATGGAGCCACACTATGTTGACGAAAACTGCCGCTTGGTGCAGACACTGCTGAAGGTTTACGAGGGCGTCAGCGGCAAAAAGGGAGAATGCAGAGCGGAAGGCGGCATTACCTATGTTCACAACACACCGGGAGCTGTGGCTTTCGGTGCAGAGTTCCCCTGGGAGAACAACAATATGCACGGTGCCGATGAGCACATACGTCTTGAGACCTTCAAAGCCAATCTGAATATGTACGCCAATGCCATTGTAGAGCTTACAAAATAGCAAGCCCGCTGTTCAAGGCATTTTACTGCCTGCCCCGTCTTGACAAAACGGGGCTTTTGTGTTATCCTCTACTAAGTAAAAGCGTAAAGTGAAGGGAGAATGGGTATGAAGATCGCAATAGTTGGTCTGGGACTTATAGGCGGCTCGCTGGCTAAGGCAATTAAAAAGCACACGTCTCACAGCTGCTTTGGTCTTGACATTGACCGTGGTGCGGTCAGTGCTGCTCTGGAGCAGGAAGCGATCGACGGTGAGATAACTGCGGACAGGCTTGACAGCTGCGACGTGGTAATTGTCAGTCTTCACCCCGTTCAGACCATAAATGTTATACTTGATTACAAGGACAAGTTCAGAAAAGGCGGCATAGTTATTGATACCTGCGGCGTCAAAGGCGAGATCGTAAAGGCGGTCGAAAAGCCGCTTGCTGACTGCGGTGTAAGCTTTATCGGCTGCCACCCAATGGCAGGACGGGAGTTTTCCGGCTTTGCTTACTCCGTGGACAACCTTTTTGAAAAGGCAAGCTTTATTATGACCCCCACAGAGAACAGCTCGGAAAGTGCCGTAAAAACAGTTTCGGATCTGGCTTACGAGATGGGCTTTGCAAAGGTAGTCCGTTCCACCTGTGACGAACACGACAAGATAATCGCATACACCTCACAGCTTGCCCATGTGGTGTCAAGCAGCTATGTTAAAAGCCCAAGTCTGCTGCGTGAAACAGGTTTTTCCGCAGGCTCATTCAAGGATCTCACAAGGGTGGCAAAGCTCAACGAGGATATGTGGACTCCCCTGTTTCTGATGAACAAAGAGCCGCTGGTAGATGAGCTTGACCATATAATTGCACGGCTCAGCGAGTACCGTGATGCAATAGCCTGCGAGGACTCTCAGCAGCTTCACAGACTGCTCAAAGAAGGCAGAGAGCTCAAGGAGCTTTCAAACGCCAAAAGTGCAGGAGAAAAATAACAGCAAGAAAAAAGCCCCTGTCTATCAGGGGCATTATTATTTGACGCTGCTTTGTTTCAGATTCACAACGGTTATTCCTGCGGCGATAAGAAGCAGCGAAACAATGTGCCTTACACCCAGCTGTCCCCCTTCACCCAGCAGCAATGCAGACAGCACTACGCCAAGAACAGGTGTCATAAAGCCAAAGACAGATATCTTTGACACGTCGTTCTTTTTAAGAAGCAGTCCCCAAAGGGTATATGCCACGCTTGAAACAAGGGCAAGATACACCAGCATAAGTACAGCCTTTGTTGCATCATCAGGGTTTACAGCCACGCTTTCACCGCTCAGACACAGCCCGCCATGACCGATAACAGTCATGACCACGCCGCCGAAGACAAACTGATAGCCGCTGAAAATGACCGTATCATGCTGTTGAGAATAAAGCTTTATAAGATTTGAGGACACGCCGTAGCAAAGTGCCGACAGCGCAACCAGTCCGTCTCCCAGAGGGCTGAAGGAAAACCCCTGCGATGAAAGATTGATAATCAGCACACCCGAAAATCCAAGCAGGCACCCAAGGATCTTCCCAGGTGTGAGCTTTTCCATATGCATCACAAGTGCAGCGATGATTATTGCAAAAAAAGTGGTCAGCGAGTCAACTACCGCAGAATTGACACCGCCTGTATGCGCAAGTCCAAGGTAGAAAAACACATACTGCCCTATAGTCTGAAAGGCAGACAGCAGCATTATCTTCGGCATTTCATTTGCCTTTGGCAAAAGCAGTTTCCTGCGGGCAATGCTTGCAAAGAGTATGACCAGAAAGCCTGCAAGGAAAAACCTCACTCCTGCAAATCTGATTATGCGCCAGGTATCGCTGCCCTGTATCCCCCAGAGGCGGTAGCCTATCTTTATTCCCGGGAATGCGCTTGCCCACAAAAAACAGCAAAGCAGCGCTCCTGCAAAGACTGCTGCTTGTATTTTTAATCTTTTCATTTTTACACGTCCCGTTAGTTCAAAGCTTTCTATATGATACTATATTTACAGCTAAAAGTCAAATCCAAAAGGTCCGTACTCTTTTTTCGGGTACAGACCTTTTTTCATATCTTCTATTCTGTTCGCAGGGCGATGACAGGGTCTTTTTTTGCCGCACGCTTTGCGGGTATAAAGCCGCCTATCATGGTTATTGCCATGCTTATAAGTATCAGCACAACGCTGTACAATATCGGAAGTCTTGCGGTGACATCTACCCCCTGGGCAAGCCGTTTGATAATGGAATTTATGGGGAAAAGCAGTATCTCAGAGAGAATGACTCCAAGTGCACCTGAGCAAAAGCCGATTATGAAAGTCTCTGCGTTGAACACCCGGGAGATATTGCGCTTGGAAGCACCAAGTGCTCTGAGTATCCCTATCTCCTTTGTTCTTTCAAGCACGGAAATGTGGGTGATGATCCCTATCATTATGCTTGATACCACCAGCGACACGGCAACAAATGCCACGAGCACATAGGTTATTGCGTTTACGATAGAGGTTATGGACTCGGTTATAAGCGCAACATAGTCGGTATAGGTTATAGCCTTGTCGCTTTCAACGGAGTCGTTATAATCCTGGATACACTGGTTTATCTTATCCTTATCCTCAAAGCTGTCGCAGTATATATTTATTGATGACGGGGAATCCAGGCTGACCTTGCCGAAGGACTCCATATTGTCTTTGTAGGATGTACCTGCGATAAACCGGTCATAGACCTGGATAAGCAGCGTCCTGCTCTCCTCGGAGGCTACCATCCGGTCAAGCAGCTTTGCCATTTCGTTTTCGTCTGTCTGGTCGGAAACATCTATGCCGCTGTAATACATAGCCATTGTGTAGAGGCTGGCTTTGTCTCCCACTCCCAGAGATGCAATGTACTTTCGTGCATCTGCTACCTTTGCGTTATCGTCGGCAGCGTCAAACTTCATTCCTGTGAGCACATTTATGTCCTTCGACGCTTCCTGCGCCATGACTACCTGGCTGGCATCGGTATGCTCTATTATATAATTTGTCAGCGCAGAGTTATAGCCTATGACCGAATCAATATCTACGGTTATGTCCTCTTTTTCCCTGACTATTCCCGATATTTTAACGGGTATGGCACTTTTTATCAGCCTTTGCTCGTCAAGCTCGCTGACTGTGGTAAATCTGCCGTCTGCGCCTTTTACATATCTGTCGCAGGCAGGCACAATATAAAATGTTCTTTGGCAGACCTGCTCGTAGGAGAACATCTTTTCCCCTGCGTTTTCGCCGCTGCTTATCTTATCGGCTATCTCGGTATACTCCTCTGCGGTGATGATCCCAAGCTGATAAAGTGCCTCGGCAGAGACCGAGCTGTTTTCGTCAAGGGCAAGCACAACCTCATTGTACTCACTGCACCACTCACCGTAAACAAGGTCATAATTATTTTTTATGGCACTGCTCACCACCTGGCTGCCTGTGCCTTTCATTATCTCGGTAAAGTTCTTTGCACCGGAACCGGTGGTGCCGTTGAGAGATGAGAGCACCGATGTAGGATTGCTGCTGTTATTTCCGCCGGAGCTGCGTTTATCTCCTATTTTATCCGGATCCGCACTGCTGTTGACAAGCCTGTTTTTGCTGTCATAGCTGAACACCTCAAAGCTCAGATCATAGGTATAGATCACCCCGTTTTCACCAAGATACTTGCGTATATCGCTTTGGGGATCGTCAAGATATTTCTTGAATGAAGTAAGATCGTTATCCATTACACTGGAGCGGCGTGTATGCCTTCGCTCAAGCCTGTTGTAGCTGGCATACACCGCACCGCTGTGCTTTTCCCGGTTTTCATCTGCCTTCTTGCGGCTGTTGTTAAGTGCGTTTATGTCCACAGCTCTGCTGGTTATGGTGATGGGGTACGACAGCATGGTCTCCTTCTGCTTTTCGTAGATATATGTATTCACACCTGTGGAAAGGGCGAGTATAAGCGCAATTCCGATAATTCCGATAGAACCTGCAAAGGACGTAAGTATGGTCCTTCCCTTTTTGGTCCGCAGATTATTAAAGCTCAGGGCAAGAGACGTACGAAAGCTCATTCCGGCTTTGCCCTGTTTTGCCACTTTGTCCTTTTCCGCCTTTTGCGGACTAAACGGATCGCTGTCATCGGTCACGCACCCGTCTTTGAGTCTGATTATCCTTGTGGCATACTCCTGGGCAAGCTCGGGGTTGTGGGTCACCATCACCACAAGTCTGTCCTTTGCCACCTCTTTCAGAAGCTCCATTACCTGTATAGATGTCTGTGAGTCAAGGGCACCGGTTGGCTCATCCGCAAGAAGTATATCCGGGTCATTAACAAGCGCACGGGCAATAGCCACACGCTGCATCTGTCCACCGGAGAGCTGGTTGGGCCTTTTGTGCATATGCTCCCCAAGTCCCACATCTTCAAGGGCTTTTTTCGCACGTTTTTTTCTTTCGCTCCTTGACACTCCGCCGATAGTCAGTGCCAGCTCCACATTTGCCAGCACAGACTGATGCTGTATCAGATTATAGCTTTGAAACACAAAGCCTATGGAGTGGTTTCGGTAGGAGTCCCAGTCTTTATTTTTATAGTCCTTGGTGGATACCGAATTGATAATAAGGTCGCCGCTGTCATATCTGTCAAGTCCGCCGATAATGTTCAGAAGTGTGGTCTTGCCGCTTCCCGATGGTCCAAGCACCGCAACGAACTCGCTGTCACGCAGATCAAGGCTCACATCGTCCAGTGCTTTCTGCACCAGCGAACCCGTTTTGTACTGCTTTGATATATTTCTGATCTGAAGCATTTTTATTCGCTCCTCTCTTATACAATAATATACCATAACGCCTTACTTTCGTCAACGATTTAATTATTAAATCTCCAAGAAATGCCTATGGCAGACTCGGCATAAACCACGCAGATATGCCGTTTTTTATTTTAAGGATTTTTTAAGAATTTCCATGTTATACTTTAGTCACACTAAGAGATACACCACCACAGATAACTGAAAGGAGACGACAAAAATGACAAAAACAACTTTTATCAACAGACTTGCTCAGCAGTCAGGACTTACAAACGAACAAAGTACAACCGTAATAAACCTCATCGAGAATCACAACATCCTTTCCAATTCAGAAAAAGAAGCTATCATAGCACACATCGCCTCTGAGCTTGATCTGGACAGCACAAAGGCAAAGTCAGTGTACAGCAGCATAAAGCAGATAATTTACAGCGAGATAAAGAGCCAGACGGTAAAGTGGATCGCAGGCACAGCGGTTATAGTTGTTGCAGGCATAATCGTTTTCAGGCTTAGAAAGAAATAAGCATAGACAATAAAGGGAGCAAGGGAGAGAAAAATGTTTTTTACTATCTTAAAAAAAGACCTCAAAAGAGGCAGGACGATGAACACGATAATCCTGCTGTTCATCATCATCTCGGTAATGTTCATATCGGGAAGCGTAAACAGTATGATAGCATCGACATCATCGCTGGATAAATACTTTGACAATGCGGGCATCACCGATGTTATGTGCGCAACATACAACAGGACGGAGACACAGACAGTTGAGCAGGTGCTCGAAGAAAAAGCCAAGGATAAGTATTCAAAGATAGAATATGAGCCGATGTGGTTCATGGATCCCGACGAGATCAGATTCAATGACGGCAGCAAGACAGACTTCACATCAACAACAGACCTTATGCCTATCGGCGGAACAAAGCTCAATTACTTTGACAAGGACAAGAACAAGATAACCGAGGTCAAAAAGGGCGAGATACTCATCGCAAACAAGTATGATGCTCAGGGCGGAATAAAGGTCGGCGACACGCTGAAGTTCAAGCTCGGCGATGTTGAAAAGGAATTCAAGGTAGCAGGAACATTCTACGATGCAGGTATGGGCTCGTCTCTCATGGGCAACGGCAGAATGATACTCAACGACGAGGACGCAGAGCCTTTTATGAAAGAGGCTGATAAGCTCGGTGTATCGGGCAAGTTCTACTTTATCAATACCGAATATTCAGACGACATCATCGACACGCTCAACAAGTCAGACCTGAGCCTTGTGTTCTGCGGAAAGAGAGATTTCATCAAGTCATCATACATCTTTGATATGATAGTTTCTCTGCTGCTTTTAGCAGTAAGTGCGATACTCGTCATCGTAGCTCTTATCGTTCTGAGATTCACGATCTCATTCACACTCTCATCTGAGTTCAGAGAGATAGGCGTTATGAAGGCTATCGGTCTTGGCAACCTCAAGATCAGAAGCCAGTACCTTGTAAAGTACCTCGCTATCTCGGTAGTTGCAGCAGTGATCGGAACAGCTCTGAGCTTCCCGTTCGGAAGTCTGCTGACAGACATCTCGGCAAGCTCGATAATGGTTGAATCAAGCAGCAATCCTATCATAAACATCATCTGCGGCATCGCAGTCGTTGCAGTTATAATGCTGTTCGCACTGCTCTGCACAAAAAAGGCAAACAAGCTCTCCCCTGTCGATGCGATCAGAAACGGCGAGACAGGCGAAAGATTCAAGAGAAAGGGCTTCCTCAGACTTTCAAAGTCAAGACTGGGCACAACATCTTTCATGGCATCAAACGACGTTATGAGCGCACCAAAGAGATTTCTTATCATCATCGTGGTATTCGCTCTGACGATGCTGCCGATACAGTTCCTCGACATCTGTGCAGATACTCTCAACAGCAAGGAAATGCTCTCGCTGCTTGCATGTGTACCAAGTGACGCTGCATTCAACGACAACGACAACACCTATATGAACACCAAGGACGGCAGCGGAAAGCAGATGCTCACAGACAGGTTCAGGAAAATGGAGCAGACACTCGCTGAAAACGGTATGCCGGCAAGAGTATACAGAGAAGAGATGCTCGCAGCAAAGCAGGAATTCAATGGCAAGACTACCAAGGTCACCACGATACAGGGCGTAAACAACGCCGCAGACGAACATATTTACACCAAGGGCAGCGCTCCGGCGAATGCAAACGAGGTAGCGGTCCAGCCAAACACAGCAAAGGATCTCGGCGCTGACATCGGCGACACTATCACAGTTACGATAGGCGGCAAGAAATACGAGCTTATCATCTCGGGTATGTACGATGCAATGATAAACATGGGACAGAGCATCAGACTTCACGAGGATCTCGATGTTGACTACAACTTCTCAAGCGGCTGCTTCAGCACACAGATCAGGTTCACAGACGACCCCAGCGACAAGGAAGTTGAAGATCGCATCGAAAAGATCAAGGAGCTGTTCCCGGAGGTAAGCGATGTAAAGACAGGCGCAAAGCTCGCACAGGACATCACATCGGTAGGACCTCTGTTCGACACTATCAAGATCTTCTTCCTGATCCTTTCGGCAGCTATCGTTATCATGGTAGCAGTTCTTATGGAAAGATCAATGGTCATCAAGGAGACAGGCGAGATCGCAACAATGAAGGCTATCGGCTTCAAAGACGACAAGATAATCAAGTGGCACACAAAGAGATTCATCATCACAGGCGTTATCTCAGCAGTTATCGCAGGCGTGCTCGCACTGCCGGTATCAAAGCTGATAGGCAATCCGATATTCAGTTTCATGGGTGTAAATCAGGGCGTTAAGTATTCAATGAACACACTCAGGGTCGCAGTAGGCTACCCCGTACTGATAATGATACTCATGGCGATAAGCGTATGGATAACGGCGGCTTACACAAAAAGGATAACAGCACAGCAGACATCAAGCATAGAATAAGAGAAAAGGAGAAAACATCATGGCTACACAGACTATTCTTAAAGTAAAAGACCTTTGCAAGACATATATCACCAACAAAAAGCAGAACAACGCACTTCGCAACGTCAGCTTCAATGTAAACAAGGGCGAAATGGTCGCAATAATGGGACCGTCAGGCTCGGGCAAATCCACCCTTCTGTACACCGCATCGGGAATGGACGATGCGACCTCAGGCGAGGTAATGATTGACGGCGAAAATATCGCTTCAATGCCGAAAAAAAAGCTGGCAAACGTAAGGCTTGAAAAGATGGGTTTCATCTTCCAGCAGATGCATATGCTTAAAAATCTGACGATACTTGACAACATCATTCTCCCTGCTACCGAGTCTAAGAGCAAAAAGCGCTCACGCAAGCAGATAAGAGAGCAGGGCGAGGCGCTCATGCGCAAAATGGGGATAATCGACACCGCAGGGCACGACATCAACGAAGTGTCGGGCGGACAGCTCCAGAGAGCCTGCATCTGCCGCAGCATGATAAACGACCCGCAGATAATCTTCGCCGATGAGCCGACAGGTGCGCTGAACAGAAGTTCCTCTGACGAGGTAATGGATATGCTGTGCTCGCTCAACCGCGAGGGCACAACGATAATGATGGTTACTCACGATGCAAGAGTTGCCTCCAAGTGTTCAAGGGTAATGTTTATCGTTGACGGAGAAATAAGGGGAGAAAAATCCCTTGGGGTGTTCACCGAAGGGTCAAACATGAGGGAAAGAGAAAGAACACTCAACAACTGGCTTATGGAAATGGGCTGGTGACAAAATATAGACACAGTTCATATTTTGCAAGCTGCAGCACCCGATGATGAAAACACCTTCGTCATCGGGCTTTTGCACTGTTGTGCTTGACAAGCGTTTGCGGCTATGATATTCTTAAATACAGGTAAAATATCCGAATGGGGTGATGGCATGATAGATATACTCATAACCGAGGACAACAAGGAGCTTTCCACGCTGATGAGCGATTTTCTCCGTGCCGAGGGCTACACCGTTACCGTAGCCGACAGCGGAGAAAAAGCTATCGATATTTTTGAAAAATACGGTGCAAGGCTGGTGCTGCTTGATATTATGCTTCCGGGCATGGACGGTTTTTCCGTGTGCGAGCGCATCCGCAGGAAAAATGACACCCCGATCTTTATCCTCAGCGCAAAGGGTGATAAAAGTGACAAGCTGAACGGGCTGATGATAGGTGCGGACGACTACCTTGAAAAACCGTTTGATATAGACATTCTTCTTGCCAAGATCGCAGGTGTTTTCAAACGCAGATACTCCCTGGACGAGGTGGTCAGCGGTGATCTGCGGCTTAACAAAGCGGAAAAAACTGCATTTCGCAATGACAAGCTCCTTGAAATGACTCCAAAGGAGTTTGAGCTTTTGCAGCTGCTTGTGGAAAATGCCGGCAAGACTCTTACCAAGGATTTTCTGTTCGACAGGGTGTGGGGCAGCGACAGTTTCTCCGAACAGCAAACGCTGACTGTACACATAAAATGGCTGAGAGAAAAAATTGAAAACGACCCCAAAAAGCCTGTACGAATACAGACCGTATGGGGTGTGGGGTATAAATTCGTATGAAGAAAAACAGTATATTTATTGCTTTTTCCCTGCTTATCATCGCAGCCGTATTTACAGCGGCAAACATATGGCTTAGCAGCGACGTAAAAACGGAAGGCAGACCTTATAAGGTCGAGATAAACAGACTGTGCAAACAGATAGAAAAGGGAGCGGCTCCTGACATTTCCGGATGTGAGTACGTCACCGCCGTTACGGAACAGTCACAGGACAGCAGCTTTTTCGATTCCAAAAGTGATAATTACATTATAAAAATAAACGAAAAGCTTTACAGATTTGACTACCGTTTCGGCGACAGCGATAATCAAAATGCAAGACTGATACTCAATGTATCCCTTGGTGCGATCAGTCTTTTGCTTATAGCTGTGCTGATCTATTTCCGTATGCGTCTTATCCGCCCGTTCCACAAGCTTTCAAGCGTACCGTATGACCTTTCAAAGGGCAAGCTTACCCAGCCCCTTGATGAGAACAAGAACAGATACTTCGGCAAATTCGTCTGGGGCGTTAATATGCTGCGTGAAAATATTATTGACCAGAAAGAGCAGGAGCTTGAGCTGCTGAAAGAAAAACAGACCCTTATCCTTTCCATTTCCCATGATATAAAAACTCCTCTTTCGGCAATAAAGCTTTATTCAAAAGCAATGACCAAGGGTATATATACAGACAAGGAGAAGCTTGCCGAGGCAGCAAGAAACATTGACAGGAATGCCGACGATATTGAAAAATTCGTGACCCAGCTGACACGGTCGGCAAGTGAGGATTTTCTGCACCTGGAAGTGCAGGAGGGAGAGTTCTATCTCTCAGCTCTGCTGGGATCTGTAAGCAGTCATTACACACAAAGACTTTACGACTGCGGTACGCAGTTTACCGTCAACAATCCCCTTGACTGTATTATAAAGGGAGATTTCCGCCGCAGCGTAGAGGTGATGCGAAACCTTATGGAGAACGCTTTGAAATACGGCGACGGTAAGTATATACACATTTCAGTCACCGAGGAGGAGGGCTGCAAGCTGGTTTGCGTTGCAAACAGCGGCTGTACCCTGCCACAGGGGGAAATGCTGCATATTTTCGACAGCTTCTGGCGAGGCTCAAACAGCACCGACAAAAGCGGAAGCGGACTTGGACTTTACATTTGCAGGCAGCTTATGCTCAAAATGAACGGGGAGATATTTGCCGAACAAAAAGACGGAGAAATGCGCATGACTGTGGTCTTTCCAAAGGCTTAAAAAGGAGTAACAATGAATATACAAAAACTTGACTATGACCTTACCGTTTGCAAGGTAAGCACTTTTGATGAAATAAATACAAAAATCAAGCTGTTTTTTATAAGCAGGACAGATGAAGAAATATCCCTTGTATGTCCCACAAAGGATGTACCGCTTAACACCTGCGCCCGTGAGGACGGCTGGAAAGCCTTTCGTATATGTGGAACGCTGGATTTTTCTCTGATCGGTATCCTTTCAAAGATAACAGATATTCTTGCACGTCACAACATAGGAGTGTTTGCTGTCTCTACCTATAACACCGATTATATACTTGTGAAAAAAGAACGCTTTGATGAGGCGCTTTCTGCTCTGAACAGATCAGGTTATACAATTGTTTGATAAGGAGTTAATAAATGTATATCACCGAAAATGACAACCCCCGGATAGAGTTCCTGCGGGACAAGACTCATAAACTCACCGATTCCCCGGGCTGCTATATAATGAAAAATAAAACCCATGAAATAATCTATATCGGCAAGGCGAAAAACCTTAAAAACCGTGTCAGCTCCTATTTCCGTGCCGGTCAGGACCACCTGCCAAAGGTGTGGAAAATGGTGCAGAATGTGTACGACTACGAGTTTATCGTTACCGATTCCGAATTTGAGGCTCTGGTGCTGGAATGTTCCCTTATCAAACAATACAAGCCAAAGTATAATATTCTGCTGAAGGACGACAAGGGTTACAGCTATATAAAAGTCACAAATGAAGAATACCCACGGCTTCAGGCTGCCCTTCAGAAAGAGGAGGACGGAGCACGCTATATCGGACCGTACACCAGCTCCTTTGCAGTCAGACAGGCTGTCACCGAGGCAAACAAAGTATTCATGCTTCCCACCTGTTCAAGAGTATTCCCACGGGACATAAAAAAACAGCGTCCCTGTCTTAACCAGCATATCAAGCTCTGCATGGGTGTGTGCACCGGAAGGATAAGCAAAAATGAATACAATCACATTGTTGACCAGGCGGTGAATTTTATAACCAGCGGCTCACAGGACTCTGTAAAGCGTCTTACAAAGGAGATGAACGAGGCTGCGGAAAACCTGGAATTTGAGAAGGCTGCCAAGCTCCGTGACAGGATAAACGCTATTAACAAAGCAGCCGAGAGCCAGAAGATAATTGATGAGAAAATAAAAGATATGGATATTGTTGCCGTTGCGCAGAACGCACAAATGGCTTGTGCCAGCGTGCTCATGTATCGTGGCGGACGGCTGTTTGACAAATCCGACCACTTCCTGGGAGAAAAAATGGAAAGCTCCCAGATGCTCGAGCAATTCCTTATGCAGTATTACTCTTCCAGAGATAAGATAGTCAAGGAAATACTCATCGAAGAGGACTTTGAAAACCGTGAGATCGTGCAGCAGTATTTGCAGCAGAAGGCAGGACACACCGTCCGTCTTTTCGCACCCCAGCGAGGCAGCCTTGTGCGCCTTACCCAGCTGGCAAAGTCCAATGCCGCCGAGTTTATCTCAAACAAGACGGGGAGAACAAAGCGTGAGGTCACCGCACTTGAAGAGCTTTCCAAAGCTCTGGGACTTGAAAAGCCCCCTCGGTTTATCGAGTGTTACGACATCTCAAACCTTGCCTCCACAAATATGGTTGCAGGCATGGTGGTTTTTGAGAACGGCAGACCCTGCAAAAAATATTACAAGAGATTTTCCATAAAGACTGTTGAGGAGCAGAACGACTACGAATGTATGCGTGAAGTGCTGCGCAGACGGTTTGAAAACTACTTTGAAAAAACCGACGAGGGATTTTCAATAATGCCCGACCTGATACTTCTTGACGGAGGAAAGGGGCACGTCAATGCTGTGGAGCCGATGCTCCGGGAAATGGGGGTAAACTGCCCTCTGTTCGGACTTGTAAAGGATTCATGCCACAGAACAAGAGCTGTCGCCACGGGAGATGGCGAGATCGCTCTTTCAAAAAACCGAAGCGCATTCAATCTTGCCACCGCCATTCAGAACGAGGTGCACCGCTATGCTATAACCTATCAGGCGAAAAAGCACCGCAAGAATGCCTATCAGCTGGAGCTTACCAAGGTTCGGGGCGTGGGAAAAAAGAAAGCTGTCAAGCTGCTTACCACTTTCAAGACCAAGGAAGCTCTTAAAGCAGCGACCACACAAGAGCTTGCCAAAACAGCAGGAGTAAACCCCGAGACAGCTGCACAGCTCAAAGCCATAATCGACGAAATGTGACCGTAAAGCAGCGGAGGTAACACTATGATAAAAGGCATACACCATATCTCGATGAAATGTAAAACAAGCAAGGAGCTTCAGCGGGTCAAGGATTTTTACATCGGCGTGCTGGGAATGAAGCTTCGTCGCCAATGGGACGGCGGAATAATGATAGACACCTCAAACGGCTTGATAGAAGTGTTCTGCGGTGAGGAAGGCGAGCACCGAAAAGGCGTGATACGCCACGTTGCATTTGAAACGGATGACGTTGACAAAACCGCAGAAAAAGTCGCACAGGCTGGCTACGAGATCTTTATACAGCCCAATACAAGAGTCATTGATTCTGACCCGGAGTATCCGCTGCGAATGGCATTTTGTTACGGACCGCTGGGTGAGGAGATGGAGCTGTTCAGCGAATTATAAATCAAAAAGGATAATAAAAATGATAGAAAACTCAACTGAAAGATCGGGCATAGATTTTATAAACTCCTTTTCCCATTCCGGAAAGCCCGTCAAGGACCTGGGGCGGATAAGCCGCCTGCTGGACACGTTGGGCAGACCGCAGGACAGCTTGAAATTTGTCCATGTTGCAGGCACCAATGGTAAAGGCTCCTGCTGCGAGATGTTCAACAGCGTGTTTATGGAGGCAGGCTTGCAAACAGGGTGTTTTACCTCCCCCTATATCCTGCACTACAACGACAGGATAAGGCTCAACGGTGAGGACATTGACGACAGAGAGCTTTCACAGCTTGCCGCAAGGGTCAAGGCGGCGGTGGATATTTCACCCGACAAAAATGACTTTTCCCAGTTTGAAATATCTCAGGCTATTGCCTTTTTGTACTTTGCAAAACACAAATGCGACATTGTGGTGCTGGAAACGGGACTGGGCGGACTGCTTGACTGCACCAACGTTATCACTACCCCTGTGCTGACGGTGATAACCACCATTGACCTTGACCACACGGCAATACTTGGAGACACTATCGCTGAGATAGCTGCACAGAAAGCAGGTATAATCAAGCCCGGCGTACCCTGTGTTCTGAGTGTCAATAATTCCCCGGAGGCTGTAAAGGTGGTAAGTCAAACCGCTGCCGAAAAAAACAGCCTGCTCATAATCCCTGACACCCGCAGACTGACTGTCAAAGCACTTGACTGCTTCGGTTCAAGCTTTGAATACAGCGGTATGAACTATAAACTGAGCATGGGCGGTGAGCACCAGATAACAAACGCTCTGAGCGTTATCCATGGGTGCGGACTGCTTAAAGATACATTGGGACTGACCGACGATAACATTCGCAGAGGAATTGGAAAAGCTGTGCTTAGCGCACGGGTAGAGGTGCTTTGCAAAAAACCTCTGACTATCCTTGACGGCGCACACAATCCCGACGGACTGCGTGCGCTGGCAAAGGTGCTTTCGGACTGCAAAATGAAATGCCATGCAATTATAGGAATGTGCAAAGACAAGAATATTGATGACGCCGTTGCGGCACTTATCTCCTATGTGGACGAGTTTTACACTGTGGACGGCTTCTCGGACAGGGCGATAGACAAAGGTGAGCTTGCGGCAAGGATAGCTGCGCTCGGCGGTGAGGCACAGCCCTGCGCACTGCCTATAGATCTACAGATAAAGGCTCTGCAAAAAGTGCACCCAAACGATATGACGCTGATATGCGGCTCACTTTATCTTGCATCACAAGTTAAAACGGATATAAAAAAAGCTGAGGCGTGAAAACCTCAGCTTTTTGTTTTAAATATACGCTGTGCGCTTTATTCAGGGGGCTTTCCGGTCGCCCCCTACTGTTCGCAAGCGAACAGTTTACCCATTCGGACATACATCTACCACTATGTGAAAAGCCATAGATCATATATGTATATGATTCGATTGTGAGTGCTCTTTTGAAAGGCTTTCTTCAAGTCTCAATTCTAAGCTCTCACTACTTTTTCGTTGTTTGGGTCGCAGACCCAAACGGCGAAAAATCATTAAAAGTTTTAGGGGTGGGGTTTGTGGGATGGAGCAACCGTTACCACGGTTACTCCGGAGAATGGCTATGCCATTTTCCAACCTTCTTTCAAAAGGGTTTTCCCCAACCGAATCATTATATCATTGAGTCTTCCCAGCAATCGGGAGCCTTGATTCCAAATATCTTCAGCACCGTTGGTGCAACGTTTGCAAGGCCGTACTTTGTGCTTTCAGCATCGATTATCTCGTACTTATCCTTGCTTACGATGAAGAACGGAACTCTGTTGAGAGAGTGAGCTGTTCTTACATTGATCTCGCCCTTCTTGTTCTTTTCAAGCATCTCATCGGCGTTGCCGTGATCGGCTGTGATAAGAACTGTGCAGTCGTACTCCTGTGCCACCTTGAGCAATCTGGTAAGACCGATATCAACAGCCTCAACTGCAACGATCGTGGAATCCATCGAACCTGTGTGACCTACCATGTCGCCGTTAGGATAGTTGCATCTGATGAAGTCGTACTTCTGCGACTTGATAGCCTCGATCATATCGTCGGTTATCTCTGCGGACTTCATCCAAGGTCTCTGGTCGAATGAAACGTTGTCAGAAGGGATCTCTTTCCATGTTTCAAGCTCCTCGGAGAACTTCTCGGAACGGTTGCCGTTCCAGAAATATGTAACGTGACCGTACTTCTGGGTCTCGGAAACAGCGTAGGAGTTAAGCCCTGCATTTACCAGCACCTCAGAAAGTGTGTTTTTGATCTCGGGAGGATTTACAAGGTAGTTGTTAGGGATCTTCAGATCGCCGTCGTACTCCAGCATACCTGCATAAATAACCTTTGGCATAACGCCCCTGTCAAAGTGCTTGAACTCTGCTCCGCCGTCAAATGCCATTGAGATCTCCAAAGCTCTGTCGCCTCTGAAGTTGAACAGTACAACGCTGTCGTTGTCCTCGACCTTGCCTACAGGCTTGCCGTCCTTTGCGATAACAAAAGGAGGAAGATCCTGGTCGATAGCCTCTGTCTCGCCTCTGAGAGCCTCAACTGCCTCAAGTGCAGTTGCAAACTGTCTGCCCTGACCGTGAACATGGGTGTTCCAGCCAAGCTCGACCATGCCCCAGTCAGCCTGATATCTGTCCATAGTGATCTTCATTCTTCCGCCGCCGGATGCGATCTGTGCATCAAAGGAAGCATCGTTAAGCTCTGCGATGCACTTTTCAAGATCCTCAATATAGATAGGTGCGCTTGTTGCGGGAACGTCACGTCCGTCGAGCAGGATATGGCATCTTACCTTTGCAACGCCCTCTTTTTTGCACTGTGCAAGCATTGTTTTAAGATGAGCGATATTCGAGTGAACGTTACCGTCGGAGAGCAGTCCCAGGAAGTGGAATGTGGAACCGTTGTCCTTAACGTTTGAGATAAGCTTTTTCCATGTTGCAGACTCAAACATCTTTCCGCTTGCGATAGACTCGTTTACCAGCTTTGCTCCCTGAGAATAGATCTGTCCGCAGCCAAGTGCGTTATGACCTACCTCGGAGTTACCCATATCGTCGTCTGTGGGCAGTCCCACAGCATCTCCGTGAGCCTTCAATGTGGTGTGAGGACACTCCTTCCACAGTCTGTCAAGGGTAGGTGTGTTTGCCTCTGTTACAGCATCTCCAAGATGTGTCTTGGAAATTCCCACACCGTCCATAACAACAAGTACAACTGTTTTTTTACTCATAATATATCTCCATTCTACTCACTTATAGTGAACTGTATTATCAGCCTTCAACAGCAGCCTGTACAATTGTGTTGAAGTCGTTTGCCTTGAGGGATGCACCGCCGATAAGTCCGCCGTCAACATTCTCCTTGGAGAGAAGTTCTGCAGCGTTGCCTGCGTTCATTGATCCGCCGTACTGGATAGTAACTGCCTCTGCGGTAGCCTCGTCGTAAAGCTTTGCCAGCATCTTTCTGATGAATGCGCAAACCTCCTCAGCCTGGTCAGCTGTTGCGGTCTTGCCTGTTCCGATAGCCCATACAGGCTCATAAGCGATAACGCACTTTTTGATGTCCTGTGCAGAGATATCGTAGAAATCAAGCTTGATCTGCTTTGCGATAACTTCCTCTGTGATGTTGCACTCACGCTCCCAAAGCAGCTCGCCAACGCAAACGATAGGCTTCAGACCTGCTGCAAGGGCAGCCTTTGTTCTCTTGTTTACCGTTTCGTCTGTCTCACCGAAGTACTGTCTTCTCTCGGAGTGACCGAGAACAACGTACTCAACGCCCAGCTCCACCAACATATCAGCAGATATCTCGCCTGTGAACGCACCGCTCTTTTCAAAGTGGCAATTCTCTGCACCGATCTTTACGTTTGAACCTGCGGTTGCATTGATAGCAGTTTCAAGGTTTGTGAAAGGCACGCAAGCGATGACCTCTACCTTGCCCTCAGCGTTGGCAACCAGAGGCTTGATAGCCTCAAGAAGCTCCTTAGCTTCGGGTCTTGTCTTGTTCATTTTCCAGTTTCCGGCGATGATAGCCTTTCTTACCGACTTTTTCATAGTAAAAACTCCTTTTCTATTGATTGGGCAATTGCCCTATTATTAAACAATATCATTGTTTTCCGACCTTTTATTTATCTCGGAGCAAAGCCCGATGTGAGCTTGCTCGACATCGGCTGCGACGAGGCGATCTTTGCCCGTGGGAGCGCAAGCTCCCTACGGATTTTGGCGGTGCTATCCGCCAAAAGACCGTGTGCACTTCACCGCCATTAGCGGTGAAGGACATCGGCAATTAGATTATACTACATCCGTACCGTTTTGTCAACGCACATCAGCTTATTATCATCATAACTCCTATGCCTATGAGAAGCAGTGCAAGAACGACCATGCCAAGTCCCAGCTTATTTTTCTCTGCCGGCTCCTGCTGCTCACCGTTTTCCTCTGCCAGTGCAGCCGCCTCTTCCGCCTGCTTGTCGTAAACATAAAAGTTGTTGGGATCGCCGGGCTCATACATGATATCGATTATCTGACCTTTCTCGTACCCGTTGTCGGGGATAGTCTGCTTATACTTTTCCCCGTCCACTTCATACACCATTGTCCACTCGATTATCTCACGCTCTCCCTGACCGTTGAAATCGGGCATTGTGGTTTTCACCTTATTTTGTATCTTTGCTGTGGCAGGAACGTGAGTATCCTCCTCGGGAATATTCTGGGAAGTTGAAAAATCCACCTTGAATCCGTTATAGACTTTTATGCCCACATAGATCATCATTACCCCTACTACAGCAAGTATTATCCCGATTATTCCCTGCCAGCTTGAAAACACGCCTTTAAGCGGTGTTTCACTTGATTCATCTGCCAGCACAGCCAAAAATTCCATTTTCATTCTTTCCTCTCATATTCTTTTAATATGTATCCCCGGTACGCTCATCGAACGTCTTTTGCATACTTACTATGTCATGCATTACCAGTTGTTTGTCGCATATCAGATCGAACCCGTCAAAGGTGTCAATGTCCTTGAGCATCATGTCTTTTATGCTGTCCGCATTGGCATAATCCCTCATAATGAGGTATACACCCATAAGCGCAGTGTTTCTGGTAAAAGCAAACTTGCGTGTCCTTTTTATGGACTTTTCCATGGCGTTGAGATTTTCCATTGCGCCCTGCATATTTCCGTTCATTGCCTGAAACAAAGCACCGTTTGAATAATGCTCAACAGCCAATGCCCCGGGATGAGACCTGCAATACTCCCCGTTTATGCTCAGATAGTTGTTGTACATCACAGCTGCCTCGGGAAATCTTCTCTGCTTTATTCTCGTCTCTGTGAAAAGCTCCGAATAATAGACCTTTGTGACAACATCGTACATTTGCAGCTGTCCGGCGACAGCAAGCTCACTGTCCGCCCCGTCCGGATCGTCCATTGCCAGATAATACGAGGCAAGCACACAGTGGTCTCTTGCACTCAGCTTATACTTTCTCGCCCTTGCATACGCCTCAATAAGCTCCGGACACGGTCCCTTTTCATCAAGCAGCCTGTAACACTCTATATTTTTCTTTGTTATCACGCATATCAATGCAATGAAAAACAGCATTACCCCCACTGTTATCACCAGACATATTGCTGTAGGGACCCAGTACCCCTTCATCTCAGCATTCGGAAGGCTTGAAGCAAAAACCAACAGATCAATACACAGATTTATCGCCATTATCATTAACAGCAGCCGACCGTTGGCTTTTATGCTTTTGAGGTAATACTTCATGTTCTCTCCTTTTTCTCAAAACAGAAAAGGGCAGGCATTTTTGCTGCCTGCCCCAAGCTTTCATTACCAAGACTTATGTCGTTTATTGAGTATTCAGCCTGTGGAATATTACTTATCTGCTATAACGTCGATACCCGGAAGAACCTTGCCCTCAAGGTACTCAAGGGAAGCTCCGCCGCCTGTGGAGATGTGGCTCATCTTGTCTGCAAAGCCCAGCTGGATAACAGCTGCTGCGGAATCGCCGCCGCCGATGATAGTAGTAGCATCTGTCTCGGCAAGTGCCTTTGCAACTGCAATAGTTCCCTTTGCCAGAACAGGGTTCTCGAACACGCCCATAGGACCGTTCCATACAACTGTCTTTGCGCTCTTTACAGCGTCGCCGAAGAGAGCTGCTGTCTTGTCGCCGATGTCCAGACCCTCCATGTCAGCAGGGATGCTGTCAGCGTCAACAACGCTTACGTCGATCTGAGCGTCGATAGGATCAGGGAAGCCTGCTGCGATAGTTGTGTCGATAGGAAGAAGCAGCTTCTTGCCAAGCTTTTCAGCCTTTTCCATCATTTCCTTGCAGTAGTCAAGCTTGGTGTCGTCAACCAGTGAAAGACCAACTTCCTTGC
Organism: Ruminococcus sp. FC2018; assembly: GCF_000621805.1. GTDB lineage: Bacteria > Bacillota > Clostridia > Oscillospirales > Ruminococcaceae > Hominimerdicola. Next base: position 80,809 of record NZ_JHXH01000009.1, on the reverse strand, counting down.
CCTGAGCCTTGAGGAATGTATAAGCCATACCGCCGCCGATGATAAGTGTGTCGCACTTTTCAAGCAGGTTGTTGATAACGTTCAGCTTGTCTGCGACCTTTGCACCGCCAAGGATAGCAACGAAAGGTCTTACAGGATCCTCAACAGCGTTGCCCAGGAAGGTGATCTCCTTCTGCATGAGGTAGCCCACTGCTGTTTCCTTGACAAACTTTGTAACGCCTGCTGTGGAAGCGTGTGCTCTGTGAGCGGAACCGAAAGCGTCCATAACGAACACCTGACCGTCAACCAGATCTGCAAGCTCCTTAGCAAACTCCTCGCCGTTCTTTGTCTCCTCATTGCCTCTGAATCTTGTGTTTTCAAGAACAACGATATCGCCGTCGTTCATCTCGGCAACAGCCTTCTTTGCATTGTCGCCTACAACTGTATCGTCAGCTGCAAAAGTAACCTTTGTGTCAACCAGCTCTGCAAGTCTTGCAGCAGCGGGAGCAAGTGAGAACTTAGCCTCCGGACCGTTCTTGGGCTTGCCCAGATGTGAGCAAAGCACTACCTTTCCTCCGTCAGCTACAAGCTTTTTGATAGTAGGGAGCGCAGCTGTTATTCTGTTATCGTTGGTAATAACACCGTCCTTGAGCGGTACGTTGAAGTCAACTCTCACAAGAACTTTCTTTCCCTTTACGTTAATGTCATCAACACTAACCTTGTTTAATCCTGCCATAATTACAGACATCCTCTCTTTATTATATTTGGGGCAAGCCCCATGATTTACATTTTATCGCCGCCATTGGGTTGTCTATCCCAAAGCGGTCTGCGTGATATGCAAGCTTTCAGCAGTGCTGTTATTTGTCGGCATTTTCCCTGCCGCTCTCGTCATTGCCGCTTTTGTCATTGCCGCCTTTTGAATTGATGATCGCTCCCGCACCTACCATAAGCAGACCAACAACAAGTGCCGTGATCGACCATACTCTGTCCACGTCGATAAGGAATCTGCACCAGCCTGTCACAAGTATTATGGCGATACCGCCGCCCATAAGTATCCACGGCAATCTTCCGTTCATTCAGCACTCCTCCAAAAGCTCAATTTCACTTATGCTGTGCCTTGAAAATAACACCCACAACTCTGGGACCTGCGTTGATCGCTATTGCCGCACCGATCTGGAAGTATTTTTCCGGCGGATAGCCGACCTTCTTTATCATAACCTGAGCCATTTCCTCCATTACCGTCTCGTCGTTTCCGTAAACGATACAGTAGGGTGTCTTAGGTATCATGTGTTCAACAGTAAGATCAAGTATCTTCGGGATCACTGCCTTGTCGCCCCTGACCTTAGTCTCGGTAACTATCTTGTTATCCTGTATCCTCATAACGGGCTTGAGTCCCATGACCTCACCCACAAATGCCGCAGCGGAAGGTATCCTTCCGGACTTTCTGGCGTATTTAAGAGTATACGGAGCAAAGAAGATAACACAGTTGTCTATCCAGTCCTTCATAAAAGCAACGATATCCTTTGCAGCCATACCCTTCTTTGCTTTTTTTGCGCCCTGGATAACGGCGTATCCGTAGCCGCCGGTATAACCTCTGCCGTCGATGTTGTAAAAGTTTATCTTTCCCTTTGCCTCCGGGTTCTCCTCAAAGAACATATCCACCGCCATAACGGAGTTGCCGTATGTAGATGAGCCCTGGCTGTTTATGGTGGTGTTTATCACATCGGTGTAGCCTTGTTTGTAAAGATCCTTGTAAACCTCGGCATACTCCATTGCGGTTATCTGTGATGTAGTAGGGACCCCGTCATATGCATCCAGCATCTTATAGAACTTCTTGTTATCGAAATCCACACGGGTGGTGTAGCTTTTATCGCCCATTGCCACCTTGAAATTAAGTATCATTATGTCATACTTTTTTTCATATTCCACCGAAATGTCGCTGGCGGAATCCGTAAGGAATTTTATTTTAGCCATTAAATATATCCTCCCCGCTATCTTGCCAAGTGTATTGTGTAAGCTGTCCCTTAGTGGAAAGCTCGGGATATCCCCACTGTCTGAGCACCTCATAAGCCGCTATTGCCACGGAATTTGAAAGGTTGAGACTGCGCAGGGTCTTACGCATGGGTATCCTTACGCATTTATCGGGATTATCGTAAAGCAGCTTTTCGGGCAGTCCCTTGTCCTCTCTGCCGAAAATAAGATATGTATCCTTGTTTATGTCATAAACGGCATCCGAATGGACCTTTCTGCCCTTTGTTGTGAACAAGAACATATCTCCGCTGTTTTTTGAAAAGAACTCATCAAGGCCTTCATATTCATATATCTCAAGCTTATCCCAGTAATCCAGCCCTGCCCGTCTGAGCTGGCTGTCGGTTATGGTGAAGCCGTAGGGTTTTATCATGTGCAGCACCGCACCGGTAACTGCGCAGGTCCTTGATATGTTCCCCGTGTTCTGGGGTATCCTCGGCTCTGCCAGGACTATGTGGAGCCTGGGTCCCGTTTTTTTATCCAAACTCATCATATCCTCACACAGTCGTTGTACTTTCTGTCCGAAAACAGCTTCCCCAGCTCGCCTTCAAACATCAGTCCCTCTGTCCACGGTCTTTTGCATCTGTATGTAACTCTCACCGAATGTTCGGTGAAATCTCCCGCTCTGTTAATAGCCACAGCCAGGTCGTCACCCTTGAGTATGCTTCCTATAAGCACGCTGGCGAACATATCCCCTGTTCCGGAATAATGTGCCGGCACAAGCTTGTTGTCCAGCCGCCAGAAGCTGCCGTCGGCTTTGTTGTAGCCCACAGTAGCCATGTTCCCGTCCTCAAGCATAACGCTTGTTATAACCACGGTGTCCGCTCCCATTTCCGAAAGACGCACCAGCCATTTTTTGATAAGTTCCTGTGATACTGCATTTTTAGGGTACTGTTCCCCAAGGAGTATCGCCGCCTCGGTAAGGTTTGGAGTTATTATGTCCGCCACTGCCACAAGCTCGCCCATTCTGCCGCAAAGCTCCTTGGTGTAGGTGGCATACGCCCTGCCGTCGTCCCCCATTACAGGGTCGACCAGCTTCAGAGCATTTGGAAAGGCTTTGAAAAAGTCAAGGCAGTGGTCTATCTGCTCCGCAGATGCCAGAAAGCCGCTGTATATGCAGTCAAAGTCCACCCTGAGCTTCTTGTAGTGTTCCAGCACGGGCACCATAAAGTCTGTAAGGTCGTGCATTACGAATTCGCCGTAGCCCGTATGAGCCGAAAGCACCGCCGTGGGAACAGGACAGACCTGTATACCCATTGCGCTCAGAACAGGAATTATCACCGTCAGGGAGCATCTCCCCAGACCGGACATATCCTGTATTGCGGCGACTTTTTTTATCTCTCTCATAAAAGCACTACCCTCACAACACATACTTATCAATTTATTGTAACATATTTTTTCTCATTTTTCAATAGGTAAACGGTCATTTTTGCAAATTATCTCACAGTTATCAACCGTTATTTGCCGCACAGCAGTCATCAGCGCCGTCTTATGCTTATCTCTCCGCTGGAGATCAGCCTTTTTTCGCCGTTTTCCATTTCCACTTCCAGTCTGCACTCATCGTCCACATCTATTATCCGGCAAGGGGTCTTTTGCTCCCGGCTTATGATATATATATCCTCGCCCTTCCACATCAGCCTTTTGCTGTATGCACGGCGGAACCCGCCTTTTTCAATATCGTGGTAATAGTCCATAAAGCTGCTTATTATCCCCGCCGCCAGCTTGTTTTTGAGCTGGGATACCGTGTTATCGGCAACAGCACCGGCAACGTCCGCTATCTCGTCGGGGAACCCCCCTTCGGGAGCGTATACATTTACCCCGATACCCAGCACAGCGTAGTCAAATCCGCCGTTTTCCACCGACACAGCCGCCTCGGTAAGTATGCCGCACACCTTGGCTCCGTTAAGATAAACATCGTTGACCCATTTGATATCGGGCTTTCTTCCCGTTGCGCTTTCTATTGCATCGCACACGGCAAGAGCTGCGCAGGTGGTTATCCGCATTGCCCTGAACATCTGCATTTTCGGTCTCAGCAGGATACTCAGATACAGTCCCGTGTCCTTTGGGGAGTAAAACGACCTTCCAAGTCTTCCCTTGCCCCCTGTCTGCTGTCTGGCAATAACTACCTTGCCTTCCGCCTCACCTTTTTTGGCACATTCCTTGATAATATCGTTTGTACTGTCCACACAGTCATAGACCAGGATATCCATATCACGGCATCTGTGGGAGAGATGCTTTTTCACTCCGCTGAGCGTAAGTATATCTCCGCCTGTTTCCATGCAATATCCCTTATTGGTCACCGCAGTTATCTCAAAGCCCTGCTTCTGAAGGGCTCTTATTGCCTTCCAGACCGCTCCCCGTGTGCAGCCAAGCTGCTGGGCAAGCTCCTGTCCGGATACGAACTTTCCGCAGTTTTGTTCAAGAATACTTGCTACTTTTTCTTTTACGGACATAGCTATCCCTCCTTGCCGACCGCTCACAGTCCCAGCAGTCTTTGTGCGTTTATCCCCAGTATCTTTTCCTTGTCGTCGTCGGATATCTTCAGCCCCAGTATCTTGTCCCGTATCCTGTCGGGTCTGTCCCAGGGCATATCGCTGCCGAAAAGAATCCTGTCGGCACCATGCTTTCTGATTATTTTCGTCATTATATCGTCAGGGCATCTCCATGAGGTGAACGCAGTGTCAAAGTAAACCTCACCGTCTACTCCCGCGAGGATATCGTACACATCCTGCCAGTGGTCGTTGCAGCCAAGATGGGCAAGTATTATTTTCAAGCCCTTGTGACGCTTTATCATTTTCAGCGCAGGTCCGGCCATACAGTGTATAAGATCGGGTGAAAGCACGTCGAACCCCGAATGGAATATGACCGGCAGATCTGCCTGCTGTGCGGCGTCCAGCACCGGGTCGACCTTAGGATCGTCCACCATAAAATCCTGATAATCCGGATGGAGCTTTATTCCGTGCAAGCCCCTTTGCTTTATCCTGAACACTTCCTCCACAGCATCCTGTGCATCCGGGTGAACGCTGCCGAAGGGGATGAATCTGTGGCTTTCCTGCTGCTGTGCCCAGTCGTTTATCACTGTCTGCTGGCTGGGTTTTGTGGCAATGGACAAAAGCACCGACTTGTCCACTCCCCACCTGTCCATACATTCCACCGTCTGCTCCACAAGCCCCCTTGTGTAAGGGGTTATGCCGCAGCGCTGAGCAAGAACACTTATTGCTTTTTCAGCTATCTTAGGGTTGAATGCGTGTACATGAAAATCAATTACCATTTTATCTTCCCTTTCCCTGCTTTATGCTTATATCCATATTATTTTACCACATTATTCAGCTTTTTTCAACAATCAATGCTATATTTTCGGCAAATCTTGCAAAACCCTTGAAAAATAACTTGCAACGTGTTAAAATATTAGGGAAGTTTAATAAAACGAAGGGAGCATTTTTCAGTGGTAACAGACAGTTTTATGGAGCAGGTGGTCAAAAAGACACCCACACAGCGTGATAAAGTGCTGGGAATAATGGTGAAGGTATCTGCCTTCGCCCTTGCAATGGCACTTATATTTACCGCAATGGCGTTTGAGTCTAAATTTGCGCCGCTTGCAATATTTCTTGGCATACTGGCAATTTATTTTTCTTTCAAGCTTGCCAAAAAGCTGGAGATAGAATACGAGTATATCTTCACCAACGGTGAACTGGATATTGATAAGATAATTGCCCAGAGCAAGCGCAAAAGGCTTTGCTCACTGAGTCTGAACAATATCTCCGAAATAGGCATCTGGGACGACGATATGGAGGTCGATGCAGACAGCACCATGGTGCTTGCATCGGACAACAGCGGTGAGATGAAAGAATTTTTTATCAATTTCAAATACAAGGATTACGGCGATACCACACTTTTCTTTTCGCCCAACGACAGACTTGTCAGCATGATGATACCCTATCTCCCCAGAGAGATACGAAACGAGTTCACAAAGATATATACCCCGGTTCAAACAGACGAGGTGTAAAAAAAGGGGGGGTCACAAATGGAGCGCATACTTACCGTGCAGCAGATGGTCAACTGCGAAAAGCTTTCCCATAACAGCGGCGTCAGCCTTTCCCGTCTCATGGATAACGCAGGACAGGCTCTGGGGCGTTTTGTGCTCAAAGCCTGTATGTCCGGCGGTGTGCACCGCTGCCTTATCCTTGCAGGCAAGGGCAACAACGGTGGAGACGGCTTTGTCTGCGCAGATTTTCTTGCGCAGTCCGGAGTTGATGTGACCGTTATGCTCCCATGCGGCGACTCAGCCACAGATCTTGCAAAAGCGGCATTTGCAAAGCTTGACCCCAATGTGACCATACTCCGTTCGTCCCCGGACAGAGACTTTTTCTCAGGATTTGATGTGATCGTCGACTGCCTCTTCGGTACAGGCTTTCATGGCAGTCTGACAGGAGATATTGCCGGTGTGTTTGCCATTGTGAACTCGACCGATGCAATTCGTATCGCCTGCGACCTGCCTTCCGGGTGCGACGCCTCAAACGGGCTTGCAGACAAGGATTCTTTCAAAGCACACATGACGCTGACCTTCCACAGAAAAAAAGCAGGGCTGCTCCTTTCTCCGTGCAGGTATTTCTGCGGCAAGGTCACGGTGGCGGATATCGGCATACCACAAGGCTGCGAGACCGACCCATTCACCGTTGAGCTGTGCGACAAGCAGTACGTCAGGAGCATACTGCCCGAAAGACTTGCCTACGGCAACAAAGGTACATTCGGTAAGGTCACCGCTGTGTGCGGCAGCCATAGCTATATCGGTGCTGCGGGGATAAGCGCATTGGGTGCTTTGCGCAGCGGAGTGGGACTGTACGAGCTTTGCTCGGCAGATAAGGTCATAAACTCGCTTTCATCACGTATTCTTGAGTGTACCTACACCCACCTTGAAACAGATAAAGACGGCTTTCTCACCGCAGCCAACACACAGGTGCTTATTGAAAAATCAAAACGCTCCCAATGTATGCTTATAGGCTGCGGTCTTGGGCACACACAGCAGACTGAACAGCTGGTGGCTGAGCTGGTGATGAACAGCTTTTGTCCCCTGGTGATAGATGCAGACGGCATAAATTCCCTGGCGGCGAATATAGATGTATTACAGAAGAAAAAATCCGATGTGATACTTACGCCTCACCCCATGGAACTGGCACGGCTGTGCGGAAGGGACATTGAACAGGTGCTTTCCAACAGGCTGGATATTGCCCGTGAAACAGCCGGAAAATACGGAGTTACCCTGCTTTCAAAAAGCTGTGAGAGCTTTGCGGTGGACAGTGACCGGTGTATCCTGACAGATACAGGCAATACCGCCCTCTCCAAAGGCGGCTCGGGAGACCTGCTGGCAGGCATGGCTGCCTCTTTGATCGCCCAGGGCTGCAAGCCTGTTGATGCCTGCGCAGGGGCAAGTTATATCATGGGCAAAACCGCTGAGATGCTGTGTGAAGGCTCCTCTCCAAGAAGCGTTCTGCCAACGGACATTGCCGCTTCTCTGGGAAGATATTTCGCACAGCTTGAGGCATAACACATCGCATTAAAAAACACGGCTTTCTTCTGGTTTCGGAAGAAAGCCTTTTTTTACGGAGGGAAAACAATGCACCTTAAAAAGTATCTTTTGCTGCCCATTGCAGCCCTGTGCCTTACCGCCTGTGCAAATTCCGCCGGCGCAAAGCCCTGTGACATAGACGAAAAGTTCAGCTGCCGTGTTACCATGACCCACCACGAAAAGCAATATACAGCCGATGTTAAGCGAGCCGATGCAGACGTGTGGGAAATGGAGTTTTCACAGCCGGATACCGTCAAAGGGATGAAAATAGGTCTTACAGGCAAGGTGTGTACCATGGAGTTTATGGGGCTGAAATATGAGCTTGACCGCAGCAGCCTGGGAGGTATGTCCATGGCAGATACCTGCTGCGGTGCGGTGGAAAAGCTAATAGGCAAAACAGATGTGAGCTGTTCCAAAGAGGGAGAGGACATAATCGAAAAAGCTTCCCTCAACGGACAGGATTTTTCCGCACGCTTCAAAGACGGCGAGCTTAAAGAAATAAGCTTTCCCGGGGAGCTGAAATATGAATTTGAAAACAGCCAGTAAAAAAGACCTTTGGAAATTACCAAAGGTCCGTTAGGATAGCTTATGCAAAAATAAGTGTTGCCACCGCTGCCGCCAGTGCAATGACCATAAGCAGTATGCCTGTGCCGTAACCGCTTTTCTGTTTTGCGGTCATAAACTCCTTGGGCTTGAGCGGATTGAACTTGATGTTCACCTGCGCACCCACCTTATATGCCTTGCGGTCTTTTGAAGTCGCCTTTGCGGTGCGCTTGAAGGTCTCCACTCCCACTTTGTACTCAAGCACAGGTCTGTAACTGTATGACTTGTTGCCCTTGTCATCGGTGTCTGTGTCACGCTTTATGTCCACGATAGTTGCAACAGCAGGCTCGGTGCACCTCTGTTTTCTTTTCACAGCCATATAAACCATGAGAAATCCCACAGCCAACACAAGTCCCTCAATGATAAGCAAAATGCCTTTGACACCCATAACAAACGCTCCTTTCAAGCTAAAACTTGTAACCATTATAACACAACGATATCAAAAATGCAACAGCGGATTTACAGTTCGGATAAAATTCGGCTTTTCGTATTGACATTCTATCCCTGCCATGCTATCTTTATGCCAAAGACAGACAGCTGTCTTTTCACCACGCAGCAACAGGACCTTTGCTCTGACCGCACGCAGATGCTGCCGATTTTTCATCTGCACAGCACAGGCGAAGAAACCTGTTGATGATATATTTATATCTCCGTACGTCCCGTGCTGATAAGCTGTGCAGCAACGGTGACCGCAGTATCTCAAACAGCTTTTCATACACGCATAAAAAGAGCCCCGGATCACAAGCGGTCCGGGGTTCTTGCCTTTGTTTACTGTGCAGCTTTCTGCTGCTGGTCGGTGGTGGTGCTGCTTGTCTTTGCTTCATCGTCAAGATCCAGTGAGATCAGAGGATTTGCGCTGCTTGCCACTTTGGGCAGTACGCCGTTCCATTTCTCAATGGTCTGATACTGTATCAGCGTAGGGCTGAGAGACTCTGCAATGGTCTTGTTTGCAGCCGCCTGAGCGTCTGCTCTTGCCTTGATAGCCTTAGCGTCTGCCTCGGCAGCGATCACCTTTTTCTTAGCCTCTGCCTCTGCAACAACGATAGCCTGGTTCTGCTCGGTCTTGGTTTTGAGATAATTCTGCTCTGCCACCTGCTTTGCTTCGATAGCCTCGTTGAATTCCTTTGAGAAATCAAAGTTCACAATGTTGAATTTTTCGATCTCGATCCCGTACTCCGAGACCTTGGCAGCAAGCTCTGTCTTTATCTCGTCTGCAACGCTTGCACGCTTGGTTATAAGCTGCTCTGCATTGTACTTTGCACAGACGCTCTTCATGCCCTCCTGAACGGTAGGCATAAGTATAACGTCCTTGTAGTCAACGCCGATATCCCTGAATATCCTTGCGGAAGCCTCGCTCTGTATACGGTAGTTTACTGCGATCTTTGTGCTTACAGCCTGCATATCGTTTGATACTGCATCGGCGGTAGCCTCATAGATCTGGATCTTGTTGGAGATTATCTCGACCTTCTGTGCAAAGGGGATCACAAAATGCAGTCCCTCAGTCAGCGATGTGTCGGATACCTCTCCGAATGTGGTAACAACTCCCGTGCAGCCCGCAGGTACTATCCTTATCGCCGAAATAACAGCCAAAACTACGAACAGCACTGCAACGATACAAAGAACTATCTTCACAGTTCCTTTCTTTCTTTTTCCAATGTCAATAACATTATCCTGAGCCATTTTAAATTCCTTTCTGTCTGTGTATTTCTCTCCTATTTGCGGATGTACATCCTCAACCTTTCGGTTTAGCATATTATATCACGAGTTTATTTTTTTCGCAAAGTCTTCCCGGGCAAACGGGAGCAAAATGGGAACATCTGCATCAATGTAATATGCTGTTTTCTTTGTTTTTCTCATTCTTGCTCCTTTGTTCGCCGTTTTTCATATTCCCCAGCCGCACAGGAAAAACCCTATTGAAAAGATATGAAAATTGTGGTATGATTTTAATGAAATTATTACATTGGAGGTACAAAAATGCTTTATACTATAAAAAATGGTAAGCTGGAAATATCCGCCGACACCTTCGGTGCCGAGCTCCACTCGGTAAAGCTTGGCGGTAAGGAGTATCTTTGGCAGTGCGGCGACGCATGGAAGCGTTATGCGCCCATTCTTTTCCCCTTTATCTGCTCCCCAAAAGACAGGAAATATACTGCCGGTGGGAAGCAGTACACCATGAAGGCAAATCATGGGTTTGCAAGGGACATGGAGTTTGAGTTCACAGGGCAGACCGACGACTCTCTTTCCTTCCGCCTTACCGACAACACCGAGACTCTGGCACAGTATCCGTACAAGTTCTGCCTTGACGTTAAATATACCATCAGCGGCAACTGCCTGAGCGTTGAAAATCTGGTGACCAACACCGGTGATGAAGATATGTATTTTTATCTGGGTGCGCACCCTGCATTCAACTGTCCTTTGAACGAAGGAGAAAGCTTTGACGATTACTATGTTGAGTTTGACCTGGACGAGCATATCACCCAGAAGATAGGGGATGAGACTGTTACTCTGGTGAAATACGGCAAACAGCTGGACATGACCAGAAAGCTGTTTGACAACGATTCCATACCCATTAACTATCCCAACTCAAAGGCTATCTCCCTCAGATCCCGAAAAAGCAGCAGCTATGTCCGCCTGGAGTATCCTGTCAGCGACTGCATAACCGTGTGGTCACCAACAGGCGACGACAGAGCACAGTTTGTATGCCTTGAACCATGGACCTCTGTGCCCACGTTTTACGACGACGATTTTGAAAATATCGAGAACAAACCCAACGCCATAAAGCTGGGAAAAGGCGAGCAGTACAGGTACTATTACAACATAGTGATATTCTGACTACTGAAAAGGAGAAAACAGCATGAAAACAATAATCCAGAGAGTGACCCGAGCATCTGTTACCGTTGATGGAAAAATAGTTGGCAAGATCGAAAAGGGCTTTATGATACTTTTCGGTGCCGCAAAAGATGATACCGATGCAGACTGCGAAAAGCTGGCGGATAAAATATCAAAGCTGCGTATCTTTTCCGATGAAAACGGCAAGACGAACCTTTCCATAAACGATGTGGACGGAGATATTCTGGCAGTTTCCCAGTTTACCCTGCTTGCCGACTGCCACCACGGCAATCGCCCGTCATTTATCTATGCCGGCAGTCCCGGCGAGGCGAACCGTCTCTTTGAACTGTTTAAGACCAAGTGTGCCGAGAAAATAAACGGCAAGGTTGAAAGCGGGATTTTCGGCGCAGAAATGCAGGTCGAGCTTGTAAACGACGGTCCTTTCACCATTTATCTGGAGTGCAGAAACGGGGAGATACTTGCATGAACATACAGATATTCGGACGCTCCTCATCATTTGACACCAAGAAAGCGCAGAGATATTTCAAAGAGCGCAGGATAAGCTTTCAGTACATTGACCTTAACTCCAAGGGCATGAGCAAGGGTGAGTTCACAAGCGTACTTGCGGCGGTGGGGGACATTGACAAGCTGCTGGATCCAAAGGCAAAGGGTGAGGCAGCCACCCTGTTCAGATATCTGGGCAGCGCTGAGGAAAAGCAGGAAAAGCTCCTTGAAAATCCGCAGATAATCACCGCTCCCGTTGTGAGAAACGGAAAGCATGCGACTGTTGGTTACTGTCCCGATGTCTGGAAAAACTGGGAATAATAATAAAACCATTGTGCATTCGTCAATAATCTTAAAGAAATAGCTGTGTAAATTGTTAAAAACGCCGATTTTATGCAATTAGCATTGTAAAGTGTGAAGAATGATGATATAATGACCGTAGACGAATGTCTGACAAAAATAATAAGCAATTTCGTCAATCAATATGAAAAGGGGTAGTAATATGTTTTGTCCAAAATGCGGAGCACAGGTTCCGGACGGAAGCCCATTCTGTTCATCCTGCGGCGCACCTATGGCACAGCAGCCACAGCAGCCAATGAATCAGGCAAACAACTTCGGAGGTAACAAAAACGGATTTAATCCTCAGGACATGGTAAATGATTTCAAGTCAAATATCACTGACATTAAATCATTTGGTATTCCTCAGTTTGTTGCTCTGGGCGGAGCAGTAGTTCTTCTTATTTCCATGTTCCTGCCTTATCTGAAGGTAACAATGTTCGGCATTTCCAAGTCTGCCAACTTCTTTGACGGCGGCGCATTCCACTGGATCCTCGGCATTCTCATTGCTCTTTGTTCTGCATTCCTTGCAGTTACCAAAAAGGGCTTGAATATGCTTATTGCCGGTGGTGTTGCAGTAGTGTTCTTCATCTTTGAGTGGATATTCCAGTTCAAAGACTCACTTGGTCTTGTATCCAAGGGCGCAGGATTCTACATCATGCTTCTTGCTTGCCTCGCTATTGCGGTAGGCGGCGTGCTGCAGTTCCTTCAGGATAAAAAGTAATATACAACAAATCGGCTGTACTCTTGAAAAAGGGTACAGCTTTTTTGTGCAGCAAAACACCTAAAATGCAAAAAAGACCGTCACCCATATGAGTGACGGTCATACTTATGGAGCGGGTTGTAAGAATTAAACTCACTTCTCCTTTCAGGAAGAAAGGTATTCTAACGTTGAACTAAGCCCGCATAAGCGGCTTACGAGGCTCGAACTCGCTACCTCCACCTTGGCAAGGTGGCGCTCTACCAGATGAGCTAAAGCCGCATATTAAATTGAATGCCTCCGGACGGAATCGAACCATCGACACGGGGATTTTCAGTCCCCTGCTCTACCTACTGAGCTACAGAGGCAAATCTCTTAAAAAAGAGTGGCGACCGGAATGGGGCTCGAACCCACGACCTCTAGCGTGACAGGCTAGCGTTCTAACCAGCTGAACTACCCGGCCATCGAAAAAAATATCTTCAACCTGCCGTGCCGAGCGCCGACATTTGAAGAGCGATATATAAAGAGTCCTGCGAAAGCCATCGTAGGTCGATGACCTCCGCATTTCTCATTATGGTGGGGACAACAGGGATCGAACCTGTGACCCTCTGCTTGTAAGGCAGATGCTCTCCCAGCTGAGCTATACCCCCATTTTCTCTATTGCTTTTTCAGCAACATTGATATTATACTACAACAAAACGCATTTGTCAAGCACTTTTTCAATTATTTTTTCAAAATATCCTCAGACATAAAAAAGCCCCGTATTATCGGGGCTTTTCTGCAATTATTATTCCTGGCTCTTGCTCTTGAGCTTTTTCTGCTCAGCATCCATAAGCTTCATCAGATCCTCAATAGAGCTGTTATCATTGACCTTTGCTCTGTGTCTGCGCTGTGGCTGTACAGCGGTCTTAGCCGGCTGTGCAGTCTGCTTAACAGCAGGCTTTGCAGGCTCCGTCTTTGCAGCCCCCTGGTCGCCGTCAATAAGCTTTGCAGCCTTTTCATAATAGGAACTGTCGATCTCCGTCTTCGGGCTTTCCTGTGCCGTATCCTCAACAGCTTTTTCAGCAGTCTTCATTTGCTGGATATCATCTTCCACAGCACCGTGGTGCTTAGCCGCGATCCTTTCTGTTTCCTTTTCGCCGCCGAACAGGAAATCATCAAGCTTTACATCGTTCTTCTTGTTTGGCTGTACCTGCGGAGCATCGGAATGTGCGCCGCCGTTTTCATCGTCATATCCGTCGTCGTACCCGTCATCGTCATAGTACTCGTCATCGTCATAATACTCGTCGTCATCATAGTACTCATCATCGTAGTATTCATCGTCATATTCATCATCATACTTCGAGGACGAACGCCTTACGATGAAAATAATAAGCTCGATAATCACAAGAAGGAATATAGGAACAGCCACACAAAGAATGATGCCCACGGTGGAGGTTACAAACGCAATAAGCTTTCCGGCTGTTTCGTAGTAAGTGTTTGCGATACCGATTATATTGGAAGAACTGATGGTATAAAGGGTATTTATCTTCTTTTCCTTCTCGTCATAGTCGGATTCCTGATATACTTTGTATACAAGACCTTCCTGACCTTCCTTGGACTCAATGGAGTACAGACGGAACACGCTTGTTCCCACCGTAGGAACATTCTTGCAAAGCAGAGCCTTGCTTATGCTGTCCTTGCTGGGGGTGCCGTCAGATGCTACAACGAGTGCGCCCTTTGGTACACTGGTCCCCATTTTATCGGTCCTCATTATATAGAAGTTATATCCTGCAAGTCTTGGTGTAGCGTCCTTATTTCTGAACACCATGGTCAGACTGACCACCAGTGCCATCTCAAGGAGTATGAACACGATAAAGAATATAAGCACATTCCTTGCCGCTTTTGACTTTTTGCCGTTTTTCTTTGTTTTTGAACTCATACGTTCCATCCTTTCCGGGAGCAAAACTGCACCTTGTTTGTAATATAAATGATTTATTCTCTTTTTCTATATTACTGCAAAAAGGTTCTCTCGCAATAATTTCTGCACAAACATTATTATAACACAGTATTATCTAAAATTCAACAGTTTTTTAGATTTTTTCCTCACTTTGCGCACTAACGTCAAATTTTACCGTTATGGTGTACGCCTCATCGTTGTTGATAATGGAATAGCTTACCACTTTTTTCATCCTGCGGCTCTCCAGGTAATTGTTAAGCACGGTAAAGGTCCCTGTTGTGCCGTTTTCTGCCTCAAAAAGAGTTTCAAGGGCATGGGTATAGGCGTCCTTATCGGTACACCTTATCCTTGCAAAACCTTCCCTGGTCTCTATTGCCAGCATTATCGCTTTTTCCATTATTTCTCCGGCTTCCCTGCCGTCGTCGCATACAAGTCCGTTTATCTCAAAGTAATTTGCCTGGCTGCTTTCTGCCGAAGGATATGACATATATTTGTTGTTATCGGGAGTATGGTTTCGCTCTATCTGCTTGTCTGTAAGTCCGAAATAGTCGTATCTTATATACTTTTCGCCCATTTCACCCGTGGGGTCATCCCAGGTAACATCGAAGTTATACCACTTATCGGATATTGATATCTTGTTCCAGATATGTCCCTGACCGTCACCGGTCTCTGCTGCCTTACCCACCACGGGAATAGCTTTGATGCCAGCCTTGTCACAAAGCGCCAGCATAGCCTTGGCATAGCCCTCGCACACGCATCTGCCCTGGATAAGGCACCCGTATGCCGAATATGGCTGGGGGCACTTATCGTCGTAGGTACAATGGGTAACGATATAGTCGTGGAGGTACTTGACCTTGTCGTAATCGGACATTCCCGGTGTAATGCCCGAAATGATGCTTTCTATCTTTCTGTCAAGCTCCCTGCGCTGGCTGTCCGCCTCCTCCTTGGTGAGGGAATACTCAACGTTCACAGCCGTAACGTAGCCTTTTTTATTCAGAGAGATGGTATAGTTTGCGCCGATGTAATTCACATAAGGATTTGAGGAGGTGAAAAGGACTATAAAATCTCCCACATCGCTCTGCTTGAGGACATTGTTTTCAATGGGAATACTTTTTTTAAAGTCATATATGCCCTTGTAAAGCTGATGATAAGCCTTTTGCTCGCTGTCATCCAGAAAGTCCAGGAAGTATCGGGACACATAGGCATCGTTTATGCTGTCAAACTCCTCTTTAGTGACCGGGGGCGGTGTTTTCTCGGTCTTGTTCTCCGACTTTTCCTCCACCTCATAATTGATGGTGGTACGTGTAGCCTGGTTATAGAACACCTCGTCGGTATCTGCCGAGCTGAAATACATTTTTACGTCCTTATAGACCTCGTCGTAACGGTTAGTTCCCGCATACGCTCCGCCGGCGAGAAAAGCTGTCACCACCGCAGTCATGGCAAGTACAAGTATTCTGTTTTTTTTCTTTACAGCCATAACTGCTCCTCCGCTATCACCGCATCATATCAGACATTATCCTTATCCTTTATGACGGCTCTTACTTTTTCGATTTTATTGTCCTCAGCCGAGAGCACGGTAAACTCAATGTTTTCCCAGTTTACGACAGCCCGTTCACCCTGCTCGGGTATATGACCGAGGATATCTACAACAAATCCGCCTATGGTATCAAAATCCGTATCCTCAGGCGCCTCTTTTCCCAGTGCCTCCATGGCATCGGTAAAATCCGCCGTGCCGGAAAAATCGAATATAACGTTTGAATGCTTCTGTATTTCCTCTTCCTCGTCGTCATACTCGTCCTGGATATTTCCCACGATAGTTTCCAGCAGGTCCTCCATTGTAACAATGCCTGCTGTTCCTCCGTATTCATCCACAACAACAGCTATCTGTGTCTTTGACTTGGTGAACTCCTCAAAAAGCTCACCGCATTTATTGCTTTCGGGAACAAACCGGATTTCCCGCATATATTCCTTTGCGCTGTGGAATTCGCCGTCATTTTCAAGTGCCAGACTAAGCAGGTCCTTGACATAGATAACACCACAGATATTATCCATGTTCTGAGAATAGACCGGAAGTCTTGATTTGCCCTCACGGATAGCCAGCTCTATCGCCCGGCGGATATCCTCGTCCTGCTCCACGCCCACGATCTCGGTGCGGTGGGTCATAGCCTCTCCCACCTCTATGTCGTCAAACTGAAAAATATTGCTTATCATTTCCGCCTGACTTTCCTCGATACCGCCTGTTTCGTTGACGGCATCCACCATCATCAGTATCTCCTCTTCGGTGACAGCTTCTGTATCTGCGCCGCTTTTAACGCCGAATATTCTTAAAACGCCCTTTGATACAAGCTCCACCAGCCACACCAGAGGCATGAACAGGCTCATCCAGACGCTGTACACTCCGCTGACGGCAAGGAAGAACCTCTCCCCGATCCTGCCGCAGGCACAGAGCCTTCTTGGTATGCTTACCGCTGCTATCGTTACCACCAGCACCGTACCAAGCACCGCCACAGCAAAGCTAAGACAGCAGACCCCGTAATATCCCGCTCCATGCGCCGTGTCAATATAAAGCCAGCGCAAAAACGCTCCCTTGCAAAGGGGATAGAAATAATAGGTGCTCACAGCCGAAACAGCTGCAAGCATGAAAGAACGAGAGATAACATTGGCAGAGACAAACCGCCCCGGACTTTCAAGGAGCTTTGTAAGCAGCCTTGCTTTTTTGTTGTTGTCCGCAAGCAGCTTTCTGAGCCTTACTTCCGTTATCTCCACCGCTGCACTTTCACACGCCGTGAAAAAGCCCAGAAGCAAGGTCAGAACTATGCAAATAGTCATTGCCAGCCAGGTCCGCCCTGCAAGATCCATTTATACATCAACCTTTTCATTAGTTAAAAACAAGCCGGGGACATCCCCGACATCTTACACTATAATTCTACACAACAAATACCCGTTTGTCAATAGAAATATACCATCATAAAAAGAAAAATTCTCCGGCTTGCTATTGCCAAAACAGAAAAAAAGTAGTATAATTGTTCTAAACTGTGATCTTTTATCGAAAGGAGAATACCAATATGCGTTCAAGCGGTGTACTTATGCACATATCCTCCCTTCCGGGAGAATACGGTATCGGCAAAATGGGAAAGCAGGCATACGACTTTGTGGACCTGCTTGCAAAGGCAAAGCAAAGCTGCTGGCAGATACTTCCCGTTTCACCCACAAGCTACGGAGATTCCCCGTATCAGAGCTTCTCTATCCATGCGGGCAACCCATATTTCATCGACTTTGATACTCTTTGCCAGGAGGGCTACCTGGAAAAGGAGGACCTTGAGGGGATAAACTGGGGCAGCGACAGCACCAGCGTTGATTATTCAGCTGTTTACGAAAACACCTTCAAGGTGCTCAAAAAGGCTCACAAGCGTTTCCGCAAAAAAACAGAAAAGGGCTTCAGCAAGTTTGTTATCTCCAACCTTGACTGGATCTACTCCTACGGACTTTTCATGGCTCTGAAGGACGCAAACGGCGGAAAGGGCTGGTACGAGTGGGAAGACGGTCTTCGTATGCGCAAGCAGAAGGCTATCGGCTCGGCAATAAAAAAATATGCCAACGAAATAGATTTCTGGTGCTTTGTCCAGTATAAATACTATCAGCAGTGGGAAAAGCTCAAAAAGTATGCCAACTCAAAGGGCATACGGATAATCGGCGATATCCCTATCTACGTTGCTTATGACAGCGTTGAGGTGTGGGAACAGCCGGAGCTTTTCTATCTTGACAAGGACAAAAAGCCCATCGAGGTGGCAGGCTGCCCGCCGGATGTCTTTTCCCAGGATGGTCAGCTGTGGGGCAATCCCCTTTACCGCTGGGACTATATAGAGAAAAAGAAATTCAGATGGTGGATAGAGCGTATCAAAGCCGCATCTAAAATGTACGACACCATAAGGATAGACCACTTCCGTGGATTTGAAAGCTATTACTGTATCCCCTACGGCGCAAAGAATGCCAGAAAGGGACGGTGGCGCAAGGGTCCGGACATGGCTCTTTTCAAGGCTGTGGGCAAGCAGCTTGGCAACGTGGACATAATCGCAGAGGATCTGGGCTTTCTCACAAAAAAAGTCACAAAAATGCTTGATGCCAGCGGCTATCCCGGCATGAAGGTGCTGGAGTTTGCCTTCGGAAGCGGTGCAGACAACGTATATCTCCCCCACAATTTCCAGGGTTCAAACAGTGTTTGCTACACAGGCACCCATGACAACGAGACTATACTCGGCTGGATCAGGAATGCAGACAAAAAGACCGCAAAGCATTGTATGCAGTACCTTGGGGTCACAAAACAAGCCGATGTGCCATGGGCAATGATAAAGCTCTGCTGGGCAAGCGTCAGCGACACGGCGATCACACAGATGCAGGATCTGCTGGGGCTTGACAATAAGGCAAGAATGAACACGCCCTCTACTCTTGGAGGCAACTGGCAGTGGCGCATACAGAGCCTTGATGTCATCACCGACAGCCTTCTGACCAGGCTGCGTGAGCTTACGGTGCTTTATGGCAGATGCCCGGATGATGAGCCTGCCCGGGCAGAGGAAAGCTCACCTGAAGGAGAAGAGTTATCCGAAAAGCCTTCCGACAGCGAAAAACAGGTCAAGGATAAGGATAAAAAGAAAACCAAAGATAAAACTAAGGATAAGGATTGATATAATGGATAAAAGCATATTTGCAAAGGCTCTTGAAAGCCAGCTTCGCAGCAAGTACAACACCACCGTGGAAAACGCCCTTGACTGGCAGCTCCACGAATGTGTAAGCTCAGCTGTGATGGAGCATATTTCACCAAATCACGCCCAAAGCCTTGAAAAACACCTTTCGGGCAGACGTGCCATGTACCTTTCAATGGAATTTCTTATGGGACGTGCCGTTCACAACAACCTGATGTGTGCAGGGGTATACGAGGATGTGGAGGATGTTCTCAAACAGCACGGCAGGAGCCTTGGCGAGCTGGAGACTATCGAAGACGCAGCCCTGGGCAACGGCGGTCTGGGCAGGCTCGCTGCATGCTTTCTTGATTCCGCCGCCACACTTGACCTGCCCCTTGACGGTTACGGAATAAGATACAAATACGGTCTTTTCAAACAGAAGATAGTTGACGGCTTCCAGAAGGAAGAGGCGGATAACTGGACAAAATACGGCGATCCCTGGTCTGTAAGATGCCAGCAGGACGCTGTGAACATTCAATATGCAGATATGACTGTAAGAGCTGTTCCATACGATATGCCTATCATCGGATACGGCACGGACAACGTAGGTAATCTGCGGCTGTGGCAGGCAGAAGCGGTAGACGACTTTGACTTTAATAAGTTCAACGACGGCGACTATACCGGTGCACAGGCGAAAAAAAATGCAGCCGAGGATATCTCACGGGTGCTTTACCCCAACGATAATACAAGCGAGGGCAAAAAGCTCCGACTCAGACAGGAGTATTTCTTCTCCGCTGCCTCTGTTGCAGATGCGATACGTAAGCACAAGGCACGCTTTGGCAGCCTTGATGAGCTTGAAAAGTACCTTACCATACAGCTCAACGATACCCACCCGGTCATCGCTATACCCGAACTAATAAGACAGCTGGTATGTGAGGGTTATGACTTTGAAACGGCTTTTGAAAAAGCGCACAAGATATTCAATTATACCAACCATACGATCATGGCAGAGGCACTTGAAAAGTGGGACTGCTCCCTGGTGGAAAGCGTTATCCCCAAGGTTTACACCTATATCCTTATGATAAACGAAAGGTTCATAAGGGATATGTATTCAAAAGGCATGGATAAAAAGGATATCGCCGCAATACAGCCTGTTGCCGGGGGAAGAGTCAATATGGCTTATATGGCTATCTACGTTTCATCGTATATAAACGGCGTTGCGGAGATACACACCGAGATACTGAAAAAAGATGCCCTGAAAAAATGGTATGAGCTTTACCCCGAAAGGTTCCAGAACAAGACCAACGGCATTACCCAAAGACGCTGGCTCGCACTTTGCAACAAGGAGCTTTCCGCCCTTATCACACGGCTTCTGGGTGACAGCGGCTGGATAACCGACCTTGACAGACTCAAGGAGCTTGCAAAGTATGCAGATGATGAAAATGTGCTGGGTGAGTTTATCCGTATCAAAAAGACCAAAAAACAGCAGCTTGCTGATTTCATAAAGCAAAATGACGGCATCGAAATAAATCCGGATACCATTTTCGATATCCAGATAAAAAGACTGCATGAATACAAAAGGCAGCTGCTCAACGCACTGTCCATAATCTATATCTACTATGGCATCAAGGACGGAAGCATCAGGGACTTTACACCCACCACCTTTATCTTCGGTGCCAAATCCGCACCCGGTTACAGGCGTGCAAAGGCAATAATAAAGCTGCTGGGCGAGATAGGAAAAATGGTGAACTCCGACGAGCAGACAAAAGACCTGCTCAAGGTGGTATTTGTGCAGAACTATAACGTTTCCGCCGCCGAAAAACTGGTGTGCGCAGCTGACGTTTCGGAGCAGATCTCCACCGCAGGCACCGAAGCAAGCGGCACAGGCAATATGAAGCTGATGCTCAACGGTGCTGTTACCCTTGGCACCTACGACGGGGCAAATGTCGAGATAGTGCAGGAGGCCGGCGAGGAGAACAACTATATCTTCGGTGCACGAGTTGAGGAGCTTGCGGATATAATGCCGGACTACGACCCCAGAAAGCTGGTATTTGAAAACGAAAAGATCGGTCGTGTGCTTGAGAAGCTGATAGATTCAAACTTTGACGACGGTGGTGTCCCCTCGGATCAGGAGGGCAGCTTCAAGGAGCTTTACAAGGCTCTCACCGATGGTGCAAGCTGGCACGTTCCCGATCACTACTACGTTGTGGGCGACCTTGAAAGCTATGTGGCTGCAAAGCTCAGATGCAACAGCGATTACAAGGACAAACTGGCATTTGCAAGAAAATGCTGGCTGAATATGTGCAGCGCAGGAAAATTCTCATCCGACAGGACTATAAGGGACTACGCACAGAACATCTGGAAGATAGTCCCTGTTTCAAAGCGAGGTGTTTAAAATGAGCTGGGAAGGTGATGTACTGCTGTGGATACAGGATCATCTGAGAAACGCCGTGCTTGACCCCATGTGTAAGTTCATGGGCTATATAGGCAATCACGGTGAGCTTGCCATAGCGGTGATACTGCTGCTGGTAATAATACCAAAAACAAGGCGCACAGGTTTTGTGTGTGCGGCTTCATTGTTCATCGCATACGGCGGAGCATTTGTTCTTAAACATATTTTTGTCAGAACAAGACCCTACGAAATGATTGAAGGGCTGAGCTCCCTTGTGGGGAAAATGGATAGCCCGTCGTTCCCCTCGGGTCATTCCGCTTCCACCTTCGGTTGTTTGATCGTTATTTTACTTATGATGCCCAAAAAGTTCGGAATACCCGCACTTTGCGTGTCGCTGTTCATGGGATATTCAAGGCTCCATGTGGGTGTTCACTACCCCACAGATGTACTTGTTGGTGCGGCACTTGGCATTATCTCTGCAATTATCTGCACCACGGTATACAAAAAGAAATTCGCACCGGCTGCACCTGTGGATGAGCAGCCCAGCTGTGAATCTGAAAAGGATAAGGAAAAGGAAGAAGTAGTATAATGGAAGAAAAGAATAAAGAAAAGCGCAATTTTGAGATACCACGCCCGGAATTCCCCAAAAGAGCGGTGATAACCGGTGGTATGCCTTATGGTAACAAAGAGCTCCATTTTGGTCACGTTGGCGGAATGCTGGTGTTTGCAGATACCTATGCAAGGTTTCTCCGTGACAGGATAGGCAGCGAAAATGTCATCTTCGTTACAGGTACCGACTGCTACGGCTCACCTATCGCAGAGGGCTGGAGACAGAAGGTGGAAAAGGGCGAGTTTGAGGGCAGCCTTGAGGACTTTGTACGGAGCAACCACAACAAGCAGGCTGATACCCTTGAAAAATACGCCATAAAACCAAATCTGTTCGCCGCTTCAGGTCTTGACCGCAGCAAGGAGATACACGCAGAGTTTACAAAAAAATTTCTCAGCTCACTCTACGAAAAAGGACAGCTTGAAAAGATATCTACCATGCAGTTTTTCGACGAAAAAGCAGGGGTGTTCCTCAACGGCAGACAGGTCGTAGGCAAATGCCCTGTTGACGGCTGCACCTCCGAAAAGGGCTACGCAGACGAGTGCGATATGGGGCACCAGTATATGCCGGAAAATCTTGTTGACCCGGTAAGCACCCTTACAGGGGAAAAACCAACTATGAAACCGGTGACAAACTGGTATTTCAAGCTCACCGACTATGAAAAGCTGCTGCAGGACTGGGTGGAGAAAATGCAGAAACGCAAGGATATCCGTCCGGTTGTGTGGAAAACTATATCCGAGTTCCTTAAACCGCCTGTTATTTATGTAAAGCGGGAATTTGAAGAAAAATACAAACAGATACAAAGCGAGCTGCCAAAGCATGAGTATATCGAGGAGCCGAAGAAGCCCTCTTTCACCATTGCATTCACTGCCCTTGCAGACTGCGAGAAGGCTTGCAGAGTGCTCACCGCAAACGGCATAAGATACCGCACAGGCAAAAAGCTGGTACCTTTCAGACTTACAGGCAATATCGATTGGGGCGTTCCCGCTCCGAAATTTGAGCCTGACGGGGAGGACCTCACCGTCTGGGTGTGGCCGGAATCTCTGTGGGCACCTATATCCTTTACCCAGACCTACCTTGAATCACAGGGCAGGGATAAAAGCGAGTGGAAGGATTACTGGTGCTCAAAGGACGCATCAGTGTTCCAGTTCATAGGTCAGGATAACATCTATTTCTACGGCATCGCCGAGCCTGCTATGTGGATGGCACAGCAAAAGGCAGAGCAAAAGACCGCAGATGTCCCTGACGGAGAGCTTCAGATGCCTGTTATCGTGGCAAACCACCACATTCTTTTCCTTGACAAAAAAGCCTCAAGCTCAGGCGCAGTAAAGCCTCCTATGGCTGACGAGCTTCTGAATTACTACACCCCCGAACAGCTTAGAATGCACTGGCTGGGACTGGGACTGGGACAGCGCTCGGTAAGCTTTATGCCAAAGCCGTTCAATCCCGATGCAAAGCCCGACGAGCAGGACCCTGTGGTAAAGGACGGACTTTTGCTTTCAAATGTTTATAACAGAATAATAAGGACCGCTTTCTATACCGCACAGAAAGAGCTTGACGGGATACTGCCGACAAATACGCCCAGCGAAAAGATACTTGCCGAGGGCAAAAAAGCAGTGCTTGACTACGAACGCCATATGTCACGCTTTGCTTTCCACCAGTGTACCTATGTGCTTGACAGCTATATCAGAAACGCAAGCAAGTATATGGCAAAGGCTCTCAAGTCCGAGGAGCAGACCAAAGAGGAGCTTTCGCAGGTGCTTGCGGATATATTCTATGTAATAAGGATTGCCGCAATACTGCTGCACCCGATGGCACCTTTCGGAACACAGAAAATACAGGAATATCTGGGCGTGGACGACAGCTTCTGGAGCTGGGAGCATATTTTTGAGCCGGTATCTTACTTTACGGGCGAGAACCACAAGCTAAAGT
This sequence comes from Ruminococcus sp. FC2018, assembly GCF_000621805.1. Taxonomy (GTDB): domain Bacteria; phylum Bacillota; class Clostridia; order Oscillospirales; family Ruminococcaceae; genus Hominimerdicola. The sequence goes on along the minus strand of NZ_JHXH01000009.1, from coordinate 56,715 downwards.
TCCTGCCTCCGAGAACCGACTTCTTTACAAGGCATGAAAGCCAGTTCGCACAAAACAGCGACGAATAATATTTGATTTCTTACCCATAATCTATATATCAAGGAGGTCACTATTATGTCAAACAGAATCATTCTCAACACCGTTTCCCACCATGGCAAAGGAGCGATTGCACAAATACCTGCCATTGCAAAAACCAAGGGCTTCAAGCACATTTTCGTGTGCTCCGACCCGGATCTGATAAAGTTCGGTGTAACTGCTAAAGTAACAGATCTTCTGGATAAGGAGGGTATTGCTTACACCGTCTACTCGGGCATCAAGCCAAACCCCACCATTGAGAACGTAAAGGAGGGCGTTGAGGCCTTCAAGGCTTGCGGCGCAGATTCTATCATCACCATCGGCGGCGGTTCTTCAATGGACACCGCAAAGGCTATCGGTATAATAATCACCAATCCAGAATTTTCAGATGTACGTTCCCTTGAAGGGGTCGCACCTACTAAGAACCATGCCGTTCCCACAATAGCAGTCCCCACCACCGCAGGTACAGCCGCAGAGGTAACCATAAACTACGTTATCACTGATACCGAGAAGGAAAGAAAGTTCGTCTGCGTTGACGAGCACGATATCCCCGAGGTGGCAATAGTTGACCCGGATATGATGTCATCAATGCCAAAGGGACTGACTGCCGCAACAGGTATGGACGCTCTGACTCATGCTATCGAGGGCTATACCACAAAAGCTGCCTGGGAAATGACAGATATGTTCCACCTTGAGGCAATACGCCTTATAGCAAAAAATCTCAGAGGTGCTGTGGATAATATTCCTGAGAACCGTGAAGGTATGGCTCTTGCACAGTACGTTGCAGGAATGGGCTTTTCAAACGTGGGTCTTGGCATAGCTCACTCTATCGCTCATACCCTTGGAGCACATTATGACACTGCACACGGTGTTGCCTGCGCAATGATGCTTCCTATCGTTATGGAATACAACCAGGAGTACACAGGGGAAAAGTACCGGGAGATAGCAAGGGCTATGGGCGTGCAGGGCGTTGACAGCATGACCGCCCAGGAGTACAGAAAAGCAGCCGTTGACGCTGTCAAGCAGCTTTCAAAGGACGTTGGTATACCGGAAAAGAACGAGAAAGTCAAGGAGGAAGACCTTGATACTCTCGCAGCAGATGCTTACGCAGATGCCTGCCGTCCCGGCAACCCCAGAGATACCAGCGTTGAGGAGCTCAAAGAGCTTTACAGAAAAATAATGCTCTGATATACCAACATATGTAACTACAACAAGCCGCAGAGTAACATCTGCGGCTATTGATTTGCACATTTTTCAGATCTGATATACAATAAAATTGTGCAAAATGCTTGAAAATCAAAATGATATGTGATACAATGTACTTAGAAATATAATATTATTCAGAATCGAGGCGAAATGCTTTTATGAAACTTGTTTTTTTAGGTGCTGCCCATGAAGTCACCGGAAGCTGTACTTATATCGAAGCCTGCGGCAAAAAATTTCTTGTGGACTTCGGCATGGAACAGGGCATAAACTATTTTGAGAACGAAAAAGTACCCTGCCCTCCATCAAGCATAGACTTTGTGCTGCTCACCCATGCTCATATCGACCATTCCGGACTGCTGCCGCTGCTTTATGCAGGCGGTTTTTCAGGGCAGATACACTCCACAAAAGCCACCGCAAACCTTTGCTCGATAATGCTGCGTGACTCGGCGCATATTCAGGAGTTTGAAGCAGAGTGGCGTTCAAGGAAGGGCAGACGTAAAGGCGGCGGTGACGTTGAGCCTCTTTACACCATGGCTGATGCCGAGGGTGCAATAGCCTGCTTTGTGCCCCATGACTATGACGAGCAGATAGATATTTGCCCCGGCATAAAGGTAAGATATACCGACGCAGGGCACCTGCTTGGTTCTTCCAGCATTGAGCTGTGGCTCACAGAGGAGGACCAGACAAGAAAACTGTTGTTCTCCGGTGATATCGGCAACCATAAGCAGCCCCTTATCCGTGACCCGCAGTATGTAGACACAGCTGATTATGTTATAATGGAAGCCACCTACGGCAACAGACGGCATGACCCGCCAAAGGATTATGTTCAGGCATTCGCCCAGATAATTCAGACCACCTTTGACCGTGGCGGAAACGTAGTCATACCCTCTTTCGCAGTAGGCAGGACCCAGGAGCTTCTGTACTTTTTAAGACAGATAAAAGCTCAGGGGCTGGTCAGGAATCATGCAGGCTTTCCCGTTTATGTAGACTCTCCCCTTGCCATAGAGGCAACACGGATATTTATAGAAAACAAGGATTCCTGCTTCGACGAGGAGGCTATGAGCTTTGTTAACCGGGGCATCAATCCCATAACCTTTGATGACCTTAACCTTGCTACCACAAGCGACGAATCCCGTGCTATCAACTTTGACAACACGCCCAAGATCATAATCTCCGCCAGCGGAATGTGTGAGGCCGGGCGCATAAAGCACCACCTGAAACACAACCTGTGGAAGCCTGAGAACACGGTGCTTTTTGTGGGCTATCAGGCTCTGAACACCCTGGGCAGAAGCCTTGTGGAGGGGGCAAAGACTGTAAAGCTGTTCGGCGAGGAGATATCCGTAAAGGCACAGATACTTGTCCTTGCAGGCATAAGCGGACACGCTGACGTGGACGGTCTCAACGGCTGGATAAGCAGCGTAAAGGGCGTGAAGAAGGTGTTTGTTAATCACTCTGAGGCGTCTGTTGCGGACGAATTCACCGCCCACCTGAAAAAAGACTTCGGACTTGAAGCGTACGCACCGTACAGCGGCGGTGTGCTCAACATTCTTACCGGCGAGTTCACCAACGCAGCTCCGATACCCGTTGAGAAAAAGTCAAAGGGCTTCTCACCCGGATACCAGCGGCTTGTGGCTTCTCTGGAACGCCTTACCGCCCTTGTCAACAGAAGCTCCGGGCTTACCAACAAGGAGCTTGCTAAAATGACAGATACTCTCAACAACCTCTGCTCCAAGTGGGAGGATTAAAAAGCAACCGAAAGGAGCTTGTCTTTTATGAAGGTAATCCATGTAAATGCACTTAACCACCGCATTTTGCAGGACGAAAAAAAGTTTATCGCAGAAAGCGACAACAACTATACCCAGCGGCTTACCGCCATTGCGGACAACATAGAGAACTCAAAGGATTCCCGACCCATTCTCCTGCTTGCAGGTCCTTCCGGCTCGGGCAAGACCACCACAGCTCTGAAAATACGGGAGATACTCCTTGAGCGTGGGATAATAACCTACAATATCTCCCTTGACAATTACTTTGTGCCAAAGGAACGTTTCCCCGTTGACGAAAACGGAAAGGTAGACCTTGAATCCCCTGCCCATGTGGATAAGGAGCTTTTTGTAAGCCAGCTCACCGACCTTTTTAACGGCAAGGAGATAACATTGCCCATATTCAACTTCCCCGACCAGTCAAGACATTGGGGACCAAAGCTGAAGCGTGAAAAGGACGAGATATTCATATTTGAAGGTACTCATGCCCTTAACCCGTCCATTGTGGGCGAGATAACAGGATATTCTCACAAAATGTATGTCAGCGTCAGAACAAGGCTCCAGTATGACGTCAAAGGTGAAGACGACAGATTGCTTGACCCGGCGTATATACGCCTTATGCGCCGTATTATCAGAGATATTCTTTTCCGGGGCAGAGAAATAACTGCCACCCTTGATATGTTCGACAGCGTTGAGGCAGGCGAGGTAAAATATATCATGCCATTTAAAAATCTTGCGGAATACTCTGTGGATTCATTTATCCCCTATGAGGTGCCTGCATACAAAAGCTTTATCCTTGGCAAGCTGAAAAACGCTATCGCTCAGGACAGCAAGTACGAACGGTTCAGCCCTATCACCCAGGCGCTTACCCAGATAGGAGCCATAACCCTTGACAATATTCCGCCACGGTCTCTTATCCGTGAGTTTATCGGCGACAGCGAGTATAAATACTGAATATGTAAAGGCTTTCTCCCAAAAAAGGGGGGAAGCCTTTGTTTTTGCCCCCTTCTGAGAGCACAAACATTTATTTATACAAGCCCCAGTCCGCCATGTCCAGACGGATATAATAGCCCTGCTCGCCATGGCACACAGGGCAATTCTGAGGAACTTGTGTGCCTTCAAGGATATACCCGCAGTTGGTGCATACCCAAATCACAGACTCATCGGAGGAATAAAGCCTGTCCTCGCTCTGGAGCTGTGCAAAACGCCTGAAGCGTTCACCGTGGCTTTTCTCGATAGAGGCAATGTTTTCAAAGTCCTGTGCTATCTGTGAAAAGCCTTCCTCACGGGCAATTCTTGCAAACTCCGGGTATATCTGCTCATTTTCCTTGAACTCGTGCTCTGCTGCGCTCTGAAACAGACATACCATGTCACAGCTGTCCTTGTCAACAGGGAAAGCCGCCTGTATCTCCGTCTCCTCAACGCCGCCCTTTTGCAGGTGCTCATAGAAGATACGTGCGTGCTCTTTTTCCTGATCCGCTGTCCACCTGAACAGGTCTGCCGCAACAAACTGCTTTTGTTCGATCAGTTTTTTCTGTGCAAAGGAATATCTGTTCCTTGCCTGAGATTCCCCGGCGTAAGCCCTCATAAGGTTTACCCTGGTCTGTGAGTCTTTAAGATCCATACTATCCTCTCCTTTTTTATTATACCGTCAGTGTTCCCGACGGACTTTCCACAAGCAGAAGTATCTGCTGTTCTTCTCCGGTCTGTGCGTCAAAATACACCAGCACGTTCCTGCCGTTTTTCGCCTTGCACTTAAACTCATAGCAAAGCTTTTCCTCAAGATTATCCGTGGGTATGACCGCCAGACGGCTGCTTTGCACAGTCAGCTTCGGAGATACCCTTTCCTGTGCACGAAGCTTTGAAAACAGCTTCTTGGGGTAATTCCTCTTTGTGTGGTTCACAAGAAAACCTCTTGCGTCATAGCCAAGAATCTCGCCGTTGTCAAGAGCGACCGACACCTTGACAAGGTCGGTGTAAACACAGGTACCCAGGTCGTCGTATGCAAAATTTATTGTCATTATCCCGTTGTGGATATCATAGTAGGTTGTTTTCATGGACACAATACCCAGATAGTCAAGATACTTCTCTCCTGTTTCCAGAGCCTGCTCCTTGGACATTTTTTCCTCTTTCACTATCCTGCTCTTGAGAAAGTAGGAAAGATATCCCCCGTTTTTCGTGACCTCGCTGCAAACGGTGTTGTCCTTGTTTGAAAACCTTATTGCAGGCATATTTCCCCCTACCTCGCTTACGTCCTCAAGGTCGTTGGCGGAAATATTTAAAGCCATACAGCACTTTTCCAGAGCCTTTTTCCGGGAAACCTGCGCCGCACCCTGTGTCATCTTCGGCTTTTTCTCCATGATATTGTCCGAAAACGGTCCGTCATAGATAAGGCTGGGATAGTCTTTAAAGTCCTGTTCAAAATCGGCAAATCCGTCGGTCACCTCAGGTACTCCCTCAGTGTCTATCTGTGCATCGCTGAAGTCTATCTCTCCTGCGCTCAGAGAGCTTTCAAGCTCCCATATGTTCTGAGCAAGCTTTTTGGAAAAATCGTATAGCTTTGATATATTTTCATAGTCCTTGTCGGAAATCCCCGTGTCCTTTTCCAGCTTTTTGCCCACTGCAAGCGAGTAGTTTCCTACCTGGGAAAGAAACTTGTAGGTGTTGTTTGTCTGCGCCCTTCCCATAGGCAGCTGAGAAAGTGCCGCCTTTGCCGCACTTGCCTGCTGATAAAGCTTTACGGAAAGGTCCTTGTGAGTTTCTCCAGAGCCTGCGTAAAGCTCTTTTTCAAGCGTCTCGCTTATATTCTGACAGGCATCTGCCAGCTGTTCAAGTGCGCTTGAATAAGAAGCGTTGAGCACCAAAGTGTTCCTGCGTGCCTCGTCCATAAGAATAAAATTGCGGGCGATAAGTGCCGTAAGAGCAAAGATTCCAAAGGTGAATATCCTGATTAGACATCTGCGTTTGCATTTCATTTTCATTCCTCCGTTCATCATAATAATGTGCAGTATTATCGGTTTTATCCCACTGTTTTTGAAAAAACGACGCAGGTTATATAAATAAAATGTAAAAAAAGCAATGCCGCCTGCGCCGAGGTTGAAAAAATGCTGCGATTGTGGTATAATAAACTAAATATGTACAAAATGAAAGGAATGACCTTGGTGATATATCTTGATAATGCAGCCACAACAAAGCCATGCAAAGAAGCTGTGGATGCGGTAATGAACGGACTTGAACACTTCGGCAATCCGTCAAGTCTGCACAGACTGGGACTTGAGGCGGAAAATCTGGTGGATAAACAGCGTGAGATAATTGCCGGTGCCATTGGAGCACAGGAAAAGGAGATATTCTTCACCTCCTGTGCCACCGAAAGCAGCAACACCGCTATTTTCGGAGCCTATGCCTATCAGGGCAAACGCAAGCACCGTGTGGTCACGACCACGGTGGAGCACCCCAGCGTTGCTGTGCCTATAAACAAGCTTGAACAGCTGGGCTGCGAAGTCATAAGGCTCTCGCCGGACGAAAACGGACAGATCAGCCCGAAAGCTGTGCTTGATGCTGTAAACGAGGATACTTTCCTTGTGAGCATGATGCTTGTAAACAACGAAACAGGTGCGGTTTTTGATGTGGGCGAAGCGTTCTCAATGATAAAGAAAAAGTATCCGCAGGTGCTTACTCACTGCGACTGCGTACAGGGCTTTATGAAGCTGCCTTTCACAGTCAAGAAGCTCAGCGCAGATATGATATCCCTCAGCGGTCACAAGGTCTATGCTCCCAAAGGCATAGGCGCACTTTACGTTAAAAGCGGTGTGCATATCCCCGGGCTGCTGCTTGGCGGCGGACAGGAAAACAATTTTCGCTCGGGAACAGAATGTGTGCCGTTGATATGCGGCTTCGGTGCGGCGGTAGCGGCTCTTTGCGGCAAGGTGGAGCAGAACTATAAGAATGCCAAAGCTCTTCAGAACTACCTTATAGAAAAATGCAGCGAAACAGGCGGTGTCACCGTTAATTTCGCAAGCGGCTCCCCATACATAACCAGTATTGCCGTGGAGGGACTGAAGTCCGAGGTACTGCTTCATTTTCTTGAGGAAAATGGAATCTATGTTTCCAGCGGTTCTGCCTGCTCAAAGGGCAAGAAAAGCTCGGTTATAAAGGAATTCAGGGTACCCGAAAAGCTTTCGGACAGCGTGCTTCGCATAAGCTTTTCCAACCGGACCACAAACGATGACATAGACGCTCTGCTTGAAGCCATAACCCGGGCGCAGGGCAGACTTGCCAGGATGAAATAGGATATTCACACTGTTCGCCGGCAAGGTATTATTGCGGCAAAAGCGAGTAAGGAAAGGATAAATGAAGATGAAAGAGATAATACTTTGCAAATACGGCGAGATCGCCCTCAAAGGACTTAACAAAAGTACCTTTGAATCAATGATGATGAAAAGCATTCGCCGCAGACTTAAAAAATTCGGTGAGATAAATATTACAAGGGCACAGTCCACCGTTTACGTTGAACCCGTTGACGAGAATATCGACGTGGATGAGGTGGTGGACAGGCTCTCAAAGATATTTGGCATTATCAAGCTCTGCCGCTGCTGCGTGGTGGAAAAAACCATGGATGCCATACTCAACGACTCAATAGAATACATACGTGAGGATATGGAAGCTGCAAGGACTTTCAAGGTCGATGCAAAGCGAAGCGACAAGAAATTCCCCTTCAAAAGCCCCGACATTTGCAACGAGCTGGGCGGGAAGCTTCTGGAAACATTCCCTCACCTGAGCGTTGACGTTCACAAGCCTGATGTGACCGTTACTGTGGAGGTACGTGAAAAATACGCTTTTATCCATGCAGGAAAGCTTGACGGTGCAGGAGGTATACCTGTGGGGTCAAGCGGTAAGGCAATGCTGCTGCTTTCCGGAGGTATCGACTCCCCTGTGGCAGGATATATGATGTCAAAGCGAGGTGCGGTCATAGATGCTATCCATTTTGAGGCACCGCCCTACACCTCGGAAAGAGCAAAGCAAAAGGTGGAAAAGCTCGCCAAGAAAATGACGGAATACTGCGGAGATATTGCTTTTTACTGCGTACCCTTCACCGAGATACAGGAGACCTTGCGTGACAAATGCCCCGAGGAGCTTTTCACGATCCTTATGCGCCGCCTGATGATGGAGATCGCCCAGCGTATCGCCGCAAGAGAGGGCTGTCAGGCTCTTATTACAGGAGAAAGCCTGGGGCAGGTGGCAAGCCAGACTATGTATGCCATGGTGTGCACCGATGCCGTTTGCAGGATCCCTGTGTTCAGACCATGCGTTGGTCTTGACAAGACCGAGATAATAGACATTTCACGCAAAATAGATACTTTTGAGACTTCAATACTCCCTTACGAGGACTGCTGTACCGTGTTTACTCCAAAGCACCCAAAAACACGTCCGGAGCTTGGAGCTGTGGAAGCTGCGCAGGCTCGGGTGGACTGGGAAGAGCTTATACAAAAGGCTGTCGGGCAGACTACCTGCAAAATGATAAAGCTTGACTGAGGCAACACAAAAACGGTGGCAGTACCTATGTGCTGTTACCGTTTTTTAATTATTTATACAGTTTTTTGGACAGTTGGCACAAATCATATATCACATCCCCATACAGACGTCAAAGGAAACATGTGGTTTTACGTCGATTTTTGCGTTTGTGTACAGTTGCCCCGGGGAAGCTTGCGCCCGGAATTTATTACAATTCCGTAACAAGATATGTAAAACAAACTCGGTGCTTATTGTTTAAAATATACTTATTTTAATATTGAGTTTAAAAAATACCGGTTTTTTATGTGCAAAACCGAAGAAATGGAGGGCAATCAACTGTGGAAATTCGTAAATATGACAAATCGGTTACGAAAACTATTGACACCCCTTGGGAGGATGTTGTAAAATATCTTATAGATAAGGGTATAACTATATCCACGGCAGAAAGCTGCACCGGAGGAATGATAAGTCAGATGATAACCTCCGTGGCAGGTGCATCGGATATATTCCCCGGAGGTATATGCACTTACAGCGAACAGATAAAGCAAAAGACCCTGGGTGTGAAAAAACAGACCCTTGAAATGTATACCGTTTATTCCCCACAGGTGGCAAGCGAAATGAGCCTGGGAGCACAAAAGCTGTTCGGGACACAGGCGGCTGTGGGCGTTACCGGCATCGCAGGTCCCGGCGGCGTGGGTGATAAGCCTGCCGGCACGGTGTATGTAAGTGTTCGCTTGGCGGACAAAGAATTAGTCAGAGACCTTAAAGTGTATGAGCTTGTTAAAGATCCTGACAGAGAGACAGTAAGAAGGATATCCTCACAGCTGGCTCTGGAAATGGTATTTGAGCTTTGCACAAGTTCAGGATTAGGATAAAAGCAATGGCTGAAACAGAAACAAAAAACGTTTTTAAACGTGCAAGGGATTATTTTATCCCCAAAAAGGGCGACAGCAGAGACGATGTTATCAGAAAGGTAGTATTTCTGTTCTCTGTGGTGGTTTTCATTGTCTCTGTGGTACAGCTGGGTCTTTTTCTCAAAGACAAAGGCAAAGAGGAAAACTATCAGCAGGAGATAATGTCCTATGCCCCGCAGCTGAATGATATGCCTGCTGCGGCAAAGGACGACAGTTCCAGTCAGGCACAGCCTCAGCAGCCCGCTGCACCTCAGCCGCAGCCTGCGGTGAGAGAGCTCCAGGACTGGGGAAAGAAGCTTGTGGAAAAGAACAAGGACGTTGTAGGCTGGCTCAGTATCCCTTCCCACAAGGACAGCAAGGGAAACCTTTACATAAATGCCCCTGTAGTCAAGGGCAAGGACAACAGCGAATATCTTTACATTAACCTTGACAGGAAGTACAGCATTTCCGGCACACTGTTCGCCGATTACGGCTGCACCATTGAAAAGGACAAACAGTCCGGAAACATTACTATCTACGGTCACCATATGGGCTACATGGGAACCGCATTCACTCACCTTCACGAGTACAAACAGGGTGTGGACTTCCTCAAAAACAACCCGGTGATACAGTTCAACAGCATCTATGACGGTACCAACCAGAAATATGCTGTTGTGGGATGCTTTATATCAAACATAACCCCCGCTTCCGACAACGGTACGATATTTAACTACTGGACAGTGAGAGATTTCACCGACAAGGGGACCAATTTCAAGGACTGGATAGAAAATGTGAAAAAGCGTTCCTGGTACTCATCAGACATAAACTGCACAGACAAGGATGAGTATATCACACTTTCAACCTGCTCAAACGAATGCTTCGGAGTAAGGTGGGTCATAGTCGGCAAAAAGCTTACTGCAAACGACGATCTGAACGCTATCACATCTTCATACAAGGCAAAACCCGAAAAAGACATCTACTTCCCTGCTGTATGGACAAACAAGTTCGGCAACAAGAAAGTATACAAGGGCTGGGATTTCTGACAGGCGAACAAGCCACCGGGAAGGTGTTTTGATATACACAGGCGGGTCCATACCGCCGGAAAGGTATTGTGATAAAAAATGAAAACCAACGATAAGGGCAGCACTAAGCCCTCGGTAAAGAAAAACAGAGTAAGCTTTCTTGTAACAATGGCAGCTGCGCTGGCACTTACAATAGGAGCTGCAAGCTATTTTGCATTTTCCGGCAGCGACATAAAGACCTCTGACGATCAGAATGTGACACAGCAAAGCTCTCAGTCACAGACCGGTGCAACAACTGCAACTGCGGGCGGTGACAAGGATACATATACTATCAGCACATTTGTCAGCTGGAGAAAAGCAGGTATCGGTGAATACGAGGTAGCTTCGGCAAAGCAGACTACGACCACTACGACCACAACTACCACCACTACAACTACCACAACTACCGCTGCTGCAACCACAACTGCAAAGCCGGTTGCTACAACTACAAAACAGACAACTGCTAAGCCTGTAACTACCACCAGAAGAGCAGCCGTGACCACTACCACGCCTGCACCAAAGACGGTATATAACTCCTCCACCATAAAGTACACTCAGGAAGACTTCGACATGATGTGCTATGTGGTCCAGGCAGAGGTAGGCAACTGCCCCGAGGCCTACAAGATAGCTGTGGCAAACGTTATCATCAACAGAGTAAAATCTCCTAAATTCAGCTATGCAAACTCCATAAAGGCTGTACTTACAGCTTCCAACCAGTTTACATCCATAAGCAACTATTACAACAAGTACAAAGTGCCCAACCAGAGCACCATAAACTGCTGCAAGAGGGCTCTTGCAGGAGAGGATAACACCAACGGTGCGGTGTACTTCTATACCCCTGGATATGTGGGCGCATCGGTTGCAGCCTGGTTTGAATCCATGCAGCTTTGCATTGCCTGGCCAAATGCAAGATTCTTTAAGCCGTGGTAAAAGCCCGGTATGTGTAATGTGACTGTATAAACAGTGTAAAATTGTTTAAAATGCTGAAAAGTCAAGGCGTATGTTTACTATGTCTTGACTTTTTTATTTGCTGTGTTTACAATAAAATGTGTATATGCAGTTAAGCTGTATACATAATATATTGCGTGATTTAACGCAAGATAATGAGGTGAACCATATGGGAATATTCTCAAACGTCAGCCCCCAGGAAAAGGCTGTAAATGACCAGATCCAGATGACACACAACCAGATCAATGAGCTTTACATGGACATAGGAAGACATGTTAAGCTGAATTTAAAGGATAAGATCGACGATCAGTATATCCAGAACGCCTGCCGTAATATTGATGACTGCCTTGCAAGACTTCAGCAGCTCAACACAGATCTTAACGCTATCAAGGGCATCAAGCTTTGCACCAACTGCAATGCACAGATACCTATGGGCGTTACCTTCTGCCCTTCCTGCGGCACAAAACAGCCGGATATGCCTATGAACAATATGCCTATGGGCGGTATGAACCAGATGGGCGGATACGGCGCACCGATGGGTGCTCCTATGGGCGCTCCTATGGGTGTTCCCATGGGTGGACCGATGATGGGCGGCGCTCCTATGGGCGGATACCCACAGCACCAGAGCGCTCCATTTAATCCTGCCTCCGCAGGAAATTCTCCTGCAAACCCCAACAAGAACATGATGCCCGGCGGAAACGGCGGTTTCCAGCCGCCTCAGCAGCAGGCTGCGGTACCTCCAGTACCTCCTGTTCCCCCTGTACCACAGGTTGCTGACGCTGCAAACGGAGCATCTGCTCAGCAGGCTCCACAGGTGGATCCTCTGGCAGGTATCCCTTCCGTACCTCCGGTTCCGGAAAGAAAACAGGAGAACAAGCCTTTGGACGAAAATGTTGTTACCAACCAGACCCAACAGCCAAAGGTAGTTGAAGAGGTCAAGGAAGAAAAAACCGAAGCTCCCGTGATCCAGCCTGAAAAGACAGAGGCACCCACAGGTGAATTTATCTTCTGCTCACAGTGCGGACACAGGGAAAAAGCAGGCGTTGCTTTCTGCTCACAGTGCGGAAGCAAGCTCTGATGTGTAAAATAACAGCAGGCGGGATATTTCCGCCTGTTTTTGTTAAAGTGCAAAAATAAGTAAAGAAGGGAAATTTATAATGTCATTGACTGTAAGAGAAGAATTGAGAGAATACGATGTTATACTTGCCTCATCCTCACCCAGACGCAAGGAGCTTCTGAATCTGATATGTCCCACTTTTCGCATTATACCGCCCCAGTGTGAGGAAAAGCTTCCGCCGGAGCTTTCGGTGGACAAAGCGGCAGAGTATCTTTCCAACCTTAAATGCAAAAGCATAGCTGAGGTCTACGAAAACAGCCTGGTCATCGGCTGCGACACTATGGTCATCTGCGATAACGCTATTTATGGCAAGCCTGCCGACGAGGAGGATGCAAAAAGAATGCTGCGTGCCCTTTCGGGCAGGGAGCACAAGGTCATAAGCGGCGTGACAATAGCCTTCAAAAAGAAGTTCCTGTCGTTTTCCGTAAGCACCAAGGTCAAATTCCATACCCTTTCGGAAACTGATATTGAGTATTACTGCCGAAGCGGCGAGCCGATGGATAAGGCCGGCGCCTATGGCATACAGGGCTTGGGCTCTCTGCTTGTGGAAAGGATAGACGGGGAATACTACAATGTGGTCGGACTGCCCGTTTCTGAGATAGCCCAAAGGCTTGGCAGCTTTTTGGAAATATGTGAATAAAGTCGAAAAAATAGTCATTTGCTCTTGAAAAAGCTCACCTTTTGTGATATAATACTTTTGTGTGTAAAATTCATTAGTAAGGATAGAGATATATGATAGCGGATAAGGATAAAAGCCGCAAGCAAAGATCCCGTGTGCGTTTGCAGCAGAATATGGTTTCGCTGTGCTGCCTTTTATGCGTCGTTTTCGCTGTGGGCTGGGTAATACACTCGGCAGGAAAAAAAAGCGATCTTCTCACTTTTTCAGCTGACTCCCGGAGCCAGAGCAGCAGCGACTCAGTTCCTGCCACAGACAACTCTTCAAAAAGCGACAGCTCACAGGGTGACAGCCTTTCTCAGGCTGACAGCAGCCTTGCCGATCCATCTGCGCTCCAGCCGGAAGACCCGGATCCGAACACTCACCCTTATTCTCAGCCAAAGGACACAGAGGATGAGCTTGAAAACACTCTTTTCATAGGAGATTCAAGGACCGTGGGACTTTTCAATATCTGTGACAAGCCCAAGGCGACTTTCTACTGCGCTGTGGGACTGAACGTGCAGACAGTTTTCCAAACCCCGGCAGTTGCCCTTGACAACGGCAGCATGGGTACTGTGGAGCAGGCTCTGGCACAGGGTCACAAGTATTCAAGAGTATACATCAACTTCGGTACAAACGAAATGGGCTGGCCCTATTACGACAGCTTTGTGGAGCTTTACAAAAAACTTGTGGACACCATACGCAAATACAGCCCCGATGCAAAAATATACGTTGAATCAATACTCCCGGTGACTGCATCAAGAGATCAACAGGGAGATGCAATAAACAACAAGAATGTTCAGGCACTTAACGAGTACATCAAAAAGTTTGCCGCCGATAACAGCTGCACCTATCTGCAATGCGACAGGGCGGTCATGGGTCAGGACGGAAAACTTCCCGAGGAGGCAAGTCCGGACGGTGTACACCTTAACATTGATTATTGCAAGTATTGGTTGAACTATATAATAGATGAAACATGAGAATAGGAAAGGAAAGGTAAAATTCTATGAAAACAAAAAAGATAATCTGCACAGTTCTGGCTGCAACAATGCTGGCTGTAACAGCCTTCGCATCCTGCGGAGAAAGCTCAAGCTCGACTTCTGACGGCTCTTCAAAAAGCACCAGCACAACAGCTGTTGAAACAAAGGAAAAGACCGCCAAGGACCTTAATGCTATTGCAAACGGCGTGAAGGATACACTTGACGATGCTGTCAAGGGCACAATGACAGAGTACGACGAAAGCAGAATAGAAAAGATAATCGGCGTAAAGAAGGATCTTTATACCAAGGCTGTATGCCTGGTAGACGCTTCCGGTGCTTCCGCTCACGAGATCGACTGCTTTGAGGCAAAGGACGAAAATGCTGCAAAGGACATTGAATCCGCTCTCAAGACACGTATAGAGAACCAGAAGACAGCTTTCAAGGACTATGTTCCTGCCGAAATGGACAAGCTCAACGATCCTGTACTGGTAGTTGACGGAAATTATGTTTTCCTTTGCCTTACAAACAACAACAGCAAGGCTAAAGAGGTAATCGGCAAATAATCAATACTGCATTTTTATCGGTCATGCTCCGCCATTCCAAGTGGCGGAACATGGCTCGATTTCATGTATATGGCATTTTAACACAAAGGTACGGTGATAGATCGGATGCTTTTTTCAAGCATGGTATTCCTGTTTTTGTTTCTTCCGGTAGTCCTAATGCTGTATTACGCCTCCCCACGCAAGGTGCGAAACCTGATACTTTTTGTATTCAGCCTTGTGTTTTACGCATGGGGAGAACCGATATACGTATTTCTTATGATAGCGTCCACCATTGTGGCGTATATCACCGGACTTTTAGCGGACAAGACAAAACAAGGGCGAAAGCCGTGGGTCCCAAAGGTGTCGCTTATTGTGGCGATACTGTGGAACATGGGACTGCTTTTGTTCTTTAAGTACACAAACTTCTTCATTGAAAACGCAAATAACATTTTCGGTCTGAGCATAGAGAAAATGGGGCTTGTGATGCCTATAGGCATATCCTTTTACAGCTTCCAGACCCTTTCCTACGTTATCGATGTTTACAGAGGAGACGTAAAGGCTCAGAAAAACTATCTGACCCTTGGCACTTACGTTGCGCTTTTCCCACAGCTCATCGCCGGTCCTATAGTAAGATACAAGGACGTTGCCGAACAGATGGCAAAGCGCAAAGAGACCATCAGCAACTTCGCTCAGGGCGTTCACAGGTTTGCTATCGGACTTGGTAAAAAAGTCATCCTTGCCAACAGCATCGGTGCACTGTTTGACGCAATAAGCAACGCCCCACAGGATCAGATGTCGGTAACAGCCGCATGGATGGGGATAATCGCTTACACATTCCAGATATACTTTGACTTTTCCGGTTACTCGGATATGGCTATCGGTCTGGGCAAGATGTTCGGATTTGATTTTCTGGAAAACTTCAACTACCCCTACATCTCAAACTCTATCACAGAGTTCTGGAGAAGGTGGCATATGTCCCTTTCAAGCTGGTTCAGGGATTACGTCTATATCCCTCTGGGCGGCAACCGCAAGGGCAAGGTAAGACAGTGCGTCAACATCATGATAGTATGGTTCCTCACCGGCTTCTGGCACGGCGCAAACTGGAACTTTATGATCTGGGGAGTTTACTTTGGAGTGATCCTTCTTTGCGAAAAGCTTTTCCTGCTCAACGCACTAAAAAAGATACCTAAGTTTATCGGTCATATCTATGCGCTGATACTTATAGTCATCGGCTGGGGTATCTTTGCATTTGACGACTTCGGGAAGCTGTCGCAGAACTTTAAAAATATGTTCGGGCTGTCGGGAATAGACTTTGTAAACCACCAGACTTTAGTGTGGTTTGCAGGCTATGCAGTCACCTTCGTGATACTCATTTTCACATCCACTCCGCTTATCAGAAAGATAGGCGAAAAGCTGAAAAAGGCTGTCCCTGCGGTTTACAGCTGCGTTTTGCAGCCACTTATGGTCATGGCGATACTCCTTATCTCCACGGCATATCTTGCAGGTAATTCCTTTAACCCGTTCCTTTATTTCAGATTTTAGGAGGTGACTGTAATGAGCAAAAAAACGGAAAAAATATCGCAGATCATTATGGTCAGCATCTTTATAATCTTTATAATGGGATTCTGTGTGTGGACCTTCTTTACAAAGGACAGGCAGTTCTCGGAAATGGAGAACCGCAACCTGGCACAGTTTCCCGAGTTTTCCTGGAAACAGCTCAAAGACGGAAAGTTCACACAGGAGCTGGAGAGCTATATGTCCGACCAGCTTCCTTTCAAGGACTCGTTGGTCACACTTAAAACCGACACGGACAGACTGCTTATGCATAATCTGCAAAACGGTGTTTACTTCGGAAGCGACGGGTACTACCTGCAAAACTACAAGGAATTCCCGGTACAGGTAAATAAGAACATCGGTTATGTAAACGAGCTGGCAGGGCTTTGCAAGGGCACAGAGGTAGATTTCATGCTTGTGCCAAACAGCATAAGCGTTATGAGCGACAAGCTACCCTCGGTAAACAACACCGAAGATCAGCAGAAGACTATCGACAAGATAAAGTCGGGGCTTGACAAGAGCATAAAGTTCTACTGCCCTATGGACGAGCTGAAAAAGGCGGTGGCTGACGGCACTCAGACCTACTATAAGACCGACCACCACTGGACCTCTGACGGGGCAAGGGTCGCTTTTGACGGGTTTATGAAATTCCTGGGCGAGGACGAGCTGAAAGCGGAGTATGACGTCAAAGAGCTGAAGGATTTTATGGGTACCCTTTACTCAAAGGCTCCTTCTGCATTTTCTTCAAAGGACACCATGAAGCTTTATACCGACAAAAACAACAAGCTCACTGTAAAATACGTGGATCAGAACAAGACCACCGACACACTTTTTGACAGTTCCTTTGAGGACAAAAAGGACAAGTATTCCACCTTCCTTGGCGGCAACTTCCCTGTTGTTGAGATAAAGGCGGATAACGCACAGCAGGACAAAAAGGTGCTTATCCTCAAAGACAGCTACGCAAACTGTGCAATGCCTTATTTCACAAGTATGTATTCGGACGTAACGATGATGGATATGAGATATTATCATATGCAGAAGCTGACCGTTGCGGAATATGTAAAGCAAAACAACATTGACAAGGTGATACTGCTTTACAATGTGGATTTCTTCAACACCGACACCAACTTTGTGGAAATGACATTCTGACAAAAAAATATCCCCCGCATCTGCGGGGGACTTTTTTATGCCTGTTTTTATTTTGCAACTGCCTTGTGGAATACCTTTTTGCCCTTTTTGATGATAACTGCATCAGCCATATCTATCATCATCTTGGGGTCGGTGACCTTTTCATCGTTCACGCTGACACCGCCCTGTGTCACAAGTCTTCTTGCTTCGCCGTTTGACGGGCAGAGTCCGCACTTTACCAAAAGGGTAAGTATTCCCATCTTTCCCCCGTCAAGCTCAGTCTGGTCTATCTCGGTGGTAGGCATATCATCGCTGACACCGCCCTTTGCAAAGATAGCCTTTGCTGCATCGTCAGCCTTTTTAGCCTCTTCCTCGCCGTGTACAAGCTTTGTCAGCTCAAAAGCAAGCAGCTCCTTAGCCTTGTTCAGCTCTGCACCCTGCATTGTCTTTTCCATTTCCTCGATCTGCTCGATAGGAACAAAAGTCAGCAGCTTGAGGCACTTGATAACGTCGGCATCGTCAACGTTTCTCCAGTACTGATAGAAATCGTAAGGAGATGTCTTTTCAGGATCGAGCCATACTGCTCCGCCCACGGTCTTGCCCATTTTCTGACCCTCTGAATTGAGCAGCAGAGTAATTGTCATAGCGTGAGCATCCTTGCCCAGCTTCTTTCTGATAAGCTCCGTACCGCCCAGCATATTTGCCCACTGGTCATCGCCGCCGAACTGCATATTACAGCCGTATTTCTGATAGAGCATATAGAAGTCATAGGACTGCATTATCATATAGTTGAACTCAAGGAAGGTAAGACCTCTCTCCATACGCTGTTTGTAGCATTCAAAGGAAAGCATCTTGTTTACCGAGAAGCAGGCTCCCACCTCACGCAGAACATCAACATAGTTAAGATCCAGCAGCCAGTCGGCATTGTTCACCACCATAGCCTTGCCGTCGGAAAAGTCGATAAAGCGGCTCATCTGCTTTTTAAAGCAATCAACGTTATGCTGGATAGTTTCCTTTGTTAGCATTTTTCTCATGTCGCTTTTACCGGAAGGGTCTCCGATCATTCCCGTTCCGCCGCCGATAAGTGCAATAGGCTTGTTGCCTGCCATCTGAAGTCTTTTCATCAGGCAAAGCGCCATAAAGTGACCAACGTGAAGGCTGTCTGCGGTGGGGTCAAAGCCAATATAGAATGTGGCTTTGCCGTTGTCGATCATATTGCTGATCTCTTTTTCGTCTGTGACCTGAGCGATAAGCCCACGTCTTACAAGTTCTTCGTAACAAGTCATTTTCTTTTCCTCCATTTTTATTTGATCTGATTTTTATGCTGAAGATGTATTCCTATATGCCCGATGCCGAGAATAACAGTTGCTATCATCATCGGGATATTTTTTCCGTAAACGCCCAGCAGAAAAAACGCAAGCACCGGCAAAGTCGCTCCCGCCACAGGGATACCCAGTATTGCCGAGTACATATCCGCCATGGTCTTTTCGCTTCTGAAATAGCGTATCCAGTATATCTCATAGAGTATCATCAGGGCAAATGCCGCACCCAGGAAAATACTATGCTTTGTAAATCCGTGGATATTAAAATCACTGAATATAAGGCACAGGGTACTTACCAGCACCTCCCCTGTTCTTTCTAACAAAAGCAGGACTTTGTTCTCCTTATCGGCGTACTGTTCGTAGCCCTCAGGCTGATTTTTGCTCCAGATAATATTAGGTACAAAAAGCATTATCAGAAAAACAAGTCCCACATATGAAAATCCGAAATTCACAGCCATTCTCCCCTGCTATTTCTCATTGACGAGTTTTCCGGTCATATGCTCTATCTCGAGCTCCATGACAACAGTTGCTTTTGCGCATTTGCGGATCTCTTCATCAATATAGCTTTCATCATCTGTAAACTTGTAACTCAGCTGTCTGCAAAGCTCAACAGCTTTGTCAAAGTCCTCAACAATCCTTATCCGACCGAAAACCACAACACTCTTCACACTCAGCGCCCAGTCTCCGTCTTTCACGGATCCCTTGTCGTACACCGTGAAACATACCTTGTCGCAAGCCTTTACCGCATCAACTCGGTGCCCTGTCTTTCCTCCGTGAAAGTATATCTTTCCGTCGTCCTGGCTGTAATAATGATTTATCGGCACGCAGTAAGGATAACCGTCATCACCGGCCATTGCAAGAACGCCTCTGGTTTCCCTTTTCAAAAGATCGATACACTCCTGCCGGCTGATCGCCTGCTTTTGCCGTCTCATTTCTCTGAACAATCCATCACACCCTTTCAAGTGTATATAAAAAAGCCTCCGATAAGCCTTAGCCTATCAGAGGACGAATGAATCGTGGTACCACCTCGTTTTATCTGCCTTTCGCAAAGCAGACCTCAGAAGTTGACGCTGTCAACTCCGCCCTGTAACGGGGGCAAACCGCACCCGACTACATTGTCACCGGGTATACTCGGGGATGTATTCACCAACTGCCTGCGTACTCTCTTTCACCAGCCGAGAGCTCTCTGAACGCCCGGTACAGCCGCTTACTTGTTCCCGTCACCGCACTTCACATATTAAAGTTAATATAACACACACGCCTGTTTTTGTCAAGCAGGTCATTATTTTTTTACATATGCCGCAACTATTTCTCCGATATACTCGGTGTGGAAGCCGCCGTCATTGTACCAGGCATCTATCTGGGACTTATCGGTAAAGTACTCAGCTTTCATTGCCTGTGCATACAGCTTCTTGCAGACAAACGCTACGCTTGCCTGTTCAAAGACAGTGGAACCGTCGGTGAACACGGGAACAAGACCGGTCTCCTTTGCCTTGTCAAAATCCCTTCCGCTGTTTCCACCGCAGAACGCAAGTGCCTTTTTATACTCCTCTCCAAAAAAGCAAACGCTGAAATACTCGCTTTTGTCTATAAACTCTTTGGTATACCTCTGTGGACGTATAACTGCAGCTATTGCGTTTTTTCCCCACATGACCCCGGCAAATCCCCATGATGCCGTCATGGTGTTCCAACCCTTTTCGTCACCTGCCGTCACCAGCATCCAATCCTGTCCTATGCGCTTGAAAGGGTTGATATCCATAGACAGTATCTGCTCTCCGGAGAGCTTTTCAAATCCCAGTTCGTTCATTTTATCAGACATACGCTTTACCGCCTTTCTTTTTTATGATTATACACCAAAAAACTTGAAATTGCAAGCTTTTTACTGTTGCAATTTCGTTTGAAAAGTGGTATAATATTGTTAAGTTTACGGAGATATACGGTGCAGATATACGAAAATGTATATTTTAATGAATATTTCTCTTGAATATTCATTAAAATTGCAAAAATAATGTATATTTTTAAAAAATATTTGTATATCCCCTTGACAATACTTCATAAAGGTGTATAATATGCTTAACAACATATGATATGCACAGATGTTGTACGCTTGTGCACCTTACAATAACGAAAGACGGAGGAAATTTACTATGGCTAAGGAGATCAAAAAAGTAGTTCTGGCATATTCGGGAGGACTTGATACATCTATCATCATCCCGTGGCTCAAAGAGAACTATAACAACTGTGAAGTGATCGCTGTTTCAGGAGATGTGGGACAGGGCACCGAGCTTGACGGACTTGAGGAGAAGGCACTGAAAACAGGTGCTTCAAAGCTTTATATCGAGGATCTTACAGAGGAATTTATACAGGATTATGTGTTCCCCACCGTACAGGCAGGAGCAGTTTACGAGAACCAGTATCTGCTGGGCACATCCTTTGCAAGACCTATAATCGCAAAGAGAATAGCAGAGATTGCTATCAAGGAGGGCGCAGATGCTATCTGCCACGGCTGCACAGGAAAGGGCAACGATCAGGTCAGATTCGAGCTGGCTATCAAGGCATTCGCTCCTGACATGGAGATAATTGCTCCGTGGAGGATCTGGGACATCAAATCAAGAGATGAAGAGATCGACTATGCCGAGGCACACAATATTCCTCTGAAGATAAACAGAGAGACCAACTATTCCAAGGACAAGAACCTGTGGCACCTTTCACATGAAGGTCTGGATCTTGAAGATCCTGCAAACGAGCCGCAGTACGAAAAGCCGGGCTTCCTTGAGCTGGGCGTATCACCGATCATGGCTCCCGACAAGCCTACATATGTAACTATCCACTTTGAAAAGGGTATACCTACCGCTGTTGACGGAGTAGAGATGAACGGCAAGCAGCTTGTTGCTAAGCTCAACGAGCTGGGCGGTGCAAACGGCATCGGTCTTGCAGACCTGGTGGAAAACAGACTGGTGGGCATGAAGTCAAGAGGCGTTTATGAGACACCGGGCGGAGCTATTCTTTACAAGGCTCACGAGGTGCTGGAGACTATCACCCTTGACAAGGAAACCTCAAGAGTTAAGCAGTACCTGAGCATCAAGTTCGCAGACATCGTTTACAACGGTCAGTGGTTCACACCTCTGCGTGAGGCTATGAGCGCATTCGTTACAGAAACTCAGAAGACCGTTACAGGTGATGTTAAGCTGAAGCTCTACAAGGGCAACATGATAAATGCAGGTGTTACCTCGCCATACACCCTCTATGATGAGGAAGTTGCTACGTTTGACGAGGACAATGTATACAATCAGGCTGATTCCGCAGGATTTATCAATCTCTTTGGTCTGCCTATCAAGGTAAGAGCAAAGCTGGAGCAGAAAAGAAAGAACAAGTGATCCCATGGCATACGCCGCAGAAGGGACCGTTAAGCATATCTAACATTACTGATTTTTTAAGGAGGCTTTACCATGTCTGATGTTATAAATACTTTTGAACCCGCAATAGATAAGAAAGTGGAAATATCCTACGACAGTCTTCCGAACTCAACTTTTGAAGACGTTAACCTGGGAAGTGCTACCTTTGAGAACGTTAATCTCAAGGAAGCTACTTTCAGCGATGTGAATATGGACAACGCAAAGTTTGACGACGTTAATATGAGAGGCACAAGCTTTACGGATATTTATATGGTCGATTCCAAGTTCCTTGGGGTAAATCTGAGCAACACACGCTTCGGCTGTTCCATAATGAACAACGTTGAGTTCAAAAACCCGGATCTTAAAAACTCACAATTTATACACTGCGATCTTTCAAACGTTGAGATCACAGAATGTAAGATCGACGGGCTGAAGATAAACGGGATCGACATCTGCAAGCTTCTTGAACAGCACGAAAAAGAGCAGTAATGTCCGATCACAGGATGCCCGTTTTGAAAAAAAGATATCGGGCTTTCCATTGAGAATTTTCAGGGCAGGACAACTCTGCGAATGAGTTGTTTTGCCCGCTCGTTTTTTAGCCGGCACAGACAAACAAATAAAGTAAAAGGACGGTAAAGACAATGTCTCAGAAAATGTGGGCAGGAAGATTTACAAAAGAGGCGGATGAAAGGGTCAACGACTTCAACTCATCCATAAAATTCGATGCAAGGATGTACAGGCAGGACATAACCGGTTCAATAGCTCACGCTGTAATGCTTGGCGAGTGCGGAATTATTGAAAAGTCCGAAAGCGAAACTATCGTAAAAGGACTAAAGGAGATCCTCAGCGATATAGACAGCGGCAAGCTTCAGTTTGACCCCAATGCCGAGGATATACATATGTTTGTGGAGGCAGAGCTGACAAAAAGACTGGGTGACACCGGAAAGCGTCTGCACACTGCAAGATCCAGAAACGATCAAGTCGCCCTGGACGTAAGAATGACCCTTAAAGATGAAACAAGGGAGATCATCGCCCTGCTGAAAAAGCTCACACAGACGGTAACTGACATTGCCAAAAAGCACACCCTTACCATTATGCCCGGCTATACCCACCTCCAGAGGGCACAGCCAATAACTTTTGCCCACCACCTTATGGCATATGCAAATATGTTCGTAAGAGACCTGGGACGGCTGAAGGATGCCTACGACAGGACCGACACAATGCCTCTTGGCAGCGGTGCACTTGCCGGAACAACATATCCCATAGACAGACAGAGAGTATGCGACCTGCTGGGATTTGCACAGATAACTCAGAATTCCCTTGACGGCGTTTCGGACAGAGATTTCTGCTGTGAGCTGTGCTCGGCACTTTCCATTCTTATGATGCACCTTTCAAGGTTCTCCGAGGAGGTTATTCTCTGGTGCTCATGGGAATTCAAATTCGTGGAGCTTGACGATGCCTACGCAACAGGCTCTTCGATAATGCCCCAGAAAAAGAACCCTGACGTTACCGAGCTTATCCGTGGCAAAACAGGCAGAGTCTACGGCGACCTTATGACGCTTCTGACAATGATGAAAGGTATCCCCCTTGCGTACAACAAGGATATGCAGGAAGACAAGGAAGCAATATTTGACGCAATAGACACCGTTAAGCTTTGCTTGGTCACCTTTGACCCTATGCTGGCAACCATGAAAGTCCTTTCGGAAAATATGCGGATGGCTGCGGCAAAGGGCTTTATCAACGCCACAGACTGCGCAGATTATCTGGTTAAAAAGGGTATGCCTTTCAGAGATGCATATAAAATAACCGGAACACTGGTACACACCTGTATCGAAAAGGGCTGTACCCTGGAAACACTGGAGCTTGAGTGTTATAAGGAGCTGTGCGACAAGTTTGAAAGCGATGTGTTTGACGCTATAAACCTTGATACCTGCGTTATGCAAAGAAAAAGCGAAGGCGGTCCTGCTCCCGAGCGTGTAAAGGAACAGATAGAATATGTTGAAAAAGCCATTGAAAAATACTAAAGCCAAAGTACCACACAATGCCATTGAAAAAAGACCGGGCTTGTGGGCAGTGCTGTTTGTGCTGATATGGGCAGGGATATTCAATCTGCTGTATATGCTGGCGGACTACATTATCCCCTACGGGCTCACGGTGCTTTTGGGATTTATGCTGGTGTATCCCGTGTGTACATTTGTGCTGTGTTTCAAATTCGCAAAGCACAACGGTATCACCCCGGTAATGCCATTTGGCATAATACCCATAATTGCCGCTGAGTATGTCCTTATCCCCTCTGTGAGAGCGATAGTGCCGAATGTGCTGGTTGTCACAGGCTTTTGCATACTATTCGGCAGCGGCATGGGAAACATTTTTGCAGACAGGGAGCTGCTTGAAATGCGCAAAAAACAAAAGCGTGACAAAAAGCTCCATGAGGATAAAAAATACAAAAAGATCCTTGATGATTAGGAGAGAAAGTAAAATGAAAACAAAGGTTTTTATTGACGGAAAAGAAGGTACCACAGGTCTGAAGATATTTGAGCGTTTTGCAAAGCGTGATGACCTTGAGATACTGCTGATAGATGAGGACAAGCGCAAGGACAGCGCAGAAAGGGCAAAGCTTATCAACAGCTCGGACATAACATTTCTCTGTCTGCCCGACGCTGCCGCAAAAGAGGCTGTAAGCCTTTGCACAAATCCCGATGTGCGTATCATTGACGCTTCAACAGCTCACAGAACAAATCCCGACTGGGACTACGGCTTCCCGGAGCTGAGCGAGAAACACAGGGAGAATATCCGCAATTCAAAAAGAGTTGCTGTGCCCGGCTGCTATGCCAGCGGCTTTATCTCGCTGTGCTATCCCCTTGTGAAAGCGGGAGTTCTTCCGCAGGACTACCCTGTTACCTGCCATGCGGTGTCCGGTTACAGCGGCGGCGGAAAAAAGATGATAGCGGCTATCGAAAGCGAGGACAAGACGGAAGAAATGTGCTCCCCCCGCCAGTATGCCCTGGGTCAGACCCACAAGCATCTTCCCGAGATGCAGGCGGTCTGCGGTCTGAAATATCCGCCCATGTTCAATCCTATCGTTGACGATTACTTTGCGGGAATGGTGGTGACTCTGCCGCTGGTGAGCAGGTGTCTGACTAACAAATATTCCCCTGCAGATATACACGAGATAATGAGCGCACACTATGCAGGTCAGCACTTTGTGAAAGTAATGGAGCTTGGCGGAAAGGAAACTCTGGCTGACGGCTTTTTGCCTGCCAACACCCTTGCCGGGACAAACAATATGCAGATATTTGTCTGCGGAAATAACGAACAGATACTGCTTTGCTCAAGGCTTGACAACCTGGGAAAGGGTGCAAGCGGTGCGGCGGTGCAGTGCATGAACATTATGCTGGGTCTGGACGAGGCAACGGGACTGGAGTAAAAACATAATTGCTTTGTAGTAAAGATAGCCCGAAGGGGTATGGGGGCGACCGGAAAGCCCCCAAAACATAAAAACCGAGCAAGAGTTTTACGAACAAAAAATTCAGGGTAAACAAAATGATAGAATACAGAATAATGGATATATCCGATTATGAACAGGTTTACAAGCTGTGGCTGTCCTGTGCGGGAATGGGGCTGAATAATTTAGACGATTCAAAAGAGGGAATACAAAGGTTTCTGAACAGAAATCCCGATACCTGCTTTGTTGCACAGGATGACCACAAGATCGTCGGCGTGATAATCGCAGGCAGCGACGGAAGAAGAGGCTATATCTACCACACAGCAGTTGACCCTGAACACAGACATCAGGGAATTGCCACAAGGCTTGTAAACAAAGCTATGGGGGCATTGAAATCATTGGGCATCAACAAGACGGCTCTGGTCGTATTTTCAAAGAATACAGCCGGAAATGCTTTCTGGGAAAAAAGCGGTTTTACCTCACGGCAGGATCTGATATACAGGAACAAGACGATCACCGAAATGGTCAGGATAGACACTTAACATAACGAGATGATAAGGCGCAGATAACTGATCGATCGAACAGTACGGGGCGTACTGCGGCGAGGCGATGAGTTATGCGGTATACATAAAAAAGATGCTAAGATAACAAAACAGGAGGACAAAAATTGAAAAGCAGGCTTATGGCAGCAGTTATGTGCGTATGTATGCTGTTTGCATCGTGCGGTGAGTCTGAAAAGGGCGGCAGCGAGGGTGATGTATCATTCTCGCAGCAGAGTGAGAGCAATACTTCAAGCAGACAGGCAAGCGAGAGTGAGGCGGCTGACAATAGTGGTCGGCAAGTACTGACACTGGAGATAAACAACGATAAAAAGCCCGAGCTTACAAAGGTGGAGCTTTCGGGAAAGTGCAGCGGCGACATAGAGCGCAAGGCATCACTTTCGGAAAGCATGCACGTTCTTCACAACCGCGTGGTGGGGCTTATCGGCTCGCCGATAGAGGTGGAATATGACGGCGTTGACGATGGACAGATAGCTTTTTACTACAATAAAAGCGAGCTGCGCGGAGTTCCTGAAAAAAATCTGGTGCTGCTTTACTGCACAGCACCCAACGAGCCGTACAACACGGTGACGAGTGCAAAGCTTGACACGCAAAAGTGTGTGGTCTCGGCAGCGGTGCTGAAAATGAGCTGACGCTTGAAACGCAGTATCAGTGGCGAAAGGGAAGCGAGGGGATACACAGGGTGTATCTTGTAGCGCACGATGGAAACGGCTATGTGCGTGTGAGCAACATTATTGAATACGTTGGAACAGAACCATAAATATATTGAGGTGTTTTAAAATGAGCAAGGAAATCACTAAGGAGAAATTTGAAGGATTTGAATATATCGACTGGGGAATATGTGCGCCCCGAGGCTTCAAAGCTAACGGTCTGTACTGCGGCATAAAGGACCCCCATGCCGGAAACGACGGCAACGAAAGCCCTATAAGCAACACCAAAAACGACCTGTGCCTTGTGACAAGCGACAGAATGTGCAATGCGGCAGCGGTATTCACACAAAATAAAGTCAAAGGCGCACCTGTGACCGTGTCACAGAAAAACCTTTCTGCCACCGGTGGTAAAGCACAGGCGTTCATACTCAACTCAAAAAATGCCAACACCTGCAATGCCGACGGCGAGCAGAAGGCTTACAGGATGTGTGAGCTTGTGGCAGAAAGAATGAACATAAAACCCGAAGAAGTGCTTGTGGCACAGACAGGAGTTATCGGACAGATATTCCCCATCGAGCCTGTGGAAAGAAAGATAGACGAGCTTTTTTCAGGGCTGTCATATGACGGTAACGTTAAAGCTGCCACAGCGATAATGACCACAGACACCGTGAAAAAGGAAGTTGCCGTTGAGTTTGAAGTTGGCGGCAGAATATGCCGTATGGGCGCAATGGGCAAGGGCAGCGGAATGATACACCCCAACATGGCAACCACCCTTAACGTAGTCACAACTGACTGTGCAGTATCACCTGAGATGCTGAAAAAGGCTCTGGTGGAAAACGTTAAGATAACATACAACTGCCTTAGTGTTGACAGTGACCAGTCAACCAACGACACCCTTGCAGTAATGGCAAACGGACTTGCAGGCAACGATGAGATAACCACGGATGGCGAGGCTTTTGACAAGTTCAGAAAAGCTCTTTACATCGTGATGATGAACATTACAAAAATGCTGGCAAAGGACGGAGAGGGCGCAACAAAGCTCCTTGAATGTACCGTCAGCGGAGCAAAGGACCTTGACACAGCTATCGTTATTGCAAAGAGCGTTATCTGCTCTCCCCTTTTTAAGTGCGCTATGTTCGGCGCAGATGCAAACTGGGGACGTGTGCTTTGCGCCATAGGTTATGCAGATGCGGAATTTGATATAGATAAAGTTGACGTAAAGCTGCGCTCAAAAGCAGGCGAAGTGCACGTTTGCACCAACGGCGCAGGGGTTGAGTTCTCTGAGGAAACGGCAAAGAAAGTCCTTGTTGAGGATGAGATACAGATCCTTGTAAGCGTGGGTGACGGCGACGGCAAGGCAACTGCCTACGGCTGCGACCTGACATACGATTACGTTAAGATAAACGGAGATTACAGGAGCTGACGGGCGGTTCTCTTTCAGTTGGTAGACAAAAACGGAATATGATTTCAACAGGAAATTGTATAAGAACCGGCAGATCCTTCTTACCGGCAGCAGAGAACCTGTGCAGGGCTATGAGCTGAGTGATGAGGAAAAATCACAGGAAGAAGAGCTAAGAAAGAAACTACATAAAAGATATTATAAATACCGGGAGAGAATGAAGAAAAAACAAAATTAAAGAACAAAGGGAGAACAAGGGGAGAAAGCTATGTATTACAAGAATTACGGCATAAACGGCGAGCTTGAATTAAGATATAATTCACCCGTCAACACCATTGTTTCACGGGAGGAAAACCAGCGGATAATCAAGCTTTACAGAGCCTATCTGCTAAGCGGCGAAAGGATAATGTTCGAGTGCTCGGGAAAGGTGCCAAAGCAGAAAAAGAAGCATACAAAGATCCTGAAAAGATACTTTGACATAAAGTCTATTGTCACGCTTGTGATCGTTGTCATAGCGGCAGTAACTTTGTTTATAATGTGGCTCAACGACACCTCCAGAACTGCGCTTATTCTTATTGCACTGGCGTTTCCGTTTGTTTATACGACCGGTGTGCTGTTATACTGGCATTTTATAGACACCAGTCCTGACCTTGAAGCGATCGGAAAGATAAAATATCTTATAACCGACAAGCGGATAATCGCAAGGCATAGGGACGATGTGAACATAACGGATATAAACGATATAATCTACGTTATCCCGGAAAAGCGGGGACCAAAGATCGGAAATGTTATCTTCGCCACAAGCGAGCCTGAATACCCCGTTATCTTCGGCGGAGCGTATCAGCACTGCGGGATATATATGACAAGGGATTTTTCTCAGGCATTCCAGATCATCAGGACACTTATAATGGACAGAGATCTGAGGAACGAGTTTATAAGCGAAAACAGCTCCGGCTACGGCGAGATAAAAACTGCCGCTGCGCCCCAAAGGAAATACCAAAGGACCATCGTTACAGACTACGGCGAGGGGCTGCACAAACAAAAAACAGATGCACAGATGGACGAGCTTGAGCTTCCCGACCAGCTTACTATGGACGCTCTGCTTGCCACAGATGAAGAATATAAGGAAGATGGGGAGTAGGTAAAATGGAACTGAAAAACAATATGCGCTCGCAGGTGCTCATCGACGCATTGCCGTATATCCAGAAGTATCACGACAAGATCGTGGTTGTTAAATACGGCGGAAATGCAATGACCAACGACGAGCTTAAAGATGCAGTCATGAATGATATCGTGCTTCTGAGCATGGTAGGAATAAAGGTGGTGCTTGTCCATGGCGGCGGACCGGAGATAAATGCAATGCTCAAGCGTGTGGGCAAGGAAAGCAAATTCATCGGCGGGCTGCGCTACACCGACGAGGAAACTATCGACATAGTGAAAATGGTGCTTTGCGGCAAGGTCAACAAGGAGCTTGTCAGCGCACTTCAGATGCACGGCGGCAAAGCTCTTGGTCTTTGCGGCTGCGACGGACAGATGATAGTTGCCCAGAAGCTTATGGGCGAGGTAGACCTGGGATATGTGGGAGACATCAAAAAAATAACCACAAAGCCTATAATCGACGCTATAAATAACGGCTATGTGCCCATAATCTCCACCGTGGGTATCGGTGAAGACGGACACAGCTATAACATAAATGCAGACACCGCAGCTTCACGCATAGCTGCCTGTCTGAGAGCGGAAAACCTTATCCTTATGACCGACATCGTAGGTCTTTTAGAGGACAAGGACGACGATTCCACCCTTATCCCCACGGTCAACGTCAGCGAGGTGCCTTATCTGAAAAAGAAAGGCATCATCAGCGGCGGAATGATACCCAAGATAGACTGCTGTGTGGAGGCTGTCAGACGAGGCGTCAGAAAGACATCTATCATCGACGGCAGAATACCTCACTCCATACTTATCGAGCTGCTCACCAACGAGGGTATCGGCACACAGTTCATCTGATTTAATACGCATATGGACGAAAAAAGCAAAAAGACCGCCCTGACCGTCACAGCCATAGTCACCGCATTGTGCCTTGTGCTTGCGCTGGGACTTGGAGTTTTGTCACGGTGGGTGAATGTGAACAGCATTTTTTATTACATTCTTGCATACACTGCACTTATCTCCATGCTGACAGACAGCTGCATACGAAAAAAAGGCATGGCAAGATTCTTTATGGTGCTTATCTACGGCGTTTGCATAATGGTGGTAACGGTGCTTCTGATTTTTGTAAGATAAACGACATAAACGGAGGTAAAATAAAATGGATACGATAGAAAAATTCAACCGGCATGTTATGTCCACCTACGGACGACTGGACATCGTGCTTGATAAAGGGCAGCAGCAGACTGCCACCGCAGAGGACGGAAAACAGTACATAGATTTCGGCTCCGGTATCGGCACAAACAGCCTTGGCTACTGCGATAAGGACTGGGCAGATGCGGTCTGCGCACAGGTAAGAAGCATACAGCATACCTCAAATTATTACTATACAAAGGTACAGGCGGACTTTGCGGAAAAGCTTTGCAGCGCAACAGGCTACAGCAAGATATTCTTTGGCAACTCCGGCGCAGAGGCTAACGAGTGCGCTATCAAGCTTGCAAGAAAATACAGCTTTGACAAGTACGGCAAAGACGCACAGAGAAATATGATCATAACTCTGGTAAACTCGTTCCACGGCAGGACGCTGGCTACCCTTTCGGCAACGGGTCAGGAGGTTTTCCACAACTACTTTTTCCCGTTTCTTGAGGGCTTTGTAAACGTTGAGGCAAACAATATCGACGACCTTAAAGCAAAGCTGGAGGAGAACAAAGGCAGAGTGTGCGCCGTAATGTTCGAGTTCGTACAGGGCGAAGGCGGCGTTTGTCCTTTGACACAGGAGTTTGTTGACGCTATTTTTGAAGAATGTGCCAAGGACGATATCCTCACCATCGCCGATGAGGTGCAGACCGGCGTTGGCAGAACAGGTGCGGTTCTCACATCAAAGCTGTTCGGTGTCAAGCCAAACATTACTACCCTTGCAAAAGGTCTTGCAGGCGGTATCCCCATCGGTGCCTGCCTTGCAGACGAAAGCTGCTGCGACGTGCTTACAAAGAGCACCCACGGCTCCACTTTCGGCGGAAATCCCCTGGCTTGTGCCGGTGGAAATGTGGTTATCGGCAAGGTGAGTGACCCTGCGTTCATCAAGGAAATAAACCGCAAGGCAGAGCTTTTCAGAAGCGAGCTTGCAAAAATAGATGAGGTCGAAGGCGTTGACGGCATGGGACTTATGATAGGGGTGCGCCTGAAGACAAAGAAAGCCTCTGACATTCTTGCAAAGTGTGCAGACAAAGGGCTTTTGATACTTACGGCAAAGGAAAAGCTCAGATTCCTGCCGCCGCTTAACATTAGCGATGAAAACATCATAAAGGGAATGGAAATTCTAAAAGAGATTCTTGATGAAAAATAAGGAGGAAAACAAAATGAAGCATTTACTGAAATTACTTGATCTGTCCAAAGAGGAGATAATGGAGATCCTGAACCTTGCCGACCAGCTTAAATACGAGAACAAAAACGGCATCGAACACAAGATCCTCAAGGGCAAGACCCTGGGAATGATCTTCCAGAAGTCCTCCACCCGTACAAGAGTATCCTTTGAAACAGGTATGTACCAGCTGGGCGGACAGGCACTTTTTCTTTCCAACCGTGACCTTCAGATAGGCAGAGGCGAGCCTGTTCAGGACACCGCAAGGGTGCTTTCCCGCTACCTTGACGGAATTATGATCCGCACCTTCGAGCAGAAAGAAGTTGAAGATCTGGCAAACTACGGCTCTATCCCTATCATCAACGGTCTTACAGATTTCTGTCACCCTTGTCAGGTACTTGCCGACCTTATGACCATAAGAGAGTTCAAGGGTCGTTTTGAGGGCTTGAAGATGTGCTATATCGGTGACGGCAACAACATGGCAAACTCCCTTATCGTAGGCGGACTCAAAGTGGGAATGAGCGTTTCTATCGCCTGCCCCAAGGACTACCAGCCCGACCCGGAGGTGCTGGAGTTCACCAAGCAGTACGGCGATAAGTTCTTTATGACCGATGTGCCCCTTGAGGCAGCTAAGGACTCAGACGTTCTTTTCACAGACGTGTGGACATCAATGGGCGAAGAAGCGGAGACCGAAAAGCGCAAAATAGCCTTTGAGGGCTATCAGATAAACGATGAGATAATGGCTGTGGCTAAACCGGACGCTATGGTGCAGCACTGCCTGCCTGCACATCGTGAGGAGGAGATAACCGAGAAGGTGTTTGAAGCTCACGCAAATGAGATCTTTGAGGAGGCTGAAAACCGTCTCCACGCCCAGAAAGCTGTTATGGTCAAGGTAATGGGTGAATAATCAGTCGATGTATTATTGAGGGGAACTCTTTTGGAGAAGAGTTCCCCTCAAACTCCCCTCAGAAACCTTATATTGATTTTCGGCGGCTGGGAGCTTTGCTCCCGACCGCCGAAAATGATTAAGGGCACCGAGAGAGTTCAAGAGAAACACTTGTTCAGAAGAACTGCTCTCAACAGCACATCAACAGACTATCCCCTATCGCCTTGACACCAAAAAACTGCCTTGGAATTTTCCAAAGCAGTTTTTTTTTACTTTTTCTGTTTTTCAAGTTCTTTTAAAACTTCTGACGCTGACGGTGCCGTACTTGGCACTACTTTGAACTTTATCATCGCCTCGGGCTTGCCGAAACGGAAAAAGATAAGCGCATATGTACCAGTTGTCCCGCCCTTTTTGCTTTCCACCTTCATACCGCCCATATCGCCGTAGTTGCTTTCATCGGGGTATTTATCTTCTAAGCTTTTGTCGATACACGAGTGCTTTATCTCGTCCTCGGTAATGGTTTTATAGTCCTTTTTCTCGTCGTACTTGACGATATAGCTTGTAAATGTATCTCTTGTTGAGGCTTTGATATAGACCTCAAACCATTCGTTCAGCTCAAATTCGTAATACTCGCTGGTATTGGAGAAGCCATGCTCCTTAACGATATCCTCTATCTCCGGATCGTCACGCCACATTGCCTGATGCTCCAGCTGGATACCTGTGATGACGGTGGAGCCGTAGGGGGTCAATGCCTCCAGCTTGCCAAGGTCTCCCCTTTTATCCTCGCTGCTGTCCTCGTCAAAACATGAGGTGCACAATACGCACATGACCACAGCGCACATTACGGTAAACAAACGCTTTATCATTCCTCCGTCACGTCCTTCTTTTTGCTTACCAGAACTATGCAAATTACCAGCGCAACGATATAAAGTCCTGCGCCGATGATAACGATGTTCTGATAGTTATTATCCGAAGCTTTCAGAATTATCTCCGAGGTGTTGTTGCCCGTAAGACCTGCCACCGCCCATGCGGAAAGTGACAGTCCGTGTATCTGGCTGATACGCTTCATACCGAATCTTTCGGAGAGCAGTGCAGGCAGCGTAGAGAAGCCTCCGCCGTAGCCTGCGTTGATAATAAGCAGGAACGCAATTACTATCACCGACAAAAGCATACTCTCTGCTGCAGAGACCGCACGGGTAAAGTATGTAAGCAGGCTGATAGCAATGCAGCTGGTGAAGATTATCTTGTAAATTGTGTTGCGCTCTTTCATCTTATCCGAAAGGGTGGAATAGCCTATTCGTCCCAGAGCGTTCAGCGCAGCGGTGAAGGAAGGAACTACGCTTACGATAGTCGCCAGCTTCAGCGATGTGGCGAAAGCCGACGAAAGCAGCTGTTTTTCATAGGTTATTATCATAAGACCGCAGTGTATATTCAGATAGAACATGAGCCATATGCCGATAAACTGCTTGTTTTTGAACATTGAAAGTGCGCTGCCCTGATTTGTGGCAGGCTCCTCCACCCAGCCGTCGGGCTTTTTCAGCAGAAAATGACCCAGCAGCATAAGCACCATATATGCCAGTCCCAGGATCACGAACATGGAGACAATGCCCAACTTATTCTGAATAAGATCCATTATAGGCGTAGCAATAGCCTTTGCAAGACCAAATCCCATTATGGATATACCCGTGGCAAGCCCCTTGTTGTCTTTGAACCACAGCATAAGGGTCTTAACAGGTGTCAGATATCCTATTCCCAGACCGATACCCATTATCGCACCGTAGAAAACATAAATTCCGATAAGCGCAGGCACACCTGTAAGGAACTTTATGACCAGACCTGTGCCCACCATGCCCGTTGAAAAGCAGATGCACGCCACCAGGGATGACACATGGATATCTCTTTCAACAATTTTTCCTCCGAAAGCCGCCGACATTCCCAGGAAGAAAATCGCCAGTGAGAATGCCCAGCCCACAGAAAACGGGCTCATGCCAATTTTGTTTGCAATAGCCTCCTTGAATGTGGACCAACAGTAGACCGTGCCGACAGAACAGTGTATAAGCAGCGCAGGTATCGCCGCTCTCACCCATTTATTGTTCATCATACTTCCCCCTAAAGTTCATACCACAGCCGTTAAAGCGTTATTTTAAGTGTATCTCCCGGAACGGAAACTCCCTTGCTCAGCTTGATAGGCAGCTTCTGATCCTCCGAAAATCCTATTGTCTCTCCGTCTTTAAGCTCAGTGTCCTCAACGATAACATACTCGCAGATAGTGTACAAAAAGCTCAGCACCTCATCAGGTTCATAAGTTGACCCCAGTATCTCCATCTCCTGTTTGCCGAAAAAGCGCATACCTGATGTAAAAGCGTACACACCACCGTTTTCAATGTACATACCGGCGTAAACGTAGATAGGTATGGGGTACTCTCCCTTATCTATGCTCTGTGCAAAATTGATGTAGAAGTCCTTTTCGTATACCGTAGGATCCTTGTAAATGCCAATGGCGTTGTCAAGCTTCAACAGGCTGCAAGCCACCTTTGCAAAAAGCTCCTGCTGATCCAGCGGGTCAAACTTGTTCATCACCGCAAGCATCATATGGGCACCGTGGGTCTTTACAATGTCCGCTCCGTCCTTCCAGAGGATATTGCGTTTTGCCGCATCCACAGCCTCGTCATTGGGCACAGGATTTGGCATCAGCGAGCAGGCTACCATCATGTCGTCAACCTTGAACACCAGAGCGTTGTCCTTGACCTCGTCGTCAAATTCAATGTCCCAATCATCCTTGAGTATTTTTCTAAAGCGCAGCCAGTCCATATTGGCGTCCTTGTAAAGTACAAATCCTGCCAGCACATTTCCCTCTCCTTCGGGCTTTTCAGCCTCAGCAGATGTTTGCTTTATATTTTCATCAGCCATTTTCTTTCCTCCATTTAATTATTTCTATAAGATTATATCATAGTTTCCCGCTTTTGGCAATAGGCACCGCCTGCCATTTTTTCCGGCTTGACGAAAACGTTTAAGTGTGTTATACTGTTTGCAGAGTTTTTTTACTTGTAATAAAAGCTCAATCTGAATAGGGGGGGTAAAAAAATGGAAGTCGTATTGGACGTTAAAGGACTTTCCAAGCAGTATAAAAAGGGTGTCTATGCTTCTGAGAACGTCACCTTTCAGGTAAAAAAGGGCGAGATCTTTGCACTTATCGGACCTAACGGCGCAGGAAAGACCACTACGATCAGAATGATCTCCACTCTGCTGAAAGCCACCGAAGGAGATGCTGTTGTGGACGGTCATAGTATTCTCACCGAGCCCGAAAAGGTGAGAGAGTGTATTACATACCTGCCTGATGAGGCAGGTGCATACAAGACCATGAAGGGTGTTGAATACCTGACATTCATGGCAAACATCTATGCCAAGAACAAAGGCGATGTTGAAGAATTTGTAAAAAGAGGCAGCGAGATCTGCGAGCTTGGGGACAGGCTCAACGATAAGATCTCCAACTATTCAAGGGGTATGCAAAGGCGACTGCTGCTTGCAAGAGCCATTATGTCAAAGCCGTCTCTGGCAATACTTGACGAGCCCACCTCGGGACTTGATATAATCAATGCCCTTGAGATAAGAAGAATGATAAAGAAACTGGCTGCCGAGGGAATGAGCTTTTTGCTTTCCTCTCACAATATGCTGGAAATAGAGTATGTTTCGGACAGAGTCGGCATTATTTCAAAGGGACACCTGCTTGAGGTTGGTCCTGCACCGGAGCTTGTAGCTAAATACGGTGTTAAGAACCTTGAAGAAGTATTTGAAAAGGTGGTGACTGTACATTGAAATTCTCGGTACTTTTAAGGAAAGAGCTTAAAGAGATGCTCAGCGTAACCACGATCGCCACCATGTTCCTGACCGTGTTTATACTTATCTTTGCAGGTAAGGCAATGTCAAAGGCTGTTGACGAGGTCAAAAAAGAAGCTACCACCATCAACATCTGTGACCGTGACCAGACCGACTTTACAAAGGCAATGCTTGACATTATGGACAAAAATGAGACCATGAATGTAAACAGGGTCGAGATCGGATCCGATGATTTCACCAAGGAGTTGAAGAACACCGATTACAAAAACGTGGTTATCATTCCAAAGGGTTTCACAGCGCAGGTGGAAAAGCATGAAACAGCCACCGTAAAATTTGCCCAGAAGATGACATCTATCGCCACCTTCTCCAACATCAATACCGGCTCCAAAATTGCGCTGGAAATGCTGCAAACAGGCATCAAATCCACTATCTACGCTCAGAGCAAGCTGGATACGGGAACGGTCAAGCAGCTGGAGGATCCTATCAAGCTGGAGGAGTACACCGTTATCTCCGACAAACAGGATCAGGTTGCAAGCGAAAAGGTTGCAGGAATAATGAACACACAGTCCATGCTTATACCGATCGTAATGTTCCTGCTTATAATGTACTCATCCCAGATGATAATGGGTGCCATATCCACGGAAAAGCTGGACAAGACACTTGAAACACTGCTTTCATCCCCTGTTTCAAGACTTTCCGTGATCTCCGCAAAAATGCTTTCAGCAGCTATCGTTGCAGCACTTCAGGCAGCTGTCTATATGTTCGGTATGAACAAAATGATGGACGGCATCACAGGCGGTATGGCTGACAACAAGAACTTTGACGAGATCCTTCAGAATCTTGGTCTTTCGATGAAGTGGACGGATTATCTGATGGTAGGCGCACAGATGTTTGTGACAATACTTATCGTGCTTTCCGTTTCGATCATCCTTGGTGCACTTGCAAAGGACGCAAAGAGCGCACAGACACTTCAGATGCCTATTATGTTCTGTGCTATGATACCGTATTTTGTAACAATGTTCATTGACATAAAGACAGCATCACCCGCTATCAAGTATGTTACAATGGCTATCCCGTTCACCCACGCATTCATCGCAAACCAAAACGTTATGTTCGGTGACTACACCACATACTTCATAGGTCTTGGCTACCAGTTCGTCCTGCTTTGCATATGTATGTTCCTTGCACTGCGTATATTTATGAGTGACAGGATTTTCACTCTGACCCTTGGCGGCGGCAAGAAAAAAGGCGGACTGTTCAAGAAACAAAAAACCTACGACGACGAATAAAAATCATAATAAAAAGGGACCTTAACGGTCCCTTCTTTTTTATCTTATTATCAGTGTTCCTCAACATTTGTGAAGGATACGCCTACCTGCTTGCCCTCGTATCTTGCGGAATATGCAAACGAGGTATCCTCTACCGCTGCCTTTCCGCCGGAGATCTTCAGCTTGCAAAGCATTCTCTTTTCAATGTAAAGCTCCTTCTTCTCGTCGGGATAGTTGTTGTCGTATATCTGTACGATAAACTTTCTGTGGCAAAGTGAATCCTGGATAAGACCGATCGCATTAACACTGTGTGCGCCGTCAATGGTAACCACCGCCGGAACACCCATGCTCAGCTGCTTTTTCAGCTTCTCAAAGCCCTCCTCGGAAAGCTTGTATTCGTCCTTGCTGTCGTCCCACTGCATTGCATTGAGTCGGTAAAGAGCCTTTGCAAACTCCGCCTGATCCTTGGAATAACCGTTTTGTATCTTGTCATAAGAACCGGCTATGTCAAGCGCAAGGAAATCAACGCTGCTCCACTTCAGGTTTGAACCGTCAATAGCAACATTCTTTACCGCCCAGCCCTTACTTGCAGCATCCGAGGAATAACCCTTATCTACCTCCAGCTTGCTGCCCTTGGAGGAATAGTCCAGATACTCGGTAACGTCTGTGTACTTTCCGCTGAACAGATCTCCGTCAAGGCTGTGAAGCTCCTTTCGGTCACTGTATTTCTTGCCGAAGGACGTATCGCTTAAATCGTATCCCTCCGCCTTGACCTTCTGCTCGCTATCATCCTTGGGGTCAATATCTCCCAGAGACAGCTTGACCTTACCTGTGTACCAGTCTCTTGCCATAACAGCCATGCCGAAGTCCACGCTTGTGGTGGTAAGCACCTTGAAATTCTTGAAAGCAAATCCGTTCTTCTGCGGGTCAAAGCCCGTGTTATATATAGAGTAACCTTTTATCTCATCCTTGCCGCTGTATGTAACTATGTCGTAATTAAGTGTGGTCACAATGCTCTTGTAAACGTCATCAAGAGCGTTTGCATCGGAAGCAGCATAGTACTTTCCTCTTGTGCCCGAAGCCAGCTTCTGCAGCCACTCTCTGTCCACGTCACGTCCAAGACCAACAGTAAGGATTATGATGTTTTTCTGGTTTGCCTGCTTTATAAGCTCCTCTATAGCTGCTCCGCCCTCCTCGTCGGACTCGCCGTCTGTGAGCATAACGATAATGTTGGAATACTTGATGCCTTCCTCGTCCTTGAATTCATTTATACAGTTTTTGACCGCAGTCTGTGAATGTGTGCCGTTAAATACCTCTTTCTGATTCTTGATCTTACTGAGGGTATCTCCCATTGCCTTTTTGTCCGATGTGAAGTCCATCATTTTGGTGTAGGTGCCGGTATATTTGCTTATTGCCACCTGGCAGCCGTCATCGAGTTTTCCTATGAGGCTCTGAGCAAATGTAAGACGCTTGAAATCAACGTCGTTTTCCGTTGAACCCGGGCAAAGACTTGCAGGGTACATGGAACCGGAGTTGTCTATAAGGAAGCAGACTCTCGTTACGGATTTAAGGTTTATTGTCTTTTCAACGCCCACCACAAAGGTGCCTATTGCAGCGATCTCTGTGGATACCGTACCGTTTTTCTCGTCCACCTTGGAATCGAATTTAGTATATGTCTTTTTCTCCGGATCGAACTTCATTACCGAAAGCTCGGAAAGCTCAAGACCCATGCTTTTTATCATCGCTGTATCGACCTTGAATGTAAGCGTAGCCTTGTCCATGGATCTGTCAGAGTAAACGCTGTACACCCTGGAAACAACACTTGTATTTGTGGATATACCAACTATCCCCAGCTCCTCAACAGAGACCTCAGCGTTGTTGGCACTGCCTGTCATGGTAAGTGTGACCTCACCGCTCTTTTTCTCAATGGTCATTTCCCTTTTTGCGTCATCGGTCTTTCCGTCCGACATCTTTTTCAAAGGGTCAAGCCCTGCAATGATCTCATATCCGTCCAGAATGCCGTCGCCGTCCGTGTCCTCCTTCAGAGGATCGGTGCCCAGCTCTTTCTCATCACCGTCGGATATTCCATCGCCGTCCGTGTCTTCGTTCTGGACATTGGTTCCCCCGTCCTTTTCGTCGCCGTTCTTCACCCCGTCCAGATCCCAGTCACCGCCGGGCAAAAACTCAGCGTCTTTGAATGTGGAGTTTATGTCGATCTGCTTCATGGAAGATTTTGCCGAATCTATTTCCCTGTTATGCTTTATCCACGTACTCAGAACGATATAACCCACAATTACCACAACTATTGCAGCCACAATGGTAATTATCTTTCTGCGCTTTTTCCTTGCGCTCATCCTCATGCTTTGCACAAAAGCATCGTGAGCATCATTGAACTTGTCATTGTTTTTCAAACCTAAAGCATCCTCCCTGCAGCCTAATCAAGCTGTATCATTGAAATGGGGCACGACCCCATTATTAACAGAATAATTCTATCACATTTACTACCCTTTTTCAAGCTGATATATTAGACAAATTTTGCTTCCTCTTTATATACAACTGCGATAATTGGCTATATCACAATAACTATTGAACTGTTTTTTCATATTGGCTACATATCTTATGCACACCGGGTTTTATTTTATTTGAAAATGTGCCCGTAAAATCCAATGACGAAATCAAATAGACAATTTTGTACAAATTGCATTGTGCAAGACTACAAAGATAAAAAAATATGTTGACATACTATAAATATTTGTGTATAATAAATTTGTTAAATCTTATGCACAGGGCAGAGTGACTTTGCGCCCGTGCATATAACAAAGGGGTTGTAGTATGAACATAAAAGAAGCAAAGGATCAGATCAAAAATGCGATCACCGCTTACCTCGTAAAGGACGAGTTCGGTGACTATAAGATCAGCATCGAGCACCAGCGTCCTGTATTTCTGCTGGGTGCCCCCGGTATCGGTAAAACCGCTATCATGGAGCAGATCGCCCAGGAGACAGGTCTTAACCTTATCTCCTACTCAATGGCTCACCAGACGAGAGAATCCGCAATGGGTCTGCCCAACATCGTTACCAGAAACTATGTAGGTAAGGATGAGCAGGTTTCCGAGTATACAATGAGTGAGATCATTGCTAACATCTATAACACAATGGAGGACACAGGTATCCGTGAAGGCATACTGTTCCTGGACGAAATAAACTGCGTATCCACATCACTTGCACCTATCATGCTCCAGTTCCTGCAGTATAAGATCTTCGGTCTGCACCAGATCCCGCCCGGATGGGTAATCGTTACCGCAGGTAACCCACCTGAGTACAACAGATCTGTTGTTGAGTTCGACATGGCAACATGGGACCGTTTCAAGAGAGTTGACTGCGAAGCTGTTCTTCCCATCTGGATGGAATATGCTTATTATGCAGGCGTCCATCCATGCATCATGACATACCTCAAGCTCCATGCAGATCATTACTACCTGGTTCATCCGGATGCAAAGGAGATCGTTACCTCCCGTGCTTGGGAAGACCTTTCCGAAATGATGCAGCTTTACGAAGAGCTGGGCATCCCTGTTGATGACACCCTTATCGCACAGTATCTCCAGAAGGACGATGTTCATAACGGTTTCTCCAAGTTCTATGACATATTCAACGGTTATCGTGAGAAGTATGACGTAGATGCTATACTTGAAGGACAGATCACTCAGCAGAACATTGACGACTTCAATGTTGCCGAGGGTCCGGAAAAGGTAGCTGTA
This sequence comes from Ruminococcus sp. FC2018, assembly GCF_000621805.1. GTDB lineage: Bacteria > Bacillota > Clostridia > Oscillospirales > Ruminococcaceae > Hominimerdicola. The sequence goes on along the minus strand of NZ_JHXH01000009.1, from coordinate 15,262 downwards.
ATGCTTATGCTTATCGACAGCGTTACATACACCATGAGAAGCTGTATCCAGATGGAAAAGATGATAAGACAGATCCATCCGATGCTGGAGGATACCGTCATCAAGATCAACAGCGGTCTTTCTTCAAGACAGGTGCTCACCGAGCATATCATGAACACAGATAAGAACCTTGAAAAGGCTATCCGTGCAAGAAATATCTCGCCTTCAAACAAGAAGATCCAGCACTGGATCCTTCACAACCTGTACGCTTACATTGACAAGTGTACCAACGAGGGCAACGATAACAAGAAGAAGTGTATCCTCATTCTCCAGAATGCATTTAACAAGCTGCTTGTTGCTGCAAGAACAGTTACACAGCAGTCAATGGACGGTCTTGAGAACATCTTTAAGTTCTATGAGTATGCTTGCGGCGCAGGCAGCACAGAGGTCAAAAGGCTCATTACCGAGCTCAAGACCAACTGCCATACCACCGACTTTATCGCTAAGTACGGTTCCGAGCATTACTATCAGCTGGCAGGTGAGCCGGTTCAGCAGCCTACATACAATAACCTCTATGAGCTTAATCTTGAGGATTGCCTGGCTGAGGACGACTTTATGGGACAGCCGTAATTTTCGCTGATATTCTTTTAATTATCATAGTATTATCACAATATGAAGATATCATTTTATCATTGAAGTGATATCTTCATATTTTTTCTTCATATTTTTCTAAACTTCCTTTAGCAATGATCCACGGCTTTTGTCGTGGGTCTTTGCTATATGGAACAAAATGCCAATTCGGGATTTTTACAAAAACCGCCTTGACTTTTTGCGTAAATATGCTATAATTAGGCTATCAATGAAGGAAAGGAAGGAACGTTAATGAACTTTACAAACGGAAATAACGGTTATAACAACAACGGATATAACAGCAACGGTTATAACAACGGCAACACGCAGTTCAACCAGAATATGTTTGGTAACCAGACCGGCTATAATCAACAGTATCAACAGCCGCAGTATAACCAGTACCAGCAGCAGCAGTATAATCAGTACCAGCAGCCGCAGTACAATCAGCAGTTCAACCAGTACGGCTATAATAACGGTCAGTCTGCAAACAGACAGAATTCTTTTATGGACTCGTTTGCTAACCCAAGAGTAAAGCACCTTTCAAAGCTTGGGGCTGACTACGCTCCCGGTGCTGAGGCTGCAACCTTCGGAGGGATCGCCGCAAAGACCGTATACTTTGTGCTCACCTTTGCACTTGGTCTGGCTGCCTTCTTCTATCTGCATTACTATTTCGGCAAAACCGGCGTTGCAGACGGACAGCTCCTTTACCCACAGGAGTATCCTATTCTCATAGGTGCCTGCATAGCAACTCTTATCTCCGCACTTGTTACCGCATTTGCACCAAAGACCACTGCTTTCTTCGGAACAATATACTGCGTAGGCATGGGATATCTTGTAACCTGGACTTCCTACACTTATGCAGCAGCATATAAGGGCATCGTTTATGAAGCTCTGGGACTTACACTGCTTATAATCGGCGTGCTCACAGTCCTTTATTCCAAGGGCATAATCAGAGTCACCAACAGGTTCAGAAAAGTAGTCTATACCACTTTGCTGGTTTCGATCCTTGGCGGATTGATCTTCTTTGTTATGACTCTTGTGGCTCCGAATTCCGGCATCGTAAGAGCAATTATCCAGGCAAACAACGGTCCTATCGGTATCGTGTTCGGAATAATCGGCGTTATGCTTGCTTCGGCTGTCCTTACCTGCGACTTTGACAACGCAGCAAAAACAGTTGAACAGGGTCTTCCCAAGGGATATGAGTGGGCAGCAAGCTTCGGCTTGGTAACAGGTGTTATCTACCTTTATCTTAAAGTGCTCCAGCTCCTTGCAAAGATCCAGAACAATAAGTAAGAAACATTTTTTAAGGACTCATGCGTATGGCATGGGTCCTTTTTTTGCCTATATGATAATATCCTTAAGTATGCTCACCTTTCTTGCATGGGAAACTATCAGCTTTTCATCGTTGAGCTTTTTCAGCTCTCTCATCATTGCACTTCGGTCAACCGAAATGTAATCCGCCAGATCCGAAAGAGAAAGAGGAAGCTCAAATGTCCTGCTGCCCTTTTCTTTTGACATCTGTCTGAAAAATGTAAGCAGCTTGCCCCTTATTGTCCGCCTGCTAAGTACCTCTATGTGTAGCTGAGCATGGTGCATTGAGGACATTATCAACGAGTCTATAAGTCTGACGTGCTTCTCGCATCGGTTATCGCAGCAGTGCATCAGCTTGTTGTATTCCATTATGTATACCCTGCATGAGCTGGCAGCCCTGATAATGTACGGATCAAGATCTGTGCACAAAGAGAATCCCTTGCCGAAAAAGCACCCCGGCTCATAGTGATCCGCTATGGTCCGCACACCGTCAAAAGTGGTGGTTACAAGATATGCCCTGCCGGAAATAATTATCCCCGCCATGTTGTTTTCCTCGTCAAGACGCATTATCTCCTCACCCTTGGCAAATACATATTCTGACGGCTTGATACAATCAAAAAGCTCCTGAGTCTCTTTTTGGTTAAGCGAAATTAACGGATATAGCGTTTTCATATAAATCACCCCTTTAAATTGTGCACTATGACAAACCAAATCACTATATATTGTATTTTATCACAATTTTGTTGCAAATGCAACAGACAATTTTGTGAAAGTATTGTAAACTGTTTCTTGCGCACGTATAAAGAGATAGTGTAAAATACAATATGCTGTGACCTTATCTGCATTTTGGGCACAATATATTGTGACGACTTCCTTGTTCAAGCTTTGCTTTGGCATATTGCTCCAAGGGGGATAAAGAGAGAAATTGACTCTGCTTTGAGAAATAATCTATTGCTAAGGAGAAAAGGTATGAAGATAATCAAGAGGAATGGTTCCGAAGAGATCTTTGATATTGAGAAGATCGTAAATGCCATTTCAAAAGCAAATGAAGCAGATCATAAGAACGATCTGACCAAAGAGCAGATCAAGGACATCGCCGAGTATGTTGAGTACAAGTGCAACAAAATGGGCAGAGCTGTGTCCGTGGAGGAGATCCAGGACATGGTGGAAAATCAGATAATGTCCAAAGGCGCATTTGACCTTGCAAGGCGATATGTTAAGTACCGTTACACCAGGTATCTTGTAAGAAAATCCAACACTACCGATAACAAGATACTCACCCTTATCGAGTGTAACAACGAGGAAGTAAAGCAGGAAAATTCCAACAAGAATCCTACCGTAAACAGCGTTCAGCGTGACTATATGGCAGGCGAGGTCAGCCGTGACATCACCAACCGTATACTGCTTCCTCCCGACATTGTTGATGCCCACAAAAAAGGCATCATCCATTTCCATGACAGCGACTATTTCGCACAGCATATGCACAACTGCGATCTGGTGAACCTTGAAGATATGCTCCAGAACGGAACTGTCATCAGCGATACGCTTATCGAAAAGCCTCACAGCTTCTCCACCGCCTGCAATATCGCTACACAGATAATTGCCCAGGTGGCTTCAAACCAGTACGGTGGTCAGAGCATAAGTCTGACTCACCTTGCACCGTTTGTTCAGATCAGCCGTGAGAAAATAAGGAAAGAGCTTCTTGAAGAAATAAAGGAGCTTGGCGTTGAGGCTGACGAGGAAAGAATAGATGAGGTCACCGAAAAGCGCCTGCGTGAGGAGATCACAAGGGGCGTTCAGACAATTCAGTACCAGGTGGTAACTCTGCTGACAACAAACGGACAGGCGCCTTTTGTAACAGTATTTATGTATCTTAACGAGGCACGCAGCGAGCAGGAAAAGGCAGATCTTGCAATGATAATCGAGGAAGTCCTCAAACAGCGTATCCTCGGAGTTAAAAACGAGGACGGCGTATGGATCACACCTGCGTTCCCGAAGCTTATCTATGTGCTTGAGGAGGATAACGTTGACCCGGGCACACCTTATTATTACCTTACCGAGCTGGCTGCACAGTGCACAGCAAAGAGAATGGTGCCCGATTACATCAGCGAAAAAATGATGCTCAAACTGAAGGTGGACAAAAACGGCGACGGTCACTGCTATACCTGCATGGGCTGCCGCAGCTTCCTTACACCTTATGTTGACGAAAACGGCAAGCCTAAGTATTACGGCAGGTTCAATCAGGGCGTTGTTACCCTCAATCTGGTGGATATTGCCCTTTCCTCCGGCAAGGATATGAGCAAGTTCTGGCAGATATTTGATGAGCGCCTTGACCTGTGTTACAGAGCTCTTATGGAGCGTCACAACAGGCTTAAAGGCACACTTTCCGACGCTGCGCCCATACTGTGGCAGTACGGTGCGCTGGCAAGACTGAAAAAGGGAGAAACTATCGACAAACTGCTTTACGGCGGTTATTCTACCATATCCCTGGGTTACGCAGGATTATACGAGTGCGTTAAGTATATGACCGGCAAGAGCCATACCGATGAGGAGGCTACTCCGTTTGCCCTTGAAGTAATGCAGTATATGAACGATGCCTGCAAACGCTGGAAGGCAAAGGAGAACATCGACTTCTCTATTTACGGCACACCGCTGGAAAGCACCACATACAAGTTTGCAAAGTGCCTGCAAAAGCGTTTTGGAAAGATCGAGGGCATAACCGATAAAAACTACATTACAAACAGCTATCACGTTCACGTTACCGAGAAGATAGATGCCTTCACAAAACTGAAATTTGAAGCTCAGTTCCAGCATCTTTCTCCCGGCGGAGCTATAAGCTATGTTGAGGTGCCAAATATGCAGGGCAACATCCCTGCGGTGCTGAAAGTCATCAGATTTATCTACGATAATATCATGTATGCTGAGTTGAACACCAAGAGCGATTATTGCCAGGTCTGCGGCTACGACGGAGAGATACAGATAGTAAACGATGACGGCAAGCTGGTGTGGGAGTGCCCCAAGTGCCACAATCGTGACCAGTCCAAAATGAACGTTGCAAGACGTACCTGCGGCTATATCGGTACTCAGTTCTGGAATCAAGGCAGAACCCAGGAGATACAGGAAAGAGTTATGCATTTGTGATAAACTAATTTGGGGGGGAACTCTTTTGGAGAAGAGTTCCCCCCAAAGCCCCCTCAGAAACCTTTTATTGCTTTTTCGCCATTTTGGAACAAGTCCCCAAATAACGAAAAAGTAGTGAGAGTTTTGAAGGGGGTATGGAAGAAATCATTTCAGAAGAACACTCACAATCAGCTTAACACAAGTGATAACGTTAAAATCTTGATGCAATAAAATAATACTGCACACAAAGGACGCAAATACTATGTACTACGGTGAAATTAAAAACTACGATATTGCCAACGGCTTGGGGGTGCGGGTGAGCCTGTTCGTTTCCGGCTGCACCCACCACTGCAAGGGCTGCTTTAACCCTCAGACATGGGACTTTAACTACGGCAAGCCGTTCACCCGGGAAACTGCTGACAAGCTGCTGGAAATGCTCTCCCCTGACTACATTGACGGATTGAGCCTGCTTGGCGGCGAGCCTATGGAGCCGGATAATCAGCGTGCCTTGCTGCCGTTTCTTAAAGAGGTCAGAAGCAGATTTCCAAAGAAGAACATCTGGTGCTACACAGGCTATCTGCTTGATGAGGAGCTTTTAAAGCCAAGCCGTGCCCGCTGCGAGGTCACCGACGAAATGCTTTCCTGTATCGACGTACTGGTTGACGGAGAGTTCGTTGAGGAAAAGAAAAACATCTCCCTGAATTTCAGAGGCTCTGAAAACCAGCGGCTTATCGACCTGCCGCTGACCCTGTCCACAGGAGAAATACACCTTATAAACCGGCTTTACAATTTAAGATAAAAAATAAGCCTCCCGGCTATCAGTGAACTGAACCGGAAGGCTTTTTATTTTATCAATAATTTTCAGCATTGACCTCAAAGTAAGCCTGTGGGTGAGCGCAAACGGGGCAAATATCGGGTGCCTGTGTGCCAACTACGATATGTCCGCAGTTGCGACATTCCCACACCTTGACCTCGCTCTTTTTGAATACCTCCTGCGCCTCCACATTTTTCAGCAGTGCACGGTATCTTTCCTCGTGATGCTTTTCTATTGCTGCAACGCCACGGAATTTTTCTGCCAGCTCCGCAAAGCCCTCTGCCTCAGCAGTCTTTGCAAAGTCCTCATACATATCCGTCCACTCATAATTCTCGCCGTCAGCTGCTGCTTTGAGATTATCGGCTGTTGAGCCAATACCCTCAAGCTCCTTGAACCACATTTTTGCGTGCTCTTTCTCGTTATCGGCAGTTTTGAGGAAAAGGGCAGCTATCTGCTCGTAGCCCTCTTTTTTAGCCTTGGAAGCGAAGTAAGTGTACTTGTTCCTTGCCTGTGACTCTCCCGCAAAAGCAGCCTGAAGATTTTTTTCGGTCTGTGTTCCGCTGTACTTATTTGCCATAATTACGCCCTCCAATATTTATTATTACACCGACTCGGTGCTTTCAACGTTTTCTGTCTGCTCCGTTTTGACATTATACCATTTTTCGCCCATAAAGTCAACAAAAACACAGCTCACAATATCACATCGGTACCTGTGTATTTATCATTTACGCCGATTTTTATGCACAAAAAATCAGCCCTCCATAGAGCTGATCTTTTGGATCGTGATTGTTCACAACATTATCCTCCGAAATTTGTGCAACTTATCCCCATAAATGTTCCTCTGTCTATACGTATATGTATCAGACGCACACCGAAAGGAGAATAAAAACATGAAAAAATTTACAACTTATATACTTGCAGCAGCCTTGGTTCTTTCAATGGCAGGCTGCGCCGACAGTTCAAAGAGCGGCACAGAATCAAATATCCCTGTGGCATCACAGAAAATAGACAGCCAAATAGATCCCGACAGCAGCGTGATAGATAAGCTTACCCCTGCCACCACTGAAGCCCAGGACTTTGCAAAAACCAGGTTCTCCGACTATACCTATTATTCCAAAGCAGAAGAATATGACCGCAGCACAGGGATCAGAAAATACTATGAAGGACAAATAACCAACGATGACATCAGGCATGAGCTTTTTGAAGCCATATGCAGCGTGCTGAAGCAGGGAGAGATCGTCCTCAAAGGGAAACAGCAGATCACAGGCGGTGCCAACCCCATTCTGACCATGGAGAACGCCTATGGTGCCCGGTACACACTCAGCGAAGGGATACTCATACATAATCCCCGGGAGGAAGGCGGAGATTCGGTGTATATTTTCACCACACCCAACTCAACTCTTTATTTTGTTGCCGACTCAGACACAGACGGCGCCATCAAAGCCCTCACTCAGGACGGTGTAAAAACCGAAAGCAACCTTGTCAGAACAGTAACCACAAAGCAGGCGCAACCCGATCCCTCCCCCTCAAAGGCGGTAATACCACACAAGCCCATAGCTTTTATGACCGTACGTTCAAACTTTGCCTGGGGACAGAATATATCCGGTACCTGCGTAGATACCGCAGGCAAAGTCTACCACTTTGACTTTTCAAGGACGTACGATTCAAGATCCACCGGGAAATTTGAAGACAGGATACTTGAGCTCATTTATTCCCGTGGCGCAGTACCAAACGAGGTTTTGGCGGAGGTCTCTGCCGTAAGATCAGGCTTGACATATGCCGCAAAGATATCCCCCGATGCCAATGTAAAAAAGGAAGAAAAAATGTACGACTACGGTCAGAATACCCTTTATGCCATTGTAAACGGCAAAGCAGTCATGCTTTATTCAAAGGGTGATGTCGACAAGACCGTTGAGGACGAGTATGCAGCCAAGACAATAGACTGCTACACAAAAGCCATGAGTTTATCCGTCGGACCGGCTATCTGCGAATGACCGCCGCATATCCATATTATGATACAGACCTGCACTTTTTTCGGTGCAGGTCTTTTGCTGTTGATTTTGAAGGTATTTTGTGGTACTATGTTATAAGAAATCATAGTGGGGTGAGCACTTTGCAAAACAGAAAAATACTTATCATAGACGATGACAGCGACCTTTCCATGATAATCACGGATATGCTGGAAAGCAAGGGCTTTGAGGTGAGCTGTGCCCAAAGCAGTGCAGAAGGCTTTGATGCCCTGTCCCGAACCAGCTTTGACCTTATCCTTCTTGATATTAACCTGCCCGACAGCTCGGGCTTTGAGGTCTGCCGACAGCTTCGTGAGGTGTCCGGCACACCTGTCATCTTTGCCAGTGCACGCACCAGCGAGACCGACAGGATAACCGGCTTTGACATCGGCGGTGACGACTATCTGCCAAAGCCCTATTCCATGAAAGAGCTTCTGTCCCGAATCAATGCCCTTATGCGGCGCACCTACGGCAGCATGGACAAGGAAAAGACCGTGACCTTCGGAGACATTACCGTAAATATCACCTCACGCACCGTCACCCGTGATAATAAGCCTGTGAACCTGTCGTTGAGGGAATTTGACCTGCTGGCGTATCTTTGCGAGCATAAAAACGAAGCAATATCCAAAAACAAGCTGATAAACGAGGTCTGGGGTGCATTTTCAATGGTGGAGCCGTCCACCCTTACGGTGCATATCCGCTGGCTGCGTGAAAAGCTTGAACAGGACCCCGCCTCACCTGTTTACATAAAGACCGTGTGGGGAGTAGGATACATTCTGGAGGCAAACGATGAAAAGTAAACTGTTTATACAAGCCCTTATCTTCTCTGTACTTGTGGCAGCAGCCGGCGCAATTTTCTATATTTCCGGCTCAAAAGATAACCTTAACGAGATGCTGACAGAACAGCTGGTGTCTGTCAGCGAGATAAAGACCCTTGTGTCCCGGGGCGATGCACAGCTGGCATCTCAAAGGCTTGACGAGCTGGATGAACAGCTGCGCAAGCTTGATGTTGATGACCGCAGAGATAACAGCATAGCATGGATATGCCTTATCTGTGCAGGCTTTATCTTTATGAATGCCGCCTATACCTATTTTGCTGTTCTGCGCCCGTTTTCAAAGTTGGAGAAGTATGCCTCACAGCTTGCAGCAGGCAACTTTGACATTCCGCTTGAATACGAGAGAAAAAACTATTTCGGCAAATTCACCTGGGCGTTTGACAGTATGCGCCGTGAGATAAGTGCCGCCCGTGCAGGAGAAAAACAAGCGGTGGAAAACAACAAGACCGTCATCGCCACCCTCTCCCATGACATAAAGACCCCTGTTGCCTCCATAAGAGCCTATTGCGAAGGTCTTGAAGCGCACCTTGATACCTCCCCGGAAAAGCGGCGCAAATACCTTGAGGTAATAATGCGAAAGTGTGACGAGGTGTCAAAGCTTACCAACGACCTTTTCATCCACTCACTCTCCGACCTGGAAAAACTGGATATAAAGCCGGTTGAAACGGATATCTGTGAGTTGCTTTTACAGACAGTCACAGAGCTTGACCCCGGCGGAGACGAGATACACTGTGCAGCACCCGACAAGCCATTTGTTTCGGACGTTGACCCTGACAGGTTAAAACAGGTGTTTGAAAACATAATCACCAACGCACGCAAATATGCCAAAACCGAAATTGACGTTGCGCTTGAACGAGACAGCGGAACGCTTGCGGTGCGCTTTACCGACCATGGCGGCGGCATCCCCGACGAAGATATGGCTTTTGTCACCGATAAGTTTTACCGTGGGCATAACTGCCGGGGTGAGCCGGGAAGCGGACTGGGACTGTACATATGCAGCTATTTGTGCCGCAAGATGAACGCCCTGCTGTCGCTGAGAAATACAGGCTCAGGGCTTGAGGTCACGGTGACTGTGAAAGAAATATCGGCATCTGAGACATCTTAAGGATTTCTTAATATCTTTTGCTGTATCTTTTAGTTAAAGCAGATTCCACGGGAAGATGCAGGGGAGGAACAGAAAATGAAAAATATCATACTTAAAACAAAAGACCTTTGTAAAAGCTTTGCACATAACGGAGGACAGCTGCACATAATCTCCAACGTTGATCTGGAGCTTTACGAGGGAGATTTCACGGTTATAATGGGAGCGTCCGGCTCTGGCAAATCCACACTTCTTTACGCCCTCAGCGGAATGGACTCAGCCACCAGCGGCAGCGTCATCTATAACGGCACAGACATTACCGGGCTGAAGGAAAACAAGCTTGCCCGGCTCCGCCACACCGATTTCGGATTTGTTTTCCAGCAGATGCACCTTGTGAGCAATCTGACTATTTTTGAAAACATCGCCGTTACAGGCTACCTTAATAAGTCCGTCTCCGCCAAAGAAACAGACAAAAGAGTTGATGAGCTTCTTGAAAAGATGAGCATTTCTCACATCAAAACTCACCTTCCCTCCCAGGTCTCCGGCGGTGAACAGCAAAGATGCGCCATCGCAAGGGCGGTAGTCAACAAGCCAAAGCTTATCTTTGCCGACGAGCCCACAGGTGCCCTGAACAGGAAAAACACCCGGGACGTGCTTGACCTTCTGACCGAGCTGAATAAGCAAGGGCAAAGCATACTTATGGTGACCCACGACGTGCGTGCAGCGGCAAGAGCAGACAGAATACTATACCTCAGCGACGGAAAAATACTGGGGGATCTTGACCTGCCGCCTTACTCCCCTGAGGATATAAAAAGCCGTGAGACACAAATAAATGCATGGCTCACTTCCCTTGAATGGTGAGGTGAGAGCATGGAGATATTCACACTTGTAAAGGCTAACATCAAAAGGCGCAAAGGCGCATTTATAGCGGTCATTCTGCTGTCGGCGATAATCGTTGCGTCATCCCTGTCCATATTCAACTTCATCGACAGTATGGACAGGGTGCTTGAACAATCGTTTAAAGATCTTGGCGACCCGACCGATGTATGCTTTGTATATAACAACTATTACACGCCTGAGCTTGAAAACAATGTGCGCAGCCTTGGCATAGTAAAAAAGCTGGATGTATACGATGCGCTGGATAACTGGCACAACGACGGCGTATCCAACAAAGTCGGAAACTACAATGACGGCAACAGCTACTTTTATATGAAGCTGCATGACGGGATCAGACTTATAAATTCTGATGTTTCAGGCTTGGAGGATAACATTCCTGCGCTTGAAAAAGGCGAGGTATATCTGCCTCTGGGGTGCAGGGAAAAGCTCAAATGCAAGGTAGGCGATACGCTTGAGACCTGCTTTTATTACGTAAAGTACGAGTTCAAGATAAAGGGCTTCGTTCAGGAGTCACAGAACGGTTCTTCACAGATAGGCTGGAAGCAGGTGTTCATATCAGACGAGGATTTTGATAAGCTGTCTGAAATATCTGCAAAAACAAAGGCTGATCCTGCATACAAAAATGATGAGGCTGTGCAGAACGGTATCGAGGTCAAGGTTTTCAATCTGTTCAAGTCAGACAGCTACAAGGGCAGCGATGCACAGTTTCAGAGAGATGTAAATCTGGCAACCAAGCTTGGCGACCTGTCAAGCGGCACTCTTACAAAGGCGCAGTCGGTCAACTACTCTGCGCTGGCACCTAACGTGCTTTCAAAGATAGTGCTGACATTTATCGTTATGCTGTTCGTGGTGGCACTGGTCATTATGGGACACAGCATTTCAAGTGAGATAGAGATAGACCGCAAAAAGCTTGGCATACTCAAATCGCAGGGCTTTACCACGCACAAGATAAGGCTTATAATGCAGATACAGTATATACTTGCTATGATAATAGGTGTTATCATCGGTCTTGTGGGTGCGTTCTTCCTTTCGGGTGTGATCGCAGACGAGTTCGTTGAGATCGTGGGAACTCCGGTCAGCATAAAGGTCAGCGTTTTGAAGGCAATACTGGTAATAATCACACTTATCGGGATATCGCTGCTGGTCATGGCGATAAAGACCCACAAGGTCACAAAGATCTCGCCTATACAGGCTATCACGGGACAAAAGGACGATGTGTACTTTGACAGCAGACTTAAAATGGGGCTGAGCAGGAAGCTGCTTTCGCTGACGCTTGGCATACGGCAGTTCACCTCAGCCAAAAGGCGCTACATAAGTATGCTGATAATCTCGGCGCTGCTTATGTACTTTATGGTGTCGATAAACCTTATCGCAGGACTTGTCACCTCTCGCAACGCTCTTGAAATGATGGGCATGGAAGTGACGCAGCTGGATATGAACGTCAACAACGCAGGCGAGGATCTTCTTACCATTGACGAGGCTGAAAAGAGGGCTGTGGAGATAATCGAGAAATACACAACGATAGAAAAGAAATATGCAGTCAACAGCAGCTACTGCTCTATCAACGGATATAAGCTTTTCTGCCGTGCATACAAGTACCCGGAGTACATCGGAGGGATCTTCAAGGGCAGAAGACCCAGACAGCAAAATGAGATCCTTATTACCCAGCTGGTCAGCGAAGAGTTCGGCTGGAAAATAGGCGACAAGGTCAGCGTTGCAGGCAGAAAGGGCGAGCTTGAATGTATCGTATCTGGCATATACCAGTCGACGAACGACGCAGGCATGGTGTTTGCAATACCTTACGAAGCATTTGAAACGCTCAGCCCTTCGTTTAAGATAAACTACGAGGGATTTGTTATCAAGGACGAATCAAAGGGAAAACAGATAGCTGAAGAGATCGACAAGGCTCTGGTCAACGACAAGGGTGAAAAGAAAGGCTCGTGCAGCTATTGGGACATTGAAAACGAAGGCAAGGATATGTACGAAAGCGAGATAAATCTGCTCAAAGCAATTATTTACAGCTTCTCTGGCGTGTTTATGCTTATCGCTGTGGTGCTGCTTTGCACGAAGGCTTTTGTGCTTGAACGCCGTGACATAGGCATTTACAAGGCGATTGGATTTACATCGGCAAAGCTGAGGCTGTCGTTTGCACTGAGGTTCTCGTTCGTTGCGCTGCTTGGCTCGCTGATAGGCGTTGCACTTTCACAGCTGTTTACACAAAAGATGATGGAAATGCTGCTGCGAGTGATAGGTCTTTGCTATCTTGAACTTGAGACGGGCGTGCTGGACATCCTGATACCAATGGCACTGCTTATACTGGGATTCTTCGTGTTTGCCCTTATTGCGTCAAGGAAAATAAAGAAAGTCGAAACAAGAGAGCTCGTTTCGGAATAAAAAACAGGACCTGCCGCACATTGCTGTGCACAGGTCCTTTTGTATGCATATTCTGTAAAGGGCATCGCCCCGTCATCATATTTTCAGCGTAAGGTTATTAAGCCCGAGGGAATTTACATAGTTTGCATCCTTGACCATTCCCATTATCATTCTGATACCGATGTGGGCAAGCTTATCGTCGCCCTTGTGAAGCTCAAGGTAATCCACAGGGTCAAAGTTCTTGCAGTTGTCCCTTATACGTATTACGGATTCGTCCGGCTTGAGCATCACCCTGATGTCAATGCTGTGCGTGGTGTCCTGCTTGTCGAAACCGTATTCCACAATGTTGTTTGCCATTTCTTCGATACAAAGAGCGATCATTGAGCAGAACTTTGAAGACCTGCCGTGCTCCCTGCAAAAATCAAAAGCCTTTTCCGATGCAACGACTACCTCCGAAGATGTCCTTACCGACATCTCAAAGCAGTCCTCTTCCTTTACACCGTAATCATCGGGCAGAAGTGCAAAATTCCTTACGTTTACCCCCTTGCCCTTTTTTATGAATACCACAATGCCGATAAACAGCAGCGTCAGAGTTTCACCGCTCAAAAATCCCAGCCATACGCCGTTTATGCCGAAAGCAAGGCTGAGAAGATATGAACTCAGCGCAGGAAGAGCAAAATTCTGAAGTACGGATATTGTCCTTGTCAGATGTACTTTGTCAATGCCCTGGTAATAGTTCTTCAGCGATGTATTTATTGCACACGGAACGAGAGAAAGGACAAAAAGTCTGAATCCTACCACAGCCATGCCCTTTGCGCTCTTGTCCGTAAGGAACAAGGTAACCATAGGCGTTGCCGCCACAAGGGATATGACCGTCACCACAGCGCAGATCATAACAGCATATCTTATCATGATCTTTACCAGTGTGTGCAAAGAGGTGGTGTCCTCGTCGCTGTAGAATATGGAGGAAAGCATAAGCGCAACCGAGGCAATACCCGAGCTGAAAGCATAGCAGATGTTTCCTGCGGTGGTTATGACCGAGTATGCCGCAACGGCGATCTCTCCCTCAATGCTCAGCAGCAGCCTGTTGAGCACGAATGTGAGCAGCACCAGGCTGACCTGATTGATAAGAGTGGGAACTCCGTCCTTCAGAAGCCTTGCGCAAAGCCTTGCCTTGACAAGCTTGATCCTGAATCTGAAAATACAGCTTTTCTTGAAGAAATAAGCCACGCCTATAACAAATGCGATATAGTAGCTCAGACTGGAAGCAAGTCCCATGCCAAAGGTGCCCTGTTTGAATACAAATACATTCAGAGCATCAAATATAATATCTCCCACAGTCATTGCAGCGACCGCCACAACAAGACGTATCCTGCTTCCGGATATCTGCATATAAGGCACCATGACCTGAGCCGAAAGGAAAGCAGGTGCACCGATTATAAAGCCTTTGAGATAATCCTTTGTAAGGCGGTATACCTCACTGTCCGTTCCGTTCTTGGCAGCACCCAGAAGTTGACATATGGGATCGGTGAACCCAAGCACAGCTATAAGACCTACCACCGAGACTGCCGCCACCAGTATAACAGAAATGGTAAAGCAAGCGTCCGTTCCTTTTTTGTCTCCGCTTCCCATAGTTTTGCCGCTCATGACCTGTACTCCGGCAGAAAGCATACTGCCTATCGCCGCAAATACAAGCAGCACAGGCGTCGCAAGACCATAAGCAGTCATGGACTCAACGCCCAGAAAACGTCCTATCATAATGCTGTCTATAAGCATACACAGCATTACCGTCATAGACGATAGTATCTGTGTAAGCAGCATCTGTCTGAAGATCCTTTTTATCATTTTGCACCTCGTGTATACAATACTAATATAATCATACACTAAATTTGTACAAAAATCAAGAGTAAAACACAAAAAAACAGACCGCCGATCATTGAACTGACCCCAAAAAGTTAGACAAACTTTTTAAAGAAAAAATATGCAAAGCGACTAAGAGAGATCTTGGTCGCTTTTGTTATGCGGCATTGAGCCTGTATTCAACAGGTGACATACCATCAAGCTTAAGCTTGATGCGCTTTGTGTTGTACCACTCTATGTAAGCGTGAAGCTCGGATATGAAGTGTTCTATTGATGTGAATTCTTGTAAATACAGCAATTCTGTCTTGAGTAATCCGAAGAAGTTTTCTGCACAGGCATTATCAAGACAGTT
>NZ_JHXH01000008.1 GCF_000621805.1 Ruminococcus sp. FC2018 | reverse complement strand
AGAGATTAAGAGGAAACACTTTCAAGAGGTCACCTCAATTATTTACCAAACATACGATGATAATTCGGATTTACCACAATATCCTTGCATAGCAGTTGGAGATATTCTCTTGGGAAAAGTTTTCCTCAAACTCTCCTTTTGAACTTCTACATATTTTCGGCAATCGGGAGGCATGGCTCCCGATTGCCGAAAATCTATAAAAGGTTTAGGAAGGGGGTCTGGGGGATAACCCTTCTCCAAAAGGGTTTCCCCCAGCTGCCACGCAAGGGTACTGCGGTAAATTCTGATTTAGCAATAGGGTGGGAGACTGGTAAAATTGACGATAAGGGATTTAATAAAAGCACAAAATAATAAAAAATAACGAAAATTCTCGAAAGCTATTGGCTTTTGAGATTTTTTATGTTATAATAAATCGGTATATTATTAAATATCGGAAAGAGACAGAGATATGAGAGAAAAAAACATAAACAATGGGCATGGGGCTGATAGCGATCAGTGGGAGAGCCAGCTTATAGTAGGTCGGAACCCTGTTATCGAGGCGTTGAAGGCAGACAAGCTCATAGATGTGATATATGTAAATCCCAATGCCACGGGTTCGATAACTCTTATCTGCAAAATGGCAAAGGAAAAGGACATCCTTGTAAAGCGGGTAAACGAGATCAAGCTGAACAACATGGCAAAGGGTGCTTCACACCAGGGAGTTATTGCCGTTGGTGCGTGTGCAGAATATGTGGAGCCGCAAAGGCTTCTGGAGATTGCCTCGGAAAGGGGCGAGGATCCGTTTATTATAATCTGTGACGAGATAGAGGATCCTCACAATCTGGGTGCGATAATAAGAACGGCTGAAGCTGCCGGGGCGCATGGTGTAATAATTCCCAAGCGCAGGAGTGCAACGCTGAATCACACAGTCTTTAAATCCTCTGCAGGGGCAGCGAGCTGGCTGCCTGTGGCAAGGGTGGCAAATCTTGCAGCAACGGTTGATATGCTTAAGAAAAACGGCGTGTGGATATATGGAACAGACGGAAGCGGCGAAAGCTATGACAGCGTAAGGATGGACGGTCCGGTGGGACTGGTGATAGGTTCCGAGGGATTTGGCATGAGCCGTTTGATGAAGGAAAAATGCGACTTTCTTTTAAGTCTTCCCATGGCAGGAAAGATAAACTCGCTGAATGCTTCGGTAGCGGCAGGGATTTTCATGTATGAGATAGTAAGGCAGCGCAACAAATAAAAACGGGAGTTGATTTATCTTGGATAAGGATTTCTCAATTGATGAACTTTTATCTGAATATAACGAAAGGCTGGACAGGCTGGGGGGCAAAAAGAAGGAGCCGGAGAAGAAAGCTGAACAGCCTGCGGAGGAAAGCACCGAGCAGGCAAAGGCTATGGCAGGCTTTACGACGGAATTTGACAGTCAGCCGGACAGGTGGATCCCGCCGGAGAGCGAGGAGGATATAAAGCCTGTTATCGCTGAGCAGCCGTCAGAGAGCGAGGCTGAGCAGGAAGCTGAGCAGCAGACTCGGCAGGACGAATTTGCACAGCAGATCAATAACGCAGCAGATGCACTGCCGCTTGATATGCCCGCCGAGCAGGAGCTTATCCAGCAGATGGGCGAGGCTGAGCCGGAGGGAGAACAGGATTCCCCGACCAATGCCGAGGGTGACGAACAGGACGAGCAGCAGTCACCTCAGGATGCGCAGGAAGAGCGCAGAGAGAGAAATGAACGCAACGCCGCAGTTATCAGCAATCTGTCAAAGATGAAAAGACAGAAGGCGAAGCGGGGAGAGAATGTTTCACCCAAGAACAGAGCAAGTCTGAAAGACTTTAAACTGGGGCTTACAGGCAAGATAATACCAAAGACAGAGGAATTTGACAAGGCACAGATACCCGACAACAACACCAGCTTTGAGGAGCGTTCGGAGTTTCTTTCAAAACGCAGACGCAAAAAGGTTGAGAATTTCAGGCTGGATACCGAAGACGGCAGCGACGGATTTGACAGGGTATCAGGCGGCAAGACAGCTTCAAGGGACGAATTTGAGAGCTTTGAGCAGGCACCGGAACTGCTGTCAGATATTCTTGAGCTGAAAATGAGCTTGCGCCGCAGACTCCTTGTGCTTGTTATTGCGGCGGTCGTGGGAGTGCTGCTGGCATTGGCAAACGATTTCAGGATAGCACTTGTGAGCGTATTCGACAGGACTGTTCACCCGGCTGTTTATACGGTGCTGAACGTGCTGTTGGGCGGTGTGGCGGTATTTGAGGGCTATACCGTTATCCGCTCGGGAATAAAGAACCTTATCAACGCAAATGCAGATTGCGACTCCATTGCGGCGATAGGCATGATAAGCGGACTGTTCTCGGGATTTATGGCTCTTTTCTCCACAGGCTCGGTGAGCGGAAGATATTATCACATATACATAGTTGTGGGGATAGTAGGGCTTGTTTGTAACACTATCGGCAAAATTATGATAGTTGACCGCACGGAAAACAATTTCAGATATATCGCCGGAGAGTATGACAGATACGCTGTAAAAACAGTGGAGAACGAGGACGTTGCGGCAAACTTCACCCAGGGGTATGTTGACGAATACCCCATGCTTGCAAAGATGCAAAAAACCGAGTTCGTAAAGGACTTTATGAAAAACAGCTACTGCACAGATGCTGCGGACGCTCTTTCAAGAAGAGTAAGTCCTATGATACTGCTGTGCGGACTGCTTCTGGGACTTTTGTCCTTTGTATTCGATAAGGGCGCATCTTCGCCTGTGGACAAGATCCTTGTGGCTCTGGCGGCATATGCCGGTACGGTTAGTATGTGCTCGTCCATAGCACTGATATTCGTGGTGAATATGCCTATGACAAGGGCATCTCAGAAATATCTGAAACACTCGGCGATAATGATGGGGTATAACTCGGTAGACGAATTTTCACAGACCAACTCGGTGCTTGTTGAGGCAAAGCAGCTTTTCCCCATGGGAATGGTGGACTTTATCAAACTCAAGATGCTTTCCACCACCTCTCTGGAGGAATGCATACTTATGGCGGCAAGCCTTTCATGCCAGGCAGACAGCGTACTAAAATCTGCGTTTTACAAAATGCTCCGGGGAAAGACCGAGATGCTTTACCCTGTGGAGAGCTATATATATGAGGACGGACAGGGTCTTTCCGGCTGGATAGAAAACAAAAGGATACTTCTTGGAACCAGGGAGCTTATGGAAAATCACTCCATAGAGGGGCTTCCGCCTCTTGCAAAGGAAATGGAGTATGCAGGGGAGAACGTTGCGGTCTACCTTTCAATATCCGGCGTTGTCACCACGCTTTTCGTGGTCAGGGCAATGGCGAGCCCTTCGATCTCCGGCTGGATGCAGGAGCTTGAAAACGAGGGCGTTGTTACGGTTATAAGAACTGTGGACAGCTTCCTTACCAAGGACTTTATCTGCAATTCATTCGGCGTTGAACCCGATTCTGTTAAATTTCTGCCGTTTCGGTATCACAAGGATTACGACGAGCAGACAGACTATGTTCCGAAAACATCTGCATCGGTGGTATGCAGCGGTCACTTTCAGTCGCTGGCTATGCTTATACTGGGGGCAAAGAAGCTTAAAAATGCAGCAGACCTCGGCGTTGCATTCCAGTTCGGCGGCATGGCTATGGGGGCACTTTTGTGCCTTATAATGAGCATAACCGGAGCATTTGCCCAGATAAGCGCATCTGCGGTGCTGGGGTACAATTTGCTTATGGTGATAGTTGCAATGATCGTTCAGCAGTTCAAGAAAATTTAAGAATAAAAAGGGAGGCGAAAAAGATGAGGTCAGGCGGAAGAGTCCTGCTGCTGGCAGCGGCAGCGGCTTTGTGCTTTACTCTTGCAGGCTGTGAAAAGAAAAAAGACAGCGGTGAGCAGGAATCCTCATCGTCGTCAGTCTCCGAATCCTCTGCAAACCCGTCTACTGTGTCGGTGAAGAAATATACATTCCCCGAGTTCATGAGTGCGCAGAAGGAACCGGATATGCTGTCCAGAGAGGTATATAAGAGCTTTGACAAGGACAATGCGGAGGTGCCTGTAAAAGAGCAGCCTTTTAAGGATCATGAGTGCAAAAAGTGCATTGGCGGAATGTTTTACACATACGGCGAGGGTGAGTATGTGGGACTGCTTGACTCCCATGGGAATGTGGTAATAAAGGCGGACAAGATATACGATATAACTGCGGTGTCGGGGGATCTGCTGGTTTGTTATTCCGACAGGGAGCACAAAAAGCCCTCGGATTATTACACGATGACAAGCAGCGGTGCGGCGGTAAAGGCAGACAGCAGTACGGTTGGATTCAGGGCAACTGCCATATCCGTTAATGCTCATGCCGAACAGGTGCCGGGAGCACCTGAACCTGTACAGAGGTTCACCCTGGACATTGACCCCCGTGTGGTGAGAACTCCCACGGTGGAGTACCCGGCAGGGAATAGCCTGTGGGATACGCTGGAAAAGTGCGAGCCCCAGAGCATAAATACCGCCAAAAGCTACCGTGCGTACTACAAGGCGACACGAAGCGGTGCGTCCTATTACATCTGTTTTGATGAGTATTACAACTACTACGTTTACGAAGCGTCATATGCAAGGATAAGGATGAAGATAGGCAGCGACACAGGAGAGTGCTACGTTCAGAGCTTTGACGATTACACCGAGCTTTCAAAAATGGTCAAAAGCTTCGGCAAGGCAGGCTCTACTACCATGCCCGACGGCAACGAGGGGCTTGATTATGTTCAGATAACCTTCGGCATCAATTCCGCAGACCAGTATGCTATGACCATGTCCTCGGACGGGTGGTGCTTTGTGGATAATCTCACACATGTGAACCAGCCGGACAACAAGTTCTTTGCCTGCTACGACAAGGACAGCTTTGTAAGCCTTGTACAGTGGGTTGACCAGGTGGTCTCCAAGGAGTATGCGGCAAAGAAATAAGAAATGAAAGTTATAATGCAGGAACGTGTCACAGTTCCTGCATTTTTTCGTAAAAACAGGGGGCTTTGCGGTTGACAATGAGGGGGTTGTGTGATATACTTAAATAGGTTATGACGGCGTTTTTTGCATATTTTTCACACCGCTGCGAATACTCTTGTTAGAAGGAGAGTGAGCGTATGTGTGAAAGCAGCGAAAACGAAGCTTGTTTGCAGGACGAGAAGAAGGACGAAATATTGGAATTCGGCAGCGTGATGCTGTCAAATGCAAAGCATAATATCCATTGTCTGAACATCATCGGACAGGTGGAGGGGCACTATATCCTTCCGGCACAGAACAAGACCACAAAGTATGAGCACATAATACCCGCCCTGGTGGCTATCGAGCAGGACAGGACCATCGAGGGACTGGTAATAATCCTCAACACGGTGGGCGGTGACGTAGAGGCGGGACTTGCCATTGCCGAGCTTATTGCAAGTATGAAGACTCCCACAGTTTCTCTGGTGGTGGGGGGAGGACACTCCATAGGTGTTCCTTTAGCGGTGAGCGCAAAAAAGTCTTTCATAGTCCCCAGCGCAACTATGACTATTCACCCTGTGAGGATGAACGGAACGGTGCTGGGAGTTCCGCAGACACTTTCCTACTTTGACAAGATGCAGGAAAGGATAGTGCGTTTTGTGTGCCAAAACTCAAAGATGACACCGGAGCGTTTCAGGGAGCTTATGCTTGCCACAGGGCAGCTGGTCATGGACGTGGGCTCGGTCATTGACGGTGAAACGGCGGTAAAAGAAGGACTTATTGATAAGCTGGGCGGACTGAGCGATGTTATAGACTGCCTTTACGATATGATAGAGAACAGCTCGGAAAAAGAGGTGATAAGCTGTGATGTTCACGGTGATTGACCTTTATGATGTGTTCAGAACGGACATATTTCCGTGCAGGGAGCAACGGCGCAGGACAATGTTCAGCACCTGCCCGAGGGATTATCTCAGCAAGGACGGATTTTATCTTTAAAAATAATATAGATTTTGTGGGAGGAAAAAACAATGAGTTTGATAAGTGCCATATTCCAGGCTATCATTCAGGGACTTACAGAGTTCCTTCCGGTTTCCAGCTCGGGACACCTTTCCCTTTATCAGCATTTTACCGGAAACAGCGGAGAGGGTGCACTTTTCTTTTCGGCGGTGCTGCATCTGGGTACTCTGCTTGCGGTGTTCGTTGCGTACCGTGTAAGGATCATAAATATGATAAAAGAGTTTTTCTCCATGATAGGGGATATAAGCCACAAGAAGTTCTCTCTGAAGGAAGCTAACGCTGACAGAAGAATGGTGGTCATGGTCATCGTTTCCACACTTTGCCTCTTGCCGTTTGTAATATTCAAGGGCTGGTTCGAGTCGGTGGCAGAGGATTCAAGCATTTTTGCAGAGGGACTTTGCTTTTTGTACACGGCGGCTATCCTTTTCCTTTCCACAAAGTGTATGAACGGCAGAAAACAGGCTGCTAATATCACGGGAAGAGACTCGGTGGTGGTAGGACTTTTCCAGGGCGTTGCTTTGCTGCCGGGAGTTTCAAGGTCCGGTTCTACCATAAGCGCAGGGCTTTTCTGCGGCTTTTCAAGAGCTACTGCTGTGGAGTACTCCTTTATCCTGGGAATACCCGCAATACTCGCAGGCTGCCTGTCAGAGCTCCTGAAGGCAATAAAGGAGGGCGCAGCTATCCAGTGGGGACACTGCTTCGTGGGATTTATAGTTGCTGCGTCTGTGGGTCTGGGAGCTATAAAGCTTATCAACTGGCTGGTCAAGTCGGACAGATTCAAGATATTTGCCATCTACACACTGGCTCTGGGCGGCGTTGTGCTTCTTATATCCATAATCGAGGCGATAAAGGGTTCACCCATTACTTTTGCATAATACATAGCATATATGTCAAAAAAGTCTGGAAGGGGTTTTCAGACTTTTTTGCGACTTTTGACAGTTATTTTTGAAAGGAAAATGTTTTAAAATGGCGGCAAAAAACACTTCGGCTACCACAAAAAAGAATACCGCTAAAAAGACCGCAGGAACTAAAAGCACCGCTAAAAAAACCGCCTCAAAGGCTGGCACAGGTGCTAAAAAGACTGCCGCAAAGGCAGATGCAAGAAAGAATGTCAAAGCAAAGGAAAACCGCAGGTTCTGGTCGTTCATCCTGTTCTTTTTCGGGATATTCGAGCTTTTTGCGACTTTTATCAAGGGCGACGGACTGTGGTTCAGACTTTACAGCTTCAACAGGGGTATGTTCGGCATATCCGTGTTCCTGCTTGCGCCGATGTTCATTTATGTGGCATTGATGATAGCTTCGGACTATACCAAAAACACCCTTCTTGCAAAGGTCATAGAGGGTGCTGTGCTCATGCTGCTTTTCAGCGCAGCGGCACAGATAATCATGGTGGGAAGCGTCGAGGGAAGCTCGGTGGCAAGAAAGCTGGAATGGCTTTTCGATAACGGAAAAAAACTCAGCGGCGGCGGAGTTGCAAGCGCAGTGCTGGGCTGGCCGTTGCTTGCACTCTTTAAGCGTGTTGGCGGGGCGATAATAATTCTTCTGATGATATTCACGTTTATCATGCTTCTTACAGATATTACACTGCCCCAGCTTTTCAGGGCGATCTCAAAGCCTTTCAAAAAAGGTTACAATGCAGTTAATGAGGAAAGATACAACCGTGCTGAAAGGGCGGAGAACAAGGCTCAGAGCCGGACAGATAATTATGCATCGCAAAGACAGGGAGTGCCGCAGGGGTCACCTTTCAAAGCTCCCAAGGCATCGAGGAGACGTCTGCGTAAGGGCAGGACAGATGCAGAGGTGGATTTTGCAAGGTATCTTGAGCAGGAAAAGAAGGAAAGAGAGCTTCAGCAGAGAGAAGGCGTACCCGATTACATAGAGTACGACTATATGGATATTGATCCGAAACAGCTGCCGGAGCTTGATATAAAGCCTAAGGCGGAAAAGGGAGATAGCAAGGATAACGAACAGGATAAAAAGGATCTTCAGGATATAATCGCCAAGGCGGTGGAAAGGGCAGGTCAGCCCAAGGAGGAACAGGCTGAGCAGGACAAGGAAGAAGCACCTCAGCAGGAAGAGCAGGTGGAGGTCCATGTGGAAAAGAACGGACAGACCACCCTTTTTGAGCAGGAGGAAAAGGTGCCTGCTTATGTAAATCCGCCTGTTGATATTCTTAAATACGCAAAGAGCAAGGTGCCAAGTGAGGTCACTCAGGAGGAGATAAACGAAAAGGCGGACAAGCTGGTGTCCACGTTGGAGACCTACGCTGCAAAGGCAAGGATAGTGGGAGTTTTCCACGGTCCTTCGGTAACAAGATACGAGATAGAGCCGGCTGCCGGCGTAAGGGTAAACAAGATAACAGGTCTTTCCGAGGATATTGCCCTTAACCTTGCGGCTACAAGCGTGCGTATTGCGCCTGTACCGGGTAAGCCGTGCATCGGTGTGGAGGTCCCCAACACACACAGGGAAATGGTGTCGCTGCGTGAACTAATCGACAGCGAGGAATACCGCAGCGCAAAGGGCAAGCTGACATTTGCCGTGGGCAAGGACATCGAGGGCAATATCGTTATCGGAGACATTGCAAAGATGCCCCACCTGCTTGTTGCAGGTACTACCGGTTCGGGTAAATCGGTGTTTACAAACTCCATTATCCTCAGCATTTTGTACCACGCTTCTCCCGACGAGGTCAAGCTTATACTTATTGACCCAAAGAAGGTGGAATTTCCTATATACAACAATATTCCGCATCTGCTTATCCCTGTTGTCACCGAGCCTTTGAAGGCAGCGGGTGCGCTGGGCTGGGCACTTAACGAGACTATAAAGCGTTACAACAGGCTTGAAGCAAACCACGTCAAGAGCCTGTTCGAGTACAATGCTATGGTAAAGCAGGAGCGCAAAAAGCCTGAGGGAGAGCGAAATGAGGAAATTGCAAAGCTTGATATACTGCCGCAGATAGTTATTGTTATCGACGAGTTTGCCGACCTTATGATGGCGGCAAAGAGCGAGGTGGAGGATACCGTATGCCGTATCGCCCAGATCGCAAGAGCCGCAGGCATACACATGATAATTGCCACACAGTCCCCGAGAAAGGACGTTATTACGGGACTTATCAAGTCAAATATCCCATCAAGGGTCGCATTGAGCGTTTCCAGCATTATGGATTCACGTGTTATTTTTGACTACGGCGGAGCGGAAAAACTCCTTGGCAACGGAGATCTGCTTTACAAGCCGGTGGGTGTTAAAAACCCCATAAGAATACAAAGCGGCTACGCTTCCACCGAGGAGATAAGCGCAGTTGTGGAGTTCCTTAAAAGCGAGCATCCCACACAGTACAGCGAGGAAGTTATGCACGGCGTTGAGGAGAATATCCCTCAGGTCAAGGGCGCTTCGGATGACGGCGGCTCGGACAGCGTTGTGGTAAATGCAGATGATGAGCTTATAGACCAGGCTATCTCCATAATAGTCCAGACGGGACAGGCTTCCACTTCGTTCTTACAGAGAAAGCTGAAGCTGGGCTTTTCAAGGGCTTCACGAATTATGGACGAGATAGAGGAAATGGGGATCATAGGTCCACAGGAAGGCTCTAAACCCAGAGATGTGCTTATAAGCCAGCAGGAATGGATAGAGATGAGAGCAAGAAGATAGACAGGACAGGGGGCGCTGAGAGATGCAGCAAAACAGAAATAAGCTTGGAGGTCAGCCCCCGAAGCAGACTGCACCGGATAACAGCCGGGCGCTGATATTTATCGGAGTGGGGCTTATTGTGCTGGCTCTGATAGTTTTCGGACTTTTATTCCTGTTTTCAAAGCACGGCGATGACAGCTCCCGAGAGGAAAACGACAGCGGTTCTTTAAGCTCAGCGGGGAGCAGTCAGGATAACAGCAAGGCTGTGCACAACGGACAGAGCAGCTCAGGCAGCGCAGACAGTACAGACGGTTCTGGCAGCGGTGCTGCACAGGTAAAGGTCCACTTTATCGACGTGGGACAGGGGGATTGTACCCTTGTGATGTCCGCAGGCGAGGCAATGCTTATAGACAGCGGTGAACGTGACGATAGCGACAGGGTCATCAAGTATCTTAAAGAGCAGGGTGTTACAAAGCTCAGCTGTATCATTGTCACACACCCTCACACCGACCACATGGGTGAGATGCCCGACATACTCAAAGCATTCAAGGCAGACAGATTTATTATGCCAAAGGTGCCGGACAATATGGTCCCCACCATTATGAGATACGAAAAAATGCTCAAGCAGGTTAAAAATCAGGGACTGGAAGTGACCTGGTCAAGCAACAGCGAGTTCCGTCTGGGAGATGCGGTGATAAATACATACACTCCCAAGGGGCAGTTCGAGGAGCTTAACGATTACTCCACTGTGGTGAAGATAACCTGCGGCAGCAAAAAATTCCTTATAACCGGAGACACGGAAAAGGAAGAGGAGGCAGACCTTCTGGCGCAGAAACTTGACTTCAGGGCTGACGTTTTGAAAGTTCCCCACCACGGAAGCTACAAGGGGACGACCAATGAACTGCTGAAAGCGGTGGGTGCGCAGTATGCGGTTATATGCTGCGGTAAGAACAACGATTACGGTCACCCCCACGACTCCACCCTTAAACGTATAAACAAGTTTATCAGCAATGTTTACATCACCAAGGATAACGGAGATATCGTATTTTCCACGGACGGCAAAGAGCTTACGGTGACAAAGCAAAGGGGCTGAGCTTATGAGCTTTGAATTGACTATCGACAGGATAGAGAAAACAAAGGGCGGCTACGTTATCGCAGGAGAATGTGAGCAGCAGGATGTGAAAATAAAGGTTAAAAAGCTTTACGGCGCAAAAGAGGGAGATATTGTTGAGTACGACGGGCAAAGGCTGACTGTGCTCACGGAGAAAACGAAAATGCGCCGTGAACAGGTTTTAACGCTGCAAAAGGAATTGTTTGACTAAAGCCGGGGGAGGGCATTAAGATGAACAAGGATCTGTTTTCGCTTATAAATGAAAAGCTGCCGACCTTTTCAAAAGGTCACAAGCTTATTGCAAATTATATTCTTGCGCACTATGACAAGGCAGCCTTTATGACTGCTCAGAAGCTGGGCAAGACCGTAGGTGTCAGCGAGTCTACCGTGGTCAGATTTGCCGCAATGCTGGGCTGCGACGGGTACCCTGCGCTGCAAAGATCACTTCAGGACCTTATGCGCTCAAGGCTCACTGCTGTGCAGAGAATAGAGGTCACCTCCGATCAGATGAACGGCGATGACGTTCTTGACAGGGTGCTTAATCTGGATATCGACAGGATAAGGAGGACCCTTGAGGTAACCTCAAAGACCGACTTCAACAGGGCTGTGGACCAGATAATCTCCTGTAACACCATCTACATAATGGGAACCAGAAGCTCCGCTGCGCTGGCTGAATTCTTAGGGTATTATCTCTCCCTTATTTTTCCCAGGGTGAAGCTCGTACCCTCCATAACCACATCGGAGCTTTTTGAAAGAATAATGCATATTGACGAAAAGGACGTTATGATAGGTATATCCTTCCCCAGGTATTCCAAGCAGACGGTGAAGGCTCTTGACTTTGCAAAGCACAACGGCGCAAAGGTCATCGCTGTTACCGATTCGGCATCCTCGCCTATTGCAAAATATGCCGATAGCCTGCTGCTGGCAAGGAGCGATATGGCGTCCTTCGTGGACTCTCTGGTGGCTCCTTTGAGCCTTATAAACGCACTTATCGTTGCGGTGTCCATAAAGAACGTGGACAAGGTGTCGGCGACCTTTGAGAGACTTGAACAGGTCTGGGACGAATATGATGTTTACACTAAGAGCGAGGAAGAGGGACAATGAGCCTTGACTGTGTTGTTATAGGCGGTGGTGCAGCGGGACTGTTCTGCGCTGTAAAGCTGGCGCAAAGGGGGAAAAAAGCGGCTGTTATCGAGCATATGGACAGCTGCGGCAGAAAGCTTGCTATCACCGGAAAGGGCAGGTGCAACGTAACAAACAACTGCGATGCACTGACGGTCATGAATAACATACCTCGTAATCCGAAGTTTATGTTTTCCGCTTTGCAGGGCTTTGCTCCGGCTGATACAATGAGCTTTTTTGAGGGACTCGGAGTGCCCCTTAAAACCGAGCGGGGAGGCAGGGTCTTCCCATGCAGCGACAGCGCAAGGGATATTGTTCGTGCACTGGTAAAGGCGGCTGAGGACGCAGGGGTGAAGATAGTTTATGACCGGGCGGAGAAACTTATTATCCGAAGCGGCGCAGTGAACGGCGTTAAATGCACAGGCGGAGAGTATCATGCACCCAATGTTGTGGTTGCCACAGGTGGAAGGTCTTATCCCAAGACAGGCTCCACGGGAGACGG
This sequence comes from Ruminococcus sp. FC2018, assembly GCF_000621805.1. Lineage (GTDB taxonomy): Bacteria > Bacillota > Clostridia > Oscillospirales > Ruminococcaceae > Hominimerdicola. The sequence continues at coordinate 105,793 of NZ_JHXH01000008.1, read as the reverse complement.
TTACAGATTTGCACAACAGACGGGACACACGGTGACTGCTATCACGGCTTCTCTTTGTCCTATGGTGACAAGGGAACACGAGGAGTGTGCAGATGCTATGGGTCTGTCGCTGAAAAACTGCACACTTTCCCTGTACGAGCAGGGCAAGAAAAAGCCGCTGTTTTCCGAGCTGGGGGAGATGCTTTTTACCCACTTCGGGCTTTCGGGACCTCTTGTGCTCTCGGCAAGTGCCCACATGGGCGACACGAACAAAAAGAGATACACCGTAAAGATAGATCTCAAACCGGCACTCAGCGAAAAACAGCTTGACGAGCGGATACTGCGTGATTTTTCCGGGTTCGAGAACAGAGAGTTCCAAAACAGCCTGGTAAAGCTTCTGCCTGCAAAGCTGATCCCCATTATCGTTAAGCGAAGCGGTATCGCCGGGGATAAAAGAGTGAACCAGATCACAAAGAGTGAAAGGCTGGAACTTGTGAGATGCTTAAAAGCACTTGAATACAATATACTTAGCCTGCGGCCTGTGGACGAGGCGATAATCACCCGTGGGGGTGTCAGAGTCTCGGAGATAGACCCGGGGACGATGGCTTCAAAGCTTTGCAGGGGACTGTATTTTATAGGGGAAGTGCTGGACGTTGACGCATATACGGGGGGCTTTAATCTACAGATAGCGTTCTCCACCGCAAACAGCTGCGCTGTGCACATGGCGTAGGGAGAAGTGCTGATATATACTGAAAGGAATGTGGAAAGAATGAATATAAATGTTGCTCTGGACGGACCTTCGGGTGCGGGAAAATCCACGATAGCAAAGGCTGTGGCGAAAAAACTTGAATATGTGTATGTGGACACAGGTGCCCTTTACCGTGCCGTGGCTTACTATGTGATCTCAAACGGCATAGATCCACAGGACGAGGAGGCTGTTGTGAGCTGTCTTGACAAGATAAAGGTTAGCCTTGAATATATCGGCGGCACACAGCACGTTATGCTTTTCGGAGAGGACGTTTCGGACAAGATAAGGACCCCGGAGATATCCATGGGAGCCTCGGCAGTTTCTGCCAAACCAAAGGTAAGAGAATTTCTCTTTGATCTTCAGCAGGATATTGCAAGAAAAAACAATATAATCATGGACGGGCGTGATATCGGAACGGTGGTGCTGCCCAATGCCCAGGTCAAGATATTTCTCACCGCAACTGCGGAGGAAAGGGCAAACAGACGCTTCAAGGAGCTTCAGGAAAAGGGTGACCCTTCAACCTATGAGCAGGTGCTTGAGGACATTAAGCAGAGGGATTATAACGACACCCACCGTGAAACAGCACCGCTGAAAAAGGCTGACGATGCCATTGAGGTTGACTCGACGAAAATGAGCCTTGAAGAAGTCATAGATACTATCGTGGGCATAATAAAGGACAAGACAAAGTCGTCCGGAAACGGAAAAAGCGGCGGGGAAAAGGTTTCCTCAAAGGCAAGCAGAGAGCTTATGCCCCCAAGACCTATAAGTAAGAAAAAACATCTGAACTTTTTTCATCTGTTCTTCTATAATTTTCTCAGGTATATCGTTATTTTTCTGTACCACTGTTTTTACAATATCAAGTGGGAAGGCAAGGAGAACGTTCCAAAGGACGGCGGAAATATCTTTGCATCAAACCACAGAAGCTACCAGGACCCCGTGTTTACTGCATTGGGTACAAGGGTCCCCATCTCGTATATGGCAAAGGAAGAGCTGTTTCATAAAAACATTTTCTTTACCGGTCTTATCAAGCTGTTCGGCGCATTTCCCGTGGAGAGAGGAAAGGGCGATATGACGGTTATCGATACCTCTATCGAGAAGCTTGAAAAGGGCAGGAACCTTGAGATATTCCCCGAGGGTACACGCTCAAAGGACGGCAAGGTGGGTAAGGGCAAAACAGGCGTGGCTCTTATTGCTGCGGTGGCTCAGACCAAGGTCGTTCCTGTGGGCATCAATTTCAAAGGCGAAAAGCTCAAATTCAGAAGCAAGGTAGTCATAAGATACGGTAAGCCTATTATCCCATCGGAAATAGGAGTGACAGGAACTACTGCCAAGGATCTGAAAATTATCAAGAACGAAATTATGAAAAGCATAACGGAGTTAGTGCATTAAATGTTAACAAATTGTAAAATTTCTGTCGCAGCAACAGCAGGATTTTGTTTTGGTGTAGACAATGCCGTAAAAATAGTGTATAATGAACTGGATAAGCGGAATAATGTGGTCACACTCGGACCGATCATCCATAATTCCGATGTGGTGGAAGACCTCCGCCGCAAAGGTGCGGTCCCGGTGGAGCTTGAACAGGTCCAAAGAGGACAGACTGTGATAATCCGCTCCCATGGTGTGGGGCTTGATGTTTACAAAAAGCTGGAAAATGCCGGTGCGGAGATAGTCGATGCAACCTGTCCGTTTGTGGCAAGGATCCACAGCATAGCCTTTGAAAAGTCAAATGAAGGCTGCACGGTGCTTATCGCAGGTGACGGACAGCACCCGGAGGTAATGGGCATTATGGCTCATTGCATGGGAGAAAGCTATGCTTTTGGCAGCTGCGAGGAGCTTGAGGAGCTGGTCAGGGACAAGGAGCTTGGAGGAAAAAAGACAGTCCTTCTGGCGCAGACCACCTTTAACAGAGCAGTCTGGGAGGATTGCAGTGCAGCGGCGAACAAGCTGCTGAGCAATGTGGAGATCTTCCAGACCATATGCAACGCCACTAACGAAAGACAGCGTGAGACCGCAGAGCTTGCAAAGCAAAGCGACCTTATGGTCATAGTGGGGGGCAGACACAGCTCGAATACACACAAGCTGTATTCGATAGCACAGCAGTATTGTACAAGCGTTCTGGTGGAGAACGCAAAAGAACTTTCGCAGATCGTGCCCGATCTGGCGGGGGTTAGATCCGTTGGGATTTCCGCAGGTGCCTCAACGCCTGCTTATATAATCAAGGAGGTAGAACAAACCATGAGTGATTTACTGAATAATGTTGATGAGGAATTTAACTGGGAAGAGGAGATGGAGAAATCTCTGAAGCCAATACATATCGGAAAGAGAGTAACAGGTACTGTGTTGTCGGTGAACAATAACGAAGTTTATGTTGACCTTGGTACCAAGCAGCAGGGTATGATCCCTGCAAGCGAGCTGACCGACGACCCCAGCAAGAAGCCTGAGGACGTTGTGAGCGTTGGGGATGAGCTTGATCTTATCGTTCTCAAGACTAATGACCAGGACGGCGTTGTTACACTTTCAAAGAAGAAGGTCGACGCTGCTGCCGGCTTTGAGAAGATCGTTGCCGCAAAAGAGGCTGACGAGGTCCTTACAGGTGTTGTTACAAACGTTATCAAGGGCGGCGTGCTTGTTTCATGCAACGGTGTGAAGGTATTTGTTCCTGCATCCCAGGCTGCTCCCAAGAGAGATTTCAACCTTGACGAGCTGCTGAAGAAGGAAGTTGAGTTCAAGATCCTTGAGGTCAACGAGGCTAAGCAGAGAGCGGTCGGATCGATCAGGATCGTTGCAAGAGAGGCAAAGGCTGCCGCACAGACCAAGTTCTTTGAGAACACCCAGCCGGGCGAAGAAGTTGAGGGCGTTGTTAAATCTATCACAGATTACGGCGTATTCGTAGATCTTGGCGGTGTAGACGGACTTGTGAGAAGAATAGATCTTTCATGGAACAGAGATAAGCATCCTTCCGAGGTCGTTTCTGTGGGTGACAAGATCACAGTAAGGATCAAGGATATCGATACCGAGAATAAGAAGATCTCTCTGGTATACAAGAAGGATTCCGAAAATCCATGGGAGATATTCAAGGCAAATTATGAGGCAGGTCAGGTAGTTAAGGCAAAGATCGTTTCTATCACTGCTTTCGGTGCGTTCGCACAGATCATTGAGGGCATTGACGGTCTTATCCACATCTCCCAGATTGCCAACAAGAGAGTTGACAATGTCAACGAGATACTCACAGTAGGCGAAGAGGTAGAGTGCAAGATCACCGAGATCGATCCTGATAAGAAGCGCATAAGCTTGTCTATCAGAGCTTTGCTCCCTGAAGAGGAAGATGTACAGGCTGCAGAGCAGGAAGCTGTTGAGGAGGCACCCGCTGCACAAGAAGCTCCTGCACAGGAGGAGCCTGCCGCACAGGAGGCTGCTGAGCAAGCAACTGCTGATGAAACAACAGACGCTTAAGTAAGCAAGATAATGCGGGGGCGAGGTATCGTCCCCGATTTTGCGTTGAAAACGGTGTCAAAATGCGGCAAATAAACGCTTTTGCAATGCTTTTATTGTTTGAAATGACAAAAATACTGAAGAAAAGATAAAAAGACTTAACTTTTTCATTTGTGTGTGGTATACTAAAAGAAAAACACAAGAAAGGCTGCTTTTATGGAAGACAGAAGAAGAGATGTTCCAAACAGGCGAAGAGGCAGAAGAAAAAAAACAAAAGCAAGATCTGCCATGAGCATAGTGTCAAGAGTGCTCAAGACCCTGGGAACAGTTGTTTTGTCAGTATTTCTGATCGTGATAATCACATCGTGTATTTTCGCAACGGTGCTGACGATATATGTGCTGAATTTTGCGGATACTACATCTACTGTCAGCCTTGATCAGGCTGCGGACAGCAATATCTCAAGATTTCTATATGAAAATCCGGACTACGACGAGAAGGATCCCGCTTCACAGCAGTATAAGCTCTATTACGCTCTGAGAAACCAGAGCAGACACATTCTGTGGACCGATATAGAAAACATCCCTCAGCATGTGCAGGATGCTTTCGTTTACAGTGAGGACGAGCGTTTCTACCAGCATGACGGTATCGACTTCAAGCGTACCATCGGTGCGTTCGTTAATATCTTTATCCCACTTTATCCCGGAAGACAGGGTGGTTCTACTATCACACAGCAGACCATCAAGAATGTTACGGGAGATAAGGAAGCTGCAGGTATCCAGGGTATCGAGAGAAAGGTACGAGAGATATTCCGAACGATCAACGTTGAAAAGACCAACCGAAAAGAGGATATTCTTCAGTGCTACCTGAATATCATACCTCTTGGCACTTCAAAGCACGATATTGCCGGAGTTCAGGCGGCGGCAAACTTCTATTACGGAAAGGATATAAAGGACGTTGACCTTGCAGAGGCTGCTTCACTTGCAGCTATGACCACCGCACCGGCAGCTTATAACCCGCTGGAGGGCGGCAAGGAAAACTATATCAGACGTAAGGTCTGTCTGGACAAGATGCTTGAAAACGGCGCTATATCTGAAGATGAGCACGACCAGGCACTTAACGAAAAGATCAAGATCGTTGGCAATTTCGATTTTTCAAGTGCTACGGTTTACGATGACGAGACCAAGGATCAGGGCGTTACCGATTACTTTATGGATGAAGCTCTTACAGAGGCTGAAAACAGGATATCCAAGTACTACGGCATCACCATAGAGGAAGCCTCCCAGAGGCTTTTCAACGGCGGATTCAATATCTACACCACCGTTGATTACAATCTGCAGAAGAAGCTGGAAAAGGGAATGCAGAACCCTGCTAACTTTACCGCTTATTCACTTGCAGAGGACAATCTGATGTCCGCTTCCATAGCTATGGATTATACAGGAAATGTTAAGGCTGTGGTCGGAAGCAGAAATGCTAAAAAGGAAATGCGTGTGTTCAACACCGCAACACAGGGCGTAAGATCTCCGGGTTCAACAATAAAGCCTATCGCTTCATATGCTCCTGCACTTGAGCAGAACCTTATAACATGGTCAACTATTTTTAAAGATTCACCTATTGTTGTTAAAGATGACAAGGGTAAGGATATTCAGTGGCCGGACAACTACTCCGAGACCGGAGGACACAACTGGAGCAACCAGAATATGTACACCTGGCAGATGCTGGCGCAGTCAAAGAATACTGCTCCTGCACAGCTGATACAAAAGCTCACACCTGAGTATTCGTATAACTTCCTGAAGGAAAAGCTGGATATAACTACTCTTGAAGAGACAGATGCACACATCTATTCCGGTGTTACTGTCGGAGGCCTTACAAACGGAACCCACCTTGAAGAGCTGGTTGGCGCATATATGATCTTCGGCAACGGCGGAAGAAAGTACGAGGTATCCTACATTTCCAGCATCGAAGACGCATCCGGTAAGGTCATTTATGAGAAGCCGGATGGATATAAGCAGGCTATCTCAGAATCCACCGCTTATATCATGAACAGAATGATGCAGAACGTTGTAAACGATTCCACAGGTACCGGAAGAAACGCTAAGCTTATCACCACCGATCTGGTGGCTAAGACAGGTACATCGACCGAATGGAAGGACCTTACTTTTGTGGGATGTACTCCGGACTATGTATCGGGCGTATGGATCGGTTACGACAATCACAAGCAGATACCTACCCAAAGCTATTATAACAGCGACCAGCTGTGGAAAAACCTGTTTGGAGAATACTTTGAAAGCGAACCGGATAAGACATTCACCATGCCTGACTCGGTGGTCAAGACAAAGTATTGCAGAACCACAGGACTTGTGGCTTCAAAGACCTGCGGAAATACCGCAGAGGGCTACTTCAAGAAGTCGGAGCTGTCCAAGGTCTGCAACCACTGACAGATAATAAGCTATACCCCCATATCAGGTTGATCTGGGGGTATTTTTTTAGAAAGGATAAGTATGGATAAGATAAAACTGTGCGTGCCATGCCATTTCGGGCTGGAGAGCGTTGTTGCTTTTGAAGTGAAAAAGGCTGGTGGAGAAAATCTTGTGACCACCGACGGAAAGGTAAGCTTTGAGGGGGATCTTGAAACTCTTGCAAAGGCAAACCTTTGGATATCCTCGGGAGAAAGAGTGCTTATTGAGCTGGCAAGCTTCGAGGCAAGGAGCTTTGAGGAGCTTTTTGAGGGCGTAAGGGCGATTCACCTTGAGGACTTTGTGGGAAGCAAGGACGCATTTCCTGTAAAGGGCAGCTGCCTCAATTCAAAGCTTCACTCCGTTCCGGACTGCCAGAGGATAATCAAAAAAGCCTGCGTTAAAAGGCTTGAAAGCGTTTACGGCATAAGCCGTTTCGAGGAGACAGGGGCAAAGCACCAGATACAGTTTATTATACTCAAGGACAGGGCGAGCGTTTATCTTGACACCTCGGGAGAGGGACTGCACAAGCGAGGATACCGGCGCAATTCCAACGATGCGCCAATAAAGGAGACACTTGCGGCAGGCATTATCGACCTGGCGAGAGTCAGAGAAAACACGGTAGTGTGTGACCCCATGTGCGGCTCGGGGACTTTTCTTATCGAGTCGGCTTACAAGGCTATGAATATCGCCTGCGGGCTTAGGAGAAATTTTGCAGCACAGCAGTGGGAGCAGATACCACAAACCGTATGGCAGAACGCACGGGCGGAGGCTATGGACCTTATTAAGCGTGACTGCGGATTTAAGGGTTACGGCTTTGATATTGATGAGCTTGCGGTGGATCTTTCAAGCGCAAACGCTAAAAAAGCCGGTGTGGGCAGCAGGATACAGGTCAGACAGCAGGACATTTCCAAACTGGAGCTGCCCGGTAACTGCACGGTTTTCTGCAATCCGCCATATGGAGAAAGGCTGCTTGACATAAGGGCTGCGGAGGAGCTTTACAAGAAAATGGGGCATGTGCTGAGTCCGTCACGGGACAATCCTTGTTATATTATTTCGCCGCACGAGGAATTTGAAAAGTTTTTCGGAAAAAAGGCGGACAAAAAGCGCAAGCTTTACAACGGAATGATAAAGTGCGACTTATATATGTATTTCAGATAGGGGAGAGGCAAAATGAAACTCAGTGAACTTGATGCTGTGGTTTTTGATATGGACGGAATAATTTTCGACACTGAGGTGATCGCTCTGCGCAGCTGGCAGGACGCTGCTGACGCACATGGGCTGGGCGACATAAGCGAGACTGCAATGAAGTGCGTGGGCAGAAGCACTGCGGACACTCTGAAGATTTTTGAGGATGCTTACGGTGACAAGGTGAGTATTGAGCAGATGCACATTGAGTGCATAGAGCGCTTCAAGGAGATAATTCAGACCGAGGGGATCCCGGTAAAAAAAGGTGCGAGGGAGCTGCTGGAATACCTCAAAGAAAGCGGTGCAAAGGTCGCACTTGCGTCGTCGACACAATACGACGTTGTGGTCAGCGAGCTTAAAGATGCAGGTCTGCTGGAGTATTTCAGCGTAATTGTAGGCGGTGACATGATAGAGCACTCAAAGCCCGAGCCGGAGATATATCTGCTTGCCTGCGAGAAGCTGGGTGCTGACCCGAAAAAGTCGGCGGCGGTGGAGGACTCACGCAATGGTATAATCTCGGCGAGCAGGGCAGGAATGTATCCGCTGCTTGTGCCGGATATTATCCAGCCTGACGAGGAAATGCTAAAGCTTGCGCACAAGAAGTTTGCAGATCTGCTTGAAGTGAAAGAATACCTGCAAGTATAACAGGCAGTCGAGTTGTTTGGGGAAACCCTTTTGGAGAAGAGTTTTCCACAAACCTGCATGATACCCTTAGGGTAGTGAAACCAAAAACCGAATAGGACAACACCTCCGCTGGTAATTCACCGGCGGAGTTTTTGCATCTTGAAATATCTGTTGATGTGTAGTATAATCTAATTGCCGATGCTGGGGTGAGATCTTCTTGTCGCAGCCGATGCCTTGTAAAAATAAAACGGATTTTGGTCAAAGTAAAATATAGTCGATAAACATCAAAGGGGAAATGCTATGGATACCTTCAGCTGCCCTCACTGTGGAGGTGATGTCCCGCAGGGTATGCGGTTTTGTCCGCATTGCATGACAACGCTCGTGCAGACCGAAAATGTTGAAGTAAAACAGCCGGGGAATAAAAAGAAGCGATATGTCATTGCTATAGCAGCGTGTGCGAGCGCTGTTATGGCGGTGTGCGGTTATTTCATTTTTGCCCGAAGCAGCGGCGATGATAGTTCAGCACAAAATAAAAACACCGACACTTCTGTAAGTGCCGATGTTTCACAAACGCAGAGTTCTACCGAAAGCCTGAAAAGCAGGGAAACCGCTGCAAGCACAACAACTTCCGCAGCACCAGCCGAAACTACAACGTCCCAGCAGATCACGTTTGAAACGCAGACCACTTCGCTGAGTCCCCAGAATAAGCAGACGCTTAACAGCACGATAGACCCCGAAACTCTTGCAGCCGGGATAAACAACTGGTGTTCAGCTCACAGCAGCAAATATTTCGGAATTAATAGTGCACAAGACATTAAATCCGAACAGGACGCAGACGCAACAACGCTGTCTTTTACCGACAAAAGTGGTGCTTTTATAAATATCGGGACTAATAAAAACGGAAACATCAGTATCTATATTCGTATCAGTCACGTTTCCTACGCCGCAAATGATCCTCACACCAAAGAGATACTTTCCGCACTGGGAGAGGTATTTTTTGGCTGTGACCTCAATGGCAGGAACAGCACATTTACCGAGAACGGTTATTCATTTGAGATATTGAGCAGAAATATGCCTGAGCTTGGTTTCAGTGAATACAGTATCGACGCAAAAAAGTCATAGTGTTGCTTCGCCGTGAGAATAAAGCTCATTGTTTGTTTCAACGACAGTTTTGTGGTTTTGTATGCAGAAAATGATAATGCTGTCACGTTTGTGTTTGGCATACAAAAACGGATAGCCAGACAGCTTTAAAAAACTCTGCACCTCATCAAGCGAAAGCGACATTGCAATAAGCAGGGAAAGTATCTTATCACGGCTCGGGGCTTCCTTAACGCCTGAAAATATCTGATAGGCATATACCTGGCTTATCTCAGACTTTGCTATTACATCTGATTTGGAAAGACCTTTTTCTTCAAGCAGTGCCTCAAGCATTTCCGAGACTTTTTTTGCTGAAATGCTCCCGGAGTTTTCGTCGAGATACTCGTCGATAGTGTTGGCAGACTTTATCTCGTCAAGCAACTCGTCGGTGGATTTGTTCATATAGTTTACTCCTTTTAAAGTATTTACATCACACTTGGATTATAACACGCTTAATTCGATTTTACAAGGGGGCGGTAGTATAAACTTTTCGGAAATACTGAAAACCGAATACACTCTTGTATCTGTGCTTGGCAGCAAGCAGGGCAGCGAGCTGATACGCTATCGCAACAATAAGCTTGGCAGGGATATGGTGGTGCGGAAGCTAAAAAGCGGAACTAACACCGAGGTTTACCGCAGGCTATCGGGCATAAGCCAGAAAAACCTTGTGCAGATATTTGATGTTGTCACGCAGCAGGACTTTGCATATATTCTCGAAGAATATATCGAGGGCATCTGTCTTTCGCAGCTTGTTCCCATGAAGCAGCAGGGTGCACAGCAGGTAATTGTCCAGCTTGCAAAGGCACTTTATGTGCTGCATTCGCTTGGCATAGTCCACCGTGATATCAAAGAGGATAACGTTATCCTGACCGAAAACGGCACTGTGAAGCTGACCGATTTTGATATATCCAAAATATACACGCAGGGAAAAAGCCGTGATACAGTGCTTCTTGGTACAGCGACCTATGCTCCTCCCGAACAGTTCGGACTTGCACAAACCGACAGCAGAAGCGATATTTATGCTCTTGGAATTCTTGCAAATAAGCTTGTCACAGGCGAGCACCCATCGGTAAAGCTGTTTACAAAGGGCAGACTTGGCAGATTTATAGCAAAGGCAACAAATATAAGCCCCGAAAAACGCTTTGATTCCGCCGAAGATGTGCTTTCACACTTTGGTTAGATATTATAATTATGCCGACAGCATAAGACAAAAAAGACCTCCTATGGTATAATCACCGTAGGAGGATTTTTTTACATTTCGTCGATATTCTCCGCTAAAATTTTGATCGTGCTGAGGAATTTGCTCACCTGCTCGGGTGAATGGTTTTTAAGCTCTGCCGAAATGCTTTGGAGAACATTTGCATCACTGTTCTGATCCTTTGCATCAAGCAGAAGATAATCAAGGCTTATTTCCAGCACGGTCGAAATACTTATAGCCGTATTCAGGGACAGCTGCCGTGAGCCACGTTCGATATGCCCAATATACGAGGAAGTTATGCCGCAAAGGTCTGCAAGCTGCTCCTGGCTCATTCCCAGCTTTGCCCTGCGGCTTCGTATCTTTTCGCCAATGGCGTTATAATCGGGGATTATTCTGCCGTTATTCATTTGCATCACCGTTTTTATTATACATTGTGAACAAATAATTTGTAAATATACTGTATGTCATAATATTGACAAACAGAACAGGCGGTGGTATAATAAATTTGTTGAAAGATGACAACAAAATAGTTTGAGGAGGAAAATTTTATGAAAAAGTTTTTATCGTTGGTATTAGCCACTGTACTTACTGTCGGAATGATGACAGCCTGCGACGATTCAAGCTCCGAAGCGACAAAATCTTCATCAAGTTCAAATACTGAAACAACCACTACGACCACAACAAGTCAAACGACATCTGAAACTACAACAACAACTACCACTACAGCTAAGCAGACAACTACGACTACTACAAGCCAGACAGAAGCTGTTGCAGGCAAGGCAACGGGCGACAGACCTACACTTAAAGGAAAAGCAAATTTGTATGTATTGACGGAAAAAAAGACCCGTTATAAGGAAGCTGCAATAGGATGTAATATGTCATCTTCTGAAAAATATCTAGTGACAAAATTTTATACAGGTAATGATTTCATGGAGTCTCTGGATAAAAGGTTTGGGAGCAATGGAAAATGGACAAAAACACCCGATAGTTCCAGCGCATATGATTATACTTTTAAAGGAACTACAACTGATCCTTCTGGCAATGAACTTACATTTTTTATTGCTGTAACAATTAACAAAAATGACAATACAAAGTTTGGCGGTTTTTTTTCACATCACAGCAAAACAATGGACAACGTGGATGTATTTAAATTTATCTTCACCTAAGAAAAAAACAAATTTACGACAAGGCAATGGCTGAATCTTAAGATAGTATACATGTTCACAATTATATAGTAGAATGACACCTAGCCGATACCTACTGTTTGGCGACAACAAAATAAAAAGGAGGTCATTTTTATGGCATTTTGCAGAAAGTGCGGAAAAGAGATCGACGATGAGGCGGTGATATGCCCTCATTGCGGAGTACCGCAGCAAGATTTACAGCAAGCGGCAAAGCCGGCTGAGGACAACAGAAAAGCGACCGGTATTGAAATTGCCGGATCCATTCTAATTCCAATAATCGGAATTATTCTGGGCATTGCTTACTATGCTTCCGGTAAGAAAAAAGCGGGTTCAACACTACTTGCCGCAGGATTGATAGCATCAACAGTATTTGGTCTTATTATCTCAATAAGTGCAAGCTTATAGTGTGGTGCTTACAGTAACAAAGCTCAAGTAACTCAAAAATAATGAGATCTCCATAATACTACCCTTACAAAGCTCCCTCTGCCGTTTCGGTAAAGGGAGCTTAAATTTGTTGCTTCGGTGTAATGTTTGTATACTATCCGATATGAAACCGTGTATGACCATAAATAGTGATAAAAAAAGACTGGTGCATTTTTGCGCCAGCCTTTATGATAAGTTTTATATTACTTGATCATTGAAGCAACTTCGTCTGCGAAATTGTCTTCCTTCTTCTCAACGCCCTCGCCACGCTCAAAACGAACGTACTCTACAACGTCGATCTTGCCGCCGAGCTTCTTTGCTACGCTGTCAACATATGCGCCGACAGTCTGCTTATCGTCCTTAACGAAAGCCTGTTCAAGCAGGCAGTTCTCGGAATAGAACTTGCCGAGCTTGCCCTCGATGATCTTGATCTTTACCTGCTCAGGCTTGTTAGCCATCTTAGGATCGTCAGCCATCTGTGCCAGCTGGATCTTCTTCTCTTCCTCAAGTGCATCAGCAGGAACAGCTGCTCTGTTGAGGTAAGATGGGTTCATAGCTGCTACCTGGAGTGCGCAGTCCTTACCTGCTGCAAGCAGATCAGCGTTGTCAGCAGCGATATCGGACTCAAGCTTTACGATAACAGCGATGCTTCCGCCGCCGTGAACGTAAGGAACGAGGATACCCTCAAATCTCTTGAAACGTCTGATGACCATGTTCTCTCTGATCTTGATAAACAGATTCTGCAGAGCTTCCTCAACTGTTGTGTCGCCGCCTGCGATCTTGCAAGCCTTGAGAGCCTCAACATCGGCAGGATTCTGCTCGATAACTGTCTTTGCGGTTGCAGCTACGAAATCCTTGAACTCCTGGTTATTTGCAGCGAAGTCTGTCTCGATATTAACCTCGAGTACGCAGCCAACGTTACCCTCGACAACAGCTGTGCAGATACCCTCTGCAGCAACTCTGCCGCTCTTCTTAGCCTGGGTAGCAAGTCCCTTTTCACGAAGAACAAGGATTGCCTTTTCCATATCGCCGTCTGTTTCAACAAGAGCCTTCTTGCAGTCCATCATGCCAACGCCTGTTGCTGTCATAAGCTCTTTGATCTCCTGTACAGATACCTTTCCCATTTATATTTCCTCCATTCGATTAGATCCTTTATTCGTCAAAACAAGGCAGACAAATTATAAAACTTATCTGCCCTGCGCTTTGTCATTGATTATTCAGCAGTCTCTTCCTCTGCTTCCTCTACCTTTTCGGTCTCCTCATCGCTTGCCACAGCGTCTTCACCCTGTCTGCCCTCGATGATAGCGTTAGCCATGCAGCCTGCAATAAGCTTTACAGCTCTGATAGCGTCGTCGTTTCCGGGGATAACGTAATCAACGTCGTCCGGATCGCAGTTTGTATCTACGATAGCGACTACCGGGATACCCAGCTTCTTAGCCTCTGCAACAGCTATCTTTTCCTTTCTTGGGTCAACAACGAAAAGTGCTCCGGGGAGCTTCTTCATGTTCTTGATACCGCCAAGGAACTTCTCCAGCTTTTCGATCTCCAGCTTGAGCTTTGTAACTTCCTTCTTTGGCAGAAGATCAAATGTGCCGTCCTCTTCCATCTTGTTGAGCTGCTCAAGTCTCTTGATACGCTGCTGGATGGTCTTGAAGTTTGTCATCATTCCGCCGAGCCATCTTGCGTTTACGTAGTGAGCGTCAGCTCTGGTAGCCTCTTCCTTAATGGAATCGCCAGCCTGCTTCTTTGTACCTACAAAAAGTACCTCGCCGCCCTGTGCTGCTACATCACGGACAAACATATAAGCCTCTTCCAGCTTCTTAACTGTCTTCTGCAGGTCGATGATGTAGATGCCGTTCCTTTCTGTGAAAATGTACGGTGCCATTTTCGGGTTCCATCTTCTTGTCTGGTGACCAAAGTGTACACCAGCCTCAAGAAGCTGCTTCATTGATACTACTCCCATTGTAGTAACCTCCTGTTTGGTTTTTGATTTCCGCCTTGCGGCGTGCTTATTTCCTCCGGAGCGTCACACTTGCCTCAACCCATTTTACAATGGGACCAACGGCAACAAACGCATCCGTGCGAATTGCTCTGATATTATACCATATTTTTCACCTTATTGCAAGTTTTATCGCTCCGTCATTTTAACAAATTTTCAACAAGAAAGCTTTTTGTTTTTGTGGATATTGTCTTTTGCTCAAAATCCACAAGGATTATATCTTCGCCGATAAGCTGTATGTCGGTGCATTTTATTACAATATCGTCATCTCTGCCCATTATTCCAAAGGCTCTGGGTTTACCATAGACCACAAGAGAGACTATTTTACCCGACACAGTGTCAAGCTCCGCATCGTCCACAAAGCCAAGCTTCATACCCGAGCGAAGGTCCACAACTTCTTTGTTTCTGAGACCGGAAAAGCTGCATATCATAGTTTTCACCTCAGAAACTATATATGCAGCTTATGGCTTGGGCTATTCTTAAAAATGGCGGTGGTATCCCCGGAGAAACATTGGACAAGGGCGTTTATGAATTCAAGGTTTGTGGGTCGCTTTCCACGCAGATACAGGTCCTTCATGCAAAGGGACAAAAGCTCTGTGTTGGTGGTATTCCAGCAGCTGTTTACGGAAATCCTGATGGAGTGCTCCACGCTTTTTACGGTGGTATCGTATTTCTTTGCTATGTAATCATACAGGTAGCCGTGGAGCCTGACTTTTCCGCTGTGGTCGGAGAGCAGCGCTGCTACGCTGTCGCAGATATAGGTGTTGCCACGCTGCTTTTTGGAGGGGTTGAGCTTGAGTATCAAGCTGTAAAGCTTGTTGTTCAGCATTTCTCCCCGAGTGCTTTCGTCCTGCTCGTTAAACAGCAATCTGTTTATGCTTTTTACCACGGTGGGTATGTCATATGGGTGGTGAAAGCTGCCTTTTATCTCCTTCAGATTTATTCCCGGCTCCAGCCAGGGATCCTCATACGTGCCTATATTTATTATGGGATATTTCACCCCTTTGACGTTTGCAGCCATAACAATTTCACGCAGGTCGTCAAGTCCTATCCTGCTCACATTTAGAATGATAAGGTCGGGCACGAGAT
Source organism: Ruminococcus sp. FC2018 (assembly GCF_000621805.1). Classification (GTDB taxonomy): domain Bacteria; phylum Bacillota; class Clostridia; order Oscillospirales; family Ruminococcaceae; genus Hominimerdicola. The sequence goes on along the minus strand of NZ_JHXH01000008.1, from coordinate 90,338 downwards.
CCGCAAGTATTATACTTAGCTCAATAGGACTGTTTTTACAGATCTTGCATTGGTAGTCAAACTCACTGACAGCTTTTATTAGCCGTGAGTGCTGCCCTGTATAGTCTTCTGCGATAAGGATAGTTTTCATCGGTATATCTTTCCTTGCTTATATGAGTATTGTATGGCTGGGTATGGTTACGGTTCGTCCAATATATTTTGTAATTATACAATATTTTGCCTTGAAAATCAAATTTTAGGGAGCAACGACGGATAAAGTTGCCATATAAGCAAAGAAAATTTACAGTTTGTTAAAAATTACAAAAAAACAAGTCGAAAAATAAAGAAAGAGCAGCTTTAAAACTGCTCCTTTATCCTGTCCAGTGCTCCTTTTTCAAGTCTGGAGACCTGCGCCTGGGAGATACCTATCGTCTTTGCGACCTCCATCTGGGTGGCGCCTTTGAAAAATCTCAGATAGAGAATTTGTTTTTCACGGGGTTTAAGGGCGGCGATGGTCTCCTTTACGGAAAGCTCGTCCAGCCAGGTCTTATCGTCGCAGCTGTCCTTTATCTGGTCAAGGACATACAGGGTGTCTCCGGAATCGGAATACACCGGGTCGTAAAGAGACAGCGGCTCGCTTACCGATTCCATGGCGGTAACAATATCGCTGCGCTGTTCACCGGTCTCGATCGCTATCTCGGTGGGAGTAGGCTCACGGCGCAGCTTCTCGGTGAGCTTTTCCTTGGCAAGCATGGATTTGTACGCAAGGTCACGCAGGGAGCGGCTGACTCTTACGGGCTGGAAGTCACGCAGGTACCGCCTTACTTCCCCTGCTATCATGGGGTGGGCATAGGATGAGAACTTGACGGCAAACTTGGGGTCGAAATTGTCGATAGCCTTGATAAGTCCCACAACGCCTACCTGAAAAAGGTCGTCGGCGCAATCGCTCCTGCCGGTGAACCTTTGCAAAACGCTGAGCACAAGGCGCAGATTGCCGTTTATAAGCTCCTCTCTGGCTTTTTTGTCGCCGTTTCTGGTCCTTTCCAGAAGCTCAAGCTTCTCCTCCTCGGTGAGCACCTTGAGAGAGTTTGTATCAACTCCGCTTATCTCCACTTTGTTGAACTGCATATCATCACCCTTTTTATTCTGCCGTTGACGGCTTTGGTTATGTAAAAGGGCAGGTGCTTATGTGTATTATTTCCCTTTACGGACGCATTATTCATAAAAAAGGAAAAGCTGAGAACAATATGTTAAAAGGCGCAGATGCTGTTGACAAAGGGTCGGTAATATGGTATATTGAAATTGTAGTAATATGGTCCTTTTTCGGGAATGGAGGTTTATAGTGGAAACGAGAGTTGCTGTTATAGCCGTGATCGCTGAGGACTATGATGCTGCCGGGCAGATAAACGCTGTGCTGCATGAGTACGGTGAGTTTATAATCGGCAGGATGGGAGTGCCTTATCGGAACAAGGGGATCAACATCATAAGCGTGGCGATAGATGCACCGCAGGATAAGATCAACACCCTTGCAGGCAGGATAGGCAGGATCAGCGGAGTGACGGCAAAGACTCTCTATTCGGGCAAGCAGTAAAAACAGAATAAATATTATCTCCTGACGCTGAAATAATTATTGAGGCGAAAGCTTGATAGATGTAAAAAAAACAGGGTATGTTCATTGTAGGGACATATGGTTTTTGTGTGCAGTTTATCCGTCGGGGTGAGCTGTTTTTTTATTGCGTGACGGACAGAGAAAAATCAAAAGAAAGGGAGCGCAGATGTATGGGACTTAACGATATTCCTTCTTCGGAGCGTTTGCATATCGGTTTCTTCGGCAGAAGAAATGCCGGCAAGTCAAGCATTGTCAATGCTGTGACAAACCAGGGGCTTAGTCTTGTGTCGGATGTGGCGGGGACTACCACCGACCCTGTGTACAAGGCAATGGAGCTTTTGCCGCTGGGTCCGGTGGTCATAATTGACACGGCAGGCTTTGACGACGAGGGAGAGCTTGGACAGATGCGTGTTCAGAGCACGAGAAAAGCTCTTAACCGGACAGATATAGCTGTGCTCGTAACAGACGCACAGGTGGGTATCGGTCAATGGGAAAGGGAGCTTGTTGAGCTTTTTGAAAAAAAGCAGATACCATTTTTAATCGCCGTGAACAAGACGGATATTGTAAGCGGTAAGGTTCAGGGGGAAAACTGTGCATATGTAAGCGCAAAGACGGGCGACGGTATTGAGGAGCTGAAAGAAAAACTGGGTGCTTTGGCAGATAAGCCCGGACGGGCAGCGAGAATAATCGGTGACAAGCTGGAAAGGAACGACCTTGTGGTGCTTGTTGTGCCTATCGACGAAAGCGCACCAAAGGGCAGACTTATTCTGCCACAGCAGCAGACTATAAGGGATATCCTCGATGCAGATGCCTGTGCTGTAGTGGTCAAGGACACAGAGCTGGGGGACACTTTAAAGACTCTTGGTAAAAAGCCGAGGCTGGTCATAACCGACAGCCAGGCTTTTGCCTCGGCAAACAGACAGACACCGCCCGGTATAATGCTAACATCGTTTTCTATCCTTATGGCAAGGTACAAGGGCTTTCTTGACACGGCTGTGGAGGGTGCGGCAGCTATCGACAGGCTGAAAAGCGGTGACAGGGTGCTTATCTCAGAGGGCTGTACACACCACAGACAGTGCGGTGACATAGGAACGGTGAAGATACCCGGCTGGCTGAAAAAGCACACGGGCATGGAGATCGATATTTCAACCACCTCCGGCAGAGAGTTCCCCGACGACCTTTCGCAATATTCACTGGTGATACACTGCGGCGGCTGTATGCTTACCCCAAGGGAAATGAGTTTGCGTATGAAGTGCGCATCGGACCAGGATGTGCCGTTTACAAATTACGGAGTGGCTATTGCCCACATGACGGGGATACTCAAACGCAGCGTTGAGATTTTCCCGCACCTTTACAATAAATTGTGAGTGATGATATGAACAACAAAGAACTTATAGATCTGCTGGAAAAAACAAGGCATCTGGACAGGCAGCAGTGGATCGCTCTTCTTGAAAGCTATACCGATGAGGACAGGGCGTATGCGGCGCACAAGGCAGCTCAGACAGCTGTGAAAGTGTTCGGCAAAGAGATATTTATCCGTGGTATAGTTGAGTTCTCAAATGTGTGCAGAAACGATTGCTATTACTGCGGGATAAGAAAGTCAAATGCAAACTGTGAGCGTTACCGCCTTACCAAAGAGCAGATCCTTGACTGCTGCGATGCAGGCTACGAGTACGGCTTTCGCACCTTTGTGCTGCAAAGCGGTGAGGACAAAAGCTTCACCACCGACAAGCTGTGCGATATAGTTGGCAGCATAAAAAAAGCTCACCCCGACTGTGCGGTGACTTTGTCGGTGGGAGAGCTGGAGTATGAAGATTACAAGAGGCTCTTTGATGCTGGGGCAGACAGATATCTGCTGCGCCACGAGACCGCAAACCCGGAGCATTACAGAAAGCTGCATCCAAGCGATATGAGCTGGCAGAGGAGAATGGACTGCCTGAAACAGCTTAAAGAGATAGGCTATCAGACAGGCTGCGGAATGATGGTGGGTGCGCCGTACCAGACGGTTGAGGATATAGCCGACGACCTTATGTTTGTCGAGAGATTTAAACCGGAAATGATAGGCATGGGACCGTTTATCCCTCACAAGGACACACCCTTTAAGGACAAGCCTGCGGGGAGTTATGAGCTGACGCTGTTTCTTATAAGCCTTTGCAGACTTATGCTGCCTGATTGTCTTATCCCTGCGACTACGGCGCTGGGAACTATTCGTCCCGACGGCAGGGAACATGGCGTGATGGCAGGTGCAAATGTTATAATGCCAAATCTCTCGCCTATGAACGTGCGCAAAAAGTATCTTCTGTACGATGGCAAGATATGTACGGGCGATGAGTCTGCACAGTGCAGAGCGTGCCTTGAAAGGCGGATGGAGTCAATAGGATACAAGGTCATTATTACAAGAGGAGACCATAAGAGTTATGATAAAGATAGCAGTTTACGGTAAGGGCGGCATAGGTAAGTCCACAACCGTTTCAAATTTAGCTGTGGCACTGGTGAAAAAAGGGCTGAGGGTGATGCAGATAGGCTGCGATCCCAAGGCGGATTCTACCTCGCTGCTCAACGGCGGCAGGAGGATAAAGACGGTGCTTGACCTGGTGCGTGAAAAAGGGGATGATTTTACTCTTGAGGACATGGTCACGGTGGGCGATGAGGGAGTTTTCTGCGTTGAGGCAGGAGGTCCTGTACCCGGGCTTGGCTGTGCGGGGAGAGGAATAATCGCTGCTCTGGAGCGGCTTGAAAAGAAGGGCGCATATGAAAAGTACAAGCCTGATGTGGTGCTTTACGACGTGCTGGGCGATGTGGTGTGCGGCGGCTTTTCAATGCCCATGCACAGGGGCTACGCTCAGAAGGTATTTATAGTTACCTCCGGGGAAAAGATGTCATGTTATGCGGCGGGCAATATCGCTATGGCGATAGACAACTTCAAGGGCAGAGGCTATGCACAGCTGGGAGGGCTTATTCTCAACAGACGTAATGTTGAAAACGAGCTTGAAAACGTGCAGACACTTGCAAAGGACTTTGGTACGGTCATCGTTGGTGACCTTGAACGCAGCAGGCTTGTGCAGGAATGTGACAGGCTGGGAACTACGGTGATGAAAAAGTATCCCGACAGCGACATGGCAAGGCAGTATGAAAGGCTTGCCGATGGGATAATGAAAGGTTTTGAGTGATATGCTGAAAAAGGCAGGCGGCGAGCTTACAAAGCCGTGCGGTATAAAGATAGCACAGGCTGAATTCCCCCGCCCGTTTGCAGGTGGTCTTGAATACAGTCCTCCTGCAAGGGGAGATTGGAACATTGTGCACATAGGGCTGCTCATACCCCAGGCACATCAGATATATTTCTGCGCACAGGGCTGCCTTCGGGGCGTGGTACAGACAACGGCGGAAATGGACGCTATGGACAGGCTGTCCTGGGCATATCTGTGCGATGAGGATTACGCCGACGGAAATATGGAGCAGAATATAATAGATTCGGTCACACAGGTCATAAAGCGCATGGAGCAAAGACCGCCCTGCATACTTGTTTTTTTAAGCTGTATGCACCTTTTTGCAGGTGTGGATTTTGACATTATCATCGAGGAGCTTGAAAGCAGATTTGCAGGTGTGGATTTTGTAAAATGCTATATGACTCCCACCATGCGATTCAGCGGGCTGCCTCCCGTGCCGACAATGTACAGACAGATGTTCGTTCCTCTGCCTGAGACCGCAAAGGACGGCGGAGTTAATATTATCGGGTACAACTGGGCGTTTGAGGAAAGCTGCGAGCTTGTGAGGATAATAAAAAACTCGGGAAGAGTGCTCCGCCAGCTGCCCGGCTGCGTAAGCTATCAGCAGTATCTTGAAATGGCAAAGTCGTCGCTTAATATAACGGTTATACCCGAGGCTTCGGCGGCGGGTGAGGAGCTTGAACAAAGGCTTGGGCAGAAGCATCTGTATCTGCCGGTGAGCTGGGACTTTGAGAAGATAAAGGACAATTACAAAGCTCTGTGCAGAGAGTTGGGAGTGGAAATGCCCGACTTTAGCGAAGCCGAAAACAAGGCAAGGAAGGCTCTTGAGGCGGCTGCAAAAGCTCTTGACGGCGAGCCTGCTGCGGTGGACTTTACGGCGGCTCACAAGCCGTTTGAGCTGTGCGCCTTGCTGCTTGATAACGGCATTGGCGTAAGACGCATTTTCGTTGATGTTATAAGTGAGGAGGACAGGGGTGCTTTTGAGCATATCAAGGAGCACTATCCCGACGTGGAGATATTCCCCACGGCGGATTCCTCGATGAGGTTTTTTGCGTCCGCTGACGGGGAAGAAAACCGATACTTTGCCATAGGTCAGAGAGCAGCATATTTCTGCTGCACAGATTACTTTGTGGATATGGTGGGCGCAAGGGGCTGCTATGGCTTTGACGGCATTGTGGCTATGGCAGAGCAGATAGCTGATGCAGCCCGCAACCCAAAGGACAGAAGGACTGTTATACAGCACAAGGGAGCGGGGTGTCAGAGCTGCCTATGATACATTATGCAAGAATAATATCCTGCTACACGGCAGATACGTCGGGAGTCTGCTCGGCGCTTTACGAGCTGGGGGGGATGGTTGTTGTCCACGATGCCTCCGGATGCAATTCCACCTATGCTACCCATGACGAGCCTCGCTGGTACGATATGGACAGCATGATATATGTTTCTGCCCTTACGGAGATAGATGCTGTAATGGGCAACGACGAAAGGTTTATAAATGACGTGTGCAGATCGGCGGAAAAGCTGGGACCGAAGTTCATAGCTATATGCGGTTCGCCGATGCCGGCAATGACGGGGACGGATTTTGATGCCCTGGCAAGTGTTATACAAAGCCGCTGCGGAATACCCACCCACCCAATGCACACCAACGGCATGAAAAGCTATGTCTCAGGTGCATCCGAGGCGTTTGAGATGCTGGCACGCTGTTACTGCGGCAGCACAGGCAATGTTAAAAACGCAGTCAACATTCTTGGAGCGACTCCCCTTGACCTTTCAAGGCAGGAGATAGTGGATTCCATATGGGCGTGGCTTAAAAAATGCGGCTTTGAAAAAGGCTGCTGCATGGCTATGGGAAGCAGCCTTGATGACTATAAAACAGCAGGGGATGCACGGTGCAATCTGGTTGTGTCCTCAAGCGGTCTCAGGGCAGCAAAAGTGCTGCAGGAAAGATTCGGTACGCCGTATGTTGTGGGACTTCCTCTTGGAGAAGAGTTTGCTGTGGCTCTGGGAGAAGATATACACAGGGCTGTGGAGGGAAAAACAGAAATCGTTTCCTGCGCACTGCGTGGTGAAATCTGTGCGGACTGCAAAACGGTAGTTGTGGGTGAAAGCGTTTACGCAGGCTCTCTGGCAAGAGGGATCATGATGCACACAGGCAAGCCGGTCAGAGTGATACACACCCTTGATGCCGGCGGGGAGCTTATCGCCGGCGGGGATAGAAAAATCACTGACGAGGACAAGCTTGAGGAGGAATTTGCAAAGTGCAGCTGTGTTATCGCAGACCCGCTTTTCAAGCCAATAGCCCCTGCAAACGCAAAGTTTGTACCTATACCTCACGAGGCTTTTTCGGGAAGATGCTTCAGAAAGAACATCCCGGATCTTGTGGATAAAAAACTTGGATTGGAGTTATGATATGATAAAAATAGCGATATACGGAAAGGGCGGTATCGGAAAATCCACCGTTACGGCTAACCTTGCGGCAGCTTTTGCGACCCTTGGCAAAAGGGTGATCCAGATAGGCTGTGACCCCAAGGCGGATTCCACCATAAATCTTCTGGGAGGTGAGCCGCTTACGCCGGTGATGAACTACCTGCGTGAGCATGACGAACCGTCGGGCATCGAGGAGATATCAAAGGTGGGCTACAAGGGTATCCTTTGCATCGAAACAGGCGGTCCGACTCCAGGCCTTGGCTGTGCCGGCAGAGGTATAATCACAACATTCAATCTTCTTGAAAGCTTTGAGCTTTACAAAAAATACAAGCCCGATGTGGTGCTTTACGATGTGCTTGGTGACGTTGTATGCGGAGGGTTTGCGGCACCGATCAGAGAGGGCTATGCCTCCCAGGTACTAATTGTTACCTCGGGTGAGAAAATGGCTTTGTACGCTGCAAACAATATCAACAGCGCAGTGAACAATTTTGCCGACAGGGGTTACGCAAAGGTCAGAGGTATTGTTTTCAACCGACGCAACGCACCTAACGAAGATGAAAAGGTAAATGAATTTGTACAAAAAAACGGACTTGAAATAGTTGCGGAGATACCCCGTTCAAACGACATAATCAGGTTTGAGGACCAGGGCAAAACAGTGATAGAGGGCGATGCGCAGCTGGAGGTATCAAAGCGCTTTCTGTCGCTGGCACAAAAGCTGATAGATGAGGACAAGGAAAATGAATAAGGCATTTTATATAACTGCGGCTGAGCTTGCGCAGCTGGGGTTTGAGAACATTCCGGAAGAGCTTCTCAGTGCAAAGCACCTGATTTATTCTTCCCCTGCAACGCTGGCGTTCAACTCTCCCGGCGCACAAGGCTTTGGCGTCAAGCGAGCAGGGCTTGCCATACCCGGTTCGGTTATGCTGCTTGTATCTCCGGGCTGCTGCGGACGAAACACAACCATGCAGTCACGGCTTTGCGGCTATCAGGACAGATTTTTCTATCTTCTGCTGGACGACACGGACATTGTCACAGGCAGACACCTGACAAAGATACCACAGGCTGTAAAGGAGGTCTATGACTTCTGCCAGGAAAAGCCCAGTGCGGTAATGATATGTATAACCTGCGTTGATGCACTTCTTGGCACGGACATGGAAAGGGTGAGCCGAAAGTGCGAGGAGCTGGCAGGGGTGCCTGTTGTGCCTTGCTATATGTATGCTTTGACAAGAGAGAAGAAGCTCCCACCCATGGCGGCGGTGAGAAAGGCGGTATATTCGCTTCTCAAGCCGCAGAAAAGACATCCCGATGCGATGAATATCCTCGGCTTTTTTGCTCCGCTGAATGATGACAGCGAGATATACGAGCTGCTCACAAAGGCGGGTATCAGGCATATCCGTGAGATATCACGCTGCGAAAGCTTTGAGGAGTACGAGAAAATGTCCCAGGCAAATTTCAATCTTGTGCTCAATTCCGAAGCCAGATATGCGGCGCAGCAAATGGAGGAGACGCTGGGACTGCCTTACATCGAAATGATGAGAATGTATCATATTGACAAGATCCACAACCAGTATATGTCCCTGGCAAACGCCATTGGGGTGACCTTTGATGATACACAGCACTATGCCCGTACAAAAAAAGCCATAGATGATTTCAAAGCACAGTACGGTGAGCTGATTTTTGCTATAGGGGAATTTCTGAATGCGGATTCATTCGAGCTTGCCTGGGCTTTGCTGAGCTATGGATTTTCGGTATCGGAGATATACGGAACAGTGGGTCAGCGCAATTTTGTGTTTGTTAAAGCCATCGCAAAGCTAAGCCCGGACACAAAGATATTTTCAAACCTCTCGCCTACCATGCTGGACTATGAGCCAAGCGGCAAAAGGATAGATGTATGCATCGGAAACGATGCCGGTTACTATCACGCAGACGTGCCCACCGTTGATTGGAACGAGGAGCGTCAGCCTTTTGGATACGCAGGTCTGAGGCTGCTTTTTGAGAAACTTGACCGGGCATTGAAAGGAGCGGAAAAATGAAAAAACTTCTGAAACTTCTTTCCCCCTTTGCTCCCGACCAGTCGGGTGCGGTAGGGGTGCTTTACGAGCTGGGCGGACTTGTGGTTATATGCGACGCAGGAGGCTGCGCAGGCAACATATGCGGTTTTGACGAGCCACGGTGGTTTTTCAAAAAAAGTGCAGTCTTCAGCGCAGGACTTCGTGACATGGATGCGATACTGGGTCGTGACGATATGCTTATCGCCAAGACCGCAAAGGCTGTGGGGCAGACCGATGTAAAGTTCACGGCAGTGGTGGGCACACCTGTCCCGGCGGTGATAGCTACTGATTACAAGGCACTGAAACGTATGGCTGAAAACAAGACCGGACTGCCCGGGATATGCGTTGACTGCACAGGCACAAGGCTTTACGATGACGGCGAGGAAAGGGCTTACCTGGAGCTGCTGCGGACCTTTGCAAAGGAAAAATATGAAACTGTAACAGGCAAGGTGGGAATTATCGGCTGCACACCCCTTGCCACGGGATATATGAGCAATGAGCTGTTTAAAGGGACTTACGGAAATAACGCTGTTTGCTTTGGAATGGGCAGCGGCACCGAGGAGATAGCAAGGGCATCGGATTGTGAGCGCAATATTGTTATTTCCACAGGTGCAATTAAGGCTGCGGAATATTTGAAACAACAATTCGGGATCGAGTACGAAACGGATTTTCCTGTGACACCGGCTATGGAAAAGGTGCTTGAAAATGATCTTTCGGGCAAAAAGATCCTTGTTGTGCATCAGCAGTTTGCGGCAAACAAAATGAGAAAGCTGCTGAAAGAAAAGTACGACTGTGATGTTGATGTGGGCACATTTTTCAAGCTGTTTGATGAGTATAAACAGCAGGGTGACAAGTTCATTGCAGACGAACAGGAGCTTGTGGAAACGGTCACCTGCGGCGGTTACGATGTGGTCATCATAGACAATATCTGCGACCGTGCACTAAAAGACTGCGGCTGCCGGCTGATCGACCTGCCGCACTTTGCTGTGTCAGGCAGACTTGACGAAAACGGAGGACAGGTATGCCTTGCTTGATGATAAGACTTTACGGAATTGTTCAGGGCGTGGGCTTCAGACCCTTTGTTTCCCGGACCGCACGCTCTATGGGCGTGCTTGGAACTGTTGCAAATAAAGGCTCGTACGTGGAGGTGTTTGCACAGGGGGAAAGCCATGTGCTGGACCGTTTTGTGCACACCATAAAAAACCACACTCCCGAAAGGGCAACGGTTATCTCTGCCGATGTAAGACAGGCGCAGGATATGGACTTTACTTCCTTTGAGATAATTGAAAGCGAAAAGGAGACCGGGGATATTTTTGTTTCTCCGGACATAGCAACCTGTGACAAATGCCGAAGCGAGCTTTTTGACAAAAATGACAGACGTTATCTTCACCCGTTTATAAACTGCACACAGTGCGGACCACGGCTGACCATACTTGAAGCAATGCCCTATGACAGGGAGCGCACCACCATGAAGGATTTTCCCATGTGTGAAAAATGCGATTACGAATATACCCACCCCCACACACGGCGGTACGATGCACAGCCTGTGTGCTGCAATGACTGCGGACCGAAGGTGTATATTGTTGACAAGGACATAGAGGGCGGAGCTGCCATAACCTATGCACGCAAAAGTATTATGGAGGGAAAGATAATCGCTGTTAAGGGCATAGGCGGCTTTCACCTTTGCTGTGATGCAAAAAACCGCCGGGCAGTGGACAGGCTGAGAAAGCTTAAAAACCGTCCTGCAAAGCCTTTCGCAGTTATGATGAAGGACATGGATACGGTGGAGCGTGAGTGCCGTGTGCTTGAAGGGCAGAGGGAGTTTCTGACTGGTTACCAAAAACCGATACTGCTGCTTGAAAAGAAAAGGGGAGAGCTTTGCCAAACAATTTCCCCCGACAATCCCACGGTGGGAGTTATGCTGCCTTATGCGCCGCTTCAGATGCTGCTTTTTGATTACCCCGACGGTATGGAAATGACAGACTGTCTGGTGATGACAAGCGGAAATGTATCAGGTGCACCAATATGCCGCAGCGATGAGGACGCAAAAAAAGAGATCGGCTCATACTGCGATCTGATATTATCCCACAACAGAAAAATACTTATCCGTGCCGACGATTCGGTAATGGATTGGTTTGAAGGAAAACCGTATATGATACGCCGTTCACGTGGCTTTGCGCCGCTTCCTGTCATGGTGAGCAAAGATGGAGAGGTAACCTCCCTTGCCATAGGAGGAGAGCTGAAAAATACTTTCTGCATAGGCAAAAACAGACTGCTTTATCTGTCGTCCTATGTGGGAGATATGGCGGACATAAGAACGGTGAACGCTCTGAAAGAATCGGTGGGGCGAATGCAGGAGCTGCTTGAGGCTCAGCCCCGGATTTGCGTGAGCGATATGCACCCACGATACAACACCGTTGCGGCGGCAGAGGAAACAGGTCTGCCCCTTGTGAAACTGCAGCACCACTATGCTCATATCCTTTCCTGCATGGCGGAGAACGACGTTGATGAAAAAGTCATCGGAGTATCCTTTGACGGAACGGGTTACGGCACCGACGGAACTATATGGGGCGGCGAGATCCTTTTGTGTGATACCCATGGCTTTGAAAGAGCAGGCAGCATAAAGCCGTTCAGACAGGTGGGCGGCGACGTTTCTTCAAAAGAAGGCTGGCGGATAGCTGTACAGCTTATCCGTGACAGCCTGGGTGAAAATGCGTGGCAGGTTTGCAGTAAGCTGGGATTGTGCGATGAAAAGACGTTCAAGCTCCAGTCTGTCATGGCGGACAAAGAGGTTAACACGGTGGTCTCCACCAGTGCAGGCAGGCTGTTTGACGCAGTGAGTGCGATCCTGGGTATCAGAAACCGCTCCACATTTGAGGGCGAAAGCTCAATGTGCCTTGAATTTGCGGCAGAGAGGTTTGAAAAGAAAAAAGCTATGTGCGACACTATAAGTGTTGAGGAACGAGAGGAAAACGGATTTGTGACGCTTGACACCACAGCCCTTGCAGGGGAGATCGCACAGCGTTATCTTAAGGGAGAGGACGCAGAAAAACTTGCGTACGCTTTTCACCTTTCCCTTGCAGATGCAATAGTAAAATGCTGCGAGAATATCAGCAGAAAAACAGGTGTAAAAAAATGCGCATTGAGCGGCGGAGTGTTCCAGAACAAGCTGCTTTTAAAGCTTACAAAACAGAGTCTTGAGGCACTGGGATCTGAGGTGCTGATACATTCACTTGTCCCTGCAAACGACGGAGGTATCGCCCTTGGGCAGGCTTATTATGCGCTTTGCAATATTGAAAAATAATAATGGAGGTATAGATTATGTGTGTAGGTTTATCAGCAAAGGTTGTAGACCTTAAGGACGGTACGGCAGTGATTGACGCAAGCGGGGCAAAAAGAAGTGTCAGCGCAGAGCTTCTTGATGACCTGGAGGTGGGGGATTATGTAATGGTCCACGCCGGAGTGGCTATTGCAAAGATCACCGACGATGACGAAAATGAGACCAACAAGATCATGGAGGAGCTGTAATGGACAATCTGAACGGACTATCGCCCAAAGAGATACTCAAGGGTTATAACGGCAGAAAACTGCGGATAATGGAGGTGTGCGGGACACACACCCATGAGATCTTCCGACTTGGCATAAGAAAGATACTGCCCGAAAGCATAGAGCTTATTTCCGGTCCGGGGTGTCCTGTGTGCGTAACTCCTGTGGGTTATATCGACGAGGCGTGCATTCTTGCGCTGGAAAAGAATTGTGTGATCTGCACATTCGGCGATCTTATCAGAGTTCCGGGAACGGAAATGAGCCTTGCAGATGCAAGGGGCAAGGGTGCGCAGATCAAGACGGTGTATTCTCCCCTGGACGCTGTGGACTTTGCCAAAGAAAATCCCCACAAGCAGGTAGTATTTCTTGCGGTAGGTTTTGAGACTACCACACCATCGGCTTGCATCGCCGTGGAAAAGGCAAGAAAAGACGGACTTGACAATTTCTCTATTCTCTGCGCAAACAAGACAATGCCCAACGCATATCAGGCTCTCAAGGGCAGCGCAGATGCGTTCCTTTTTCCGGGTCACGTCAACGCCATAACCGGCAATGCCACCTGCAAGGCTCTTAGCGAGCAGGGCGTGAGCGGTGTTGTTGCGGGATTTACTGCCAAGGAACTGCTCACGGCGCTCGCTGTTACGGTAACACTTTTGCAAAAGGGTGAGCCATTCTTTGTGAACTGCTACCCCAGAGTTGTAAAGGACGAGGGAAGCCCTGCGGCGCAGAAGCTTATGGCAAAGGTCATGGAGCCATGCGACAGCGAGTGGAGAGGACTTGGTGTTATAAAAATGTCTGGCATGAAGCTCCGTGAGGAATATGCAGATTTTGACGCACGCAAAAAGTACAGCCTGCCCGAAATAAAAGGTAAACCAAATCCTGCCTGCCGATGCGGCGACGTTCTCCAGGGTAAGTGTAAACCCTGCGACTGTAAGGTCTTCGGTAAGGTCTGCACTCCACAGCACCCCGTCGGTGCTTGTATGGTCTCCGGCGAGGGCGCTTGCTCGGCATATTATCAGTACGGTATGTAAGATAAATCAGAATTTACCGCATCATCCCTGCGTGTCAGCTGGGGGAAACCCTTTTGGAGAAGGGTTATCCCCCAGACCCCCTGCCTAAACCTTTTAATGACTTTTCAGCAACGGGAGGCAAAGCTCCCGTCACTGAAAAGTGTTAGAGAGTTCAGAAAAAGAGTTTGAGAAAAAACGCTCCCAAGAGAATACCCACAGTTGCTTGACAGGTATACCTCAACAAATGCGGATTTACCGAGGTTTGCACAACACAGCTCTACTCTTGTACAGTTATCACAAAGTGAAAGCCCGGAGCGGCACGAAAGCCGCTGCCTGCTCAAACCGATATGCGACGGACAAGCGTGCCGCCGCGGCGGCAAATTCTGATTTAGCATATTATAAGATGAAAGGAAGTAAAAACAATGAGTGATAAAGTAGTAACGCTTGCGCATGGAGCTGGAGGAAAGCAGACGGCGGAGCTTATAGACAAGGTATTCAAGGCACATTTCTCAAACCCTGAGTTTACTGCTGACGATGCGGCAGTACTTGAGATGCAGAGTGGAAAGCTTGCTTTTACGACGGACGGATTCATCGTTTCGCCGTATGAATTCAACGGCGGAAACATTGGCAAGCTATCTATCTGCGGAACGGTCAACGACCTGTCCTGCATGGGTGCAAAGCCGCTGTACATGACCTGTGCGTTTGTTATAGAAGAGGGCTTTGAGCTGGACAAGCTTGAAAAGATAGCAGCTGCAATGGAGAAGACGGCTAAAGAGGCGGGTGTAAAGATAGTTGCCGGCGACACAAAGGTTGCGGGCAAGGGGCAGGTAGATAAGGTGTTCATCACTACCACAGGTATTGGCAGAGTTATGGACAATGCCCACACCTCGGGAACGCTTGCAAAGCCGGGAGACGTGATAATCGTCACAGGTGACATAGGCAGACATGGCTGTACAATATTGCTTGAAAGAAACGATTTCGGCATTGAGGCAGATGTGAAAAGCGACTGTGCACCGCTGTGGGGAACGGTCGAGAAGATGTTTGAGACCACAGATGATATACACGTTATCCGTGACGCTACACGAGGCGGCGTAGGCACGGTCCTTTACGAAATAAGCGGGCAGAGCAATGTGGGGATAAAGCTTAACGCTCCTGATATCCCCGTTGCGGACGAGGTAAAAGGCGTTTGCGGAATGCTTGGGCTTGAGCCGTTGTATCTTGCCTGTGAGGGTACGCTTGTTGTTGTTGCGCCAAAGGACAAGGCACAGGCACTGCTGGACACTTTGCATCAGTGCCCCTATTCAAAGAATGCAGCGGTCATCGGTGAGGTTACTGAGGACAACCCGGGCAAGGTCGTGCTGGAAACCGAGATAGGCGCACAGACAATGCTTGCCCAGCCAAGCGGCGAACTTCTGCCGAGAATATGCTGAGCAATTAAAAGACAGGGCAGTCCTTCGGGGCTGCCAGTATTTGTTGTGTCTGCGGTTGACAATAACACAATATTGTGGTAAAATATTATAGCTTATAAATCATAATATCTGAAAAGAGGGAAAGTATGGTCACTATTAAGGAAATGTATGACCTTGAGCATACTCTTGCAAAGGAGTATCTGTCTCAGTTTACCTATCCGTGGGAGGCTCTCGGCGGGCTGAAAAGCTTTATTATCGGGCTGGGGAAAAGCCTTGATAAGGAGGAGTACACGGAGGTGAGCGAGAATGTCTGGGTGGCAAAGACCGCAAATGTTGCACCTACCGCTTTTCTGGGTGCACCGTGTATTATCGGTCCGGGCACGGAAGTGAGACACTGTGCGTTTGTAAGAGGTTCGGCTCTGGTGGGAGCAGGCTGCGTTGTGGGAAATTCCGTGGAGCTTAAAAACGTTATTTTATTTGATAACGTACAGACACCCCATTATAACTATGTGGGAGACAGCATTCTTGGCTACAGATCACATATGGGCGCAGGCTCTATCACATCCAATGTAAAAAGCGACAAGACACCTGTGGTCGTACACAACGGTGACGAGAATATAGAAACAGGGCTAAAAAAGTTTGGCGCAATGCTGGGAGACTACGTTGAGGTCGGCTGCAACAGCGTGCTCAACCCGGGTACTGTCATCGGTTCGCACACGAACGTTTATCCGCTGTCATGCGTTAGAGGCGTTGTTCCTCCGAACAGCATCTACAAGACAGGCTGCCTTGACGGCGCAAGCATAATTTCAAAAAGATAAAACAGGAGATGTTTTTTATGGGAAGATATTTTGGAACAGATGGTTTCAGAGGCGAGGCAAACGAGAACCTTACTGCTGACCACGCTTACAAGATAGGCAGATTTCTGGGCTGGTATTATAAGAACGAAAGCGAGAAAAACGGCTCAAAGGAAAAGTCAAGAATAGTTATCGGCAAGGACACCAGACGTTCAAGCTATATGTTTGAGTATTCCATCGTTAGCGGTATCGTGGCATCGGGCAGCGACGCTTACATAATGCACGTTACAACTACTCCGTCGGTGGCGTATATCGCAAAGACCGATAAGTTCAACTGCGGCGTTATGATCTCCGCAAGCCACAACCCATACTACGACAACGGTATTAAGCTTATAAACGGCAGCGGCGAGAAAATGGACGAGGGACTTATCTCCCTTATTGAAGACTATATCGACGGCAAGCTGGTTTACGAGGGCGTAAGCTATCCTGAGGTGCCCTTTGCAAAGAAGGACGAAATAGGCAGGACAGTGGATTACGTTTCGGGCAGAAACAGATACATCGGATACCTTATCTCAATGGGTCTTTATTCCTTCAAGGACGTTAAGGTGGGACTTGACTGCGCCAACGGAAGCGCATGGAATATCGCAAAGAGCGTGTTCGACGCACTGGGTGCAAAGACATATGTTATCAATGCCGAGCCTACGGGCACAAATATAAATAACAATGCAGGCTCTACACATATTGAGGGCTTGCAGAAATTCGTTGTTGAGAATAAGCTGGATATTGGTTTTGCTTACGACGGTGACGCAGACAGATGCCTTTGTGTTGACGAAAAGGGAAATGTCATCACCGGCGACCATATTCTGTATATCTACGGTTGCTACATGAAGGAACGTGGAAAGCTGCTCACTAATACTGTTGTGACTACGGTCATGTCCAATTTCGGGCTTTATAAAGCCTTTGACGAGCGTGGTATAGACTATGCAAAAACAGCAGTGGGAGATAAATATGTTTACGAATATATGCTGCAAAACGGCTGCCGTATCGGCGGCGAGCAGTCGGGACATATTATCTTTTCAAAGTATGCTTCCACAGGCGACGGAATACTGACCAGCCTTAAAATGATGGAAGTAATGATGGCTAAGGAAAAGCCGATGAGCGAGCTGGCAGCACCGCTGCACATCTATCCACAGGTACTTGAAAATGTAAGGGTAAAGGATAAGACCGAAGCCCAGAACGACCCGGATGTAAAAAAGGCAGTTGAGGCTGTTGCCGATGAGCTTGGTAATTCGGGACGAATACTTGTGAGAGAGTCAGGTACCGAGCCTCTGGTAAGAGTTATGGTTGAAGCGGAGAGCGAGAAGCTTTGCAGAAAATATGTGGACAGCGTGGTTGAAGTTATAAAGAGCAAAGGTCATTGCGTAGAGTAAAAATAGACTTGAAAGAGGTGCCGGGCGCACCTCTTTTTGATGTTAAAAGCTTGACAAAACGGGACTGATAGGTTATAATGATACACGGTGCCGTAAACGCACGATGCTGGAATAGCTCAGTTGGTAGAGCAGCGCATTCGTAATGCGCAGGTCGTGGGTTGTATTTAAAGCGACAATTACATAGCGTCAGAAAAAATCAAATATGCTATAGTGCTGGTATGGCTCAGTTGGTAGAGCAGCTCATTCGTAATGAGCAGGCCGTCGGTTCGAGTCCGACTACCAGCTTAATAAGAAAACTCCGTAGATACGACATCTGCGGAGTTTTTTGCTGTCCCTGTTGTTAATGACCACCCGTGGAGTGTACGGGGACATTTTGCTTTAAATTACCAATAGTGTCATACCCCCTGTGTCACTGTGGCATACCATAGAAGTACCCAATAGAATATATAATATATATAACAGAATAAAGAGTAATATATCTTACTTAATATCTAACTATATACTTACTAAACTCTTACTAAAGAGAGCAGGTGTTCAGTCAGGAAAAGAGAGTGCCTCGCTGTGCGCCGATAAATCGCCTGTGCGGGACTTTGTATCTGCGACGGGTAATTTCTCTTTTCTGCTGATAAAATGCCATACAGAGCATCCTTGCGCGCGTGAGGGCAAAATAAACGGAGTTGTTGCACGCAGCAGCAACTCCTTATTTGTTATCCTCGTATTTTATCAGGCTGCTCGGTTTGCAGTCAAGCACATAGCATATCCTCGCAAGAATGTCAAGGTCCATCTTCTCGACCTCGTTGTTGTACCACTTGTTGATGACCTCAAAGCGAGTGTTCGTTGCCCTGGCAAGATAGTTGCGAGTCATCTTCTTTTTGTCCATTATCTCCTTGAGCCGAAGCTCGATCTTGCCGTACTCGTTGACGGTCACAACAGACTTTGCTGCCATAGTATCACCCCTTATAGATATTCTATATTCAGTGTTACATCTTGACAATTCTCATATTCAAGGTTACTATGTACATAGTAATATTTTAAAGGTGAGATTGTGTAGATCTATACCGTGAGCTTTTTCGGACACAGAAGGATAGCTGATTGGCAAACAGCGGAAACCTGCCTTTTAAGGCAGATTTCGGACCTGATAAAGACGAAAGAATATGTGGAATTTCTCGTTGGGCGCAACGGAGATTTTGACCGGATGGCTGCGTCAGCTGTTCGCAGTGCAAAGCGGGAGCTTGACTACGGCAACAGCGAGATTGTGTATGTTGCGGAAAGACACGTGAGAAATATCGCAGAGCTTGAACAATACTACGATAGGGTAGAGGTGTGCAGCGAGGCGGCAAATTCACATTTCAAAGCAGCAATACAAACAAGGAATAAAGCAATGGTCGAGCGTTCTGATATGGTCATCTGCTGCATCGAGCATAACTTCGGCGGTGCATACACAGCCGTGAAGTACGCAATAAAACTTGGCAAAAAGGTAGTTAATGTGGCACAGGATCAGGTGTAGCTTTGCGGTTACTTTTACATTTAACGGAACTCACGTTCGATTTTCTGTCCAATTAAAGTTACCACAAAAGAAAAACGGTGTGATATAATGCATTATGGGTAAGCATACAATGGGCAATTTGAACAAATTGTGTTGATTTTTAAGTAAATATGTGGTATAATTGAACGGGTTATTATATCTTTTGAAAAGAGGTAAAAACATGGCTGAAAAGAATACCGCCAATATTGGTTTTGAAAAGCAGATCTGGGACGCTGCGTGCGTGTTGTGGGGGCATATTCCGGCTGCCGAATACAGAAAAGTTATCGTAGGACTAATCTTCCTGCGTTACATATCGAGTGCTTTTGAGAAGCGCTATAACGAGCTTGTGGCTGAGGGTGACGGCTTTGAGGACGAGCCTGACGCATATCTCATGGATAATATCTTCTTCGTGCCTGAAAAGGCTCGTTGGTCTGTGGTGTCCGCTGCGGCTCACACTCCTGAGATCGGCTCGGTCATTGATGATGCAATGAGGGCTATCGAGGACGAGAACAAGACCTTGAAGAATGTCCTGCCGAAAAACTATGCAAGCCCCGACTTGGACAAGCGTGTTCTCGGTGATGTGGTCGATCTGTTTACTAACATGGATATGACCGATACTGAGGACAGCAAGGATCTGCTCGGTCGCACCTATGAATACTGTATCGCTCAGTTCGCCGCCTATGAGGGTGTAAAGGGCGGTGAGTTCTATACTCCGTCAAGCGTGGTGCGTACCCTTGTTGAGATACTTCGTCCGTTTGAGAACTGCCGTGTATACGATCCATGTTGCGGTTCGGGCGGTATGTTCGTACAGAGTGCAAAATTTATACAGGCTCACAGCGGAAACAGGGGCAATATCTCTGTTTACGGACAGGAGTCCAATGCCGATACTTGGAAAATGGCTAAGATGAATATGGCTATTCGTGGCATTGATGCGGACTTCGGACAGTATCACGCTGATACGTTCTTCAACGATCTGCACAAGACGCTGAAAGCCGACTTTATCATGGCAAATCCGCCGTTCAACCTCTCCAACTGGGGACAGGACAAGCTCAAAGACGATATTCGTTGGAAATATGGTGTACCGCCTGCCGGAAATGCTAACTATGCGTGGATTCAGCACATGATACACCACCTTGCACCGAATGGCAAGATCGGTCTGGTGCTTGCGAACGGTGCGCTGTCTACGCAGTCCAGCGGTGAGGGAGAGATAAGAAAGCGTATTATTGAAGACGACCTTGTTGAGGGTATTGTGGCAATGCCGACACAGCTTTTCTACTCTGTTACGATTCCCGTAACGCTGTGGTTCATCACAAAGGGCAAGAAGCAGAAAGGCAAAACGCTGTTCATTGATGCCCGAAAAATGGGATATATGGTTGACCGCAAGCACCGTGACTTCACGGACGAGGACATTCAGAAGCTCGCTGATACATTCAAGGCATTCCAGGACGGCACATTAGAGGAAGTCAAGGGCTTCTGTGCGGTGGCTGACATTCAGGCTATCGCTGCACAGGACTATATTCTCACGCCAGGCCGCTATGTCGGCATTGAGGAACAGGAAGATGACGGCGAGCCGTTCGAGGAGAAGATGAAGCGCCTGACTTCGGAGCTGTCGGATATGTTCAAGAAGTCCCATGAGCTTGAAAACGAGATCAGGGAGAAGCTGGGGGCAATTGGGTATGACATATAAAGATACACCACTTGGAAAGATGCCTGATACATGGGGAATTGCCAAAATTAAGGATATAGCAAAAGTTGTGACAGACTATGTTGCTAATGGAAGTTTCGCTTCACTGGCAGAGAATGTTACATATCGTTCGGAAGAAGATATTGCAGTGTTAATAAGATTGGTCGATTATAATAATGATTTCAAAGGAGATTTTGTTTTCATAGACGAACACGCATATGAGTTCCTTTCAAAAAGCAAGCTGTTTGGCGGTGAAATAATTATTTCTAATGTTGGAGCAAATGTTGGTACTGTATTTCGTTGCCCCGTGTTAAAATATAAGATGAGCTTAGCACCAAACGCAATTATGGTACAGTTTAATGGTAACGATAGCTTTTATTATCATTGGTTTAAAGGGCATTATGGACAGAAAATGCTTAAATCTATTGTAACCGGAAGTGCCCAGCCGAAATTCAATAAAACTAATTTTAAAGATATGCTTGTTCCCGTTCCACCCATTGAAGTGCAGAATAAGATTGCTTCGTTACTCGATGCTATTGAGCTAAAAATCGCTCAAAATACTGCGATAAATGAAAATTTAGAGCAGCAGGCGCAGGCTCTTTTCAAGGCTCATTTCGGGAATAACAACCTTCAAACTGTAAGGTTTGGTGATATAGCTACTTTTAAATATGGTAAGATGCCTAAAAAGGATAAAATATCAGTAGAAGGATACCCATTATTTAGTGGCTATCAGATTGTAGGCTATTATCCTGAAAAGATGTTTGATGAACCACAAATCATAGTTGTCGCAAGAGGCGTTGGAGGGTGTGGTGATATTAAATATACACCATCAAATTGCTATTTGACTAACTTGTCAATTGCGATAACACCAAACGATTCAGCATTTGAAGATTATTTATATAGGCTTCTAAAAAATACTGATATGAAAATTCTAAACACAGGGTCTGCTCAGCCACAGATAACTGTAGACTCACTACAAAAATTTGAAATTGAAATTCCGTCAAGGGAAGATGCTATGCTTTATTCAAGTATAATAACACCAATAAAAATTCAGTATAGATTAAATAACGCTGAAAACCAACGCCTTGCCGCCCTTCGTGACACACTCCTGCCGAAACTGATGAACGGCGAGATTGACGTGTCGGCGGTCAGGATTTAAGCTGCCTGCAAGCGTAAATTTTCATTTTTGTTAGGAGATAATATGAATATTGCAATTATAATACTATCAGTGATAGTTGGAATAGCTTTATTGATTATTCTGTATTGGAAACTCACTAACAGAATGTACTTGCTTTGGGGCATTATACGATTCTTTAAACGAAAGATGCTCCAGCCGCAGATTGATTCTTTGAATGAAATAGGTCATTACCTTAAGCAACAGCAAGATATTCTTAATGATCATAAAAAAGAGGATACTTTCTTTAAGAGAGTCGGGAAAAGAGTTGATAAGATTAAAGCAAGGGCTTCTAAGATTTATAATTCGAGGAGTATTAAACGAAATTTTGAAAAAGACAAATATAAAATTGAAAGCTATATAGACTTTTGTAATAGTAAGCAATTGAAATTAACAAAAGAAGAAAAAAGAATACTCAATTACTTGGATTGTGTAGAAGATTTGGTGTATCCTGAAAAAGCATTGGATAAGAGGCTCCAAAGAGTAAGTGATGAATATGATGAGCTTTATAGTTCGTTTAATCAGTCAGGTGAAAAGTTATTATCAATAAGGCAGACATCAGTTGAAACTATAAACAAAGTGACGGAATTAATCAATAGCATTGCCGAGCATCCCAAAGACTTTGATACTGATTTTATAGAAATATCTACGAATAAAGAATTATTTAAAAACGCAATTGATTTTGCCACAGAAGAACACAAAAAGTTGAGGAACACTGCTATAGGAGCAGGTGCCGGAGTTGCAGCTGGAGCAGTATTTGCTGGTGCCGCACCATCTGTCGCAATGTGGGTTGCTACTACTTTTGGAACTGCATCTACAGGAACAGCCATATCAACATTAAGTGGTGCTGCGGCAACTAATGCGGCGCTAGCTTGGCTCGGTGGTGGAGCTGTTGCTGCCGGCGGCGGAGGCGTTGCTGCTGGACACGCATTGCTGGCTTTGGCAGGTCCAATCGGACTTGGAATAGCAGGCATTTCAGGTTTATCTGCACTTCTGCATTTTTGGAGAAAAAAGAAAAAGATTCAAGAGAGTAAAAAGCAAGAGATAGAAAGAATAATTAACATCACGCATTCGTTGAAAGAGCTGCAATCTGATGTGGAGTTATTACACTCTCAAACAGAGGCTCTCAATGCGCTTGTGAATGAAAAACTATCGGACAATAGTAATTTGTTTGCATGTGATTACAACGCGCTGAGTGAGGAACAAAAGATATCATTAGGTACATTAGTAAATGATACAAAGTCGTTGTCAGCTTTGCTTTGCAGGATTCTCTCAGAATAAGGTGTTCTGTTATGAAAAAAGGAAACGAAAACCACAGATTTATTGGCAGTAGCCAAGCGGTAGCAGAGGCTTCATGGATAAACTATTTGAACCAACAAAGAATCAACGGATATCTTTGCAGTGTTGCTATGCAGGATACTAATCTGGAGAATGCCATAAAATCATTAGAAGATACTATTTCAACTATTAATAAGAAAATAATAATAACTAATCGTGGCGGCATTAAAGGACAACATGGTTTTATTGCTGAGGTTGCCGAATGTGGTGTTGAAAATGCACGAAACGAAATTGTGGGCAATAATCCGTCATGTAAATGGATAAATGATAATGGCCCGGCTGATATTTTGCGCGATGGGATACCGATCCAACAAAAATTCGTAAACTCGGGAAACCATTTATCTCTTCAAGCAATAAAAAAGCACTATGATACATATCCGTTCTTCCTGAATGAAGGCGGTAAGTATCAGATCCCTAAAGATCATTACGAAAAGATCAAGTACCTCTTATCTGTCCCCAAAGAACAGGCGAATAAACTATCTACATCTACAGGAGATTTTTCTTTGAGACAGTGGAAAGAAGTCCATGATTTCTTTGACAGCGGAAAAATCAAGCTGTCTGATATAGAACCATCGGTTTTATCGTATGATGAGGTGCAAGCCAATCAAATCAATAAGACCATTGAAAAAGAGAAAAATGCCATAAAAGAAACTGATAGAACTATCAGAGAAAAAGAATACAATAAAAGCAAACCAAAATTAAAAGAAGGACTAAAGGTCGGAGCAGTTTCAGCAGCAATTGAAGGTGGAACATCGCTTGTTTCAGAAATTGCAAAAAGGATAAAATCGGGTAAATCCATAAGAGACTTCACTGGCGATGATTGGGCGGATATCGTAAAATCAACCACCAAAGGAACGGTATTAGGAGCAGTTCGTGGTATAAGCATTTATGAATTGACAAATTATACGCCGTCATCAGCTATAGTTGCAAATTCTTTAGTTACTGTTTCGTTTGGCATAGCTCAACAGATTTACATGTTGCACTCTGGAAGAGTATCCAAGCAGGAGTTTGTCAGAAATGCAGAATTGCTTTGTGTTGAAGCATCAGTGTGCACTATTTCCTCTACTATAGGACAGGCTGTTATCCCTATCCCTGTAATTGGCGCAGTAATAGGGAACACCGTCGGTTTGATGGTTTATAATGCGGTCAAGGATATACATATAGAGCAAAGCACCTTGATTCTGCAATACCTAAGTGAAATAAGCAAATTGGAGTATAATCTGAATCAGGAGTTTTCTAATCATATTAGCGAATTGATGAAACTTTACAAAGAGTTCTTCTCTGTTATGGAGAACGCATTTGCAATAGATTATAAAGAAGCTTTTTCTGGTTCAATAGAGCTTGCACGAATAGTAGGGGTACAGGAGGACAGTATTCTTACTTCTGTTTCTGATATAGATAATTACTTTCTACAATAAGGAGCTGATAATATGTCATATACCGAAGCGAGTTATGAAAACGCAATCATACAGCTATTCGAGGAAATGGGCTACACCCACGCCTACGGTCCGGCGATTGACCGTGACTATAAGACACCGCTGTATATGGACGAGCTTACGGCGGCACTTTATCGGCTAAATCCCGCGCTCCCCGATGATGCGATTAGCGATGCACTATTTAAGCTCCAGAGCTTTGAAAACGGCGAGCTTGTGCAGAAGAACGCTGTATTCATGGATTATCTCCAGAATGGCATTGAGGTTAGATATACCGAGAAAGGCGAGGAGCGTTCTGCGCTTTGCTATCTTGTGGACTATGCAAACACGGACAACAATTCTTTTATTGTGGCGAATCAGTGGACTTTCGTTGAGAACGACGAGAAGCGCCCTGATGTTTTGCTGTTCATCAATGGTCTGCCTGTAGTACTTATGGAGCTGAAATCTCCGTCCCGTGAGGAGACTGACGCTTCGGAAGCATATACTCAGATCAGAAACTATATGCACGCTATTCCGTCCATGTTTATTTACAATGCTATATGTGTTATGAGCGATTTGTCTGAAAGCCGTGCTGGCACGATAACTTCAGGCGAAGATCGCTATATGGAATGGAAAACCAAGGACGGCAGTTATGAGAACACGCAGTATGCGCAGTTTGATACTTTCTTTGAGGGTATCTTTACGAAAGACCGTCTGCTTGACATACTGAAAAACTTTATTCTGTTTTCAAATGAAGGCTTGACAAGCTATAAGATACTTGCAGGCTATCATCAGTATTTTGCTGTCCGCAAGGCTATAGAGTCAACCAAGAAAGCAACTGTAACCGATGGTAAGGGCGGTGTGTTCTGGCACACCCAGGGCAGTGGTAAGTCGCTGTCAATGGTGTTCTATGCCCACTTGCTGCAGTTTGAACTTGAAAGCCCAACTATCGTTGTTATAACTGATAGAAATGATCTTGATGATCAGTTGTATTCGCAATTCGCAAAGTGTAAGGATTTCCTTAGGCAAGAGCCTGTCCATGCAGAGAGTCGTGAACATCTGAAAACGCTTCTCGACGGAAGAAAAGCAAATGGTATCATCTTCACAACGATGCAGAAGTTTGAAGAGTCGGGCGAGGCTCTTTCGGAGCGGCGAAACATTGTTGTTATGGCAGATGAAGCTCATAGAGGTCAGTATGGTCTTACCGAAAAGATCAAGATGACTAAGAATGAGGACGGCGAACTTGTTGCCCGTAAGGTCATCGGCACGGCTCGTGTTATCCGTGACACTCTGCCGAATGCTACATATATCGGATTTACGGGAACGCCTATCGCTATGGAAGATAGAAATACCCGTGAGGTGTTCGGTGACTATATTGATATCTATGATATGACACAGGCTGTAGAGGACGGTGCTACTCGTCCTGTTTATTATGAAAGCCGTGTCATGAAGCTGAAACTAGATGATACAACACTCAGACTTATTGATACTGAATATGATATTATGGCGCAAAATGCCGATGCTGATGTAATAGAGAAAAGCAAGCGTGAGCTTGGACAAATGGAAGCTATCCTCGGTCACGAAGATACTATCAAATCTCTCGTAGATGATATTCTTGACCATTATGAGAATTACCGTGAGAATCTCCTTACAGGTAAAGCGATGATAGTTGCGTATTCAAGAGCCATTGCTATGAAAATTTACAAGCGTATTCTTGAAGTGCGTCCTGGATGGACTGAAAAGGTAGCTGTGGTAATGACGGCTTCAAATAAAGATCCAGAAGAATGGCATGGAATCATAGGCAACAAACGCCACAAGGAGAAACTCGCAAAGAAATTCAAGGACAATGACAGTCCGCTGAAAATTGCAATCGTGGTCGATATGTGGCTTACGGGATTTGATGTGCCGTCCCTTGCAACAATGTATGTGTACAAGCCCATGATGGGATATAATCTGATGCAGGCTATCGCCCGTGTAAACAGAGTGTTCCGTGACAAAGAGGGCGGACTGGTCGTTGATTATGTCGGTATAGCAGGTGCATTGAAGCAGGCAATGAATGATTATACTGTCCGTGATAAGAAGAATTACGGCAACACAGATATCGCAAAAGTCGCTTATCCAAAATTCCAGGAGAAACTGACAGTATGCCGTGATCTTTTGCACGGATATGATTATTCAAAATTCTTTGGCGGTAATGAATTAACAGCAGGAAGAATAATTACCGGTGCAGTCAACTTCCTTATGGACAGGCAAAGAACAGATGACAGAGAAAGCTACACCAAAGAAGCACTGCTACTGAAACAGGCACTTTCACTTTGTTCCTCTATCACTGAGGAAGATGAGCGTGAAGAAGCCGCTTTCTTTGAAGCAGTCCGTGTTTTGCTTATGCGTATTCTTAACCAAGGCAACGGTAAGAAGCTGTCGCTGCCTGAAATTAATGCAAAGATCAATGAGCTTTTGAAGCAGAGCATAAAGAGCGATGGTGTTATCAATTTGTTTTCTGATAAAGCACACGATTTTTCATTGTTTGATCCTAAATTTCTGGAGGAGATCTCCAAAATGAAGGAAAAGAACCTCGCTGTGGAACTGTTGAAACGGTTGATTGCAGAACAGGTGCATATATATAAACGCACAAATCTTGTTAAGTCCGAGAAGTTCAGCGAGATAATGCAGAACGCCATGAATCGCTATCTCAATGGCATGCTGACCAATGAAGAAGTTATTCAGGAGATGCTTAATCTTGCAAAGCAGATCAGAGAAGCTAAAGAAGCAGGCGAAGAACTCGGTCTGTCCGCAGATGAGCTTGCATTCTACGATGCTCTGACAAAACCGCAGGCTATCAAGGACTTTTATGAGAATGAAGAACTTATAGCTATAACCAAAGAACTTGCTGACAAGCTGCGTAAAAACCGTACTATCGACTGGCAGAAGCGAGACAGTGCAAGAGCAAAAATGCGTATGATGATACGCAAGTTACTGAAGGATCACCGCTACCCGCCGGAGGGCATGGACGATGCTGTAACAACAGTTATGCTGCAGTGCGAACTGTGGGCAGATAATGAAGTAACTGCTTGAAATAATCATTAATATTGACGCTGAACTAATAAAACGAACTGATTCTATTCTCTAAAAAGATGTTAAAGAAATGAGGGGATTCTATGAGTAATTTGAACGATGAAAACATAACTATATTTGAAGCGTTACAAAATGTAAAGTGTGGGAAATATGTTATGCCGGCTTTTCAAAGACAATATGTTTGGAGCATGGAACAGATTGAAAAACTCTGGGATTCCATTCTTTTAGATTATCCAATATCTACATTTCTTTTTTGGCATATCGACGATAATAATGTAACATGGGATACTTATTTCTGTAATTTCCTTTCTAGTGTTACTTTTGATAATAGAAAGCAGGCTGATAGCGTTAATTATGAGCTTTCCAGTATAGATACTAAATATACTGACACAGCTATACTTGACGGTCAGCAAAGGCTGACATCACTATATCTTTCGTTATATGGAGATACATATATCAGGCAAAAATACGCGAGGAAAAAGACTGTTGGCGGTCTTGTCTCGAAACTATTGATTGAATTGAATAAGAATAAGATAGATGTCGATGAAGAAGAATATAATAGTAAAAAATATGACATCAGATTTAGTGAAAAGATAGGAAAACTGAGTCCGACGCAATTTGAGATAAGAAATATACTGGATGAAAAGTACCAGTCCGAAGAAACCCGTGAGAAAGCAATAGAGACTGCCATCATCAATGTTCCAGCTGACAGCAAGGAATATGCTCGGAATATTCTGCTGAAATTATATAATAAGATTTACAAGGAAAAACTAATTAGATATACTGAGATTCGTAATATGAACCAGGATGATGCACTCGAAATGTTTGTTAGATTCAACAGCGGTGGAAAGGCATTGAGAAAATCAGAGATAACTATGTCTGTACTTGAAGTATACTGGCCAAGCGCTAAGACCGAATTTGGTAAACTGCTTGTGGATTCATATAATGGATTTGGTTCGGATTTTATAATTCGTTCAGCACTTATGCTTTATGGCGATGTTGTAAAATCAAATATTAATAAACAAATTGCAGAAGAGCTTAAGAACAATTGGAATTGTTTTAAAAAAGCAATGAAATGTTTGGAAACAGTATTAAAGCATCTTAAAATAGAGGTAAGTAGATTTTCAAGTAGTTGGAATGTTCTTTTGCCAATTCTGTACTCGATATACTATAATCAGGATTATGAAAAGAACTTGGATGATATTAGAGCATATTTGATGAGGGCTATTCTATTTGCTTATTTCCGTTCAGGTACGACAAGTAAGCTTCAGCAGATGAAAAGCAATATTAATAGCTACGACTATGAAATCACAATAGATATGCTGGATCAAATTTCTGAACTCAAAGTTACTGATGGAAAGATTGAAGATATTCTGAACTCTGAAAAAGGAAGCAGAGTTGCAGGGGAGGCTTTGTATTATTTGAGCCTTGATTGGGTTAATAGGAATTATAAGTACGAGCAAGATCACCTTCATCCATATGATAGATTTGATGGAAACAAACCAATTTCTATTTCTATGGAGGATTGGAGAAAATGGAGAGGCAATAGAAATCGTCTGCCAAATCTTCAGCTGCTTGAAGGTAGTAGTAATGGAAGTAAGAATGATATGCCACTTATTGATTACTATAATGATAAAAACGAAAGCCAGAAAGAAGACTTCATAAAACAAGCTATTATTCCGGAAGGAATATCTATGGAGTTTTGCTCATTTGGAGATTTTTATGAAAAGAGAAAAGAATTGCTTGCAAAGAAGATTCGTGCTTTGCTTGAATAGCACAAACAGAACTAGCTGGAGAAGGTAATAATAGATTTGCTAATTGAGAAGAGTATCTTGATTGACAACACTATTGAATGAAAAAACAATTAGGAGTCCCTATGAATTACGTCAGACTAAGCAAAGAAATATCATACGCTCTCCGTCACGCTCCGTGGGAGTATGAGCTGGAGCTTGACAGCGAGGGCTTTGTTCCCACATCGCAGCTGCTTGAGGCAATAAATGAAAATGGCAAGCACGGCAGAGTGATAACCGTGAGTGACATCGAATACATAATCGCAAATTCGGACAAGACTCGATTCGAGATAAAGGGTGATAAGGTGCGTGCACTGTACGGGCACACGATACCAATGCACATCTCGAAAGAGCCGATCGTTCCGCCTGCGATACTTTATCACGGCACTACGCACAAGGCGGCGCAGATCATTCTGAAAGATGGTTTGAAACCGATGAAGCGGCAGTATGTTCATCTTTCTGTCGATACCGATACGGCTGTGCAGGTCGGCAAGCGCAGGGACAGCGATCCTGTCATTCTGAAGATAGACGCAGCCAAAGCACACAGCGACGGGGTTAAGTTTTATAAAGGCAACGACAAAGTTGTGCTTGCCGACTATATTCCGCCAGAGTATATTTCAATGTGAAACCTCGCACCTGTTCACCCGAGCAGGTGCTTTTTCTTTCTGATATCAAATTGAACAAACACTTAGATATGATGATGAATGTCAATAAGTTTGCAGCGAATCCACCAGACAAAATTATCCACCTGTTATATTAGGTGGCAGTTGCGAAAGATTTCGCATGTCAGTAGAAGAGGTTGCGTTTGGCTACTCAAGCATTTAATGAAAAAATAAAGAAAATGAGCAAAAATCCGAGGCAGAATTGAAAAAGTGTGATATAATATGGATGAACTGTTGGAAACAGACGAGAAACTGGCATAACAAAGACGTAACCGATTTTCTGAAAAGGAAAATTCAAATTCTCCACGCGCACCAAGCCCAATTCGCTACTACAGGAGGTTTAAACGCCAATGTCACAATTTAACCAAGATCCCAATTTTGCTGGGATGATGAACGAGCAACAGCTTAATCAGTTAAGTAACGCTTTATATAGCTACTGCAAAGTAATGCGTGTGCCCAAGCTGGGAGCAGCCCCCGTTGTGGTGACTGTACTTGAGGGTTTGGTACTAACTCTTGTCATTACAGCCCTAGGGGAGAGTCTCTTGACTGGTGTGATAATAGGCGCCTCAGTAAGTGCTGTGTTTGCTTTTCTTTGCTGGCTCGTTATCAGATATCGAAAAGGAGCATCAAAAAGGTTCAACTCCTACCTTGCCGCAGACGGCGGGCGCAGCATGTACATCGACTTTGCCTATGCACAGCCATTTGCGAATGATCAGTTCAGGCTTGGCAGATATTATCTGTTTATCAAAAACGGAGCCATTCTCAGGATCGACAGCATTGTAGATATAGTAACGATAGTAGGTCATTACCGTGCGGTTCCCACATATGTTGGTTTGAGCGCTGCTGTTAACGATGAGAACGGCAAGATGTCATTTCCGCTTTGCAGGGTGCATATGCTGAATGCTCAGGCAGAGGTTGAAATGATACGTAATGCAGTGATGCAAAGGCATTGGTCTGTATGAACACTGAAACATAATACTCACTACGCACTTGCCCATCCGAGCAGGTGCTATTTCTTTCTGTCATAAATCAAACAAGTTCCCGTCAAAATGACGAATGTCTCACAGCGTTTAGAATCCGATAATGTGACAGATAATGAACACGGTGTCACTTTTCAATGTTCGGTTTTGTTGTTAAAGTGCTGAAATTTGTGACAAAGGTCATTGTGACTATTGACACATTGACTTGACTGTGATATATTATACTTGTGACAGTGGTCATATATGTTTGACACGGAGGAATTGATATGAATAAGCAGCAGGCAATAAAGGATATGATCGAGTACATCGACAAGCACTATATGAAACATAAGTACACGCCGTCTTTGCGTGATATCGAGGCAGAGCTCGGCTTTTCAAGACAGACTGCACTTCGGTATCTGCAGGAGCTTGACGACCAGGGTGTTCTGAAATATGACGGCAAAACTATCATCACACAGAGGATAGCGCAGCTCACCACAGACGATACAGTCCGTGTTCCGGTGGTCGGTTCTATCCCGTGTGGAGTGCCGACAAGCGAGGAGCAGACGAGAGGAAAGTATCTGTCGATACCAAAGTCGTGGGTGCGCTCGGGCAAGCACTATATCCTCAAAGCCAGCGGTGATTCTATGATAGATGCAGGTATTGACGACGGTGACCTTGTGCTTGTCAAGATGACAAAGAAAGCAGAGCTCGGTCAGATAGTCGCTGCCCTTGACGAGAACAATCAGAGCACACTCAAAAGACTTGTGTTCGATGCGAAAAAGGAAAGACCTGTTCTCCACGCCGAGAACAAGCGGTACAAAGATATATGCCCACAGCAGATAGTGATACAGGGAGTGGCGGTGAAAGTTATCAAGGATCTGCTGTAAGAACAGGAGAAGAAATTGCAGACCAGTGACAACAGACGAAAGATGCCCAAGCTGAAGTGCCCCCATTGCGGCGGACGGTGTGCAGACGTGGCAGATGCAAAACTGAAAAACCAAAGCGTGCTGACAAAGACAGAAAGTGAACCTGCGGACTTTATGATAGAGTGTCCGAGATGCCACAAGTTGTTCGGGCTGTACATCAAGCTGCTGCACAGTGCGTGATTTTGAACAATAGGAGAACTGTTATGACAATGATTGAGGGCAAGGATACCGAACATATTATTAATGAAATCATCAGAATCAGATTCAATAAAAGGTCTGCCAACTGCTCCTTCTGATCTGATCATACACAGTTTCGATGAGATCAACGCTGAGTTGGAAGAAAGCTATAAGGACGGAAACTTTGACAAAGGTGGAAGACCTGCCGAAGAAGTGTTTGCAGATTTACGAAAAGAATTCGGATTGTAGTATAGTTCAACTTGTGCAATTTTTGCACATGCTCAAATACACCACAACAAAACAGTTGTAGTCTAACCATCCACCCGGCGGTGAATTCGGGAACAATGGGTCGGGATCATTACAATATCAGAGCATTGCTCTGTGCGTATGATCCCGGCTCTTTTTGTTTTTTGAAATGACACCTGTGACACGATGACACTTGAATATGGGGATATATATGTGTGCAGTTCAAGTGTCACAACTGTCATAACTGTCACAACCGTCATCGAAAAAAATGGCATGGCAGTGACGATAGTGACGATAAAAATCGGTGCAGTTTTATCGTACCTGAAAGTTAAAATGAAAAACTGTTCGCAGCAGTTTAGTAGCAGATGCTTTTTCCCTTTCTGCCAATATCTTTGCTCACAAAGTGTACCCTTATGTGCAGAGCCTTGTCTCTTTTGCCGACCTCGGTCGGCGTGGCAAGCATAGCGCTGTGGCACCCACCCGCACTTTGCGGGCGCAGCCTTTGCACAAATGCGGGCGAACCCGCACCCCTTATTCTATCAGCGAAAGGAGAAAACTCATGGCGAGAAAACAGACCGAGCGAATGAATCTTCGTATGACTCCCGAGGAAAAGAAAATGATTTTTGAGAGAGTCATCCAGGCAGGCTGCCCGTCCATCAACCGATTCGTTGTGAAAATGTGTTCGGAAGGGAAAATAGTTTCAAACGATGCGCTCAAAGAGATAAATAAAGAGCTTCACTACCAGGGCAACAATCTTAACCAGCTCACAAGGCTGGCTCACCTCGGTGAGATAAAGGTCATCGACCTGTCAAAACTGCTTGCGACATACGAAAAGCTGCTGGAAACAATCGCAAAGGAGAGTGAAAAGTCATAGCTATCATTCAGAATATCCCCGAGAGCAAACAGACTCCCTCGGCGCAGGGCAGGCTCATAAGCTACTGCATCAGACCTGACAAGACGCAGCTCAACGAGCAGGTCAAGCTGGTCAGCGGACATAATTGTGTGCCCGAGCTTGCACAGAAATCTTTTCTTGCAACCCAGGCGCTCTATGCCGCCGAGCAGGAGATGAGACTCGGCAAGGGGAAGAACAACGTAAGGTTTTATCAGTACGTCCAGTCGTTCAGTCCGAAGGATAACATCTCACCCGAGCAGGCGCACGACATCGGTATGCAGTTCGTCAAGGAGTTCTTTCCAAAGCACGAGGTGCTGGTGGCGACTCACCTTGACAACGGACAGTACCACAATCATTTTGTTATCAATGCAACGAGTTTTGCAGATGGTCAAAAGCTTCACATGAACAAGTTCACACTTGCGAAGATGCGTCAGCTCAATGACGAGATATGCGCTGCTCACGGACTTAAAGTGCTCGAGCCTTACGATCCAAGAAAGCCGAGCATCAACCTCGGACAGAGAGAATACCGAGCACAGCAAAGGGGCAGCAGCTGGAAGTTTGACTTGCTGTATGAGATAACAAATCTGATGAAGACCTGCGGCAGCAGGAAAGAGTTTATCCACCGCCTGCGTGAGAAAGGCTACGATGTCAGGTGGGAGGAGCAGCAAAAAACTATGACCTACACCTGTCCCAACGGGCGAAAGGTCAGGGACAACAAACTGCACGATACAAGATTTTTAAAGGAGGCAATGCAGCGTGAGTTCAGAATCAGAGAACAATACCTTGAACAGATTGCTCGGCTCGCAAAAGAGGGCGGCGGAGGAAATTCAAGAGATACCGTACCAGCCGACAGTCTATGCGATACCCAAGGATCACTGGGAGCTGATGCTTTCACAGCTTGGGCAGCAGACAGAATTTCAGGAAAAGCTGTACCAGGTAATGAAGCGAATGCCAACGGCGCAGGGAATGGTGAACTGCATAAGTTCGACTATGCTGGATTCGGAGCAGACGATATCAAGGCAGACTTCGGAGGTGAAAGAGCTGCTCCAACAGGTTGGGAGGAGTCGAGAAGAGTTTACTTCGAGGCTGTCATCGCAGCTGTCCGAGAGCAGACAAGAGATGCTCAAAACAATAGATACTCTGAACAAGAGGCTGAGGATCTTCTCAATAGCAGTGCTGTCAATATCGGTGGTGCTGTCGGCACTGGTCTGGGTGCTGTTATCTCACTTGCTGAAATGAGCGAGAGCGATGATCCCGAGGAGATACGCAAACGCATAGAGGCTCAGCTTGCAGGTCAGAACCTTGGGTTCATCATAGGCATTGTAATAGCTTTGCTGAAAGAGGATAACCAGGAAAAGGCAGAGCAGCAAGAGCGTTTTGATGAGCAAGAGCAAAGGGAGGAACAGGACGAGGAGCAGACGGACGAGATGCAGATGATGTAATTCCGGATACCGAAACGGTACTGAGCCGTGGAGTAACGAATCGTTACCCCATAGAATTCAGTCCCAAAACAGGACCGAGTGCCCAAAATGGACTTTTGGTATCGACGCAGTCCCAATACAGGACAGCGTCTCTGTGACGGGACAAAACATCCCGTCATCGTGGAGTACGCATACGGTACCCCATCATAACCGGCACGAAACTGTGCGGGTAACTATGGGGTGGCAAATCACCACCTCGGCAAAGGGGTGAACGAATCGTTCAGTCCTTATAAAAACAAAGGGGTGGACAAAACGCCCACCCCTTGTGAAAACTCAAAGGTGTTTCCAAAACGGAAACACCTTAACGGTGAACAAATCGTCCACCGTGGTATACCCTGAAACAAGGTACACCACCCGCCTCAGAACAGGGCAGGTGAAAAGGGTATCACGAATCATGACACCCTTTGAATAAAGACGAAAGGAAAGATGCAAATGAAAGAACAAGGGAACGAAAACATCAGTCAGAAGATACTTCCAAAGGACGAGCAGGGGCTTGAAATACCCGAGTGCCAAAAGGGTGACTCGGCTGTGCTCGGTTACTCCGACTACCCTATGAACGACGGCGTGACCTACCGTGTGTGGTCGGCAAGCAACGATGATATGTCACCGCAGGAAAGGCTTCAGAATCTTATGGTGCGAAGTGCTGAGTCAGGCGAGGAAGTGGGGGAGCAGGTCAGCTGGCAGCAGAAAGAGGAGAAAAGGATACTTCGTGAGACTATCGAGGCTATGCCCGAAAGATGCAGACCAAAGCCCGACCCGTTCCTTGAGCAGAGAGAAAATGAGCTGATGAAGTATAGGAAAATGACCGACCCATACGAAATGAAGCTGCCCGATGAGGAGGAAGAACTCGATATCAAAATGGATATGTAGTTTGCTGCAATGCTTGCCGATGTTTTTATGCACTCCTCCAAAATGTACTGTGTGGTCTGGATATGTGCAGGCGGCTGTGGTATACTGTCCGTTTGAAAGAAAAGGTCAGCCACACAGGCGCAGAAAGGAGAGCATTTATGGAAAAGACGATCGATCAGCCTAAAAAAGCTGCACTGTACTGCCGACTGTCTGTAGATGATGGACGCAGCGGTGAGAGCATCAGCATCGAGTCGCAGAAGATACTGCTCAAGCAGTACTGTAAGGGCCACGGGATAACCGACTACGAGGTATACGATGATGACGGTTACAGCGGAACCAACTTTGAACGACCTGCGTTTGAGCGAATGCGTGAGGACATCGAAAACGGCCGTATAGACACAGTCATTGTTAAAGACCAGTCGAGGTTCGGGCGCTCTTACATCGAGGTGGGAATGTATGTGGAGGAGTTCAAGGACAAAGGCGTAAGGTTCATAGCTGTCGATGACGGCTATGATTCGATGAAAAGTGACTATGATATGATGTTTCCGATGAGAAATGTCATAAACGAATACTACGCAAGGGAAGCCTCGAAAAAGACCAAGTCGGCAAAGCGAGCCAAAGCAAAGGAAGGACAGTACATCGGCTCCCGTCCGCCGTTTGGCTACAAGCTCGACCCCAAAGACCGTCACCACCTTGTTATTGACGAGCCTGCCGCTGAAACGGTCAGACGGATCTTCAGACTTGCCGCACAGGGCGTGGGCTACAACCGCATGACCAAGATCTTCAGAGAGGAAAAACTGCTCACACCGATAGCCTACTTCAATCAGCACAACCCCGATTACTACAAGTCGGACTACTGGCGCAAGGACTTCGACTGGCACGTAACATCTATCAGAGTGATACTCGATAACGAGGTCTATCTCGGAAAGCTGGTCTACGGCAAGCAGAAAAACAAGTCGATGAAAAGTAAGGAAAAGGTCAAGTGCCCCAGAGATGAATGGATAGTTGTCGAGAACTGCCACGAGCCGATAATCTCCCAGGAGCTGTGGGACACGGTGCATAAGATACTTGCCGCCAAGCACCGCCCGACACAAAGCGGAAAGGTGCAGATATTCGCAGGGCTTGTGTACTGTTCGGACTGCGGTCACGCACTGACATACTCGCAGAAGAAAAAGAGTGACGGAACGTATCACGGCGCATACTCCTGCTGGATGTACAAAACCCACGGCAAGGAATACTGTGCCTCGCATTACATCACTTATGATGTGCTGTATCAGCTTGTGTTCTGCGACTTGCAGAAAATGATAGGCTGCTGTGCAAAGGACATAATCGGGTTCAGAAAGTTCCTGCAAAGCAGATGCAAAAGCAGTTCACGCAGACAGCTTGAAAGCATTGTAAACGAAGCCGAGCGAAAGCAGACAAGACAAAAAGAGATAGACAAGATACTTTCAAAGCTGTACGAGGATTCCGCACTGGGAAAGATACCCGAATCGAGATATGAGCAGATGTCTGAAAAGTACGAGCAGGAGCAAAAGGAGTTAAGTCAGGGCATACTTCAGCTCAAACAGGAATTTGACGAGGCGAAAAAGCAAACCGACGCATCGGACAGGTTCATCAACATCGTAAAGAAATACACCTATATTAACGAGCTTGATGCGAACATACTCAATGAGCTTATCGACAGGATAGTCGTTCACCATAAGGAAAAGGACCAAAGCGGCAGGACATACCAGCAGATAGAAATATACTACCGTTTCATCGGCAGGCTCAAACCGCAGACTGATATAATGACATGAGGATTCAGGTAGCCGACAAAAAAGAATTCAGTATGATGCCACTTGCTAAATCATGAATCTTGTGGTATACTAAAGTCAAGATCACGAAAGGAGGCATTGGTATGACCTACGAACTCAGGCATTTTGATACGCCGCTTATAAGGTTTACGGCTACCGAGGATACAAACGAGCCGGAGATAGAAATACTGTGGGTAAATGAAAAAAAGAGACAGCTGATGCCTCTTGACCTGGAAGTTGACGGAGAAGGCGTATCACGCTGGCTCAGGAACAGGACAATACCAAAGAACAGAGCATATGTCAGCAGCTTTCTTGCAAAATGCGGAATGAGCATCAACAGACCGATGAACATAATCAGAGTTTCAAAGGGTATGTCCTTGAATGATTGTTACTGGGTAGTTGAAGAAGGCTTTGGAGGCAGCTTTGATAAATACAACCTGTATGACAACAGGTTCAGCCGGATACTCGGGCTCATTGCTTTCACAGGCTTCGGAAGCTCGGTAAGATCATCACTTGCTTCTTGTCCTGAGTTTACCACCAATGGAATGCTCCCGAAATGCTGGAGAAGAGTTGAGGGGAAGATACAGCTTTTCAAGGGCGGTACAAAGGGTGCATCAAATACAGGCTTTGAACCGTATTCGGAATACTATGCTTGCCAGATAGCAAAGGTACTTGGCATAGATACTGTCGATTACAGCATTGCAAAGTGGAAAGGTGAGCTGTGCTCTACCTGTGAACTGTTCACAAGCAAGCAGAGGTCATTTATCCCGGTAGGAAGACTTGTCCGAAAGGGCGGTATGAAAGCAGTAAGAGCGTACTATGAGTCGCTTGGTAAGAAATACACTAAGGCTCTTGATGATATGCTCGTTCTTGACGCTGTAATCTGCAATACCGACCGACATTTTGGAAACTTTGGGTTCATGGTGGATAACAAGACAAATAAGATAGTTGAACCTGCGCCGCTGTTCGATCACGGAAACTCACTGTTCAATCTTGCAGGACTTGACAGCTTTGTGAGTGAAAAAGCACTTGATGATTATGCAAGTACGCTTGTTCCCAGCGTGTATGATGACTTTATCGGCACAGCAAAAGCGGTGCTTACGGGCAAGCACAAAGAGGGCTTGAGAAAACTGCTTGATTTCAGGTTTCAAAAGCATCCACGCTATAATCTTGACAGCAAACGGCTAAAGCTTATCGAAGATCAGATACACAAGAGAGCAAAGCAGCTTCTTGAAAACTAATTCGGTCAATGATAATAAACGGGACTTTGTTCCTTCGGTGGTAATTTCTCTTTTCTGCTGATAAAATGTAATACGGAGAATACGCTATAGTTTAAAACAAAAGCAGCACCCGTACTTTGTGTACGAGTGCTGTTTTGAATTATCAAACACAGTATGATTTATTGCTATCTTATCAGATCCAGCAGAATGCTCCGCCCGGTGCGTAGTTCCATTCTTCTCCGCCTTTCCACAGGTTCCAGCCGCAGTCAAGGAGCTGATACTTCTGCTCGGTTGCTCCGACCTGGTCGATGTTGATGCCCATATAGAAAGTCTTTTCATAATAGACCTCTCTGAAGATTCTGTCTGCATCGCCGTTGCTTCCGTCGATAGCTTTGCTTGTAACGAGGTTTGCGTTCTGAGGAACTGCTGTTGTGTCGATGCCAACGTTGTTCAGAAGTGTTCGGATAGATATGCCCTTACCGGAGCAGTATTTAGCTATTGCTTTGAAGTCATCAAACTCTATGCTCTTTTTGCATATCCTGCCATTGTACCAGTCCTGAATGGTTTTGGACATATTGTCGTGATACTTGCCGTCGTAGTAGGAAGCGTTGCCATGGATCTCATAGCCGACCTTATCATTGACCTCACGGCCTGTTCCTTGTGGATTCTTGTTTACAAAGATCATTCTGGATCTGTTGAATGTGAAATCGTACAGATTCTTGAACAGCGCTGAGGATGTTTGCAGGGCTGCGAGCTCTTCATCGGTGTAGTATACGGGAGTTACCTTTACGAAGGAATTGTAGCTTATTTTAACACAGTAGTAATCCTTATTGGGGTTGAGTTTGTCAACGTTGTGTTCTACCTTGGAGTCAGCAGGGAGTATTCTTCCGCCGGTACCGTTAAAGTACTTTACTGCCTTGCCGTTAAAATAAACTATATTTCCGTTCTGGCTTGCGATATGTTCGCTTATGCTCTTTATCTCGCCAATGATGTCGTTTCTGTTGAGGCAGATGTGAGACTTGAAAGCAGGGTCGACCTTGTCCTGATATTCCTTTGGAAGCTGGCTGATGTAGAGCTGTGCGCTGAGGCACTCTGTAAGTGTGGTGCAGCCTGCGATGTATGTCTGCATAAGTGCGTCGCAAAGAGGCTTTGCCTTGTCAATAGCCTCGCCGCTGAACATTGACTGTGCACAGAAATGTCTGTAGGTAAGCTCAAAAATGTTGGTGTTTGCAGTAGCTGAAGGATTCATGAACAGCTCGTTGAGCTGACCAAGTATGTTTTCAAACTTTATGTCCCACTCGCTGTATGCGCCTGCGAGGGAGCCGATCTTTGCGATCTTGTCAAGCTGTGTGAGGGAAGTGTCTGTTGAGATCTCGCTGATCTTTCTTCTCATTGCCTTGGTCTGTGCCTTAAAAGCTGTGTAAGCCTCGTGGAAGCTCTGAACGCCTATGTCTGTTTCCATTGTGGAGATCAGCTCGTTCTGCATCTTGTCGATGCGGTCAAACAGCTTGTCTATCTTTTCGTTTATCTTATCAAGCTTTTCCTGGGTAGGATCAGGCTTAGCGCCTATGAACAGATCAAGTATTCCGCTGAGTGCCGGTGTAAAGAACTTGCCCAGCTCTGTGCATTCCTCAAGCACCTTGAAAATAGTTTTAGATGTAACGTTCTTGACTGTCAGCAGCTCTCTGTCCACCTTAACATATGAGCCGTAGTTTTCTGCTGTTGTAATAGCGGTATTTGTGTTCATGTTTACAACTGCCTGAGTGTTGTCAGCAGATGCAGCGAAGGTTGCCGCTGTGGACATCATCATTATTGCCGCCAGTGCTGCGGTGAGGGTCCTCTTTATTTTTCCGTTTGTTTTCTTGGTAGTGTTAGTTGTGTTTGTCATAGTGATTCCTCCTTAGATGTCCTTTTGTGGTTTTTGCTTTTCTCTGTCTATATAATAGCCTCATTTTGCATAAAATTCAATAGATAATATATCCCCACTTTGTAGTAAATGCTGCACGCAAACGTTTGCAAAGTAAATTATGCTACAAGTGCAGGTGAAACTGTAGTCAAAAAACTGCTGTGTGACACAAATACGCCAAAGGGCAAAAACTTGTGCTCTTAAATCAGCTGATAAAGATCCAAAACTGCTTGACAAAGCCCAAAGAGTATGGTATACTGACAAAAAAGAGCAACGAACAAGCGTTCGATTTTGTCGCTTTAAAAACAGCTCACGGTCGCGTGTTCAAGTCACGTTTCCAGCTCTTAAAAATCCGTCCGAGAACATTGGGCGGATTTTTTTGCAGCGCATTCGTAGGATCGTCCGCAAGGACGGTAAGTGCAGAGCCGCAGGTTCGAGCCCCGTCACCAGCTTATTCACTATCGTTTGCGATAGTGCAAAACCTCCGTAGATACGACATCTGCGGAGTTTTTTGCTGTCTCTTTTTGTTAATGACCACCCGTGGAGTGTACAGGGGACGTTTTGCTTGAAATTACCAAAAGTGTCATACCCCTTGTGTCACTGTGGCATAACATATGAAGTACCCAATAGATAAAGAGTTATATATCTTACTTATATCTAACTATGAACAAGTTCACGCTTGCGAAAATGCGTCATCTCAATGACGAGATATGCGTCGCTCACGGGTTGAAAGTGCTCAAGCCTTACGACCCTCACAAAACAAGCATCAACCTCGGGCACAGAGAGTACAGGGCACAGGAAATGGTGAACTGCATCAACTCCACAATGCAGGATTGGGAACAGGCGATAACCAAACAGACAACACAAGTCTAAGAGCTGCTGCAACAGGTTGGTAAGAGTTTACTTCAAAGCTGTCGTCGCAGCTGTCCGAGGGCGGACAAGAGATGCACAAAACAATAGATACGCTGAACAAGAGGCTGAGGATCTACTCGATAGCAGTGATGTCAGTATCGGTGGTGCTGTCGTCAGATATCTCGTGCAAGCGTTCTTCAACAGCGGCTCGAACTATTTGTCACCGTATTTCTGGCTTACAATGGGTATCTGCTGGAGCTATTTAGCAGCAAAGAAAGCCAAGGCGAAGTCAAAAGGATAATATCTAAGGCGGTATCGGGAGCTTTCCCGGTGCCGCTTTTTCAACAAGTTGTATTGGATAAAGTGCACTAAAAAAGTGCAAGTTATACGTGGTAAATGCACAATTACATTTTTAAATTAACAAAATTTTAAGTCAATCTTACAAAATTGTCTCAATAGCCTTGACATTGCTTTATAATAGATGGTATACTCACATACGATCAAAAGATCAAAATGATCAACAAAGCCGGGGGGACGCAAATACGCCTTTCCGAGCGATAATGAAAGGAAAGAAACACTATGAAAAAGATTCTTGCAGCAATTTTAGCAGTAACAATGGTGATGTCATTTGCAGCTTGCGGCGACAGCTCAAGCAGCAAGGCTGATTCTTCATCTAAGACAAGCTCCAGCAGCAAGGCTGATTCTTCAGCAGCTGATAGCTCTGCAGCAGACAGCTCCGCAGCAGACAGCTCTGCTACACAGGCAGTTTCAGTTGTAGGTGCATGGACAGTTTCCGGCGGCATGAAGGCTGACGGCACTGAGCTTTCGTTGGAAGAGCTCGCACAGGCTAACGGATCAACTGTTGAGTCTATGAAGGCCACAACTGTATTCAACGAGGACGGAACTTGCAATGGATATTCCGAGGGCAAGAACAGTAAGGGCACATACACTGTTGAAGGCAACACAGTTACAATAAAAGACAGCGACGGCGAAACATCCGTTATGACTATTAACGGCGACAAGCTGAATTTAAAGATTGATGACAACACCCAGATGGTAATGACAAAGGATCCTTCATTCACAGCACCTTCAGCTGATGGTGACGCAAAGCAGGGCGATGCTCAGCAGGGCGACGGTGCACAGGAGCAGGCAGCTGAGTAATTGCCGGATAGGTAAAAGCCATAATTTTTTGAATATATCTGATGCGGTATCGGGAATTTCCCCGGTGCCGCATTTTTGTTTCACGTTTCATTTTTTGTCAGACTTTCTTGTTTTCGGCTTGTGTTCGGGCAGCTCGCTGAACATTTCCGATACCATTTTTTGCAGTAATTCTCTATCATCAATTATCGTTACGGGCAGCATTTCCTTTGCCCCATCATACGGCGGGCGAGCAATGCTGTCGGGCATATATTTTCGGCTTGCTTTAGTTTTTTTCACCATAAATCCACCTGAGTATATACCACCGAAAATGCGTTCCCGATAGTAAAATATATAGCCGCCCATCATAGGTATTTTACGGATATCTCCCAACTCCTCAAGCTGCTGTGTTATGTATTCGGCAAGCTCTTTAGCTTTTGATCTTTCCATATCAAATACTCCTTTATAACCCTGATATGTCTGAATCCGAGTTCCATCTACAAATTTGAACTTTGCGGTATCATATCTGAGCATATTTATCATCAAATTCATTGAGGTCAAGCAAATAGAACTTCTTTCCTCTGCGTCTGTTTTCGATAGAAGTGCTCCGGTGATATTCAAAAATGCAGCTTTCAGTCTCTTTCAGGGTATCCGGATTGATTCATAGTGTTTCCTCCATAAAGTCATTGCTGATATTATAATTCTGCTCCCATCAGTATGACCTCATCTTCCTTTTTAAAGCCATATTTTTCGTAAAACTCAGGCAGAATGCCCTCTCCGGCGGTGATAAGGTGAACACCCGCCATACCCTGCGCCTTTATATCTGCCAGGCACTTTTCAAGCAGTTCCTTTGCGATACCTCTGCGCTGATAGTCGGGATCAACAGCAAGGTCATTGATCTCAAAAGTCCTGCCGTAATGGAACAGCATCGATGTTCCGAGGATAAAGCCGACAACCTCGCCGTCAATGACGTATTCAAGACCGTAGGATTGCTTGGACTCTAACAGCTCACGAACGTGAATGACAGCATCTTCCGGTTTCCACGGATCATTCCACGGCTCACCCGAAAAGGCTTTTGCATATATGTCACCATAGTGCCGAATATGCTCCATAGTGATCGGTCGAATGTTATCTTTACTCATAATTTTCCTCCAATAAAGCGGTACATAGTTCAGGTCTGCATAAACTCAGGTTCAGGATAGTCCTTCGCTTTCTCCATAACCATATTCGTCAGAGCATTCTTCGCTATCCTGCCTGGATCACCGTCGGGACGCACCCATTCACGCAAGCTGTCTTTGCAGAGGATAAGGG
This sequence comes from Ruminococcus sp. FC2018, assembly GCF_000621805.1. GTDB lineage: Bacteria > Bacillota > Clostridia > Oscillospirales > Ruminococcaceae > Hominimerdicola. Next base: position 46,447 of record NZ_JHXH01000008.1, on the reverse strand, counting down.
GCATTCGGTCATGGATAGCGCTTACGGGTTCGACCGATTCTCTTGTTATCACGGCAAACATCGGTATCTGAACACCTCTATGCTCCTCAAAGCGGTACAGTCCTGCAAGGTATGTGATCTCAGCTCCTTCCGGCTGTATCGCATACTTTTCTTTTTTGATGTTCCGCTGTTCATTTGCGTTATGATAGCCGACCTCAGAGGGCGGTATGCCCCATTCGTAGTACCACGATGCCGGAATTACGCACCGCCGCCTGAACCAAGAGTCTTTCCATACGGGCTTCCGGTCAGCTGTTTCGATACGGCAGTTGATTAGCGGTTTTGATGATCGTTCGACCGTGAAGCCCCATATCATAGGAAACACCGCCATATTTCCTTGCTTGTTCGGAGCGAACACCGCTGCCATATCAGTGGGACGGATATTGCCCGACATTTCTCCCGAACGTGACATAGTGTTCCTGATCGTATCCGCAAGCGGTAGCTGCTGTGCCTTTGTGATGATCGGTGACAGCGTAGTTTTTCCAGCATAGAACCAAGTACACATGGTGTCCCCCTAAACCATTTCACAATTGACAATATTCTTCGATTTCAAAACTTTTATCAATTAAAATGTAGTCAAGCCCGTATTGGCAGTAGTTTTGAAGATAATACGCATTCTCCTGCTTCACAAACTGAATTGTGAAGTCCTCATCAGGCAATCTATTTTCGATCACATTTTCATTGCCCAAAATGTCAGAATAATGGTCATCAATGTACGATTCACTCATTACAAGGCAAATGAATTTGATTTGAGATAAATATTCCTCATCAAAGCTGTCTTTCCAGTTAAACGGGATATAGCAGCCTTCTACAATCAGGTTTTGCTTATTCTCGATCGCAGTCTTTATCATTTCTTTTATAATCGACCAGAGATAGTCTGTCAGCTTATCGTCATCATAAGGTGTCAGGTCAGTCTGTCCGCTTCTGATAAGCCCCATTTTCAGGTGGTCTATCGACAGATACGGATAATGATACTTTTCAAGCAGATTTTGTGCAAGGAGCGTTTTGCCTGTGTGTGATGCTCCGGTTATCAGTATAATCATAGCCTTACTTCCCTCTAAATTGATATATATCAGCAAATTGTACTTCTTTCATTTCCAATTATACCACAATCAGCCCCGATTTTCAATCTACAATACGAAAAAAACGGGAGCGACACTAAGCTCATCGCTCTGTTTATCTTCAAGGAAAAGGTCAGTAAAAAACTATGGATAGCGATAGGTTTCATTACTTTATCAAGCATCATTCTTTCTTTCGGCGGTGAGGGCAGTTTTACGTTCTCGGTCGGTTCTCTGCTCGTTCTCGGAGCGACTGTATGCTGGGGTCTTGAAAACAACTGCACAAGGAGCATTTCTGAAAAGAGCACCTATCAGATAGTAACGATAAAAGGCTTTGGTTCTGCAGCAGGCTCTCTGATCGTTGCCGTCATCATCGGTGAAAAGCTGCCGGATATGAGATATATCCTGCCGGCAGTGGCACTGGGCTTTGTCGCATACGGACTCAGCATCTTCACCTACATAAGGGCACAAAAGACGCTCGGCGCTGCAAAAACAAGTGCATACTATGCCGTTGCGCCGTTCATAGGAGCGTTTCTATCGTTTATACTCCTCCATGAAAGCCTTACCATAGCGTATCTGATCGCTCTGGCTGTTATGATAGTAGGAACAGCATTCATTGTGTCAGATACGATCGGTAGAACGGTTTCTTAGGTGATCCCCTCATCATTGGAATAATGATTCCTTTGATGAGGGGGATCGTTGTTATAGTATAGTATCGTTCTTGTGATCCGTTTCCCAAGTTTGAATCGCATCAAATATCAGTAGTCGCAGGACACGAAACTGCATAATTGCGGGATAGTTACTTTTTTGTAACTGAGGCACAAAAAAGTGCGTACTTGTTCCTTTTGTCAAAATGTGCTATACTGATAACGGAAAAGGACGGTGATACCATGAGCAAAGTTGATCTTCTGATAGACTATCTTCTTTCCGAGCGTAACGACCTCGGCAATATAACGATGCCCGAAAACGAACAGGACAAGTTCAGGCTTTACAGAAGCCTTGTGAATATCCGTCCTGCGGTGAAAGCAAGTGATGACTTTTTGCAGGCAGAGGACGAATACCTCACCGCTCTGACCGATAGCAAGGGCATCACCAATATTGCAGACTTAACGCCAATAGAGGACGGCATTTACCTCTGGCAGGGCGATATTACCACGCTCAGATGCGGTGCGATCGTCAATGCAGCCAATTCTGGAATGACGGGATGCTGGCAGCCGTGCCACTCTTGTATCGACAACTGTATCCACACCTTTGCAGGCGTTCGTCTGCGGTACAAGTGCGGTCAGATCATGGAAGCGCAGGGGCATGAAGAACCCACTGGCAGAGCGAAGATAACGCCTGCCTATAATCTGCCATGTGACTATGTGATACACACTGTCGGACCGATCGTGCAGGGACGGCTCACGGACGAGCATTGCAGACTACTTGAAAGCTCCTACAAAAGCTGTCTTGATATTGCCGTGCAGAACGGGATCGACAGCATCGCATTCTGCTGTATCTCGACGGGTGTGTTCGGATTTCCGCAGGATAAGGCGGCAGAGATAGCTGTGCGCACCGTCAGGGAATTTCGCAAAACACACGATATACAGGTTATCTTCAACGTATTCAAGGAGGACGATCATGAGATCTACAAGAGATTACTCAGCGGAAATTGAACGTCTGAAAAATGAGATTGAAACTGCGGACGCTATCGTGATCGGTGCAGGCGCAGGACTTTCCACCGCCGCAGGCTTTACCTATTCGGGCGAGCGTTTGCAGAAATACTTTGGAGATTTCGTGGAGAAGTACGGCTTTCGAGATATGTACTCAGGCGGCTTCTTTCCTTTTGAAACGAAGGAGGAAATGTGGGCGTACTGGTCACGTTACATCTACATCAATCGCTATATGGACGTGGACAACGGCACATACAAGACGCTGTTTGAGCTTATGAAGGGCAAGGACTATTTCGTTATCACCACCAATGTTGACCACCAATTTCAGAAGGCAGGCTTTGACAAATCAAGGCTCTTTTATACGCAGGGCGATTACGGCTTGTGGCAGTGCAGTGAGCCTTGCCACCAAAAGACCTATGACAACGAAGATACCGTCAGGGCGATGTTTGAACAGCAAAAGAATATGAAGGTTCCCCCCGAGCTTGTACCGCATTGTCCCGTTTGCGGCAAGCCGATGGCAATGAATCTGAGGAGCGATGATAAGTTCGTCGAGGACGAGGGCTGGCACAAGGCAGCCGAGCGTTATGATGATTTTCTGCGTTCCAACGAAGGTCAGCATATTCTGTTCTTAGAGCTTGGCGTGGGTATGAATACGCCTGTTATCATCAAGTATCCTTTCTGGAGAATGACAGCACAGAACCCCGATGCAGTTTATGCCTGCCTGAATTTTGGTGAGGCATATGCACCTGATGGGATAGCAGGGCAGAGTATTTGCATTGATGGAGATATACATAAGATACTTTTTGATCTGAAGTAAGCTCATATTGTACGCATTACAATAGCATCGGTTCGGCAGGAGAAATATGTTGGTGTTGACATTATGAGAGTAAGGTGTTATAATTCTGTTGAATAATGATTCTGAATAGGAGAATTGATCTTGATCATATACACAAAGGTAAAGGAAAAAGGTATCTCTCTGCGCTTGGTCCATTTCTTTATGATAATCCTCACCGCCTTCGTAGCGTTCTTTATGCTCTATGAGACCTCACGGTTTTCCACCGTGTTTGACGATGTTACCGGAGCAACTGATGCGTATATAGAGCTTCAGAAGGATGCTAACGAGCTTATGGAAGCGTCTGATTATCTCACCCAGGAGGTGCAGAATTTCACCGTCACGGGTGAACGCATACACCTTATACACTATTTTGAGGAATCAGCACAAGCAAAGCGCCGTGAGAATTCACTCGATAAAATGAGAGAAATAACAGGCGAGAGCAAAGCATTTGAATATATGAACGATGCTATGACAGATTCTGTCGCACTTATGCAGAGCGAGTATTACGCAATGAAGCTGGTCACCGAGGCACAGCAGATAGATCATGTGCCCGATGAGGTGAAAAACGTCGAGCTGAAAAGCGAACACGCTGCGATGAGCGCTGACGGGAAAATGAAAACGGCGCAGCAGATGGTGCATGACAGCACATATCACAGGTTGAAAGACAGAATACGGGCAAATATGCAAAAGTGTCTGAAAGAGCTTGAAAAGCAGACGCATGAAGTGCAGAATGAAGCGGATTCAAAGCTTGAAGAACGCCTGAACTATATTCGTATCATCATTTTTGTTCAGCTTGTGGCGATAATACTTATCCTTGTGATGACTACACTTCTGATAATCATGCCGATCATGAAAGGCGTGCGATTCATAAAAAAGGATGAGATGATGCCCGTCAGAGGCTCGTATGAATTCCGATATCTTGCAAAGACCTACAACAAAATGTACGATGCGTTCAAAAAGAGTATTGCAAACCTTAATTACGATGCATCTCACGATAAGCTCACAGGGCTTTACAACCGATCAGGCTATGATTTTCTGATCGATAGCATCGACCTTAAAACGACAGCGGTGCTGATAATAGATGCGGACAAGTTCAAGGAGGTAAACGATAACTACGGGCACGCAGTAGGGGATAAGATACTTCAGAAGCTCGCCATGACGCTCAAGAAAACATTTCGTTCCGAGGACTACATATGCCGCATCGGCGGTGACGAGTTCGTTGTTTTTATGAAGTACGTTAACGATGGCCTAAAAGACCTTATCATTCTCAAATCCAAACAGATAAATGAAACCCTTGCCGACACCTCTGACGGACTGCCGCCTGTTTCCACGAGCATAGGTGTTGCTTTCGGTCAGAACGCGCAAAGCACCAAAGATCTGATACAACACGCTGACGATGCTCTTTACAGAGTTAAGGAGCGCGGACGCTGCGGGTGCAGCTTTTACGGGGATGATGCATCGTAGGATCAGCAACGGCGATGTGTTTACGGCTCAATTGTTTTTCAAAGCAACAGATAAAGGGAGACGGTTTTTTTACCGTCTCCCTTTGTATTGTGCGCTTCAGCATACAATCAACCCCTGTTTTACCAGGGGAATTCAAATGCTTTAGCATAGTTGTTTTCGGAAGGAAAACACTTTTTTTATTCTAATCAAAATTTGTAATAACAGGGACTACCCGTTTACGGGTTGCAGTGCGGGTAATGCGATAATAATAATTCAGTGCCCACTTTAGTGGGTGAGCCTGTAATAGCCCCTTTTAGGGGCTGTGCAAACCACCAGTTTCACCGGTGGTTTTGATTCAACGAAAAACGGAGTTGTTGCATGCAGCAGCAACTCCTTATTTGTTATCCTCGTATTTTATAAGACTGCTCGGCTTGCAGTCAAGCACATAGCATATCCTCGCAAGAATGTCAAGGTCCATCTTCTCGACCTCGTTGTTGTACCATTTGTTGATGACCTCAAAGCGAGTGTTCGTTGCCCTGGCAAGATAGTTGCGTGTTATCTTCTTTTTGTCCATTATCTCCTTGAGCCGAAGCTGGATCTTACCGTACTCGTTGACGGTCACAACAGATTTTGCTGCCATAGTATCACCCCTTATAGATATTCTATATTCAGTGTTACATCTTGACAATTCCCATATTCAAGGTTACTATGTAGATAGTAATATTTTGGAGGTGTGACTGTGCAGATCTATACCGTGAGCTTTTTCGGACACAGAAGGATAGCTGATTGGCAAACAGCGGAAAACCGCCTTTTAAGGCAGATTTCGGACTTGATAAAGACAAAAGAGTATGTGGAATTTCTCGTTGGGCGCAACGGAGATTTTGACCGGATGGCTGCGTCAGCTGTTCGCAGCGCAAAGCTGGAGCTCGACTACGGCAACAGCGAGCTTGTCTATGTCGCAGAGAAACAGGTGAGAAATATCGCAGAGCTTGAAGGCTATTACGATAGGGCAGAGGTGTGCAGCGAGGCAGTTAATGCTCATTTCAAAGCAGCAATACAAACACGGAACAAAGCAATGGTCGAGCGTTCGGATATGGTCATCTGCTGCATCAAGCATAACTCCGGCGGCGCATATACAGCTGTAAAATACGCAATAAAACTTGGCAAAAAGGTATTTAATGTGGCACAGGATCAGGAGTAGCTTTGCGTTTAGTTTTACATTCAAGGGAATAACCGTTTGATTTCCTGTTCGATTAAAGTTACCGCAAAATGAGATTTGTGTGTTATGATTATTGTGAATAGTAAGATAACACAGCACTTATGAACAAATTGAAAACTGCTATTGAAATATGGGCGGTTTTGTGGTAAAATATTGTTAATAACAATCAAACGATGGAGGATAAGTAAAAAATGAAAATAAATATCGATACCCGGAGGTGAACCATGTCCGATTTTGAAAACAAAGTAGCTGTTATAACGGGCAGTGCAAGCGGCATCGGCAAGTGCATTGCACGGGAGTTCCGCTGCGCTCTTGATGTTGGCGTGACAGCGCCGTTCTATCTTTTCAAGCTGTTCATGCCGCACTTTAATAACGGCGGCAGCATAATCAATATCTCGTCATCTCGTGACAGAATGAGCCAGCCGCAGACAGAGAGCTGCACTGCTGCACAGTGCGTGAACAAGAAAGGAGCTTTTGAATGAAAAACAATAAGCACGGCAATAACTGGACCGCATATTATGACCCCGACACAGGACGATACTTCGCAGAGATCATGTACACCAGCCGTGAAGGGCGTGAGCAATACGATTATGAAATAACCAAGAGCATATACGACAGGCTCGGCACTTTCAGGAATGATTCTGACAATGATGAACTTATCAGGACAGGGAAAATGGCATACTCGTTTGAAAATACCATGTATGGAACGCTGGGTCCTGAGAGGACAGTATGGGACGAGGAAGCCAACGACACTATGAATAAGGTGATGAAAAAGTCAAAGAAAAAATGATCTTTTGCAGACGGAAAATCTGTATTGAGCATTTTATCTTTGCCGCAGTAAATTGAATATGTCCCTTTTTTCTTTTGTGTTGTTAATAAGATAAATCGGAAATAAATTGAGATAGATGTCTCTTATTGAATGCCGCTTTTCGATGATCCTCTCATATTTATATAAATCATCATAATTCTGTGTTGAATCGTTAATAAAATAGCTCTATAATAACTACAATGATTGCGCACAATCTTACAGCGTACAACAAGACGTAAAACAAGGAAGGTGCTTTTATGGCAGAGATACAGAATAAATATGACTGCATAAGGCTTGGCAATCAGCTTTGCTTTCCACTGTATGCCTGTGCTAAAGAGGTCGTGCGGCAGTACCGTAAGCCTCTTGAAGAACTGGGACTGACATACACGCAGTATGTTGTGATGATGGTGCTGTGGGAGCATGGCGGAATGACCGAGGGCGAGCTGGGAAAGCTGGTGCATCTTGATTCGGGAACGCTTGCGCCGCTGTTGAAACGGCTCGAAAAGCAGGGAATGATAAACCGCACCCGCCCCGATGATAACGAGAGAAAGCTGTTTATATCGCTCACCGAACAAGGCGAATCGCTGAAGGATAAAGCAGTAAACGTACCGCCTTCAATGAAGGGCTGTATCGACCTTGACAAAGATGAGCTTTTTCAGTTAAAAAAACTGCTTGATAAGGCTATCACCCGTATGGAGAACCAAAAACAAGTCTGAAATAGTTTGGGAGATGAGTGTATGAAAGCCACCGTCAGATACTTTACGAAAACAGGCAATACAAAAAAGCTCTCTGACCGTGAGTTCCATTGCAGAGGAAAATTCACTGCTCTGCATTCCGCTCACCCCGATGAAGCAGATATTGCAGCAGTAAAAACGTTTGCAAGAAAGGTCACAGGTGATAACAAATGAACGAGAGCTTTGACCTGCAGAATTACCTTATAGAAGGCGTTGAGAGAGTGGTATCCGAGGCACTGAAGGCAACGCTTAAAAATCCCAGAGAAAGTGCTTTTATGCTGAAATTTGCCGCAGCCAGCCGTGCAGCTTCAAAAAAGCGCCGTGCCGCTGAGGATAAGGGCGAACACATACCGCCGTTTCTTATTGCGAGCATTACCAGCAAGTGCAATCTGCATTGCGCAGGCTGCTATTCACGGTGTAATCATGCTACTACCGATACAGAGCCTGTCGGTCAGTTGACAACCGAGGAGTGGCTTCGTATCTTTGATGAAGCTGATGATCTGGGTATAAGCTTTATCCTGCTTGCAGGCGGTGAGCCGATGCTTCGGCGCAGTGTGATAGAAGCCGCAGGCAGAAAGCAGAACATTCTTTTCCCGATATTCACCAACGGTACACACATAGATGATCGCTATCTTGAACTGCTGGACAAATGCAGAAACCTTGTGCCGATAATGAGCATCGAGGGCAACAGACAAACAACAGATGCAAGGCGAGGAGAGGGTGTCTATGATACACTCGTTTCCAATATGGAAAGGTTCAAAAAGCGTGGACTTATTTTCGGTGCATCAGTGACAGTTACAACGCACAATTACAAAGAGGTATGCTCGGGGGAGTTCCTGGGAGGACTTGCAAACAGAGGCTGCAAGGCGGTCATTTTCGTGGAGTATGTCCCCGTGAGCAGTGAAAGCAAAGAGCTTGCTCCCACAGATAAGGAACGTGAGTACCTGCAAAAGAAGATTGCCTATCTGCGCAGTGCACATCCCGAAATGGTCTACATAGCATTCCCGGGCGATGAGAAAAGCTCCGGCGGCTGTGTTGCGGCAGGCAGAGGATTTTTCCATATCAATTCTCACGGCGGCGCAGAGCCGTGTCCGTTCTCGCCCTATTCTGACGTGAACATAAAAAACAGCTCGCTTCGTGATGCAATGCACTCGCCGCTGTTTACTGCTCTGCAAAGCGGAGAGATACTTCTTGACGACCACGAGGGCGGCTGTGTATTATATGAGAAAAGAGAACTTGTAGAAGCTCTGATCGCACGAAGTGATAACTGAAACGGAGGAGCTGTTATGAAAGGCTTAATAACTGCAATAGATATATTTATTATTTTGACCGGCTGAAATACGCTTCAGCTAAAGGATCACAGCAAGACCGACCGGCAGCGGAAGTAGTTTGACACGACAGCAAAGCTTATAAACTCGGCGAACAGCTCTTGAAATGATAAAAGCAATTTTTATGGATCACACCGGAACAATGGTCATGGAAGACAAACCGAATACAAGGCAGCTGCTAAATACTTCATAACGCACGCCATAGTTCATAATTACTGCATAGGCAGACAGATCGGAGGGGTAGAGATGTTTATAGATCGCTATAAGTATATGAGAATACAGGGGAAAGCTCTTGCTAAAAACACCATGTATGCAAAGGGTGTGTTCAGTATGTGCTGGCAGCTGATACAGCAGGATGTTATGGAACAGGAGGACGAGGATCTGTATCGGGAGATAGACAGCTGGTTCGCAGAGAATCTTCCCTGGCCGCCTCAGTGCAAACGCCGTGAGCCTGTGATATGCTGGTTCAAGACTGAGAATTCCGCTGAGATGCTGAAGATGATACGTCCTGCCCTGTGGCTGCTTGAAAAATACGACCACCCGTATTATCTGGTTTATACAAACAGCCCCGGGGAGATCGTGTACGAGGATCAGTATCAGATCGTTGCCAAGACCGACGGATATCTGCAGATCGATGAGCTTCAGCCTTCCTGGTCACCTGATGACGGTGAAGAAATCGGGGACAAGTCTGAATAGAAAAGAATAATATGATCTCACCGTCCCCTCGGCAGTGGATCCGGGAATAATGGGTCGGGAACATTACAGTATCACAGGGAAACTGTGTGTGTATGTTCCCGGCTTTTTTTTTCATTAAAGGTGAGGGGCGCATGCAGATAAAAGGCTTTGCCAAAAACGAATTCCCGATCTAAAAATATCTCACGAGCTTGTGGTATGTTTTATGTAAATTGCATAAAATGATTGACATAAATCCACATTATATGTTATAATACAACAAATGAGATGTGTGTTTAAAAAACAAAGGAAAACAGGTCTGACTATGAAAGGTGAAAAGAAGAAAAAACTTCCGCTTGCCCTGTTGATATTTATTGCACTGGCATTGGGCATACTAGCCGGAGTTATCTTTGCCGCAACGGGACATTCAAAATTTGCCGTGAATTATATCAAGCCATTCGGAACGATATTTCTCAATCTTATCAAATGGGTGGTAACGCCGCTGGTATTCTTCTCTATCATGTCAGGCGTTATCTCAATGCGGGATATAAAGAAAGTCGGTTCGGTGGGAATAAAGACGGTGCTGTACTATCTTGTGACCACATCATTTGCTATTACTATCGGTCTTTTGGTCGCCAATCTCATGAAGGGGTTTTTCCCCGTTCTGGAAACTTCGGGGCTTTCCTATGACCCGCCCAAGTCCAAAAGCTTTATGGACGTGTTGGTAGATATCTTCCCCTCCAATTTCTTCAAGCCTTTTGTAGAGGCGAATATGCTGCAGATAATAGTTGCCAGCCTTTTTATCGGCTTTGCACTTTTGCTTGTCCGACAGAAAAAGACTGAAATGGAGTTCAGACTTGTGGACACTATGAACGACCTGTTCATGAAGGTCATGGAAATGATAGTAAAGCTCTCGCCGATAGGAGTTTTCTGCCTTATCGCTCCTGTTATCGCAGAAAACGGACCGCAGATCCTCGGCTCGCTCGCAGGAGTTCTTCTTGTGGCGTATGTGGGATACATCATTCATATGGTAGTGGTTTATTCGCTTGCCGTAAGAGCCGGCGCAAAGATAAGTCCCATAACATTTTTCAGGAAAATGCTCCCCGCAATACTGTTTGCATTTTCTTCCGCATCGTCTGTGGGAACTTTGCCTATCAATGAAGAATGTGCCCGGGATCTTGGTGCGGACAAAAACATCACATCCTTCGTTCTTCCGCTGGGTGCAACTATCAATATGGACGGAACGGCTATATATCAGGGCGTGTGTGCTATCTTTATAGCAACCTGCTATGGTATAGACCTTACGTTCTCCCAGATGCTGACTATCGTGCTGACCGCAACTGTCGCATCAATAGGCACAGCAGGTGCGCCGAGTGCGGGAATGGTCATGCTGGCAATGGTATTGCAGTCAGTAGGTCTTCCCGTTGAGGGCATAGCACTTGTTGCCGGTGTTGACCGTATATTTGATATGGGAAGAACAACGGTCAATATTACCGGAGACGCTTCCTGTGCAATAGTAATATCTGCATGGGAGAGAAGAAAGCAAAAGAAGCGTGAGAAAAAAGAGCTAAAAAAACAAAGTGCTCAATAACAGTTTGACTTGGTACGATGAAAACAAAAGGCAGTCGTCGGTTTGTATTCTTCCCCTTTTTGTTCGTGGTGTATCCCTATTGGGCGGCAACGGAAAAACAGCTTTGCGCCATGCGTGAGTCGAAGAGGAGATTCACAATGCACAGTATATACGAAATTGTATATTCCTGTGTATTGCAATTACTTGGAGGTGCACAATGAAATACACAAAACTTGGAAATTCCCAGCTTAATATTTCAAGGATATGCATGGGCTGTATGGGCTTTGGAGATGCTGCAAACGGACAGCACTCATGGACTATCGACCGGGAGCACTCCCGTGAGATAATAAAGCGTGGGCTGGAGCTTGGAGTGAATTTTTACGATACCGCAATAGCCTACCAGTCGGGAACCAGCGAACAGTATGTTGGCAGTGCGCTTAAAGACTTTGCCAAGCGTGATGATGTGGTGGTGGCAACAAAATTCCTGCCAAGGACCCCTGCAGACGTTGAAGCAGGCATCACAGGTCAGCAGCATATTGAGCGCATGATAAACAAGAGCCTGCAAAACCTGGGCATGGACTATGTTGACCTGTATATCTATCATATGTGGGACTGGAATACGCCTGTATATGATATACTTGACGGACTTAATAAGGTGGTCAAGGCGGGCAAGGCACGCTATATCGGAATTTCAAATTGCTTTGCCTGGCAGCTTGCAAAGGCAAACGCCCTTGCACAGAAGGAAGGCTTTGCGGAGTTTGTAAGCGTGCAGGGACATTATAACCTTATATTCCGTGAGGAGGAAAGGGAAATGGCAATGCTCTGTCAACAGGACAATATTGCCATGACACCTTACAGTGCCCTTGCCAGCGGAAGACTTGCAAGACTGCCGGGGGAGACCTCAAAGCGTGCAGAGCAGGATACCTACGCAAAGTTCAAATACGATGCTACCAAGGAGCAGGACGAGGTAATTATAAGGCGTGTGGCAGAGCTGGCGGAAAAGCACGGCGTCTCCATGACCGAGATCTCACTTGCATGGCTGCTGACAAAGGTTGCCGCTCCCGTTGTGGGCGCAACAAAACTGCACCACATCGAGGGTGCCGTAAAAGCGGTTGATATTGAGCTTACCGATGATGAGATATCATACCTGGAGCAGCCCTATGTTCCACACCCGCTGGCAGGAGTTATGGCACAGAATAAGCCTGCCGACAAGGACAAAAAGCACGTCTGGTCAACAGGAAGCCAGAAGATCTGATAAGCAAACCGTAAATCATAGGCAACAGTATAAAATGAAAAAACTTATTATTTTTGTATCAGCCGCAGTGTGTATCCTCAGCTTTTCTTCCTGCGCCGGCAGGGATAATAGCAGTTCATCTGCCGCCGATCCCATAGCCCCTGCCGCCACCATGCCGGGCACGGTAACAACCGGGGAAACAAGTGCTGCCGGCACAACAAAACCAAGCACCACAACTTCCTCTGCCACAACAACACCTGCTGCGACTACGACAGCTTCCCAACCAGCACCCAAACTGCCGCTTGAGGCGTATGTAAACACAGGGACATTCAGCCAGTACAGCTGTACCCTCGCCGCCTCAACTGCCTGCGGTGCGACTGCGGGAACGCTTATACTGCAAAGTATCTCCTACCTTTCGGGCGATAAGCTTACACAGCGCATGAACACTATAAGGGGTTATTCTGCCCTGGGAGATGAATACAGCTGCGGAGGACCGCAGTATTATCTCTGCGGCTTCCAGATAAGCAATTCCCTTAACAAGTACCTTAAAGACAACGGCTTTGATGGGTATCATCTTACCAACCACCGCACAGATAAGTCCACCGAGGAAACTCTTAAAGAGCTTATCTCAACAGGCAGACCTGCGGTGCTGGAGGTTTGCTATGCAAACGGAGCAGTTCTTTCGGATTATCAGGGCTACTCCCATTGGATATGTGTAAACGGGTACCGCACCACCGAAAACGGGGTGCAGTTCAGATATTCCGATACTATCGCCAATGCACAGCTGTGGGTAAGCTCGGAGCTGATCGACAGATCAAATGCAAATGTCTCCTACGGCAGCTTTTATCTCCAGCCTGAAAGATACATCGTGTCCTTTGACAAGCCTCTGTCAGATAACTGACCGGTCTATAAGGTCTGTAACCGGTATAACAAAACCGCCTGTATACCCTCTTAGAGGAATCATACGGGCGGATTTTTTATTCCGAGAGTATACTAAAAAAGCATCTGCGCCTGTAAACATGATACAAGCGCAGATTTTGATTATAAGATATTTTTTATTCTGTATGATCGTCAGATCCAGCAGAATGATCCGCCCGGTGCATAGTTCCACTCCTGTCCGCCTTTCCATAGGTTCCAGCCGCAGTCAAGGAGCTGATACTTCTGCTCGCCTGCGCCGACCCGGTCGATGTTGACGCCCTTGTAGAATGTCTTTTGGTAGTAACACTGAGTAAAAATGTCATGTGCAGCGTTGGTGCTGTCATCGATAGCATTGCTTGTAACAAGATTTGCATTTTCAGGAACAGCGGTTGTATCTATGCCCACATTGTTGAGCAGCGAGCGGATCGAGATGCCCTTATCTGAACAGTATTTAGCCAATGCTTTAACATCATCAAATTTGATCTTCATGCCGCTGATCGCATTATTGTAAAACTTCTGAGTAAGTTTGGACATATTGCTCCAATACTTGCCGTCGCAGTTCGGATTATCGCCATGGTTTTTGTAGTTGGCTTTATCGTTGACCTGATATCCCTCACCCTTTGGGTTCTTGTTAACAAGTATATTTCTATGAGTATTGAACACTTTGTTATACATTTCCTGATACGGGTTATCATAGACTGTCTTTGTGACTTCACGATCAGCATACTTTGGATACAGCTCTATGTATGCGCCGAGAAAGAGTGGAATATAGTACATTTCATTTACAAAAATATCAGGTGAGCCATACTGGTAGCCGCAGTTTACAGGATAATCCTTGCCGTTATCACCTTTAAATCCCACGATCTCCCGAACTGTTGTGGTGATGATTTTCCCATTTTTAGCTATATTTTTGTTAACATCTTTTATCTCGTTTTCGATATCAGTCTTGTTCAGGCAGATGTGAGGCTTGAAGCCGCTGTCTACCTGGTCCTGCATCTCCTTCGGGAGCTGGCTGATGTAAAGCTGTGCGCTGAGGCACTCGGTAATAGTTGTGCAGCCTGCGATGTATGCCTGCATAAGTGCATCGCACAGAGGCTTTGCCTTGTCGATAGCCTCGCCGCTGAACATTACCTGTCCGCAGAAATGTCTGTATGTAAGATCAAAGATGTTTGCATTCGCTGTAGCTGACGGATTTTCAAAAAGCTCGTTGAGCTGTCCCAGTACGTTCTCAAACTTGATGTCCCACTCGCTGTATGCGCCTGCGAGCGAGCCGATCTTTGCGATCTTGTCAAGCTTTGTGAGAGATTTATCCTTTGATATATCTTCTATCTTTCTTCTCATTGTCTTGGTCTGTGACTTGAATTCTGTATATACATTGTGGAAGCTCTGTATACCCAGATCTGTCTCCATTGTAGATACCAGATCGTTCTGCAGCTTGTCGATTCGGTCAAACAGCTTGTCGATCTTGTCATTTATCTGATCCAGCTTTTCCTGTGTGGGATCGGGCTGACCGCCTATGAACAGATCAAGCATTCCGCTGAGTGCAGGGGTAAAGAACTTGCCGTATTCTGTGGTTTCTTCGAGTATCTTGAAGAGTGTACCCGAGGTAACGTCCTTGACTGCCAGCAGATCATCGTCTACCTCTACGATCGCACCGCTTCTTTCTGCCATTGTGATAGCTGTGCTTGTGTTCATGTTTACGACTGCCTGTGTGTCGGCTGCCGAAGCGGCAAATGTCGCCGCTGTGGACATCATCATTATTGCCGCCAGTGCTGCGGTGAGGGTCCTCTTTATTTTTCCGTTTGTTTTCTTTGTTGTGTTTGTCATAGTGATTCCTCCTTTAGATGTCCGTGATAATTAGCTTTGGGTGTTTCCCTTGCTGTGTCTACATAATAACAACATTTTGCATAGAATTCAACAGATAATACTATTTCCTTTTGTAGCAAATGCTACACGCAATCGTTTGCGAAGTCATTTTTACTACAACGGAGATAAGAATTGTAGCCAGACCGGTCCGTTTATTGACTCCGGCAGGTATGTTAAGACACGCATATAAGATATAATATAGTATTGCTTTTTTTACAGTTTCCAGGAATTATGTATACTAGACAACAAATCGCCCCCGCACTGTCGCTTATGCTACAATACAGGGTGATTTTATCTATTGCAAATGTTCATTGTACATGGTATTATACATACAGAACAAGAGAACAACACAAAACACAACACAAAAACAACGAAAGGAGAAAAGAAATATGTGGGAGTCAATCATAGATAACATCAAGGATTCTATTCTTAACAAGGCACAAAAGTAAGAATACATAAAAACAACACATTGAAAGGAGATAAAAAATATGTGGGAGTCAATCATAGACAACATCAAGGATTCTTTTATTGCAAGAGGATAATAGAATATATAAAATAAGAGGGACTGTTGCATCAAGCATCAGTCCCTTATTTGTTTACTTTGAAAGATCCAGCGATCTTATTTTGTCACGAAGAGGCAGAACGAATGGCGGTGATACCGAAAGCTCGTCAATGCCCATTCGCAGGAACGTTTCCGTAAGAGAAAGATCAGCAGCAAGCTCGCCGCAGATACCTATCCACGCACCGTTTGCATGAGCGTTCTTTGCCGACATCTCAATAAGTCTGAGTATTGCCTCGTGGTGGGTGTCAACAAACTGTTCAAGAGCAGCGTTCTGTCTGTCGCAGGCAAGTGTGTACTGAGTCAGATCGTTTGTGCCCACGCTGAAAAAGTCCACCATAGGTGCAAGTCTGTCGCTGATAACAGCTGCCGCAGGAGTCTCGATCATGATGCCGATCTCCACGTTTTCTGCAAAAGGAATACCCTCGTCAGCCAGATCTCTTTTTACCTTGTCGCAAGCCTGTTTTATCTTTTCAAGCTCGCTTACACTGGTTATCATGGGGAACATAATTCCCAGCTCACCGTAAACAGATGCCCTGAAAAGTGCCCTGAGCTGTGTCTCAAAGATCTGCGGACGTGTAAGGCAAATACGTATGGCTCTGAATCCCAGGGCAGGATTGTCTTCCTTTTCAAGCTTGAAGTAATCTATCTGCTTGTCAGCACCGATGTCCAGTGTCCTGATGATGACTTTTTTGCCTGCCATGCTTTCAAGCACACGCTTGTATGCCCTGAACTGTTCTTCCTCGGTGGGGTAATCGCTTGACTCAAGGTACAGGAATTCGCTCCTGAAAAGTCCGATACCCCCTGCGTCGTTTGCAAGCACAGCACCTATGCCGTCCACACCGCCGATGTTTGCATACACATTGACACTTGTTCCGTCAAGTGTCACATTGGGCTTGCCTTTAAGTTCCTGCAAAAGTGCCTTCTTGTGAAGGTCATCCTCCTGCTTTGCCTTAGCCTGAGCAATAAACTCCGGATCCGGGTCAACAGTTATCTCACCGGTGTAGCCGTTTACAACCACCGTCTGTCCGTCTTTGACAGCCTGTAAGATCTCATCGCCCACGCCTATTACCGCAGGGATATTCATGTTCCTTGCAAGTATTGCCGTGTGGGAATTTGAGGAACCGCCGGCAGTTACAAATGCAAGCACCCTGTCCTTGTCAAGGGAAACCGTCTCGCTGGGTGCAAGGTCGTCGGCGATAACTATCATCTTTTCAGTGCCGCCGTTGCTTGTGTCGCCCTTATCCCCCAAGCAGGCGATAAGCCTGTTTGAAATGTCCTTTACGTCAGCTGCCCTTGCCTGCATATATGCATCGTCCATGGCAGCGAACATTTCCGAAAAATTGTCTGCGGTAACAGCCACAGCGTACTCCGCATTTACCGTCTGTGTAGTGATGATGTTTTGTATCGACTCGTTGTAATCGTCGTCCTCAAGCATCATCATGTGGATCTCAAATATCTGAGCGTTTGTTTCGCCCACCTCTTTGAGAGCCTTTTCGTATATCCGGGAAAGCTGGTCGATAGCCTTCTGCTTTGCGCTTTCCACCCTTTCGATCTCAGCTTGAGTGTCCTGGACGTGTTTGCGGCGGACTTGTGCCTCTTGTCTTTTGAACAAGCTTGCCGCACCGATGGCTATGGCTGAGTAAACTCCTTTTCCTTTAAACTGCAACAAATCCCGCCGCCTCCTTTGCCTTAAAGCTCTTGCTTGATAAGCTGTGTAACTGCGTCAAAAGCAGCGTCCTCATCTGCACCGTCAAAGGATACGATAATGTTGTCGCCGCACTTTACGCCAAGCCCCATAACTGCCATAAGCTTGGTCAGGTCAGCAGACTTGCCGCCTTCTTTTTCCAGAGTTATCTTGCTCTCAAAGCCCTTTGCCAGCTTAACAAGCTTTCCCGCAGGTCTTGCATGGATACCTACTGCGTCTGTGATGGTGTAATTAAATGTTTTCATAACTATCCGTCCTTTCTGTTTTGGAAATAATATATAGTGTTATATTAACGACTTGATTCAGTGAATGTCCCCGATGACGTGAGCTGTCAGTCTTAGTAATCCGCCATATCAGGGTAGGAAGCTATCGCTCCGTGTTTTGTAACGCTGCGGGTGCAGAACTCGTTTGAAAAATCAAGGCACTTTTTCAGCTCTGCTGTGCTCATCTCTGCCAGAGTATCTTTTGTGATCCCCATGCACCTGAGCTTGAAAAGCATGGAGCCGATAAAGCCGTCCCCTGCACCTGTGGTGTCGATAACATCAACCTTTCTTGCCGATGCAAAGCATTGCTCCTGCCTTGTGAAAGCGTATGCGCCGCCTCCTCCGCAGGTATAAACCACAAGCTTAACGTCCCCCGTGAACAGCTTTGGCAATGCAGCCTCAATGTCGCTTTCTCCCGTGATAAATCCAAGCTCCTCATCCGATATTTTCAGAATGTCGCAATCGGGGATAAATTCAAGCACCGTGCTCCTGAGAGCTTCCCGGCTGTCCCAAAGCTGAAATCTGAGATTCGGGTCAAAGCTTATTATTCCGCCTTGTTTTTTCATCTCGCCGATCGCTTTGCGGTGCGCTTCTTTCATGGGGAAATCCCCCAGAGATACGCTGCAAAAGTGCAAAGCGTAAGCGTCCCGGAAAATATCGGTGTCTACCTGCTGAGGGGACAAAAGCATATCTGCCGACGGCTTTCTGTAAAAGGAAAATGTCCTGTTGCCGTCACTTGCAAGGCTTACAAATGCCAGAGCCGTGTTAGCCTCTTTGGTGAGCCTTATGGCGGAGGTGTCCACACCGTACTGCTGCAGCTCATACATTATCTTGTGACCGAAAGGGTCGTCGCCAAGCTGTGAAATAAGCGAAGCCTTGCCGCCAAGCCTTGCAAAAGCAGCGCATACGTTTGCAGGTGCACCGCCAATGGCAGGTGAGAATGCCCCTACCTCTCTGAACAGGCACCCGTTCCTGTCGGGGATAAAGTCTATAAGTGCCTCACCTATTGCGATAAGTCTGTCACTTGCCAAGATGATCCACCTCCATCGCCCTGAGCTCAGCCGCCCGGCAGGTAAGCCCACGGCTTGTTACGGTCACAGCTGTGGTGGGCGGATAGAATCTTGTGGAAAGCACATTTTCGCCGCCGCCGAGGAATATCTCAAGTGACGTTTTGTCCGCAAGCACACGGAGCTTTTTGCAGCTGTCAAGCTTTACACGCCGCACATCTCTTCCGCAGCCAACCTTATCGTCAAGGAAGTTCAATGTAAATATCCCGCCCTCAAAAGTCATCTGTACTGCTTGGGAAATATCCAGCTCAAAGCTGTCCGACTGCGCCGAGGCAGTCAGGTCAAACGGCAGCTGCACCTGCTCACCTGATCCGGTAAGATCTGTGCGCCTTGTGACAAGCTTTTCAAGCTCAGCTATCGGGTTTCGCAAAAGCTTTCCGCTGTCTCCCATAGTCACCTCGCATGGAACTGTCAGACAGTGCTGCCAGCCAAGCTCGGTGGTGGGATTTGAATAGGGAATATCGCCAATGCCCATCCAGCCCATAAGTATCCGTCTGCCGTCGGGAGCGATGAAGGTCTGGGGAGCATAAAAGTCAAAGCCGCAGTCCCACTCGTTATAGATCCCCGTGTTCATGTTCAGATATCCTGAGCTGTAAACATTCTGGAACCGGTATTCCTCGTGGGGTACGCCCTGGGGAGAAATGCTGAGGTATTCGCTGCCGCCCATGGTGAACAGGTCCGGGCACTCCCACATATAACCGAGATCAGCTGTGCGCACCTCTTCCCGGAACTCCCAGTTTTCAAGGTCACACGACTTGTATTTCAGCACGCAGCCCTTGTTGTCAAGGGTCCGTGCACCAAGCACCATATAGTACTCCCCGTCCTGTTCCCAGACTTTCGGGTCACGCACATGGCAGGAGCAGTAATCGGGGTAATCGCTGTTGCGAAGAAGTACTTTTTTTTCGCTCATTGTCACACCGTCTTTAGTGGTGACAAGAATAGTATTTGCACCTCGCCCTGCGGTTATGTAATCGTAGTCGCCGTCTTCCTTGACATTTCCCGTGTAGAAAAGATACAGCGTGTCGTCCTTTACAAATCCGCAGCCGGAATAGACTCCGTTTCTGTCATGGGCAGTGTCGGGGAACAGCACCGTCCCCGTAAACTCCCAGCTTGTAAGGTCCTTGCTCTGAAAATGTCCCCAGCATTTGTTTCCTGCGCCTTTTGCGCTGTCGGGAGCGTACTGGAAATAAACGTGATACCTGCCCTTGAAAAAGCACAGCCCGTTGGGGTCGTTGAGCCAGCCTTTCTGCGGCTCAAGGTGAAGCCCTTGTCTGAAATCGTTTTTCAACCCTATCAGTCCTTTTTTGTTTCAAGCAGCTTGTCAAGCAGTCCGATGCTGCCGGATGCTGCGGTGTTTATCTCGTGGTAATCATCTGCGTTTGTGATAATAACAGGGGTAACTGTCTTGTAGCCCTTGCTCTGTATCAGTGCCTTGTCGAAAGTGATAAGCGTCTGACCTCTCTTTATAGTGTCTCCCTCTGCAACGTGAGCCTCATAGCCCTCGCCGTTAAGTTCAACAGTGTTTATACCCACATGTATAAGCATCTCCATGCCGTTGTCAAGAGTAAGTCCGATAGCGTGGTGAGTGTCAAACAGAGTTTCCACCTTGCCGTCTGCCGGAGCAACTACCTTGCCCTCGCTTGGCTCAACCGCCGCACCCTTGCCAAGGACCTCAGCGGCAAATGTCTCGTCGGGAACGTCCTGCATAAGAACTACCTCGCCTTTGAGAGGGGAGTAAACGACTGTATCGTCAAAGCTCTTACCTTCTGTAAGGTCCTGCTCCTGCGTCTGTGGAGCAGCCTTTGGAGCGTCAGCTCCGGACTTTGTCTCTTTCTTTTTTGCGCCCTCCTCAACAGGGTCCTTGTACATGAGCCAGGATGCGATAAATGCAACACCTGATGCAACAAGGAATGTGAGCAGATATCCAAGGAAGCTGTCGGTTGTGATAAGGAATCCGAACAGACCTGTAACGCCGTTAGCCGTAGCAAAAACATTCATCAGCGAAGCAACTGCTGCGCCGCAGGCACCGCCTATCATGCCGGCGATAAGAGGCTTTACGAATCTTACGTTTACACCGAAGATAGCAGGCTCTGTGATACCCATAAATGCCGAAAGGGAGGAGGGAAGTGCCATTGCCTTGATCTTCTTGTTTCTTGACTTAACGCCTACAGCCAGAGCCGCTGCGCCCTGTGCAACGTTAGCTGCGGTAGCGATAGGCATCCAGATATTCTTACCGTTTTCAGCCAGCATTGAAAGCTCGATAGCGTTGTACATATGGTGAACGCCTGCAACAACCGTGGGAGCGTATGCAGCACCCATGAGGAATGAACCAATGCCCAGCGGAATGGTAATGAGCCACTTTGCACCGTCCAGCACCCAGCTCTCAGCCTGTGAGAATACGGGACCGATGACTGTCAGCGTCAAAAAGCCTGTGATAAGAACGCTTACCAACGGAGTTACGAAAAGGTCAAACATCTCGTGAACGTGCTTGTGCAGCCACTTTTCGATGACCGCCAGCACCAGAACTGCAATGACCACAGGGATAACGTGTCCCTGATAGCCCGTGTTCTGTATGTTCCACAGCCCGAACCAGGACCAGAGGGTCTTGGTTTCTGCGCCGTCTGCGATAGACCAGGCGTTCACAAGGCTTGGGTGTATCATAAGCATACCGATAACAGCGCCCAGATAGATGTTTGCGCCGAAGATCTTAGCCGCACTTACCGCAATAAGGATCGGCAGGAATGTAAGTTCCGTGTTGGAAAGCAGATCCAGAATGTTGTAGATGTAGTGATCGCTTATGCTTGGGAAAGCTCTTGACAGACCGCCCAGCAGTCCGCAAAGCAGACCTGTTGCAACGATAGCCGGGATAATGGGAACGAAGATGTCGCCCAGGGTCTTTATTGCCCTCTTGTACCAGGGAGCTTTTGCCGCCGCAGCAGCCTTTACATCGTCCTTTGAAGCAGCCTCAACACCTGCCAGGTCAATGAACTGGTCATAGACCTTGTTTACCGTACCTGTTCCGATGATGATCTGAAGCTGTCCTGCAGCCTCAAAAACGCCTTTGACACCGTCAATGTTCTCAAGAGTCTCTTTCTTGACCTTGTCGTTGTCTGCAATAACAAGCCGCAGTCTTGTGGCGCAGTGAGCTGCACTTGCCAGATTTTCCTTGCCGCCTATTGCGTCAAGTATCTCGCTTGCACATGTTCTGTAATCCATAGCAACCTCTCCTTTTTGTCAATTTCTGACACGTTTATCGTCCAAAATATGAAACTGATTTCACTTACACAATCAGTATAACATACACACATATAAAAATCTATTGACTAAAAAGACAAAGTTGCAGCTTATTCATAGTAGGTTTCACACAGTTTCAGTTATCCGGCTGTGGATTCACGCTGAACTATCTCGTAACCCAGCTGAAGGATCCTGGGGGCAGACTTGCCGTGATCTATCTGTGAAAGCAGCATTTTTGCCGCCTCAATGCCTGCTGTCTTGTAGTGAAGATGGGCAGAGGTTATTGTGGTTGAGGAGATCCTTGAGAGCTTTGAATCGCCTATCCCGCAGACCATAACGTCCCGCGGTATACGTATACCGTTTTCCTTGCAGTACAGCACAACACCTGCGGCAATACTGTCGGTGGCGCAGAACACAGCGTCCGGTCGGCTTCTTCCCGAGAACAGATGCCTGGCGTGCTCGTATCCCGATTCAAAAGTGAAATCTGCGGTCTCACGGTTTTCACGGTGGAAGGACAGCCCCTTTTCGTTAAGGGCTTTCATAAACCCATCAAATCGCAGTTTTCCCGTGGCGAGATCGTCCATTCTCACTCCCACGCAGGCAGGGTCCGATGCGCCCTTGTCAAGCATAAGCCTGGTGAGGGCGTAGGCTGCCCCGAAATCGTCGTGACAAACGCAGTTGTACCCTTTGTAGTTCTGCCCAAGTATCACCACAGGCACACGTATCTTGTCCAGCACCGTCTTGTGCAGCTTGGTGAAAACGCTTGCCATAAGGATAATGCCGTACACCCAGTTGTTGCGGAAAAGCTCCAGTGAATCTATCTCCTTGTTGTAGTCGTTGGCTGTGTTTACAAGCAATAGCTCGTAACCCTGTTCGCTGAGCACTTCGCTGATACCTTCGGTGATACGGGCGATGCTCTCGCTGGAAAGCTTGGGTATAATTACCCCCACCAGCTTGGTTATCTTGTTTTTCACGCTCCTTGCGGAAAGGCTGGGGGCATAGCCGGTCTTTTCGATAGCAGCCTTTATCAGTGCAGTTTTCTCCCGGCTGAGATAGCCGTTGTTAAAATACCTGCTCACAGCGGATTTTGAAACCCCTGCGATTTTTGCAAACTCGGAAATGTTCATGCTTTTACCACTCCTTTGTGAAACCGATATCACATCTTTACTCCATTATAATACTATCGTGCGCCCATTTCAATAGCGCAGCATAGCACGCTTTAAATTTTCTCCGTTTTGCACATATATCAAAAGTCATTTTTCAGCAGTTTAACAAACCGCCTTTGTCACACTATTACTTGCCGCCACTTGACATTTCAAAGCTGTAAAACTATACTATATATATGAGTAAAACTCAGGCTTTACCGAAAGGAAAACGATATGTACAACTATGTAGTATTTGATGTGGAAACACCCAACCGTGCCAACAGCAGGATGAGTGCCATAGGTATAACCCTTATACAGGAGGGCAATATAGCAGACGAATATTATTCCCTTGTTGATCCACAAACCCATTTTGATTATTTCAATACACAGCTTACAGGCATAAGCAGCGAAACAGTAAAGGGCGCACCAAACTTCGGGGAGCTGTGGGAGAAGATCGAGCCGATGATGAACAGCGGGATACTTGTTGCCCATAACGCAGTTTTTGATCTCAGCGTGCTCAAACGCTGTCTGAACGGATACGGGATAACGTGGAAAAAGAATGCTAAATACATCTGTACCGTCCAGGCAGGCAGACGGCTTTTGCCGGGGGTGAGCCATAAGCTGAATGTGATGTGTGAGTATTACGGAATTGCCCTTGACCACCACCATGCCGCCAGCGACAGCCGTGCCTGCGCCGAGATACTTTTGCGCTATCGGGACAGCGGTGCAGATATCAATGGTTTTATCCGTACATATAAGCTCACCGAGTGACCTGATAAGCCCGGCAGCAGAGATATATACGCCTGATAAACGGATATTACACAGATCGATCATAACACAAGCAAGAAGGCACTACCACTATGGATCAGATAATAATACACGTTGATATGGACGCATTTTATGCATCCGTGGAAATGCGGGACGACCCGGGGCTGCGTGGAAAGCCTCTTATCATAGGCTCTCTGCCCCACGAAAGGGGAGTCGTTGCAACCTGCAGCTATGAGGCGAGAAAGTTTGGCGTGCGCTCCGGAATGAATATCAAAGAGGCGTACCGCCTTTGCCCGCAGGGGATATATATGCACCCCAATTTCAACAAATACAGAGCCGTGTCAGATCAGCTCCATGACATATGGAATACCTATGCCTCCGCCTCCCAGACAATAGCCCTTGACGAGGCGTACCTTGATGTGACCCAGCAGGCAAAGGACTGGGACGGCGCAAGGAAAATTGCCGGGCTGATAAAGCAGCGTACCCGTGACGAGCTGCATCTGACCTGTTCGGTGGGAGTGGCGTATTCAAAGACCGCCGCCAAGACTGCCAGCGAGGAGAAAAAGCCCGACGGATATTTTGAGATACTTACCCCGGCAGATTTTGTCCGGCTGATAATCCACAGAGATGTGCGTGTGCTTTATACCGTTGGGGAAAAGACAGCTGAAAAGCTCCACACAGTGGGAATAAATACCGTGGGGGATATCCGCAGGCGGCGCAAAGAGGTTGAGAGTATGCTGGGCAAGCACGGGCGCTGGATAACACGCATAGCCTTCGGCATAGACGATTCAAAGGTCACGCCCTACCGTCCCGAGGATGCAAAGTCCATCGGTCGTGAGGTGACTTTCCAGCAGGATGTCTCCGATTTTCGTGTACTTGGTGATGTGCTCTTGCTTCTGGCATTGTGCGTTGAAAACAGAGCGAAGCGAGTGGGCTTGCAGGGCAAGGGGATAAACCTGAAGCTGACCTACGGGGATATGAAAACCATTACCCGCTCCCGCACAACAGCGCAAACGGACAATGCTGTGGTAATATACAACGAGGCTTTGCAGATGCTTGAACAGGTGCAGCACAGACCTGTGCGGCTTATCGGAGTGGGACTGCATAATCTCTCCGGAGAGGACGAGCCTGTGCAGCTGAGCTTTGACGATCTTGGGAGCCGGATGGACAGTCTTCCCCATCAGCGTGCCATGCTCCTTGACCACCTGAAAGAGCGGTATAAGCTGGATTTTGCAGCAAATCTTGAAAAGATATACCATTGGGATACTCTGCATAAAACCATAGAGTATATGCGTAAATATAAAGAATGAAACGGTGATAAAAATGGATAGTAAAGTTTACAGACATCTGGATAAGCTCCCTTCAGGCAGAGCAAGCGAAAAGCTTACCCACGGCTGCATAGTGCTTGAGGGCGGCGGCTGGAAAGGGCTTTATACCCTTGGCGTGCTTGACTGCCTTATGAAGAACGATATAAACTTCACATCAACAGTTGGCTGCTCGGCAGGTGCCCTTTCTGCCATCGGATATGTATCAGGTCAGATAGGCTGGGGCGCAAGGATCGACCTGACCTACCGCCATGACAGCAACTACTGCGGCATTGGAGCAATAAAGCGGGACCACGGCGTTACAGGATTTACATACCTGTTCAAGAAGATATTAAGGGATATGCCCCTTGACAAAAAACGCCTCAATGATCCCTCACGCAGATTGGCAGTCTCCGCAACAAACCTGCTTACAGGGCAGGTGGAATACTTTGAGAAAGGCAAGTGCAATCTTTCAAAAGCAATACAGGCGTCGGCTACCGTGCCATATGTTTCAAAGCCTGTGATAATAAACGGTGTGCCCTACCTTGACGGCGGCTGCACAGAGAAAATACCCTACCCCTGGTGTGAACAGTCGGGGGAAGAAAAGGTCATAGTCGTGCGCACAAGAGAGCTTTCCTACCGCAGGAAGCCGGGTGTCTCAAAGGCGGCAAAACTTATCTACCGCAAATACCCCAAGCTGCTTGAAAGCATGGAGAAAACAAACCGGCGCTTCAACGAAATGGTGGATATGCTTGAGGAAAAGTCCGCAAGCGGCGGGATCTTTCTCATAGTCCCCTCAAAGCCCGTGACAGTCTCACGCTTTGACGGCGATATGGATAAGCTGGGAGCCCTTTACTGGCAGGGATACCGTGATATGAACAGCAGGCTTGACCTGCTGAGAGATTATCTGAAATAATGCAGCTGTCACGTTGGAAAGGGGAAATGCAGGTTGATTTGTTGCGCATATTGTGGTGTAATAATAAGCGTGAACTATCACTTGCCGGGCGTAAGCTGCCCGAAAAAACATATATCTGTATAGGAGGAATACTGCTGTGAAAAAACAAATCAAAACAACGGAAGCCATTTTCCCAATGCCTGTCCTGCTCATCTCCACATTCAACGATGACGGAACGGTAGATGTTATGAACGCTGCCTGGGGAACTATGCTGGAGCGTGATATGGTGGCTCTTAATCTTACCCGGACACATAAGACCGTGGAGAATATTATGGAGAGAAAAGGCTTTGTTATCCATATTGCCGATGCAAACCACGTTACCGAGGCTGACTGGTTCGGCGTTGTCAGCGGTAATAAAGAGCCTGATAAATTTGCCAAAAGCGGCATGACCTTTGAAAAGTCACAGCTGGTGGATGCCCCTATAATCAATGAGCTGCCCATCGCTATCGAGTGTGAGTTGGTTGAATACCAGAGCGACGAAACAGGTCTTGGAGTGATCGGCAAAGTTCTGAGGACCTCTGTTGAGGAATCGGTGCTCAAGGACGATAAGGTGGATATCGACGCCCTTGAAGCAATAGCTTTTGACCCCTATACCCACGGCTATTATAAAGTCGGCACAAGAGTGGGCGATGCCTTTAAGGACGGTATGAAGCTGAAATAAGGGCGAATTGCTTTCCTGACGTACAAAGATAATAAAAAGGCACATTACCCTTTTGGGTAGTGTGCCTTTGATATTTTCAGGTGTGTTACCATGCCTTGACGATCCTGCTGCGTCCCGACTCCTTGAAGTAAGCAACGCTGTATGCGTGATTGTCATTTGTGAAAACATAGAAGTAAACTGCGCCCTGATCCTCTGTTCTGTACTCGTATCTCTGAATACCGGAGGTGTCATATGCAGTAAGTGCCTGAGCTACGTTAGCCATGACCTGGACCTGGTCAACAGAGCTTGACTGCTGAGTCTGCTTTGTATCCTCAGTCTGCTTGGTGTCCTGAGTCTGCTTTGTATCCTCGGTCTGTTTTGTGTCCTGAGTCTGTTTTGTGTCCTCGGTCTGCTGAGTAAATGTCTGTTCAGTGGTCTGCTCGGTGGTAGCTTCTGTTTCCTTGGTGGTCTTCTTTGTGGTCTGCTCGGTAGCCTTTGTTGTGGTTGTTGTCTCCGAGGTAGCCTTTGTTGCAGTGGTTATTGAAGTTGTGGAGTTCTTTCCAATGGAGGAAGAGCTGCTGTCTTTCTTTGCAAAGCCTACAAGCTTGTATCCTACAAATACCGCCAGTGCAATAAGAGCCAGGATACCAAGTGTTATGCCGGCGGTGATAAGAAAGATCTTCTTTCTGCTGTTGTCGTCGTTTCCGCCTTTTCCGCCGTTGCCGCCGCCCTGGTCGTCATAGTAATCATCGTAGTAGTCGTCATCGTTGTAATAACCGTCGTCATCATAGTACTGACCGTTGTCGTCATAGTAACTGTCATCGTAGTACTGACCGTTATCATCATAGTAGCTGTCCTGAGGCGCAGGAGCCTGAGGGTGCCTTGTCTGAACGGGTGCGTCTGTAAACCTTGGCTGAGCAGCTTCCGGGTGTCTTGTCTGAACCGGTGCATCCGTAAACCTTGGCTGATGTGCCGGCTCGGTGTGCCTTGCAATTACAGGTTCCTGCTGAACGGGAGCCTGCTGAGGCTGCTTGGGCACGGAAAATGCCCTGGTCCTTTCCTGATAATCCGCCGCATCAACTGCGGAAAACTCTCTTGTGTATTCTTCCTCTTCGTTGTGGGATAATCCCAGAGCCTGATCTACCGCAATGCTTGCGTTAGCAGAGGACTGTCTTCTTCTTTTTTCCCTTCTTGCGTTGACTGCGCTCTCTATGTCTTGGTTGCCGCCGATAAGAAGGTTGTGACAGTACTTGCACAGTATCGCTTCATCAGCGATCTCGTTGTGGCAATAAGGACAAATCTTTGTTGCTGCCATGATCACCGTCTCCTTTTCCTTGATATGTGATATTTAGCCGGTCGTGCAGGGAATAGTCCCCACCCCGGTTATATTGTTATCGCAGATATATTTACACGCTATATATAGTAACACATTTTTCGACAAAAATCAAGTGCTTTTATAAAACAAGTACTATAAACTGTACAAATGCACAAAAAGCGGCGCAAAAGCCCCCATTTTTCGCCAATTTTGCAGAAGCAGGGATAAAACTGTGCAGCGTACGTGAAAGGTCTGCTTCCAAATGTGTCCCGCAGATGCTTTTTGAGCATCATATAACGACCGGCAAAGGTGGTAAAATATAGCTTAATAGGCATTTTTGCCTTAGGATTTTTTTGTGATTTGTTACAAATTGAGAAAAATGTGTTGACAAAACTGATAATGCGTTGTATAATATATAAGCTGTCTTATCGAATGACAGCGATAATGCGCAGAAAAAGAGCCGCCAAGGCTGTTTTCACGTGAACGAGGCGTAACTCAGTTTGGTAGAGTGCTTGGTTTGGGACCAAGATGCCGCAGGTTCAAGTCCTGTCGCCTCGATTGCTTTTTTGACATTTGTGTAAAAAAAGAAAAAAACCTGAAAAATCTTGTTGACAAGTCGGCGCTGATGTGTTAAAATATGATTTGTCACCGATTCGGGTGAATAAGCTGGTGTAGCTCAGTTGGTAGAGCAGCTGATTTGTAATCAGCAGGTCGGGGGTTCAAGTCCGTCCACCAGCTTTCGATTCCGCTTAGCGGCGGATAATATGGGAGAATTCCCGAGTGGCCAAAGGGGGCAGACTGTAAATCTGTTGCTTTTACGCTTCGGTGGTTCGAATCCACCTTCTCCCACCACACCAGATGCCCCATAGCTGATGCTGTGGGGCATAAATTCTGTAAGGAAATAATTTGAATATTGTGTTTGAAAAGAGTTAATGCAAAGTGAAGATGATGTGCCTTTATAAAATGTATGATACGCTGATAGGAAAATAACTGTGTAAAATGCAGACGGTTGTAAGTTTTGAGTGTATGTGTATCGGGAGGAGATCATAATGGTTAGAGAAGATCTGAGAAATATAGCTATAATTGCCCACGTAGACCACGGAAAAACAACTCTGGTTGACCAGATGCTCAGACAGAGCGGAACCTTCAGAGAGAACCAGGCTGTTGAAGAGAGGGTCATGGACTCCGGGGACATCGAGCGTGAAAGAGGAATAACTATCCTTGCAAAGAATACTTCTATCAAGTATAAGGACGTAAAGATAAATGTCATTGACACTCCGGGACACGCTGATTTCGGAGGCGAAGTAGAGCGTGTTCTGAAAATGGTGAACGGCGTTATCCTGCTGGTGGACGCCGCCGAGGGACCTATGCCCCAGACCAGATTCGTGCTTCAGAAATCCCTTGAGCTGGGACACAGAGTAATAGTTGTCATCAATAAGATAGATAAGCCCGATGCAAGGCTGGGCGAGGTGGAGGACGAGGTGCTTGAGCTTCTTATGGACCTTGATGCTACCGACGAACAGCTTGACAGTCCTATCCTTTATTGCTCCGGCAGAGACGGTACAGCAAAGAAGAACCCCGACGACGAGGGCGTGGATATGATACCTCTGTTTGAGGAGATACTCAGCTATATCCCTGCACCGGAGGCCGATCTTGAGGGCACAATGCAGTACCTTGTGTCTTCAATAGATTATAATGAATATGTGGGAAGAATAGCCATCGGACGCATCGAAAGAGGCTCCATGAAAGTCGGTCAGGAGGTCATCATCGGTGATTACCACCAGACCAAGAACCAGTATAAGGGCAAGATAGTCACCATGTACCAGATAGAGGGACTCAACAGAGTTCCCTGCGACAGCGCAAAAGCAGGAGATATCGTCTGCATAAGCGGTATCGAGAATATAACCATCGGTGATACCATCTGCGACAGCTCCAATTTTGAAGCAGTGCCGTTTGTTAAGATCTCAGAGCCAACCGTAGAAATGACTTTCTCGGTAAACAACTCGCCGTTTGCAGGCAGAGAAGGCAAGTACGTTACCACAAGACATATCCGTGACAGACTCTTCAAAGAGCTTCTGAAGGACGTTTCCCTCAGAGTCTCCGAGACCGATTCCGCCGACTCCTTTAAGGTCGCAGGCAGAGGTGAGATGCACCTTTCTATCCTTATCGAGAATATGCGCCGTGAGGGCTATGAGCTTGGCGTCTCCACACCGAGAGTGCTGTTCAAGGAGATAGACGGAAAGCTTAACGAGCCTATCGAAAGCCTTGTTATCGACGTACCCGAGAACTGCGTGGGACCGGTAATGGAAAAGATAGGCGCAAGAAAAGGCGAGCTTCAGGAAATGTCTCCTGTTGGAAGCCGTATGAAGCTCAGATTTCTTATTCCCGCAAGAGGACTGTTCGGCTATAAGAGTGAGTTTCTCACCGATACAAAAGGCGAGGGCATAATGAGCTCTGTGTTTGACAGCTACCAGCCGTATAAGGGTGATATCCCCAAGAGACCTACAGG
The DNA here is from genome assembly GCF_000621805.1 of Ruminococcus sp. FC2018. GTDB lineage: Bacteria > Bacillota > Clostridia > Oscillospirales > Ruminococcaceae > Hominimerdicola. The sequence goes on along the minus strand of NZ_JHXH01000008.1, from coordinate 15,607 downwards.
CTCACTGGTGGCTTTTGAAACAGGCGAAGCTGTTACCTACGGACTTTATAACGCACAGGAAAGAGGAGAGCTTTTCATTACCCCCGGTACACAGGTGTATGAAGGCATGATAGTGGGTTCATCCCCAAAACAGGAAGACCTTATCGTAAATGTGTGCAAGAAAAAGCACCTGACCAATACAAGAGCCAGCGGTTCCGACGACGCACTGAGGCTTACTCCGCCAAGAGTGCTCAGCCTTGAGGATTCCCTTGAGTTCCTTGCCGAGGACGAGCTTCTTGAGGTAACACCTAAGAATATCCGTATAAGGAAAAAGACCCTGAGCAATACCCAGAGAGCAAAGGACAGAGCAAAGATAAATGCCTGACATAACAACGACCGGGAAAGTGTTACGCTTCCCGGTTTTTTTGTAATGTAACAGCCTATGCTGTTGACATATGGGATAGTGTGTACTATAATTGCTTTAAGCAGAGTTCAAAGCATGGGAGGCGGAAAAAATGGCTGAGGATAAAACTAAAAGCATCCACTCGGGACATAGGGAAAGAATGCGTGGCAGGTTCCTTAAAGACCCGGATCTTGAAGGCTTTGCCGAGCACGAGATATTGGAGCTTATGCTGTTTTTTATCTTCCCCCGTGGCGATACAAACGCTATGGCTCACCGCCTGCTTGATACCTTCGGCTCCGTGAGCGCAGTTGTAAACGCTCCCGTGGAAAAACTGGCAAAGGTAAGCGATATGGGACAAAACAGCGCCGTTATGCTGAAAATGCTCAGCTCCGTGGCAAAGTATCTCAATAAGCAGGAGTTTTTGCATATCGACGTGCGTGATACATCAAGACTAAGCGAATACCTTAAAGCCATGTTCGCAGGAGAAATGACAGAGCGATTTGTGGTGATGACCGTAAGCTCAAATATGCGTATAAGCACCGTTGAACAGGTCACCGTGGGAGGGGAGAGCGTTGTGTATCCCGACCTGCGTGAGCTGGCAAAAGCCGTGTTCAACAGTGCCGAGGAGAATATAATACTTGTGCATAATCACCCCGGCGGCAATTCAAAGCCCTCCCAGGACGATATTATTCTTACCAGGAAAATAATGCAGTATTTTTCACCATTCGGCATCAACGTGCTTGACCATTTTGTAGTGGGAAGAAACAGCGTTTCAAGTATGAGAGCCTGCGGATTTATTTACGATACCGAGTGCTGAGTGTGGCATTTGCCATGTGAGCGCAGCAGAATTTTATGCCTCTTGTTTCCCCGCAGAAATCCGGGCGGACAGGAGGCTGCTTTTTTCAACAAAAACACAATATCTTGTGTGAGGTGCATAGCGTTATGTACCTCTTTTTGTTAAATTGAAGAAAAAATGTGTGCAAAATGTATAATTATTGGTCCGGGATTTGTACAAAAGGGTAATTTTAAATTCACAGATTTATTATTGCTTGACGATGGGTAAAAAGGTGTGCTATAATTTACTATGTGGTAATATAATTACCTGTTTGTGACTATTTTGTTTAGTTTTTTGCAACCGGGTGAGAACATTGCTGCTTTTGAAACAATTTCAGTGTTACGTAAAATTGCCGCATGACGGCTGTAGATCATAATGATCCGATCGATCGGAACAGGAGGTTTGTGATGGAAAAACAGATTGATTATGGAAGCTATTCGGCGTATAAAAGCACTATGGAGGGTCTTACCGCCGATCTGGAGGAGCTTCTGAAACTCAGTGACGAGATCAATCTTGTCAACACGGCGAAATCTTTGGAGGAAACTATCGCCAAGACCAAGGACGAGCACTTTGAGGTCGCTATCGTGGGCGAGTTCAAACGAGGCAAATCCACACTTATCAACGCCATGCTGGGACAGGAAGTGCTCCCTGCGGACGTGCTGCCTGCAACGGCAACTCTTAACAGAGTGACCTATTCCACCGAGCCTTATGTACAGGTGGAATATAAAAACGGCAGCAGCGAAAGGGTGGATATCGGCAGACTGGAGGACTATGTCACAAAGCTGACTATCGAATCCGAGGAAAGAGCCGAAACTGTCAAGGAAGCCACTGTGTATTACGATACCGAGTTCTGTAAGAAGAATGTGGATATCATAGATACTCCGGGTCTTAACGACGACGAACAGATGACCAGCGTTACCCTGTCCATATTGCCAAAGATAGACGCTGCGGTATTTGTGATAAGCGCAAACTCTCCTTTCTCACAGTTTGAAAAGGAGTTTCTTGAAAAGAAAATGATGACCTCCGACGTGGGAAGGATCATCTTTGTTGTCAACTGCTTCGGAACATTCTCCCAGGAGGATGAGAACAAGATAGTTGAGACCGTCCGCTCCAGGATCGGAAAGTACGTAATGGAAAAGGCGAAAAAGGTCATGGGTGAGGATTCCCGTGAGTTCGCCGTGTATAAGAGAAAGATCGGCACACCGAGAGTTATCGGCGTGTACGCAAAGAAAGCCCTTGTGGCAAAGACCACCGGGGATCAGCAGCTGCTTGACGAGAGTAATTTCCCCGAGTTTGAAAATGCCCTTGAAAGTATGCTGACAAAGGAACGTGGTGTTATATCCCTCCAGATAATCACCAACAAGATCACAAATTCCGGTACCGAGATACTCCGTAACGTGGTAATGCAGGAAAATGCTTTGATGATGGCAAACGACGAGTTCATGGAAAAGTATGACGCTGCGATAAAGGAGATCGAGGAGATCAGAAATAAAAAGAGAGCAGAGTTTGTAAAGATAAATGACTCCGCAAACCAGGTGTTTGCAAGCCTGCAGCCCATACTTGACAGCTATTGGGATAAGATAGAGGAAGCAGCCATGGAGGTTATCGACAACTTCCAGATGTCCTCTGACGACTTCAAGAAGGACCAGCTGAAGATAGTATCCGCAAAGCTTACCGAAAAGATAAGAGAAAGCATCGAAGTGAGAGCGCAGATAATCTGTGAGCAGATCCAGAACCAGATCAATGTAGCTGTCAGCGGTGAGGCAGAGAGACTCCAGGAATTTGAAGACGCATTCTTTGAGAGCGTTGCCAAGATCCAGTCCATGTTCACTATCTCCAACCGTGTCAGCCAGAACGGCGGCATAATGGATAAGATAATCGGCGTTGCCATCGGCTCCTACGGCGTGGGCGGTATGTTCCTGGGCTTCAGGGAGTCCGGCATGAAGGGTGCGCTGCTGGGCGGAGCAACAGGACTTACAGGCTTCTATGCTACATATTACGCAACAATGGTATTTGCCGGCTTCTTCGGGATCGCCGCTACATTGCCTGTAACACTGTTCCTTATGGCAGTTGCAGGTATAGCAGGTACCTTTACCTCCAACTTTGCAGTGGATAAGATACTTGTAAAGGAAAGAATTGATAAGTATAAATCCAACTTCAAGACCCAGGTCAAAAAGCAGTTCCATGAGATGAAGCTGAACAACGACTTTACCGAGACCGTTCGTCGTCAGGTATTCTCGTCCTTTGAAGGACTGAAAAAGAAGATCGAGGAGGAGACCGAGATAATCCTCAGCGACACACAGGAAACACTTGATAACCTCAATGACCTTAAAATGCAAAAGAGCAGCGTTTCCCAGAAGGAAATGGAAAGACTGCATAACGTTGCCGAGAACGCCAGCAGGATCGTTCAGGACGCATACGCAGTCAGAAAGGTTCTTTCCGAGCAGATGGACGCCTAAAGCAGCCGTCTGAGCAGTCGGATAAATTCAGGATCATGGAGGACAGATGATGAACGAAGTTTCCACAGCAGTAAATCCGCTGTTGGCGATCAATACGGATTTCGGCGATTATCTGACAGCCTATACCCGCTCATACCAGGGCCATACCATTGACGGAAACCTTGACTATGCCTATGAGTCGGATCATGCGGTCAGACAAAAATTACTGGGGCTCGGCGGTGCTTCAAAGCTGTTCAAAGCCGTAAATACACAGGATATATCCGCAGAGGCAAAACACCTTTTCATGAAATGCGACCAGGTGGGACCGCTGAAATATCCTGATATTTACGATGTAGTCAGAAAGTGCAGCGAAAGGCTGGAGCTTGTTGTGCCCATAGCACTTATCCGTGAGGATATCGATAAGGAGCTTATCTATTCCATATCCAGCGACCTTATCGACCCATGTATAGTAATGACCAAAAAGCTTACCCAGATGTGTACCTATGATGAGCTGATGCTCCTTGTGGGCTGCGAATGCGGAAGGCTCCAGAACGGTCATTGCCAGTTCAATATGGCTTATACCTATCTTAATGTGAATAAGGATTGTTATAAGCCCGTTTCAAGGAATTATCCCTCTCCCGTCAGCAGTCAGCTCTACTCGGCACTGTCCGGCTGGATAAAATTCGGCGAGCAGACTGCCCTGAGAGCAGGAATGATATGCCTTGATAAGCCGGGAAGATTTCTTGAGATAATAACCGGGCTTTATGAAAGAGGATTTATGGATTTTTACGGCAGAAAGCAGGAGAGCTTCAATAAGGGACTTGCTGAAATGACCGAGAAGCTCCATGTTACCGATTCCAGGAACCTTGCCGTTGATTCATCTCTTACAGAGCTTGAAAAGGCGTTTCTTGCCGCAAATGAGTTTCTTTATTGTGCCACACTTTATGACTGGCGCAAGGATATAGACGGCAAGGAGCAGAAAATACAGCCTGTCCAGATGTGCGATGTGCGCACATCAATAATAGTCGGAAACGGAGGGCATGGATTATGATAGATGAAAACAATGCTTCCGTTGAAATAGCCCAGGTCAGAAAAAGCCTTAATGCAGTGCTTGACGACCCGCAGATATCCGGCGTTCTGGGCGGTGAGTTTGTCAGCGAGCTAAAGGAGTGGGATACACTTATCGGCAAGAAAATGGACGAGCCGTTTACCCTTGTTATCCTGGGCGAGTTCAAAAGGGGAAAAAGTACAATCATCAATGCCATCCTTGGCAAGGATCTTACCCCTACCAATGCCACCCCGGAAACTTATACCATAAATGAGATAACCTTCGGTAACTTCCGTACCGTGCAGGCTTTTCTTGAAAACGGAAGGAGGGTGCCGCTGACCATTGATGATATCAAGCGTGAAAAGCTTGAGCAGCGTATGAAGATGTTTCCCTCAAAGATCTCCTATATCCAGATAAAGGACAATTCCCCCATACTCAGCGAGATAAAGATCGTTGATACCCCGGGACTGTCCGACCTTGAAAGCCTGGATAAGGAGGTAAGGGACTATATCGTCAACGCAGACGCTATTATGTACGCCACCTCATGCCTGCTCCCGTTTTCCGAGACCGAGCAGACCTTCCTGGCATCCCATGTCCAGCCCCAGAGGTTCAGCGTGCTGTATATACTTGTGAATATGCTTGATGCCCTGGAAACAAGGTCCGATGCACAAAGAATATTGCGAAGATTCAAGAACATCGCCGGTCGTATCGTCCCCAATGCCGTAGTGTACGGAATAAGCGGTGCGGACGAGTACGCAAGGAGAATGGGACATGAAAGACCTGAAAACAAGGGCTTCCGTGACTTGTACGAGACCCAGTTCCTGCAGTTTGAGCTTTCCTTGAAGCGTGATATACTTATGCAAAAGGACGTTATCCGCTCCCAGAGAGTGCTCACCATGCTCTCCCAGATGTGGGAGGAAACAAAGACCAAGCTGGACCTTATAAGCGAAATGGCAGAGCTTGACCAGCAGAAGCTTGCCGAAAAGGTAAGCGATATCGAGTCCAAAGGACAGCAGCTTGAAGCAGCCCTTGAAGCTAAAAAGCCCCAGCTGCATCTGTCCATAATCGAAATGCAGCAGCAGGCTGAAAAGTGGATGTATGAGTTTTTTGCAAAGCTGCGTACCAATATCCTTGCCTGCCGCAGCAAGGATGCAAACGGAGTGGAAAAGTACAGTGCCGAGGACATTGAAAAGTTCTTCTATCCATATCTTATGGAAAAAGTGGGCGAAGCGTACAGGACCTGTATCGAGCACCACCGTGATATGATAACCGAGCTGGTTGAAAAAATAAGCCATGACCTTTCAAAATCCCTGGGTATAGAGGAGTATAACGATACCTCCAAAGCACCCTCCGTGGAAAGATTGATGATGTCTGTTAATAAGAATGTGACAAGGCGTGTCATGGGCGTTAAGCTCTTTGGTACCAGCGAAACATTCCCGCCGGCAGCCATGAGCTCCTTCAGCCTTATCCTTAAAAAGAAAAAGCAGACCGATATCATTGATATCGCCCTTGAAAACTACGACGATATAAGAAACAATATCGTCAAGGACATCAAGGACGTGTATCAGGACCTTGAAACAAAGGCACTTTCAAGACTGGAGGGCATCTACAAGTACCAGATAGGCATGAATAAAGAAGCCCTTACCCAGACAAAGGAAATGATAGGTCAGCTTGATGATGCGCAAATAAGAAACGCTATCGCCAAAGCAAGAGAAATGCTCAAAGAACCCGAGAGGATACTCCAGAGCTGCGGTGAGCTGTAAAAAAATAAAATGCTCTTTTCACTACCGAAAGGAGCATTTTTTTATTTGCTGCTGCGAAGAAATTTTTTGTAGAACCACTTTGTAAATCCTGTGGGCATTATAAATAACAGACATTGTGCAATGCACGGCGGGAGCGTGTCCCTGAGGGTGCAGAATCCGTATTTGCGAAACCGCTTGCGTGCCTTTATGAACGCCTTGGTCCGCCTTAAACTGCCCCGTTCCCTGATAGTCTGTCTGTCGATCCTGTATCTTACAAGCGCCTCGGGTACGTTCTGCCCCTTCGAGCCGTTCATAAGCATCTTTACCACCAGGTCATAGTCCTCAAACATCTGTGCATCGCTGTATCCGCCAACTGATTGAGCAGCGTTCTTTTTGAAAGCCACAGTCTGCCTGTTGAAAGGATTGCGCCGCTTTGCATACTTTACGATCTCCTTGTCAAGCACCGGTACTCTTTTTACGGAAACAGTGCGGTTTTCGTCTGTGTCGTATTCCTCAACAAAAGTTCCCGTAATGTCCAGCTCCGGCTTTATGGCAAACAGCGTCATCTGCTTTAAGCACCTGTTTTCCTTTGATATATCGTCGCTGTCCATTCTGACAATGTATTCGCATTTGCACCTGTCCATACCTATGTTGAGCGCCTCGCCCACGGATACGTCTTTTCCTGCGGTGACAATATGTATCATGTCCTTAAACTCGTTCTGAAAGGACTTTACTATTATTTTCAAAGCGCAGCTCAGCCCTTCACGGCATACCAGCACCAGATCCGTGGGGGGATAGCTCTGCATAAGCATGGATTCAAGGCAAAAATTCAGATTCTCCGGCAGCTCGCTTTTGCAAAGCTCCATAAGAACGCTGTAAGGGGACAGGGTGTAGCTGCCAACCTTGTATTCGCTTTTACCCATATATCCGTCACCCCTTTACCGCCGCATACAACATATAGTGTAAGTATACCACTTTTGCCGTCAAAAGTCAATAAAAAAAGGCTGTACAAAAGCGTACAGCCGTAATTATTCAATATCAGAGCTTGGAGTAGCCGAAGCTGTTGATAAGTGCGTCAACCTTTTGACCTGCCTTACACATAGGGCACTCACTTGCCGGGTAGGTGTTGTAATCCGGCAGATCCTTTTCGCTGAACAGAGAGTGTACCTCAACTCCGCTTGACTCATTGATAGCCGAGAAGATGGCAGCCACACCGGTAAGGTGACCGTTGTAGTACTGCAAACAGTCCACAGCTCTTGCAATGCTCTTGCCTGTTGAAGCAGAGGAGATGAACAAAAGAACCTGCTTGCCCCAGATCTTCTTTTGTGTGTTGTCACGGAAGATCATCTGGTTGACTGCGTTAAGCTCGGGAGTAACAACGTTGATATCCGCACCGCTGTTTACGCCTGCCTCCGAAAGGCTCTGTGCCAGAAAAGCACCAAGTATCTCCGTTCCCTCAAGGCATATGATAGTGTCAACGTGGGTGGAAGCAAAGGTAGCCGCAAGCTCCTTTGCAGCCTCGTTAGCCATTTTCATACTGGTCTTGATAGAGGTCATTGCAACATAGTAATTAACGTGAGAGTGGTTTGTAGCGTAGTGTCCGGGGATAACGCCGATAGCCACCTTGCTGTTATTGCGACATTCGATTGTCTGCATACGATCTTCCAATTTGAAAGCCTCCTTTTGATCTTTTTGGTTTGTCTGTGCAATAAAGTATATCATATTTCCCGCTTTATTTCAAGTCCCTGCAAAAAATTTCTGTATACATATCCCGGCATTTTGTCCCAACCTTGCCGGATATTCATTATATTTTATGCTTGATACCCGATCTGTCCATGGCAGCGCCCAAGGAAATATAGACCAGTGCGCTTGCGCCGGTCTGAAGAATATTACCGGGGGCGTCGATGAATCCTGCCTTCAGCGAACCGTAGATCACAGCTCCGCCGTAAAGCCCGTATCCCACAACGCATAGCAGCAAAGCCGCCAAAAGCGCCAGGATATTTCGCCTGCAAATGATCTTTTGCTTTTTTGAAGTGAACGCTGCCGCTGTAAGAGCCTTTATGACCAGCGTGGCAGGCACCCATATCCAGTAGCCTGAAAGTGCGTCGGAAAGTGCCGCCCCCACAGCTGCCGATGCCATAGCGTAAGGCTTGGGAAGCAGGCTTGCCGCCATAAAGACCACAGCATCTCCAATGTGAATGTACCCCTTTGCCGTGGGTATGTGAATAAATGCGGTCATCGCATATGTCAAAGCTGCAAACACCGCAGACAGAGTGATAAGCTGTGTGTTTGCGCCGAATTTTGCTTTGTGTTTTTTTGCAATAGTCATTTTTAATGCCTCGCTTGATAAATAATTACCTACCGCTTAGGTATGGTTATTATATTCCCAAGTATATCAAATGTCAAGCGTTTTCACAATAAGTTAAGAATTAGCCGAGATCATGCCCCAGATGATGTAGAATACCTGTAAAAGCAGGTAGATAAGCAGCACAGGGCTGGTGAGCACCTTCTGTACCGAAGCCTTGCGCACGGCAGGGTCCCGCTCGGTCTCGAATTTCATGTACTTGTAGCCGGTGAACCAGATAAGGAATCCTGCGAGCCCAATACATATCTCAATAAGGCTGATGACCCCGTTCATATTCTTTATACCCAGTCCCGCAAGCAGATCCGTGGAGTTGACAATAAGATTGTTCAGCCCGTGAATTATCACCGTAGGAACGATAGAACCGCACTTCACAGCGATGATCGCATAAACAAGACCTGTGGCAAATGCGGAAGCCGCCTGAGGGATATTTCCGTGCATAAGTCCGAAGGCAAGGGCGGAGACCAGCACCGCAGCAGTCTTGCTGTGGGGTGAGAGCATCTTTATAATAAGCCCCCTGTAAATGATCTCTTCAAAGATCGGCGCAAGGATCACCACGTACAGTATCTGTATCAGTACAGCCGCCACCGAGGGTTTGTGAATGGAAAAATCCGAGGTGGGAACACTGACCCCCACACGGTTGAGTACGCTGGTGATATAAGCGATTATTGTGGAGGACACCATGTTGAACACAAAGCAGGGGGGCAGCCATTTGACGCCTGTCTTTGCGTTTTCGCTGCTTGGCTTCACAAGACTCAGAACATTGACTCTGAACGCTAACCTTGCCGTGAGCAGCGTAACAAGTATCGTGGCAAGAGTAACGGAAATGTTTGCCGTCATCTGGAACGATGTGGAACTGTAAGTTTCATAGTTGTCTGTGAAATACTGCCTTATGGTCTCCCAGCTCAGGGTGAATTTTTTTGACATAACCGCATAGCTTGCGTAGTAAAAAGCGTAGCCCATAAGCTTTGCCGTAAAATGGTATAACAGCAGCAGAAAGCCCAGCACCGTGCAGTCCCTGCCCATGCGCCTGTTAACCCCGTTTCCCGTAGTCTGGATAATCTCCACAGTCTTCACCTGCCATAAAGAAATTAAACTATCTATGATTATAACACAACTTATGTGTAAAATGCAAGTGGATTATGAGGGGGGCTGTGTGTTTTGGAGGAATGTTAAACTGATGTAAACAAAATATTAAGATTTTCATTTATGCCTTGATTTTCACAGCGCAGGTATTATAATAGTCTTAGCACTCAAAGAGCGAGAGTGCTAATCTTCTGTAAAATATCCGCCAACGGGATAAATATAAAAAAGAAAGGTATGATCCGTAATGGAAACCAAACAGTTCAAAGCTGAGTCAAAACGACTTCTGGATATGATGATAAACTCCATCTATACCCATAAGGAGATATTTCTCCGTGAGCTTATCTCAAATGCCAGCGACGCCATAGACAAGCTTTATTTCAAATCTCTCACAGACACCTCTGTGGGAATGAACAAATCTGATTTTGCCATTGACCTTGCTGTGGATAAGGACAAGCGTACACTTACCGTGTCCGATAACGGTATCGGAATGACCGAGGACGAGCTGGAGAATAACCTGGGAACTATTGCAAATTCAGGTTCCTTTGCCTTCAAGAAGGAAAACGACCTTGGTGACGATGTTGATATAATCGGACAGTTCGGCGTGGGCTTTTATTCTACTTTTATGGTGGCAAAGGAAGTTACCGTGGAAACAAAGGCTTACGGTAGTGACAAAGCGTTTATGTGGAAGTCCAACGGCGTTGACGGCTATACCGTAGAGCCTTGCGAAAAGCAGACCGTGGGCACAACCATCACACTCTATCTTAAAGAGGATACTGACGACGAAAAGTATTCACGGTTTATCGACCCCATGCAGATACAGTCGCTGGTAAAGAAGTATTCCGACTATATCAGATTTCCCATAAGAATGGAAATGGAGCATACCCACTATCATGACGATAACGAGGAGCCTGAGGTGCATAAGGCAGTGGAGATACTCAACTCCATGACTCCTATCTGGAAAAAGAACAAAAACGAGCTGAAGGAAGAGGACTATAATAATTTCTATGTTGAAAAGTTCTATGACTATGAGCCGCCTATAACCCATATCCACTCCAAGGCAGAGGGACTGGCAACCTACGATGCCCTGCTGTATATCCCTGCAAGAGCACCGTTTGACTACTATTCAAAGGACTACGAAAAGGGATTGCAGCTTTACTCCAGTGGAGTAATGATAATGGATAAGTGTGCCGACCTGCTTCCTGATTATTTCAGCTTTGTAAAGGGCGTTGTAGACAGCGAGGACCTTTCGCTGAATATCTCCCGTGAGCTTCTTCAGCACGACAGACAGCTTAAAATAATCGAAAAGAACCTAGAAAAAGCAATAAAGAACGAGCTTAAAAAGCTGATGAAGAGCGACCGTGAGAAATACGAAAAGTTCTATAAGGTGTTCGGTCTGCAATTTAAATTCGGAATTTACCAGTCCTACGGCGCAGCCAATGAGATGCTCCAGGATCTGCTCATGTTCCCATCCTCCTTTGAGGGCAAGAACGTGACACTGGATGAGTATGTAGAGAGAATGAAGGAGGACCAGAAGGACATCTATTATGCCTGCGGCGAGAGCAAGGAGCGCATCGAGATGCTGCCCCAGCTTGAAAAGGTAAAGGAAAAGGGATACGAGGTGCTTTACTGTACCCAGGATATCGACGAGTTTGCCCTTAAAGTCCTTTTGAGATATAAGGACAAGCAGTTCAAGTCTATATCCGATGCCGACCTTGACCTTGATACCGAGGAGGAGAAGGAGCAGGCTAAAAAGCTGGACGAGGAAAATAAGGATATGTTCACCTTTATGCAGCAGGCTATCTCCGATAAGGTAAAGACAGTAAGGCTGTCCAAGAAGCTGAAAAGCCATCCTGTCTGCCTGTCCTCCGACGGCGGACCTATCTCTATCGAAATGGAGAAGGTGCTCAACGCCATGCCTCAGAACAACGGTGAAAAGGTAAAGGCGGAAAAGGCGCTGGAGATAAATCCCGAGCACCCCATCTTCGCCAAGCTCAAGGAGCTTTTTGAAAGCGATAAGGACAAGCTTACCCAGTACACAAAGCTGCTGTATGACCAGGCTCTGCTTATCGAGGGAATGAGCATAGACGACCCTGTGGAGTTTGCAAACCTTGTCTGCGGCTTGATGTGTTGATGTTTCACTAACAAGCACGACCCATGCCCTCCGCCCTTCGGGCGGAGGGCATTTCAGTCTTTCGGCGCAGGGAACATATCCCCCGCCGAAAGACTGAGGCTTGCGCCGGGTCGTGCTTGACAGCGGTGTGCTGCCTGTTGCGGAAAAATTGTATCACGTGCAGAAGCGGTGACTGCCGATGACCGTCACTATGGGCCGTGAGTAAATAAACTTGTTGGAAGTTTTCGCCGGATTATAATAGTATATGCATCCGCCTGTCGGATCCCAGCCGTTGAGAGCATCCTTTGCCGCACGGTATGCAGACTCCGCCACCGGCTGGTCAAATTGCCCGTCGGTCACTGCCGTGAATGCACCCTTCTGGTATATTACCCCCGAAAGCGTATCGGGGAAGGAGGGGTGCTCGATGCGGTTGAGAACCACCGCTCCCACAGCGACCTGCCCTACATATGGCTCGCCCCTTGCCTCGGCAGAGATTATCCTGGCAAGAAGTGCTACGTTGGACGACGTCGCAGCAGGTACACTGCCCACGCTTATACCCAAAGCTTTAAGCGTCAAAGGTCCCGCAACACCTGTCTGTTTTATGCCCTGCTGCTTCTGAAACGCCAGCACAGCCTTTCTGGTGACTTCGCCGTAGTAGCCCGTTACACCCACGTTGAACAGTCCACGCTCCTTCAGTCTTTCCTGAATGGCTCTTACTTCGTTGCCCCTGGACCCAACCTGGGATATGGCTGCAACGCTTTTGTTTTCCGTAAAATATACGCATAGGCATATAATTATGGTAAGTATTGCCGTGGCAATGGCACATATCAGGTACTTTCCATTGTGAATCTTCATCTTCGTTCCTCCCTTGTTCAATGCTCAGACCCTGTATCAGGGGAGCTTTAAAACTGCCTGTGACAATAACTTTTGCATTTTCCGCCGGATTATTCTTTTTTATGCATTTTTTAATGCAAAATAAAAGGTTTTGGCTCTGAACTGTCGATAATAGTCAAAGCAAAGGATGGCAGAGTCTGGAATTTGTGCATTATGACGAAAATTGAAAAACCGCAAAAAAGTTGTTGACAAACGAAAGATGGCGTGATATAATATACAAGCACTCTCACGAAGGGGGCAAGAAAAAAGCCCTGTGAAGAGAGCAAACAGTATCTTGAAAATTGAACAATAAACGAAACGAAACCCTTGGAAATACTTTGAGTAATTAAAGTAAGAGAGTCAAGCAGAAGACTGAAAAAGGTCTGCACGCACAGCGAGAAAAAGTTGAGCAAACAGGATAGCAAGGGTACTGAGGTACCTTTGATATACAATTTTAATTAAGAGTTTGATCCTGGCTCAGGACGAACGCTGGCGGCACGCTTAACACATGCAAGTCGAACGGGGTTACAAGATAAGCTTGCTTAATTTGTAACCTAGTGGCGGACGGGTGAGTAACACGTGAGCAATCTGCCCTTAAGAGGGGGATACCAGTTAGAAATGACTGTTAATACCGCATAAGATAGTAGTACCGCATGGTACAGCTATAAAAGATTTATCGCTTAAGGATGAGCTCGCGTCTGATTAGCTAGTTGGTGAGGTAACGGCCCACCAAGGCAACGATCAGTAGCCGGACTGAGAGGTTGGACGGCCACATTGGGACTGAGACACGGCCCAGACTCCTACGGGAGGCAGCAGTGGGGAATATTGCACAATGGAGGAAACTCTGATGCAGCGATGCCGCGTGAGGGAAGAAGGTTTTAGGATTGTAAACCTCTGTTGACAGGGACGATAATGACGGTACCTGTTGAGGAAGCTCCGGCTAACTACGTGCCAGCAGCCGCGGTAATACGTAGGGAGCGAGCGTTGTCCGGAATTACTGGGTGTAAAGGGAGCGTAGGCGGGATCGCAAGTCAGGTGTGAAATGCGGGGGCTCAACCCCCGAACTGCACTTGAAACTGTGGTTCTTGAGTGAAGTAGAGGTAAGCGGAATTCCTAGTGTAGCGGTGAAATGCGTAGATATTAGGAGGAACATCAGTGGCGAAGGCGGCTTACTGGGCTTTAACTGACGCTGAGGCTCGAAAGCGTGGGGAGCAAACAGGATTAGATACCCTGGTAGTCCACGCCGTAAACGATGATTACTAGGTGTGGGGGGACTGACCCCTTCCGTGCCGCAGCTAACGCAATAAGTAATCCACCTGGGGAGTACGACCGCAAGGTTGAAACTCAAAGGAATTGACGGGGGCCCGCACAAGCAGTGGAGTATGTGGATTAATTCGAAGCAACGCGAAGAACCTTACCAGGTCTTGACATCGTACGCATAGCATAGAGATATGTGAAATCCCTTCGGGGACGTATAGACAGGTGGTGCATGGTTGTCGTCAGCTCGTGTCGTGAGATGTTGGGTTAAGTCCCGCAACGAGCGCAACCCTTACTGTTAGTTGCTACGCAAGAGCACTCTAGCAGGACTGCCGTTGACAAAACGGAGGAAGGTGGGGATGACGTCAAATCATCATGCCCCTTATGACCTGGGCCTCACACGTACTACAATGGCTGCCAACAGAGGGAAGCAAAGCAGTGATGCAGAGCAAAGCCCCAAAAGCAGTCTTAGTTCGGATTGCAGGCTGAAACCCGCCTGCATGAAGTCGGAATTGCTAGTAATCGCAGATCAGCATGCTGCGGTGAATACGTTCCCGGGCCTTGTACACACCGCCCGTCACGCCATGGGAGTCGGTAACACCCGAAGCCTGTAGCCCAACCGCAAGGAGGACGCAGTCGAAGGTGGGATTGATGACTGGGGTGAAGTCGTAACAAGGTAGCCGTATCGGAAGGTGCGGCTGGATCACCTCCTTTCTATGGAGAAATGTTTTCTGAAGAAGGAAACGTTACTTCGGTCAGACAAGTGTTAAGTGGAAGTTATTGTTCAATTTTGAAGGTACTGTTTACCGATCTTGGTCGGTATTTTTAGTATCTTGAAAAAAGGCATATGGAAAACCTGAGTCCCTGAGAAGTATGGGGGTGTAGCTCAGCTGGGAGAGCACCTGCTTTGCAAGCAGGGGGTCAGGAGTTCGATCCTCCTCATCTCCACCAAAGGGATAAGGTTAAGGAACGAACTGTTACACCAAAAGAAGTTGCATAAAAGGCAAAGACCTATTGAAGAATAGATCGGCAAAGCCTGTGACGTTTGACGGTTTGCGAAGCAAATCAAGGTCGTTGACCTTGAAGTCAAACTCACCCGTTTTGAATTTGCCTAAAGGCAAATTCAAAATGGGCGCATAGCTCAGGTGGTTAGAGCGCACGCCTGATAAGCGTGAGGTCGGTGGTTCGAGTCCACTTGTGCCCATCACAGTGAGGTAAAACTTGCTGATGAAAAAGTGACAGAATGTAGGAAAAGGAAGCTTGTGAAAAACAAGTGGACTCATCCACATTGTGCTCATTGTGATCCGAAAGGGTTACAAGACTGGATCTTGAAAATTGAATAACAAAGAAAGTAAAGTATGCAAATGAGGAAAACGACTAAGAAAAAGAATTAGTCGGGAAACCTACAATTTAGCAAAACTTCAAACGAGGAAACATAATTCTGTAGAAGTGGTCAAGCTAAAAAGAGCGTAGG
>NZ_JHXH01000007.1 GCF_000621805.1 Ruminococcus sp. FC2018 | reverse complement strand
GATAATATTTGAAAGATACTCCAACTTGAAATACAAGTACGGAAACAGGCACTTTTGGTGCAGAGGATACTATGTTAGCACTGTTGGCGGAAATAAGAACGGAATAGCAAAGTATATACGAGACCAAGAGAAAGAAGATATGATGTATGATCAGATATCTTTTAAAGAGTACCAGGATCCGTTTAAAGATATAACAAAGTAGAAGATCAAGTAATGCGGTAGGTAGCTTTAGCGTATTACGTGCCCCTTAAGGGGCGGCTGGTGAAGTGCCCTTTTAGGGCTGTTATAAAACCACCGGCTTCGCCGGTGTGATATTTATTTGCGTATATGCAGATAAAAAGCGGATGAAAAACATCATCCGCTTAAAAAATCAGTTCATATGAATATGTAACCACACAGCCTGAACTACCGCATTAACATAACAAGATCAGATAATATCATCTTCCTGATTGGGTATGTTGAGCTGTTTCTTCGGAACACGCTTTATCGGGTCATAAACCCATTTCTTGCAGGCATAATCCGCATCAACGAGTCCCTGCTTTTCACAAAGAACTTTATTACCTTCTCTTGAACGGTTACCAAACACGCAATATGAGCATGAGGGATCGATACCGTTTCCGAAATACTTGTTTTTAGCCATTTTAAACGCAACTCCTTTTATATCAAGTAATGAATTTTCGTTCATATTGATTATAACACAGTCATTTTGAAATTTCCACCCCTTTTTTAGTTTTAAGCATAAAAATCATCAATATTAGACAAACCGAGGGTATAAAATTGTTCACTTTAACGAAAATCTTTTGTGAACAAGAAAAAGCTGGTAAGCTATCTCCCAGCATAAATTTTCCTATCCAAATACTATTTAGGGCACTTAGTATTCCGCATACAGGTCTTGATACCAAAAACGGCAGAATAGAAACATTATCCGAAAGCACAGCTTTGATCTGCATAACAACGCATATTCCTCCAAAAGAACAAATTGCAGATACAATCGGCAGGATATTTCTCCCGGGTATAGGAATCTGTGTTATCTGGGTTATTTCAAAAAAAGCTGAGATCAAATACTTATCGTTTTGGATATTAAATAAATCACATGCTGCATCGAATAAACCGATATGATCGACAATCGCCATAAACGTAGAAAAGAAAACTATTGTAGCACACAGTACGAAAAGCGATTTGCCTGCATTAAGAATACCGTTGTTTATCATTTTCATGTCAACATGGATATCACCGGTGTTGTCATTGACTCTCATTTTAAAGATCCTGCACATTATCCCGGCAAGTATTATATTTGACACAAGGCAAGACAGGTAAACCACAATACCTGTTTTTGCATCGCCAAAAACGCCCAAACCAATTACTGATACAAAGAATGCAGGACCGGCACCATAACAAAAGCAAAGCATTCTCCCGGCAGTATATCTGTCTGTCTTACCTGTTATTTCAAGCTCAGATAAAAGCTTAGCTCCTATGGGATAGCCTGCTGCGTTTGAAATAAGAAAAATACCGAAAAGGTCAACAGGCATTCCAAGAACATATTTTGAAAACAGAGCAAAAGGCTTTGCAATAATACGGTATAAATTGCTTTTTACAACTATATCCGCAAAAACCATAAACGCAAACAGCGACGGAATAATAATATTTATACACCTGTAAACAGAGCTTGAAACACCTGCGCTTACCTGCTTTGCATATATAACAAGGGATACACCATAGATTCCGAGCAGAATCACAATAACTGCATTTCGTATTTTATGTGAAAACACTTTTATACCACCAGTACTTCTCAGTATCGTTATGTTACAAGTATATGTTTGAACTGATGATAATATAATTTAACGGACAGACATTTCAAACAACGATCATGGAGGTTCACAATGAAGAACACTAAATTCAGTTTTGCAGGCAAAGCAAAAGACATAGCGTATCTTGGGTCTTATGTTACAATATGCAACAATAGCAGCGTTACCGTTGAAAACTGTAATCAGATCTTTGAATGTAACGATATTTATGTTAAGGTATCAGCGGGTGATTATTATATTGAAGTATGGGGTGCCGGTCTTGATATGGCAACTTATTCGGGCAATTCTGTTATTATAGAGGGATCTATTGACTCTGTAAAGCTGATAAATAAAAGTTTTATAAGCAGGCGGGAGCAGAAATGAAAAGACAGAATAAAGGCACACCTTTCATATGCAGAAGATACGAGATCAAGGGCGACAATTTTGCGCTTTTTTACAAAGCACTGCGATCAAAAGGGATCCACCCAAGAAAAATGCACGAAAAAGGCGATACAGTATATCTGCTGCTCTCAGCTGTTTATGATAAACAGTTAAAAAAGCTTTGCGATGAGATCGGATACATATGTAAAACAAAAGATGAAGGAGATGTTATAAAAGCAGCAAAACGGCTAAAAAAAAGACCTGCTCTTATAATCTCGCTTATCATTTTCGGACTTGCAGTTATCTATCTCAAAAATATAGTTATCCGAATAGATGTTATGACGGATGATGATGAAATAAAAAGCAGAGTAATACACGTACTGAGCGAAGAAGGCGTTAAAGCAGGAACATACATTCCCGGAATAACTCTTGTTGAAGTGGAAAGAGCACTTAAACAAAGAGTTGAAGGTATCAGCTGGGCAGGTATAACACGTAAGGGAAACAGCCTTGTGATAGATGTAGTAGAAACTATACCAAAGGAGGAAGGCAGCTACAGCAGATTTCCAACAAACCTTATCGCCGCGGAAAATGCAACCATAGACAAAGTGCTGGTACTTGACGGAAAGCTTATGATCGGAGTTGGAAACGGAGTAAAAAAAGGTGATATAATCGTCAGCGGTAAAATAGAAATTGAAAATCCCAAACACGTAAATGGAAAGGAAGAAAAGGAAGTTACTACAAGATACACCCGTTCAATGGGAACTATTGAGGGGACATTTGACCGAACGGTAAGCTTTGAACAAAAGCTGGACGACATAGTAAAGAAAGAAACCGGGATTGTAAAAAAGCAAAGATACCTGCACCTTTTTTCAGCTGATATTCCGTTATTCTTTAAGGAAAAATCAGGTAACTATTATTCGGATATTACACTTTCCTGCCCTGAAATAAACGGCTTTGAAATACCGGTGGGAATAAAGACTCTCGAGCTGAGAGAATACGACCTTAAACCGGTTAGATACACTATTCAGCAGGCTGAGGAACAGGCAATGGAAAAAATCAAAAAATATGAGACCAATTTTCTGAATGAATACAAGATACTGGAAAAGAAATTGGAAAAAACAACAGAAAATAATGCTGTTAAAATAAAGGTAAACTATAAATTGTACGGAAACATATGTGAAGAAGCCGCATTTTTTATAAAAAAACAGTAAAATTATGTGCAAAATAAATCATTTTTTATTGCATTTGTGAAAAAAACGTGATATAATATCTAAGGATTATAGCAGTTATATACTTGGTAAAAAAAGGAATCATTAAATGGTGCAAAAAGAGATAAAAACAGATAAGATCGAGACTATACTAAGCCTGTTCGGCAACTATGATGAAAACGTAAATCTGATACAGCGTGAATACTCCGTTGTCATTCTGGGACGAGGTGATAAGATCACCGTTTCGGGAGAGGAAAAGGATGTATTTAACGCATGTGAAGCCATAAACTCCCTGATCGGTCTAATTGAAAAAGGCGAGACTCTAAACGAAACAACAATAAGATATGTTTTCTCTCTTGTTCGTGAGGGAAGACAGTATGAAGTAAGCCATATGACTGACGGTGGGATATGCGTTACGGTTTCGGGAAAAGTGGTAAAACCTAAAACTATCGGTCAAAAGAAATATATTCAAGCCATTAAAGACAAGACTATCGTTCTTGGGGTCGGTCCGGCAGGTACAGGAAAGACTTATCTCGCTGTCGCAATGGCTGTAAAAGCATTCAAGGCTCATGAGGTGGAAAAGATCATTCTTACAAGACCTGCTGTTGAAGCCGGTGAGAAGCTGGGATTTCTTCCGGGTGATCTTCAGAACAAAGTTGATCCGTATCTCAGGCCGCTGTACGATGCTCTGTTTGAAATGCTTGGTCCGGACACATTTAACAAGCAGCAGGAACGTGGGTGCATTGAGGTAGCTCCTTTAGCATATATGCGAGGACGAACGCTTGACGACTCGTTTATAATTCTTGATGAGGCGCAAAACACAACACAGGAACAGATGAAAATGTTTCTTACACGTCTTGGTTTCAATTCAAAGATCGTTATAACCGGAGATATAACCCAGATCGACCTGCCGGACAACAGGAGATCCGGACTTATCCAGGCGATAAATATTTTAAAGGATATTGATGATATAGGAATATGCCGATTCGGTCAGAACGATGTTGTGCGCCACAAACTGGTGCAGGATATTATCATGGCATATGAAAAATTCAATAAAAGGAATGTGAACAGTAATGAGTAAGGTAAAGGTCTCAATTACAAACGATCAGACTCAGATCAAAGTCCCCGTTGGCATCAGGCTGCTTATAAGGCGTTGCTGCCATGCTGTTCTGGAGTACGAAGGATATGCGGACAGCTATGAGGTGTCCGTTTCGTTCGTTGATGATGAACAGATACACCAGCTAAACCTTGAGCACAGAAAAATCGACAGATCAACAGACGTTCTCTCCTTCCCTTTGGGTGAAAACGGTAAGTATGATCTTAATCGTGAAACAGGTGCTTACCTTTTGGGTGATATCGTTATCAGTCTTGAGACTGCTTTCCGTCAGGCTGAAATATATGACCACTCTCTCGAAAGAGAGATCGGGTTCCTGACTGTACATTCAATGCTTCATCTGATAGGATACGATCACGAAGAAAGCTCCCTCAAAGAGCGTATCATGCGTGAGAAGGAAGAAGCTATACTTAGTAACCTGGGTATATCCAGAGATGCATCGTTTATAGGCGAGCACGAACATAATGACGCATAATCTGAAAAAATTTTTCAAGGGGTTTGTTTACGCATTTTCCGGTTTTATAGGCTGTATCAGAACCGAGCGCAATATGCGTTTTCACATTGGTGCAGCTGTTTATGTGATTTCGTTCATGTATGGGTTTTATGACCTTAGCTTATCACAAAAAGCAGCTGTATTTATTTGTATTGCTTTGATCATCGCAGCCGAGCTTTTTAACACAGCCATTGAAAACGTGTGTGACATAGCCTGCAATGGCAAGAAAGACAACAGAGCAAAGGCAGCTAAGGACTGCGCAGCGGCTGCTGTCCTTATTGTGTCTGTTGCTGCTGCCATAATAGGTATCATGATTTTCTGGGACACTTCGGTTTTTTTTAAAATATATGATTATTATTCAAGCCATATTGCTGCTGCTATTATGCTGATAGTATCACTTATGGCATGGGTATTGTGGATTTTATCAACAAAGGATAAGAATAAAAAATGAGTGAAAAAAGCAAAAATGCATTTATAACTATTGTCGGCAGAGCCAACGCCGGCAAGTCTTCCCTGCTCAACGCACTTGTGGGAGAAAAGATAGCTGCTGTGAGCAGCAAACCGCAGACTACAAGGACCAAAATAACCGGTGTTCTTACAAGGGCAGAAACACAATTTGTATTTATAGATACCCCGGGTATACACAAGGCTGTGAACAAGCTTTCCGAGCATATGCTTAAAACTGTCAGCGATAGTGTTGCAGATGCGGAAATTCTGCTTATGGTCTGCGACTGTTCCAAAGATATTTCACAAAATGAAAAGAACCTTATCAAAAACTTCAAAAAGAACGATAAGGTCATACTTATTCTTAACAAAATAGATCTTCTGGACAAAAAGGACGAGCTTATAGAAAAGCTTTCCCAGTACACAGAGCTTTATGATTTCACTGAAGTCATACCGGTCAGTGTACTTGAAAATGACGGACTTGACATTGTTATGGATGCCCTTACAGGGCTTGCAGTCGATGGACCTCATTACTTCCCTGATGACAAGTTTACCGATCAGCCGGAAAGAGTTCTTATGGCAGAGATGATCCGTGAGAAGGCTCTTAACGACCTTAACGAAGAAGTCCCTCATGGCATTGCTGTTACTATTGAATCGGTAAACGAACGTGATTCAAAAGACGGCGAGCCTATAATGGACGTAACGGCGACTATCTATTGCGAAAAAGAATCTCATAAGGGGATCCTCATTGGTAAGAAGGGTTCTATGTTACAGAAAATCGGCAGTGAAGCAAGACAGGACCTTGAAAACTTTTTCATGATAAAGGTCAATCTTCAATGCTGGGTCAAAGTCAAGGAAGGCTGGCGAAACCGTGAAGGTGCAATCAGAAACTTCGGACTTGACTGATAAATATCGCACTAATTATTTCCGCTTATAATAAATCTGTTAAATGCAAACAATAGCTTTAGTTAATGCGAAAGGCGGTATTTGCATGGACGAATGGGACAGGTTTTTTGCAAGCGGAAAAATTTCTGATTATATAAATTACGCAAGATCGAAAAGAGGCAAGGAAAATGCAGACTCTGAAATGCCTTATTCTGAAAGAAAGAAACGTTGGGGAAATAAATAAGTCTATAAGCGTGCTTACAGCTGAAAAAGGCGTTATCGACATTCTTGTACGAGGCGGACAGAAAAGCGTCAAAAATTCTGCAAGCACACAGCTTTTTACTTATTCATCCCTTTGTGTGGATGAAAAACGAAATTCCGGCGGACAGATCCAGTATTTCCTGAACAGCAGTGAGCTTATACGCTCGTTCTATAACATAAGACTGGATATCAAAAAAACTGCTTTGGCTTCATACTTCAGCGAGCTTCTGCTTTATTCCCGCACGGAACAATCGGGATATCACGATGTTCTGAGGCTGACTCTGAACACGCTGTATTTTCTTGACAATTCAAAAATGGATATTGATCTGCTAAAATGCGTATTTGAATTAAGGCTGCCCTGCGAAATAGGTCTCAGACCTGACCTTGTGGGGTGTGCTAATTGTTATAAATACGAAGATGACCGTATGCATTTCGATTATATATCAAACAAGCTTTATTGTGACGATTGCTACTGCTCAGACGATAATTCCAGTGATACTATTGTAGATAAAACACTTTTATATATCATCAGATTTATTGCTCTGAGCGAATTTGAAAAGCTTTTTTATTTCAAGATCAGCGATCGTTATCTTAAAAAGCTCACTGCCTTTACGGAGTCGTTTGTGGCATACATTTTCAAAAACAGATTTACATCTCTAGACTATTACAAGAATATTTAGGAGTAAAAAATGGAAAACGCAAATTATCAGGCACTTGAATTACATAAGATACTTCAGATGCTTTCGGCAAAAAGCACTGTACCTAAAGCCAAGGAACTTGCACTTGAAATTGAGCCTCAGACTGATCTTGACACAGTCAAGGAGGAGATGGCAAAAACATCTCAGACATTCGAGCTGACAGTTCGTTATGGCACACCCGGATTTTACAAAGTGCAGGATATTAGTGCAGTCGTAAAGAGGGCGGATCAGGGCGGTATACTTTCAATAAAAGAGCTTATTGAGATAAGACGTGTGCTTTCACAGACAGATGTACTGTGCAAGTGGTTTGACCAGCTGGAAGACAAAGAAACAAAGCTCAGCTATCTTTTTGAAAGCCTGTTCCCGCAGAGCAGTCTTTTGAGGAGACTTAATACAGCAATAATTGACGAGAACAGTCTTTCAGATGATGCAAGCCCGGAACTCAGGAGCATTCGCAGAAAAATCTCACGGGCACAGCTCTCTATCAGAGAGTCACTTGACAAAATGATAAAATCAAGTGACGGAAAAAAATATATGCAGGAATCTATCGTCACAATTCGTGACGGAAGATTTGTTATTCCTGTTAAGCGTGAATTCAAATCAAATGTCAGCGGACTTGTTCATGATATTTCTTCAACAGGCTCTACTCTGTTCATCGAACCTATGAGCGTAGTGGAAGCTAACAACGATATTCGTATCCTTGCGGGACAGGAGCAGGATGAGATCCACCGCATAATCAGTGAATTCTCAATAGAATGTGCTCAGCTCAAGGATCAGCTTATATCAAGTTATAAAGCGATCTGCCAACTTGATCTTTATTTTTCAAAGGCAAATCTTGCGGCTGATATGAACGCAATGGAACCATCTATAAGTAATGACGGTGTTATAATACTCAACAAAGCAAGACATCCTCTTATCGATCCTAAAAAGGTTGTACCTGTCAGTTTCTCTATCGGTGAGGATTACAGCGTTCTTGTTATCACCGGTCCGAATACAGGCGGCAAAACAGTTGTACTTAAAACTGTTGGTCTGCTTACACTTATGACCATGTGCGGACTTATGATACCTGCAAGCGACGGGAGCAGGATCTCGGTTTATAAAAAAGTGCTCGTAGACATTGGCGATCAACAGTCTATTGAAAATGATCTATCAACCTTTTCATCACATATCAGCACTATTAAGAGCATACTTGACCAAGCCGATGATGAAAGCCTTGTACTGCTTGACGAGCTGGGTTCAGGTACAGATCCGGTGGAGGGTGCTGCACTGGCGGTATCAATAATCGACAGGATAAAGCTCTTTGGTGCAACTCTTGTTACAACCACCCATTATCAGGAAATAAAAATGTACGCCATTGACACAGACGGCGTACAGAATGCAAGCTGTCAGTTTGACATTGAGACATTAAAGCCGACATATAATCTTGTTATAGGTTTTCCCGGGAAATCAAATGCCTTTGAGATCTCAAGAAGTCTTGGAATAGACGAAGATATAATAAAGCACGCAAGCTCACTCATATCCTCTGAGAACAAGAAGTTTGAGAACATTCTGGATGATCTTGAAAAAACTAAAACAGAGCTTGAAAAAAACAACGAACAAGCGCTTTCTTACAAAAAAGAAAGTGAGCAGCTCAGAAGTGAACTTGAAGCGGAAAAGGAAAAGTTTTCCAGAGAAAAAGAAGATATACTTGAAAGAGCAAGACTTGAAGCCCAGGATATCGTTCGCAGAGTTCAAAGAGAATCTCAGGCTTTGATCGATGAACTTGACTCGCTTCGCAAAGAAAAAGAGAAAGAAGGCTTTGCCCAAAAAGCAATTGATGCAAGGCACAAACAAAAATCCACACTCAACAAGTTATATCTCCAAGCAAATCCCGTTATTGAGGAAAAGGACGACGGATATGTTCTTCCCCGAGCCATTGTTAAGGGTGACAGAGTACTTGTCTGGGATACAAAGCGCAACGGTATTGTTATAACTCCTCCCGACAACAAGGGCATATGCTTTGTTCAGGTAGGAGTTATGAAAACCAAAGTTGAGGTTGGAAAGCTCAGGCTTGTGGAGAAGCAGCAACCCGTTAAAAACAAGAACAAAAACAAACAGGGTTCAGTATCTGCAAAAGGCGTTGAAAGCCGCATGACAAGAAAAATATCAACTGAGCTTGATATAAGAGGCTATGCAGCAGACGATGGCATATATGCCGTTGACAGCTTTATAGACGACGCAGTTATGTCCGGGGTCGGTATTGTGACTATAATACACGGAAAAGGGACCGGCGTGCTTAAAAATGCAGTCAGAGCGCACCTTAAACATCATCCATCGGTCAAATCTTCACGCAAAGGACTTTACGGTGAAGGTGAAGACGGCGTAACAGTTGTAGAATTGAAGTGAATATATGGCAAGTTTGTTTTCAAGTACCAAAAACACTCGCAGGTTGATCGAAAACAGCAATAGATTTATCAGGAGTGATGTGCCTGCTGCTCTTGACCAAAGTGAGATACAATGGCTGAAAGAGCAAAATGTGTTTACTATAATTGATTTGCGTGATGAATTTGAGCAGCAGTCAAAGCCCTGTCCACTAAAATACGACCGCAGCTTTGATTATTTCACAATGCCTGTAACTGGCGGGAACAATATACCGGAAAGACCACAGCTTGTTGCGCCTTCATACATCGCAATGTGTGATGACAAAATGGAAATGATAATAGACAAAATGATCTATTCATATTCAAATGTATTATTCTTTTGCAATGCAGGCAAGGACAGAACAGGCGTTGTTTCGGCGATACTGCTTTATACGCTGGGTTATGACGATGAATATATCGTAAACGACTATATGAGATCCGCTGCTGATCTCAAAGATGTTCTTTTAAATTATGCAAAAACAAATAAAAATGTGGACATTGAGGTTATCACCCCGCACGAAGAATATATCAGGGAGTTTATCAGATGGTATAAAACCAACAAGCAATAGGCAATAAAAAGGCACGCCGGCATTTTAAATGTCAGCGTGCTTTTAATTATTTGATAAAGCGAATATTTCCTATAACAGGCAGGTCCTTTGCTCTTCCGTTAACAGCATTAACGATTCCGCATATTGAAAGGACAAGCCATACAATACCTATAAAACCGCAAATAGCCACTGTGATTTTTCCGAAAACAGGTATCAATCCCACAGTCTTGCTGAGAATCGTCATAATCAATGAATACACAGCCTCAAAAATAAAAAGCGTCAGACCCTGGCTGGAATGGTATCTTGCAAACCTGGACTGAGGTGCAGCAAAGATAGGTATGAAAACCAGCAAACCGAGATACGCCAGCACAGCCATTGCCTTATTGTCATTTACATCGTTAGGGTCCATCTGACTTGAATAATCAGCCGTATTATTCAGGTTGTTCACAAAATCATTAACACTTTGCTGTGTATTTTTTGTCGCACTGTTCCCTTGATTGAGCGGTGCGCCGCACCTTGGACAATTTGGTGCATTATCAGATACTTGTTCTCCGCAAACATGACAATATGCCATATTATTATCACTTCTTTCAGTATTATTTATTACTTCGCCAGATGTGAAAGCACTATTTCTTTCATTCTGACGGGGTCAGCTTTCCCTTTGGAGCATTTCATACATTGCCCCATAATGTATCCCAAGGCGTTAGTTTTACCTTTCTTATAGTCATCAACTGACTTGGGATTTTGTTTTATTACAAGCTCTGCGATCCTTTCAAGTTCACTTTCATCTGTAAGCTGTAAAAGACCGAGATCATTGATTATTGTTTTTACATTATCATCATTTTCAATCATGAACTCAAAGGCTTTTTTAAAAGCAGAATTTGAGATATTGCCTTTTTCAACTTCACCAAGGAGCTCATTAAAACGCTTTACATCAAGTCTAATATCTTCAAAGGACTTTTCATTCGCATTCAGATATTTGGCAAGCTCGCTCATTATCCTGCGGCTATACACCTGTGGGGAATATCGACCGCTTTGCACGCATTCGTCGAAAAATGCCGCCAGTTTAGGATCATCACATATATAATGTGCATCTTTTTCGTTCAGGCAGTACTCAGAAATATATCTGATAAGCTTTATATTTCCAAGCTCCGGAACACTCTTTTTCAGCTCATCACATCGCCTTTGGCTGATCTCCACAGGCGGTATGTCAGGCTCCGGAAAGTATCTGTAATCATCGGCATTTTCCTTTGTACGCATTACAGAACTGATACCTTTTACGTCATCCCAGCGTCTTGTCTGCTGTTGTATTATGCCGCCTGCGTCAAGTATTTCCTGCTGGCGTTTTATCTCGTATTCAGCTGCTCTTGTAACAGCCGAAAAACTATTTATGTTTTTCATCTCACAGCGTACACCCAAAGGCTCACCGGGACGGTTCAACGAAACATTGACGTCACTTCTTATTGAACCCTCCTGCATTCTGCAATCGCAGATATCAAGGTAAGTCAGGATAGACCTGATAGTTTTCAGGTATGCGGCTGCTTCACCGGGAGATCTGATATCAGGCTTTGTAACTATCTCTATAAGCGGGACACCGCAGCGATTAAGATCAACATAAGTAATAATGTCGCTGCTCTCGCTATGGATAAGCTTTCCGGCATCTTCTTCCATATGTATACGCTCAATACGCACACGCCTTACTTGATCATTATACCAAAAATCCACCCATCCGTCAACACAAATCGGAACATTTGACTGGGATATCTGATAAGCCTTTGGAAGATCCGGATAAAGATAGTTTTTCCTGTCAAATCTGCTGACAAGATTTATCTTACAGTTAAGTGCATGACCCATCCGTACTGCATATTCAACAGCTGTACTGTTAATAGTTGGCAACGCACCGGGGAGTCCCATGCAAACAGGACACACATTAGTATTAGGCGGTGCACCAAAACGATTTTTGCAATTACAGAAGATCTTTGTATCAGTGCTTAGTTCAGCATGGGTCTCAAGACCTATTGCTGTCAAATACTCAGCCATTTGCATGACATCTCCTCTTTATCATAGTTCAGGGCTTGAAAAACCGCCGATATCAGTTTCGTAAGTATACGCCATATCAAGCAGCATCTGCTCATTGAAAGCTCTTGTAATAAGCTGTGCGCCGATTGGTAAACCACTATTATCCCTACCGCACGGAAAGCTTATCGCAGGTAGTCCTGTCAGATTAGCGATAACAGTAAACACATCGTTGTTATACATCTCAACAGGGGCTGAAATCTTCTCCCCTATTTTAAATGCGGTTTGCGGAGCTGTAGGCAGTGCAATAACATCAATTTTCTCAAGAATACTGTTGATCTCATTTCTGATCTGCCTTGCTGCGTTGACAGCTTTTTTGTAGTATTTATCATAATAGCCCGAACTAAGAACGAAAGTACCCAGCAATATACGCCTTTTGACCTCCTCGCCGAAACCTTCGCTGCGTGTTTTTATATACATATCATTGGTATCTGTATAATGGTTTGCTCTGAAACCGTATCTTACTCCGTCAAATCGGGAAAGGTTAGACGATGCCTCCGCCGAAGAGATTACATAATACGCAGGCAGAGCAAAGCGGCTTGTTTTGAGCTCAATCTCCTCGGTCTTTGCACCAAGCATTTCAGCCTTTTTTAAGAAAGAATTAAAACTTTCCTCCACAGACGGATCAATTTTACCTGAAAAGAGCTCGTACGGAACACCGACTGTTAACCCATTTACCCCACACTTCAGATCATCAAAGCACTTTGTGTTTTTGAAAGAACATGAGGTTGAATCCCGACTGTCATGACCGCTTATGGCATCATATGCCAGTGCAGTATCTTTAACACATCTGCTTAAAGGACCAATCTGATCCAATGAAGATGAAAAGGCGGTAAGTCCATATCTTGAAACCGCAGAATATGTGGGTTTAAGCCCGACTGTGCCGCAGAAAGAGGCCGGAAGCCTGATCGAACCGCCTGTATCCGATCCGAAAGAAACAGGAACTTCACGAGCACTTACTGCCGCTGCACATCCACCTGATGAACCTCCGGCAACTCTATCAATGTCATAAGGGTTTCGTACAACGCCGAAAATCGATGTCTCGGAAGATGAACCCATGGCAAACTCGTCCATATTCAACTTTCCCACAATGACGCAGTCTTTACTGTATAGTTTTTCAACGACCGAAGCATTGTACGGTGAAATAAAATTCTCAAGCATTTTGGAACCGCAGGTCATTTTCATTCCCTTAACGGCAATGTTGTCTTTTATACCCACGGGGACGGCTGCAAGACCCGACAGCTGCTCCCCTCTTGCTCGTTTTGTATCAATGTTTTGTGCTGCGTCAAGGGCAGGTTGTTCATAGATACTGATAAAGCTGTTAAACTTGCTGTCAACAGTCCTTATTCGCTCAAGAAAAGCTTTTGTTATCTCAGATGCGCTGATCTCCCCGCTTTTGAACAAACTGTTGAGCTCATATGCGTAATAATTGTAAATCTCCATTATCACTTTACCATTCCCGGGACGCAAAAGTACCCGTTTTCATGTGAGGGGGCATTTCCAAAGATGTCATTTTCAGACATGGTATCTGAAAACATCCCGTCTTCCCTTAGTGCTGCCCTTATTTCACTGTTCTCTGTCCCCATATCTTCCGCTTCAGAGAGAACAGCTACCATATTCATGATATCATTCATTTGTTTTTCCAGCAGATCGGTGTTTTCCGGAAGCTCCAATCTGGAAAGCTCAGCTGTTTTTATTAAGTCAAGTACCATAAATACGCTCCGATCATTATTTGATCATTTCTCTGAACTGTTCTTCGGTTATTATCTCTATGCCAAGCTCTTGTGCTTTAGTAAGCTTACTTCCTGCCTCTTCACCGGCAAGAACATAGCTTGTTTTCTTGGAAACCGAGCCCGATGCTTTGCCGCCGTATTTTTCAATAAGCGCTTTTGCCTCATCACGTTTAAGTGTTGGGAGTGTTCCTGTCAGGACAAAAATCTTGCCTGCAAATCGATCATCCACCTGAGTTTTAACATACTTTGTATTCAGACCGCATTGAGTCAGCTTTTCAATGAGAGCGATCATATGCTTCTCATGAAAAGCTTTATACACACTTGCAGCCATTACATCTCCGAAGCCATCAATAGATGCAATATCATCGGCACTTGCGGCCATTATATTCTCCAGATCTCCGAATTTATCGCAAAGCAGCTTTGCCGAGGCTTGTCCTATATTTCTTATTCCAAGCGCAAAAACAAGTCTGTCCAAGGAATTGTTTTTTGATTTTTCAATAGCCGTCAAAAGATTATTGACCGATTTCTCCTTAAAGTTATCAAGCTCCATAAGATCAGATGGTTTAAGACTGTAAAGATCGGCGACAGAGCTGATTAGACCCTTATCCAGCAAAAGGCGTACGATCTGAGGACCGAGACCGTCAATATTCATAGCACCCTTTGATGCAAAGTGGACAATACTTCTGAATATCTGCGCAGGGCACTCAACATTTGGACAACGAATCGCTGCCTCGTCCGCATTCTTTACAAGCTCAGAACCGCACACCGGGCATTTATCCGGCAGTTTGAATGTTCCTTCTCCATGCTTTTCAACGCTTCCCAGCACTTCAGGTATAATATCTCCCGCCTTTCTGACACGGATAATATCACCGATGCTGATGTTCTTTTCATTTATAAAATCCTGATTGTGGAGCGTTGCCCTTGAAACGCTGGTGCCGGCAAGAAATACAGACTCAAAAACTGCAACAGGTGTAACGACACCTGTTCTTCCCACATTAAGCTCTATATCAATGAGTCTGGAGTTTTTCTCCTCAGGTGGGAACTTATAAGCCACAGCCCATTTAGGCACCTTAGCTGTTGAACCGAGGGATTCCCTCTGAGTGAAGCTATCGACTTTAATAACCACTCCATCAATATCGTATGCAAGGTCAAAGCGCATCTGACCTATCTTTTCTATCTGTTGCACAACCTCATCAGCTGTCTTTACTTTTACATAGCCAGGAACAGTCTTGAAACCAAGCTCTTTCAAAAGGTCAAGGGACTGCTTATGCGATGTAAGCTCGATCCCCTCGATCTGCTGAACATTAAAACAGAATATATCAAGATTTCTCTTTGCAGCTATCTTCGGATCCTTCTGTCTCAGTGAACCGGCTGCTGCATTACGAGGGTTCTTAAAAGGTTGCTCGTCGTTATCCTCTTGTTCTTTAACAAGCTTAAAAAAAACGTCTTTTGGCATATATGTCTCGCCTCTGACTTCTATCAAGGGGAGATCTTTGTTAAGTTTAATAGGAATACTCTTAACTGTCATAAGATTCTTTGTAACATCCTCGCCAACAAAACCGTCACCACGTGTGGAACCAATAATAAACTCACCGTTATGATACTCAAGGGAAACCGATAAACCGTCTATCTTTGGCTCAACAACAAATTCCGGATCATCAACAGTCTTTCTTACGGTATCAATGAAGCTTCTGACTTCATCAAATGAAAACACGTCCTGCAGTGAACCCATCTGCACTTTATGCTCAACCTTTGCAAATATTGATACAGGCGCACCGCCTACACGCTGCGTGGGTGAATCTTTACGGATATACTGTGGGTACAGCGCTTCAAGCTCCTTAAGCTCTCTTTGCAGCATATCATATTCATAATCAGATATCTCGTTTGTATCCTCAACATAATATAAATGCGCATGATAATTCAGCGTTTCAACAAGCTCATTTATTCTTTTTTTTGCTTCATTCATATCCATAGCGTCCGGACTCCTTGTAATTCTCTTTTATTTGTTATCTGTTTATCATTCGGCTTAAATATTATACCACTACAAAGCCGAAAATACAAGCATTTATATTGAAAAATAGCTTTGAGGCACATCTCCTACAATTACTTTTTCGCCTATAAGATACTGGTGCTCAACAGATATTTTTGCGTTATTCACAGACATTATTGCATTCAGCTCCACATTTATTTCGATATATACTTTATATCTCGTCTGGTTTATACCGCAAGCTTCAAACTCCGATCTGATCCTTGTGGTAACAAGACCTATCTGATTCAGTCTAAGATCAAGATCAAAACCCCTTCCATTCAAGAAAGGTATTCCGCTTAAAGTCCCTATAGGGACATTAAATGCTTTGTTTTCATTTTCTCTTATTTTCCGACTAACAGCCTGTGAAACTATGTTATTTATCTTATTGGTACTTACAGGATCCAGTGACAGGGCGACCACATTGCCCTTTTCATCTTTTGTTTCCTTTATAAGCTCCCCTGTAATATCAGCAGATAGAGTCTCCTCCACAGCAGAATTTATCATTTCAACTGCCAGCAGCTTACTTTCCGAGCGGCACACCTCGTCAAGATGCAGTGACAGCTGATAACAAAAATAACCTATCAAAACAATAAGTGCAAGCAGGATCGAAAGAACAATATATGAAAGCCTGCATTTTTTGGATGTTCTGTACGCACTCATTAGATCACCACCCCTTTTGAAGCATTATACTCAAAAAAGGTGATAAGCGTTAAAAAAGGACAGGTCAAAAAACCTGTCCTTAAAAGTATTACTTGTTATTTACAGCTTCCTTTGCAGTTTTTGCGATATTCTCTGCACTTAAACCAAATTTTTTCAGCAGATCCACCGCAGGTCCCGAATAACCAAACTCATCATTTACTCCGATCTTGATAACCTTGGTTGGATAATTCTCGCAAAGAACATCACAAACTGCTTCGCCAAGACCACCGATAACGCTGTGTTCCTCAACGGTAAGCACAAGACCGGTATTCTTTGCAGATCGGATAATAATGTCCTTGTCGATAGGTTTGATGGTATGGATGTTAATTACAGTAGCTTCAATGCCTTCTTCAGCCAGTGCCTTTGCAGCTTGGACAGCCTCATATACCATTAAACCGGTAGCAACGATAGTTATATCTTTTCCGTCACGAAGCTTTATACCCTTTCCGATCTCAAATGAATAGTTTTCAGGATCGTTAAAAACCGGAACAGCAAGTCTTCCCAGTCTCATGTATACAGGTCCGACATATTCAACAGCTGCTTTTACAGCGGCTTTTGCCTCAATATCGTCTGCCGGATTTATTATTACCATTCCCGGAATTGTTCTCATAAGGGCGATATCCTCATTACACTGGTGTGTAGCACCGTCTTCACCAACGGAAATACCTGCGTGAGTAGCTCCGATCTTAACATTAAGATGGGGATAACCTATAGAGTTTCTTACCTGCTCAAATGCTCTTCCGGCGGCAAACATAGCAAAGCTTGAAACAAAAGGTATCTTTCCTGTTGCTGCCATTCCGGCTGCAACACCCATCATATTTGCCTCGGCAATACCACAGTCGAAGAATCTATCAGGGAACTTCTTTTGGAAAATACACGTCTTTGTTGCAGCTGCAAGATCGGCATCAAAAACATAGAGGTTGTCATACTTATCGCCAAGCTCAGCCAATGCATTGCCGTAGCTTTCTCTTGTGGCTATTCTCTTTACTTCTTCCATATCTTTCAACCCTCCAGATCATTGAGCTGGGCAGAAAGCTCAGCCATAGCCTGCTCATACTGTTCCTTATTTGGTGCAACACCATGCCAGGAAGCAACATTTTCCATAAATGAAACGCCCTTGCCCTTAATGCTGTTCATGACAATAACGACCGGTTGGTCAACAATGCTTTCAGCTTCGTCAAAAGCTTTTTCAATAGCATCAAAGTCATGTGCATCAACATCTCTGATGGCGTGCCAGCCAAATGCCTCGAATTTATCGGCGATAGGATAAATACTCATTACATCCTCGACTTTGCCGTCGATCTGCAAACCGTTATTATCCACCACAGCAACAAGATTATCAAGCTTATAATGCGAAGCAAACATTGCTGCCTCCCATACCTGACCTTCCTGTATCTCACCGTCGCCAAGGACAGTGTACACCTTATAAGTATCGCTTGTAAGCTTACCTGAAAGTGCCATTCCGCAGGCAGCAGATATACCCTGTCCAAGAGAACCGGAGGACATATCAACACCGGGGATATTTATGCAAGGATGCCCTTGAAGCAATGCACCGATGTGGCGAAGAGACTTTATCTCCTCCTTTGAGAAAAAGCCTTTTTCAGCCAGCGCAGCGTAAAGTGCGGGAGCTGTATGACCCTTTGAAAGGACAAATCTGTCTCTTGAAGGCTCGTCCGGTTTGTCAGGGTAAACATTCATTTTAGCAAAATACAGATATGCAACAAGATCAGCTATCGAAAGAGAGCCGCCCGGGTGACCGGAACGGGCATTATAGGTTCCTTCGATCACTCCCATTCGGATTTTGCACGCAGCGATCTCAAGCTGCTTTTTCAATAATTCATCCATACTTTAACCTCCGTTTTTTGCTTGACATCTATCGAAAATAATATCTATAACTCTGGCAATGACATCCTCTTCACAGGACTCTTCCAGTATTATATCCGCCGAAGATTTTACTTCATCGCTGGCGTTTGAGGGGCAGATCCCAACATCAGCCTCCATTATCATTTCAAGGTCGTTATTATAGTCACCCACAGCAACAAATGTATAATCCTGCATATTACAAACTTCTCTCATCATTTTAAGGGCTGAACCTTTTGAAATGTTCTGAGGAAGTATCTCGTAGTATTCAGGTGCTGAACGAACAAAATCCACGCCACTGAAATCATGCGCTTTTACATATTCTACAAGGTCGTCCATTTTGTCCGGTTCAAGGGCAAACAACACTTTATACCAGTTATCCGGAATACTATCAATATCAGTTATGACCGGATCGGATATCTTGCAGATCTCAAGGTGACGTTTTTCAAGAGGTGTGAGCTGAGGGACATACACATTATCCAGTTTCAGCACCTCGCATCCAACATCCTTGTTATCACCAAGTATCTGCGAAACTATTTGCTTTGTTCCACATGGAACATAGACATCATATATCTGCACGTTATTATTTATATCATATATCATTCCGCCGTTACACATTATGATCGGACAGTTGACATTAACAATATCAAAATAAGGACGTGAAGCCTGCAGTGATCTGCCTGTGGCTATGGAAAACCGACCTCCGGCTTTACACAGCCTCTCAACAGCTTCAAGAGATTTTTTCCCCGGTATCTTGCTTGCCGGTAAGAAAGTTCCGTCCATATCGGTTATCAGAACTACTTTTTTTATATCTTCAAACATACATTTCCTCAAAAGATCTTTTTAAGCTTGCTCAGAATTGTTACAAAATAATCTGGCAGCTCGCTGTCAAACTCCATATATTCACCACTTGTAGGGTGCACAAAACCTATCTTTTTTGCGTGAAGGCATTGCCCTTGGACACCTTTAACAGCCTTTCCATAGACATCGTCACCATATACAGCGTGACCTATATATGCGCAATGGACTCTGATCTGGTGTGTTCTGCCTGTTTCAAGGCAGAATCTGACAAGAGAAAAGTTTCCAAACTCATCTATGACCTCATAATGCGTAATTGCATCCTTGGAGTTAGTATCGCATACGCACATTTTCTTCCTGTCATATTTACTTCTTCCTATGGGAGCGTGTACAGTACCTATTTTTTCAGAAAACCTTCCTGTAACAATGGCACAATACTCCCTGGTAAAACTGTGTGCTTTTATCTGCTCGGCAAGCATATTATGAGCATCATCGTTTTTAGCCACAATAAGCAGACCGCTTGTATTCTTATCTATTCTGTGAACAATGCCGGGTCTTATAACCCCGTTAATAGAAGAAAGCCTGCCTTTACAATGGTATAACAGCGCATTAACAAGGGTCCCGCTGTAATTGCCGGCAGCAGGATGCACGACCATACCCTTGGGTTTATTTACAACAATAAGGTCGTCGTCTTCGTAAACTATTTCCAGGGAAATATCTTCTGCTGCAACATCAAGCTCCACAGGATCTGGTACATTTACAATGATCTCGTCACCGATTCTAAGCTTATAATTCTTTGGAATTTCTGCTTCATTGCAAAGAACAAGACCGCTGTCTATAAGCTTTTGCACAGCACTGCGTGTAAGCGAAGATTCGTTATCGGAAATAAATTTATCAACTCTTGTTCCAACATCCTTCTCACCTGCGGTAAAACAGATTTTATTCATCTTTTTCCTCCGCAGTATTTGCCGTGTCTTCAGTTTCTGCAATATCTGATTCTGTTGCTTTTTTGCCCGAATTATCAAGGAAGATAATATATACAGCAAAAAGAATTGCTCCTACGACAACGCAAATATCGGCAAAGTTGAATACCGGAAACTTAAAAGGCTCAAATTTGATATAATCGATTACTTCTTTTATCCTTATCCTATCTATAAGATTGCCAAGTCCCCCTGCGATAAGCATAGCCAGTGAAACGAGCTGCAGCTTACTTGAATTCCTTTGTCTGTACATATAATACACGCCCAGAACGCAGATTACAACAGGAAGACCGATCAGAAACCACGTCTTGCCTTCCATAATGCTCCATGCAGCACCGCTGTTTCTTACATGGTTAAGGCTAAAAAGCTTAAAATCGCCAAACTTGATCACTTCCACAACGCTTCCGATCTCAAGATTTGCGTTTACAATTATTTTGATTATCTGATCTACTGCAATAAGACCGGCGGCGATCAAAAGCGAAATTACAAACATTCTATCTTCCTTCCACAGGAGCGGATATTACTATATCCGCATTGCATTAACCATTAAAAGGCTCTGTATTCAAACCTATATGTTTGTTACAGAGCCATTTAGAAATTATCAATTATTCTTGCCAAACTGGAGATCATTAAGGGTGCTCTTAGGGATAACAGGTTCAAAGGATCCTGTATTAAGTATCTTTTCTACCCTTTCTTCTTCCTCTCTTGCAGCAGCCTCAAGCTCTGCTGTGCTGTCATCAACGTAATCCTCTGCCGGCTGCTCCTCAACAGGCTCTTCTTCAACCTCCTGTGAAGCTATATAGTTGCCATTCTCATCAAAAGAGGACTCATACTCGTCAAGCTCTTCCTCAGAGAGTGTAGGAAGATCCATAACCAGCTGGATCTGTGCCTTATACTGCTCAATAAGATCAGACTTAAAATATGAAACTTCAGCCTGGAGCTGTCTGTATTTAGCAAACTCCTCCTCATAAGCAGCTTTAAGAGAATTGATCTTATTCTCGGTTATAGCTGTATTATCTCTTATCAGCTTAGCACACTTATCCTTATGCTCTTTAACGATTCTCTCGCACTCAGCAGCGCTCTGCTCAGCAAGGCGCATCTGCTCGGTCTTTGCACTGTCGATCATCTCTTTTGCCTGAACCTTGGCATCGTTTACGATCTTACGTGCATCCTTCTGTGCTGTTACGAGAACATCAGTAATAGCATCTTTATCAGCCATAAGCTCGTTGACCTTTTCAACAAGCTTGTTGATCTTAATATCCTTTTCCTGGTTATCTCTGAGCAGAGCTGCATAGTCATCTGCAACATCCTTGAGATAATCATTAACACCGTCGATATCATATCCGTTCTTTATGACATCAAATTTCTGATTACTGATACTATTTGGATTCAACATTTAAAGACCCTCCTAAATAAATTTACACAATGTAATATGAATTCTATCTTTTTTTGAGACACCATTTATTGATTTAAAAATATATTTGCCATATCCTTTTACAGAGAAAGCCTGTCCCTGCAATATTTTTTCATCTGGCTTATAGCTTATCAGATGATCTATGCATATCCCATGAGTTTTTATACACAATGCAGCCTTATCCCTTGAAAGTCTTGTTGCAAGGCTGAAAACGCAGTCAGCACGAAGGGAGGAAACCGTACCCGATATCTCGCTCAGTTTACATTCGCAGGATATAGAACTATCAAAGCCTATTGAAGCCTCAACGCCGACCCTACCTATTTTCTTCACTTCATACAGCACACGCTGCGCAACAGTTTCATAGACAAGAACATTTGTCTTTCCTTCTCCGACGATGATATCACCGACGCAATCTCTTTCTATGCGCATACTCATAAGGCTGCCAAGGAAATCTCTATGTGACAGTTTGTCAGCGGTCCTGTATGTAAAGCAAATTGGCTTTATAGGATAAACATCCTCTTGGAGCACTTTGCCTTGTGGAAAGAATCCAATAACTTTTCTGTCAGCAGAATCATATCCGCCCCAAAAACTGTAATTATCCAGTTTTTCCGATCTAAGGACTACCTCACAAAGCTTTTGCTGTCTTTCATCGAGAAAGAAGGAATATTTTGTATAATTTTTTTCCCAAGCGGCTTTTGCCCAGGAAACGACATTTTTTAAAAGGATTTTATCCTCATCGGATATATTGCCGAGATATGAAAATCTCTCCTGTGGCATGTCAGAAATTATAGCCGTTCTTTTCAAGCTCCTGAGCAATGTCAGCTCCGCCGTATGCAACTACCTCAGGAAGGATAGCAAATGTTTTTGCGGCAATAAGCTTCATTGTTCCTCTATTTGCGTAAGAAACACCGGAAAGAAAGTCAACGATCCTTGTACCTACATCGTTGCTGACCGTCTCAAGATTGAGAATAACGGTCTTCTGAGCATTGATCTCATCACCTATTGACTTAACCTCCTGGAAAGTCTTAGGTCTTGCAAGAACAAGCTGCATAACAGGGTCCGGTTTTCTATCATATATAGGCTCTGTTCTGACAGCTGAATTCTGTGTGAAATCATTTTCTTTGTACATTTCTCTGTCCTCCTGTGTTTCGTTGTTTTCTGTTTGAGTTTCATAAACATCCGGTTCTTCATCTTCACCGATAAAAAAGTTTTTGAACCCCTTAACGAATCCCATTTTATTACCCTCCAAAATATTTTCTGGCTCCAAAGAGCTTTGTTCCTATTCTTACCAGATTTGAGCCATGCTTTATTGCCAGCTCATAATCTCCCGACATTCCCATGGAAAGTATCTGCATACAAACGCCTTTTATATTCATTTCACTTATACTCAGATAAAGCTCATGCATTTTTTCAAACACACTTTCATCACAACCGATAGGAGGGATAGCCATAAGACCTTTGACCCTCACATTTTCAAGCTGGGAAATCTCACTGATAAGTTCATGGCATTGGTCGTAGGCAACGCCGCTTTTAGATGCCTCATCTCCAACATTGACCTCAACAAGTATATCCATTATCTTATTGTGAGCCAATGCTGATTTATCTATCTGTGCAGCAAGCTTCAGGCTGTCAACAGATTGTATCATAGAAACGTCTTCGATTATATATTTGACCTTATTGGTCTGCAAGTGACCTATAAAATGCACCTGAGCACTTTTATCATAGCTGTCTTTCTTGGAAATAAACTCCTGAACTCTGTTTTCTCCCAGAAGTTTTACTCCCTGACTAACAGCAAAATTGATCTTTTCAGGCTCGACAGTCTTAGTAACAGCCATAATCTGCACATTTTCGCCGTTTTTAGCATATTTCGCCCTTGCGTTCTCTACATTATAACATATTTCTTTATAATTTTCAAGGATATATTGAAAATTAGAAGAATTATTTTTGGGAAGATCCATCACTTTCCGCCTCTTTCCCCTTTGAACTGTTGCTTTCATCACTATTACTGCTGCTATCCTTTGGTGAAAGCGTGGAAACCTTACTGCTGTCAACATTTTCAAGAAGTATCTGATCAAAGACTAACAGGTATTCCTGGTCATCGGTGTTTTTGGAGAGAACAAAATCATCTCCCTCATAGATAACGTCTATTTTCTTAAATACGATATCCTTTCCGACTATGACATAAACGCCCTTTTGTTCTCCGTTAAAGCGAATAGCTTTCCTGGGCACTCTTACACCGGTATACTCATCAAATACAATAAGGCTTGATGCCACTCTTGTTGCTGCAAGCTCCTCATCAAGCCTGTCACAGCTCATAACCACCATAATATTGTCGTCTTCCACCGGCTTTACAGAGTCAACATGAACTACATACAAGCTCTTTGAAGCGCTCATAGCAAGTTTTAGATCAACGCCTTCAACGATCCTTTTGTCGTTCTTCAGCACACCGACTATCTTGCAAGAATAGTTATCAAATATCTTTCCAACAGCATTTTCAAGTCTTTTGGGCGCAGCATCAACGATCTCCTTGATCCTCTGAGGTGTTATAGAATCAAGCTTATCAATGGAAAGCTCAGTTTCATATCCGTCTGCTGAAGATACAAAATAGCCTGTCTGCGTTGTTTTTATTGTTCCTGTCGGAGAAGATGCCGCAGCAGTTTGCTTATCCTTCTCGGCTTTAAGCTGATTCATTCTGCTGTCAAAGCCGGTTTGCGATTTAGTAACGATATCATAAATATTCATCGTCATTGACAAATCGCTTTTCATTTCACCAAGCTCGGAATAATTGCCCTTGGCTATACCTGTAAGCATCTGCTTATACTGGCTGTTTATTTTATTTTTAATGGCTTCCGGCTGAATAAAATTCGTTGTACCCGGATTTTGTGCTTTAGAAAGCTTATCTATCTCAACAGTAAGATCGGCAGCTTTCTTTTTTGCCAGTATCTGATCCTCGTTGTTATAAACCTGGGCCACTACATCATCGGTTTTGACCTTACTGCCATCCGGCAAAAGATAATCTATTACTCCGCTGCCGTTATAATTCAACACCGTTTCATTTCTTACAACAACGCCATCAAATGAAATATTCTCGTTTACAGTAGTTATCACAGCTTCCTCAGTATCATGTTTTTCATTGAAGATATAGTAAAGCTGACTTCCGATAACAGTCACCATAAGCACGGCAATAAGCGCAGCAAGAAATTTAATGGTCAATGAGTTCATCTGAAAGACTCCTTGTTATTCAGCTGTACTGTCCTGCTCCTGAATGCTTATCGGTCTGGACGGAGAGATAGTAGAAATAGCGTGCTTATAGACTATATTCTGTTTGCCCTCGCAATCAAGGATAACTATAAAGCTATCAAAGCCTTTTACGATACCCTTGAACTGATAACCGTTCATAAGGAAAATAGTAACTCCCACTTTTTCCTTTCTCGCCTGATTTAAAAACACATCCTGAAGATTGATATTTTTATTCATTTTCAGCACTCCTTATTTTTGTCTTACACATCTGACAGCACGATATGCTGTTCAAGACCTATTATAACACATTATTTTGGATTTGGCTACAATATTTTCGATATTTTTTATTATTTTTTCAAAAGAATCAAATTTATCGATATACACCCACTGTATACCGCTAAGATTTCTGAACCAAGTAAGCTGTCTTTTGGCGTAATGACGTGTTTCCAGCTTGATTTTATCTATACATTCATCAACAGTGAGATCTCCGTTGAAATATGGTATAAGTTCTTTAAAGCCAATAGCTTGACAGGCTGTTTTCAGCCCTCCCTGCTCATATACAGCCCTGCATTCATCAACAAGTCCATTATCCACCATAACATCGACCCTTTTATTTATCCTGTCATAGAGCTTATCTCTGTCCTCACAGGTAAGACCGATAATACAGGAATCATAAGGAGACTCTTCTTTTCTGCTGTTGATCTTATGCTGTGAAAGAGTTACGCCTGTTAGTTCGTAAACTTCAAGCGCCCTTATAACTCTGGGAAGGTTGTTCTCGTGGACTTTCAAAGCTGTTTCGGGATCGACTTCATAAAGTCTTTCCCAGAGTAAATGATTTCCCTTTTCTTTTGCCTCGTCTGAAAGCCTTTGTCTTATTGCATTATCATTTCCTGTATCGTCAAACTTTACATTCTCGATAAGAGATGTAATATAAAGCCCGGTTCCGCCGCAGACGATCGGGAGCTTGCCTCGTGAATAAACTTCGGAAATTATTTCAGATGCCTGTCTGACATAATCCGCAACGCTGAAATCCATATCAAGATCCAGCACATCTACAAGATGATGGACAACACCATTCATTTCATCAGCAGTCGGTTTTGCAGTTGCGATCTGCAAGTCCTTATAGATCTGCATTGAATCAGCGGATATCACCTCGCCATTCAGCTTTCGGGCAAGCTCTACAGAAACCGCCGTCTTACCGGAGGCGGTTGGTCCGCAGATCACCACAACAGGTATTTTTTTCAAAGCGGATGACACCCTTTCGTTTTATTATACAATGCGTCTGAACTGTTTTTCAATATCTCTTTTTGACAGCTTTATAAACACAGGTCTGCCATGTGGGCAATATCTGATATCATCATTTTCATACACATTTTCTATCAAAGCCTGAAGCTCCACTACGCTGGATTTGTCATGAGCTTTAATAGCCGCCTTGCAGGCAAGGGAATGATAAAGGTCATCAAAAAGCTCGATCTGAGGGTCCATTTTATGCGCAATAAAATTTCTTGCAAGCTCGCTGACTGCCTCAGTCGGATTCTCGTCCCCAAGAATGACCGGAACGCCCTTAACCGCCACAGTGGGGGCAACATCAGGCTCTATTTCAAATCCAAGCTGACGTGCTTTTTCAACGTTCTGTGAAAGAGCATCATATTCATCATACGCAAGCACCACCATTACAGGCTCAAGCAGCATCTGAGGATCAAGCTGGTTCTTATCATTTTTGATCTTTTCAAAGATATATCTTTCGTGTGCTGCGTGCTTATCCATAAGAAGCATATCATCACCGCACTGGGCAACCACAAATGTTCTGAACAATTCACCGATTACCACAGGTCTGGGCTTTTCCGCTGTTTCAGCGGGCACGGCGGGAACTTCAGCCGGTTTTCTTTGCAAATCGCTGTTACCGATAAACCTGAATGATCCGGGATCATCTTCCTTAGGAAGCGGTATTTCACTCACCAGCTTATTTATCTGGTCAACGGTAAGCTTTTGCGGTTTCTCCTGTGGTTGGACAGCATAAGAAGCTTGCTGTTGAGAGGCGTTCACATTTTCGGCAGGAATGTTATATTCAACAGATTCCGGAGGATCATTTTTTTGCACAGGCAACCTTTGTTCGGTTTTATTATCGGATAGGTCCGCAACAGTTAACGTCTGCCGCTGCGGAGTCTGTGTCTGTACAGGCTGTACAGGATCTGCAAAGCGCATCTGAACCCCCGGATCTGATTTTACGCTATAAAGCTGCTTGTCAGTAAAATGGCGTTTGCTTTCAAATACGATCTCGTTAGGTTTATCGTTTTTTAGAAGCGAATCCTTGATCGCATAGAACACTGCCTCGTGCATAAGCCCTTCGTTGGAAAAGCGCACCTGGATCTTAGTCGGATGCACATTGACATCGACCGTATCCGGCGGTATCTGAAGATAAAGCACACAGGCAGGAAATTTACCTACCATTATCTGATTGCGGTATGCATCTTCAAGGGCGCATGAACAGGCAACAGACTTTATATATCTGTGATTTACAAAGAAATTCTGAAACTTTCTGTTTGTTTTGGATTCAAGTGGTCTTACGGTATATCCGCTGATATGTATTCCCTTCCAGTTATAATCCACAGGTACAAGGGACGATGCAAATTCTCTTCCGTATACCGAATAAATAGCTGAGTAAATCTTACTGTCACCGGGGGATATAAATTCAACTTTATTATCT
Source organism: Ruminococcus sp. FC2018 (assembly GCF_000621805.1). Taxonomy (GTDB): domain Bacteria; phylum Bacillota; class Clostridia; order Oscillospirales; family Ruminococcaceae; genus Hominimerdicola. Next base: position 98,770 of record NZ_JHXH01000007.1, on the reverse strand, counting down.
CTTATAAACTTGAATGAGATCTCCGGATGAGAAAGGGTAAGCTTGGTTACTATCTCGGCAACATAGTTACCCTCGGTGGAATCCTTGCGCATGAATTTAAGCCTTGCAGGGACATTGTAAAAAAGATCTCTCACAATAAATGTCGTGCCGTCGGGACAGCCGCTTTGCTCTATAAGCTTTTGCTCTCCGCCTTCTATCTCATAATGGGTACCGTATTCGTCGTCGAGGCGTTTTGTGAGAACGCTTACTTTTGAAACGGCACAAACCGAGGCAAGAGCTTCGCCTCTGAAACCAAGTGTCAATATACTTTCAAGGTCATTTTTAGAAGCGATCTTGCTTGTTGCATGGCGAAGGAATGCGGTGGGAAGATCCTGTGCAGAAATACCTTTGCCGTTATCTGTCACACGAAGATACGTTCTTCCGCCGTTTTTTATCTCTATGGTAATATTGGTTGAACCTGCGTCCACCGCATTTTCAAGCAATTCTTTTGCCACAGAAGAAGGTCTGTCGATAACCTCTCCTGCGGCTATAAGCTCGGATATCTCTTTTGTAAGTACTTTAATTTCGGACATTTTGCTGTTACCTTTCTATATCTTTAATGCATTAAAGATAGGTTGAAAGCTCTTTAACAAAGCTTCTTAATTCTTCGTCGGTCATTTCATCGACATTGGTTTCTCTGAGTCTGTCAAGGACGATCGAATCGCTGATCTTGTCAAACGATACCTGTGCTGAATCGGTATTTTCCACCGCAAGGTGAGCTTTTCTGTTTTCCTCTTCAAGCTCTGCAAGAAGTGATTTTGCCCTTGATATTATCTTATCTGGAAGTCCGGCGAGCTTTGCAACTTCAATACCGTAGCTTTCATCTACACCGCCCGGAACTATTTTTCTCAAAAACTTTATTGAATCTCCCTGACGCTTGACAGCAACGGAAAAATTGCGCACCCCAACAAGCTCTTTTTCAAGGCTGATCAATTCATGATAATGTGTTGCAAACAAAGTTTTGCAGCCAAGTGAGCGTGATGTTGAAATATACTCCGATACAGCTCTTGCTATGGATATTCCGTCAAAGGTCGATGTACCTCTTCCAACCTCGTCAAGGATAACAAGGCTGTTCTTGGTGGCATGCTTGACTATATCAGCTACCTCAGCCATTTCGACCATAAAGGTTGACTGTCCTGCTGTAAGGTCATCGGAAGCACCGATCCTTGTGAATATCTGGTCAACAACTGATATCTTTGCATAATCTGCCGGCACAAAGCATCCGATCTGCGCCATTAAGGTTATAAGTGCGACCTGACGCATATACGTGGACTTACCGGACATATTGGGACCTGTAATAACAGCCATTCTGTTGCTGGTAAGATCAAGATATGTATTATTGGGGACAAACACCTCGTCCTTCTGCATCAGTTCCACAACAGGGTGTCTTCCGTTTTTGATATCAATTATACCGTCAATAGCTATTTCCGGCTTTGTATAATTGTTGTTTATTGCAACTCCCGCAAAGGAGCACAGAACATCTATCTGTGCAACAGCAGAGGCAGTCTCCTGCACAAGGCGAAGCTGTGTGGCAATAAAGTCACGGATCTCTGTAAATATCTCCTGTTCAAGAGTGATTATCTTGTCGCTTGCGCCAAGGATAGTGTTTTCAGCAACCTTTAATTCCTCAGTAATGAATCTTTCGCAATTTGCAAGCGTCTGCTTTCGGATATACGTCTGAGGTACAAGGTCATAGAACGACTTGGTGACCTCAATGTAATATCCGAAAACACGATTATATCCTATCTTCAGATTCTTGATTCCTGTTTTTTCTTTTTCACGTTCGCAGATATCGTCAATTATATCCTTTCCGCCGGAGCGGATATTTCTAAGTCCGTCAAGCTGTTCGTTAAATCCGTCCTTGATAACACCACCGTCCTTGACGTTTACAGGTGGTTCGTCAACAATAGCGTTTTCTATAAGATTAGAAACTGCATCAAGAGTAGAAATTCTGTTTTCGCACTCACAGATGAGTTTTGAATCAAACTGTTTCAGAAGATCCTTGAGTACAGGAAGCTTTAACGCTGTAAGAGATAAGGATTTCAGATCTCTTGGAGATGCGGTCTTATACATCACCCTTGTCATAAGTCTTTCAAGGTCGTAAACACCGCTGAGAACTTCCTTTATTTCGGACAGCATCACAGGATTCTCAACAAATTGCTCAACTGCATTAAGGCGGGACGTTATTTTGGCAGGGTTTATCAGAGGCTGTTCAAGCCAGGATTTAAGCATTCGCTTGCCCATTGAGGTTTTTGTAGAATCGATGACCCACAAGAGAGAGCCTTTCTTTTCCTTATTACGCAGGGTTTCAGTAAGCTCAAGATTTCTTCTTGCTGTGAAACCGATAGTCATCACCGGGTCAACGTCATGCTTGATTATCTTTGAAAATCTGCCAACAAGCGCTTTTTGAGTCTGGTATATATAGGCAAACAAACCGCAAACTGCTTTTGCACTTACCTTCTCGGGATCTATTCCGATATCGGCAAGACTGTTTACAGAAAACTGCTTCAAAACATCTTCTGTATGATACTTTACCGAAAAGTCCATTTCTTCAAGAAGCTGTACTGTGGTTTTTAGTTTTTCTCTAATAAATCTTGAAAGTTCTTTATTTGACAAGAACGAATCGTTGATAAGGACCTCCGACGGTTCAAATCTTGACAGCTCGTTTATAGCTTCATTGGTCATCTGTTTTCCGGAAAACTCAAAAAGATGTACCTCGCCGGTTGAGATATCGGCAAAGCACAATGAGCTTTGCTTATCGAGAGTGTAAAATGAACAGATATAATTGTTCGAGGTCTCGTCCAGCATACTGCTCTCAATGAGCGTTCCGGGAGTAACTACCCGGATAACTTCCCTCGGAACGATACCTTTACACTGGGAAGGATCCATGGTCTGCTCACAAATGGCGACCATAAAGCCTTTGTCAATAAGCTTTTTTATATACAGATCACAGGCATGGTGCGGCACACCACACATAGGCGCACGTTCACTCAGCCCACAATCTCTTCCGGTAAGTGTGAGTTCAAGTTCTCTTGACGCAGTAATAGCATCATCAAAAAACATTTCATAAAAATCTCCCAGCCTGTAAAACAGGATGTGATTCCTATAATTCTTTTTTACTGCAAAATACTGCTGCATCATGGGAGACAGCTTTGATTCATCCACATCTTTGAAAAGCATTGGGCGCTCACTTCCTACCTATTATCATTTGATATACTTAATGACAGCCTCCGCACGTGCTGCAGCTTCCCGAGCATCCTTGCGGTGCTTGCTCCGGACAGGTCATCGGATCCTCCCCGTTGGCAGCCATGGAAACAATATAGTTTATAGAATCAAGAAGCTTGTCCATTTCAGCTTTGGCTTCATTGAATTCTACCATTTTAGGCATAGCCATTATTTCATCGTACATCTCTCTGATCTCTTTATCAAGGGTCGTAAGCTTATCTGCATCCTTATCCGGAGTTCTCATAGCCTCGCTGAGCTCTGCCCTTTTAAGGTTGAACTCGCCTATCTTGTTTTGTATCTCGGTATCGGTGTCGTTTATCTCACTTGCCTTCATATACCTGATATATCTATCATCTGTCTGGATAGCCTTTCCAAGTTCTCTCGCCTGTTCAATTACTGTCATAATAATACTCCTTACTAAATAATTATTCTTCAACAAGCTCGCCGCTCAAAGCCCAGTTCATAGCTTTTATAATGCGAACCTGTACGAATTCACCTATATATTTTTTATTCCCCGCAAACTCAACGATTATTCCCTCATCGTTTTTTCCTGTAAGATACCCTTCGCCGGTTCTGCCCTCGCTCTCAACAAGTACCTCAACGGTTCTGCCGACAAATCTGGAAAGCCACTGTGAGGAAATCTCTCGCTGTTCAAGCAGAAGTTCACGAAGCCAAAGCCCCTTTTGCTTATCACTGATATTATCCTCAAGCTCAGCTGCTTTTGTACCGCTTCTTTTAGAAAAAACAAAAGAATAGATATTATCGTATTTTACAGTTTTAATTATATCCTTTGTTTCACAGAATTCCTCATATGTTTCTCCCGGAAAACCTACGATAATATCAGTCGAAAAGGAAAAATCGCTTGATCTGCTTCTTGCATACTCAATGACAGACATATACTGAGCAATGTCATAATGTCTGTTCATTGCCTTAAGCACCCTGTCACAGCCTGACTGAACGGGCAGATGCAAACATTTGCAGACTTTATCGCAGTCCATTATTGTATCAATAAGTTCTTTGCTTGCATCCTTAGGATGGCTTGACATAAATCTTATCCTGAATTTGCCGGGAATATTGTTTATACTTCTCAAAAGCTCCGGAAAACCGTAACTATATGAGTTGACATTCTGTCCAAGAAGTGTGATCTCCTTATATCCGTTTTCAACAAGCTGTCTGACTTCATTTATTACTGCATCAGGCTTTCTGCTCCTCTCACGTCCACGTACGTACGGAACAATACAGTACGTACAGAAATTATTGCAGCCATACATGATCGGAACATATGCTCGCAGCTTGTCCTCTCTGAATTGTTTGAAGTCTTCATTAATATCAAGGCTGTTCTCAGAGATATTAAAAACACGTTTGCGCTTTGAAACGACCTCCCAAAGCATTTGATAGAACTCATTATATGCAAACGTACCAAAAACAAGGTCGACTTGCCGATAGGTGGATCTTATCTTTTCCACAACGTGTTTTTGCTGTGCCATACATCCACAGACAGCAATTACAGTATCAGGATTTTGTTCTTTAAAATGCTTCAGGTCACCTATCGTCCCGTAAACTTTATCCTCTGCATTTTCTCTGACGGCGCAGGTGTTAAAGATTATTAACTGAGCGCTGCTGTAATCATCGGTAAGCTCATAACCTATTTTTATCAGCTCACCTTTGATCTTTTCTCCGTCACTAACATTTTGCTGGCAGCCAAAAGAGTGGACAAACGCCAGAGGAGAATGCGCATATGTTGATTTATATTCGGTGCAATAACGCACAAGTTCAGACTTTGCAGCCTGCTTTTCGGTTATTGTTTCAGGCATTTGATAACCTCATTTCAGCTTATTTCAGGGCACAACAATACTATTTTATTATATAACTTTTCAGTTGCTTTGTCAACCACAAACAAACAAAAATCGCCGCAGTTCGTGCTGCGGCGAAAAAGGGAAATAATTATGTTTGCGTATTATCTTCGGTAGTTTCTTCAGTTTCAAGCCCTTTAGGGAAAAACTCATCGGTGGGGAAAGCAATTTTCTCAAATACTTCACACGGAGAATCGGTATTGCTTGAACACTCCTTTAGAGGTATACAATAATCATATACCGGTACAAGTACAGGTACAGGTCTTTCAAGCTTGATGACTGAGAACAGACCAAGGGTCGTTCTTACTATCCTGTTTGTAGGATCTATAACCGGATCTTCCTGACAGCCCTGGGAGTCATTACAGTCAATATTACAGTTAGTAACAGGCAGACAAGGGTTGCAAAGGAGCTTTGTGTTAAGAACGATCGGATCTACAACGCTCACAGAAGCGATCGGCATTGTTGAACAGCAGTCGCAGCCATTGATAATTGGACCGTTTGCCTCATCTGAGCGAAATGCCTTTGTATTGCCTTCACTGCCGAAAAGAATAACCTTCTTACTAAACTTGCACGAACCGGTTGCATCTGTCACGGCACCGTCACCGCAGGGAGTGATCTGCAGATCAAGGCTGAATGTATAGGTAATATCCACAGAGTAAAACCCTTTATTAAAGGGCACGGCATCTACCGTAAATGTGGCATCGATCACCTCTGCACACGGAATTTTAACATGCGAAGCATTGTTCAGCAGCTCCTGTGTCGGGGCATCTACGCTTACAAGCAGATCCTCAAGACAATCCTGCGATGAACAGGAATCGAACACACGCATGGCTTCAACGCACACAGCATCTTTAAACGTGTTCTGTTTTACGGAATCACTCATAGTAAAATCCTCCTGAATCATAATATGTTAGAAGCAGTTTTTTTACTTCCCTATATCTTATTCATTCGGGACTATATGTGTGCAAAAACAGTGAAAAAAATAAAGAGCGGTGACTGTTACCGCTCTTTTATCTGAATTATGTATTCTTATCGGTAGTGTGGAACTGTTTAAGATTTCCTATCTTTTCGTTTCTTTCCTCAAGCACCTTTTCTATCTCGCTCCAGTCAAGACCCTGATTAGCACAAAGCACCATAACATGATATAAAAGATCATTGATCTCATTTTTAAGTTCCTCATTATCACCGTTTTTAGCTGCAATAATTGTCTCGGCAGCTTCTTCGCCGACCTTTTTGCAGATCTTATCAACACCCTGCTGATAAAGATAACAGGTGTACGATTTTTCAGGAGCATTTCCGTTATCGTTATCTATTTTTCTTTGCTTGAGCACCTCAAAGATTTCCTGATAAACATTCATTTCATTCTTCCTCCTCATTATACATCTCATTGAAAAAGCAGCTGTACGAACCGGTATGACAAGCAGCACCTGTCTGCTTTACATTAACAAGCAAGGTATCATCATCACAGTCAGAATAAATGCTTATGACCTTTTGCAGATGACCGCTGGTAGCGCCTTTATTCCACAATTCTTGTCTTGAACGGCTCCAGAACCAGGTATATCCGGTTTCAAGAGTCTTTTTCAGACTATCCTTATTCATATACGCAAGCATAAGTACTGTCTTTGTATCGACCTCATAGCAAATAGCAGGAATAAGCTCGCTTTTTACAAAATATTTATCCAGGTCGTTAATGTCTATTTTTATGCAGTTCATAAATACTCCTTTACGTCCACAGACTTGTTATACACATAGGCAGTGACTTGTCCTCGATTTTAAAGCCGCACTGCTCATAAAAATGCGTTTCATTTTTATATGCCACAAGAACAACTCTGAGATAATCCTTATATTTCTGCTTTGTCATATCCACAAGTGTTCTGCCGATCGTTTGTCCGTGATAATCGGGATCGACCAGCAGATAATGGACATAGGCAGTCATTATGCCGTCATCCATAGCGCATATCATGCCCACGAGCTTTTCTCCGTCCCAGGCAGAATAAACTGTCTCAAAGTTTTTCATTGCAGTTACGAGCTTATCCGGGAAATGACCCGATGACCACTCAACGGACAGAAACAGCCTTTCAAGCTGTTCACTCGTAAAATCATGTATATCTTTATACTCTATCATAACATCAACATCATCCGATCCACCAATGGGGCGTAAGCTCACCCATGGTGATGACCTCTCCTTTGCTGTAATCAAGCATTACTTCGATATTTTTATAGCTATCAGGCATAAGCTGGACTATAAGCTCACGACAAGCACCGCAGGGAGCACCCTTTCCCTCATTGGGAGGGATACAAAGGACTTTTTCTATCTCATACTCGCCGTTGGTCATCATATTAAAAATAGCGTTTCTCTCAGCACAAATCCCAAGGGTAGAGCAGGTATCGATACAAACGCCGGTATAAATCTTTCCGGTCTTACTGAGAACAGCTGCACTTACCTCTCCACAGGCAACATATTCAGACACTTGTTTTGGGCTTAGCACAGCTTTTGCAGCCTCGTACATTTCGTTCCATATATTATCCATTGATTACCTCACAGTGATGCCTTTACTGCGGCAATCGTCCTTGACCTGTCCTACGGTAAGCTCTTTGAAATGGAAAAGGCTTGCTGCAAGCGCTGCAGAGCAATCCGTCTTTATAAATGCATCAGCAAAATCTCCTAGCTTTCCTGCTCCGCCCGAAGCTATGACAGGTATCTTAACGGCATCTACAACTGCTTTCAACATAGGAATATCAAAACCTCCCCTGACGCCGTCGGTATCAATAGAATTCAGACAGATCTCACCCGCTCCCAGCTGTTCGCATTTTTTTACCCAGTCAATAAGATCTATCTTCATATCTATTCTTCCGCCGTTGATATAAACTGTCCATTTATTAGGACTTATAGCTTTGGCGTCCACACCAACGCAGATACACTGGCTGCCAAATATATCGGCACCGTCTTTAATAAGCTGAGGGTTCTTTACTGCCTGAGAATTGACTGAGACCTTGTCTGCACCGGCACGAAGCGTATCACGGATATCGTCCACCGTTGCAATACCTCCGCCAACAGTCAGGGGGACAAAAACTTTTTTTGCAGTTTCTCTCACAACATCAAGTATTACTCCACGTCCCTCGTGTGACGCAGTTATATCATAAAATACTATTTCATCGGCACCCTGGAGATTGTACTCATAAGCACATTCAACGGGATCTCCAACCTCTTTAATTCCCTCAAAATTTACGCCCTTAACGACCTTTCCGTCACGGACATCAAGGCATGGGATAATTCTTTTAGCAAGCATCAGATCTTCCCCTTGTTACTTTTTCTTTAAAACAGCGAAGGCTGCATAATGTAATATCTCAAATTTTTCAGGGTACTGCCGGAGCATTAAAAGGTGCTCTTTTTCCCATTGTTCCTTTTCCTGTTCATTAAGCTGAGATGCGCCTATTCCACGGCAAGCTTTTATTCTTCCGTTCCAGGTCTCACGTGTAAAAGCAACCGGTATACGGAATTGGAGCGTATTATCAATATCAAAGTATTCATTGTACTCTTCCGGTATAGCCAATGGATGGAAAGTCTCCCCACAGCCTGACCAGGAAGGGTTATACTTTAACACAAGCTCCTCACTTTTCTTTGCGATCTCATCTTCAAACGGGAGCCAGTTCATAAGCATAAACACAACCTTCCCCTGAGTCTTTAGCAGTTCGCTGAAAAGCTTTGATGTAACTTTATGGTCAAAATACCAATAACATTGACAAGCTGTAATTACATCAAATGAACCGGATTCAAAAGGCAGCTCTTCAGCTGAGGAAACCACATATTTAATATCCATTTTCTGCGCCTTGGACAGTATACGAGCCTGCTCTATCTGATTGTCGGAGATATCTGTTCCTGTCCAGTCTGCACCGTATCCATACATATTTCGTGGCAGTACACCTGTACCGGTCCCGATATCAAGTACAGACTGTCCCTTTATGCACAAGCCCATCTGAGCGATTTTATCATAGAAAACAGCCGGATAGATATCTCTGTACCTTGCGTAATCTTCTGATGTTTTTCCCCAATCAAAACCATTACCTTCATCGATATTAGGTCTGCTTATCTCCATAACACTACCTCGACATCAAAACAAAGTTTTTAAGTATTTTCAGTCCCGTTTCGCCGCTCTTTTCAGGGTGAAACTGACTGCCAAAAACAAATTTTCCGTCACCGACAACAGCGGGGACCCTGGATCCGTAATCACAGAATGCAAAGAGTGTCTCATCGTTACAAAACGCCTTATACGAATGGACAAAATACACGTACTCGTCATTTCCTAATCCATTTAACAAAGGACTATGCTGCGAGAACTCAAGCTTATTCCAGCCCATATGAGGTATTACCAGTCCCGGTTCTGTGATCTTATCAACATATCCCTGAACAAGTGACAAGCCTTTACATTCTTCAAACTCATAGCTTTTTTCAAACAGAAGCTGCATTCCCAGACATATGCCCAGAAAAGGCTTTTGCTTTGCCTGCTCTTTTATTGTGTCGACCAAACCGCTATCAACAAGCATCTTCATGGCAGCAGGAAAAGCTCCCACACCGGGAAGGATCAATGCATCTGCCGACTTGATCTCAGAAACATCTCTGGTCAGGATACTATCAAAGCCAAGATAATCAAGAGCATTCTTTACCGAGAAAATATTGCCTGCACCGTAATCTATAATTGCGATCATCACAATACTCCTTTTGTTGAAAGAACTGCACCACCGTTAAAAGCAAGTGCCTGTTTCAGCGCATGAGCCACAGCTTTAAATATAGCCTCACAAATATGGTGATCGTTTTTACCGTACTCCTCTTTGATGTGCAAAGTAATACCGGCATTGAAGGCAAAAGCTCTGAAAAACTCCTCTGCAAGACAGGTATCAAATTCACCTATTCTGTCATCTGAAAAAGCAGCATCAAAAACAAGAAAGGATCTTCCACTTATATCCAATGAACAAAATGCAAGCGCTTCATCCATGGGTACAAAGGCACTGCCATAGCGTGCGATACCGGCTTTATCCCCAAGTGCCTGTGCAAAAGCTTTGCCAAGACATATTCCGATATCTTCCACACTGTGATGACCATCAACATTCAGGTCACCTTTGCATTTAATATCCATATCAACTCCGCTGTGTACAGCAAGAGCGGTTAGCATATGATCAAAAAAGCCGATCCCCGAATCAACTGATACATTGCCCTTTCCGTCCAGGTCAATGGATAAAACTATATCTGTTTCTCTTGTCTTTCTTTCGATCTGTGCTGTTCTCATAAATAACACCTGCCTGTAATTATTTAAAACCTTACTTTTATGGAATTGGCGTGAGCTGTCAAGCTTTCCTTTTCAGCCACATAAATTATATCATCCTTACCCTTCTGAAGCGCATCATGTGTGTAGTATATAAAGCTGGAACGCTTTTCAAAACTTGTAACGGAAAGAGGTGAGAAAAATCTGGCTGTTCCGCTTGTGGGAAGGACGTGGTTCGGACCGGCATAGTAGTCGCCAAGAGGCTCCGGTGCATACTGTCCAAGGAATATGGAACCTGCATTATCAAGCTTACCAACGTACTCCATGGGGTGCTCAAAGAGAACCTCAAGGTGCTCCGGAGAGAACTTATTTGCCATCTCGCATGCCTGATCCTTAGTATCACAAATAAGGATCGCACCGTAGTTTTCGAGAGAATATCTTATTATATCAGCTCTCTCAAGATGCTCGATCTGATTTCCGATCTCATCAACAGTCTGCTCGGCAATGCTTTCGCTCGTAGTTACGAGAATAGCCGATGCAAGCCTGTCATGCTCAGCCTGTGACATAAGATCGGCAGCAATATACCTTGGATTTGCTTTTTCGTCAGCCATAACAAGTATTTCGCTCGGTCCGGCAAACATATCAATATCAACAGTTCCGTAAAGCAGTTTCTTTGCAGTAGCCACATAGATATTTCCCGGTCCGACGATCTTATCCACCTTAGGCATCTGCTCTGTGCCGTAAGCAAGGGCAGCTATAGCCTGGGCGCCGCCTGCAAGAAATACTCTGTCAACTCCGCAAAGTGCAGCAGCAACAAGTATATCTTTATTTGGTGTACCGTCTTTAAGAGGCGGTGTTACCATGGTTATTTCCTTTACACCTGCTATCTTTGCAGGAATTGCGTTCATCAGGACGCTTGAAGGATACGCTGCTGTGCCGCCGGGGACATAAAGACCGACCTTTTCAAGACCTCTTACCTTCTGACCAAGCACACAACCATCAGGTGTACAGTTAACAAAGCTCTGAGCTTTCTGTCTCTGGTGAAAATCGGTTATATTCTCAATGCAATTCAGCAATGCTTCAACCAGCTTCGGGTCTGCCTCTGTAAGAGCATCGTTGATAACATCTCTTGGAACTTCATAGTACTGTGGGAGCTTTCCGTCAAATTTTAAAGTATAGTCATTGACAGCCTTATCTCCGTTGTTTTTCACATTCTCGATTATATCCGATACAACAGCTGTGATCTCCTTGTTTGTTTCACCGTTACGTTTTTCAAGCTGTTTAAAGAACTCGATTTCATCTTTTCCGTTAGCATATATCTTTTTAATATTTACAATATCCATTTTACAGTCCTCCGATCCTATTGCTGGTATATGAGCTGTGGTGTTTTATCCTGGTTAAACAGTATCCAGACATACATATTAGGTCCAAGATTATGTGCCTGTGCTTCAGCAATGGATGTTTTAATATCGGCACTTATTATCTTATCCCTCAGGTTTGGAAAATACTGATTATAATACATGATTGTGAACCAGACATTTGAAGCATTCTGCTTACGTACATTATATATGTATCCAACAACAGCCGCACCGTCAGGCACGCCGTCAACAGGCTGCATTGGAGTTTGCATAAGATAGTTTTTGACCTCCTCAGGCAATGCAGCTGCAATGGCTTCATCGTTTGCGTTCTGTTTTTTAGCGAGAACAAATACAACTCCTATAAACGCACCGACAATAGCACCTACTATTACGTATTCCATATAAACTTCCTCCTACTTATCAAGTCTTTTTTCTACGAGCTCAACAAAGCTCTCGATCTCATTCTGTCTTAGTTTCATACTTACCATATTTACTATCAGTCTTGCAGAAACAGGACAAACATCCTCAATAACTTCAAGACCATTTTCTTTAAGTGTTGTTCCAGTCTCAACAATATCGACTATTGCATCTGCAAGCTCAAGAAGCGGTGCAAGCTCTACCGATCCCTCAATTTTAACTATATCCACATCCATTCCCTTGGCTTCAAAAAAGTTACGGGTGACATTGGGATACTTTGTTGCAATAGTCTTTACGTTATATCCTGAATAAAAATCATAGCCTTTCTTCGTTGCAAGGGCAAATTTACATTTTCCGAAACCAAGATCAACAAGCTCAAAACACTTGCCCTTCATTTCCATGATCGTATCCTTGCCCACAACGCCCATATCGCACACACCGTGTTCAACATAAGTAATAACGTCATTAGCCTTGGCAAGGACGACCTCAAGATTACCGTCGGGAACAGAAAGGATAAGCTTTCTTCCCTTTTCACGTATCGATGTACAGTCATAACCAAAGCTTTCCAGCAAACCGACTGTGTCTTTTTCCAACCTGCCCTTTGTAAGAGCAATACGAAGCGGTTTATTCATATGATCTACCTCCAATTACTCTTACTCTAATAAAGAGATCACGGTGATCTCATCACCAATGACAGCAAGTTTCTTAATGCCTTTTCTTCTGGCATAATCTTCACTTTCCTCACTGCTGTCAAAAAGCGAATTCTCTGCCTGTATACCTTTCTTCAGCAAGTCAAGCACATAGCGCATGGCGTCGACCTCATGACCTGCTTTACCGAAAACAAGCACCTGGGATGTTTCAGCTTTTTTACTCTTCCCGCAAATCATCATGTGCTTGGCGGCACTGTCAACATTAACTCCGAAGCCAACTGCGTTGCATTCTCTGCCAAACTCTCCCACAAGATTATCATATCTGCCGCCCTTCAGGACCGCCTCACCGATCGTAGACAGATAGCCTCTGAAAACAATGCCTGTATAATAGTCTATATGGCTGACTATTCCCAGGTCAAGGGAGATCTTCCCTTCATAGCCCAATGAGGAAAGTCTGTTGAATACCTCACGGAGATTATCGAGTATCTCACTTATTTTATCATCGGTATACAGCGCAGCTGCTTTATCGAGGACATCAACACCACCGAAAAGACGCGGGAGCTGTTTAAGTGCTTTAACAACCTTTGTATCGCCGATCGCATCAAGCAGATCATTGAGAACCGGATAATTTTTTGTGGATATAAGTGTTCTGATATCCTCCTTGACATCGCTGTCAACATCAAGCTTGTCCATCAGAGTTTTGAAATATCCGATATGTCCGATCTCAAGTCTGAAATTATCGCTGTCAAAACCGGACAAAGCTTCAACGGCTATTGAAAGTGCCTCGTAATCAGCACGCTTTTTGTTTTCACCGCCAAGAAGCTCAATTCCCGCCTGAACTACCTCATCAGACCTCCCTTTAAGCAAAGCGTTGTTCTCATACACGCTCTGATTATAGAAAAGTCTTAAAGGAAAATCAGTATCCTTCAATCTTGAAGCTGCAAGCCTTGCAATAGGAATAGTTGAATCGGGACGCATAACAATGATCCTGCCCTTTGAATCGACCAGTTTGTACATGTTTTCCTGGCTGAAATGCCTTGTACTTGAGGTGAAAAGGTCATAAAACTCTATGCCCGGTGTTACGACCTCACTATATCCCGTTCGGGTGAAAAGGATATTCAGTTTTTGTTCTGCTTCACGTCTTGCGATACACTCGTCAAAAAGCAGATCCCGTGTTCCTTCAGGAGTTATCAGATCGTTTTTTTTCATTCTATCATTCCTTCATCGTTCCTATATTGTTTTAGTTTAGCGTGCTAAAGTATTAGCATATTACTATGATATTATCCTAAATCATTCTACCATAGTATACATAACCTGTCAAGTAATTTTGCACAAAACAGAAACGCAAAATTTGTAAAATAATTATTAAGTCTCAGAACAAAGACAGCTGATTTTGCTTTGGAAGATCTCCAAAAGCACCGTTTCTGTCCAGTGTCTCCACCACTGATCTTGGCACACCGCTTTGGATCTGGAATTCCTCAACGGAGATAAATCCCTGATCTCTTGCTTTTTCATAAATCAGTTTAGCTGCGTTTTCGCCCACTCCGTTAAGGGAACAGAACGGAAGCCTTATTTTTCCGTCTTCTATCTGATATATAAACGAATGTGACTTATAAATATCTACGGGAAGAAATTCATAGCCTCTGGATAGCATCTCATTGGCAACAAGAAGCATATCACACACATCTTCGTCCTTCTTAGACTTTTCATTTTTAGGCATTGCCTCATATTCCTGTATCTTGGATCTTAAAAAGAACTTTCCCTTCATTACCGTTTCAGCGTCAAAGTCTTCTCCACGGACTGTAAATATAGAAGCATAGAACGTCAGTGGGTCATGCACCTTAAACCAGCAAAGCCTGATCGCTGCAATAACATACGCTGCGGCATGGGCTTTAGGGAACATATACTTGATTTTCAAACAGCTGTCGATATACCACTGAGGTACATCATGCGCTCTCATTTCATTCTGCATATCTTCGGTCAGCAGTGCAGGGGCTTTTCCTTTACGGGTTATCTCCATTATTTTAAACGAGAGGCTCTTGTCCACTCCATGGTGTATAAGGTAGGTCATAATACTGTCTCTGGTTCCGATAACATTAGAAATGTCGCAGATATTATTAGCTATCAGATCCTTTGCGTTTCCAAGCCAAACGTCTGTACCGTGGGACAGACCGGATATCTGGAGAAGGTCGGAGAAATTCTTTGGCTTTGCATCCATAAGCATCTGACAAACAAATTTTGTACCCATTTCCGGTATAGCAAGCGTTCCGGTGTTAAACATTATATCTTCGGTCGTAACACCCAGAGCCTCAGGTGATGTGAAAAGGCTGTAAACATCAGGGTCGGACATAGGTATCTTTGTAATATCCTTTCCGCTGAACTCCTCAAGGTACTTATAAAGCGTAGGAACATCGTGACCAAGCTCATCAAGTTTAAGAATGGTGTCATGCAGCGAATGGAAGTCAAAGTGTGTTGTGACCATGTCAGAGTCTATTTTTTCAGCAGGATGCTGAACGGGAGTAAAATCATACACCTCATAGTCGCTGGGGATAACAACCATTCCGCCCGGATGCTGTGAGGTCGTTTTCTTTATTCCACAGCAGCCGATGGTCAGTCTTTCTATTTCAGCCGGAGAAGCTGTCTTTCCACGTTCTTCAAGATATTTTAATACATATCCGTAAGCATTTTTATCCTGAACAGCACTTATAGTACCTGCCTTGAATACATGATCTTCACCAAAAAGCTCTTCTGTATACTTATGTGCTCTGGACTGGAATGCTCCGGAGAAGTTAAGGTCGATATCCGGTGCTTTATCCCCATGGAAGCCAAGGAATGTTTCAAACGGTATATCATGACCGTCACGATTAAGTTCAGCACCGCATTGGGGACATTTTTTCGGCGGAAGATCAAAGCCTGAGCCAACAGAGCCGTCGGTAATAAACTCGCTGTAACGACATTCAGGACACACATAATGGGGTTCCAGAGGGTTTACCTCGGAAATACCTGACATAGAGGCAACAAAAGATGAACCAACCGAACCACGGGAACCGACCTGGTATCCGTTCTGATTTGAATATGCAACAAGCTTCTGAGAGATCATATACAGTACGGCAAAACCGTGTTCAATGATCGAGTCAAGTTCTCTTTCCAATCTGTTGAAAACAATAGGCGGGATATGTCCCTCGTAGTACTTGCTTATATGCTTTACCTGATCATCGTCAAGATCTTTTTCAGCCGGTACGATTATGCTTTCCGGGTCGCAGTCGCCAAAAATGCTAAGGCACTTTTTCCAGCATATTACCTGAAGCTCATACACTGCGCCCTCGATAAACGGTGTATATGTACCGTTAGGAAAGGCTTTAAGGTCCGGATCAACAAGATCGGCAACACGATTTGTATTGGTAACAACGACCTCAAATGCCTTTTCTTCACCCAGATACGAAAATTCTTCAAGCATCTCATCTGTAGTTTTGAAATAAAGCGGTGCCTGGTTGTCAGCATCGGCAAATCCCTGTCCGGCCATAATTATTGCTCTGAACTGTGCATCGCCCTTATCAAGAAAATGAACGTCACCTGTGGCACATACAGGCAAACCAAGCTCGTCTGCAAGCTTACAGATCGTTCTGTTGTAATCTCTCAGCTGTTCATATGTTGTCACAGTACCGTTTCTGAGCATAAACTCATTGTTACCGATAGGCTGTATTTCAAGGTAGTCGTAAAAAGATGCGATCTGTTTAAGTTTATCCCATGATGCACCTTCCGCCATAGCACGGAACACTTCGCCCTGTTCACAGGCAGATCCGATAATAAGACCCTCT
Source organism: Ruminococcus sp. FC2018 (assembly GCF_000621805.1). Classification (GTDB taxonomy): domain Bacteria; phylum Bacillota; class Clostridia; order Oscillospirales; family Ruminococcaceae; genus Hominimerdicola. The sequence goes on along the minus strand of NZ_JHXH01000007.1, from coordinate 82,149 downwards.
CTGTGTTTTACAAGCTGTGACTTAGGGATCCTCGGACGGCGTTTATAGTATTTAAGATTGGAATCCGAAATAAGTCTGTACAGATTCTTCAGTCCTGTATTGTTACGTACAAGAATTATCTGGTGATAGCGTCTTTGATTTCTGATATTCTCCTCGCCCTCATCACCAAGCAGACTGTTGATCATGTCAACTGTTATTATCAATAAATGATAGGTTTCTATCAGTTTTTTACATAGCCTGATAAACACATGAGAAATAAGATCCGCACCTTTCAGCTCCTTGCCTCCAAGGTCGGAGAACAAACTGTTATTCAAAACGCTGTCAAGCTTTGAAGTTACATCATCAAGCATTAGTCTGCACATTGAAGAAAGGTCGATGAAAGAATAATCATACTTGATCCCACACCGTTCAAGTGCCTTATCAAAGCTTTTTTGTATTACATATCCATCATCAAAAACCAAAACGGGATCACTGCCGCAAAATGACACAAATCTTTCAACAAGCGTCTTTTCATCAGGCAGGTCGCCAATACTTAAAGACACGCTTTCGCACATTGAAAGCTCCGAGATCTTTTCGGCGCTTACAGCGGTGATATTTCCGCTTTCGGAAAAGGATATTGAAACGGCAATAAAGTCTTCTGTCAGTTCCCTTTTATCACAGCCTGTATAGACGTTCGCATCGTTATTGACCTCATAGTTCTCAACACCGTACAGGATCTTGAAATCAGGATTATCCTTACGTATCTTTGAGCAGGCACCACCGGCTTCGGAGAAAGCCTGTACAACACCGTGATCGGTGATAGCAACGGCTTTATGACCCCAGAAATTCGCTCTGTTTACAAGATTTGCGGCCGGAGACATGGCATCCATCTGTGACATATTTGTATGCAGATGCAGCTCAACTCGTTTTTTCTCCGCAGTGTCCTTTTTTAGTTCACGCTTTACAAGCATGATCGATTCAGGGATAAGGTAGAAAGAGTGATCAAAATCATCCTCATCCATTTTCCCCGCAGCTATTATGGTACTTCCCTTTTTCAGCTTTTCAAGCATAGCTTCAAGGACCTGCTTGGTAAGCGGATTAAACTTATTAGCCCTTAAAGCGCCCACCAATTTGATAGATAAAGATGATGTATAATCCGTAAAAAAGAGCTTAGCGATAAGCATACCTTTCTTGGTTTCTTTGGTTTCTATCTTGAAAACGTCTCCCCATGCGGTAACAGCACCCTGGAAATCGCCCGGTATATTCTTCATTTCGCTGACATCAGCATTTGGAGAAATGGGCGATCCTTTAAGTACTAATGCATTTTCACACAAAAGATGGAGCCTTGTAAAGTCAACACTGCAAGTACGGAATTCGATCTTTTCTTCGTCCTTTTTATTTGAAGGAATACTTGCAGAAGGTGCATTATTTGCATCAGACCGCTGCGGAATTTCCGGAGGCGGTAAATTTGCAAGAAATTCCTGTTGTTCCCGTCTGATCTTCTCGCTGTCATTTTCGAGCAGACCGTTAAATTCTACCTTATACCTTACCGAAAACATTTCTTCTATAAGAGCAGAAAGCTCCCTTGAAGCTCCGTTATCTTTTAAAAGTCTATATCCACCGTGTTTAAGCTCAATAGTTACAACACCATCGCTTATCTTTGCCACAGCGTCATAGAAAAAGCCGTTAACAAGAGAAAATCTGTCTTTAAAAAACTTGAATATCTGTGTGAAATAATCTGCAGTGAGCATATCCGGAGCAAACTTACAGTTTACTGTGAATCTCCTTATTGACAGCTTGTCCTTCATAAACGTGCAGAAATCCACTATCTGATCGTATGTAACAAGCTGTGAAAATGAAGCTGTAACACACAAAGCGGTATGCTCATTGTTTGAAGTTATTTTTAGTATTTTTCCGCTGCACATTTCGGGCGGAAAATCATACTGAAAGCTTGAGAAAAACTCTGTGAAATTGTTATCCATAATTTATATCCTTAAAGCTTGTTTATTTCTTCTATAAGCGCCTTTAAAGCCTCTTCTTCAGGAAGCTTGCAGATCTGCTTTCCTTTTTTGAACAGCACAGCACATTTATCCCCGCCTGCTATTCCAACATCAGCTTCACCTGCTTCACCTATTCCGTTAACTACACATCCCATTACTGCAACGGTAATATCCTTATCTATATCCCGGGTAAGCTCTTCGACTTTTTTTGCAAGCCCGATCAGATCTATCTTTGTTCTTCCACAAGTAGGACAGGAAACTATCTTTATGCCGCTTCCCTTTCCAATAGCTTTTAAGATATCCTTTGCTGCATATATTTCTTTGACCGGCTCATCTGTAAGCGAAACCCTTATTGTTTCCCCAATACCGTCCAGAAGAAGCGAGCCGATGCCGACAGATGACTTGATAAGACCCATTCGCTCTGTTCCTGCTTCGGTAACACCAAGGTGAAGCGGATAATTACACTTTTGGGCAAGCAATCTGTATCCCTTAACCATAGTATCCACATTTGATGACTTGATAGAGATAACTATATTATCAAAATCGCAGTCCTCAAGGATTTTCACATGTCCCATGGCACTTTTCACCAAAGCTTCAGCACAGGGAGAACCATATTTAGCGAGGATATTTTTCTCAAGCGAACCCCCGTTAACTCCGATCCTTATGGGAATGCCACGCTGCGTGCACACTTTAACAACTTCCCTGACACGGGAAATGTCCCCTATATTGCCCGGATTTATTCTTATGGCATCAACACCTGCCTGCGCAGATGCAATCGCCAGCTTATAATCAAAATGGATATCAGCAACCAAAGGCATTGATACCCTTTCCTTTATTGCAGGAATCAGCTTTACAGCATTAGCATCAGGTATAGCCGCCCTGATTATCTCGCAACCTGCCTTTTCAAGTTCAACTGCCTGTTTTACAGAGCCCTCGATATTATCAGAGGGAATGTTGAGCATGGATTGGATATAGATCTTTTTGCCGTCAAGAGTAAGATCTCCGACTTTTACTGCCTTACAGGTCCTCATTTTTTCTCATTCCTTCATATCAGAATAGTTTTATTATATCGCTTACGGTTACAATAGCCATTAATAACAAAAGGGCAACAAGTCCTACAAAATGCACCATTCCCTCATGTTCTGGTTTTACAGGTTTACGTCTGATGCCCTCAATAATAAGGAAAACCAGCCTTCCTCCGTCAAGTGCCGGCAAAGGCAAAAGATTGAAAATACCGATATTGATCGTAATAAATGCCGAAATAGACAGCATTGTGTGGATAAGGCTTGACCAGTCTATCTTGCCTGTCTCTTTATCAGTTTCAGAATCAACAACATCACCTATTGTATCCACAATGCCAACCGGACCACTCAGGTCACGAAGAGAATACTTACCAGTAATAATGTCCTTTAAAGATATAAAGATAAGTCTTGCGTCCGACGCTCCTGTTTTAAGTGTTTGTGAAAGCACAGTCCCCACATTCAATGCAACAGGCTTAACTTTAAAATCTATATGCATCGTTTTTTCGTTGGTTGAGAACTTAACATCTTTAAGCTCTTTTATCTCTCCGTCTCTTTCGACCACAATATCAAAAACTCCGTCTTTATCATTTCTGAACTGGAAAGACATATCTGCCGTTGTAAAAATACGCATACCGTTTATCTTGACGATCCTGTCTCCAAGCTCAAGACCTGTTGCGTGTGAGGATGCACCATCTTCAAAATAAGATATGGTGGTTGATGCATAGGGACCGCTGGTAGCTGTATTTACCAGCAAAAGGATAAACCCAAGAATGAAATTCATTACAACGCCGGCAATTACGATCGTTACCCTTTGCCATACTTTCTTTTTACAGAAAGCATTGGAATCATCGCTGGAGCCATCCTCACCTTCCATTGCACAATATCCTCCGAACGGAATGATACGAAGTGCATAAATGGTATCACCCTTTTTCTTTTTGAATATGGCAGGACCCATTCCGATAGCAAACTCATTTACCTTGACCTTGTTCCACCTTGCAACAATAAAATGTCCGAACTCATGTATAACTATTATTATCTCGAACATCAACACCGCAAATAATATTGAACCCAAAGTTCTCATATATCATTTTTCCCTTTCAATTATCAGCTTTCTTACATATTCTCTCGCTGTTTTATCAGCCTCAAGAACATCATCCACACAAGTAATATCTTTTCCCTCTATATTTTCAAGAGCCTTTGTAACAAGCTCTCCGATCTCTAAAAACTTTATCTTTCCGTCAAGAAAAGCTGCAACTGCAACCTCATTTGCACCATTGACTATTGCCGGTTTGGTACCGCCTGCGGTTATCGCCTTTATGCAGGCTGTCAGACAATCAAAGGTTTTATAATCAGGCTTATCAAAGCTCAGTGTACCATAGTCAGTAAGAGACAAGTGCTTTGTCGGACAATCAACCCTTTCAGGATACAAAAGTGCATACTGTATAGGGATCTTCATGTCCGGAACGCCCATCTGTGCTATTACCGAGTTATCATTGAACTCAACAGCCGAATGTACTACGCTTTCCCTTTGAACAACTATCTCGATCTGCTCCGGCTTAAGATCAAAAAGCCATATAGCCTCAATAAACTCAAGTCCTTTATTCATAAGCGTTGCAGAATCTATGGTTATCTTTCTGCCCATCGACCAGTTCGGGTGAGCAAGTGCCTGTTCAACACCAACGTTTTCAAGTTCCGCCTTTGTCTTCTTATAGAAAGGTCCCCCGGAGGCAGTCAGGATAATACTTTTCAGCTGCTCCTTCTTGTTGCCCTGAAGACATTGAAAAATCGCAGAATGCTCGCTGTCAACAGGATATATTTTAACGCCTTTTTCCTTTGCCCTGTTAATTACAAGCTTACCTCCTGCCACAAGTGTTTCCTTATTGGCAAGCGCAATATCTGTGCCGTGCTCGATAGCAGTCAGGGTAGGTATAAGACCTACCATGCCTACAACGCTGTTAAGCATAATGTCAACGCCGTCCATTGAAGCTATGGTTTTCAGACCATCCATTCCGGTTAACACAGTAACATCGCCGTCAAGCAGTTTTTTCAGCTCATCAAGCTTTTGCTCACAGTATATGCAAACAGTTTTGACCTTATGCTCATTAGCCTGCCGTGCCAGAAGCTCAACATTTGAATATGCAGCAAGTGCAGCGATCTTCAGACCATGCTTGTCACACACCTCTATTGCCTGAGTTCCAATTGAACCTGTTGAGCCGATTATAGAAATTGTTTTCATAGCTTTGTCCTTTTTAAATATTCATAGGGGTAAGCTTTCAGCCTGCCCCTAATCGTCAATAATTCTTTAACCTATTATCATACCCTGTGTATAGAGATAGAACATAAAAGGTGCTACAAGCAATACGCTGTCAAATCTATCCATTACACCGCCGTGACCGGGCATTATGTTTCCATAATCCTTGATACCTGTCTGTCTTTTAATAATAGATGCGGTAAGGTCGCCAACAAGCCCGATAAGAGCGCACATCATACCTGCTACAAATATCCATCCGAAACGCACCGGAAGGCCTTTGAAGAGGTATCTGTAACAAAGGGAAACAATAAGCATGATGACACCGTTTGAGATAACACCGCCAATAAGTCCTTCAACAGTCTTTTTAGGGCTTATTTCAGGGCAGAGCTTTGTCTTTCCAAGGAATGTTCCGGCAAAATATGCACCGCTGTCTGCAAGCCATGCACCGCAAAGAGTTATTACCAGCAGGAAAACACCGCCGCCTCTGCGGGACATATCAATGAGAGGATGCATACAGTAATTTACAAGCGAAGTCACGCCGATCATAACAAAGAAATCTGTGTAGGTAAAATTTTTATGATCTGAAAGATACAAAACGCAGACAGCTATAATAAACAACAAATAATAAAGCTGGGAATTAAAGAAAGTCATCCAGCCATGAGCATGCAGTGCCGGCATTAAAGCGTCAAGCCCGATAAAAGCATAACAGGCAATACATACCTTAAAATGCTTGTCAAATTTGGTTGCCCGGAAAATCTCCCAGACAGCCATAGCCGTTATGAAACCAAGTGCGATATTAAAAACAAAAGTGTCATGAAGTACCAACAGAACTATTGCAATTACAAGTGCAACAGCAGCTGATTTAATACGTGTGCTCATTTTTTACACTCCTCCGAATCGTCTGTTTCTGTCATTATAGGCAACGATAGCCTTATCAAGATCGTCTTTTTTAAAGTCCGGCCAGAGGATATTGGAATAATAGAACTCCGCATATGCGCTTTGCCAGATCATAAAATTTGAAAGTCTCTGTTCACCGCTTGGTCGGATAACAAGGTCCACAGGCGGCACTTCCTGAGTGTACAGATTCTGTTCGATCATGTCCATAGTGATGTCTTCGGGTTCAAGTTTGCCGTCCTTGACCAGCTGAGCAAGAGTCCTGCAGCTATGACAGATCTCATCCCTGCCGCCGTAATTTATTGCAAGAAGCAGCGTCATTGAGTCAAAATCCTTTGACGTCTGCTCAACATCAAGCATTTTATCCTGTAAAGACGGTCTGAGCTTAGTCCTGTCGCCGATAAAACGGATACGTATATTTTCCTCTATAAAATCCTTGACCTCATCCAAATACTTCTCAAAAAGGTCCATAAGAGCATCAACCTCTTCCTGAGGACGTCTCCAGTTCTCAGTCGAAAAGGCATAGAAGGTAAGATATTTTATCCCGACCTGTTTAGCGTATTTTGTTATGGTACGAAAGTTCTGAGCACCCTGACGGTGTCCGATCTTTCTTGGCAGACCACGCTTTTTAGCCCACCTGCCATTTCCGTCCATGATTATACCCACATGTACCGGGATATTCAGATCGCTGTTTGATCCGCTTTTATTTTTGCCGAACAAAGCCATTTTTAAAACCTCATCAATTCACAAATCAAATAGAAAGGATCTCTTTTTCCTTCTCTGCAACGTGTTCATCAACTTCCTTGCAGAACTTATCGGTCATTTTCTGGATTGCTTCCTCTCCGTCCTTCTGCTCATCCTCGGTGATCTCACTGTTTTTCTTTTTTGCCTTTATTTTTTCCATAGCATCACGTCTTATGGAGCGAATTGCAACCTTGGTATCCTCTCCGCCTTTTTTAACTTCCTTAACAATCTCCTTACGTCTGTCCTCGGTAAGCTGCGGGAATGTAAGACGGATAACCTGTCCGTCGTTCTGCGGATTTATACCGATATCCGAAGCCTGGATAGCCTTTTCAATAGACTTTAATGTAGATTTATCCCATGGAGTGATAACCAGCACCCTTGCCTCTGCAACAGAAACAGCAGCCATCTGATTGACAGGTGTAGGTGAACCGTAATAATCCACCTTGACCTTGTCGAGTACATTAGGATTAGCTCTGCCTGCCCGGATAGATGCAAATTCGGAAAGCATAACGTTTATCGACTTCTCCATTTTGGATTTTGCTTTTTCTTTAAGTTCTTTCATAATTATCGCTCCTTTATTTTTATTTAACTATTGTACCGATGTTTTTACCCATGCAGGCATCGTATATATTGTCAGGTCTGCTAAGGTCAAAAACAAGGATAGGAATATTATTATCCTGACACATTGCAGCCGCAGTGGAATCCATTACCTTCAGACCCTTTGAGAGTATCTCATTGAAAGTAAGAGTATCATATCTTACAGCATCCGGGTACTGATGAGGGTCTTTATCATAAACACCGTCAACCATTGTTGCTTTAAAGAAAATATCTGCTTCGATCTCAGCCGCTCTCAGAGCTGCAGCGGTGTCTGTAGAGAAAAACGGGTTACCTGTTCCGCCGCCAAAGATGCAGACTCTTCCCTTCTCAAAATGTCTAATTGTCTTATTTCTTATGTATGGCTCAGCAACCTGAGGCATGGAAATAGATGTCTGGACTCTAACCTCCAGACCACAATGCTCAAGTCCGTCGGCAACAGCAAGCGAGTTCATTATTGTCGCCAGCATACCTATATGGTCAGCTCTTGTTCTGTCCATTGCTCCGCTGGAGCGTCCTCTCCAGAAGTTTCCGCCGCCAACAACAATTCCTACCTCAACTCCGGCATCAACGCATTTTTTGATGCTTTTCCCAAAAGAATTGATAACATCGTAATCAAGCCCCATTTTCTTATCACCGGCAAGAGCCTCACCGCTAAGCTTCAGAAGTATTCTTTTGTACTTTGGTTCCATATTGATGCAACTCCTTAACATATATTTTTTCCGGGCTCACCCGTATTATTGACTTATCCTCGCATTACCTTGATGAAAAACGTCCTTTCTCTCGGACCGTCACATTCAACAAAATATATCCCCTGCCATGTTCCAAGCAAAAGTCTGTTGTCGCTGACTATAACTGTTTCCGAGCAGCCTATACAAGTCGATTTCATGTGTGCGTGGGAATTTCCCTCTGCGTGTCTGAACTGAGGTCTGTCGGGAAATGTTTTGTTAAGCGCAAGCGAAAGGTCTCTGACCACGTCGGGATCTGCATTTTCGTTTATAGTTATACCGGCTGTGGTATGCGGACAAAATACGACTGCAATTCCTTCATTTACTCCCGACTCAATAACTGCCTGTCTTACATAGCTTGTTATATTGTAAAAAGCAGTCTGTTCTTTTGTTTTGATATGTACGGTCTTGATCATAATCTGTTCTCCCGATCAGTTTTTAAGAAAATCTGCTTCAAGTTCCGTTGTCCATGGTCTGTTCATCAATGTGGACAGAGCATCCTTCGGAGATCTTCCGCAATAGAGTATATCATACAGTTCACATGTGATAGGCATATCAACCCCAAGTTTTTTGCAAAGTGCATATGCGTTTTTTGTACACACATATCCCTCGACTGTTCCTATCTGCTTAACAGCCTCCTGTGGATCGGTACCCTTTCCAATAAGGATTCCTGCACGCCTGTTACGGCTGTGCATACTGCAGCAGGTAACTATCAGATCACCTATACCGCTGAGTCCGGCAAATGTTTCAGCCTGAGCACCCATCGCAAGACCAAGCCTGCGTATCTCATTGATACCTCTGGTCATAAGGGCAGCCTTTGTGTTATCCCCCAGACCAAGTCCGTCACACACACCTGCGGCAAGGGCTATAACATTCTTGAGCGAACCGCCTACTTCCGCACCAATAACATCGTCACACAGGTATATTCTGAAAGTATGACTTGAAAATGCTTTCTGTATCACTTTAGCCGCATTATAGTCATCGCAGGCTGTAACTACGGTTGTAGGTATCCCACGACCCACTTCCTCCGCATGAGAAGGTCCGGTAAGGACAGCCACTGTATTTAGAGGGAAGCATTCTTTCGCTACCTGGCTCATTGTTTTAAAGCTATCTGCTTCAAGACCTTTGGATGTATTAACAATAACAGTTTCAGGATCCATAAACCCTGCCGCCTGTTCGCAAACACCCCTTAAAAACGATGACGGTATACCCAAAAGAACAATATCTGCATTTTTTACACAAGATATATCTGTAGTTAGTTTTATAGATTCATTTATCTTTACACCCGGGAGCTTTGCAGCGTTTTCACCGGTTTTTCTGATAGTTTCAATTTCTTGTTCAAAAGCCGACCACACCGTGACATCATTGCCGGCGTTATCGGAGATAACGGCAAGCGCAAGTCCGAATGCACCTGATCCAAGAATTGTTACACGAGCCATACTATAGCTCCTTTCGATTTAATTGTCTTTTGTACTGCTTTCAGAACTTTTTTTCTTGCTGCCGAATTTATTTTCGGTACCGTTCATAAGTCTGATTATATTAGGTTTATGCATATAAACAATAATAATTCCGATAAGAGCAGCGACGATCGTATTAGGAATAACGCCCTGGGGATACGGGAAAATAAAAGACTGGACAACAAAAGTAAAAATAGGATAAGATATAGCTGCAGCTATAGAACCGACCGAAACATACTTTGTTACTACAACAAGAAAAATAAATGTTCCCACAGACAAAGCACAGGTCAACGGATCAATGGTCAGAAGGGTCGTAGCTGCAAGCAAAACACCTTTTCCGCCGTGAAAACCGTAAAAGACAGGGAAAATATGTCCGATCATAACAATAAGGCCTGCAAGGTATCCGATAAACTTGTTGTCGCCAAAGAAAGTGACGTTCATAAGATCCGTAACGACAATTCTGCAAACAACAACTGCAACAACACCCTTTATAAGGTCAAATATAAGTGTAGCAAGAGCCGGTCCCTTTCCGAACACACGATATACATTTGTCAGTCCGGCATTTTTACTGCCATACTCTCTTATGTCCTTATGCTTCATTATCCTGCATACGAGGATCGCAGAGTTAAGGCTTCCGAACAGATATGAAAATACAACAGTAAAAGCTATTGCAAGGTATGACACTAAACTTCCTCCCAAAAAAGAAATTACTTAACGTCGTTTCGGTCACGCTCACGAATTTTGAACACGATAGGCGTACCGTCGAGTGAAAAGACTTCCCTTATCTGATTTTCCAGATAGCGCTGATAAGAAAAGTGGAAAAGCTCCGCCCTGTTAACAAAGAAAACAAATGTAGGCGGCTTGGTTGACACCTGGGTCATATAGTATATTTTCAGTCGTCTTCCCTTATCCGAAGGCGGCTGCACCCGTGAGGTCGCATAGGAAAGCACCTCGTTAAGCCGTCCGGTAGGTATTCTTACCGAGTTTTGCTCAGCAACATATTTTATCTTTTCAAACAGCGTATTCATGCGCTGTCCGGTCTTTGCGGAAATAAAAACATAAGGAACATAGCTCATAAAGGAGAAATTATTATCAAGATCCTTTATAAACTCATTCATGGTATTTGTCTCTTTTTCTATCGCATCCCACTTATTTACAGCTACAACACAGGCTTTACCTTTCTCATGGGCATATCCTGCAACCTTTGAGTCCTGTTCGGTGAATCCGACTGTTGCATCAATAACTATGACCGCAACATCTGCTCTGTCCACCGCCATGTAAGCACGCAAAACAGAATACTTTTCAATGCTGTCAAGCACCTTTGACTTACGCCTGATACCGGCTGTATCAATAAAGATAAACTTTCCGTTTTCATTTTCTATCACCGAATCGGTGGCATCTCGTGTGGTTCCGGCGATGTTGGAAACAATTACTCTCTCCTCACCGCAGATTTTATTGATTATCGATGATTTACCAACGTTTGGCTTTCCTATAACAGCGACCTTGATAACATCATCCTGCTCATCGTCTTCATTTTCCTCCGGAAGATACTTGAGCACCTCATCAAGCATATCTCCTGTACCATGTCCATGTACAGACGACACTGCATACGGTTCACCAAGTCCAAGATTATAAAACTCATAAAATTCAGCCGGCGGTTCACCAAGAGCATCGCATTTATTAACGCACAGAACAACAGGCTTTCCGGATTTCTGAAGCATCTGAGCGACCTCATAATCGCTTGCAGTAACACCGGTTCTCATATCAGTAACAAATATTATGGCATCTGCACTGGTAATGGCAACCTCCGCCTGTCTTCGCATCTGTTCAAGAATAACATCATTTGAATCAGGCTCGATACCGCCTGTATCTACAAGCATAAACTCTTTTGATAGCCATTCGCACTTTCCGTATATTCTATCCCTTGTAACTCCGGGAGTATCTTCAACGATCGACAATCTCTGACCAATAAGCTTATTAAACAGCGTAGATTTGCCCACGTTAGGTCTGCCAACTATGGCTACAACGGGCAATGACATCCGATCAACTCCAATACTACATATTTACACACATACCCAAGATATAGTATAGCACATTCCAAAAGAAAAATCAACCAAAAACGTGCATAAAAATAAAAAGCAGAGGAAGAAATAAACTCAACCTCTGCCTTTATAAATGCAAATTATCCTGTTATCGATATGAAGCTTATGCTTCCTTCTTGATAACCTCTACACCCTTATAGTATCCGCAGTTTTTGCATACTCTGTGGGGTGAAGTAAGCTCACCACAGTTTGAGCATCTGCAAAGTGCAGGTGCATCAAGTTTCCAAACATTTGAACGTCTCTTATCACGTCTGGCTTTGGAAACCTTCCTCTTTGGTACTGCCATTTTGGCACCTCCTCTTCGGCATTCTGGAAAGGACCGTCAGTTATGGCTGACGCACTTGCAATCTCCCTCATTCAGGTTCTGACCACAGGTACAACATAGTCCCTTACAATCTTGTTTACATAGTATTTTAGTCGGCAGCTGCAGCAACAGATCTGATACAGCAAGCTCATTCATATCAAGCACATCATTATCACAGACAACATACATATCGTCATCACTGTTTGTGTGAGTGACAAGTATGTGTTCAAAGCTGTAATGATAATCTCTAACAAACTCGCTCAGGCATCTGTCACACTCAAGCTCAAGCTCGGCATCAAGTTCATAGGTCAGTTTAACAACTCCGGCACGATTAACTATCATGCCCTTGATAACAACCGGGGACTTGAATGAATAACCACCGGCATTTTCCAGCTCATCAACTCCTATCGAATAGTCGATAGAAAGCGACTCTCCAACTATATCGAAGATCTGTCTAAGCTGTATTTTCATACTACACCTCGAACATCACAAAGAGTATTATATACCTTGTTTTGCGATTTGTCAATACTTTTTTTCAATTTTCTGCCTCAGCAGATCAAATCATTTGATATAAGCTCTGACCTTCGCAGGCAGTTCATCAACGTCTGCAGAAACAGTAAATATAATGTTTACGTCCTTACAAAGAATAGCAACCTTTTCAAGCATTGCACCCAGAGCCTCATAGTCTCTGCCGCCGATTTTAAGGATTCCGTCTACAAATACTTCCTGTATATCATAGTTTCCAGCGAGAAGACCTGCAACAAAGCCGTAGAATGCATCATAGCTGTTTACGCCATACTCCTCTGCATCGGCAAGTCTGACATTGTGCGGCAGATCATAGGTGAGCTGCATCCCTCTCTCGATGCAAACCACATTTCCCGTAGCACTTTCAGCTGCTTTTTTGATCGCCTCAACAAGGATCTTGGTTTTGCCTGTGCCTTTTTTTCCTGGAATTAAATTGATCATAATAAACTCTCCGTTCTGCTTATAAAAGCTTTATTTTAAGAGTGTTTCCACTCATTATCCCAATATTTTATTCAGCATTTAGCTTTGCCTCAAGCTCAGCCTTTGCACCTTCGTATCCCGGTTTGCCCAGCAGTGCAAACATATTTTTCTTATAGCTCTCAACACCGGGCTGGTTAAATGGATTTACGCCCATCATATAACCGGAAACAGCCACAGCCTTCTCAAAGAAGTAGATAAGTTCACCAAGATTTTCCTCATCAGGAGTATCCACCTCAATGACAATATTAGGAACACCGCCCTCGGTGTGAGCAAGGATAGTTCCCTGGAAAGCCTTTTTGTTTACCACCGACATATTCTGATTTGTAAGGAAATTGAGTCCGTCAAGGTTCTCAGCGTCATTTTCAAGCCACAGATCCTTCTTTGGCTTAAGAATATCAACAACGGTTTCAAACATGATCTTTGAGCCGTCCTGGATAAACTGACCGAGAGAATGAAGATCGGTGGAGAATGTTGCGGATGACGGGAAAATACCTTTATCGTCTTTTCCTTCACTCTCACCGAAGAGCTGCTTGAACCACTCACCCATCATGGTAAATGCAGGATCGTAGGAAACCAGCATCTCAACAGATTTGCCTTTTCTTGCAAGTATATTTCTTATAGCAGCATACTTGTAGCAGTCGTTGTTATCGTCTTTAGCATAGGCATTCTGGGCTTTTCTTGCGCCCTCCATAAGCTTATCTATATCGCAGCCTGCAGCGGCTATAGGAAGCAGACCAACTGCAGTAAGTACCGAGAATCTTCCGCCAACATCATCAGGTACAACAAAAGTTTCATACCCTTGTGTGTCAGAAAGCTCTTTAAGTGTGCCCTTAGCCTTATCTGTTGTAGCGAATATCCTTTCCTTTGCCCCGTCTTTACCGTACTTTTTCTCAAGCATCTGCTTAAAAATGCGGAAAGCGAGTGCAGGCTCGGTAGTTGTGCCCGACTTGGAAATAATATTTACACACACGTCCTTGCCATCACAAATAGCGAGCACCTCGTTCAGATATGTAGGATTTATGCTGTTGCCGACAAAATAGATGTCGGGAGTGTCCTTTGAAAGATTGTTATAAAGCGGGGATTTCAGGAACTCAATAGCAGCTCTTGCGCCAAGATACGAACCACCGATGCCGATAACAACAAGCACATCACAGGTCTTTTTGATCTTCTCGGCAGCTGCCTTGATCCTTGCAAACTCCTCCTTATCGTAATTTGTGGGAAGGTCTACCCAGCCAAGAAAGTCGCTGCCAAGACCGTTTTTGGCTTCAAGAGAAGCATGAGCGGCAGTTACAAGCGGAGCTACACCTTTATATTCATCCTCACCAATAAACTTTTTAAGATACTTTGTTTGCAGTTTTATAGACAATACAGTCAGATCCTTTCAATTTAACTAAAAAGATTATACAATATTTTTTTTCACTTTTCAAGGGTTTTGCAAACCAAAAATAGCATTTGTGCACTTTAACGAAAAAAGTTTACAATTTAAGAAGATTATATAAAAGTTTTTTAACTCCGCATATCCAGTCCATTTTCTTGATATCGTCCTTAGCTACGATATTTACCGTACATACAGGGCTATTGTCGTACTCAAGGGTATAGCGTGCGCAAACCTGTCCCTTTTCGACGGGTGCTTCAAGTATTTCCGAAGTCTCCGAAACTTCTTTCAGCTCAGCTGATGTGCCTCGTTTAATAATCACCAGAGGCTCGCTTTCAAGCTCAAGCTCGCATTCCAGCTCTGCTCCGCCTGTAACAGGTATGTTTTTCAACAGCTTTTCCGGCACTTTTGGCGTATAGGTCTGAAAGCTGTCCGTTGCCGCTTTGAAAAGCTTTTTAACGTCATTATCACGCTTTTGTTTATCTGCGCTTCCAAAAACTACGGCACAAAGCTTCATTCCGCTTTTATTCACGGTTACACAGCTGCAGCTGCCGAGCTTTTCCGAAGAAAACGCCTTCATACCGCTGATACCGCCGTATGTTCTGACCAGGGTATTGTTATTCACAAGCTCAGCTTTACCGTTTCTAACAGTTATGAGCCAGGTTTTCATATACGGTGCCAGAAAATCATATTTTTCAAGTCTTGTACATAATTTTGACAGATCGTTGGCAGTGGTAACATTTGCTGCATCTGTCCCTGTACAATCCTTATACACAGTTTTGTTCATGCCCAGAGATCTCGCCTTTTCGTTCATTGACTCAACGAATTTTTTCTCGCTGCCGGATACTCCTTCGGCTATTGTAACGGCAGCATCATTGGCATTGCCCACCGTGATCGCTTTTATAAGCTCATCAACAGTTATTTCTTCGTTGTTTTCCAGCCATATCTGAGGGTCTTTACAGCTGTTTGCACGGCTTGAAGCCTTAAATGTTTGGTTAAAATCAATATCACCGCTTCTGATTTTTTCGCTCAGCAGCAGCAGAGTCATAAGCTTGTTGAAGTGAAGAGATTGAAACACCGTATCTGCCTGCCTTTCGTACAGCACCTTACCGGTCTGCATCTCAACAAGTACAAAGCTCTTTGCAGTGACCGACGAAACGTCTTGCTCAGCAGGTGTGATTTTTGAAGCCTGCTCAGCATTTTTTTCAGTTCCGTCTGAAGCAGACACACTGCTGCAGAACAAATGCATTGATAAAGCCAACAAAAGACAGATCGAATAAACAACTATTTTTCTTTTAAACATAAGGACAGCCTCCGTTTCTTAAACAATACTATGTTCAAACGGGGGCTGTTATGTTTATTTACATATCAGTAGCCTATGAGCCAATCATACATCTCCTGATACTTTACAGCCGATGCCTGCCAGGAGAAATCCTTTGACATTCCGGCTTTGACTATTTCATTCCACTCGTCACGTCTGTCATCAAATATATATTTGGCAAACATTACTGTATTGTACATCTCGTGTGCATTGTAATTTGCAAAGGAGAATCCGGTACCGGTATGCTCAAACTGATTATATGGCTCAACGGTATCTCTCAGGCCTCCTGTTTCACGCACGATAGGCACCGTACCGTATCTCAGGGACATAAGCTGAGAAAGTCCGCATGGTTCAAACAGTGAAGGCATAAGGAATGCATCTACAGATGCGTATATCCTGTGGCTGAGAGCATTGCTGTAATAGATATTTGCAGAGACCTGTCCGGGGAAACGTCCGGCAAACCATCTGAACATATCCTCGTACTTTCCGTCGCCTGTGCCAAGAACGGCAAACTGTATTCCCTGCTGGCACATTTTCTCCATCATATATGCAATAAGGTCAAAGCCCTTCTGATCGGTCAGTCTGCTTACGATACCAAGCATAAATCGGTCGTTGTTGATCTCAAGCCCAAGTTCTTCCTGAAGTGCACGCTTATTGTGCACCTTCTTTTCAACAACGTTCTTGACACTGTATTTTACATTGATAAGCTTGTCCTTACTCGGGTCGTAATCATCGTAATCTATTCCGTTTACGATTCCTCGCAGGTCGTTCTTTCTGGCTCTCATAAGTCCGTCAAGTCCCTCGCCGTAAAATGCAGTCTTTATCTCCTCGGCATATGTGTTGCTTACGGTGGTGATAGCATCGGCATATACAAGACCACCCTTGAGCATATTACCGTCAATTCCTGTTCTGAGCTTATCTATGGAGAAATAGTAATCGGAAAGCCCGGAAAGCCACTTTATCCTGTCAACGTTGTCGTTGCCCTGGAATTTAAGGTTATGTATGGTCATTACGGTTTTTATGCCACGGTAGAATTCTCCGCCCTGGAAGCTGTCATGGAGAAATACGGGAACAAGACCTGCCTGCCAGTCGTGGCAGTGGATAACGTCCGGTCGGAAATCTATAAGCGGAAGCGCAGACAACACTGCCCTGTCAAAGAAGATAAACCTCTCAATGTCCCAATGATGCTCAAGGTAAGGCTTGTCACCGCAGAAATAATACTCGTTATCGAGGAAATAGAAGATAACGCCCTCATATTCCATTTTCAGGACACCAACGTACCTGCTCTGTCCGTCGTAATCCATATAAAAGTGGGTAACATATTCAAGCTGGTCCTTCCACTTGCTGTCCATACACATATACTTGGGTATAAACACACGGCAGTCATAGTATCTTTTGTCAAAGCACTTTGGCAAGGAACCTACAACGTCGGCAAGACCTCCTGTTTTAATGAAGGGGACGCACTCGGATGAAACAAACAATAAATTTTTCATAGTAAAATGTCCTTTCATTCATTATGGAATCAGCAAGTTACAGAACAAAGCTATCCATATTTTTATCATTATATCACTTTAATACAAAAACGTCAACACATTTTTGATTATTTTATATGAAATATGCAAAAGCACCGTAAAGCGATTTAACTTTACGGTGCTTTTATCAGAGAATTACCGGCTGAAGCTGCTTTCTGCTGAGGGCTGCATCAAGGGTTTGAGGCAGCAGAGTAAAATCCGCCACTATAGAGTTGGGTTTCTTTTCGTAATCATCTTGTTTGTAGGGAACAAAATAATAGTTCTTTAAATTCTGAAGCATTCCGATATTCTTGGCGCAGCCTGCAAGTGCATCATTAGTGGAAACAGCTATTACAACCGGTCCGGCATTTCTCAGATGACTTTTTACAGCCATTGTTACCGGTGTATCGGTTATTCCCAGTGCAAGCTTTGCAAGAGTATTTGCTGTACAGGGGGCAACGACCATTATATCGCACATTTTCTTTGGTCCTATCGGTTCTGCATCAACAATGGTCTTTATGACGCTTGTGCCGGCTATCTGTTCAAAACGGGCAATATTATCACGGGCACTCCCGAAGCGTGTATCAAGCGTGGCAGAATTAAATGACATAACGGGGATAAGTTTTGCACCCATTGCGGTAAGTTCCCCGGCAGCTTTGAAGCTTTTTTCAAATGTACAGAAGGAACCACAGATGCAATAGCCCACCCTAATGTCTTTAAGGGACATCTTTTTCTCTCCTTTCGGTGATTATGTTCCTGACAGTATCGGCAATTATCCTTCCCGAAGATTCGGGAGCGTATTTTCCGGGTATGGCAAGAGCGTGGATATATCTCTTTCCAAGGCGCTGAGCAGCACAACGGTCTACCCCGCCCTTGCCGGACGCAAGGTCAATGAGCACCGCCTTGCTGTTAAGCCTTTCAAGCTGCTTTTCTCCGAATATCATAGCAGGAACTGTATTTATAACAATGTCGTAATATTCTATCTCCTTTTCAAGCTCGGTCAGTCTGACAGGCTTGTGACCGTTATTTTCCGCCTCTGCAAGCTGAGCAGTCTTTCTTGCGGCAACAGCGACCTCAGACCCAAGAGCCGAGAAAGCTTTTGCGCAGCTTTTTGCAACTCTGCCGTATCCGGTTATGAGAGTCCTTGTATCGCAAATATCAACTATCAGCTCCTGCATTGCAATAAAAAGAGCTCCTTCCGCAGTAGGTACACAGTTTTTAATTACAAGTTCCTCACGGGAATAATAATCGCAGACCTCAAAGCCCTTTGACTTAAAGTGATCGCACACCGGTTCTGCCATTCTTCCTCCGAGGACAAGTGCGTTTTCATTCAGATGGCAGATAAAGCTTTCAAACGGGATATCCCCTGCGGCAGAGGAAACATAAAAGCTATCATCATGCATTAAGGGAAGCAGGAGTATATCGGCTTTTTCATTCATAGTTCCGGGATCTGTAAGAATGATCGTATCCCCGCTTTTCCCGGGGGCAGCATATGAATATACTTTCCAAACCTTGGAAAGCTCACCACAGGCATATATCATTCTGTTATCTCCGCCCACACTCAAAATCACCGGTCTATCCATATTTATGCCTCCGTCCCGCAGTTGCCAGAATCTTAAATTTAACACCTGTCTATGCTTAAATTATATGCCACGAAGCAGTAATATGTTAAAACCCGAAAGGCATCAAAAATATGTTCAATGTTCAGTTTGTAGAAAATCAAGTATAAAATTTGTTCATATTAACGAAAAGAAATTTCTAAAAATCTATTGTAAAGGTAGTTTAAATAGTATATAATTAACCTATGCGGACACACTTTTTTGTATATTTAGTACATATCCGCAAATATTCATATGGACATGGTCAAACGAAACAGTCCAAAGACACGATTGGAGAGATTAAATTGAAAAAATATGACAGCACCAAAATCAAAAATATTGCCATTGCAGGTCATGCAGGTTCAGGTAAGACATCACTTACAGAGGCATTACTATACAAAAGCGGAACTACTGACAGACTGGGTAAGGTAGCAGACGGCAACACCGTTTCAGACTTCAGCCCTGACGAGATCGCAAGAAAGACCTCGGTTTACACCTCTCTCACAACAATGGAGACAGGTGAGTTCAAGGTAAATATGCTTGATACCCCGGGTCTGTTTGACTACGAAGGCGAGATGATCGAAGGGATCTATGCAAGCGGATGTGTGCTTATAACAGTTTCCGCAAAATCCGGCGTTAAGGTCGGAACACATAAGGCATATGACTGTGCAAAAAAATACAATAAGCCAACCATGTTCGTTGTAACAAAGCTTGATGACTTAAACGCAAACTTCAACAACGTTCTTACACAGCTCAAGGCTGAGTTCGGACCAACGGTGTGCCCTGTTGTTGTTCCTGTAATAGCGGACAGAAAGATCGTTTCCTACGTAAACCTCATTGAGATGCAGGCATACAAGTACGTTAACGGTAAGGCAGAACCAACAGATATGCCTACCGCAGAGATCGCAGAAAATATGGAATACCGTATCGACGGTCTTGTCGAGGCAGTTTCCGAGGCTGTCGCAGAGACAGATGAGGCATTGTTTGAAAAGTTCTTCTCCGGTGAAGCTTTTACACAGAAAGAGCTTACAGACGGTATCCATAAGGGAATGAACAGCGGTGCTATAACGCCTGTTGTATGTGTATCCAGCACCGATCTCTCCGGAGTCGATATGCTCCTGAAGGAGATCGACCTGCTGCTTCCTCCTCCTTCCGAAAAGGATGCAATGGTGGGCGAGGATGCAAACGGCGAGCTTGTTGAGATTGAATGTAATGAGAACGATCCGCTCACAGCCTTTGTTTTCAAGACTGTCGCAGATCCGTTTGTAGGCAAAATGTCCTTTATAAAAGTATTTTCGGGAAGCTTAGCTCCTAACAAATCGGTGGTAAACGCTTCGACCGGAAGTACAGAAAAGGTTGGAAAGCTTGTTACACTTCTGGGAAAGAAACAGACTGATGTTGCTCAGGCAGGCTGTGGAGACATCGTAGTTGCTCTTAAAATGAATATAAACACCAACGATACTATATGTGATGCAGCAAGGGTTGTAAAGTTCCCTTCAATGGAATTTCCAAAGCCAAGCTATAAAATGGCAGTTAAAGCCGCTTCACAGGGTGATGAAAGCAAGATCAGCAACGCTATCTCAAGGATCCTCGAAGAAGACAAGACTGTTACTTACGAGCAGGATCCGGATACTTTGGAGCAGATAATAAGCACACTGGGTGGTGTACATCTGGATTCTATTATCTGCAAGCTGGGCAATAGTTTTGGTGTTGATGTAGACATATCCGTTCCTAAGATCGCATACAGAGAGACCATAAGAAAGAAGGTCAAAGTTCAGGGTCGCCATAAGAAACAGTCCGGCGGTCACGGTCAGTACGGTGATGTATGGATCGAGTTTGAGCCATGCGTTTCCGACGAGCTTATATTTGAGGAAAAGGTATTTGGCGGCGCTGTTCCTAAAAACTTCTTCCCTGCTGTTGAAAAGGGGCTTCAGGAAAGCATCAAGAAGGGTGTTCTTGCAGGATTCCCTGTGGTAGGTCTGAAAGCTATATTGGTGGACGGCTCTTATCATCCGGTGGACAGCTCGGAAATGGCATTTAAAATGGCTGCAAGCATTGCTTACAAGGAAGGCATGAGACTTGCTGATCCTGTATTGCTGGAGCCTATCGGTGCGCTGAATGTTCTGGTTCCCGATGACAACACCGGTGATATTATGGGTGAGCTTAACAAGAGGCGAGGCAGGGTCCTTGGAATGAATCCTTCTGATAAGGCAGGACTGACCGAGGTCATTGCTGAAGTCCCGATGGCTGAAATGTCCGACTTCACTATGTATCTGAGACAGACAACTCAGGGCAGAGGCTCCTACACGTTTGAAAAGGTACGTTATGAGCAGCTTCCTGCTAACCTGTTTGCAGATGTTATTGCTAAAAACGCAATGGGCGACTGATAAATAAAACAAAAACAGAGAGGTTTTTTCAGATGGAAAAGCCTCTCTTATTTTTTATAAAGATATAAAATATGGTTTATGCTATTTGAAATAAGCAGCGTACTTAAATCCGCAGCTCTTTGCGAGCTGAGCACCAATGTCTATTCCCTGCCCGACATTTTCGGCGCAGTGTGCATCGGAACCCAGAGAAAGTATCTCTCCTCCCAGATCCCTGTACAGCCTTACAAGCTCCTCACCCGGCATTGTGCTGGCAAGGTGGGTAAAAAGGGACGACGTATTGATCTCTATGCCCTTTCCTTTTGCGATCAGTGTTCTGAATATTTCGGCACTTATATCCTTATATCTGCTATTGTCAATTTGTATTCCGTACTTTCCGCAGATATATCTGTAAGGATATGTAAGATGACCGAGAATGTCAAACTCCGCCTGTTGGCACATTTCAAGCACCTGTGCATAATAATCATCAAGGAGCGAATAGATGTCATTCATGCTCAAACGGTCAAAGCTAAGAAAATAAAAATCCTTCTCCCCCGAATTATTATGCAGCGAGCCGATTATATAGTCTATGCTCTTATCCGAGGTAATTTCTCTTGCGATCTCAGGTGCCTGTAACGGCTGCCCAAGCTCGACCCCGTGAATAAACTCAAAGCCGTCATCATAATGTCTTTGCTTCAGCTCTTGCATTTTTTCAAGGCTTTTATTATGGTATTCTTTACAGTTATACATCAAAATATCGTCTTCATCAGCCGATTTACTGTCAATTCCATAATACTCAGGCTCAAACCAGGTATTGCATTCACAGTGGTCGGTAACAGCAAGAGCTTTTAGCCCCAGATCAACAGCTTTATTTACAAGTTCGACCGGGTCGTCATTTCCGTCCGGAGAAAACATACAGTGGGTATGACAATCCAAAAGACCGTTTACATTCACTATATCACCCCTGTCTCATTTCAAACAGTTTCTTTGCAGCTGAAAAAGCCTTGGCAAGGAACTGTTCATCAGAAAGGTCATTATACATATCCGTTCTGTTACGCATGACCTCAAGGGCAATTATACCATAGAAGTCAAGTTCTTTGAGCTTAGCGATAAACCTGCTGTAATCTATATTGCCGTCAAAGGGGATGATATGCTGGTCTGCTGTGCCGTCATTATCATGTATATGCAGTGTTTTAAGCCTGTCACCGTACTTGCTCAGCACATCGCTGCCTTTGGAAAAACAGTTTTCATGTCCCACATCATAGCAGAGCTTAACGTTTGTGTCATCGCACTCTCCAAAAATTACATCAAGATACTCCGGACGCTCGATATTTTCAAAAGCAAGATCAACATTCATGCTCTTGGCATATCTTATCAAGCCCTTGAAATACTTTTTTCCGCACTCGCTGACAGCGGGGGGATCAAGTGTATCGGTACAGTGGACGACCAAAGTTTTTATTGCAAAGTTATGGCACGAATCAATGGCACCATGTAGTTTGATAAGGCTTTCCATGGGATTTTCATCGGTCCACAGGTTGTTCATCATGTGGAAAGGTGCGTGCACGCTCTCAATACGCAAACAGTTTTCCTTTACGCACAAAAGCTCCTGCTGAAAAACATCGCTTCCGTTCCATGTCATGATCACGCCTTTAAAGCCGGCGTTTTTTATAAGTCTGATCCGCTCCTCAAAGGGAGTTGTTTTGGTATAGTTGGTATTAACCGCAAGGATCATTACGATCACGCTCC
This sequence comes from Ruminococcus sp. FC2018, assembly GCF_000621805.1. Lineage (GTDB taxonomy): Bacteria > Bacillota > Clostridia > Oscillospirales > Ruminococcaceae > Hominimerdicola. The sequence continues at coordinate 59,155 of NZ_JHXH01000007.1, read as the reverse complement.
CATCGGGATATCAGTTTTTAAGTGAATGAAGAGGTGCAGGTATCTGTCCGCCTCTGTTTATAAACTTGCTCGGAGACTCTTTTTTCAGCGGCATTACAGGACCACATCCAAACAGTCCGCCCCAGTCAAGCTCCTCTCCGACCTTTTTGCCGATAGCCGGGATTATACGCACCGCAGTGGTCTTGCTGTTTACCATTCCGATAGCCGCTTCATCGGCGATAATTGCAGATATAGTATCCGCAGGTGTATCGCCGGGAACACAGATCATATCAAGTCCCACAGAGCATACTGCTGTCATAGCCTCCAGCTTTTCTATGCATAAAGCACCGCTCTTTGCGGCATCGATCATTCCTGCGTCCTCGGAAACAGGAATAAATGCGCCCGACAGTCCTCCTATTCTCGAACAAGCCATTACGCCGCCTTTTTTCACAGCATCGTTAAGAAGTGCAAGTGCAGCGGTAGTACCGTGGGTACCGCATCTTTCAAGGCCGATCTCCTCAAGGATATGTGCAACAGAGTCACCCACAGCGGGTGTCGGTGCAAGAGAAAGATCCACTATGCCAAATGGGACACCAAGTCTTTCTGAGGCAGTTGTTCCCACAAGCTGACCAACTCTTGTGATCTTATAGGATATTTCCTTTATAACATCGGAGATCTTTGTTATATCTGCATCAGGATATTTTTTAAGTGCCGCTCTTACGACGCCCGGTCCTGATACTCCCACATTTATCATGCAGTCAGGTTCACCCACGCCGTGGAATGCTCCCGCCATAAACGGATTATCCTCAACAGCGTTGCAGAAAACCACAAGCTTTGCTGCGCCGAAGCAAGCCTGCTCCACTGTCCTTTCCGCACATTCTCTCACTATCTGTCCCATCATTTTGCAGGCATCAAGGTTTATACCGGTCTTTGTGGAACCGATATTGACCGATGAACACACCCTCTCGGTAGAGGCAAGTGCTTCAGGGATAGACTTGATAAGCTCTATATCACCTGCCGAAAATCCCTTTGGAACAAGGGCGGAATACCCTCCGATAAGGTTTACACCTACCGCTTTTGCCGCTTCATCCATGGTTTTTGCAAACTTAACCGGTGAACACTTGCAGGCAGCTGAAACAATAGCGATCGGAGTTACAGAAATACGCTTGTTTATGATCGGTATGCCATATTCCCTTTCGATCTGCTCGCCTACCTCAACAAGTCGGGCTGCCTTTGTAGTTATCTTATCATATACCTTCTTGCAGGCAACATCTATATCACTGTCGATACAGTCAAGAAGCGAGATGCCCATGGTTATGGTACGGATATCAAGGCACTCGTCCTGTATCATTCTTATGGTTTCAAGTATATCGTAAACATTTATCATTTTGCAGTATCCCTCTCATCAAATATGGTGCATACAGTTAAAAATATTTTCATGCATAACGGTAACTTTAAGACCGTTCTGCTCACCCAGCTTTTCCAGTGACTCTGCCATAGCGGCAAAATCGCTGTTGAGCTTAGTAATATCCACCATCATTATCATAGCGAACATTTCCTGCATAACAGACTGTGTCACCTCGATGACATTTGCATTATACTCAGCGCATTTAGTACTTACCTTTGCCAGTATACCAACTGCGTCCTTACCTATAACTGTTACAACTGCTTTCATATTCAATACCAACCTTTCAATCAGTTTAACTTACAAATAATAAGTATAGCATATTTTATATTTTTTGCCAACCCAAGAATATAAATATTTTATTAACGCTTGCTTTTAAGCTTTCTTTTGTGTTTTTTTCTTGCGGATAATACCAAAATAGCGATAACGGCTGTTATAACTGCTACACATGAAACGGCAGCTATAACAAATCCCTTTCTTACACTTGGACTTTTGTTTTCTATATCAAGCTCTCCATGGATAACATTAGTGTCCTTTGATATTGGCAGGATAGTATTATCCGACACAATAAACCTCTGGGTAAAAACATTTCTTTCCCCATTTGTATTAAGCAGCTTTGCTGTGCGTTCTGCCTCATTCACATCCTGTGCAGACAAAGCATAGCAGTTTTGGACATTGTACTTACCGTCGTCTGCATACCTTGCTGCAGGGCTGTCAACACCGTTGACGCAGAAATAGCAATCACTTATTGTTCCGCTTCGGAGGTCTCCGACAATACCGCCTTTACGCTGTGCATTAAGCTCTCCGTAAAATCCGCAGGCAATGACTGTCCCTCTTTCGCATGATCCTGCGATACCCCCGACAGATTCAGCGGTAAAGCTGCTGCTTTGGATAACAAGCTCTCTTACAACGGCATAATTCCCGAGCTTTGCAAAAACTCCCGAAGAGGAGGATCGTATATTTCGCATAACATGACCGTTACCGTAAAAGTATCCGTTAAACTCCCCTTTTTCCGGTGTGCCGGCAGAAACAAAATCTTTATCCGAAAAGTCAATATCCGATTCCAGCATAACTATCTTATCGGTGAATTCGGTACCGCCGCTCACACTTTTGGCAAAGTCGTTCCACTCATCAGAATTTGTGATTACAACATAGCTGTCACGCTCATTTTTAGCAGCTTCAAGCAGCCTGTTAGCTTTATTGACAACTATATTTGTTAGCTGAGAACGGTAGGCAACATTTCTTGCATACTCCACCGCACGCTGCATTCCTTTTGTATTTTCATATTGCTCTATCTTTTCCTTCAGCTCCGAGACATCCGCAGCAGAGCTTTTTGAGGTATACGCATTGATATATGCGTTTGCAAAGCTGGTTTGTATACTGTCCTGCCAGCCGCTTTTCTCGCTGAAATAATAGCTTTCGCCCCTGTTTCTCTCACAGGCAGCACTCTCAGCCACAAAATAGTTATTGCCGTTTTCCGATTTCAATGAAACAACAACAGAAAATCTGTCCCCTTTGGAAAACCTGATATGCTCGGGAAATTTAACTGTAACATAGCCATCGTACTGAACTGTGCCTATTTTATCAAGTATCTCGATGCCGTTTACAGGGGAATTATCCTTCACATCCTTGAAAATACGCACCATATACTCTGTGCCCTTACCGCCGTTGCCTTCAATAAAAAACGAGACCTGTTCAAGACTCTCATTATCACGGGCGGTAAACACATTTGCAGCCTGCACGGCACCCTGCGCAGAGACAATTATCTTATCATTTCCTTTATTATGGGTATAGACATCGTCACTTACGGATCTTTGAAGCTTATAGAAGTAAAAGTCCTTAAGCTCACTTTCACAGTACGATATCCAATAAAATCCGTCTTCATTGCGAGTACCCCAGACGCTTTTTACCAGCCACGCTCCGTCACTTTCCGGTTTTACGCTCCCGAAATTATCCCTGCTGTAATTATCATCCCAGCCGATAACGGTAACGCTGTGGTTAACAGACTTTTCCTTATCCTGATAATAGCTCTTATGGTCGCTGCTGAAATAATCCGTATCGCTGTGATAGCATACTGCTGCGCCGCCGTACTCCATAAGCTTCTCTTTTATTGCGTTTATGTCACCGCTTACCCTTTCCACCTTATCAAGCTCATAGTCAGCCACTCCCTGCTGGGAATATGACACAGGATTAAGATACGGTGTGTTCAAAAGTGTAGGTTCATCGACCTCGTACTCAATGCCCTGAATCCTTGCGGCGGCAAACATGGGAGATGTTATATAGTTTGTGGAGTAACGCTGCTGAGGGGCGACGTTCTCTTTTTCGCTCTGTGCGGAAAACCAGACCATCGAGCTTTCGGAAAGGTCAACAGACGTGTTGTCCAGACCGCTGAAAACAATGCTTTGTTCCATTGCTCCCACGGTGGCATAAGCCCAGCAGATATCATATTTTTCAGGAGACTGTCTTACAGGTGTCACCTTTCCGCTTTCACGGGGATCAAACTTTTCGGGAAGCTTATTATCACCGTCGGCATATACAATCAACGGAAAGCATGAAATACATAACGCAAGTATTATAAGAAAGCTCAGTACTCTGCTTGTTCTTTTAATAATTATCACCACTATTTCGTAATAACGATCTTTCGTTTATACTCGTTGGAAAATGAAACATCCGAGCAGAGTTCTCTTAGTCTTACCGCATTACACTCAAGAAAAGCAACTCGTTTACATTCGTCATTCTTTTCCAGTCTTGCAAGAGAGGTATCATAGTCTATCGACCTGTTTTTTGCTTTTACAAGCACCCGGGCACCTTTGCCGTTTAGTGCAAGTATCCTGCCATAAGGCACGGGCGTGAGCATATCCTTGTGGGTTACTCCAAGGGCAATATGGATCAGAAAACGTCTTACCCTTGACATTGTGATGTCCTTGCTTTTTATAAGCTCTGCCAGCTCATCAAGGGATCCCGGGCACTGCATAATTGCTTTATTAAAGCGGTTTATGATACTCTGAGTAACAAACGGACAGTTTTCAACGGTCTTTTTATCTGCGCTGATTATCTTATACAAAAGTGCTTTGTCAGCCTTTCGGATAAATGCGGCAGGTACTTCAGGTAATTGGGGGACAAACGAAGATATATCCTCGCCGTGTTTCAGACGATCACGCAAAAGTGTGGCATTTGCAAATCCCTCAGACACTGTGGTATCCCCATGTCCGGGGCCTGTCCTTTTTATACACAAAGGAGCTATCCAGGGAGCAAGGGCGTGTGCTGCACGGATATACTCTATACCAAGCACATTATTGGCATCGGACAGAATATCTTTTACATCCTCGGACATCTCCTGTGCCACAATGCTGACGACCTGCGGATAGGTCAGACCGGCAGAGATAAGCTCTTTAAACCTGTCGCTTTCCTCCAGTCTGCCGATCAGATCAGCAGTGCTGTTAAGCTTGTCCGGATCGGCGCATTCACAGCCAAATGAAATAGCTTGTATAACGTTCTCGCCAAAGCCGGCAAGCAGTCTGACTGCATTTAAAGCAAATACCTGTGCAGGGGCGCATGAATATGGTGCAGCAAGCTCGATCACAAGATCTGCTCCCTGATCTATTGCCATCTGTGCTCTGTCATATTTGGAAAAAACCGCAGTGTCGCCTCGCTGGACAGCATCACCGCTGAGGATCACAACTATATGGTCTGCGCCCATTTTTTTGGTCTGCTCTATATGATATTTATGCCCGTTATGAAACGGGTTGTATTCAGCCACTATCCCTGCGGCAAACATCTCAGTCACCTCAATGTTTTATAAGCAAAATATGTTAATAGAATACTAAATTTTATTGCTAAAAATGTGTAAATCGAATAAATGGTAAAAATACACTTGAAATTTTGTCCCGGAATTGTTATACTGTTATTATATTATATTGTAGCTTCAAAGTCAAGCAACAGTAATATTGTACATCATTTTTGAGAGGAGTATTTCTTGATGAAAGTATTGGTAGTAAACGCAGGTTCATCATCCCTTAAATATCAGCTGCTTGATATGACAGATGAGTCTGTTATCGCAAAGGGAAACTGCGACAGGATCGGCATTGGCGGTCATGTAAGCGCAAAGACGGGCGACGGCAGAAAGTTTGAAGCCGACTGTGATTTCCCTACTCACACAGAAGCTTTTGAAAAGCTGGTAGAGGTCCTTACCTCCGGTGATACAAAGGTTATCGACTCTATGGACGAGATCTCCGCAGTAGGTCACCGTATCGTGCAAGGTGCTGAGGTATTCTCCGAGGCTTGCCTTGTAACAGACGAAGTTATAGACAAGATCGACGGTCTGGCTGAGCTTGCTCCTGTTCACAACCACGCGCACGCTCTTGCACTGAGAGCCTGCAAAAAGGTTATGCCTGCAACAACTCCGCAGGTAGTTGTATTTGATACAGCTTTCCACCAGATAATGCCTCCGAAGGCTTATATGTTTGGTCTTCCTTATGAGGATTACGAGCAGCTGCACGTGAGAAAGTACGGCTTCCACGGCACATCTCACAGATTTGTTTCCGCAGCTCTTGCAAAGGCTATGGGCAGAGACGTCAAGGATCTGAAGATCGTTTCCTGCCACCTTGGCAACGGTTCTTCCATCACAGCTGTTGACGGCGGAAAATCTGTTGATACAACAATGGGCTTTACTCCTCTTGACGGTGTTATAATGGGCACACGTTCAGGCTGCGTTGATGCTTCGGCGGTAACATTTGTTGCGGACAAGCACGGCTTTACACCTTCACAGATGAGTGATTATCTTAACAAGAAGTCCGGATTCCTGGGCATCTCCGGTGTTTCCTCCGATAACAGAGACATCATTGCCGGTGCTAACGAGGGCAATAAGAGATGCGAGCTTGTAAACGATATGCTCACATACGAGATCAAGAAATACATAGGAAGCTTTGCAGCAGCTATGAACGGACTTGATGCTGTTCTGTTCACAGGCGGTATCGGTGAGAACGAGAGCCTTGTTCGTTCAATGGCTTGTGCTGACATGGATTTCTTCGGCATCAAGCTTGACGAGGAAGTTAACAAGTCCATCAGAGGCAAGCTTTGCAAGATCTCCGCAGCAGATTCCAAGGTTGAGGTCTGGGTCGTTCCTACCAACGAGGAGCTGCTTATCGCAAGAGATACTCTGGCACTTATCAGCAAATAACACAGGCTTATAAATTAAAAGACTTGTCACTTTAAAAAGCGGCAAGTCTTTTTTATTGCTTATTTATTTTTCTCCAGTTTTTCTTCTATCTTTTCAATTATAGTTTTCATAGCTTTTATGCGGGCATACTTTTTATCATTACCCTCGATTATTGTCCACGGAGCTGCCTTGGTCGAGGTCTTTTCGATCATTGTATCGATATACTTTTCGTAGATGTCCCACTTTTCACGATTTCGCCAGTCCTCATCGGTTATCTTCCACTGCTTTTCAGGAGTGTTCTGTCGCAGGGTAAAGCGTTTGAGCTGTTCCTCCTTGTCGATATTTATCCAGAACTTTATAACGACAGCGCCCCACTGTATAAGCAGCTTCTCAAACTCGTTTATCTCCTGATAAGCCTGCTCTACCCTATCGGGCGGTGTTATATTCTCAATAGGCTCCACCATTACCCTGCCGTACCAGGTACGGTCAAAGATAGTAAAATGTCCGTCGTTTTCAAGACGTATCCAGAAACGGTACAGATAATGCCTTGCAAGCTCGTATTTATCCGGTGCTGCAATAGGTTCGACCTCATATCCTCTTGGGTCAAGGGCGTTTGCCACACGGCGGATATTTCCGCCCTTTCCTGCTGCATCCCAGCCTTCATAGCATATGATAACAGGTATTTTTTTCTGATAGCACAGGTTTTGCAGCTTGAACAGCTTATCCTGGCATTTTTCCAGCTGTTTTTCATATTCCTCGTCAGTAAGTGTTTTGTCAAGTGCAGCTTCACTGACTTTTTGGACGTTTGCCATTTTAAACTCTTGTGGTTTAACATCTGCAAACGGAAACTGATTTTTGGGCACAAATGTACTGCCGGAGGCTTTTGCTTCAAGCTTTCCTTCAACAGCAAGCACAAGAGCTTTTATCATTTCAAGCTTTGCACCTGTTTTATCGTCCCCGCCGATAATATTCCACACGCCGCTCGGAGTGTTTGTCTTTGTTATCATTTCCTCATAATACTTTGCAAATTTCTCACGCTTTTTAAGGTTATAAAGGTCGTGCTCATCAATGCGCCAGCTGGTATAATCTGACGAGGTAAGCTTTTTGATGCGCTTTTTCTGCTCCTCCTCGGTGATATGCAAAAAGAACTTGACTATAAGATAGCCGTCGTCTGCAAGCTGTCTTTCAAATACGTTGATGTCGTCAAGACGTTTGCGCATCTCGGATTTGCTGATCTCATCGTAAAGATATGCGTTTGCAGTGTCACGGTACCAGCTTCGGTCAAGGATCAGGAAATTGCCCTGCATCGGCATAGCACAGGCAAAACGCCAAAGCCATGGTTTTCTTTTTTCCACCTCGTTTGGCTTACCAAAAGACATGACCTTATAAAACCTCGGGTCAAGGCATTTTATAAGCTGTGCGATCTGAGAGCCTTTACCTGAGGCAGACCAGCCGTCAATAGTAATTATGACCGGAAGCTTGCTTTCTTTGATCTTGTTCTCAAGTCCCGAAAGTCTTGCACGGTACATCTCGATCTGTTCCGAAACAAGCTCTTTATTCACATTGTTCTGTTTAACGTCATTAAGCATTAAAAGCACCTCGTTTCTTTATTATTTTTCCTTTAAAACTATTATAAAACAATACTCATTTTAAGTATACTGGCATTATCACTAAATTTTATGTATCAATTTTGTTAATTAGCAGTTCATAAATATCATGTATAATCAACGAGTCAGTGAGGTGAGAAAATGTCCGACAAAAATGACAAGGCTCGTGAGATACTTGACAAGAGCGATTACGAATACGAGAAAAAGATATATGAAGATGAAAAACGCAGGCAGCAGGAGCTTGAGGCAAAAAAACAGGCTGCGATCGCTGCACGAAAAAAGCGTGAAAAAGAAGCCATAAAGGAGCGTGAGCGTCAGCTTGCTCGTGAGAGGATAGAGCTGATGAAAAAGAAGAACACAGAGGACTCCACGCTGCAAGAGTCAGGGCAGGAGGAAGATGCCCAAGAAGCACAGGAAACGGCTGTAAAGCTCAGTCCAAAAAAGAAAATACAGAATTTCATTTATCTGAATAAGTGGTGGCTTATTCTTGCAGGCTTTGTTGTATTTATTGCGGCATTTATAATCTATCATCAGCTTCAGATCAAAAAAGCAGACCTTACGGTTATGATGATAGCCAACAACGGTCTTACCACTAAAGAAAAGGAGCTTGAGGAGCTGTTTGAGGAATATGTGGATGACATTGACGGCAACGGTTATGTTCATGTGAACGTTATCGTTATGCCACTTGATCCAACATCAAATTCCCAGGATCAGAAGGACACCCGCAGCAAGTTCCTGGCTAATCTGTACAGCACAGAGAGTATGCTGGTAATTACAGATACCAACACAGAGTATCAATATCTTGAGATAATGGATCACAAGCTAAGCGAGAAATTCCCCGGGAACAAATATGTGGACGAGATCGGGTTCTCCCTTAATATGCAGCTTGTTGCCGACAAAATAGGTTACAAGGATATGCCAAATGATGTACATATATCAATAAGGCAGCCTGTGGCGACCGTAGAGGACAGCCTTGAGACTGCAAAAAAGAATTATGATACAGCTTACAAATACCTTGAAAAGATGATAAAAGATCTGACACAAAAGGCAAAGGATAGCGATGATCCCGGACTTTCTACACCACCCAAAAAGCTTGATCTTCCACAGGTAAGCACAGACAGTTCATCACAATAACAACACTTGAATAACAAAAGCGACCAAGATTTCTCTTAGTCGCTTTTTATAATTATTCTTTAAAATGTTTGTCTGACTTTTGGGGATCAATTCAGTATTTCCTTGGGTTATTTTTTTACAGTTTTATTTGTATAACTCGGTTCCTGCCCCTGCGTTTAGCCTCATAAAGACAGTCATCAACGTCCTTAAACAGCTTTGTTCTGTCAAAGACCTCTCCTCTGAAACAAAGACAGCCGATACTTATGGTTATTTTTTCTGGTATATCTTTATACTCATGCGCTTCCACCGCCTTGCGAACCTCCTCGGCAAAATCGGCAGCCTGATCCGGATCCATATCCGGGATAACAGCAAGAAATTCCTCACCGCCCCAGCGTCCCACAGCGGCACATTTATGTGATGAAACGTGTTCATCAAGCAGGTGTGCTATTTCTACAAGCACGCCGTCACCAACATCATGACCATATGTATCGTTGACATTCTTGAAGTAGTCGATATCCAGCATGAGCATTGTCACATATGCTCCCGTCTGCTCTGCATTGTCAATAACATCGCTTGCAAACTCGTCCAGCCTTCTGCGGTTATAAAGCCCGGTCAGAGCGTCATGGTTAGACAGGATCCTGAGCTGCTCATTGACTTTTTCAAGATCATCGTAGGCGTTCTGAAGCTCGCTGGTGGTAGCCGAAACAAGCTGTGACAATCTCTTTATAAGTGAAGCCTGCCCCTTGAGAACGGAATCGTCTACAACGATCTCACCAAGGTCGCCCTCCGGTCTTTCACCCTCACGCATGGCAATGGACAAAAGTGTTATATTGTACTCCCAGACATTTCCTGTGTTTGGATCTCTCTTTACCTCGCCCCAGGTATGGAAGCCTGCGGTCTCGGCTATTTTCTGGAACGGGATCATTTCGATGTTGACGTAATTCTCCCAGAAAGACTTACGCACCGAGCAGGAATAGAGCAAGATAGCCTCAGGTCTGAACTCAGCGACCTCTTTAAGTCGCTTGTTTACACCCTCCACAATAAGTCCGGGATTACCGTAGCAAAGATAGATATCCATTCCCTCGGTAACATATCCCGCCATGTTCAGCGTTCCGTCTTCCTCAACATTAAGGGTGTGTCTTAAAAGCTCATCACCGTCCGTCTTGGCGATAAGCGGGAACTCAAAGGTGTTTTCTTCAAAATTATCATGCCTGTTGATCTGAAGATACTTCTCATATATCTCCACAGCAGGTATATTGTTTATTTCAATAAGCCTGTTTTCATCAGACTTGGTTACCTTGAAGGCATGACCGAGAGTTTGCCAGCCCACCGATTTATCAACGTTTATATGAAAATTCTTCCCAACATACGACACAAGATACAATGTATCATCTGTAAGACCCTGTTCATCAAAAACAAAGTGTTCCCCGATATTCATATCGTGTCCCCCGGCATATCCGCCAAATACCTGAACACCTTGCTTTGATGCGCTTACAGCTTCCCAGATAAAACGGGTATTTATTTCCGTACCCGGCAAAAGCACTTCAACAGCCTTTATATGCTCTGTTTCATTTATAATGGAGGCAATTTGCTGTCCAACCATTTTCTCTCTGCCGTTTACGTCGTTAAACCTTGTAAATCTGATATCTGTCTGCTCAAAAAGCATAGCAGAGATAAGGATCCCCCTATCCATCAGCCTTCCTTCGATGATCTCACCTGCAGAAACAGATCCCACAAGGACACAGCCGGGAAATCCGGATTTCAGATCCTGACACAGGCTGAGCAGTATCTTTTCATCAAGTATACCACTGTAAACGTGAAACAAAAGACTTTTGTACTTCCCGCTGTCCATTTCAGACTTTACTTCTCTGAGCTGGGAAATAACATCTATCTTTGTGTGATACTCGATCACGATCTGTTTCAACACAGTCACCTCCAAATTTGTTTTATGTATATAACCAATTTAACATATTTATCCCAAAGAGTCAATAAATTTCTACAAATAAACTTATACAAAAAAAGTGACAGTCTTTTGTGAAATGTTTGTTTTCACCCCTTGAAAAAACACAATAGATGTGATAAACTTTATAAAAGCAAGGGGGAGATCAAATGGAACTTGAAGAATTAAGAAAGAAGATAAATGTTACCGACGACAGGATCGCTGAGCTTTTTATTGAAAGAATGAAGCTTTGCAAGGATGTTTCCGAATATAAGATCAAAAACGATCTTCCCGTTTTTCAGAAAGGACGTGAAGAACAGATACTTCAGAGAATGAAGGATATGTTCCCGGAGGAATTGAAAAACTCATCACAGGTACTTTATCAGACGATCATGGATATTTCCAAGTGTCTTCAGTATCAGGATTTCTTTTCCGATAAAAACAGCATTGAAAGTGAGTATGTTGACCTAAACGCAAAATGCAAAGCTGCTGTTCCGGGAACGGAGGGTTCTTTCTCGCAAATGGCGTGCAAAAAGCTTCTTCCAAACGGCGAAATTACTTTCTTCAACGGTTTTGAGCAGGTATTTGAAGCGGTCGACGACAAACGTTTTGATTTTGGAGTTGTACCCATTGCAAACTCCACAGCAGGATCTGTTACGGCAACATATGAGCTTTTGAAAAAATATGATCTGAAGATCTGTGCCGGTACAAAACTGCGGATCTCTCATTGTCTTGCTGCAAGGCAGGATACCGATCCCGAGGATATACAGATAGTCTATTCTCATGAGCAGGCACTTATGCAGTGCTCAGAATTTATATTACATCACGGATACAAAGGACACAACTATGCAAATACCGCACTTGCCGCTCAGTTCGTTGCCCAAAGCGACCGTCCTGTTGCAGCGATATGTTCCCGTGAATGTGCTCTGAACAACGGTTTGAAAATATTAGCCGATGATATTGCCAACGCATCGGAAAACTACACGAGATTTATTGTAATTTCCAAGAAAACACTTTGCACGGAAAAGGCGGACGTTATATCGGTTTCCCTTTCGCTGCCCCACGAAAGATCTGCGCTTTACAGACTGCTTACAAAGTTTTCGGTTGCAGGTCTGAATCTGACCATGATAGAATCACGTCCACTGGCAAATACCGATTTTGAAGCGGTTTTCTATCTTGATTTCCAGGGCAGTATCAAAGATCCCAAAGTTGCAATGCTTATAAACCAGCTTGAGGACGAGCTCGGCTACTTTAAATTCTTAGGAAACTATGAGTTCATTACGGAGGTGCAGAAATGAGGATCGGACACGGTTATGATGTACACAAGCTTGTAAAGGGCAGAAAGCTTATTCTCGGCGGTGTGAGGATAGTAAATGATATGGGACTTCTGGGACACTCCGATGCTGATGTTCTCACCCATGCAATAATGGACTCCCTTCTTGGTTCTCTTGCTCTTGGCGATATCGGAAAGCTTTTCCCGGATACAGACGAAAGATATAAAGGTGCAAACAGCATCGAGCTTTTGAGGCAGGTTGCAAGGCTTATCGAGCAGAGAGGTTTTCGTATTGTAAATATCGATTCCACTATCTGTGCGCAAGAGCCTAAGCTTGCCGGTCACATAAATCATATGAGGCTTAATATCGCAAGAGCCTGTGGGATAGATGTTTCACAGGTGTCCATCAAAGCAACTACCGAGGAAGGTCTGGGCTTCACAGGCAATCTTGAAGGCATATCGGCAACTGCTGTGTGCCTTGTAACAGAGAGAAATGTGGGCTTTTTCGGTGCTTTCACGGGGAATATGCCATTTTTAAGATAAGGCAAGGTGAGAAAATGATCATCAGAGAGATCACAGATAAAGACTTTGACGGTCTGCTCAAACTTTATATGCAGCTCCATGACAACCCTTTTCCCGCAAAAGATGAAAGGGTCATGGAAGTTTGGGAAGGCATTTTAAATGATGAAAACCACCATATTATCGTTGCGGATGAGGACGGAACTATTGTTTCGTCCTGTGTTTGCGTTATAATACCTAATCTCACTCGTGGTCAAAGACCTTACGCATTTATAGAAAATGTTATAACAGACAAAGATCACAGAAAAAATGGACTTGCAAAAGCCTGCCTTAACTATGCAAGAGATATTGCAAAAAGTAAAAACTGTTATAAAATGATGCTTTTAACAGGCTCAAAAGAGGAAAGCACTCTGAAATTCTATGAACAGGCAGGTTATAACAAAAACGACAAAACAGCCTTTGTACAATGGCTTTAAATATTCACAGGGCTTGACCTGTTTTGTGTAAAATGCTAAAAAAGATGAACAAGATGAACAAAATGAAAACATTACAATTTACTCTTGACAGTTTAAAGAAAGAGTGATATACTTTAACACATAAAAGCTTAAAAGGATAAAAGCTTTAAAGCATAACAGTAACGAAAGGATATGAATTAGAAATGATCATTATTTTCAACTCCCAGGCTACCAAGGAGAACGTCCAGGAGCTTATTGCGGATATTCACGCCAAGGGACTTAAAACCCACCTCAGCGAAGGCGACCACACCACACTGGTGGGAATTATCGGCGACACCACAAGGCTCGATATTGACAACATTAAGAGCGCAAGCTACATTGCCGACGTAAAAAGAGTTTCCGAGCCTTACAAAAAGGCAAACCGCAAGATGCACCCGGATGATTCATACATCAAGGTCACAGACAAGGTGACCTTCGGCGAGGGCATTTTCAATGTTATCGCAGGTCCATGCTCGGTGGAGACGGAAGAACAGATCATCGAGGTAGCACAGGACGTTAAGAAAAGCGGTGCAACGCTTCTCAGGGGCGGTGCTTTCAAGCCCAGAACTTCACCTTACTCTTTCCAGGGACTTGCCGGCGAGGGTCTGAAGCTTCTTCTGGAAGCCAAAAAGGCAACAGGGTTGCCTATCGTTACCGAGATAATGAACTTGGTTCACCTTGATATGTTCCAGGACGTTGACGTTATCCAGGTCGGCGCAAGAAATATGCAGAACTTTGACCTGCTCAAAGAGCTTGGCAAGTGCGATAAGCCTATCCTGCTCAAAAGAGGACTTGCAAACACCATTGAAGAGTGGCTCATGAGCGCAGAGTACATCATGGCAGGCGGAAACGAGAACGTAATTCTCTGCGAAAGAGGCATAAGAACCTTTGAAACAGCCACAAGAAACACACTTGACATTTCCGCTGTACCGATGCTCAAGCACAAGACTCACCTGCCTGTTATCATTGACCCGAGCCACGCAACAGGTATCTCATGGATGGTTCCGCAGCTGGCAAAAACTGCGGTCAGCGCAGGTGCGGACGGAATCATGGTCGAGGTTCACAACGATCCTCCGAAGGCTTGGTGCGACGGCGCACAGTCACTTAATCCGCAGCAGTTTGACGATCTGATGACAGACCTCAAGCGCAGAGTTGAGTTTGAAGGCAAGAAATTCTACATATGATAAAACAAGCCCGCTTTTTATTAAGTGGGCTTTTAAAATGTGACCATAGGCACAGATACTCCGTCTTTATGTGCAAGGGAGCGAGGTGAAGGATATGGACGACGAGAAAATAATAGAGCTGTTTTTCAAAAGGTCTCAGGAGGCTATTAACGAGACCAGGGAAAAATACGATACATATTGCAGGGTCATAAGCACAAATATCCTTTCGGACAAGCAGGACTCGGAGGAATGTTTAAACGACGCATATCTGAAGCTGTGGAACAGTGTACCCCCTGAAAAGCCTAAATCGCTTAAAGCATATTTAGGATGCATCGTGCGCAACCTTTCCCTTGACAGGCTGGAAAAGAACCGTGCACAAAAACGTGGAGGCGGTCAGACCGAGGCGGTGTTTGAGGAACTTGCAGGATTTATCGGCACGTCAAATATACAGATATCCGAGACGCTGGCGATACGTGAGGCGATAAACAGCTTTCTGAAAGAGCTTGACAAAGAGTCCAGAATAATATTCGTGCAAAGATACTGGTACTTTTGCAGCATAAAGGAAATAGCTGTGCAAATGGAGATAACGGAAAGCAAGGTCAAGATGCGGCTTTCAAGGACAAAGGAAAAACTGCGCAAGCATTTGCAAAAGGAGGGGTTTGACATATGAACGAGTTGAATTTTGCACGGCTTCTGGGCGGCATCGACGACAGCCTCATAACCGAAGCTGCACCTAAAAAGAAAATAGTCGTTAAGACCTTCCCGTGGAAATATGCAGCCATTGCATCGAGTATAGCTTTAGTTTTCTGCTTTCTGGCAATGGCTCTGGTGTTCAGCAGAAAAGATGTGGACACAGCCTCGGAAAGTGCGGATACCTCTGTGACAGAGGAAACAGATTATGAGAAAAAGATAGTCAAAACGGACAGCTCTTCCGATGCACTTGATTCAGAAACAACAGCGCAGAAACCCAACGAGTTCTATACAGAGATTTTCCTGCGCAATAAATACAGTTTTGAACAGTCTTTGTATACAAAATATATATCGACACATAAGGAAATAAAAAAGGATTTGATAGGTAAAGAGATAGGCGAATATCATGATATAAATGAGTTAACGATGAGATACGAGAAATATAAAAATTATGATATAGCGAAAACATATATTTTACAAGGCATTAGTTCGGATCTGGCTGTTGCCGTTGGCTTTATTGACATGAGTGATTTCTACCGTAAAATTGAGAAAAATAATGATAATTTAAACCTCAATGTCGAGAGATGGAACTATATACAAAGCCATAAACCAACGGATTTCTACGTATATATCAACGAGGATTACAAGGTGTCCACACTTTATCAGCTTGGATTTGAGACTAATCTGAAGGAGAACGGCTCCTACGGGTCTGCGTATTACTATACCGACGGCGGAAAAACTATTGAGTTCCAGGGGATCGACAAGCAGAAGGTCTGGGATATTCTTTTTTCCAATGGCGAGAAATACACATTGGTGGATGATCCCGACAAACTGCTGTTGAACGGGAATTTCAAACAGAAGCTGGATATAAGCACCAATATCCCCGTACTTGGCTGCGAGAACAAAAGTATTTCAATAAGCGAGAACGGCTATCTTTTCACCAACATTCTTAACAAGGCATTGATATTCAATATCGGGGAAGAAAAGGCGAAAAACATTATTGATTACGTTAAGAACAACTGCAAAGGCTACGAGCTTGTTTACCGGGAAGGTGACAACAGCCAAAACGCCGAAAACGCCAATGAACAAAAGGAACGATCCGGGACAGACGAAAGCAAAACGGGTGAGTAACAAAAAAACGGGCTGCTGCGATATGCAACAGTCCGTTTCGCTTTTTATCAGTCTATTCTCTCCACCTTCAGAAGGTTGGTAGTTCCGCTTACTCCAAGGGGAACGCCTGCTGTGACAACAACAAGGTCGCCTTTTTTAAGGTAGCCCTTTTCCAGAGATACCTTTATTGCGTGCTCGATAAGCTCGTCGGTATTGGTCTTTTCGTCCATAAGTCCCGGCTTTATGCCCCAGCTGAGATTAAGCTGGTGACAGGTCGTTTCGTCCGTAGTCAGGGCAATTATCGGGCAGTTTGGTCGGAACTTGGAGAGTGTCCTTGCCGTTCCTCCGCTCTTTGTTACGGTAAGTATAGCAGCTGCGTTCAGATCGTGTGCGGTGGTAACGCTTGCGTGAGCGATAGCATCGGTTATTGTGGGGTCAAGCTCATCAGCGTGCTTTTTAAAGCGGCTTATGTAATCAATGGCACCCTCTGTGGTCTCTGCGATCCTGCTCATGGTCTTTACTGCTTCAACAGGGTATTTTCCTGCTGCGGTCTCGCCGGAGAGCATTATTGCAGAGCTGCCGTCATAGATCGCATTGGCAACGTCGGTTATCTCTGCTCTTGTAGGGCGTGCATTTGATATCATTGACTCAAGCATCTGGGTGGCGGTAATAACGTTCTTTCCGGCATTATAAGCCTTTCTTATAAGCGTTTTCTGGATAGCGGGTATTCTTTCAAAGGGTATCTCTACACCCATATCGCCACGGGCCACCATTATTCCGTCGGCAGCTTCCAGTATCTCGTCGATATTTTCTACGCCCTGTGCATTCTCTATTTTGGCAATTATCCTGGGATTGAACCAGCCAAGAGACTGGGTGAATTTTCTAAGATATATAACGTCTGCACCTGTTCTTACAAACGATGCAGCGATATAGTCAAAGCCCATTTTTGCGCCGAACTCAAGGTCTTTCATGTCCGCATCAGAAATGTATGGCATAGAAAGGTTCACGTCGGGAACGTTTATTCCCTTTCTGTCGGACACCTTGCCCCCTCGGATAACTCTGCACACGATATCCGTGCTGTTCACGCTTTCAGCTTTAAGCTCGATAGCACCGTCATCTATCAGGATACTTGTACCAAGGGAAACGTCCTTTGGAAGGTTAGCAAAGCTTATGGAGCAGATCGTGTTATCCCCTTGAACATCACGGGTGGTAAGGGTAAAGCTTTCGCCTTCGGCAAGGACAGCGCTGCCCTCTTTAAAGGTTTTCAGCCGCACCTCGGGACCTTTTGTGTCAAGCAGAGTTGCGATATTAAGTCCAAGCTCGCTGCGCAGCCTGCACACCTGTTCAAAACGCTTTTCATGGACGCTGTGCTCGGAATGAGAAAAGTTGAAACGGGCAACGTCCATGCCGCTTTTCATCATTTCACGCAATATATCATCATTATCGGTGGACGGACCGATAGTGCATACTATTTTGGTTTTTTTCATAACATATCCTCCTTGATCAAACAATATAATTATAACTCATACAAGCTCCAAAGTCAACAATATCGTACACAAAAAACACCGCAGAACAAACTGCGGTGCAATTATTATTTCTTTCCCAAAAGGTTTTCCAGCTTTGCAAGGCTTGATGCGGACTGGTGGAGAAGCTCGACCGTATTAAGCTCCGGACCGGACTCACTTTCAGAGCTTTGCGGCGCATCATCCTCCTCATCAAGGTTAAAATCGCCCAGAGAAAGCTTTGACATTCTTTCAAGGAACTCTCTTTCCATTTCAGCAGGTCCCTTAACGTGTCCGGGCATTGCGCTCCCCATGACCTCTATCTCCCTTATGGTCTGGGCAGTATTTTCCGCATTGGACACAACTGCGCTTACAGCACGCTCTCCAAGGGTATACAGATCAAGCTCCTCAGGCTCGTCTGTGCTGTCATATGCAGCTTTGATCTCCTGCTGCTCCTGCTTTTGAGAATCCTTTGCAGCCTTGGCATTCAGCAGAGCCTCTATAAGGTCATCCTCAGCCTGTCCGTCATCGGTCTGTAAATTATGCTCATATGTATCCTCGGCGGCTTCCTGTGCCTTTTCCTCAGGCTCAGCCTGTTTATCATCCGCCGTCACAACAGCAGTATCATCAGCCATGACCTGTGCTTCAGGCTCCTGCTGCGGCTGAGGCTCAATTTCAGCCTTCTGTTCCGCCATGCTTTCACGAATAATTGTTTCCTCAGCCTCCTGCACGCTTCTGTTTGGCTTATCCGGCAAAGGATCAGGTTCCATTCTCACATAAGGCTGAGATATTATCTCGTTGATATCAAGGGTCAGTATCTCGCCCAGCTCGTCGGTTTCTCTTATAAGATCTCGGATATTAACGGTCTTTTCCACGTTTTCAGAAGTTATATTTTCAAGCTCTCTCTTTGTTATATAAGGCTTGATGCCCACGATAGAAAGATTATCCACGCTTCCGTTATCAAGGGCAAGCTGTGCGATGGCTTCCAGCCTCTGAGAAAGGGGCAGGTCAAGTCCCATACCTATCTCCAGCTGCTGCTCGGTGACGTAATCGGAAATACCGTCGGAAACTATAAGAATAGTGTCGTCAGGCTCTTTTCCGAAGCTTGTAACAAGCGGAACAAGCTCCACCTCAGGGTCATTTGTAACACTGCCCACAGAGGATACGATAGCATTTTCAAGATTAGGTGCGATCTTTGCCACGGCTCCCTCATCGCCATGCTCATAGACAAACTGTCTGTAAGACTGGTCAGTGGAGATCTGCCTTATTGCGGCGTTTACAAACCTGTACATACGGCTGTCGCCCACGTTTACGCACATAGCTTCGCCATTTTCATCAACCGCAAGGGCACAAAGGGTGGTCTGCATATTAACAGAAAGACTTTCCCCTATCCCCTTTCGCTTAATGTCATGGTGTATATTCAGCACCTCACGCTTCAGATCAACATCTGCATGGTAAACTATGTCCGAGAGCTGTTCAAGACAGAGCTGTGCAGCCACTTCGCCAGCGTTTTCACCGCCTACACCGTCGCATACAGCAGCGATAAATGGTGCAGAAAGAGTTGTACAACAGCTGCCATCGGACACAACATCTTTATATATAAGGATCCTGTCCTCGTTATTCTCACGGACATTGCCCTTTGAGGTCAGACCGTAGATATAATAATTCACTGTTACACACCTCCTACCGTAAATTTTATAATAACACATTTTACACCTGTTGTCAATGAACTATCCATTGATTTTTCCCATTAAAGGAAGTATAATATGAAAAGCGGCAAGGAGGCGGCACGATGAAAGACAGGATACTGGGAGTTATATTTGATATGGACGGGCTTATGCTTGACACGGAAAAGCTTTACACACGCTTCTGGAAACAGGCAGCAGCTTATTATGGATTTGAAATGACTGATGAACACATACTGGGCATACGGTCAATGGCGGCAAAATACGCCTGTGTACATCTTAAAGGAATATTCGGCGACAGCTTTGATTATTATGCTGTACGTGAAAAGCGCAAAGAGCTTATGGACGAATATATTGCGCTGAACGGAGTTGAAAAGAAAAATGGGCTGGATGAGCTTCTGACCGAGCTTTCAAAGCGAAGGATAAAGCTCGCCGTTGCCACAACCACAAACAGGGAACGGACTGGGAGATACCTTGAACAAACGGGTGTGATAGGTTATTTTGATGCAATAGTTACAGGCGACATGATACAAAACGGAAAGCCCTCGCCTGACATCTATCTGGCAGCAGCAGAGGCTCTTGGGCTTGATTGTAAAAACTGCATTGCTCTTGAGGACTCCCCTAACGGGATACTGTCTGCGTACCGTGCCGGCTGCAAGCCTGTGATGATCCCCGATCTCTCCCAGCCGGACCGGGACACCAAGCCTATGCTTTATGATTGTTTTCCGTCTTTATACGATTTTTGCGCTAAGCTTGATGTTTTGCTTTGACAAACACCTGCACTCCGCTCACGCACGTTGTGTTTGCCGAGGGTGAACAAGCGTATTTCACAAACGAACAGATAAAATTTAATATTTATTTGTCAAAATACACATTGACTTAAAAGAATTATTTTTGTATACTGTTTATTGTACTGTTTAACCGGCGTTTTAAATGTGTTATAAACGCCCAATCTAAATTGAAAATGAGGTTTTGGTATGACTAAGGTTGTAAAATTCGGCGGCAGTTCCCTTGCCAGCGCAGAGCAGTTCAAAAAAGTAAAAGCTATCATCACTGCTGAAAGCTCCAGAAGGTTCGTTGTTCCCAGCGCACCGGGAAAAAGAAACAGCAAAGATACAAAAGTTACCGATATGCTTTACGGCTGCTACGATCTTGCGGCAAAGGGCAAGGACTTCAAGGACGCATTTGATAAAATAAAAGAGAGATACAACGGGATAATCAGTGAGCTTGGGCTTGACCTGTCGCTGGATCAGGAGTTTGAGATAATCAATGCCTGCTTTATCGGCAAGGCAGGACGTGACTATGCCGCTTCAAGGGGTGAATACCTCAACGGTATCGTGCTTGCAAACTATCTTGGATATGGTTTTATCGATGCAGCAGACGTTATCTTCTTTGACGAGCAGGGTCACTTTGACTCCAAAAAGACAAACAAGGCTCTCAGAGAAAGGCTTGAAGGAGTTGAAAACGCCGTTATTCCCGGCTTCTACGGCTCCATGCCAAACGACACAATAAAGACTTTCTCAAGAGGCGGATCGGATATAACCGGTTCTATCGTTGCAGCAGCTGTTGGCGCAGATCTTTATGAAAACTGGACAGATGTTTCCGGATTTCTTTTTGCAGACCCAAGAATAATAAATGATCCTCAGACCATTAAGATCATCACATACAAAGAGCTTCGTGAGCTTTCTTACATGGGTGCTACCGTACTTCACGAGGACGCTATCTTCCCTGTAAGAAAAGCAGGTATCCCTATCAATATCAAAAACACAAATGCTCCCCAGGACAGCGGAACATTCATTGTTGAGTCTACATCACAGAAGCCTGAGTTCACCATTACAGGTATTGCGGGTAAAAAGGGCTTTACCGCCATCAACATTGAAAAGGACATGATGAACGCTGAGCTTGGCTTTGGCAGAAGAGTGCTTGAAGTGTTCGAGAAAAACGGCATCTGCTTTGAACATATGCCTTCAGGTATCGACACAATGTCCATTGTTGTTCACCAGCAGGAATTTGCTCCCAAGGAGCAGGAGATACTTGCAGGTATCCACAGAAACTGCAAGCCTGACGTTGTAGATATCGAAACAGACCTTGCGCTTATCGCCGTTGTGGGCAGAGCCATGAAGTCCAACAGAGGTACAGCAGGCAGGATATTCTCTGCGCTGGCACACGCAAGGGTCAACGTAAAGATGATAGACCAGGGCTCCAGCGAGCTTAACATTATTATCGGAGTAAGCGAGAGCGACTTTGAAAAGGCTATGCAGGCAATTTACAGCATTTTTGTTGACACACAGCTTGAAAACTGATCTGTTCAGCAAATTTCAAAATAACAAAAGGACAGCTTAAAACTGTCCTTTTTATTATGGCAAAAAAAACTCCCGATCATCGGGAGCCTGAAAGCTGTTAACCGGATTTGAACCGGTGACCTCATCCTTACCAAGGATGTGCTCTACCAACTGAGCTATAACAGCAAGCAGAAGTATCTGCAACAGTTATATATTATACACTATAATTCCTTTATTGTCAAGAGGTATTGTGCTTTTTTTCAAAAAAACGCCCTCCAAAGGGGATAATGGAGGGTGTATTTATATCAGGCGTTCTTTTGAGATCACGCACCTGATTTAATGAGTCGGTGTCTGAGCTCACGGCATATAAAATAAGCCGCCGCAACAGATATAACATCTTTTACAAGATACGGGACCGATACAACAAGAAACGCATTCCAAAGGCTCTGTCCCGAGGTTATTGCAAAGTGGACACAGCCAAAGGCATGGCAAACGGCAAGTCCGGCAATACCAAACAGAATTCCCGCAATCACGGAAATCGCATTCTTTTTATTAAAAAAATTGCTTCCAAGTCCGCAAAGCACAGCCATGATAACAAATCCGATTATAAAGCCGCCTGTAGGACCGGTGATAACGCCGAAACCGCCTTTGAAACCCGCAAAGACAGGTGCGCCAACTGCTCCCACAAGTACATAGACCAAAATGGATATACCCCCTTTAAGCCAGCCGAGAAAATATCCCGCAAGTGCCACGGCAAAGGTCTGGAGGGTCAGTGGAACATTTGTTGGCAGCGGCAGGGATATCTGTGACAAAACTGCTGTTACAGCTGCGAAAAGTCCCATAAAAACAAGATTACGTGTGGTGAAAACTTTTTTCTCATTCAAGTTCATCATTCCTTCTGAATTGATTTTACCACACCGAGCCAAAATTGTCAACAAGCGCAATACAATTAGTATACAATTATTCAAAAAGAAAAAGCTGCAGGTGAAAACTTGCAGCTTAAAATCTTATCAGCCGATAATTCTTCTGATGTTATAAATTGGGTTGTATCTTGAGAAAGATGCAACGTTTGAGATAACTATTCCTGTGTTTGAGTTCTCAGCGTGTACCATAAGTCCGTTGCCGATATACATTGCAACATGGTATACATTATAAGCACTTCCGAAGGTTATGATATCACCCGGCTGCATCTGATTGTAGCTTACGGCTCTTCCGCAGGAAGCCTGTGACTGTGCATAGTGAGGAAGGCTAATGCCTACCTGTGCATATGAGAGCATTGTCAGACCTGAGCAGTCAGTTGCACGGTATCTTGCACCTCCCCAGACATAAGCACCGCCAACGTTGCTCTTTGCATAAGCAATTACCTTATTGATCTTTTCGTTGCTTGAAGCAGGGGTGGCAGGCTGTGTTTTCTGTGTTGTCTTTTGTGTAGCCTGCGTCTTCCGGGTTACAGCCTGTGTTCTCTGGGTTGCGGGAGCAGCCTGTGTCTGAACAGAAGACTTCTTTGTGGTAGTTGTCTGCGGCTTTGCGGTGGTAGTCTGCTTGGTTGTGGCAGAAGTTGTTGTTGTAGTTGTGGTAAGAAGCTGTGAGCTTACCTGGGAATATTTCTGCTCCAGGTCGTTTGCTCTGGAAACAAGGGTCTGTTTTTCGGACTCTATTTTGTCAATATTCTTTCCTGATGCTGCCTGAAGGTCGGCAAGCTTCTTTTCCTGCTCGGAAAGCTCTTTAAGCTTATCGCCGTAGCGGACCATAGAAGTATCAAGTTCTTTTCTCTGGTCGCTGTACTGCTTTTTGAGCGTCTCAAGCTCCTTCTTCTGCTGGATAAGCTTGTCAAGCTGTTCGTTATCGTGAGCAGCCACACGCTTCATAAGCTCAAGCCTCATAAGGATGTCATAAAAATCGTCAGAGCCTGCAAGAACGCTCATATATGTATCTGAACCGCCTGCAACATACATTGCTCTTATGCGCTTCATAAACTCGTCTGTTTCAACCTTTATCTGCTGTGTCTTGCTTTCAATAGAACGCTCGTTATCACGCATCTTCTCGTCAAGGTCAGCTATCTTCTTTTCCAGTTCGCTTGCCTCGGCTTGTACCTTTTCAACCTTTTCACGGACCTGTGCATAGTCCTTATTTATACTTGCCAGGTTGTCCTTTTCTTTTAAAAGCTCGCTGTCGGCAGAGGATATCTTTGCATTTACATCAGCCTGCTCACTTTCGATGCTGCTCATCTCTGTCATAAGAGATTCTTTATCCGCAAAGCTATCGTTATATGAACCGATAGCAGTTACAGATATTGCCACAGCAGCGGTTGCCGCAACAACGCTTTTAAAAAATCGTAACTTTCGCATAAAATACTCTCCAAACTGTTAATACTTTATTCAAATTGTAATACTTTGTAACTCATTTGTAACCCTATTATACACTATGCACTAAGATTTGTCAAGTATTTTATGAAAATTGCACTTACAGTCCCTTTGTTATGGAATTTACAACCTGAGAAGCGATGATAAGACCGGCTGTGGGAGGAACAAAGGCATTACTTCCGGGACAAAGCTTTTCCCCGTCCTTGACGGTGGGTCTTACAGGTTCCTCTTTGGAATAAACGCAAAGGAGCTTTTTTACTCCACGTTTTTTCAGCTCCCTTCTCATCACTCTCGCCAGGGGGCAGACAGATGTCTTGTATATATCCGCAACTTCAAGCAGCTGGGGGAAAAGCTTATTCCCTGCACCCATAGCTGAAATGTGGGGCACTCCAAGTTTTTCGCATCTCACGGCAAGTTCGATCTTTGCAGGGACAAAGTCCACTGCGTCCACCACATAGTCATACTGTGAAAGGTCAATGCTGTCTGCGTTGTCGGGAGCATAAAATATATCCATGCCCCGCACATCACAGTTCGACGAGATGCTTTTCACACGCTCTGCTGCCGCATCGGTCTTTTTCATGCCGATGGTACGGGTGGTGGCGATTATCTGTCTGTTAAGGTTTGACTCTGCCACGGTATCATTGTCGAATATATCTATCCTGCCCACGGCGCTTCTTGCCAGGGCTTCCACAACATAGCCTCCTACTCCCCCAACGCCGAACACGGCTATCTTTGCGCTTTTCAATCTTTCTATGCCCTGCTGTGAATACAGCATTTCCAGGCGTTCAAATCTTTCTTCCATATAAAAAACCTCTTACATCGTTTATTCTTTCCTGCCCTGAGATATTTCCGTATTAAAGGAAAACATATTCCTGTATTTTTTCGGTGTCACGCCCTCATAAACTCTGAATATCTTTGTAAAATAGCTCTGACAGGAAAAAGCCAGTGTCTCGGAGATCTGCGAAAGAGAATACCCGGAGTATTTAAGCATATTCTTTGCTGCTCCGATCTTTCGTCTTATGATATAATCGGTTATGCTCTCCCCTGTTTCCTTCTTGAAAAGGCGTGATAGATAGCTTCGGCTAAGACCTGTGTACTGTGCGAGCTCATTTGTGCTCACCTTTTTATGCAGGTTATTATAAATATAGTTGATGCACAGAACTATCTGCTTTGAATATACCCTGTCCTTGCGCAGCTCTCTCATTCGCTTGGTATAGTCCATGCACATATTACGGTGCAGACCGGATATCTCACGTGGGGTGGTGCACCTGTCGCAGCTTTGTATATAAAGATCGCTGAGGCTGTACGCAGTTTCATGCTCCATTCCCGCTTCGATACAGTATCTCGCCACCATGGCTGCGGTTATGGCAAAATGATACTTCAAATTCTGGAGCTTATCCTCGCAAAGCTTCCCAAAGCCTCCCTTTTTATCAAAATCCTCCGCACAAAGCCGTGAGACCTTTTCAATGTCGCCGTTTTTAACAGCGTAATAAAAGTCAAACTCGGGGATATAGGGTGCATGAAAGGCAGAGTTTTCTCTCAAGGCATACTCACGCACAGTAAGCTCCTTATCTATATTCAAAGCCATTTTCAGTCCACCTTTCGATATGGGACATCGTCCCGTCATTCAAGCGCATTGTATCACCGGTATTATAGCATAATTATTATAAAAAAGCAACGATTTTTATATAATTCTTTTCACGCTTATAATACAATTATATCAAGGAAAAAACTGAAACTGTAATTATACGGAGGTTAAGAGATATGAAAAGCAAAAAACTGCTTTCCCTGATCGTTGCCTGTACAATGGCACTTTCAATGGCATCCTGCGGCAGCTCCAGCTCTGATGGCGACAGTTCCTCATCAGGTTCATCAAACGCATCACAAAACAAGACCGAGGCCCCAAAGCTTGATGGATACGAGCTTTTGTGGAGCGATGAATTTGACGGTGACAAGCTCAACGAGGACATCTGGAGCTACGATCCCCACGAGCCGGGCTGGACAAACAACGAGCTTCAGGAGTACACCACGTCCACAGACAATGTTTTTGTAAAGGACGGCAAGGTAATACTCAAGGCAATAAAGTCCCAAAAAGACGGCAAGGACTATTACACCTCGGGAAAGATAAAATCACAAAACAAGAAGGACTTTACATACGGCAAGGTTTCCATAAGCGCAAAGGTCCCATTCGGAAAGGGTTTATGGCCTGCACTGTGGATGATGCCCACAGACGAGCAGCACTACGGTCAGTGGCCTAAATGCGGCGAGATAGACATAATGGAAGTGCTGGGAAATGACGTTTCCACAGCCTACGGAACAGTTCACTACGGCGAGCCTCATTCCGAACAGCAGCAGACATACAAGCTTATTGAAAGCGACTTTGAAAAAGAGTTCCATGAATTCTCTGTTGAATGGGAACCGGGCGAGATAAGATGGTACATTGACGGTCACGAATACCTCAAGGTAAACGACTGGTTTACCGCTGTTGAGGGTGAGGACGACAAGCCTTATCCTGCTCCATTCGATCAGCCGTTCTTTGTTCAGATGAACCTTGCAGTTGGCGGCGACTGGCCGGGCAACCCCGATGCGGACACCAACTTCGATAAGGCAGAATTCGAGATAGACTACGTAAGAGTATATCAGAAGCCAAACTACGATAAGAATGTAAAGAAGCCCGAGGTGACCATGCGACAGGCTCTTGAAGACGGCAACTACATCTACAACGGCAGCTTTGCAGAGGCTGAGGATCTGACTGACGATAAAAACTGGAAGTTCCTGTTGTTCAACGGCGGCGAAGGAGCTGCAAAAATCGAGAACAACGAGATCGTTATAAATTCAAGCAAGGAAGGCACAGAGGAATATTCCGTACAGCTGGTACAGCCAGAGCTGCCTATGATAAAAGGCAAGAAATACCGTGCGACCTTTGAGGCATATGCGGATGAGCCAAGAGACATGATCGTATGCGTTTCTGCTCCCACCGCAGGCTGGGTAAGATATCTTAAAGACACCAAGCTCAAACTTACAAAGGAAAAACAGAAATTCACCTATGAGTTTGACATGACGGCAAAAACCGATCCCAACGGTAGACTTGAGTTCAACATGGGCAAGTGCGGATCAACTGCAACGATCCACATCTCAAATGTCAGAGTGGAGGAAATAAAGTAGGATCTGCACATGAAAAACAGAATGATTTTGATAAGTCCCTGCAGCGAAAGCTATGCAGGGACTTTTTTAGGTGTTGACAAAAGCTATTAAAAGGTTGTATAATGTATGGGTGTATGAATGCCTGCAAGGAGGTAGAGGATATGTTCGGGTATATACGTGCGTACAAGCCCTATATGCGTGTGTATGAATTTGAGATCTACCGCAGCATCTATTGCGGGATATGCAAGGATATGCACCGCCGATTCGGCTTTTTTACCCGCTTCACCCTATCCTACGATGCAGCATTTCTTGCTCTTATGGACCTTTCGGTACATGACAGAAAGCTTGTGGAAAAAAGCGAAAGGTGTATCGCACACCCATGGAAAAAGACTATGTGTGCAGGCTGTGAGAACGATCTTTCCTATGCGTCGGATATGTCGGTATTGCTCACATATCACAAGCTCAGGGACGACTTTTCCGACAAGGGCTTTGGCAAAAAGCTGTTATCTGCCATTGCGCTGCCGTTTTTCATAAAGCCTTACAAAAAAGCTTGCGCTGCGCATAAGGAAATAAGTAAGAGCATTGCCAAGGCTATGAAGCTTCAGAATGAAATAGAAAAGCAAAAGACCGCAGGGATAGATGCTGCCTGTGAACCTACGGCACTGATGATGCAGGCGGTATTTGAAGGGCTGGGAAGAAACAGTAAGGAAAGAGAGCTGCTCAGACGTTTCGGTTACTGTCTTGGACGGTATATCTATGTTACAGACGCTCTTGACGACCTTAAAGACGACATAAAGCAGGATAACTACAATCCGCTGAGGATATATATGCAGCAAAAAGGCATTAAGCTCACCGATGGTGGAAAGGTTCCCCGGGAGGTAAAGCAGTTCTGCAACTGGACGGTCAATATGTCGCTTGGAGTCCTGGCGGACAGCTACTATGCTCTCAGGCTTAAACGGTTCAGGGATATTCTTGACAATATTGTATACCTTGGGCTTAAAAACACATATGATCTTGTTAAAGAGGAAAAATTCAACAAAAGAAATAAACCTAAGAAAGGAAAGGCAGTAATATGATAAACGGAAAAGACCCATACGTTATACTGGGTGTTCAGAGAAGTGCCACAGAGGAAGAGGTAAAGGCGGCATACAAGGAACTTGTAAAAAAATATCATCCTGACCAGTACGAAAACAACCCGCTGAAAGATGTTGCAGCCGAGAAGATGTCCGAGGTCAATCAGGCTTACGACGAGATAATCAACAACATCAGAAACAGCGAGGCTTCAAGCAGATACTCTGCAAGCGCAAATTTCGACAGTCAGCAGATCAGATATCTTATACAATCAGGCAACATTACCCAAGCGGACGATATGCTTTCGGCGGTTGACCCCACACGCCGTGATGCGGAATGGTACTTCCTTAAAGGCTCGGTTTGCTACAAGCGTGGTTGGTTCAACGAGGCCTACGAGAATTTCAGCCGTGCTGCTTCCATAAATCCGGGCAACGCAGAATACGCTGCTGCACTCAATCAGCTCAATTCCCAGCGCAGCGGCTCAATGGCGGGCAATCCAATGGGTACATACCGCAACAGTAACGCAGATGCTATGAACTGCTGCTGTGATCTGATATGCCTTGATTCCTGCTGTGAATGTATGGGCGGTGACCTTATCCCCTGCTGTTAATGCTATACGACGGACTGTTACGGACAGCAAAGACTTCACACGGACATTATCAACGGAGATAATCATAAATGGATAAAAAGAAAAAAAAGATAAGCTTCAAGGTGGCTCTTGGCGGCATTATCAGCGCAGTTTGTCTGCTTTCAATGTTCTGTTCGGGCTTTCTTCCCATGCTGGACTACGCTATTCCCACCTTTGCAGGCTTTCTCATGGTGGTCATGATAGTTGAGGTGGACCGCAACTGGGCTATCGCCACATATGTTGCTGTGGCTCTGCTTTGCCCGCTCATAACCCCGAACATACAGGCTTCGGTGCTGTTCATAATCTTCATGGGATACTACCCTATACTGAAATTTGGTCTTGACCGGAGCAAAATAAGCAAAGTGACACGATGGCTGATCAAATTCCTGGTTTTCAACGTGGCTATGGCTATGTTCTTTATTATCTTCACAAAGATCTTCGTATCACAGGATATGATGGACGGAATGGAAAACTTCGGAAAGTATGCAATTCTTGTGCTATGGCTGGCGGCAAACTTCTTCTTTCTGCTATACGAGGTCGCCCTTACCCAGATGATAGATCTTTATGTAAACTGGTTCAGAAAAAAGATATTGAGGAAAAAATAACAGTTCATCATAGCTTGTGTTCCGGTTATGATGAACTTTTTGTTAATAGTTGAAAATAGATAAAAAGTGCTTGACAAATTAAGGCGTGTGTGTTATAATAAATAGCGTCGATTGAGGCAATGCCTGAGATTTGATACTTTTGCGGGTGTAGTTCAGTGGTAGAACCCCAGCCTTCCAAGCTGGTCATGTGAGTTCGATTCTCATCACCCGCTTTAAGCACAAGCTTGCACTTCCGGTAACTCCGCAGTGCATTTTTTATGCTAATGTATGCGTCATTAGCTCAGTTGGATAGAGCAACCGCCTTCTAAGCGGTAGGTCACTGGTTCGAATCCAGTATGGCGTGTTTACCTGATTTTGTGTCAGGTATTATTTTTATGGTGGGTATAGCGTAGCTGGCCTAACGCGTCAGATTGTGGCTCTGAAGACCGAGAGTTCAAATCTCTCTACTCACCCTTTAGTACCGTTTGCATCGGCAGGCGGTACTTTTATTTTATCAGATATTGGTTTTCCCCCCAAAAAAAGAGTACCCTGTTTAAAGCAATATCATTAAGCTAAGGAATCAAACAAATGCAGTCATTGGCAAACAAAAACAGCCAATGACTGCATTATTTTAAAGTAGGCATATCAAAGAAAGCCGTCGAAGAAGTAATCGACTGCCCAAAATGACTTGACAAAATTGATGGGATTATGCTACCCTGTAAATGAAGTATGCAGCGTGCTTTCGTGAAGGGGCACGAGGATTGCTCCCGCCGGGTCGGATCGGCAGGATGTGAGCTGCAATAAGTACTTCAACATTAGACGGAGGTATTCTTCGCAAAAGGAAAGCTCTTTACCGCAGGCATTATTAGAAAAATCATAAAACAAATCTTCGAAGGCAGAGGGAGATATCTTGCTGCGAGCCTGAACAAAAGCAGAATTAGAAGGTGTCGCTGAGCTAAATTGGAAATAGTTCAGAAGTTCGTGAGACAAAGATGAACCTTCCATAGACAACAAAGACATAAAAATATCCTGAGGTTTAAATTTGCCTTTGCGAGTAAAGTCTTTATCGGGTGATACAAAGAAGCTGCTGTGCTTGGTACAAATGCGATTGATGGAACCATTCAGTTTTTTTCTCAATCTGCCTGCAAATTTCATACTTGAGTCCTCCTTTGAAATGGTAAAACTACTATACCTATTTCAAAGGGTTTCATTGCCATAGGCAATGAAACCGCACAAAATCGCAATTTTGTCAAGCCATTGCAGCTAAAGTTTACAGTTATTTAATACTCACGGTAAAAAAAAGAGCCCACATCTTTTTGATGTGAACTCTTCGTTAGCTTAATGATATTGCCTGTTTAAAGGTACTCTTTTTTAGTTTACTCACATATAAGCTCAGTGGTCTGTACAGTCCTGATGCGCCTTGAGGACATATAAGAAAAGCCTGCAAAGCAAAGGCATATTACTGCGGCAGGGATAATCACCTCAAAAACTGTAAGCGAGTGCATAAAATCAGTCATTCCCACGATCTTCATAAGCATTGACAGCAGTGGATTTGTGGCAAACACAGCGATCACTGTTCCGACGATACAGCCAAGCACCCCGATCATCAGAAATCTCACAGAAAACTGTGCCCGCAGATTTCCTGTTGTAAAGCCTGTGGCTTTGAAGATGCCTATATCGGTGCGCTCACGCAGGAAGGTAACTTTGCAGATAAGGCTTACTGCTACCAGCAGGAATATTGCCGAAACTCCCACAACGATCACCACGATCAGCACAAGGAACATATTTACCAAGTCCTCTGTGGTCTCATATATAGATGTTTTGTTTGCCGCTTTGGCAAAGAGCCTGTCGCCCATTTGTTCATTAAGGGCTTTTACTACTTCTTCGTCCTTACTCTTATCATCAAGATAGATATTTGTCAGATAAGGCTTGATCCCTATTCGCTTTGCACCGTCCAATGTGGTGCAGAAAAGTCTTCCGGACTGGGCTGTGGTCTGGACGATACCCACTATGGTATAGTCTGCCTTGTTTCCCGAATTGGAAACTGTGATACTGTCGCCTATCCCCTTTTCAAGCTCGTCGGCAACAATTTTCGTAATTATCACCTCGTTGTCGTACTCGGCAAGCTTTCCCTTTATGGGTTTATAATATCTTTCAAGGTTATCCGTAGCAGTTGAGCCGTAAAGCACGTCATCTGCAAGGATATTATCGGTGTAAGCAACAAAGTCAGCCTCTGCCTTGGG
The DNA here is from genome assembly GCF_000621805.1 of Ruminococcus sp. FC2018. Classification (GTDB taxonomy): domain Bacteria; phylum Bacillota; class Clostridia; order Oscillospirales; family Ruminococcaceae; genus Hominimerdicola. Next base: position 27,203 of record NZ_JHXH01000007.1, on the reverse strand, counting down.
GTCGATCTGTTTGATCTTATCACGGACAAGCTCCATATCACTCTGTTCAAACTCGTTGAACAGCTTGGCGGAGACATTTGACCAGTTGTATCCGAACATTTCTTCAAAATTTATGCCATTGGTTAGATTAAAGATAGTGACCATAAAGAACATCAGCAGAACGGTTATCAGAAAGACAAATATATAATGGCGGAGTCCTGATGTGAGCGCACGCATTGACATGGACACAGGCAGGGATCTTTGCTTCATGGGCATACTAAGTCTGCCTGTGAAGTGGACGTCCTTATGAGCATTATTAAGGGCATTTACAGGGGATATTTTCTTTAATTTGCGTGTTGAGAAAAGTATAAAAAGCACAAATACCGCTATCATCGCAATGGCTATTATGCTGTTGCTTAAAAAGTCTATGGAACAATCGGTCCATATTCCGGTCACGGTCATAAATAGCTTGCCCATTACCGAAAGCATCGGCACAGAAACCAACAGACCTATGACCGTTCCGCAGATGAGGGCAAACACGTACTGTACAATATAAGAAAGTCTTATCTGCCACACGGTGAACCCCTGTGACTTTAAAATGCCAAGATCTACATACTGCATTTCCACTGTGGAATTTATACTGTTGAGCATCATAAGTCCAACCACGACCGCAAGCAGTCCCACAAAGGCATACAGCAGGCTGGTGCCCACATCGGCGTATATCTCGGTATAGCTCACAAGCTCACTGCGGGTAACATAAAGCATTGACTCGTCAACAAGTCCGCATTGGTCATTGAGCTGCTTTACAAGCTCAAAATCCTTGATATCGCCTGATTTAAAAATATGCAGCATCTTTGTGGGATAGATATAGTTATTATTGACGCTGCCTTCTTTTATACCCTCGGCAATTCGATCCCAGTCATTTTCGTTTATATAGAAATTCTCGTAAGCCACAAGGCTTGTGCCATAGATAGGATCTTCCACAAAGCCCTTTATTTCAAAGCTCTCACGGGTATTGGGAGATGTCTGTATCTCAAGCTTGCTTCCCCGCTCCAGTCCATACATTTTTCCGAAGCAGAAAGACACATACACCTGTCCCTCAGATAGCAATGGAGGTTCATTTTCAAATCCGTCAGAGTTTTCTTTAAAAACTTTAAGCTCCTTTTTCTGCTTTATAAGTCTTGTTTCAAACTCCAGCTCCTTGCCGTCGCCATAGCAATCCATTGCAACAAAAAGCATATCGTCGCTGCGGCAGGAGCTTACATTTTCGTTTGCAGCAAGCCCGTCGATAACTTTGGTGGGTATCTCGCTGCCCTTGTAAGTCATTACCAGATCGCCCACGCCATAATGGTCAAGGGACTGACTGAGAGCTGTGTTCAAGTTCTTTGAATTACTCACCGAACAGGAGTAGGAAAAGACGATTATCGCCATAAGGATAATAACGCTCCGGAATGCTCCTGTCTTAAATCTTATATTGTTTTTTACAAGGTAAAGTACAGACTTCATATTTATGCCTCCCTTACCACTGCATTGAGCTGAGCCATGCGTTTACCTGCGTTTCACGGCTCTTTTCCTTTTCAGCTTCAAAGGGCGGCATTGTCATTTCTCCGCTTATCGTGCCGTCCTCGATATATATAAGGCGGGTGGCTCTCACGGCTGCTCTTACGTCATGGGTGACCATAAAAACAGACTGTCCGTTTTGGTTAAGCTTTGTGAGAAGGTCAAGCACTTCGATTGTATTACGCCTGTTAAGAGCACCTGTGGGTTCATCAGCAAAGAGCACCGAAGGCTGACTTATGACAGCTCGGATAATAGCGCATCTTTGCTGCTCTCCTCCCGAACACTGTGAGGGCAGGTGATCCTTGACTTCGGATATACCCATGGTGTCAAAAAGCTCTTTTGCTTTTTTGTCGGTCTCCCCTGACGGTACACTTTTATCAAGATATGCAGGCACCACCACGTTTTCAAACAAAGTCATATTACTTACAAGGTGCATTTTTTGAAAGACAAAGCCAAAGTCCTTGCGGCGAAGCAGAGTAAGCTCCTTTTCGCTGAGCTTTACAAGATCTTTGTCATTGTAGATGACCTCACCGGAAGTTGCTCTGTCCATTCCGCTCAGAGCATACAAAAGGGTGGATTTGCCGGAGCCTGATGCACCCATAACAACGGTAAGGTCCCCCTTATATACATCAAGGTCTATACCTGTAAGGACATGGTTCTGCACTCCGTTTGCGGCAAAGGATTTACATAGTTTTCTTGCTGAAAGCACGGTTTCTTTCATGGCGTTGTTTCCTTTCTTTAATTAACACAAGTTTTCTGCTGTGAGTACAGTGTAACACAGGAAACATTAAGAAATCTTTAAGGTTTCAATATTTCTTTTACACCTTCTTATATTCGGGCACAGTTACTGTCACCTCAAGCCCGGGGTCCTTGTTTTCAAGCAAAACATCTCCCCCTGACTGCTGTGCGATATATCTTACTATGTAAAGCCCCAGTCCCGAGCCGCTTTTATCCCCTGTGTTACAGCCACGGTAAAACTTATCAAGTACAAAAGGCATATCCTCATCGGGGATACCCTTGCCGTGGTCACAAAAGTGAACGGCATAGGCTGCGCCGTTTTTCGTAACGCTTATATCCATTTCCCCGTCGGCATATTTCTGTGCGTTTCCGATAAGGTTGCCGATAAGCTGAGAAAACCTGTTTTTGTCAACACACACATTCACAGGAAACATGGGCTTTTCAAATCTTATACTGTCACCTGTGCCTGTTTCCTTTACGGTAGTTTCAATAAGACCGGAAAGCTCAAGGGGCTCAGGCGACATTTTAAGAGCATCAAGCTCACCTATGGCGTGCACAAGCATATCCCCTGTAATTTTTGATATCTCGTCACACTTTTTGCTTATAACGTCAAGATAGGAATACATCTCCTCGGTGTCGGAATAAAAACCGTTCACAAGCGCCTCTGAGTATGCGCTTATAGACGCCACAGGAGTTTTCAGGTCGTGGGAGAGAGAGGCTATAACGGTCTTGTTGTTTTCGATAGCTTCCCTTTCACAGCTTCGTGCCTTTATTATCTCACGGCGCATACTGTCAAACGCCCAGGTAAACTTGCCGAAATAGTTGCTGCGCTCATAATCCAGTCCGTTATCGAACTTCCCTGCTGCAAGGTCGTCGGCATAGCGTTCAAGCTTATGAAAAGGCTTTATTATACTCAGCCACACATAGGCTATCACGCCGTTTATGCAAACGATGCCCACGCCGCAGAGTATCCATACCCATGTTTTTGAGTTGCTGCGCACCCGGGTATCTTTTTGAGCTGCCTCAGCGGAAAGCTGTCTTGCTCTTTCGGCGGCAGCTTTGGTGTCGCCTGAATTTATAAGGTTATAGACCTCGTTTGCCCCCACAGCAACAGATGCCTGCTTGTCCGGCTCATACTTATCCGTGTCGGTATAGGAAAGCAGTGCGGTAGCTATCAGCACCAGCGACAAAAGCACGCCTATTACAAAAGGTTTATATCTCAACTATCCTTCACCTCCAGCATATACCCCACCTTACGGACGGTCTTTATAAACTCAGGGTCGGCAGGGTCGTTTTCCAGCTTTTCACGAAGCCAGCGGATATGCACCGCAAGAGTTGCAGGCTCAACCCGTGAAAAGGCACCCCACACACGGTTTAATATGCTTTCCTTGCTTACCGCCGTATTCATGTTTTCACACAGATACGCCAGCAGGTCAAATTCTCTCAAAGACAGCTGCACCTGGCTGCCTGCCTTTTCAACGGTGCGAGCGGATATATTAACCTTTATATCTCCAAAACAGACTGTTTTGTCGTCAGGGGTATTTTTAAATGTCCGCCTTATAAGGGCATTCACCCTTGACAGCAGCTCACGCATGGAATAGGGCTTTGGAAGGTAGTCGTCACCGCCTATATCAAAGCCTGTTACTCTGTCGTCCTCGCTGCACCTTGCGCTGGCAAATATGACCGGGACATTGCAGGCATTTCGCAGCTGCCTGCACACATCAAAGCCTGTTCCGTCGGGAAGATTAACATCCAGCAGCACAAGGTCAAAGCTGGAATCGCCCAGTATTTCAAAGGCATCGTCACAGGTATGGGTAACGGTAACGTTATAGGAATAGTTTTCAAGCATCTTCTTGATAATAAAGGACAGCTCCTTATCGTCGTCAACAATAAGTATCCTTGCTCTCAGATCGGATCGGTTTGCCATAATAAGCCTCCTGATATATTAAACTCACTCGGACATAATGTCACGGTATTTCTTGGGAGTCATTCCCGTTGCCTTTCGGAATGCGGCGGTAAATGCGCTTTGGGAGGAATACCCCAGAGAAATGGAAATATCCAGTATGGAAAACTCGGAATAACGAAGTATGTTTTTGGCAGTATTTATTTTTGCATTTATAATATAGTCCTTTACACCCATGCCCATTTCCTTTGCAAAAAGCTTAGAAAGGTAGCTGGGGTTCAATCCCTCTTTTCGGGCAAGCATTTCAAGGGTAAGGCTCTCGTGGAGGTGGTCATAGATATAATCTGCACAGCGTTTGACGTGAAGGCTCACTGCCCCTCCCTTTTTAATGTCACGCATTCGCATAGCAAAATCCATCTGAAACTCCTCCATTATATCAAGGACCTCGTCGGGAGTTCTGGCTACATCGGCTTTTTTAATATATATATCGCTCAGGGTATAGGCAACGTTCATATCCATTCCGGCATCTACGCAAAGCCTTGCTACTACGCCTACGCAAACAACATGGTGGTAGATAACGTTGCGCAGCGGGTCATCGGAAAGCTGTCCTTTGCCGTTATAGAACTCGGAGCGGGGACGCTGAAAATGCTCGTGCAGAGCGTTCAGGTTGCCCTCTACGATATTATTGTATCTGGCAAATTCGCTGTTTATATCGGTACGGATAAAGCCCGTTTCTTTCTGTATATAAAGGCGGTAGTTAAGGTCACGGTTAGTATTCATGGTATCCTCCTGAACTAAATGCAATGCTTGTTATGAAACTTTCTGATATTGTATCATATTTTTGATAAAAAAACAATAGTTTTGATAAAAAATTATTCTCAATGAAATATAATGTAGGCAGTAAGAAAAGAGTAAGAAAAGTAAAATGAATTAAAGATCCATCTGAATGGAAAGGAGGGAAAGCCCCTGCGATAAGTGAACGGAGGGACAAAAACAATGACAAAGACTTATGATCTTACAAAAGGAAAATCATCAAAGCTTATAGTAAGCTTTTTCTTTCCTATGCTGCTTACTAATATGCTGCAGCAGGTATACTCAATAGCAGACACTGCCATTGTGGGAAAAGGACTTGGTGACAACGCACTTGCGGCTGTGGGAAACATATCCTCGCTCACGTTCCTTATTATCGGATTTTCCATGGGACTTGCCAACGGCTTCAACGTACTTACGGCACAAAGCTTCGGCGCAGGCGACTACAAGCAGCTGCGCAGATACCTGGGTGCGTCTGTAAGACTTTGCGTATTTATCGCTGCTGCCCTCACTGCGCTCAGCGTATTTTTCCTCAAAGATGTACTTGTGCTTTTACAGACAGACGAGAGCATTATGGACGACAGTCTATCATACGGTCTTGTGATATTCTCCGGGCTTTCCACGGCTTTGCTTTACAATATGTGCTCAGGAGTGCTCCGTGCTCTGGGCGACAGCAAGACCCCTCTGATCGCAATAATAATATCCACTATTGTAAATATCCTGCTGGACAGCTATTTTATATTCATACTCAAAACAGGAGTATGGGGCGCAGCCGCTGCAACGATAATGTCACAGGTACTTTCATCGGCTGTTTGTCTTTACAAGCTCAGAAAGATAGAATTTCTCAGATTAAGCCGTTCGGACTTTTCCTTTTCCCTCAGACTGGACGGAATGCTTCTGAAAAACGGCGTTCCCATGGCACTTATGAACTCCATCACAGCTATCGGGTGCATGACAGTACAGTACTTCGTAAACGGACTGGGCGTTGCTTACACGTCTGCATTCTCCGCTTGCAGCAGATTTATAAATATGTTCATGCAGCCTGCCTGCACAGCAGGTTACACAATGTCCGCTTTTGCAAGCCAGAACTACGGAGCTAAAAAATACAGCCGCATTAAGGACGGAATGTGCGTATGTATTATCATTGCAAGCATATCCTACTTTATTCTTGGTTCAATAATGGTATTTGCTCCTGAGTTTCTGGGCAACATACTCCTTGACGGCGATGAGCCGATAAGTATTGCCGCAGGTTATTTCAGACTTTGCGGTGCAGCACTTTTCACTGTGGATTTCCTGTTTGTTTTCAGAAGCTGCGTACAGGGTCTGGGCAGACCTCTTATCCCGATGCTTTCGGGTATTATGGAAATGGTAATGAGAGTTGGCGTGATAATGATATTCATAAAGCGTGCCGGCTTCATGGCAACATCATTTGCAGAGATCGCTGCATGGACGGGAGCACTTACTCTTAACGTGTGCGCATACTTCTACATCACCCGCAAAAAACTGGGCTTGGGCTCCTCAAAACTTAAACACCGGGAAACTGCAAAGGCATATAGCTGATAAAGAAAAAAACAAACCGTACTGCATCAATACAGTACGGTTTTTCCATTTACTCATCTTTGTTTTCAGATTCATCATCAAGAAGATCAGAAGCGGTAAGGACACCGCCCTGAGTTTTTCTTTCTGCATTCTCCGGGATCTGATCCGCTCCGTCCTCTTTTTTCTTTTTCATCTTTCTTCTCATGCGATTCCAGAAGATACCTATACCCGTGCCGCAGGCAATAACTATGCCGGCAATTATCTGCACCACATAGCTTGTGGTAGCCGGGTCAACATACGCATGAACTGTTGGGGTTAGAATAACGGCAGAACCTATCAGATAAAACGCAAACCTTACGGTTGACGGGACAAATCTTTTCATTGAAATACCTTCTTTAACACATATAATACGTCTGTATGTCAAATATTATAGCACCTGTAAAAAGCTGTGTCAAGAGCTTAGTAGTATTCGTCAAGCTCCAGCAGGATATCAGGCGGATCGGTCTTTTCATGCTTTACAAGGTCTTCACGGTCACCTGTGAAATAATACCCGAAGGCTGCACACCTATGGGAGCTGTCGGAATATTTTTCCCAGTTTACAGGTCCCACATACTCAAATTCCGATCTTTGAAACACAAGACGCTGTCTTTTTTCGTTTTCACCGATCTGGAAGATAGACCTGCCGAACAGTTTGTCATCTCCGTCCTTTTTGATCCCTGCGGCATCAACGCAGGTGGCAACGTAATCCATATGGTGTATGGGAGCAGTTGAATACTGCATTTTATCGTTCTTTGCTCCTGCTGTTTTAATATACCATATAGGCATATTATCAGCCGATCCGTGAGTACCGTGGTCACCGGTAATAATTATTACGCTGTCGTCGTACACGCCCATTTCTTTCAGCTGTGAAATATAGCTTTTAAGAATATCAAGGCAAACCAAAACGTTATCCGATGTTTTACCTGCTTCAAGGTGTGTACCCATAAGGTGCTCGACAATAAAGTAATTCTTATCCGAATCGGATTTTTTCAGCTCAAGATCAGACAGGTACTCGTTATTGTCCATAATACATGAGTTTTCTATATCTACAGAACTATTAAGATCCTTTGTTGTGATCTCATAATTTTTCTTAAACATAAGGGGCATGAATCTGTATGAAGAAAGAGAGTTGAAGCTGTCAAAAAGAGCCTGCTTATCTATCTTCATATCGTCATCAGACATCTTTACACAGTTATCCACCTTTCCTGCAAGGGGATCATACTCGTATCCGTAGCAGAAATCGCCGTAAAAATTCACCTGATAATCCGCATCATGCAGACGGGAATAGAATGCCTCGCAGGATTCGGAGGACCAGGCTTTAGTGAACCAGCTTTTGATCGTCGTTTGCGGAAGCTCGGTCGTACCGGAGAGCATCTGAGGTATGGACAGATAGGTTGAATCATACATCATGCAGGCATTTGTATAGTATGTAAAGTCCTTTAAAAAGTCAAATTTCTCAGGTGACTGCTCAAAGGCTTTATCAAAATAATGTCTGTCGGATGCATCAAGGATAAAGGTTATTACATTTTTCTTTGAGGAAACGGTAAACTGCTGTGAATTATCCAGGATATACTTTTCGCTGGAAAAAAGGGAACTTGCGGATGATATCATGAGAATTGCCAGGGAAAGCACCTGCACTCCCCCAACAAAGGCATTGAGGATCAGATGACCGTTTTTAACCGCCGCATTTTTACCCATTGCTTTGACCTTATTGCAGACAATAACATACACTGTGGGAAGGACAAGAATAACGAGCCAGATAACTGCATTGATCAACTTTCTTGTGGTCATGGAATCCCAGTCCACAGGCTCGCCAAGAGTCTGCGGAAGCACGCTGTTCATAAACACATACTGGCAATAGCATCCCAGTGAAAGCCCCACTGCAATGGCACAGACAACACGGAAAACCTTTTCCTTGAACACGCAGGCTGCCACTGATGCCAGCAGGGTAAACACAATAGTCTTAACGAAAAAATAAGGTGCGATGTCCGGGAAGCTGACAAAAAAGTCTTTGCGGTTATTTAAAAACAGCTCTAACGGCAGGTATGCAAAGATAGTAAAAAACAATGGGAAGAATGCCGCAAGTGCTTTGACAAAGCCTTTACGCACAGCCCTTTTTCCGCAAAGGGGTCTGAGTATAACAGATAAAAAGATATCGGCAAGCGTCAGAATAAAAATGCCGCATGAGACCGATGTCAGGACCTTTGCAGCTGTATCGCCGGCATAGCTTTTAAATCCGATAAAGGAAACATACGACGACACCAGCAGCATTATGATATGGAATATGACCGGCAGGCGGAAATACAGCATATAGAGCTTTGACTTATAATACACAAATCCAAAGCCTGCTAAGAATACAAGGACAGCTGCGAGGGGAAGTTCATATGAATAGGAAAGATAAACCGATGCAGCAGAAAACAAAAACATAATGACGCTGCCTATAATTATCCCATGCTTTTCAGGCTTTGGCGGTGCAGCCGTGAGAAAATCAAACAGTTTCATTATGTTTCACCTCAAATATGTGTTATCTCCCAATAGTATTTGCGATCACAAGCAGGGAAATCCTCCATTACCCCATGCTCGGGATCGTAGAATGTACCTTGGCAGAAAAGAGACCAATGCCAGCAGCGGGGAGTTTCCAGGCTCAACAGGCATAGCTGCGGCAGGTCGGTCTTATCCTGCGCCTGCATACGCCTATCCGAAAGTCTGAACCCGCCGTTTTCAAAGCAAAGGCGCATTTGTTTCAGCGTAGTTTCTTTGTCATTATCAAGATATCCGACTATCTCCTCAACGGTCCTGCCCAGCACCATTGCCAGCACAGCCTGCCCGCACTGGAGGTCGGTAGGCTCATGTATATACTTAATATCCAAGCTTTTTTCAAACCTCTATCTTATCAAGTGTCTCCCCCACCTTGCCGTGAATAACAAGGTCACACCGGTCGTCTATTGCGGTGGGATCACGGTTTATCTCCACAAGGTACTTGCCACGGAAATAGCGCACAAGCCCTGCGGCGGGATAAACGGTCATTGAAGTACCTGCGATAATAAGCATATCACAGCCTGCTATAGCTTTGACTGCGCCCTGGATAGTATCATTGTCAAGCCCTTCCTCATAAAGCACCACATCCGGCTTTATGACCCCTCCGCACTCACAGGTGGGAACGCCGGTGGAATTTGTTATGGCTTCAATACCAAAAAACTTTCCGCACTTGGTACAATAGTTGCGGTGGACACTTCCGTGGAGCTCATAGACTTTTTTATTGCCTGCAAGAGAATGCAGACCGTCAATATTCTGGGTAACAACGGCAGTGAGCTTGCCCGCTTTTTCAAGCTCTGCAAGCTTCAGATGCGCCTTATTGGGCTTAGCGTCAAGACATATCATCTTGTCACGGTAAAAGTCGTAAAACTCCTTTGTATTTTGAACAAAAAAGGTATGGGACAGGATCTGTTCGGGGGGATAATCGTATTTCTGGTTATACAGTCCGTCAACGGAACGAAAATCAGGTATCCCGCTCTCGGTGGAAACACCTGCCCCTCCGAAGAACACAATGCTTTTTGAATCATTTATCATTTCCTGTAAAGTCACGAACTATCCCTCCCTGAGCTTATGCTTATTCAGATTTTTTGTCGATTATATCTATATAGCCCTTGATAACGTCAACGCAGGTCTGGTAATCCATATGGCTGGTATCAAGGCATATATTATAGTTTCTGGCGTCCTCCCAGTCCCTGCCTGTATAATGCTTATAATAGGCGCACCTGTCCTTGTTTGTCTTTTCAATAAGCTTTCTTGCGTCCTTTTCATTTCCGCCGTAAGCCTCGATAACGTTATGAACAGCGGTCCGGATATCGCAGAAGATAAACAGCCTTATCACATTGTCATAGTCTTTAAGGACATAATCTGCGCATCTGCCCACGATCACCGCAGGCTCCATATCAGCAAGCTGTTTTATTATTTTTGCCTGGAAATTGAAAAGATTGGCATCGCTGGTAAAATCCTTGCTTGCCGGGTCAATAAGACCGCCTTTATACACTCCGTTCTTGCGGATAAAGGAAGATTTCAGTCTTTCATCCACTCTTCCGAAAAACGCCTCGTTTATTCCGCTTTCCTCACTTGCAAGCCTTATAAGCTCCTTATCATAATACTTCATTCCAAGCTGTTCGGAAAGCATTTTACCGATGGTTCTTCCGCCGCTTCCCATTCCTCTTGCAATAGTTATTATCCTTGCCATGGCTATCCTCCTACTCTCCAAGATAAGCCTTCTTAACAGACTCATCGTTTATAAGATCCGACGCCTTGCCGGAAAGCACTATCTTTCCTGTTTCAAGAACATAAGCTCTGTCTGCTATGGAAAGGGCTTTTTTAGCGTTCTGTTCCACAAGCAGCACAGTTGTTCCCTGCTGTCTTATAGACTGTATTATATCAAATATCTCGCTTACGAGTATCGGGGAAAGTCCCATTGAAGGCTCATCCATTACCACGATCCTTGGCTTGGACATAAGCGCTCTGCCCATTGCCAGCATCTGCTGTTCGCCGCCGGAGAGCGTTCCTGCGATCTGGGTCTTTCTCTCCTCAAGCCTTGGGAAAAGCTTATAGACCTTCTCGATATCCTGTGCGATACCGTCTTTATCCTTTCTTGTAAAGGCACCAAGGCGGATATTGTCAAGAACCGTAAGGTTCTGGAATATGCGTCTGCCCTCGGGAACATGGGCGATACCCATTTTAACTATCTTATGGGCGGGTGTTTTGGTTATATCCTTTCCGTCAAGGACTATCGAGCCGGATCTGGCATTGAGAAGTCCTGTGATGGTGTGCAGCGTAGTGGTCTTACCTGCGCCGTTTGCACCGATCAGAGCGATGACCTCTCCCTCGTTGACCTCGAATGTTATACCTTTGAGGGCTTTGATAACGCCATAGTTGACACAAAGGTCTTTTATCTCAAGCATTGCCATAATATCGCCCTCCTTATTCTCCAAGATATGCGGTGATTACCTCGGGATTTGAAAGCACCTCGCCGGTTTTGCCCTGGCAAAGGAGCTGTCCGAAGTTAAGCACCGACAGTTTTTCACAGATACCCGAAACAAGGCTCATGTCGTGCTCGATAAGCAGCACCGTCATATCAAATTCGTCTCTGACAGCCTTAATGGTATTCATAAGCTCTGCTGTTTCGTTGGGGTTCATACCTGCCGCAGGCTCGTCCAGAAGCAGAAGCTTTGGCTCGGTAGCAAGCGCTCTTGCTATCTCCAGCTTTCTCTGTTTACCGTATGGCAGTCCAGAAGCAGGAAGATACGCTTGCTTATCAAGGTCAAAGACCTTCAAAAGCTCAAGAGCTTTTTTGTCCATTTCCTTTTCGGTCCTGAAATACTTAGGCAGACGGAAAACACCTGTTGCGGCAGAATACTTATAATGATTATGCAGTCCGACCTTAACGTTATCTATAACGCTCAGATTGCTGAAAAGCCTGATATTCTGGAATGTTCTTGCAATTCCGGCATGGTTTATCTGAATTGTGTTTTTGCCTGTGATATCCACGCCGTCAAGGATAATAGAGCCGTCGGTGGGCTTATACACGCCTGTGAGCAGGTTGAACACGGTGGTCTTTCCTGCGCCGTTTGGTCCGATAAGACCGTAAAGCTCTCCTTTTTCTATCTTAACGGAAAACTCATCCACTGCACGCAGACCGCCAAAGGATATACCAAGTTTTTTTACTTCAAGAAGAGCCATTTTATTCACCCTCCTTTACCGTTTCGGTCTGTGCTTTATTCTTTTTGAAAAGTCCTTTGAACTTTTCAATATTACGCACAAAGAAGGACCTTATGGTTTCGTTGGATGTACAAATCATCATTACGATAAGAACTATTGCATACATAAGCATACGATAGTTGTTTATACTTCTCAGAAGCTCCGGGAGCATTGTCAGAATTATTGCTGCGATAACGCTTCCTCTTATATTTCCGATTCCGCCCAGCACCACGAAAACAAGCACCAGTATGGACAGGTTGTAATCGAACTTCGACGCCTGGAGTGAATAGAAATTGTGGGAATAGAGCACGCCTGCAACGCCTGCCAGAAAGGCAGTAAGGGCAAAGGTCATAAGCTTATACTTGGTGATATTCAGTCCCACGGACTCGGCAGCGATACGGTTATCCCTTATGGACATTACCGCTCTTCCGGTACGTGAATTAACAAAATTATAGGCTATAATAAGGGTAATAAACAAAATTGCTGCGGCGATCTCAAACGTAGAATCGTTTGGGGTACCGCTTATACCCAACGCACCGTTGATTATCATTTTGCCGTCGGGTGCAAGCCCCAGGTCGCCCTGACTCTTCAGGGAGATATGCAGTCCTGCGCTGTCGTAGCCGATATAGAGTGCGGCAAATACGTTTTTAATTATCTCGCCGAATGCAAGGGTAACGATAGCCAGGTAGTCACCACGGAGTCTGAGCACAGGTATTCCGATTATGATGCCGAAAAGAGCTGCAAAAATGCCGCCCACCAGTATTGCAAGGGGGAATCTTATAAGCGGCTGTGTAATGGTTTCCTTCACCAGGTTGGAGAAAATTGCGCTTGAATAAGCACCTATACACATAAATCCTGCCTGTCCCAGGCTGAGCTCGCCCAGAAAACCTACCGTAAGGTTAAGGGACACAGCAAGGATTGAATACACACATATGGGCACAAGAAGTCCCTTGAGCATACTTGATATATTACCTGTTGAGATAAGAATCTCCACAGCCACAAAAACGATGAGCAACAAGCCATATGTAATAAAGCTTTTTCTGGTCATCGGTTTGATCTTTTTCTTCACACTTGATCGATCCTTTCCATAGATTAAGGCTGTATAGCTCTATCAGACCTTTTCATTTATCTTCTTGCCCATGATGCCGGTAGGCTTTACCATAAGCACCAGTATAAGCACTGCAAAGACGATAGCATCTGCAAGCTGAGGGGAGATATAGGCTCTTCCCAGTATCTCGATGACGCCGATAAGAATTCCGCCTATCATTGCTCCGGGGATAGAACCGATACCGCCGAAAACAGCTGCAACAAAGGCTTTGATGCCCGGCATTGCGCCTGTGGTATTGGTAAGGGTAGGGTAAGAGGAGCAAAGCAGCATACCTGCCACTGCGGCAAGTCCCGAGCCAATGGCGAAGGTCAGGGAGATGGTGCTGTTGACGTTTATACCCATAAGCTGGGCTGCGTCCTTATCCTCGGAGACCGCAAGCATAGCTCTTCCCTTTTGTGTATGGTTTATAAAAAGTGAAAGTGCCACAACGATCACAACCGATGTGATTATAGCGGCTGTTGTTTCGCCCTTGATAACGACCTTACCGTCAAAAAGGGTGATCTTCGGGATATTGACAACAGATGTGAATACCTTTGGCTTTTCCTTAAAAATAAGCAAAGCCATATTCTGAAGAAAATAGCTCACGCCAATGGCTGTAATAAGCACAGACAAGCTGCTTGCCTTTCTGAGTGGTTTATAAGCCACCTTTTCGATAGTGATACCAAGCAGTGTACAAACAACCACTGCAAAGAGCATTGCCAGCCAGGGTGACCAGTTCCATGTGACCATGGCGGTAAACACCGCATAGCCGCCCACCATTATTACATCTCCATGGGCAAAGTTCAGCATTTTTGCAATTCCGTAAACAAGCGTATAACCCAATGCAATAACGGCGTAAATACTTCCAAGACTTATGCCGTTTATCAGGGTCTCAAGAAAAGCCATATAAAACATCCTTCCATAGTTTAAAAGAGTGATACCCCACGTCGGAACGACATAGGACACAATCTTTTATAATTGTACCACATAACCCATATTTTTGCAACACTTTTATTATAAATAAATCACTTTTTTATACAAAAAAATGAGCCGCCGCAAAAATGCAGCAGCTCATCTGATATAAATGCTGAATATTAAAGTGCGCTGTAATTGCCGTCCTTGATAACAACAGCCTTAGGATTCTTGGAAACTGCACCGTCAGCGCCCCACTTCATGCTTACACCGGTAAGTCCGTCGTAGCTGAAGTCGTCACTGCTGATAGCCTTTTTGAGCTTATCGCAGATATCACTTGTGCTCATGTTGCCCTTGATGCTTTCCTTCTCAACCAGCTTTGCGATGATCTTGATTCCGTCGTAAGCGTCAGCTGCGAACTGGTTAGGAGTCTCGTTGTTATACTTTTCCTTGTAAGCCTTTACAAACTTCTGAGTTGCATCGTCGGAAGCGTCAGCTGCAAACGGTGTAAGAAGCATTACGCCCTCAGCAAGTGACTTGTCAAAGTTTTCAACGTCAAGCAGTCCGTCAAGTCCGTCGCAGCCGAAGAACTTAGGTGCGAAACCTGCAGACTTGCACTGTGCAAGGATAAGAGATGCCTGCTGATAGTAGATAGGCAGGAAGAGAAGCTCTGCATCTGCGTTCTTTGCAGCTGTGATCTGTGCAGAAAAGTCAGTCTTGGAATCGCTTGTGAAGGACTGCTCTGCAACGATCTCAAGTCCCTTTTCAGAAGCTTCGCTCTTGAAGGTATTGAAGATACCGGAAGAATAAGCGTCAGAGCTGTCATAGATAACAGCGATTTTCTTAGCTACGTTGTTCTCTGCGATATAGTCAGCAGAAGCTTTACCCTGGTTAGGGTCTGTGAAACAGATCTGGAATGTATTATCGTTCTTGATAACGTCCTGAGCAGATGCGGAAGGTGTGATCTGGAAAATGTTATCCTGCTTTGTCTTGTCGATAACTGCGAGGCAGGAACCTGTTGTAACGGTACCCAGCATTATCTGCATACCCTTATCTTTAAGTGCATTGTAGGCATTTACAGCCTTATCGCCCTTATCAGCCTCATCGTCTTCAAAAACGAGCTTGAACTTTACGCCGTTCACTCCGCCTGCATCGTTGATCTCGTCAACTGCCAGCTGAGCAGCGTTCTTTACGCCAACGCCGTACTGCGCAGCATCACCTGTTAAAGGACCGCTTCCGCCAATGACGATAGTGTTCTCGTCGCCGCCCTTGCCGTCGGACTTACTGGAATCGCCGCAGGCTGTAAGGCACGAACCTGCCATAACAGCAGCAAGTGAAAGTGCCATAAATTTCTTAGCCAATTTCATTTTTAATTCACTCCTTTATAAACTTAAAAAGACCGCATATTACTGGTCAATATAAATATAACACCTATTTACGCACTTTGTCAATGTCAAAAAAAACAAAGATACTTATAACGCAAATCAATAATTGGTTATTTTTCACATTAAAGCTTTATAGCGCTATACTACAAAAGTTACATTTTCCGTGGCATCTGCATATTATGTTCCAAAGCCGTACGGTTGCTTCCGCAGGCTTTTAAGACCTTTGTTTTCAGTTAAGGAGATGAATGTATTTGGAAAACGAAAAAGAAGTTTTCTTTGAGCTTTTCGGCAAAAAGGAAGAGAGCGAGCCGGTCATGAGCTGCCCTGTGGTTACGGGGGCTTTCCCAAAAAGCACTCCCCTTGCCATGGCTTATGTGCCCTTCCAGACATGGGAAGAACCTTACGACGAGGAGACGGCACTATGCAGAGGTACGATATTTGCTGCCCTTGACAAACCGTTCATAGGAGAGGAGGCTGTGAAAAATGCCCCTGCTAAATGACAAACAGAAGCTTATGCGCAAGATCCAACAGGCTTCCTTTGCACTTGTGGAAGCCAATTTGTATCTTGACAGCCACCCGACCTGTCCCTATGGTTTGAAATACTATGCACAGCACAAAAAGGAGCACGAGCAGCTTATGGACGAATACGCTGAAAAATACGGTCCAATAAGGGCTGAACAGTCAAGCACCGAGGAAAAGTGGGGCTGGGTAACCACTCCGTTCCCATGGGAAAGGGGTGAAAGCTGATGTGGCAATATGAAAAGAAATTACAGTATCCTGTAAACATCAAGAACCCTAACCCTGCCCTTGCAAAGGTAATTGTCAGCCAGCTGGGCGGTCCGGACGGTGAGCTGGGTGCTGCTCTGCGTTACCTCAATCAGAGGTACTCTGCGCCCTGCCGTGAGGTACAGGCAGTGCTTTCGGACATCGGTACCGAGGAGCTTTCCCACATGGAGATGATAGGCACTATCCTCTACCAGCTGACGAGAAACCTGTCCATGAAGGAGATCAAGGAAAGCGGCTTTGACGTTTACTTTGTGGACCACACCACAGGGGTTTATCCTATCGCAGCCTCGGGCGTGCCTTTCACGGCGGCGACCTTCCAGAGCACAGGCGACGCTATTGCAGACCTCAACGAAGACCTTGCCGCAGAGCAGAAAGCAAGAGTGACCTACGACAACATTCTGCGTCTTGCAGACGATCCGGATGTACGTGACCCGATCAAGTTCCTGCGTGCAAGGGAGATCGTGCATTTCCAGCGCTTCGGTGAGGCACAGCGAATGGTTCAGGAGATGCTTGATTCTAAGAACTTCTACGCATTCAACCCAAGCTTTGATAAGTAAAGAAACAGGGAGAACTCACAAACGGTTCTCCCTGTTTTCATATCAGTCCGCAAAGCTCAAAAGCCTTGTACAGTCCGTCGTTTTCGATCCTGTCGGTTACTATATCGGCGTGAGCTTTTACAATTTCGGAAGCGTTGCCCATAGCAGCTCCCACAGCGCAGAATTCAAGCATCTCAATATCATTCGCCCCGTCACCCACAGCAATAGTGTCCGAAATATCAGCGCCGTAATATTCAAGCACCTTTTGTATTCCCACAGACTTATTGACACCGGGCTGCATTATCTCGCCGCCGGTGGAAGAATCAGGGTAACTAAGGGTTATGACATTACAGATATCAGCAAGCTCACTGCGAAGCTGCTCATTTGAACAGTCGGCTGATTTGTACACGAATTTGCCCACGGTGGAAAGACCTTTCGGAGCACGGCGGACAAAGCTTCCGCCAAGGCTGAGTATCCACTGTTTCATTCCCTCAAACTCGCTGCGCCAGTTCTCGCCAAAGAGCATTTCGCTTTCCAGCGTTTCAGCGACTATCATGGCACGGTGTTTTATCAGCACGTCAATTATTCTGTCATAAGCACCGGGCTCAAATGTGCTGTTGAAGATCACTTCCCCGCCGCAAAAGACGTTTGCGCCCGCAGCAAATACGCCGTCATCAATATGCAGCGGGGCAAGGCAGCGAGGCACGATCCCCTTATACCTGCCGGAGCTTATAAACAATCTGTGGCCGTTTTTTCTTGCAAGCTCCAAAGCTTTTATCGTTGACGGATGTATCGTTTCAAGCTTATCCACAAGCGTTCCGTCGATATCAAGAAAAACAAGTTTCTTTCCCATATTATGACCTCTCAAAAATGGCTTGCTGTACGTTTTATTGTACAGTAAGCCATTTGCTTATTTGATCCTGAAATGCACGGGCATACCGTTTTTCATAGGTACGGGGATCTCGCCTTGGATAAGCGGAAGAAAATAGTTTACAGCATCGTCGGTGACATTATTGTGGCTTTCGCTGATCCACTTTTCCGGGAAAAACTGCTCCTTATTAGCTGTATCGTGGGCATCAATACAGCCTATTTCAACAGCATACGGCTGATCGGATACTCTCTTGAAGACCATCATTATGCCGCTGTTGCCCACAATGGCTGCCTTTACGGCTTCCATTCCGATAGTCTCTGCCTCGTCTATATCCGTTTTGGAGCAGATATGCGCCGAGCATCTTTGCATTACATTAAGCTCTATCGAGCGTACTTTACAGCCGATCTTGTCCCTCACAAGCTCCTCAAGTGTCTTGCCTATACCTGAAAGCTGCTGGTGACCGAAAACATCCAGCTTATCATTGCGCAGGCACTTGCTGTCCTCTAACTGTACACCCTCGGAAACGGCGACGATGACCGCTTTATGTTTTTTCTGCTGCTGTTTTATATCCTCGATAAAGCCCTGTGCGGAAAACTTGCACTCGGGCAGGTAGATAAGGTGGGGCGCACACTCTCCTGCTGCTCTGAGAACGCAGGAAGATGCGGTGAGCCAGCCTGCGTGTCTGCCCATTATCTCAACTATGGTAACAGATTCAAGGGCATAAACGGTGCTGTCACAGATTATCTCCGACATTGTGGCTGCAACATATTTTGCTGCGCTTCCAAAGCCCGGGGTATGGTCTGTACCCGGCAGGTCATTGTCTATTGTCTTTGGCACCCCAACGACCTTTATCTTTATCCCCCTGGACTTGAAATAATCGGAAAGCTTTGCGGCGGTATCCATGGAATCGTTGCCGCCTATGTAGAAAAATGCACCGATACTATACTCCTCAAAGCAGTCCTCTATCTTCTTATACACGTCGCTTCCGCTGTCTGCATCGGGAAGCTTATAACGGCAGGAACCCAGTGCCGTTGAAGGGGTCACTCTCAGCAGCTCCATATCTTCAGGGGCGGACAGAGCCTCTTTAAGGTCCACCATTCTCCGGGACAGAACTCCCTCAATACCGTTGAGCGAACCATAGATGTTCTCTATCTCAGGGTGTCTGAGTGCCTCTTTTACCACGCCTGCAAGGGAGGCGTTTATTGCGCTGGTGGGACCGCCGGACTGTGCAACTGCAATATTCATATTCTTCACCTTTTATCCTTCATTTTATTTTACAGGTCTTTCTTATTTATTATAACATATACAGATTATTTTTCAAGCAGATCGGCACGATTTTTTATTTTTCTGCGATAAATACAACTTACGCCTGCTTTATTTCTCCTATATTGACTAACTTGACGATCAAAGGACAAAACTCCAAAAGCGGGATAAAATATCCGTTTTTAGGCTTGACAAAAAGTGCGGAAAAAAGTATAATAATTATGTATATGAACAAAACCCTATGAGAGGAAGAAAAAAATGTCAGACAATCCTAATTATCAAAAGGATATAGATAAAAACCTTGACTCGGCAGGCGGAAGCGACAGAGCAGGTGATTTTGCTCAGCGCAGAAGAAACGCAAGAGATGCGGGAAGGCATTTCCATGACGGGCTGGCACAGGCTGATGCTGATTACGCCGAGAAGGCTCCTCTGCTCTCCCAGACCACCAAGGGAATAATCGGTATGCTTGTGGCTCTTGCGCTTGTAATGCTGGTAATTCTGTTTTTTGCAAAGGTGCTTTTTCTTCACGATGCGAACGTATCGGCTAAGACAGGAACGATAACCGTCACCCTTCCAACAGGTACTACTGTTGCCACCACAACCGGTGTTGAGCATCAGGCTAAGACCACCAAGGAGCGGGTAAGGTACAATGTTGACAGCAAAACCGAAACCGGTGAAGGCGGAGGGGCTGCTGCTATACAGCGTATAAAGTGCATATCGGCTGTACTTGTCCACCCTAAGCCAAACTCAAAATCAGGTGACATCGGCACAATACCTACCGGCGCTGTTGTAGACCTTATCAAAGACGAAAACGGCTGGTATCTTATAAAATATAACAATGTTACCGGCTACGCATGGAACCAGTTTTTTGAAACGGCAAAGGTCACCACTGCGGCTCAGTACTAAAGACAAACAAAAAAGACTGTTGCACAGCGCAGCAGTCTTTTCTTTTGCAAATTATTAGTTTATACCCTCAGCATAGGTTATAGGTACCGTGAAAAGTACGCCTGCATTGGGCTGTGTAAGTTCGCCCGTTACGCTTTTGATAGCTGCGATAGCGGACTGTACCTGCTCATCGTCGACCACAACAAAGACTGTTTTGCCTTTCTGCGTTGGGTCCACACCTTTGAGTATAGAGCTGAGCAGACCGATAGTTGCCAGATTTTCAGCACCGCTTATGGATTTTGCCATTCCAACGCTATCAATGCTTGTGCCGCCTCTGACACCTGCCTGGGCAAGAGCTATCATTATTTCGTCTACAAGCTCCACCCTCTTAATTACCAAAAATAAAAGCTGCATATTTGTTTCATCCTTTCTTTTTTATCTGTATACAAAGGACGCTGCGTTCCAGTCGTCCCTATTTTTCTCCTCGATAAGCTCAAATCCCTGCGAGGTTATCCTGTCAAGCACCTCATCTTTACGGGAATCAATAATGCCCGAAACGACAAGCTTTCCGCCATGCTTCAGGAACCTTCCAAACAGACCGCTCATCGCCACGAGCACGTCTGCGACGATATTGGCGCATACCACGTCGTAGCCCGTTCCTATGCTTTCAACAAGGGCTTTATCGGTAACAATATTGCCTGCAAAGGTTTTATACTTGTCAGGTGCGATATTGTTTTTCCCTGCGTTCTCTGCGGCTATCCTCACTGAGTTTTCGTCAATATCCACCGCAGCGGCACTGCCTGCGCCCATAACCATGGCGGCTATGGAAAGTATACCGCTTCCGCAGCCAAGATCAAGCAGCGAACACCCGTCGGTGATATTCTTTTCCAGAAGTTCAAGGCAAAGCTGCGTGGTATGGTGCTGACCGGTGCCGAAAGATGCGGCAGGATCAATCTCCACTATCTTTCTTTTTTCGTCTTCCGCCACAGTTTCCCAGCTGGGTTTAATAAGCAGCTTCTCGCCTACACAAAGAGGTTTGAAATACTTTTTCCAGTTGTTTGCCCAGTCCTGCTCACGGATATTTTTCAGCTCAAGCTCCAGCCTTCCCATATCCTCTCCAAGAGACTTGAGCACATCAAGCTCAGACCGTATTGCGCTTATCATTTCCGGTGCGCTGCTGTTGTTTTCAAGGTAGACTGTGACCGTTGTTTCGCAGTCCTTCAAGCCCATAAGGTCGTCGTCGATATAGTCCCAGTTGCCCTCCTTATCGTCAAGGAACGCCTGAAAATCCCCGGGGTCCTTTATAACAAAGCCGTCTATCCCCAGCTCCAGCAGACGTCCTGTCACAGCCTCGATACCCGTTGTAGATGTGGCTATTTCCGCCTCTATCCAATCCATAGCAGTCACCTCACTTCCAATAAGTCTATATTTATTGTACAGATTATACACATTATTATAACACAAAAGAAATAATTTGTAAAGTACATTGATTGATTTTTATAAAAAAGCTCCCCCGCTTATAAACGGGAGAGCTATTTGTGATCAATAATAATCGTACGGAGGTCTGTTATTGTCTCTGGGAACATTCCTCGAAGGAGGCGATGCAGGTCTGCGGCGTTGGTAGCTGTTATTCTGCGCTCTACGGTAAGGCGCAGGTCGCTGCGGACGAGCATATGCTCTTGGATCATAAGCCCCTCTCGGCGGTGTCTGGCGTGGCGAATGGATCCTCTGGATCTTCATTCTGCGCAGTGTAAGGTAATAAGCAAACGCTCCGAAAACTATAAGCAGGACAGGTACTCCCAGATTAACGCTCTTTTTGGCAGGCATCTGCTTTTTATCATCGCTCTTACCGTCCTCGGTGTCCGCCGGCGCATTTTCACCGGTATCCCCGTCGGAACGGAAGACCTCTATGGTTATCTTCTGTATGCTGTAATCTTTATTTATAAGCTTGCCCTGCACCTTTCCCGGCATCATGGCAACTATACCGTTGTCGGCATACTTAGCGACCTGGGAATCCTCTATCTCGCAGTTGATAATGTCTTTAAATCCAAGCTGCTCAAAGGTATACGGCTCGGCGTTGGTAGAAAGTCGGATAGTTTTCACATCCGATGAAACGTCGGGAGTTTCGGTAAGCTTGACCATGCCGTCGGTTTTATTGAAGCTTACAGCGTTGCTCTGCTCATCAAGTATATAGTTTACGGTAAGAAAAAGCACATCGTCCTTTTTCTCCTCGCTGAGTGTTTCAAACTCCATTACGATATACTCGCCTTTATAGCTGCTTCCCTGTGGGTTTGAATACTTAAAGCTGTACTTTCCCTCTTCCTTTGTATCCTCAAGGCTGCCTCCTGCTTTTTCGGAAACAGAGGCGGAAACAAGTTTGAAAGCGGTCTTTTCGTATCCCACAGAACCTTCGGCATAAGTTATGCTGTGCTTAGGACTTTGAACGTCGATAACGGCGGTAAACTTTTTGCCCTCAACGGCGGTAACATTCACACTGACCTGCACGGCGTCGTTATCCAGCCCGTTGACCTGTTTCTTTTCGGTAACCTGTGTCCAGACAACGTCCTTGCCCTTGGCAGAGGTTCCTGTGGTGGTAGTTATAACATAGTTTTCATCATCCCTGCCCTCATCTTTTTCATCGGGCTCGGCAAAGCAGCAAATGCTCACGGAAAAGATACACGCAGCGGCTGCTGTAATAGCAATAAGATTTTTCAAAAGCTTCATACTATTATCCAATCGTATTTTTATTGCATGACAAATCCTCTGAAAGAACATCTCACAGAGGACAGGCTGTTTGTTTATTCAATGGTCACAGACTTCATGACCTGTGGGATCACAGGCTTATCACGAAAATCGGTATCAACGGCTGCGATCTCGTCAACTACCTCAATGCCATCCACTACCTTTCCGAATGCGGCATACTGACCGTCAAGGTGAGGAGCGTCCTTATGCATGATAAAGAACTGAGAGCTTGCAGAGTTGGGGTTCATGGATCTTGCCATGGACAAAACGCCACGGACGTGCTTTATATCGTTTGGTACACCGTTTGATGCAAACTCGCCCTTTATCTTTTCCTTTGAGCCGCCTGTGCCATTGCCCAGAGGGTCTCCGCCCTGGATCATAAAGCCGCTGATGACTCTATGGAAGGTCAGTCCGTTATAGAAGCCTTCATTCACCAGTTTTTCAAAGTTTGCAACGGTTATAGGGGCTTTATCGGGATAAAGCTCGATCCTGATCTTTTTGCCGTTTTCCATTTCGATTACAACCATATTATTACTCCTTAAAGGGTGATTTATTTTGACTTAGGCAGCATTCCACGCTTATTACGCTCCATAAGCTCGTTGAAGTACAATGTGTATGCTGTGGGGACTTTCTTGAACATACCCTGTTTATGCATATCGTTGCACACGATATAGTCCCTTTCGCCGTCATTGTTTACACAGTAGATCCTGTCGGTGCGGCAGAAGTCGCCGTTAGGCAGGTCTCTGTTCTTATCAAAGCAGCAGAAAATATCCTTTGCCATAAGATCCACCAGCTTCAGCACACGCTGATAGTTGGACTCATCAATCCAGCTGTCAAGCTCCTGCTTGAAAAACTGCTGTACGGGAACGTCATTGACCTCCATTTTTCTGATTATCCTTGCAAGACAAATGGAAGCGTCCTTCTCGGTGAGCTTATCAAGGCGTGCGTTCTTATACTCCAGGATGTATTTATTCACTGTTTCATAAAAAAGCTTATCATAAGGGAACGGCTTTCCTTTAGCTGAAAACTTTACTATTGCGTTATCGGTATTGATCTCCAATTTAAGTCTCTCCTAAAATTAAAATGTGCTTATTTCTTATCCCGGCGGCTTCTCTCAAATTCGTCGGTGGCCTGAGCCAGCTGTTCAGCGGTCACCTCGCCAATCTCATCGGGATCGTTGCTATGGTCGATGGAACCAAGCTTATCCACCTCGTCCTGAGACACGCTGACACCCTTGATGTCTTTATAATGCTCGTACTCCTCCTCTTTGAGGGCATACGGCAGATCAGCCATTTTCTCCTGCACCTCGCTGTCAGATACGGTCTTGAAATCATAGTCCATAGTTTCAAGCTCATGGAGCTTATTGTTATGCTCCTCGATCATCACCTTGAGTTTATCGTCGATCTCCTCAAGATTAGCCACGGATATGTCTTCCTTATGTGAATCCACAAACGCCTTATGAGAAATAGCATAGTCCTTTTCAAAGCCCTCCTGAGCCTTTGTTACCTCGTCCTGATGCACAGGGTCGGTATCAAAGTCATGATAAGTAACTGCGGGACGTGCATCACGCTCCTCAACAAACTTATCAAGCTCGGCCATATTCTTTTTAAGGACCTCAGGGTCAACAGGCGTTACGCCGTCAACCACTTCTTCCCTTGCATCGTCATATTTTGATTCCTTTATGGAAACGGTCTCTTTTTTCTTTATCGGTGCATTCCAGATGTCGTCGGCATTGACCTTGTTCACAGGTGCGGACGGCGATTTTATTTCCTCTTTCTTCTTTCCGAATAATCCCATATATTTTACCTCCGATTATGATTTGGGGAGCATATTTGAAAAAACACGTCTGCATATCGACCCGGAGAGGTCGGAAATAACTATATATTGTGAGCGCAATAAGCAAACAATATCCACATATACGCATTTATTCTATTACATTATACTATATTTCGCATGAAATTGCAAATACTTTAGTGATAACAGACCGTATAATTTTCAGGTAGTTTTTTGTGCATTACGTTACACATTCACCTTTTAGACATATAATGTTATTATTTTGTTGATATATGAACGAAAAGAATTTGTTATAATAACATAAAGTTGTATTCTTTTGAGCAAATTATGCCTTTTTTTAAATTTTTGAAATTTTAAATTTGGCTGACAGGTGAATGCCTCATCTGCATAAAACTCGGGATATACAGCGGTAAATGAAGTAATTACGAAAGAAAAAGGAGGGCTTTTGGGTGCCGAACTTGAAACTTGGAGTAACCGCTACAGAGCTTTTCACCTTTAACCCATTTAGAGTGCTTGGAACAGCTGTTGATACTCCTGCGGAGAAGATCACAGAGCTGTACGACAAGCTCATCTCTATGGCTGAAGGTGGCACTATAAGCCAGTATAAGACTGATTTTGATTTTGACGGTTCACTTCCGCCTTTTGAAAGAGGCGTGGGTGATCTTAAAACAGCCTATGCAAAGATCGCCAGCAACGGTTACAGATGCTTTGCTTATTCAAGCGAGCAGTTCTCTGCGCCGCTGAACGTTGACGACATCATGCTCAACCTTCGTGATATTACCTGCTACGACTGTTTTCTGAGATGCTATATGTGGCTTATAACCAACGACAGGAGCTTTGAGGAGCATGAGCTGTGGATACTTCTTTGCAAGCACATCGACAGCATGATCATCTCAACTCCCGATCAGTGGGGAAAGCTTTTTGACCACCGTTTCCCGGAGAATATGCCCGGAGACAAGGTTTCTACGCTCAGGACCCTTTACGCAACATTCTGCGACATCATTCTGCTTCCTATCAAGGAAATGGTAAGAGGCTCCATGAGATGCTCCACCGCAACGGAGATACTTAAGATCGCAGGAGTTGACGTTGACGAAGAATTTGAGTTCGTTGAGATTCCTCAGGCTAATCTTCCAAAGCCCGGTGAGCAGCCTCCTCTTCTGAAGATAGCTGTTAAAGACGGTGAGGAGTATTTCGATGTTGCTCAGGGGCAGATGGTCAGCTTCAAGACCGACACAGAGGCAGTTGAGTCCAACAGCTTCGATACAAGCACATCCTCCATTTCCGCAGCATATATTATCGGCGACAAGGCACCGGCAGATATGAGCGATATTATTCCTCCTGAGCCGGATCACACTGAGCCTGCTCCTCCGGAAGCAGATCAGCTTGAAAAGATCAAGCCTATCCCGCCGAAGCAGCCGCTGAGACCTGCTGCTAATATCGTTCCAAAAAGTGAAGAACCTGCAGTGGATCAGCCGCAGGAACAGGCAGAACAGGTACCTCTTACGCCGCCTTCTGCTGCTCCGAAGCCGGTCGCTCCTCCTCCGTCACAAATCAAGCAAGCTGCACCTGCAGTGGACGACGACGGAGATATGCTCATTCCTACAAGAAGACAGAGAGTCAAGATACCTCCAAAGAGTGCAGGCACTCCAGCTTCAAGCTCTCTTACAAGCGCAGATCAGACACCTGTTCTTTCGCAGCCTGTTCCTGTTGTAAAAAAGAGAACTCTCCCTGCTGTGGAGCCCGGTTCTGTTACTGTTCCAAAGGGAAGCTTCAAGAAGGGCAGCAGATCGCTTGCTGATCTGGTAGATCAGGTTGAAGAACCACAGATCGATGTTGAGGAAGAAGAGGAAGAGGAAGAGAACCTCTACACAAATGCACTTATCAAGATGCTTCGTTCCAACAGAGCGGAGACAATGAAGGGCGTTGACACCTCCCACATCTACGATAACGGTGATGCTCTTGGTGTTGCAGGCACAGAACCTGCGCTTGAAATGGATGCTATAAATGAGAAGAAGATGGACAAGAAGCTTCTTACTTCCAACTCATTCTATGAGCTTGATCCTAACGAGACAGACCCCAAGAAGATCATGGCTGAAAAGTACAAGGGCATAAACATTGACGATATGCTCAATCCTATCTCTCCCACAAAGTTTACTCAGCAGTTCAAGCAGGATGCTGTTTACGAGTATCAGAGCCACAAGGCTAAGGAAAAGAAGAGAAGCGTTGCGATGATCAAATTCGTATTTATTCTCTTCCTGGTAATATTGCTGCTGTTCCTGCTTTACATAGCCGGCGTACTCTGACACAATAAGGTTTATGCAGACCGGATCTTGAAATGCTCCCCTTTTGTTAGACAATGTGGTATAATAAAAATATACCAATTAGAAATCTAACGGAAGGGGGCATTTTTATGCCTAAAGGAATACCAAATAAGAGATACACACCGGAATTCAAAATCAAGGTTGTTGAAACGATGCACAAAGAAAAGTTGAGCCACAGGGAAGCAGCACGGGAATTCGATGTGAGTAATCATAATAGAGTCTCAGACTGGGAGCGCATCTATCTTGAAGAAGGCAAAGAAGGTTTTTATGTTGAACGCCGAGGACGCAAGTCGACAGGCCGTCCTACAAAG